>NZ_KN050799.1:107507-214070 GCF_000746035.1 Bacillus sp. UNC69MF | reverse complement strand
AAAGCTGTTAAAACAAAAGGCATTACCATGAGCATGTCCCGCAAAGGGACGCCCGCTGATAATGCCTCCATCGAATCGTTTCATTCCTCGCTAAAGTCTGAAACGTTCTATCTTAACAGCATTGATCGAACTACGACTGCCATCGTAGAACGCACTGTCATAGAATACATTCATTATTATAACAATATTCGTATTCAAACCAAACTAAACAACCAATCACCGATAAACTATCGGCAATTGGCTGTTTAAAAGGTGTTTTGACCCCTGTCTCAAAAACGGGGGGCAGTCCCAGTGATCTGCAAGCTTTTTCTTTATCCTCTTAATACGGCCTGATACGTTTCTTCCAGCGCTTTCAGCACGTTTTCATGAACTTTTGTCACTTCTTCTTCTGTCAATGTTTGTTCAGGGTTAACATATTGGAGCGAGAAGGCGACGGATTTTTTGCCTTCTTCCATATGCTCACCTTCGTACACATCAAACACGGTGACTTCTTTCAGCAGCGCGCCGCCGGCTTCTTTGATCACGGCTTCAAGCTGTCCGCTTGTAACGGTTTTATCTGCCACAAGCGCAATGTCGCGCGTGACGGACGGGTACTTCGGAATCGGCGTATACACGACAGGTTCTGTTTCCTCGGTCAGAAGCGCGTGCAGATCAAGCTCGAACACATACGTTTCTTTGATATCCAGCTCTTTTTCCATTGCCGGATGCACCTGGCCGATAAATCCGGCAAGCGAACCGTTCAATAGAATGTTTGCCGTCCGGCCGGGATGCATGTTTTTGCGTTCTGACTGGACAAATTCAACACGGTCTGACACATTCAATTGATGCAGCAGGCCTTCAACGATTCCTTTGGCGACGAAGAAATCAACCTGCTTTTTCTCACCCTGCCATAAATTTTTGCGCCACAATCCGGTTACAGCTCCGGCAACCCGTTCTTTTTCAACCGGTTTTGTGTTTTCTTCTTTCGTCAGAAATACAGAACCCGTTTCATATAAAGCAACGGAATCAGTCTGTCTGGCCAGATTGTATGAAACGGCTTCAAGAAGATTCGGCACGAGGCTGTGTCTGAGAATGCTTCTTTCTTCGCTCATCGGCAGAGCAAGCATCGTATTGAATGATTTTTCGATCGCAAAAGCGGCCGCTTTTTTATCATTCGTTAATGAATAAGTGGTCGCTTGTGAAAGACCCGCTCCTTCAAGGAAACGTCTCACTTTCCGGCGTTTTGCCTGATACGGTGTCAAGCCGCCTGTCGTGCCGGCCGTTTCCGGAAGCGTGGACGGAATATTGTCATACCCGTACAATCTCGCCGCTTCTTCAATCAGGTCTTCTTCTATTCTAATATCTCCGCGGCGCGACGGCACCGTTACGACGAGAACGTCTTCAGCTTCACCGACTGCAAACCCGAGGCGCTTGTAAATGCTGATGATTTCTTCTTTAGCGATTGTCATGCCGAGCACGGCGTTCACTTTTTCAACAGACACGTGAATATTGTTTGCTTCAATTTTCAGATGGTTTTCTTCAACCGTGCCTGAGAGCACTTCTCCGCCGGCATATGCCTGAATGAGACTGCAGGCCCGTTCAGCCGCCAGCAAAACGCGGGCCGGATCAATGCCTTTTTCATATCTGGCGCTCGCTTCGCTTCTCAATCCGAGGTCTCTCGACGCTTTGCGGACGGTCTGTCCGTCGAAATAAGCGGCCTCCAGTAAAATCGCAGTGGTGTCTTCACGGACTTCAGACTCAGCTCCGCCCATGACTCCCGCAACGGCTTGCGCTTTTTTTCCGTTTGTGATGACCAAATGGCTGCTTGACAGCTTTCGCTCTTGTTCATCCAGCGTTACGATGGTTTCGTTTTCCGCCGCTTTTCTGACGACGACCTCTTTTGAACCGAACCGGTCGTAATCGAAAGCGTGAAGCGGCTGTCCGTACTCAAGGAGGACGAAGTTTGTAATGTCCACGACGTTGTTATGCGGGCGGATGCCTGCATTCATCAGCTTCGTCTGCATCCAAAGCGGTGACGGGCCGATTTTGACGTTTTTAATGATTTTTGCGGCATAATGCGGATTGGCCTGCGTATCTTCAACCTTAACGGAAACAGCATCCGCCGCTTTTTCTGCCGCTTTTTCATATGAAGCCTCCGGAAGCTTTACCTCTGCGCCGAGGATAGCCGCAACTTCATAAGCCACGCCTAGCATGTTCATCGCGTCGGCGCGGTTCGGCGTTAAACCCAATTCTAAAATCGCATCATCAAGCTGAAGGGCCGCCATTGCGTCAGCTCCCGTTTCAGCATCATTCGGAAAAACGAAAATGCCTTCCGCATATTCTTTCGCCACGAGCTTGCTTTCAATTCCGAGCTCCTGAAGGGAACAGATCATGCCGTGAGACGCTTCGCCGCGCAGCTTGGCTTTTTTAATCTTGAAATTGCCGGGAAGCACGGCTCCGACCGTTGCAACGGCAACCTTCTGTCCTTTATCAACATTCGGGGCGCCGCAGATAATCTGCACGGGTTCCTCCGCACCGATATCAACAAGGCATTTGTTGAGTTTGTCGGCATTCGGGTGCTGTTCGCGCTCAAGGACGTATCCGATGACAACGCCTTTTACGCCCTCCCCTTTATACTCGATACCCTCAACTTCAATACCGGCTCTCGTAATTTTTTCTGCAAGCACGGCCGGGTCGATTCCCTGCAAGTCAACGTAATCTTCTAACCATTTATAAGAAACAAACATGTGTATCCTCCTCTTACGCCTGTTTAAACTGCGAAATGAATCTGACATCATTGGTATAGAAATGGCGGATATCTTCAATGCCGTATTTCAGCATCGCGATACGTTCCACACCCATTCCGAAAGCAAAACCCTGGTATTCCTCAGGATTGAATCCAGCCATCTTCAGCACGTTCGGGTGAACCATGCCGGCGCCGAGAATTTCAATCCAGCCTGTTTTTTTGCAGACGGAGCAGCCTTGTCCGCCGCACTTAAAGCAGGTCACATCCACCTCGACAGAAGGCTCTGTGAATGGGAAAAAGCTCGGACGGAGCCTGATTTCACGATCTTGGCCGAACATTTTTTTGGCGACCAATTCAAGCGTGCCTTTCAGGTCGCTCATGCTGATTTTGCGGTCGACGACGAGACCCTCGATCTGCATGAATTGATGGGAATGTGTCGCGTCATCGTTGTCGCGGCGATACACTTTACCGGGACAAATGATTTTGACGGGGCCTTTTCCTTTATGCTTTTCCATCGTGCGCGTCTGCACCGGTGACGTCTGCGTTCTCATCAGCATTTCTTCTGTAATGTAAAAGCTGTCCTGCATGTCGCGGGCCGGATGTTCCTTCGGCAGGTTCAGCGCCTCAAAGTTGTAATAATCCGTTTCCACTTCAGGGCCTTCTTCGACGGTATATCCCATGCCGATAAATAAATCTTCAATTTCTTCAATAACGACCGTCAGCGGATGGCGTCCGCCGATGTTTACCTGACTGCCCGGCAACGTGACGTCAATCGTCTGGCTGCTGAGTTTTTTATTCATTTCTTCTTGTTCAAGCTGTTCATTTTTCGCCGTAATGGCTGCTGCAATGCGCTCTCTCACTTCATTGGCGAGCGCTCCCATTTTCGGGCGCTCTTCGGCGGACAGTTTGCCCATGCCGCGGAGAACTTCTGTAATCGGCCCTTTTTTTCCGAGATATTGCACTCGAATGTCGTTAACTTCTTTTAATGAACCCGCCGCTTCTACTTTTTCTGCAGCTTCCAGTTCGAGCTGTTTAAGCTTCTCTTCCATCATGCATCCTCCTTTTATGTAAACCAAACCGTTCTATGCCTTTTTCAGAAAACAAAAAAACCCGCCCCTTGAGAGAAGGGACGAGTTGTGGCCGCGGTACCACCCTTTTTAAGGCAGACTTCATCTGCCGACAGCTTCATTGACATAACGGAAACGATCGTTCCGGTTCACCTTTACGCGCGTTTGGCGCGGTCCCGGTGACAACTCGAGAGGTGAAAATCAATTTTTGTGCTGCGATAAAAATGCTTTCAGTCAGCGGCATTTTCTCCCTGGAAGGCAGTGTGTGCAAAAATTGACGTCCTCTGTCACGGTTTTTACATTATTGCTATCTATTATAGTGAAATCCAAGGCTTTTCGCAACCTATCCTCTGAGATGATAAACGAGGATGGCGGCCGCTACCGCCACATTCAGCGATTCCGCCTGCCCGTACAGCGGAACGTACAGGTTGAGATCCGTTTTTTGCAGAAGGCCGGAGTCCACTCCCGCCCCCTCGTTCCCGACGATTAACGCGAACGATTCTTCAGGCTTCACGCTTTGATAAGCCGCACCGTTTTCAAGCGCCGTGCCGTAGATCGCGACGCCTTGTGATTTCAGCTCAGCGGTAAACTCATCAAGCGGACGTTTCAAAATGGGAATATGAAAATGAGAACCTTGTGCTGAACGCAGCGTTTTTCCATTGTACGGGTCTGCTGTTCCCTCACCAAGGACAACGGCGTCGATCCCCGCTGCATCTGCCGTTCTGATCATTGTTCCTAAATTCCCCGGGTCCTGCACGGCATCAATCAGAAGCAGCCGCTTCAGCTGATCAGGCTGCCTATCCGGCATATGGCAGACCGCGGCGATCCGCTGCGGCGTTTCTGTTTCCGTCACGGCTGAAAACGCGTCTTCGCTCAGCACGTAGCACGGAATGCTCATGTCCAGATCGGCCGGGATGGCGCTCTCATCGTTTACGAGAATTTCTTTTACCGTTCCCTTTGATTTGAGCGCTTCTTCTGCCAGATGCTCTCCTTCTATCAGAAATGTATTCGTTTTAAGTCTCTCTTTTTTTGTGTGAAGTTTTTTCCAGTCCTTCACTTTTTGGTTTTTTGCAGAGTCGATTCGTTTCACTTTATGTCTGTGCTCTCCTTTTTTCATGCATGTTGTTATTATATCTTAAGAACAGCACATAATAAACCGCGTGCGCGGTAAGAATATGCGTATCACATTCAGAAAAAGGAGCGGTTGTAATGGATCTTAATTTACGCAACGCCGTTATTGCCAATGTAACCGGCAATAACCAGGATCAGCTGGAGCATACGATCGTTGACGCCATCCAAAGCGGTGAAGAAAAAATGCTTCCGGGCCTCGGCGTCTTATTCGAAGTTCTTTGGCAGCATGCGTCGGACTCAGAAAAAAATGAAATGCTCAAAACACTTGAAGGCGGATTAAAACCTGCGCAATAAGCATGAACCGGGTGATGGGACACCCGGTTTTTTTTGTATAATAATGGCGAGGGGGATCGCCATGCAGTTACAGCCGGAACTGGCAAAGAAATTGATTGCCGAAGTCAAACATATGTACAGCCGCGAAGTGATTATTGCCGATACAAAAGGGATGATCATCGCGGGCACCAACGAGGCGCGCGCCGGATGGTTTCATGAAGGCGCACTGATCTGCGCGCGCGAAAAACGGAATGTCATCATTACGAAAGAAGATGAAAAACGGCTCGAGGGCGTAAAAGCAGGACTGAACCTCCCCGTTTTTTCAGGCCATGAAGTGATCGGAGTATTCGGCCTGACAGGAGACCCTGACGATATCCTGCCTTTCGGAGAATTGCTCAGAAAAATGACGGAGCTGTTTATTAAAGAAACGCGCCATATGGAAGAAGCGCAGTGGCGTGCGAGAATGCTTGAATCCTTTATGGTTGATTGGCTGCAGCTGAAAGAATGGTCTCCGGGCTTTTTAGAAAAAGCAAAGCTCATCGGCGCAGACCTTCATGCATACCGCCGGATCATACTCATTCAAGGCCGTTATGAGCAATATAAAGCGGAGGAGCTCGGGCGGCTCTGGCAGTACGAATGCCCTGAAGACCTGTTTGTCCGCTGGGGAAATGAACGCATTCTCATTAATCATGAAGCAAATTCGGCTTCCAAAACACAGCTCATTAAAAAGATCGGCGCCGTTTTTGGGCAGCCTGTCACCGCTGGCATCGGACGGATCGTTCCGGGAGAGCGCCTCACGGAATCATACGAACAGGCAGATAAAGCACTTTCAGCCGGAATCGGTGACAAGCAGGCCGTCTTTGAAGAAGATTTAAAACTGGATATGTGTCTTGCCGATATCACACCCCGCACGAGGTCGGAATTTTCACGGCGGGTTCTCGAGCATGTACTCGGCCGGGAAGAACTTCTGGATACGCTGCGCGCCTTTTTCGACCGGCAATTATCGTTAAAGCGCACCGCCGACGACATGCATATTCATATCAACACATTGCGCTACCGTCTTTCCAAACTGGAATCACTGACAAATATGAAGCTGGACCGCCCTGAAGACATAACGGCTTTTTATTTGGCGCTGCGCTTTTTAGATCAACATACAAAAATCACGTAATCATATCATCATTTTTCATATGTTTCTCCATAGTGTGCGGAATCGTTTTTCTTTACAATTAAATGAAAACGCTTTTCTTATCAGGGAGGTTGGGAGAACATGATTTCACGAGAGGCAAAAGAAGCGTTCATCCGGACGGTCGGGAAGGAGAATTATGATGATTCGGCGGCGGGCCGTCTTGTGTATTCTTATGATGCGGCTCCTCAGCTGCAAGCCATGCCGGATGCGGTAATCGCCCCCCGCAGCGCGGATGACGTGTCCCGTATATTAACGATTTGCAGCAGGCATGACATTCCGATCGTGCCGAGGGGTTCAGGCACAAACTTATGCGGCGGCACATGTCCGTCTGAAGGCGGGCTTGTGCTTTTATTCAAACATATGAACCGCATTCTAGAAATCGATGAAGAAAATTTGACGGCAACCGTCCAGCCGGGCGTGATTACGCAAGATATGATCCGTGCGGTTGAACAAAAAGGTTTATTTTATCCGCCTGATCCGAGCAGCATGAAAATATCGACAATCGGCGGGAATATTAATGAAAATTCCGGCGGGCTGCGCGGTTTGAAGTACGGCGTCACCCGGGATTATGTCCTCGGCCTTGAAGCCGTATTGGCTTCAGGCGATATCATCCGCACAGGAGGAAAGCTGACAAAGGATGTCGCCGGTTATGATCTGACCCGGCTTTTCGTCGGATCAGAAGGGACGCTCGGCGTTGTGACGGAAGCGACTTTAAAGCTGGTTCCGAAGCCGGAAACGAAAAAAACGCTGCTTGCACTCTATGAACATATTGAAGCGGCTGCGGAATCGGTTTCTGCCATCATCGCTGAAAAAATCATTCCGGCGACACTCGAATTTCTTGATCAGCCGACACTGCAGGTCATTGAAGATTACGCCAAGATCGGGCTTCCGACCGACGCAAAAGCGGTGCTGCTGATCGAACAGGACGGTGACATCGACACGGTCAGACGAGATATGGAAAAAATCGAAGCGATTTGTAAAAACGGAGCCGCCGTATCCGTCCAAACGGCTGAAACCGAGGAAGAGGCATTCGCGCTTACAGAGGCCAGACGGTCCGCATTATCAGCCCTTGCCCGGCTGAAACCGACAACGATTCTGGAAGATGCGACCGTGCCGAGATCACAAATTGCCAGCATGGTCAAAGCCATTAACGAGATTGCAGAAACATACGGCCTGTCCATCTGCACATTCGGCCATGCCGGAGACGGCAACCTCCATCCGACGTGCACCACCGATATCCGAAATACAGAGGAGATGGAACGTGTCGAAAAAGCTTTTGCCGCCATTTTTGAAAAAGCGATTGAGCTGGGCGGGACGATAACGGGTGAACACGGGGTCGGCATCGTAAAAGCGCCGTATTTAGAAATGAAGCTGAAAACAGAAGGCATCACCGCCATGAAAGCGATCAAACAAGCGCTTGATCCCCAAAATCTGCTGAATCCGGGAAAAATATTCGCCAATTCATCAAGGAAACGCGTGGTGGTGATGAAATGACAACGGCTAAAGAGCAGCAACAAATTCAAACAGAATTCAAAAACCGCATGGATGAAGGTGAATTGCTGAACTGTATGCGCTGCGGCTTCTGCCTTCCTTCCTGTCCGACCTATATCGAATCGGGATTTCAAGAATCCCATTCGCCGCGCGGCCGGATCGCCCTGATGAAAGCCGTCACTGACGGACTGATCGAGCCGGATGAAGATGTCGAGCGCTCACTTTCGCTGTGTCTCGGATGCCGTGCATGCGAGCCCGTTTGTCCGGCAGGGGTCAATTACGGACAGCTGCTTGAAGAAGCGAGGGATATCATTCATCAAAATAAAAAACATAAGCCGGGCGTGCGCCTCTTGCGGAAAGCCGCCTTCACCGGGCTTTTCCCTCACCAAAACCGCATGCAGACAGCCGTGAATCTTCTCGGAATATACCAAAGATCGGGACTGCAGACCGCCGTCAGAAAAACCGGTATGCTGCGCGTTTTGCCTGAACATCTGCGCACAATGGAACAAGTGCTCCCGCCCGCCCCGAAACGGAAAGACATGAAGGAAAGGCCGCGTTTTCTTCCTGCCGCGGGTCCCGTCCAAAAACGGGCCGCTTTTTTCTCGGGCTGCTTAATGGATACGATGTTTTTAGCGACAAATCATGCGACAACGGCGCTTTTACAGGCGGCCGGGTGTGAAATCGCGGTTCCGGACGGCCAGGCGTGCTGCGGCGCGCTTCACGGGCACAGCGGAGAAAAAGAGATGGGAAAAGAACTGGCCAAGCGGAATATCGCGGCTTTTGAGGCGCTTGACGCTGATTATATCATTACAAACGCCGGCGGATGCGGCGCCTTTCTTCAGGAATATCCGCATTTACTGAAAGATGAACCTGGATGGGCGGAACGTGCCGGACAATTCGTCCGGAAGCTCAAAGACTTTTCATCCGTACTGGTTGATCTGAAGTTCCATCAAAAAAACCTGCGGGCGCAGTCTCCTCATATCGTCACATATCAGGACTCCTGCCATCTCCGCAATGTGATGCATACGTCAGAGGAACCGCGCACGCTTTTGAAAAGCATTAAAGGGGCTGAGTACAGAGAAATGGAAAAGGCCGACAGCTGCTGCGGGTCGGCGGGAATTTATAATATAACAGAGTCAGAGATGTCTATGAAAATATTAGACAGTAAGATGAAAGCCGCCGGAAAAACGGAGGCCGCCGTCATCGTGACAGCCAATCCCGGATGCCTTCTGCAAATGCAGCTCGGCATTTTACGCGAAGGATTAACTGGCCGTGTCCGCGCGGTTCATTTGGCGGATTACCTTTTGGAAGCGGCGGATTTGTCATAAGATGAAAGCAGAGAGACATATCGGCTCTCTGCTTTTTTATGATGCTGCAATGTTCGGACGGCCGCGGATTTATCCGGGTATTGAAGCTTCCAGTCTGGCACTCGGATCACGCCATACATTCGCCCATTTTTTCACAGCCGCAATGATAATCACAAGCCCGAGAATGAGCATGATAATGGATAAAACGCCATTCAGCACGTTGTATCCCGCCGCTTCGGGGTTCAAATACACATACCTCACCATCCAATAACCCGCATAGTTGACGGTCACGTACAAATAAGCGAGAGGAATCAGGCATGTCAGCATATAGCGCCGCTTATCCGCTATTTTTAATACGACGGTCGCACCGATAATTAAGCCGACAGACGCCATAAGCTGATTGGATACGCCGAACAGCGCCCAAATGGAGCTGATGTCGCCCGAATACAGAAGATAGCCCCACAGCAGGCAGGCGAGCGCGCTTGAGAAAATCGAGCCCGGCAGCCAGTCTGTTTTTTTCAGCGGCTTATAGACCTCTCCGAAAAACTCTTGAATCAAGTACCGGGCGACACGGGTTCCCGCATCAATCGCCGTTAAAATAAACACCGCTTCAAACATAATGACGAATTGAAAAAAGTATGAAGCCAAATGACTGAAAAACGGAATCTCCGTAAAGATATACGTCATTCCGACAGCAAGCGTAACAGCGCCGCCCGTTCTTCCTTCCAGACTGAGCCCGATTTCTTTACTCAATTCAGGCAGATGGACGACATTCATCCCGAGGGTGCGGAATATTTCAGGCGTGCTGTTAATAGCAAAATAGTCGGCGGGCTCGAGAGCGGCAGCTGCAATGAGCGCCATAATTCCGACGAGACATTCCACAAGCATCGCTCCGAAAGCAACCGGCTTTATATCACTCCATTTATCCAGCATTTTCGGTGTTGTGCCGGAACCGACAAATGCATGAAAACCCGAAATGGCGCCGCAGGCAATCGTTATTGAAATAAACGGCCAGACAGGACCCGCGATCACCGGCCCTCCGCCGTGAATAAACTCCGTTACGGCCGGAAATTTAATGGCGGGATTGACGAAAAAGACGCCTGCGATCAAAGCGGCAAAAACCCCGATTTTCATAAAACTGCTTAAATAGTCACGCGGAGCCAGCAAAAGCCAAACCGGAAGCGCCGCGGCGAAAAACGCATAGACAGGAAGCGCCACTGCAAGCGTTTTCGCATCCAGTGTCAGCATGTCCCCGAGAGCCGTTGTCTGCAGCCGCGGCCCGATGACAACACCGGCCATTAACAAAAGAAACCCGACAGTTGATGCGAGTTTGAGATTGCCCGTTTTTTTATAGTAGAGGCCGACCCCCATCGCGATCGGAATCGTAATGCCCACCGCAAACGTTCCCCACGGGTTTTTCTCAAGCGCGTGCAGCACAACCATGGACAGCCCCGCCATCGTGATCGTAATGATAAACAGCATCGAGAGACCCGTGCAAAAACCCGCCACCGGGCCGAGCTCTTCTTTGGCGACTTCAGAAAGCGTTTTCCCGTTTTTCCGCATTGATGCAAACAATACGACAATATCGTGCACGGCTCCTCCGATCACCGCCCCGATTAACAGCCATAAAAGCCCGGGCAGATAGCCGAACTGAGCTGCCAGAATCGGTCCGACAAGCGGGCCGGCAGCGGCGATTGCCGCGAAGTGGTGGCCGAATGACACCCACTTATTCGTCGGCACATAATCTTTCCCATCCTCAAGCACATGGGCCGGAGTCGGTGTCTGATCATTGATTTTTAATACTTTGACCATCATAAAGGTACCGTAAAGCCGATAGGCGATCGCCAGAATACATATAGACGCTATGACGATTGTAATCGCATTCATTTAATCCCAGCCCCTTTTCTCTTTTTCTAAATATTATCACAATTATCAGATAACAGGAGATGATTTTTGCGTAAAAAAAAGCCGGCGGCGCAGCCCGGCTTTTCGGAACATTATTTGCCTGATAAACGGATGACATTCCAGGACAGCGGAGTAAAATGAGCCGTTATCCCTTCAGCATTTGCCGAAGACGTTCCGTTTGAGTGAGGCGTGACTTCTTTTCTGTTTTTTTGATTGGTCGCTTTCATATCCTGATGCTCCAGCACGATATGCTCAATGATGCGGTAATCTTCAAACCCCCTCAGCTTGATCTCCGTTTCCATCAGTTCCTTGCTTTTGTTGACGGCAAAAATGGTCAGTGCTTCATCCTCTTCATGGTAAACGGCCGCGGCATCAACATACGGCACATCCGTAAAATCCGCTGAGTCGTATTTCGGGGAGGTGATCAGCAGCTTCATTGAAGTCCCTCTCCCGTATACAGAGGCGTGCATGTAAGGATAAAAGATCGGCTGTCTCCATGCTTCTCCGCCCTTTTCGGTCATGATAGGCGCAATTACGTTGACAAGCTGGGCGAGACAGGCGATCTTTAGTCTGTCCGCATGCTGCAGCATCGTAATCAGCAGTGAACCGATCAACAGCGCATCTTCAAAATTGTAGATGTCTTCAAGAATCGGCCGGGCCGTAATCCATGGCTCCACTTTTTTATCCGCTTCATTTGAGTGATACCACACATTCCATTCATCTAAAGAAAGGTGAATCGTTTTTTTGCTGCGTTTTTTCGCTTTCATATAATCACATACGGCTGTGACGGATTTAATAAAATGGTCTAAATCCATCGACTTCGCCAAATAGTTTTCAAGATCATTTTCATGGTTGCCGTAATACGTATGCAGTGAGATGTAATCCACATGCTCGTACGTATGCTCAAGCACCTCGGCCTCCCACTCGATGAAGGACGGCATGCCGCTGTTTGAGCTTCCGCAAGCCACCAATTCGATCGTCGGGTCCGTCCATTTCATCACCTTTGCCGTTTCAGCGGCGAGCCGTCCGTATTCATGCGCCGTTTTATGACCGATCTGCCAAGGGCCGTCCATCTCATTTCCTAAGCACCATGTTTTGATGCCGTAAGGTTTTTCATATCCGTGCGATTTTCGTAAGTCGCTCCAGTATGACCCTTCAGGATGGTTGCAGTATTCGACGAGGTTCCGGGCGGCATCGATCCCTCTCGTCCCGAGATTGACCGCCATATTCACTTCGGCGTTCACTTTTTTCGCCCACGTTAAAAATTCATTCGTCCCTACTTCGTTCGTTTCTGTCGTCTGCCATGCCAAATCAAGCCTCCGCGGGCGGTCCTTCACCGGCCCGACGCCGTCTTCCCAATTGTAGCCCGAGAGAAAATTCCCTCCCGGATAGCGGATGAACGGCACTTGCAATTCCTTGATTAACTCCTGCACGTCTGTTCTGAAGCCGTCCTTGTCGGCTTTCGGGTGTCCGGGCTCATAAATGCCTTCATACACCGCCCGGCCCATATGTTCTATAAATGATCCGTACATCCGTTTGTCCACTTCACCGATGATATATTCTTTATCTGCTGTAATCCCCGCTTTTTTCATTATATTTCCTCCCTCTCTCTATCCCTTCACTCCGCCTACTGTGAGTCCGGAAATGAAGTATTTTTGGAAAAACAAGAATATGATGATCACCGGCAGTATCGCAAAAACGGACCCGGAAATCAGCATGTCATAGTTGTTGCCGTACGGACTCAGCAGCCCTGAAAGTCCGATTGGAAGCGTAAACATTTCTTTCGACCGAAGCACGATCAGAGGCCATAAAAAGTTATTCCAGCTGTTTAAAGATTGAAGAATGATCATTGCCCCGAATGCCGGTTTCATGAGCGGCGCCATAATTCTGAAAAAAATGCCGAATTCGGTGCAGCCGTCCATTCTCGCTGAATCAAGCAGATCCTTCGGAAGTCCGAGCGCATATTGCCGGAAAAAGAACACGGCGACAGGCGACACAATAAACGGCAGAATCACCCCAGTATAAGAATCGATCAAATGAAGACCCACCGTCAATTTGAACAACGGAAGCATCATCACTTCAAGAGGCACCATCATAATGATCAGCACAAGAACGAAAATAATATTTCTGCCTTTAAATTCGTAGACACCGAGTCCGTAGCCGATCAAAGAGGAAAAAAACAGCGTGAGAACCGTGGTGAGAACGCCGAGAAGCAGGCTGTTAAAAAACCATTTGAAATAAATGCTCCCCCCGTTGAACAAATAGGTGTAGTTATCAAGGCTCATCACATCCGGATCAAGGCGCAGATTCAGCCCGATGCGCATTAGCTCAGATGATGGCTTTAAAGAACCGAGCAATAGACAGATCATCGGAAAGATATACAACAGGCTCAGCATGATAAAAAACAAGGTGAACGCAACTCTGTACACGGAAGACATGTGATTGTTACGCAACGCTTATCCCTCCCCTTTAAACGAACCGGACAGTTTCAGTGAAACAAGACTGACTAGTAAGATGACAAGCAAAAGGACAATTCCGATTGCGGCCCCGTACCCCATTTCGTTGTATGCAAGCCCCTGCTGATATAAATAACCGACAAGCGTGAGGCCGATATTGCCCGGGGAATTATTCTGCCAAAGCACATAGCTTTCCTCAAACATTCTGAAACCGCCGATAATACTGATCGTTAACACATAAACGGACACCGGCTTTAAAAATGGAAGGGTAATATGCCGGAACTTTTTCCACGTACTCGCCCCGTCAATTTCAGCCGCTTCATACAATTCTTTCGGCACGTTTTGCAATCCCGCCAGAAAGTAAAGAATGTTAATCCCCATCCACCTCCATGACGCAAGCAGCACCATTAAAAACATGCCGGTACCTTTGTTGTTGAGCCAGTTTTGGGGTGATGCGCCAAGCTTCATCATCAGCTCGTTTGCAAGCGACGTATTCATTTCTCCGAACATCAGACGGAAAATAATCCCCGCTACGATCGTCGATGTTAAAGCCGGTACAAACAGAGCCGATTTAAACACATTTCTGAACCTGACGAGCTTCGAATTCAGAATCACCGCCAAAAGAAGCGGCACCGGAATCAGCACGATCAGCGTCCAAAAGGTATATTCCAATGTGTTAAATAATGCCGTATAAAAGGTTGGATTAAGAAGAGCGGTATAATTGGAAAACCCGACAAATGTAATTTCTCCCGGCAGTATCCGTTGAAAGCTCATGATAAACACGCTGATAATCGGATACAAAAAGAAAACGAGAAACGAAATGATAAATGGCGCCGTAAAAAGATAAGGCGCCGCTTTTTTTGAATACAGCACATTGCGCCGGCGCGGCTTCTTCCGGACTGCAGAAACGGTTTGCGCTGTCTCTGTCTTTACAAGTCTCATAAAAGCTCCCCCGCTTTCACTGTTAAATAGGGCGGCTTCTCCTATTTCTCTAATTGCTCTGCCGCCTCGTCCAAGGCTTCCTTAGGTGTTTTTTCCTGCGTCTTCAGCGCATCGAACAGCACTTGTCTGACAACGAGATCAGCCGCTTTAGAGAAGTCTTCATGCAGATAAATCGGATTGATCTCATCTTTTATTTCAAGGAGCGAGGAAAAAATTGACGTACCGTTCCGGAAGAAATCCGTGTACTTGTTTTTCTCCTTCAATTCTTTTGAATTCCACACGTCCCAGCGGAGCGGGTCAAAGCCGAGCACCGTCCAAAGCTTTATATTCCCTTCCTTCGAACCTTTCGCAAAACCGAGAAATTCTTTCGCGAGCTTCAGATGTTCAGCCTGCTTCGGCACGACGGTGGCTGTTCCGCCTAAACCCGCTGATCTGTCACCGCCTTCTTTCCAGGCCGGCATAGGGTAAATCGCCATTTTTCCTTTTAAATCAGGCATATAATCGATAAACCGTCCCATGTACCAAATGGGCATCAGCACTGAGGCTGCCCCGCCCTGATTCATAAAACCGTAGTATTCTTCGCTGTGATGGCCGCCGCCGGGAGCCGGCAGAAGGGTTTTATCATTTACCATGTCCTTTACATAATTCAGTGTGTCTGTATTCGTCTTGCTGTTCAGAATCAATTTTCCGTTTTTGCTGTAGTAGCCTGACCCTTGCTGCGAAATCATGGATAGGAATGTGGCGGAATCGTTTGTTTCAACCGTTCCCATCGGTTTCCCAGCGGCTTCACGCACTTTTTTCCCTGCCCGCCGGTAATCTTCCCATGTCTTAATGGAGGCGGGATCAACGCCCGCTTTTTTCATGATATCCATGTTGTAAAACATGACGGTCGTCCCCACATGTGTATCAAGGCCGTACAATTTTCCGTTTTTGCTGTATAAGGCCAGACGCGCTTCCACAAACTTATCGCGGTCTTTTTCAATCAGCGGCGTCAGATCGGCAAGCGGGATATCCTTCCCCTTCAGAAAGTTCGAGAACCGGCTTAATTCCACGTCGGCTATATCGGGAAGCCCCTCACCCGCGATCAGCGAAACCGATAAATTATCATGCATTTGTCCATAAGGATAAACAACGGTATTCAGCTTGATTTTGCGATCCGGAAATTTCTGATTCCATTCTTTGACCATTTCCTGATAAAACTGTTCGTGCAGACCGTTAAACGTCCAAAACGTCAGCTCCGTTTCTCCCGGCCGGCCGGCAGTCCGTTCTTGTGAACAGCCGGCGGTAAACAAGAAGAGCAACATCAGCACCAAACATACAGCGGTCGTTTTTTTCATGTCATTACCCCTTCCACTTTAGGCCGTGCGGCTATTGATGCAAATGATGTGCAAAGAGCGCTGCATTTTCATTTATGATGGTTAAACCGGTATAACGGTCTCGCAGTGTGTGCGCATGCTTAAGCGCATCGCTGACAAGGTCCTGTTTTACACCGATCTCATCGAAACAGGCGGGACCTCCCGCAGATGCGAGCCACCCGGCAATTGTCTTGCCGTCGGGAAGCCCTTCATATGCAGATTGAATCGCCTCGCGAAAGTGCGGCGGCAGTTCAGCAAGCTTTTCGTGACAAGCCAGTTCTTTGTAAATATCACTCAGCACCGCGCACGCACAGCCGACCTTCGCACCGTGGAGATTCGGAGGCTGTTTTGCCTTCAGCATTTCCATCTCAATCCAATGCGAGATGTGATGTTCTCCTCCTGAGGCGGGGCGGGAGTGGTCAAGCGCAAGCATGACAAGACCCGAAACGATCAGCGCTTCCATCAGCATCTGAATGCCGGCCTCCGTTCCCATGGCAATGGCAGCGCGGTGATCAATGCACTGCCAAAGCGCGTCTTTCACAAGCTTCGCCCCGGCTTCTGAGTACGGCTCACCCGCAAGCCTGCGGGAAATCTCCCAATCTGCCAGCGATGTTATTTTTCCGAGCATGTCTCCGAAGCCCGCGGCTGTCATTGAACGGGGCGCTTCTTTTAATACATTCGTATCCGCAAATAAGGCGATCGGCGCTTTCGTTTGAATCGTCGTTTTGATTCCGTTTAATATGAGCGGCGCTCCCGCCGACGTAAAACCGTCGACTGACGGAGCGGTGGGGAATGAGATAAACGGCAATCCGCGCTGGTAGGCGGCAAACCGCGTAATGTCGTGAATCGTTCCTGCACCGGCCGCAATGATGACATCCGTCTCTTCCGCGAGATTGATCAGCGTATAGACCAATGTCCTCTCATCAGCAGCGGCGGCCCCGGCTTCATGCTCCGGAATAATGACTTTTGACGCTTTGATCCCGCCTGCCCTCAATTCGTCCGCAAGCAGACGCCCCGCCGCCTCGTACGTGTTCCGGTCACAGACGATGACCGGATGATTCCAGCATTTTTTTTGCAGAAATCTGAGAAGCTCTTCTTTTCCATTCGCCCCGATCACGATATCTTCTATTTGAATCGGTGAGCGGCTGGCCCCTTCCTTGTCAAACTCGGATTGAATGTTCTCAGGAGAACGTTTCATAAAAGGATTCCCTCCTTCGCTAATCCTGTCAGGTCTTTAATAGAATCAAGGACGATGTCAGGTTCATATAGACGGGGCTCCCCAAGTTTGGCCGACCCCGTCAGAACCAATACGCTTTTCATCCCGTACAGGCTGCCCATTGCGATATCAGATTCGAGGCTGTCTCCGATAATGGCGCATTCCTCAGGGGGAAGTCCGAGCGCTTCACATGCCGCCTCAGCCATCAGCCAAGACGGTTTGCCGATGACAAGCTCCGTTTTTGCTCCGGCGGATGCTTCAATGGCCCCGATCATTCCCGCGACATCCATGGCATGGCCGCCTTCATTCGGAAAGGAGCGGTCCCGGTTCGTGGCGATGATGCGCGCGCCGGAGGAAGCCGCCTTAAAAGCGAGATTCAGATCCTCATAGGTGACGGTTTCATGCAGGGAGATGACAAGCCAGTCTGCCGCCTGCGGGTTTTGCGCCAGGGCGACACCCGCTAAAGCGAGTTCATCAGTCAGCCCTTTCTCTCCTAACACCCACACCTTTGACAAAGGATAATGCTTCTTTAAAAATGATGCCGTCACACTGGAGGACAGCACGATGCTCCGTTCATCCGTGCGGATACCGGCACCCAGCAGTTTCTTTCGGCACATTGCTCTTGATAGATTGCCGCGGTTGCTTAAAAAGACAACGGCTTTGCCCAGTGACTGAAGGGTATGAACGGCTTCTTTTGCTCCGTCAATCAGCTCCCGCCCCCTGAATACGGTTCCGTCTAAATCAATCAGAAACCCGGCTGCGTCAAGTTTGGCCATAATAAGCATTCGCCCCGTGTTTTCTGTAAAAATGCTTATCATGCAGCACTCTGTCGATCGGACTGAGCTGTTTGTTCAGCATAAGCGAATGGTAGGCCATTTCCGCTACCGTTTCGAGCACAACGGCGTTATGCAGGGCATTCAGCGCATCCGTTCCCCAGCAGAACGGGCCGTGGCTGTGGACGAGGACACCCGGATTTTGTTCATACGGTTCGTTTTGAAAGGTTTCGGCTATGACTTTGCCTGTATGATATTCGTAATCTTTCACAATTTCTTCTTCATACATTTCCCTCGTGCAGGGTATAGCGCTTTCAAAGTAATCCGCGTGAGTCGTTCCGAGAGCGGGTATGTCTCTTCCGGACTGTGCCCAGCTCGTCGCCCAGCGGGAGTGCGTATGAACGATTCCGCCGATAGCCGGAAACGCTTTATACAGATAAAGATGGGTCGGCGTGTCAGAAGACGGTTTCAGCGAGCCTTCGAGAATGTCTCCGTCCTCATTCAGGACGACCAGTTTGTCAGCGGTCAGCTCACTGTAATCGACACCGCTCGGTTTAATGACGATTCTCCCGCTCTCTCTGTCAATGCCGCTGACATTCCCCCATGTAAACGTGACAAGGTTATGTTCCTCAAGCTTCAGATTGGCGGCGAGCACTTCTTCTTTTAACGCTTCAAGCATGGCGGCTCCCCCCTTTCGCAAAATCACGGTTTTTAATGGCTTTCAGGCGTTTCATGACATTGTTTTCTTTGCCGAAGTAGTGAACGAGCTCTTTATATTCCGCATATAAGCTGTCATAAATCTCAGCTCTTTTTCGATCCGGGACATAAGAGCCGTCTTTTAATTTCCCCATATGCGCACATGCTTCAGCAATATTGGAGTATCCCCCGTTTTCCCGTCCCGCGGCGAGCGCTCCGAAAATCGCGGAGCCCAGTGCCGGCGCCTGCGGAGACCCGGATAATTGAATGTCCATATTTGTGACGTCTGCATAAATCTGCATGACAAACGGATTTTTTTCGGCGATTCCTCCGGCTGCGTAAAGCTCCTCGACCGGAACGCCGTTTTCCCGAAACGTTTCGATAATCATCCTCGTTCCGAACGCCGTCGCTTCAATCAATGCCCTGTAGATTTCTTCCGGCTTCGTGTGCAGCGTCATGCCGAGCATCATGCCCGTCAAATCGGCGTCCACCAAGGTTGACCGGTTTCCGTTCCACCAGTCAAGCGCGAGAAGGCCGCTTTCCCCCGGAACAAGTTCAGCTGCTTTTTTGCTGAGCAGCTCGTGAATGTCTATGTGTTTATCCTCAGCTTCCTTCTCATAGTCTCTCGGAACGCACGTTTTGACGAACCATTCAAAGTGGTCGCCGACACAGGACTGTCCCGCTTCATATCCCGCATATCCGGGCAAGATGCCGTTATTGACGACCCCGCACATACCGGGGACGATATGTTCTTCCTCGCCGAGCAGCACATGGCAGGTAGACGTTCCCATAATCATCAGCATTTTCCCCGGCTCTGTAATACCGACCGCGGGCACTGACACGTGGGCGTCGACATTGGCGACGGCAACGGCCGTCCCCGGCAGAAGCCCGGTCAGCTCCGCCATTTTTTCGGTCAAACCTCCTGCCTTTTCCCCGACTGAATAAATGGTGCCGCTTAATTTATCTTTTGTAATCGTTTTCATTAACGGGTTGAGCTTTTCAAAAAAATGATCCGGCGGATACCCCGTCTCCTCATTCCAGATTGCTTTGTAGCCGGCCGTGCAGTTGCTTCGCTTCAATGAACCGCACAATTGATAGACGATCCAGTCTGCCGCTTCCACAATCCGATCTGCCGCCTTGTATATATGCGGCGCTTCTTCCGCGATTTGCATGATTTTCGGGATCATCCATTCAGAAGAAATTTTACCGCCGTATCTTTTAAGGAATGTTTCTTTTGTGTCTTCGGCAATCGTGTTCAAACGGTCTGCATGTTTTTGAGCCGCATGATGCTTCCACAGCTTCACATAACTGTGGGGCTCCCGTTCAAATTCCGGCAGCATACAAAGCGGCTGCCCCGCACCGTCTATCGGCAAAATCGTGCAGGCGGTAAAATCAATTCCTATGCCGATCACGTCTTTTGGATCAGCGCCCGCCTCTTGAAGCAGGTTCGGAATCGCCGTTTCCAGAACTTCGATATAATCGGCAGGATGCTGAAGCGCCCAGTCCCGAGGGAGTTTTTCACCCGTCTTCGGCAGCGTGCGGTCGATGACGGCATGAGTATATTCTTTTACCGCAGACGCGATTTCTTCGCCCGTGCGGACATTGACAAGCACCGCCCGGCCGGACAATGTGCCGAAATCAACACCAATCGTATACGCCATATCAATTCCCTCCCAGCCGGTATAATACGTCATTCCATTTCAGCTCTTTTTTCAGCTCATGTATTTCGGTATTGCGGGAAATAAAGATGCTTTCAATGCCTGCCATCTCAGCCCAGTCAAGCATCTGTTCAGCCGTAAGCCGGAAGGACATACAAGTATGGTGGGCGCCTCCCGCCAAAATCCATGCTTCTGCAGCTGTTTTCAGCGATGGCTCCGGCTTCCACAGCACCCGCGCCACAGGGAGATTCGGCATATCATGATCAATTTCCCTGCCTTCCGCTTCATTCAGAATGAGACGGAATCGCCCGCCGATATCAATGATGCTGGCGATGATGGCTGAACCGCCGATTCCGTTAAAGACCAACCGGGCCGGATCTTCCTTCCCTCCGATTGAGAGAGGATGGACTTCGATTTTCGGCTGATCAAGGGCGATCGTCGGACATACTTCAAGCATATGTGATCCGAGAATCATCGCACGCCCCGGTTCAAAATGGTACGTATAATCTTCCATGAAGGAGGTTTGTTCTCCGTCCGCCATTATTTTCATCATTCGCACAAGGGCAGCCGTTTTCCAATCGCCTTCGCCGGCAAATCCGTACCCTTTCTCCATGAGACGCTGAACGGCAAGACCCGGAAGCTGCTTCATTCCGTGCAAAACTTCAAAGGAGGTCGAAAACGCTGTATATCCGCCCCGTTCGAGAAAGGCCGTTAATCCGAGTTCAATTTTCGCCTGTTCTTTAATGGAAGCAACTTTTGCTTCATCCCGTTTTGTTTCGCCGCTGATGACATACAATTTGTCGTATTCCTCATAAAGCGCCTCAATTTCTGTGTCGGTGACGTTGTTCATCACCTCGGTAAGATCGCCGATTCCGTACCCGTCAACCTGCCAGCCGAATTGGATGTGGGCGCCGACTTTGTCTCCGTCAGTAACCGCCACATTCCGCATATTGTCGCCGAACCGGGCTACTTTAATATTCCTGCTTTCATTCCAGGCGGCAGCAGTGTTCATCCATTGCGAAATGTCATGTTTGACTTCCTCATCATCCCAATAGCCTGCGATGACTTTTCTCGTCTGCCCCATTCTTGACTGGATATACCCGTATTCCCGGTCTCCATGAGCGGATTGGTTGCTGTTCATAAAGTCCATATCAATCGTTTCCCACGGGATGTCGCGGTGATATTGAGTATGCAGATGAAGCATCGGCTTTTGAAAAGCGGAAAGACCTTCAATCCACATTTTCGCAGGGGAAAATGTATGCATCCATGTCACGACCCCGGCACAGTTTTCTTGATACTGCGCTTCCCGCAAAACCTCTCTGATCGTTTCAGATGACGTGACAACCGGTTTATGCCTGATCTTGTATCTTGATGACACCCCGCTGAGGCCGTCACATATCCCCTTTGCGTGTTTATCGACAAGCTGCAGCGTTTCCTCTCCGTATAAGTGCTGGCTTCCCGTTACAAACCAAAATTCATATTCTTTGTTCTGAAGCACATTCATTTCCCCTTCCCATCAAAATAAAGCGCTTGCATTTTTAAAAATATACGTACGAATATAAAATATAAAACTTTTATCCTTTTATTTGTACGAACAATTTTATTATAGTTAAGGAGGAATCAAACTGTCAATCTTTTATTGCAAGTAAAAAAGCCGGACACACATGCCCGGCTGATCAATTAATAGGAAGGCCAGCCTGAACTCCAATCAATATCATTGATGAGCATCTTCGGAATTCCGCTGTTTTCGGCATCATACGCATGACGCACTAAAATATTCCCGTTCACAATGTCTTGGCCGCCCGGGCCTTTCCAGCGGTCATTGCCGGAGTCAAGAATCGTTCCTCCGCCTTCTGACATGCTTTTCCCGCTTTTATCGAGATATGGGCCGGTGATGCTTTTGGATCTTCCATAAGCGATTTTGTACGTACTATTCACGCCTGAACAGCATTTATCAAACGACACCATTAAGTAATAGTAGCCGTTCTGGTAGGTGATGGCCGGCGCTTCCAAAGCTCCGCCGTTATTCGGTCTGGCAGCGATGGAATAAAGTGATCCCGTCGGTTTCATTGTATTTTTATCAAGCTTTGTCAGCTTAATGCCGCTCCAAAAAGAACCGAAGGCAAGCCAAGGGTTTCCGTCTTTATCAATTGTCAGCTCCGGATCAATTGCATTGTAGTTATCGGCGCTTGTTGAACGGATGACGAGCCCTTCGTCCTTCCAGTTTCCCGAACTGAGGCTTGTAGATGATGCAAGACCGATCGCGGAGGTATTTTTGCCGAATGAAGAAACGGCATAATACAGCCAATACTTTCCGTTAAAATATTGAACATCGGGGGCCCATTGATTCAGCCCGTAATTCGGCACATAATTGCCCCACCATGACAGCGGGGAAGTAAAGATTGATTTCTGAACGGTCCATACGCCGCCGCTGCCCGCCTTTAAGACGCGAAGCCCCCTCTCCCCTTCCAAACCGGTTCCGAAAGCGTACCACGTGTTTCCTTCCTTCGCCATTGTCGGATCGTGAAGCAATTCATTTGATGCCCCCCAAAACGCGGCAGATGCCGGAGATGAAGACATCAGCAGCAGACCGGCTGTAACGGCTGCGCATGAAAAGCGGATCATGCGTCTGAATCTGTTTTTCATTTGTAAACCCTCCCCTTTTTTAAAGCGCTTTCAAAAACGTGTTGTCAGATTTTTCTATGTCTTCTCTTATTGTAGACGCAGGGCTCATATTTGTACAGACAAAAAAAAAGAATCTGCTTAAAAAAGCAGATTCTTCCGTATCTTTATTGATAAGTAATACGGTCAACCGTTTCCCGGTCTAATTTTTTAATCACTTCTGTGATCAATTTTACCGTATTCTCATAATCATCCCGATGCAAAATAGCGGCATGAGTGTGAATGTAGCGCGTCGCGATCGTAATGGACAGCGCCGGCACTCCGTTTGCGGTTAAATGAATGGAACCTGAATCCGTGCCCCCTCCGGCAATGGAATCGAATTGATAAGGAATTCCCGCTTCTTCCGCCGTGTTCACGACAAGGTCGCGCAGCCCTTTGTGAGATACCATTGACGCGTCATACAGAATAATTTGCGGCCCTTCGCCGATTTTGCTTTGTGCCTCTTTTTCAGAAATTCCCGGTGTATCTCCGGCAATTCCGACATCCACACCGAACGCGATATCAGGCTGAATCGTATGTGCCGCTGTTTTCGCCCCGCGAAGCCCGACTTCTTCCTGAACCGTTCCGACCCCGTATACTTCATTCGGATGATCGCTGTTTTTCAGATTTTTTAATACATCGATGGCAATCGCGCAGCCGATACGGTTGTCCCATGCCTTTGCCAATAAATGCTTTTCATTGTTCATCACTGTAAATTCAAAATACGGCACAATCTGGTCACCCGGAAGAACGCCCCATTCCATTGCTTCTTCACGGCTGGACGCCCCGATATCGATGAACATCTCTTTAATATCGGCGGCTTTTTTTCTGGCGTCAGGAGGCAGAATGTGAGGCGGTTTCGAACCGATGATCCCCGTGATGTCCCCTTTTTTTGTCACGACGGTGACGCGCTGGGCCAGCATGACCTGAGACCACCAGCCGCCGACGGTTTGAAAGCGGAGAAAGCCTTTATCAGTGATTTGCGTCACCATAAAACCGACTTCGTCTAAATGCCCTGAGATCATGATTTTCGGACCGTTTTCTTTGCCGGTTTTTTTGGCGATTAAGCTTCCCAGCCGGTCTGTTGTGACATCATCAGCAAATGGTTCTATGTATGATTTCATCACTTGTCTTACTTCTCTCTCATTTCCCGGTATCCCTTTTGCATCCGTTAACGCTTTCAGCATGGTGAGCGTTTCATCTAATTTTGTCATCAATAAACCTCCTTTTTTTCACTACCCTTCTTATTATACAAAACCAATGCTGAAGCATACGATTAATTCGCCTGAAAAACGGGTAAATGTTTTTATCTATTTCTTTTAAAAAAATGAAACCTTTTGTTTTGTTTTTCGTATTACATCAGATCATGACAAAGGTGAGGAGGTGCCTTCACACATATGGCCATTACAGTATTAAGGATTGTCTTGCTTGCACTTCTTATTTATTTTATTTACATGGGCGTCAAATTCTACGCAAACCCGAAAAGAAGGCTCAGACTGGCGCAATCAAAAGAGAATTTTTATTTTATTGATGAACAGAAAAACACGCGAAAAAATCTCCAGCTTACTTATAAAGGAGTGCTCTTTGAAGGAGAAAAGCATATCCCTTCCAAAGATCATCCGCTGTTTATTCATACGATATTTGTATGGACCGAAAATCCGGAAAAGCTGAACCGCTTTTCTGCAGGTGATTTTGAAGAAGTCGAAAAAAAGGTATTGGAGCGGTACCCGAATTGCAAGATTGATTGGGACCAGCCCATCAAAAAAGCGAAAAAAGCAGGCGAGCGATAAGCTCTCCTGCTTTTTATTCTTTATACACCAAATACATCAGCACAAGGGCGGCTTCAGTGAGAAAAAGCAGCGGCACCCCGTATAAAAAGGATTTGTGTTTCGTCTTATGCCTGAAGGTGCGCATGCCGATCCATACGCCGAGTGAGCCGAACATGGCGGCTGTGAGCCATATTCGTTTCTCTGATATTCTCCACCTGTGCGCCTTTGCTCTTCTTTTATCAGCGCCCATGATCCAAAAGCCGTATCCGTTTATCAATACGGCGTAAATGAAGAGAGCCATTGATTGTCACCCTTTACGTAAAAAAACCGCTCCCGGAAAGAGAGCGGCTTTTTTAACTTACTTGTCTAACTGAGCTTTAGCAGCATCAGCAAGCTGATTGAAAGCAGTAAGATCGTTTACAGCAAGATCAGCAAGCATTTTGCGGTTTACTTCGATGCCTGAAAGCTTAAGACCGTGCATTAAACGGCTGTAAGAAAGACCGTTCATACGTGCAGCAGCGTTGATACGAGTGATCCAAAGCTTACGGAAATCACGTTTTTTCTGACGGCGGTCACGGAATGCATAGTTTCCTGATTTCATGACCTGCTGGTTTGCTACTTTGTATAATGTATGTTTTGAACCGAAATAACCTTTTGCTAATTTAAGAACCTTTTTACGACGCTTACGTGTAACAGTTCCGCCTTTTACTCTTGGCATTAGATTTCCCTCCTAATTGTTCCTTGTCCGATTACTTGATGTTGGCAAGCTGTTGTTTGATGCGTTTGAAGTCTCCTGCGCTCACAATAGCACCCTTGCGAAGCTTACGCTTTTGCTTTTGGGATTTGTTGGCGAATAAGTGACTTGTGTATGCATGAGAACGTTTTAACTTCCCAGAACCTGTCTTTTTAAAACGTTTAGCAGATCCGCGGTGAGTTTTCATTTTTGGCATGGGATTTCCTCCTTATTGCTTTTCGTTTTTCGGCGCGAGCATTAAGAACATGCTGCGGCCATCCATTTTTGGTTTTGTTTCGACTGTCGCAACTTCCGCACATGCTTCAGAGAAACGGTCCAATACGCGCTGGCCGATTTCTTTATGAGTGATTGCGCGCCCTTTAAAGCGGATAGAAGCTTTCACTTTATCGCCTTTTTCAAGGAATTTAATCGCATTGCGCAATTTCGTGTTAAAGTCATGCTCATCGATCGTCGGACTTAATCTAACTTCTTTTAAGTTAATGATTTTTTGATTTTTGCGTGCTTCTTTGTCCTTTTTCTGCTGCTCGAATCTGAACTTACCGTAGTCCATGATGCGGCAGACAGGCGGTTTTGCATTTGCTGCAACTAACACAAGGTCAAGATTTGCGCGGCCGGCGATTTCAAGTGCTTCCTGACGGGACTTGATGCCGAGCTGATCGCCATTTTGTCCGATCAGACGAACTTCACGTGCACGGATACCCTCATTAACCAATTGATCTTTGCTAATAATGAGCCACCTCCATAGTTTCTTCGAATTGATTCACAACGCTTGTTGACTGCATTCTGCAGGCAAACAAAAAGTGCGGGCATGACAACACACCCACACTACGAACATCTGCATAAATAAAAATGTACGGTCAACCTGCCAACTACATGAATGTGTCAATCAGGTGAGAAGCGGGTGCCTCTGCTTGTGATTTATATTCAATTCAATAACTATTCTACACAATACCGGATCATTAGTCAAGAATGACTTCTCCGGATCAACTTTTTCATTTTAACACGATGCCGGAGCGAGCGCAAGGAAAAATGTGAAATTTCGTTCTTTGCCGCACGCGGACGTGCCAACACAATAAAAAAACCCGGGTCTATGGCCGGGTTTATCCTCCGATAAGCTGAACGAATACCGGAATGACCAGCACCGTCACCACTCCTACGACGACAACCGCGATACTTGCCATTGCCGCTTCTACTTCCCCCATCTCAATACCGACCGCAACACCGAGTGCGTGTCCTGATGTGCCGAGAGCCAGTCCCTTAGAGATTGGGTGTTTCACTTTAAACAATTTTAAGAATAGAGCGCCCAGAGCATAGACGATAACGGCGTTGAAAATAACGGCGAAAGCGGTGATGTCGGTGATGCCGCCGATTCCTTTTGACAGCGGAAGGGCAATTGCCGTTGTCGCCGCCTGCGGAAGCATGCTTTTCATAACGGCCGCGTCAAGATGAATGCCTTTTGCGATCAAATAGACAATCGTCACTGAGCAGATAGAGCCGACAATGATAGAAGACATGATCTGCCACCAGTATTTTTTCAGTTTGTCACGCTGTTTGTATAAAGGGATCGCAAAAGCGATCGTCGCGGGCTCCAGGAAGAATTTAATAATGTCTCCCCCGCTTTTATAATCTTCATATGAAAAACCGCCGAGCTTCAGAAAAAGGATTCCAAGCACCATCGCGACAAACAGCGGGGTGAAGAGGAAAAAGCCTCTCGTTTTTTTAAATAAATACGTGCCGATGCCAAAGGCCGCAAGTGAAACGACAATACCGAAATATGGACTCATCCGATTTCCCTCCTAATGCTGCACAAGTTCTTTTTCCTGATTGGAACGGCGCACCGTTTGTTTTTCAGGGGCTGCCTTCTGACGTTTTTGGCTGACAGACAAGATCAGCTGAGAAAAAAGGCCCGTCGCCCCTAACAGAATGATGGTGGCGAGTAAAATGACGAGTGCGATCTGCACGCCGTACTGCTGCATGACGCCAAGTGAATTCATCACGGAGATGCCCGACGGGACAAATAAAAATCCGATCAGTGACGTTAATGATGTTCCCAGCGTTTCTACTTGTTCAAGCTTAATCACTTTCAGGCATAAGAGGACAAATAATAACACCAAACCTACTACGGAAGCGGGTATAGGAATGGGGACAATCGCTGCAATCCCATTAGATATGAGCATAATTACGGCAAAAATAAATGCTTGTGTCAGAAATCCGTACACTTTTTTCGCACTCATTTTCTTCACCTCTTTCTCTTTGTTAGGTCCATTATAAAAGAGAAATCGCCTTTTAAAGCGCTTTCATAACAAACGGCTGAATATTCATTCTGAAATGCAAAAAACGGCTGCTGAAATGCAAAAGCCGCCTCATATAATATGAAGCAGCTTTTTTAAGTCCTTGGCGTATGTACGGCTGACGGGAATTTTAGAGCCGTCTTTTAAGATAAGATTGTACGTCGAATTAAACCACGGATGAATTTCTGTAATATGCTCCGTATTCACGATGAACGCGCGGTGCACTCTCAAGAAACCCGTATCAGGCAGTTTTTTCTCAATGACCGCCAAAGTTTCGTGAACGGAATAAGACGCGGCAAACGTTTTAACGGAAACGTGTCCGTCCTCCATGCCGGCGAAAATAATGTCCTTCGTATCTAAAATGACAATAGATTCACCGGCTGATACAGCCAGTTTATGCGCTCCGGCTGCGGACGGCTGCTCTGAGACGGCTCCTGCCCTGTCCCGCTTCACTCTTTTAAACTTTCTGATCGTCTGGCGCACTCTTTCTTCATCAAAAGGCTTCGTTAAATAATCGAGCGCGTCGACTTCAAAGGCTTTTAAAGCAAATTGGTCATACGCCGTCGCAAAAACGACGGCCGGCGGATTTTTCATGTTTTTCAGCCGTTTGGCAATGTCAAATCCGTTTTCTCCTGACAAATCAACGTCCAAAAACAGCAGATCCGGTTTTTGATCCATCATACTGTCAAAAGCGGATTCAATATTTTCAGCTTCGTTTATGTCACTTACTTCATTCGTCCGTTTCAGCAAATAAGCTAATTCATCTCTTGCCAGCATTTCATCATCAACGATTAACACCTTCAGCATGTTCTTCTCCTTTAGTCATCAGTTTCAAAGGCAGCTCAAATGATACGTCCGTACCTTTGCCGGCCTCACTTTCCAATCGCAGGGCTGCTTTGGGGCCGAACAGCCCGATCAGCCGCTGATTTAAATTGTAAAGCGCGGTTCCCGTCCCTTCTTTAGACGGGAGCGGACGGTTTCCGAGCACGGACAGCAATTCCGGATCAATTCCCCGCCCGTTATCTCCAACCCGCATTAAAACCGACTGACCGGCGGATACCACGCTGACATTGACGGCACAGCTGTCCTGCTTTCTTGAAAATGCATGGCGGAGCGCATTTTCGACGAGAATCTGCAGCACAAAAGGAGGAATTTCGATGTCCTCCAAACCGCGTTCGATTTCAAGACTGATTTTATATTTCCCGGGAAAACGGGCCTGCTCCAATGATAAATACGCCTGCAGATGGTTCAGTTCTTTAGAAAGCGGGATGAGCAGCTGCCTTGCCCCCTGCAGATTGGAACGGAAATAGACGCTGAGCTGCAGCAGAAGCTTTCGGGTTTTTTCCACATCCGTACGGCAAAGAGCAGAAATCGTATTGATCGCATTAAACAGAAAATGCGGATTGACCTGTGCCTGAAGCGCCTTTATTTCTGCGTCTTTCAGCAATTTGCTCTGCAGTTCCGCCTCGCCGAGTTCAAGCTGGGTGGAAAACAGCATGGCGAGTCCTTCTGCAAGCTCTTCTTCAACCCGGCTTAAACCTGACGGGCTTTTAAAGTACATTTTCAACGTCCCGATCGTATTGCCGTTTGACGTCAGCGGCAATACGATCGCCGCATGCAGAGGACAGGGATCGTGCGTGCATTCAATTTCTTCCTTTGATGTCGCTTTCATAATATGACCCGTTTTAATGACGCGTTTTGACAATCCGGTGATCAGGCTTTCAGACGGAATATGATGGTCGGCACCCGCGCCGACGTGCGCCAAAATCTTTTCGTTATCCGTAAGCGATACCGCGTCCGTTCCTGTTTGCCTGTGAATGATGGCGGCGACGCTTTTGCATGAGCTTTCATTCAGCCCCTGGCGGAAAAACGGAAGCGTCTGGTCGGCAATCATCAGCACCCTGTGGGTTTCAAGGGCTCTCGCCCGTTCTTCCTTCCGGATAATCGACTGAATGATCGAAAGAAAAATAAAAGTCCCTGACCCGTTTACCAATATCATCGGGATGCCGATGATGCTCACAAGCGTCCAAGCATCAGAAAACGGCTTGGCCATCAAGAGGATTAGCAGCATTTGCAGCGATTCCATTCCGAGTCCGACAAGCGCGGCCACACGCGGTGTCGGCATCGCATAGCGTTTTCTGAAATACCGTCCGATCCAGCCGGACAAAATGCCCGCTAAAACGGATGAGACGGCACAGCTGACTGCGGTCGCGCCGCCGAGTGATAAACGATGCAGGCCGGCCAGTATGCCGACGCCGATCCCCACATACGGGCCGCCTAAGAGTCCGCCGATTTCAACGCCCATAATTCTTGTATTGGCAATTGAACCGGACGGATTAATTTGAAACACCCAGTCATTATTCATGATTGTATTCCGCTGAATTTCTATTCCCGTATAGTTGCTGATGATACTGAACAGCGAGAAAATTGAAATCAGCACCGCTTTGCCTTTATAGCTCTCAGGCTGCTGGAGCGCCTGTCTGAACAATCTGGTATGAGCCAGAACAAATCCCAATATGACGATAATTCCGACTCTTTCCAGCATCATGATGATCAAATGCAGCATACTTTTCACCTGTTCTTTCAAATTTAATTTTATCACGTTTTAGAGCCTGAGACAGAATCTGACACAAACCTGCCTGTTTTTTTCAAATCATCTGAAAACAAATCTTTCACAGTCTATGTATCTATTGTAGAATAAACGGGAGCCTTGCGGCAGAGAGTTTCAGAATATAACAAAGAGGAGAAGATCATGAAAGCCGTATTTTTTGATTTGGACGATACACTGTTATGGGATGAAAAAAGCGTCAGAACAACATTCAGGGAAACATGTTTACAAGCGGAAAAAAAATATGGCCTTGACCCGCATACATTTGAAGATGCGGTTCGGAAAGCGGCACGGGAATTGTATATGTCATACGAAACCTATCCTTATACGGTCATGATCGGCATTAATCCGTTTGAAGGATTATGGGCGAATTTTTCCGAGCCGGTCAGCGAAGGATTTAAACAGCTGAATCGGATAGCGCCGGAATACAGACGAAACGCCTGGACGAACGGCTTAAAAAGCGTCGGTATAGAAGATGCGGCTTACGGCGAATATTTGGCGGAGTTTTTCGCGGCGGAACGCAGACAGCGTCCGTACGTGTATGATGAAACGTTTGCGGTGCTTGATAAGCTGAAAGGTGTTTATGAATTGCTTCTGCTGACAAACGGCGATCCCAGCCTGCAGAAAGAAAAACTCGCCGGCGTTCCTGAGCTCGCGCCTTATTTTAATGAAATCGTCATCTCAGGCGCTTTCGGAAAAGGGAAACCCGACGCCTCCATATTCGAACATTGCCTCGGCCTCCTGAACCTGAAAAAAGAAGACGCCATTATGGTCGGAGATAACCTCAATACTGATATATTGGGAGCGAAACGGGCAGGCATTACGACAGTCTGGGTAAACCGGACGCAAAAGAAAAATGATACGGACATTGCGCCTGATTACGTGATCAGCGATCTTCACGAGCTGTTTGCGATTATAGAGAAACAAAAAGAAAGATAATGTTATACGCAAAAAAACCCCATTCTGAATGAACGGGGTTTTTGTATTTCCGGTTATTTTTTCGCTTCGGCTACAGCCTTTTTCACAAAATCGTCCAATGAGACGGTTTCTGATTTCTGCTCGCCGTATTTCCGGACGTTTACCGCGCCGTTTTCCGCTTCTTGGTCACCGACCACAAGCATGTACGGGATTTTTTGCATTTGCGCTTCACGGATTTTATAGCCGATTTTCTCATCCCGGCTGTCAAGCTCGACACGCAGGCCTTCACGCTGCAGGCGCTCCTGCACTTTTTTCGCATAATCAAGATGCACGGACGGTGATACAGGAATGACTTGGAATTGCACCGGCGCAAGCCATGTCGGAAGGGCGCCTTTGTGCTCTTCGATTAAGAAAGCAACGAAACGCTCCATCGTTGACACGACGCCGCGGTGAATAACGACAGGACGGTGCTGTTTGCCGTCTTCTCCGACGTAAGTGAGATCAAAGCGTTCCGGAAGAAGGAAGTCAAGCTGTACAGTTGACAATGTCTCTTCTTTGCCGATCGCCGTTTTCACCTGCACGTCAAGCTTAGGGCCGTAAAACGCCGCTTCGCCTTCCGCTTCATAGTAGTCATGGCCGATTTCGTCCATTGCCGCCTTCAGCATGGATTGCGCTTTGTTCCACATCTCATCATCATCAAAATATTTTTCCGTGTCTTCAGGATCGCGGTAAGACAGGCGGAATGTGTAATCACTCAGGCCGAAGTCTTCGTATACGTCTTGAATCAAACGGACCGTGCGGATGAATTCTTCTTTAATCTGGTCAGGGCGGACGAAAATGTGCGCGTCATTTAACGTCATGCCGCGTACGCGCTGAAGACCTGAAAGCGCCCCGGACATTTCATAACGATGCATCGTTCCCAGCTCTGCGATGCGGATCGGAAGCTCGCGGTAGCTGTGAATGTCCTGTTTGTAAATCATCATATGGTGAGGACAGTTCATCGGACGGAGCACGAGTGTTTCATTGTCCATTTCCATCGGCGGGAACATGCCTTCCTGATAATGTTCCCAGTGGCCCGATGTTTCGTACAGGTCTTTGCTTCCGAGAACAGGCGTATAGACGTGCTCATAACCGAGGCTCAGCTCTTTATCCACAATGTAGCGCTCGATCACGCGGCGGATGGTTGCGCCTTTCGGCAGCCAGAGCGGCAGGCCTTGTCCGACTTTTTGAGAGTTGGCGAACAATTTTAATTCTTTGCCCAGTTTTCGGTGGTCACGCTCTTTCGCTTCTTCAAGCATCCGCAAATGCTCTTTCAAGTCATCCTTTTTAAAGAAGGCCGTGCCGTAAATGCGCTGAAGCATTTGGTTTTTGCTGTCGCCGCGCCAGTATGCGCCCGCAAGGCTCAGCAGCTTAAATTCTTTAATTTTGCCTGTAGACGGCACGTGCACGCCGCGGCACAGGTCAAAAAATTCGCCCTGCTCATAAATGGAGACCGTTTCGTCTTCTGGAATCGCATCCAGCAGTTCAAGCTTCAGATTATCGCCGATTTCCGCAAACATGGCTTTTGCTTCATCACGGCTCACTTCTTTTCGGATAATCGGCAGATTTTCACCGACGATGCGTTTCATTTCTTTTTCAATCTTCGGAAGGTCATCCGGCGTCAGCGCCTGCTCCATTTCAACGTCATAATAGAACCCGTTTTCAATGACGGGGCCGACTCCGAATTTCACATCTTTATAAATGCGTTTTATCGCCTGGGCCAATAAATGCGCCGTGCTGTGCCGCATGATGTTCAAACCTTCTTCTGTGCCTTCTGTAATGATTTCTACGGCACCATCCTCTTGAATCGGTGTTCTTAAATCAATTTCCTGTCCGTTCAGTTTTCCGGCTAAAGACTTTTTCTTTAATCCCGGACTGATGGATGCCGCGATATCTTCTGTTGTTGTTCCTTTCGGAAATTCCTTTACCGCTCCGTCCGGAAATGTGATGTTGATCATATCTGACATCTTCGTCACTCCTTTTTTTATGCAAATCAAAAACCCCGCCCCCTATGAAAGGGACGAGGTTAAATAAACGGAATCGTGGTTCCACCCTTTTTTCCGCGCGGCCGATTGTTTCGGCACCTGCGGCTCTAAGCTCTGTAACGGGAGTTCCCGTCAGCTATTACTGGCGCTTCTTCCGGCGTTCACAGCTGAAGTTCAAAGGCGGTAAAGACAATGATCCATAGCTGGAAAGCTTTCAGCCTGGGCTCTCCTCTCTTATAAAGCCGGTATCAATGCTTCATGTCCTTATCAATACGTGTAGCAATCATTAATCTTTTATGTATTATAAAATGTCTGTGAGAAAAATGCAACTCGGTTTTCCGTCTGATTTCGCACAGACAGCCCTGCCGCTTACACAAGGCCGTCCGTGCGGCTATCCTTCCGTCTTCTCGGCTGCAAATGCGCCCAGCGGAAAAAGGCGCACCCTCTCCTGAAACACGTTTTGAATCGTTCTGGACATCATATGCTCCGGTTTGTCCGTATACAGTTCTACCGTCTCAGGCGCAATGGAGATCAGCGGCGCAAGGAGATGGGAATCTATATACATCGGGTGCTCCCGCACAAACCGTCTGTCTATGTATTTTTTCTGTTCCCGTTCTGACAAATAGCGCAGCTCCCACAGCGTAAAAGCTTGGTCATGTACGATGCGGACTTTCTTCATCCGCGGCGGATTGGATGTCACATAATCTCTCAGAGACTGGATAAAGTTTTGATATTCCTGTTCCATCCGATATTCATCTATCGCAGCCTCCGCGTATTCTCTGAGCCGCTCATAATACCTGCCGAGCCGGAACGTCTGAAACGAACGCACGGAAAAAACACCCGCATCAAGTGAAATCGTCCGGAGCGCATCTGAAATAAACTGTGTGCGCGGCTCTTTCTTCGGCTCGAACGGATGATCATCAAGCTCTCCTTCCATAATGCTGTGTGCAAGCTGAAGGATTTGCTGCTGTTCATCCTGATCGGTGAAGCAGTATGCATCCTCAATAAGCGAAAGCATATGCTCGTCTTCTTTGCATTCCAAAAAAAACCTGACAAGTATCGGCTCAATAAAGCGCTGAACGCAAAAAGCCGTTTCAGACCTTGCGATTCCGACTTTTTTTATGCCTTCACGGACAATAAAATGTCTCCGGTCGTCCGATTGCTGAATGAGATGTAAAAAAGCGGCGGTATCATGGTCATCTTCAAAGATCACTTCAAGCATATTTGTCCCCCCTTACGGCATCTGTTACAAGTATATGGGGGATGTTTTTAAAATAGACGTAAAGGTTAGCTTTCACCGCCGAACAAATGGCGCACCTTCTTTTTAAATATAACGGGAAGCGATAAAAATACGATGTAAAGACAGATCACGCCGAGTACGGTCAGCACATTGCCGGACATAAAGCTCGCGCCGAGCACATTCAGGACGATCGTCCCCGGAATGATGCCCGCTGCGGTCGCCAAAAAATACGTCATCGGCCTGACTTTCGATAGGCCCGCGGCATAGCTGATCACATCAAAGTTAACAGGCAGAATACGCAGGATAAAAATATAAAAGAAGCCATTGGTTTTCATCTGCTTTTGAATGGCTTCCATTTTTCCATGACGGCTTTTCTCATTAAAGGCAAACAGCCCCGCCGCAAAAAAAGACGCGGCGGCAGCGCCCATTGAGCCCGCCAGCGTATACACGGTGCCGAAAAACGGGCCGAACGCCAATCCTCCGGCGACGGAAACGATTGATACGGGAAACAGCACAAAAGGCCTGACGATGGAAATTCCGATAAACACAAGCGGCGCAAAAACACCGAACGATAACACCCACAGCCGTATCTCCTTAGGCGACAGATTCAGATATTTGCGGTTTGCCCACAGCAAAAGGCCCGCTCCCGCCGCAGCCGCAGCCCAAGTGACAGCCTTCTTATTCCTCATTCCCTCAAATCCTTCCCATTGGACGCCGGCATCATGAACGGCGGCGGTTTTCCCCGTCAAGACGGACGGGCGAAGCCAAATATAAAATCCGCTCCATCAGTCTTGCCGCTTTTACTTCTTCCTTTTCTCCCCGCTGTGAATACGTAAAATGATGCTTCAGCTCGTCAGGTGAGAAATTAGACGAGAAGAAAGTGGGAAGCTGCTGGCTCATTCTGTGCTGAAGCACGGTGCCGATGACCTCATCTCTGACCCAGCTTGTCATTGACTCCGCTCCGATGTCATCAAGCATCAGTACGGGCGTCGTTTTCACCATATTCAGTTTCGCCTCCAACGACTGATCCTGGAGCGAGTTTTTCAGCTCTCTGACAAATTCGGGAACATATACGATCATTGATGAATACTCTTTTTCCGCCAGTTCGTTAGCAATGGCGGCTAAAATAAATGTCTTTCCGATTCCGAATTTTCCGTACAGATACAGCCCTTTGCCTTTTCCCGTTTCATTATAGCTCTTCAGAAAATCCGTCACATGCTGGAAAATGCCGACTCTGCTCGGATCGGTAATGTCGATCTGCTGAAACGTCGCGCCGAGAAGATCCTGCTGGATATACATGCTCTTCATCAGGGACTTTTGCCTTTTCTGGCGGTCGAGCTTTCTCTTTTCCGGACATTCGTAATATTCAATATCGATGGAACGCCCGTTGATCACAAGCTTCGGATGATAGCCTTCAAGCAGGCTGTTCGTCCGGCTGTCTTTCGAGCAGAAGGCGCACTGTTTGCTTTGCTGAACGAATTCGTACAGTTTATTTAACCCTCTGTCAATCATGCTTTGATTGATTACATCTTTCTGTTCCTTCAAAAAAGCCTGGACGTCTTCGTCGGCCATGACTTGCTCCTGCATTCGTTCCAGGCGTTTTTGAAAGTCAGGTCTTTTCGTCACGCCTTCTAAGGATCGGCTGATCGGTTCCATTCAATATCACCCCGCTTCTCTGTCTCAATAGGCAGAGTATTTTTTCAGTTTTTTCATTTCTTCCATCATTTTTTTCTTCTGTTCTTCAAGATCCTGCGCGGAAAGAGCCGGCTGTTCTTGTTTCTTCCCGGTTTCTTCTTCTTTCATCCAATCAGGGCGCTTTTCTTCCCGGACGGTTTTTTTGCCGCGCGCCGCGCCGTTTGTTTTGCCGTCCGCCCAATCAAGATATTGCCTGTGCTCTTCTATTGCGAGCTTCATTGCTTCCCGTACCGTTTTGACTTTCTTTCTGGCCCAGTGGGCGGCGATTTTTTGGATATAGTTTTTGGACAGCTTCATATCTGTTTTCAGCATGACATAATAAATCAGCACATTGGTGACGCCGGGCTCAAGCTTTTGTTCGAACATAATATCGGCGATAATCTGCAAGTCGGCTTTTGACGGCTCGGTCCCGTCCGCAATGTCCTGAAGAAGCTTTCTCGGTGATATGGTCTCAAGCTGTGCGATGAGTTCGCCGTTCAATGAATCGTCCTTTTCCGTCCGGTTTTCTCTCAAGGTGACAGGCTGTGTTTTATCAATCAGTTCCGGAAGCTTACCGCTTCTTTCAATTTGGTACCAGTCGCTGGCCGCTTTCCTCAGCGCTTCGGCCGTTATCGTATCCTGTTCATTAATTGCGGTCATGACGACGTGCTGCATGGAGATAGGATCTATTCCGTATAAATATGAAAGCTTTTTAATGCTCTCCCGCACGTCCTGCGTGATTGATTTACGCGGTATCATCGTTTCTGACAGTCCCGCCATGAAAAGCTCAAAATCAAATACTTCCTCCGTCACCGTATAGGAAGGCGCTTGTCCGACAGACGCCGTCTCATAGTCCTCGGGGAGCTTCATCGCCTCTTCCATATCAGGCGTCATTTTCCATTCACTCGGCTGAAAAGAGGCAAAAGCGTGATTAAACGGACGGGTAATTTCCCTTGCGCCCGCGCCGACGGAAGGGTGCGTGTAAAATTGTCTCAGCTGCTGGTATTTCGTTTTACCGACTCTGTTATAAAGAAAGACATTCAGCATGCCGTCTTCAAAAAAATCATTCGGTCTGAGCGGGGGCAGCAGCTCATAAATAAACATCCGCTCTTTCTGCTCGGACTCCCGGATATACACTTTCAGCAGCCCGATTCCTTCAAGCTTTCCCTGTTCATGATGAATCTTTTTTAAATTTGACTGCATCATGCCCATCAGCTGCCTGTGCGTGGATTCCGCTCCCCACAAGCGGTTCTGCTCAAGCTCCCCCCATAAGGTCATATAAAGGGAGAATGCAAAAGAACCGATCAGCGGCTGGTACAGATGTGTCAAAACCTGTCTGTCGACATCCTGAAGAAGCGAACGGCTTTTGACCGTATAAGGATCTACAGGCAATACGTCATTCCAATAGTCAGCCATGATTCTCAAACCTTCCGATATGTTTCTACTCTCATTTTACACCGTTTCTGCGATCTATCAAATGCCAATTTTGCTCATGAGAAAAGAGCCAGACACAATCTCTTAGCTCTCTCAGCGTTCTTTCTTTATTAAATCTTTCAATTCATCGATAAACACGTTTATATCCTTAAACTGCCGGTAGACGGAGGCAAAGCGGACATAAGACACCTCATCGATTTTCGCCAGACGGTCCATTACCATTTCTCCGACAAGTTCGCTTTTGACTTCAGATACACCTTGGTTTCTCAGCTCTTTTTCAATGTCAAAGCACATGTCTTCCAATGTTTTTAAAGGAACGGGCCTTTTTTCACAAGCTTTAATTAACCCGCGCAGCATTTTTTCACGGCTGAATTCTTCCCGGACGCCTTCTTTTTTCACGACGATCAGAGGCATCTCTTCAAACTTCTCAAATGTAGTGAAGCGGTAATGGCAGGCTTCGCATTCCCGCCTTCTGCGGATTGATTTCCCTTCGTCCGCAGGCCGTGAATCAAGTACGCGGGAACCGTTGTGCTGGCATGAAGGACATTTCAAATTGGATCAGCTCCCATCTGTTTCGTTGCTGTAATGCGGTTCGCAAGCTTCCGGTAAATGCCCGCCAACGTTTCTAGGATGAGCCTATTTGTTGGGAGAGCCGATAGACCGGCCTTATCTTTTCTATTTTACAAAAAAAATGCTTAAAGAAAAAGCAATGCTGTTTTTTTACATTAGAAAAGGAGCATCAGCTTCAAAGCGCGTAATGGCTTTTTCAGCTTAGCTCCCTTGTGTTTGCGTTTTGAAAATTACAGTACTTTCGCTTGTGCCTGTTTAATCTGTACAGGCCCCATTCCTCGCGGTATTTCAATGTTTTCTCTTGTATCTGCATGTAATGCGTCCGCAATGTAATCCGCAGCCACATTAGGATCCAGGTCTCCACAAGTATAAACATCAATGCTTGCATATCCGTGTTCAGGAAAACTGTGAATCGTTAAATGTGACTCAGAGATAATAACGACTCCGCTTACGCCTTGCGGTGCAAATTTGTGAAATGCGACCTCGCGCACTTCAGCTCCTGATTTCAAAGCAGCATTTACAAACGTTTTTTCAATAAAATCCATGTCATTGAGCTTATCAAAATCGCATCCCCACAGCTCGGAGATGACGTGACGCCCCATTGTTTCCATAATCATGGACCCCCCTTAACAAGAATTAAAAAAGTGAATTTCCGAGAACTGACCCGGCCATTTACCACGGGGGAAAGTTAGTCCGGAGAGGTCCTAACCCTTTAAGTAATTCCGAAGCAGTCACGAGCAAGAAGTTCACGAAAGATAGTATACTGTGTTTAAGTTTATTTTGCAAGGTGTGTTTTTTGCGAATATGCCGTTAAGGGTTTTTTTCTAACAAATGTCCATGATCTTTAGTCTACACAGCTGACGGGTGTTTCATTCGCGCGGCGACGTGACGGATAAGATCAACGACCCGGCAGGAATATCCCCATTCATTGTCATACCAGGCGAGCACCTTTACTTTTCGGTCTTCCATCACCATCGTTGTCAGACCGTCGATGATCGCAGAGTGTGAATTCGTATTATAATCCGAAGAAACGAGCGGCTCATCCGAATAATCAAGAATTCCGTACATCGACGTTTTTGCGGCTCTTTGGAAAGCGGCGTTCACTTGCTCGGCCGACACATCTGTTTTCAGATCGCAGACAAGGTCCACTAATGACACATTCGGAACGGGAACACGCAAAGCGAGACCGTGAAGTTTTCCTTTCAAATGAGGCAGCACGAGCGACAGCGCTTTGGCGGCGCCAGTAGAAGTCGGAATGATGGATTCTCCGCACGCTCTCGCCCTCCGCAGATCTTTATGCGGATTGTCGATATTTTTTTGATCATTCGTGTAAGCGTGAACAGTCGTCATCAGGCCGCTTTCAATCCCGAATTCCTGATCAAGCACTTTGACGACCGGCGCAAGACAGTTTGTCGTGCAGGATGCATTTGAAATAATGACATGTTCATCGGGATTGAACTGCTCTTCATTTACTCCCATGACAATGGTAACGTCTTCATTTTTGCCCGGAGCCGTTAAAATGACTTTTTTCGCCCCTGCTTCAATATGGCTCATCGCTTTTTCTTTTGAGTTAAATTTCCCCGTTGCCTCTACGACGATGTCTATTCCGCATTCTTTCCACGGAAGCTCTCTCGGGTCCCGGCGATTGAACAGCATAATATGTTTTCCGTTGACGATCAGGCTGTCGTCGGAGGTCTCAACTTCTTGATCGTATTTGCCGTGAATTGTGTCATACTTTATCAAATGAGCAAGCGTTTCCGGGGGATAGCTTGCATTAATGGCTGTTATTTGAATTTGATCATCTTCCATTGCTTTTCTGAACACCATTCTTCCGATTCTTCCAAACCCGTTGATTGCTACTTTTACCTTCATGCTCAGGTCACCCCTTTTTAATATGCCACTCTAATTTACCTTTATTTATATATAGTATAACATATTAAAAGAAATCCGCCAGTACAACTTGATAAAAATCCACCCTTATACCGATCAATATGTTGTTCAATCGGTTTTTTTGCATATAAAATGATCTTTCTTCCATAAAAAAAGCAGGATCAGCGTCTCAGGCTGCCTGCTTTTTTCTTATATTTGTCCCGGTTCTTTAAATTTGTCATTTAAAATGCTGTCCTCTAAAACGGAAGACACCTCGCCGTACCGTTTAGCAATATGCATCGCGCCCCAGTCGCACAGCGCGTTTAAAATTCTTTCCAGACTGTGCCCGTATTCACTCAGCTCGTATTCCACTTTCGGCGGCACCTGATTGTACACGATCCGGTTGATGACGCCGTCAGCTTCCAGCTCCCGCAATTGCTGTGTCAGCATCTTCTGGGTGATGTCCGGCATAAGCCGCTTCAATTCGCTTGTCCGTTTTTTCCCGCGCATGAGGTGGCAGAGGATCACACACTTCCATTTTCCGCCGATCACTTCAAGCGTCGCCTCTACGGATATATTGTATTTTTTCTTCAGCAACGGTAATTCCTCCTCATCTATAGGAACTAAAAAGTGCCTATGGCACTTAAAAGTACGTTCTTTTCAATGACACTTCTATCGATCATAATGACATTTGCCGGCTGAAAAGGAATGTACTCTTATACTTATATCGTTTACCCGGCATCATTTCAACCATACATTATCGTTCAAGGAGGAAAACAGATGTCTTCACATCGCCAAAGCTATTTACCAGCGCTGCTGGCATTAGCCGTCAGCGCTTTTGCGATCGGCACAACCGAATTTATCAGCGTCGGGCTGCTGCCGCTTATATCTCAAGATCTGCATATACCTGTGACAACGGCGGGACTTACCGTTTCCATGTATGCTCTGGGCGTGACATTCGGCGCGCCGGTTTTAACGTCTCTCACATCCGGCATGTCGCGGAAAACGCTGCTGCTCTGGGTGATGTTAATTTTTATCGCCGGAAATACACTCGCAGCGAGCGCTTCCTCAATCGGCGTCTTACTGGCGGCACGGGTTATTTCGGCTTTTTCCCACGGCATTTTCATGTCAATCGGGGCAACAATCGCCGCCAATATCGTGCCGGAGCATAAAAGAGCAAGCGCGATTTCTATCATGTTTACGGGGCTGACGGTGGCTACGGTGACCGGCGTTCCGTTCGGCACCTATCTCGGCCAGCAATTCGGATGGAGAATCGCATTTGCCGTCATTGTGGCAGTAGGAATCATCGCATTCCTCACAAACGCGCTCCTCGTTCCGTCGCATTTGCGCAAAGGGACGAAAACCGCATTTTCCGAGCAGGTCAAACTCGTCACAAACGGCCGGTTATTGCTTTTATTTATCATTACCGCGTTAGGCTACGGCGGAACGTTTGTCGTGTTTACGTATTTATCTCCGCTTCTTCAGGAGGTAACCGGTTTTCAGAAAGAAACCGTCGCGGCCATCCTGCTCATTTACGGAATTGCGATTGCCATCGGAAACATGATTGGCGGCCGTTTATCAAACCGAAATCCGCTGAAAGCCTTGTTTTATATGTTCATTGTCCAGGCTGCTGTGCTGTTTGTTCTGACTTTTACCGCGCCGTTTAAAACAGCTGGGCTGATCACCATTATTTTCATGGGGCTGTTGGCGTTTATGAATGTGCCGGGGCTTCAGGTATATGTCGTGATGCTGAGTGAACGTTTTGCGCCAAGCGCCGTTGATACAGCATCAGCCTTAAATATCGCGGCATTTAATGCCGGAATCGCGATCGGCTCGTTTGCCGGCGGAATCATTACAGACTCAATCGGAATCATTCATACCGCTTGGATCGGGGCGCTGATGGTGCTCAGCGCGGTCGTATTAACCGGATGGAGCAGGAAGCTTGAAAAGCGGGATCGCACTGCCCTTGAAAGGAGGTGAGTTTTTCTTCAGCGCATTTTGATTGTTTCAACAGACAACTAATAGGAGGAATATATACATGACAACACATTTACAAGCAAAAGCAACATTACATAACGGAGTAGAGATGCCTTGGTTCGGCATCGGAGTTTTCAAAGTAGAGGAAGGCGCGGAACTCGTCAACGCGGTGAAAACGGCATTGGTGCACGGCTATCGTAGCGTTGATACCGCCGCGATTTACGGAAATGAAGAAGGTGTCGGCGAAGGCATCCGCCAAGGGCTGCAAGAAGCGGGATTAAAACGTGAAGACATTTTTGTCACGTCAAAAGTGTGGAATGCCGATTTAGGATATGAAGAAACGTTAAAAGCGTTTGACACAAGCTTAGAAAAACTCGGTTTAGATTATTTGGATTTATATTTGATCCATTGGCCTGTCGAAGGAAAGTACATCGATGCGTGGCGGGCGCTCGAAACCCTCTACAGGGATGGACGCATTAAGGCGATCGGGGTCAGCAATTTCCAAATTCACCATCTGAAACATCTCATGAAAGAGACGGAAATCAAGCCGATGATCAACCAGGTGGAGTACCATCCTCGTCTGACACAGAAAGAACTGCTTGCTTTCTGCACTGAACAAGGCATTCAGCTTGAAGCGTGGTCGCCATTGATGCAAGGTCAGCTGCTTGATCACACCGTCTTACAGGAAATCGCTGAGAAGTACGGCAAATCAGCCGCTCAAGTGATTTTGCGCTGGGATTTGCAAAACGGTGTCATCACCATTCCGAAATCAACGAAAAAACACCGTATTGAAGAAAATGCAAATGTCTTTGATTTCGAACTGTCAGCTGACGATATGAAGCGGATTGATGATCTGAACGAAAATCTCCGTGTCGGTCCTGACCCTGACAATTTTGATTTTTAACCAGAAGAACACCGTTCGGCTTTCCGAACGGTGTTTGTTTATGCCCAGCCGCTCAATACTTCCTCAAGCTGGTGCTTTGTATATTCAAGACTGCCGCTGTTATCAATGACGGCGTCAGCTTTTTTTGTTTTATCCGCTAAAGGCATTTGCGACGTTATCCGGCTCATCGCTTCTTCTTCTGTAAGGGAATTCCGCTCTATCAGCCGTTTAAGCTGAATGTCTGCCGGTACGGTGACGACGAGCACCTTGCCGACAAGATAATCAAGCCCGCTTTCATACAAAAGCGGTATATCCAAAACGACGAACTGCTCTTTTCGCGCAACGGCTTCATCCCGCTGTTTCAGCATTTCCGCACGCACCGCCGGATGAACGATCTGATTCAGCTTCAGACGCTTCTGTTCGTCAGTGAAAACGATAGAACCGAGTTTTTTTCTGTCAATATCGCCATTTTCCAGCAGGATGTCTTTTCCGAATGCTTCCACAATTTGTCCGTAAGCCGGCATTCCTTTTTCCACCGCCTGTTTTGCGATGGCATCCGCATCAATGACTGTTATTTTTTTGTCGATCAGCATACGCGCTACCGTGCTTTTGCCGCTTGCGATGCCTCCCGTTAAACCGATGACCAAGCTCAAAAAGCCCACTCCTTCTTACATTTTCCAAATCCCGATGATAATCAGCAGGACTCCCGGCAAAAATGTCATTTTATCTATCCAATTCCATCTTGAAAGCAAATGCCCCGCGTTTATGCCGAGTGAAACAAACAGCGAGCTCATCAGCCCGACAGTCACGCTCATCATAACCGGAGAAAAGCCGAGAATGGCCGCTCCCAGCCCGGCGCCAAACGCGTCAATGGATAAGGCGATACCGAGCAGAAGCGCCTCGACTCCGTTAATGGTTCCGGATTGATCAATATCGGCGCTGGTCGGTTTTTTCAAAATATGAATGACGATGCCGAGCGATTTCACTTCAAGATTAAGTAACGTTTTTTCATGCAATAAGTAATCCGGCTCTTTAGCCGGTTTGAAAAATTGCCAGATGACCCATGCCCCGATTCCGATTAAGATCAGTCCGCCCAGTTTCTCCGTGACGGATACGGGAAAAATCTTTGTCAGAAAATGGCCGATCAGCATGGATATAAACATCACAGAGGCTGAACAGCAAGCGATCACGGCAATCGCTTTGAACGGGATTTTCATTTTTCTCAAACCATACGTAAACCCGACTGAAAAACTGTCCAAGCTGACAGCAAAAGCCAAAAGCAGCAAAGAAACAATCTCCATATCCGTTTCTCCCTTTCTCTTGATCGGCAATTGTGACATATGCCTATTGGGTGAATCACAATATATATATGGAGAAAGGTCATCAACTGTGTTAGAAAAAAGTCATTCTGCTGCCGCCTGCTTGAACCGCTTCAGTTTATGATTTTTTTTGGCAGCGGGCGCAAAAATGCGTACCCCTTCCGCCGACCACGATTTTAGAAATCATCGTGCCGCACGATTTGCACGGTTCATCCTTTTTGCCGTATACGTAATGTTTGAGCTGAAACATTCCAATTTCCCCTTGAGAATTGATATAAGACCGGACGGTGCTCCCGCCCGCGTCAATCGCTTCCTGAAGGGTGTCTTTAATTTCTGTATGAAGCGTTTTTATCTGCCCGTCTGACAGACTGTTCGCTTTTGTCTCTGGATGAATACGCGCCCGGAATAAAGCTTCATCGACATAAATATTGCCGAGGCCGACGACCGCTTTTTGGTCGAGCAGGGCTGTTTTCACCGCGCGGTTCGTTTTTGCAAGCCGCTCTTTTAAATAAGCAGCGGTAAATGCTTCATCATCGGGTTCGGGCCCGAGCTGTGAAAGCGGTAATGCATTCTGTTCCTCTCCCGGCGCAAACAAATGCATCGTGCCGAATTTCCGGACATCCCGGTAGCGGAGCTGTGTTCCGTCCGTCATGTGAAACACGACGTGCACATGTTTATCGTCAGGCTCATCGGCCTGATGAAGACCGTATTTCCCCTCCATCCGCAGGTGGGACACCATGACATAATGATCCAGATGGAAAAGCAAAAACTTTCCCCTTCTTCCGATGGATCGGATCGTTTCTCCTGCAATCTGCCGCGCGAATTCCTCCGGCTCGGCGGGTTTTTTGATGATATTCGGCCATCTGATATCCGCCGATTCAATCGTTTTCCCCTTCACAAGACCGGTCAGAGTGCGCCGGACCGTTTCAACTTCTGGTAATTCCGGCACAATCATCACTTCCTTTTTCTCTGTTTATTTTGCATCGTACCAAGACGGCCCTGAAGCATAATCCGCCTTCAGCGGCACGTCTAATGCCAAAGCATGCTCCATCACTTCAGGAACCAGCTTCTCTAATATTTCAATTTCTTCCTTAGGCGCTTCAAAAATCAATTCATCGTGCACCTGAAGCAGCAGTCGCGCCTTCAGGTTTTTTTCTTTCAGCTCAGCTGCCATGTCAATCATGGCTTTTTTAATAATATCGGCGGCGCTTCCCTGAATCGGCGTATTCATGGCCGTTCGTTCCGCAAAGCTCCGCAGGTTGAAGTTGCGGCTGGTCAGCTCAGGAATATAGCGGCGGCGCTGCATAAGGGTCGTGACATATCCTTTTTGCTTCGCTTCCTGCACCGATTCTTCCATATACGCCTTAACGCCCGGGAAGCTCTCCAAATAGCGGTCTATAAAAGCGCCCGCTTCTTTCCGGGTGATGCCGAGGTTTTGTGACAGCCCGTAATCACTGATGCCGTAAACAATGCCGAAATTGACGGCCTTTGCCTGGCGGCGCATCGCTTGTGTCACTTCATCTTCACTGACATGAAACACGTCCATGGCGGTTTTTGTGTGAATGTCCATGTCATTCGTAAACGCTTCAATCAGATTTTCATCTTTTGAAATATGCGCAAGCACCCTTAATTCAATTTGTGAATAATCGGCGGCGAAAATAAGCCAGTCCGGTTCGGACGGTACGAAAGCCTGACGGATTTTCCGCCCTTCCTCCAGCCGGATCGGAATATTTTGCAGGTTCGGATCCGTTGAGCTGAGGCGTCCGGTTTGAGTCAATGCCTGATTGAATCGTGTATGCACCTTATGAGAATCCTTGCGCGTGACCTTCAGCAGCCCTTCAATATAAGTCGATTGGAGTTTGCCGATTTGTCTGTATTGCAGAATGTGCGCGACGATATCATGTTTGTCTGCGAGCTTCTCAAGCACATCGGCTGAAGTGGAATAGCCTGTTTTTGTTTTCTTTACTGGCGGCAGGCCGAGCTTTTCAAACAGAATGACGCCGAGCTGTTTTGGTGAATTGATGTTAAACGGCTCACCGGCGATGTCATGGATTTTTTCTTCATATTCTTTCAGCTTTGCCTTGAGCTCTTCGCCCATTCGCTTCAGTCTTTCAACATCCACTTTGACGCCCATTGATTCCATTTCTCCGAGAATTAGCGCAAGCGGGAGTTCGAGATCTTCATATAATTCAAGCTGATTATTTTCTTCCAGCGCGTGCAGCAGTTTGTCACGGAGGCTGTTAACGGCAGACGCTTTCCGCGCGAGATGATCGGCAAGCTCTTTTTCAGCCGGAACGGCGCGCTTTGCGCCTTTTCCGTAGACCGCTTCATCTTTTGAAACGATATTCAGCCCGTATTCTTTCGCTACGCTCGCGACATCGTCGTACGAATTGCCCGGGTTTATAATGTAGGCAGCAAGAAGCGCGTCAAATTCCGTTCCCTTCAGCTCAATTCCCTGCCAGCGCAAAGCGACGACGGAACGTTTGCTGTCGAACACCCACTTTTTCATCGATTCATCTTCAGCCCAAGATTTAAAAGCTTCAGACTGAATGGCGATTTCTTTCGGAATATAATAAAGACCTGTTTCATTCACGATGGAAAAGCCGAGGATCGGTTCTTCGTGATAGTTATCACCGATTTGTTCAACAACCAAAGCGGACGGCGAAACGAGCATATCTTCAGTGATTTCTTCTGCCGTTTCAACATTGATGTCTTCAAAATTTTCTTCCGCCGTTTCGCCGCTTTCTTCACCGAGCCGCTCAAGAAGCGTATTAAAACCGAGGTCTTTAAAAATGGCAACAACTTGTTCACGGTCAAACCCTTGGTAATCTAAATCTTCGGGCTTGACTTCAATCGGCGCATTTGTCATAATCGTCGCCAGCTCTTTGCTCATCAGGGCTTGTTCCTTATATTCTTCAAGCTTTTCTTTTAATTTTTTTCCGCTGACTTCATCAATGGAATCAAGCAGTTTCTCAACCGAATGGAACTGCTTTAAAAGCTTAATCGCGGTTTTTTCTCCGACGCCGGGGACGCCCGGTATGTTATCGGATGAATCCCCCATTAATCCCTTCATATCAATGATTTGCAAAGGGGTCAGACCGTACTTTTCTTGCACGTGCTCCGGCGTGTAATCTTCCACGTCGGTAATGCCTTTTCTCGTAATGGCAACGGTCGTTTTCCCGGTTGCAAGCTGGGTTAAGTCCTTGTCCCCCGAAACTACCTTTACTTCGAAGCCTTCTTTTTCAGCAGATACGGCAAGGGTGCCGATAATATCGTCCGCTTCATATTCAGGAAGCTCGTAGCGGCTGATTTTGTAGGCATCAAGGAGCTCGCGGATGAACGGCATCTGTTCTGAAAGCTCCGGCGGCGTTTTTTGTCTTCCGCCTTTATATTCTTTAAACGTACTGTGGCGGAAAGTGGTTTTTCCCGCATCAAAAGCCACCAGCATGTGGGTCGGCTTTTCATCTTCCAGCATTTTCATTAAAATCATCGCAAACCCGTATACGGCATTTGTATGGATGCCTTTTTCATTGCTTAAAAGCGGCAATGCAAAAAACGCTCGGTACGCCAGACTGTTTCCGTCGACAAGCACTAATTTTTTTCGTTCCGTCATTCAATATCCTCCTAAGAGCAAAAGCTCGTCATTCCTCTATTTTTTAATCTCACAGCTTCTCTTATTTTAACAAAGTTCAATTTGAAAGGAAAATGAGCGAACCCCGTGAAAACGCAAAAAAGGACGGGAACAAGAAAACACGTTCCCGCCGTCAAAATTGGCTCCTTGGATGAAGGGGTTCTGTTATATCCTAACAAGATAGGTTTAACAGGTCATGAAGAAATTGTTAATCCTTTGTAAAGCTGGTCACGCTTCCGGCTGCCGCTTCAGCGTCACGGTAAATACAGTCCCCTGTCCCGGCTCGCTTGTGACCTCGATTTTACCTTCATGGGCTTCTATTAAGTGCTTCACGATGGCGAGGCCGAGCCCGGTTCCTCCCGAGTTGCGGCTTCTGTCTTTATCCACGCGGTAGAATCTCTCAAATATCCTCGGGATCTCTTCCTTCTGAATGCCGATTCCCGTATCGGACACTTTGATATCGACAACGGTTTCTTTCACATGTACCGAAATCCCCACCGTCCCTTTTTCAGGCGTGTAGGTCAGGGCATTGTTCGCCAGATTCAAAAACACCTGCTTCAGCCTGTGCGCATCACCCGTCACAAAAATCGGCTCTTCCGGGAGATCGAGCTGAAAGCTGATGCCTTTTTCCTCAGCCTTATGCCGCAAAAGCGCTTCAATTTCATGCAGAATTTTTGCGGCGTCAAAGGACTCTACGCGCATCGTAAAGTTTTGCTGCTCCATCTTGGATAAATCCAGTAAATCCTGCACGAGAGATTGGAGCCGCTCACTTTCTTTCAGAATGATAGACAGAAAGTCTGAAAGCGCCTTTTCGTCTTTCATCGCTCCGTCTAACAGTGTTTCCGTAAAGCCTTTAATCGAGGTGATCGGTGTTTTCAGTTCATGGGAGACATTGGCGACGAAGTCCTTTCTCATCTGCTCCAATTTTTTAATTTCCGTCATATCGTGAAAGACGAGGACGATGCCCTTCCATTCATCGTCAGGGCCCATGATCGGAACGCCGTCAACTTCAAAGTAGCGCCGCTCAATGTTGATGGGAAGTCTGAGCAGCTGGCATTTTTTCGTCTCCGTCATAAAAATGTCTTCGACAAGCCGAATGATCTCCTCATGTTCAAACGCATCATGGTAAAGACGCCGAAGCAGACGTTCAGGCTTTGTATGAAACTGCTTCGTGTATGACCGGTTCACGAGATTGATAAAACCTCTCCCGTCTATTAAAATCAAACCGGATCCGATATTTTCAATGACGGTTAACAGACGATCGCGCTGCATATCCTGCGTTCTCGTCATTTCCATTAAATCGACCGCCAGGCTGTTCATCGCACGCCCGAGACGGTCCGACCGCCTTGCGTAACCGCTGTAGGAGCGGGCGTCATAATTCCCCTTGGACAGCTCCGTCGCCACTTTTGTCGCGGCGTCGATTGATTTTTTGTAACGGGACGTCATGTTTGTATAAAAGAAAACGATAATGATAAAAGCGGTACAAAGACTTGCTGCCAGCATGCCCCACATTTCTCCGGTAACGCTTGAACCGCCGTTGATCTCAGAGGAAACGAGTACATACCCCGCAATTTTCCCGGCGTCATTTTTTACGGCAGTGCCGCGGATGACTTTGCTTTTCGACTGTACGGCTTCCTCGCTTTTATTGTGAGAAATGAACTCCTTTACGGCTGAATCATCAGCATGACTGCCGGAATGATATACGGCGTCACCCTTCTCGTTGAGCACGGCGACGTTTATACCGAGGGTGCGGCCGGCGTCACGGATTACCGTTTCATTGCTTTTATTGCCGATTCGGCCGGTGTCAAGAAGGCCCGCTATGTATACCGATTCCTTTTTCAGCTGATCCGCCGTTCTTTCTTCAGCGGATGAAGAAATAAGCTGCTGTAAAAAAAGGCCGAGAACACTGAAAACCAATATGATACATACAACGAGTAAAGCGAACAGACGCACACGGACTTTATTCATTCATTTTTGGCTCCTCCAGTTTATACCCCAAACCTCTGATTGTTTTAATATAGATGGGTTTTTTGGTATTTGATTCGATTTTGTCGCGCAGATGACTGATATGAACGTCAACAATCCGGGTATCCCCGGCAAAATCATAGTTCCAGACCGCGCTCAGCAGAAGATCTCTCGTCAGCACTCTTCCCTTATGTTTTCCCAAATACAGAAGCAGTTCAAATTCTTTAGGCGTCAATTCCAGCTGTTCTGACTTGAAGTACGCTTCGTAATGCTCCGGAAGAATTTTCAGCTCGCCGATGAGAATCTGCCCGTCCTTTTCCTCTTCTCTGCCTTGAGACAGCGAAGAAATGTCAGCCCTTCTTAAAATGGCTTTCACCCGCGCAGTGACTTCCCGCGGACTGAACGGCTTTGTCATGTAATCATCCGCTCCGAGCTCCAGTCCCAGCACCTTATCAAACTCCTCATCTTTTGCTGTCAGCATCAAGATCGGAACCATCATTTTCTGCTGTCTGAGCTGTTTACAGACGTCGATTCCGTCCACTTTCGGCAGCATGACATCCAGTACGATTAAATCCGGATTTTCATTCTCTGCCAGCTCCAGAGCCTCTTCACCGTCTGATGCGGTAATGACATCATAGCCGGACCGTTCCAGATTATACTGTAAAAGAGTAACGATAGATTGTTCATCATCTACAACTAAAATTTTTTTGTTCATGCTGCGCCCTCCGCTGTCTATTTTCCCCGACATCCAATTTTCTCTATTTTATGTGCTGCATATCACTTTATGATTTCATTTTATCCAATACTGCCCGTTCAGACAATTCGCCTTTTTGATCATTTTCAGAGAAAGGATCGCTCAGGGAAAAAGAAAACGCTTTCATTAATTGTAAAAAGAGGAAGGCTTCTGATTCGGAAGCCTTCCCTTTTTTCTTATGACAATACTTTCATCACGTTTTTGACAGATTCAACTGATTTACTCAGCTGCGCTTTTTCATAGTCTGTCAGTTCAAGCTCGATGATTTGCTCTAGGCCGTTTCCTCCGATAATCGTCGGTACGCCTAAGTAAATGCCTTCATGACCGTATTCGCCTTCTAAGTAAGCGATGGTCGGAAGCACGCGGCGCTGATCTTTCAAAATGGCTTCTACCATTTCAGTCAGTGATGCAGCAGGCGCGTAGTAGGCGCTTCCGTTTCCGAGAAGGTTGACGATTTCCCCGCCGCCTTTTCTTGTGCGTTCTACAATCGCATCAAGACGGTCTTTCGGGATAAGCGTTTCAAGCGGAATGCCGCCCGCATAGGAATAACGGACGAGAGGAACCATGTCGTCACCATGTCCGCCAAGAACAAAACCGGTCACATCTTTTACAGACAGGTTTAATTCTTCAGCGACGAATGTTCTGAATCGCGCAGTGTCAAGCACTCCGGATTGTCCGATGACGCGTTCTTTCGGGAAGCCTGATTCTTTGTACACCGCATATGTCATCGCATCAACAGGGTTTGTCAATACAACGATAATGCAGTCAGGAGAATATTTCACGATCTCACGTGTGACGCTTCTCATGATTTTTTCGTTTGTAGATACGAGATCATCACGGCTCATGCCCGGTTTTCTCGCAATTCCGGCTGTGATGACGACGATATCAGAACCGGCTGTGTCCTCGTAGTTGGACGTGCCTGTGATTTTCGCGTCAAATCCTTGAACCGGACTTGCTTCGAGCATGTCTAGCGCTTTTCCTTTTGTCGGGTTTTCTAATTGCGGAATATCAACGAGCACAACGTCCGCAAGCTCTTTTTGAGCTGTAAGAAAGGCTGTTGTCGCTCCCGTAAATCCTGCTCCGATAACAGAAACTTTACTGCGTGTTTTTCCCATGATTCTCTTCTCCTTTTTTGGCTTCATTAGAAGTCTGCTTTAGGTTCAGTCCATGTTTTTAATTAGCTCTTCACCAAACTCTGAACATTTCACTTCAGTTGCACCGTCCATTAATCTAGCAAAATCGTACGTTACTACTTTTGAAGCAATCGTTTTTTCCATAGATTTAATGATCAAGTCAGCAGCCTCATTCCAGTTCAGGTGTTCAAGAAGAAGCACTCCTGAAAGGATGACGGATGACGGGTTGACTTTGTCAAGGCCGGCATATTTAGGAGCCGTTCCGTGAGTCGCTTCGAAAATCGCATGCCCTGTTTCATAGTTGATGTTCGCTCCCGGCGCGATCCCGATTCCGCCTACCTGAGCGGCAAGCGCATCAGAGATATAGTCTCCGTTTAAGTTCATTGTCGCCACGACGTCGAATTCGCTCGGACGGGTTAAGATCTGCTGAAGGAAAATATCAGCGATGCTGTCTTTGACGATGATTTTCCCTGCCGCTTCCGCGTCGCTCTGCGCTTTATCAGCCGCTTCTTTTCCGTCTTTTTCGACAATGCGGTCATATTCAGCCCAAGTGAATACTTTATCTCCGTATTCTCTTTCGGCAAGCTCGTAGCCCCAGTTTTTAAATGCCCCTTCAGTGAACTTCATGATGTTTCCTTTGTGGACAAGCGTGACAGACTTACGGCCGTTTTCGATCGCATACTCAATGGCAGCTCTGACTAAGCGGCTTGTGCCTTCTTCAGAAACAGGTTTGATGCCGATTCCTGACGTTTCAGGGAAACGGATTTTGTTAACACCCATTTCATTTTGCAGGAAGCTGATCAGCTTTTCAACCTCTTCAGAACCTTTCGCATACTCAATTCCGGCATAAATATCTTCCGTATTCTCGCGGAAAATGACCATATCCGTATCTTCAGGTCGTTTGACCGGAGAAGGCACTCCCGTGAAATATCTGACAGGGCGCAGGCACGTAAACAAATCAAGCTCCTGTCTCAGCGCCACGTTCAGAGAACGGATACCGCCGCCGACCGGTGTCGTCAGAGGACCTTTGATGGCGATGAAGTACTCTCTGATGTCTTCCAGCGTTTCGGCAGGAAGCCACTCACCTGTTTTATTATAAGCCTTTTCACCGGCATAAACTTCTTTCCACGTGATTTTTTTCTCGCCTTTATATGCTTTTTCAACAGCGGCTTCCAATACTTTAGAAGCGGCGTTCCAAATATCAGGGCCTGTGCCGTCGCCTTCAATAAACGGGATAATCGGATTATTTGGTACGTTTAATACTCCATTAGAGACTGTAATTTTTTCACCTTGTGACACAATATTACCTCCCAGTATGTAATTCATATTTAGAAAACATTTTATTTTTCTTGTATAGAAAATAAAATGACTTTTCTCAAGATTCTATCAAAATTGTAAACCAATCCGGGCTTGATTAACAAGAGGCTAACGACATGAAAATCACCAGCCTCCCGTTTGATCAGGCTCTTTCATCAATCGGAACAAAAGTCTGCTTATCCGGACCCGTGTAATCAGCGCGCGGGCGGATGAGGCGGTTGTTATCGTACTGTTCAAGAATATGGGCGATCCATCCTGACATTCTGCTGACCGCAAAGATCGGCGTGAACAGATCGTGATCAATGCCGAGACTGTGGTATACAGATGCGGAATAGAAATCAACGTTAGGCGGGAGTTTTTTCTCCGACGTCACGATTTCTTCGACACGGATTGACATCTCATACCATTTGCTTTCACCCGTCAGATTCGTCAGGCGTTTGCTCATTTCTTTTAAGTGTTTGGCGCGCGGGTCTCCATGCTTATACACACGGTGTCCGAAGCCCATTACTTTTTCCTTTTTCTCCATTTTGCTGCGGATATAAGGCTCGGCGTTTTCCACTTCGCCGATTTCTGTCAGCATTTTCATGACGGCTTCATTGGCTCCGCCGTGAAGCGGTCCTTTTAAAGCGCCGATGGCGGCAGTGATGCCTGAGTAAATATCGGATAAGGTGGCGACACATACTCTCGCCGTAAATGTTGATGCGTTCAGCTCATGATCCGCATGAAGAATGAGCGCTTTGTTAAACGCTTCCACTTCGATCGGAGAAGGCTCTTCACCGTTTAAGGTGTAAAGGAAGTTCTCCGCGATTCCGTACTCTTCCTTCGGTTCAACAGGATCAAGTCCTTTGCGGATTCTTGAGAAAGCGGCGACAATGCCCGGCACTTTCGCCTGCAGACGGATGGCTTTTCTGTAGTTCGCTTCCGGATTCATAACATCGGCTTCACTGTCAGTCAGACCGAGTAATGAAATCGCCGTCCGGAGCGCAGCCATTGGATGTACGTTATTGAGGGGATAGGATTTGAAGTGCTCAATGATTTCTTGTGGAACGGCAGCTTCTTTCGCAAGCTGTTTTTTCAGTTCAGCAAGTTCCGTTTTATTCGGCAGGCGCAGATGCCACAGCAAATAAATGATTTCTTCAAAACTTGCATTCTCTGTCAAGTCGTCAATATCGTACCCTACATATGTAAGGGTATCGTCGATAATAGAGCTTACAGATGATGTTGTTGCTACAACCCCTTCAAGACCGCGTGTTGCTGTCATATTCAACCTCTCCTTTTCAATCAAAATTCCCCTTTAAAGAGTATATAAAACATACGGCTTACTTAAAATGAGTCATGCAAACAATCCCTTTCCCCTTTAAGAAAATGCTTACATTTCACTGATTGCGGTTACATAACCGATATGCTTATAGAGGAACATAACAAATTCTTATAAGCTTATTTAAGTTTAAGCCTATTCTTATTATAAACAATAATCTGATTAATTTGTAGACTTTTAACTAAAAATGTTTTAAAAGCCCTATATATCAAGGTTTTGCGTTGATAAATTTAATCGCTTGCTTTCAGGCGCTTTGTAAAACCATGTATTCTTATTGGGGGAGTTTTAGGGGAGTTTAAAAGGACAACGCACCACTACCCGGGTTATTCACAAATGAACGCCAGAAAGAGCGCAAAAAAAAGCCCTGTCTGGGGCTTTTTTTATGTGCCTACTGGCCGCTCTGCTAATTTTAGAGTACCCACCGGGCGCTCTGTTATCTTAACATCTGATGATGCTTGATTAATCTTGACTACAGCTAAACCACTTAACGTAACAAAGGTTAGGGCTGCACAAAGAATAATTTTTTTCAATTATAATCCCTCCAGGTGCTTCATTTTCTTCTCGGCTAAAATAGCATGTTTAGAAAATTCAAGCGCCTCTTTAAAGAGTCCATGCTTCTCACAGTGTTCTGAAATAATCAAAGAAAGATCAAAAACGCTATCAAGGTCATTTACTTCGTACAAGTAAGAAATACCACCTCGACAAGTTTCAATGCTTTTCCTCTGATCCTGCTGCAGAAGTCCGTAAATAATATTTATTTTAGCCTCATACACCTTATTCTCTTTTCGTTTAAAATATTCCTTTGTCTTTTTATAATAATATGGCATTTTATTTACATCCCCTATTTTATAAAGCTCTTTCAAAAACATATACAGGGAATTTATATAATATACCGAGCCCCTCCACTCTTTATTTCTGATGGCTTTTTTCAAGGCATTTATACAGTCTTGGGGGCGGTTTGCTGCAGAATATGTAAGACTTAAATTATGATGTATTAAAGCTGTGAAAAGTGAATCGTGAAGAACTCTCGAAATTCTGATTGCTTCTAAATAACTTTCCTCCGCTTTTTCATAAAGTCCTAAATCAGTGTAGTTTTGTCCAACAATCATAAGAGACGTGGCGAGCTTTCGTTTATAGCCTTCATTTTCTCTATAAATTTGTAGCGCATCATTGATATAATTCAAAGAAATTAGACTCTGCCGCAGCATCATATACATAGACGCCACTTTCGAATAAAATTCAGCCCGCTCTATACAATCGGGTATATCCTTCAATTTTTTCTCTGCTATTTTGAATAAAGTAATTGCTTTCTCAAAGTTCCTTTTATGCGACTCATATAACGCTTCAAATAGAAAGAAATAATATTCAATCATATGGTCTGTTTTTTTTATTTCATCAGCGTGGTTTTCATTAAAATATGAATGGGGCGGAAGCTCCTCCCCTTTCACCTGATACAAAAGCATTTTGTGCCTTTCCTCCAACAAAGAATAATACATCAAAACTTCCTGATCCTCTTCCATTTCATCAAACAATGGTTTGATCTCTTCAAAATATCTCTCAGCAGACTCAGCGTCTTGTTGTTTTATCGCGATATACCAATCATTTAATATATTTGCAACACATTCAGAAGCCAGTTTACTCATCAATAAACCCCTCTTTCTACAAATATTCTAAATTTTCTCAAATAATATTCTAGCATACTTTTAACATAAAATGTAATTAATAGGAGTTTTTTTCGACATCGCGCAATTTTCCCTTTCGACATCGCGCAATTTCAAAAAAAGGCTATTGACCCACTTTTTCAGAACGGTATTATAGCGGACTATTTCTCTCTATTGTCGAATCTACAGATGTTTTTCCCCATTCATAAAAAAATATAGACCTGTATAATCGGCACTGTAACAAAATAACAAAAAAGGAGATTTTGAGATGAAAAAATTTGTTTTACCTTTCCTGGCTACCTTTACTTTAGCTTCCGGATCATTGCTTTCTTATCAAGACACCGCCTCTGCTACATCTAATACTGATGAAGAATGGATTACGATTGAAGACAGTTCGCAAGGTTCTGGCTCTATTCTTCAGACAGCAACCGAAAGCCCGTATACTGTAATGGCGTCAAAACCTGATTATAAGACCAACTGGAATTTAAAAAAGCGTAGACAGGGACTGGACTTTTTCGCATGCAATTACGCCATGTTGACAAAGGCCAGCGCAAAAATGAGAATAAATACAATCGAGGCAAAATCACGATTGTACTATAATAACGGAGCGCTTTCAAAAAGCAAAACTGATACAAATAGTAATTCAAACTATGCCGGGGCGGAAGCTGTGGGAACAGTAACCGGGGGATATGGATGTAAAGGGAAAGCATATGGCAACTCCAAATACGTAAGAAAAAAATATAAAACTGTAACGCATCAGAAAAAATGGAACATAAAAAACGCTCTTTAAAATAAAATGAGAATGAAAAAGATTCTTTTAATTTGTGTTCCCTTCGTAATTTTGGCAGTTGCCGCATCCCTTTACTTTTTTAATAAAGATCAAAACAAACAGACTTCTGCAGTTACAGATGATGAAAAGTACAATGATGAACAAGAAGATGTGACCGGCCCCGGCACTGACACCGTTTCATACGGTTTATATGAAGAGGACGGGCAAATTTTAGACTCTTTGGATATTGGAAAGAAAAACGGGAAGAGATACAAAAAAGTATTATCTTTTAGTCATTATTTTAATGACAAAAGAAAATATGGATTGGTTATCCTCTCAGACTTCAAGACAATTCCTTTCAAAGCAGATAACGGAGGGTACAAAAAATCTTATACATTCAAAATGGATAAAGATTCAGTGAAAAAAATCAAGCTGGAATTTGAGCCGCCTTCTAGTTTCAGCGAGTTAAGTTTCATTATTATTCCTGAGCCTGATTACAAACAAGAAAGCTCTAACCTTGATATAGCATCAGGTTTACAGGAAAACTTTACTCTCCGTTTCATCAGGAAAAGCCGGGATGAAAAAGAAGACCTAAAACCCCAAAAAATAACTGATGAATTAACGGGCGAACAGGTATTTTTAACATCAAATAAAACCGGAAATAAAATCCTATTTAAATCAAAAAGCAACCAAAAAGCATACTTGCAAATTTTCAATTCACATGATACGAATATTGATTATGCCTTAGTCGCCTTGTCAGGGACAGAACAAAGGTCAGTTAATGGGAAACCTGTTTCATTTACCAGTGTTAAAGGGAATGCCACAAATATATATGAAATTGACATGCCGAAAGTTGAGGATAAAGAAAACTATCAAATTGTCCTATTTCCAACTCCATACAAGACAAGTACAATGTATGAAGGTCTAAACAATACAAGTGATTCGACTTTCAGGACGGTAATAACACCTTAGGGGGTATGGCCTTGTGTGGATTATAATTTTTCTGCTTGTCATTTTGATTGGTTTCACAGGGAATATTGTTTCGTTGTTGAGAGCGCAAAAACAGGCTAATCAAAGAATTATTCAACTATTAGAAGAGAAGAAAAAGTAATCCCCCAAAACGGGGGATTTTTTCATTTCAATAATGATTTCAGTTTCGCTTTCGTACTCGGCCCGTAAATTCGCATCTGCTCTGTTTATTCGTGATAGACAGGAACCTTTTTACCAAAAGAGGACATCCTATGTAGAGTATCCTGTTTTATCAATTTTGCCTTGTGGAGTTGTTATGCTTTAAATGCAGGAATGTAACTGCTGAATTTCTGTCCCTTGAACCAGAACCCAAAAGGAAGGGGTCTACTCTGAAAGTCAATGTATCGGTTCCTGAAATCTTGCCTTTTTTACCCAGAAGCTTTGAATGAGGGATAATTATGAACTTCACTATATACCTGCCTTCTTTTTCTTCGGATAATTTAACGCCTCCTTTAGTGGTAACAGAGAGTGTGTCATCCTTATAGAATTCACGGGCACTGTCTAATATATTTTTACAGAAAAGCTCATGCATAAAAACACCAAATAGCTCCTGAGAAACTTTTGGGTTCTGGCCGTGTTCTTGTTTAGCAGCAGCCACTGTGATAGAGCTTAACGAAAAACATAAGATCACCAATACAATTATTTTTTTCATAGTAATCATCTCCCTTCACTTTAACATTTGCATTCCTTTATTTTTTATTACATCTTGAATATCTAATAACTTCGAAAAGTCTTCTCCCTTCATAAAAGAGAGAGCTTATTATTACTTCAGCTAAGACAAGATTTTCGCTTTTGTACTCAGCTGTAAATATCCTTATCAAACCGTTCATCAGTTGAAACTGACTCATTTACTGATGTAAGTGATTTTAAATAAATGGCAGAAAAACCCTCCTCATCTCGAGAAGGGCTCTGACTTATACTTTTTTTCTCTAAATCAGTCCGAAGAAACTAACTGATGCCGCTCAACTTTTCAATCGAAGGGCTTCATCGGGCTCTCCAACTATTTTCCCCTATGCTTTTCTTTTGCTTTTTGTTTTCTGATTAAATATTTTTGTTCCTTTATTTTTTCTCTTTGTTTTCTATTCAGTTGTTTTTTCTTTTCTTTTCTTGCTTCAAGCTCCTGTTTTATCGCTTTTTGTGCCTTAGTTGATATCCCGATATTTTTCATTTCTTTAGAAGCTTGTCGTTGCAATCTTTTTGGGTTTAATTTCTTAGATTTTGCTTTAACACAAATCCCTTCTTGTTCAGTGTGGGAGAGAGTCTGTAAAAGTTGATTATTAACAAAATGCATTATCTCTGAATCCTTTGGCTCTTGTCCAAACAAATGACGAATTGCTCTTAATTTCCCATCATTCACAACTTCAATGACTCCTACCCAAAACTGACCATCGTAGTAAACCGTTAATTTCATAACGATTCCCTCCTCCTAAATTTACTGAAGAATGATGGACATCCCGAGGAGGGGAAGGTTACTGACATTTTAAATCATGCATCCGGACTACCAACCGAATTGTGTTTTTTCATTCTCATTATAAATTTAACAAACTTTCAAATTGAAGGAAAGGGTCTCCGCTTATTTTAACAACACTTCAAGTTTTGCTTTAGTATCAGGCCCATAAATCCCATCAGCTCTTAATCTACTATCGCTGTTTTCGCTCCATGTGCGCCTCAATCCCGAAGTTCTTTGTTACATGATAAGCCGCTTCATTCATCGGAATAATGTAAATGGCATTTGTCTGAACTACAAAATGCGCAAGTGCAAACTCTTATTTTCTCCACAAAAAAAGCAGCTTTACGCCGCTTTTTTACTTTACGAAGTGAATATTTTAACGATTTGCATGGCCAAGTAGGCGATTCCGGCGCCGATTAACGGGCCGACGGCGACGCCTCCGAAAAGCGCGACGGCAAGTATCGTGCCGATGACCAGCGCCGTTGTAATATGAGGGTCGTTTTCCAATAAGGTGAGACCGTTTTTGGCGATTAAGGCAACCGCGATCCCGGCACCGAGAGCGATCCACGCATAATATGATTTCATCGCTTCTCCGAGCTGTTTAAAACCGATATCACCTGTGGCAATCGGCACTAAAACGGCGATTGTAATGACGGTGACCCCCCAGTTGATGCCTTTTGACTGAATAACCGGAAATAGTTTCTGATCAAGACCGACAGCTTTTATCACAATGAGAAAGCCGACGGCAAAAAGCAATGACTGATTTTTGGCTACCAATGCGATGGCCAGCAATAATAGTAAAAATAAATTCGCCTGTGTAAACATCCTGAAAGCACCTTCTTTCATCATATCTGTATTCATATCCTTTTTTTTGACGAATAAACTAATGTAATAGGACGTGCCGACCGAGAGGAGGATCGATGTGAACCCGCACTATGCAACTGTTTTTTTCCGCGCGCTGTTTGTACTCGCTGCGGCCGGCGGCGCTTTAGCGGCCGGTTACGCCTCATTTCCGTTAACTTATCCGTTTCTGATCGCCCTTATTCTGTCATCAGCGATCATTCCCGTTGTTGACTGGCTGGACAAACTGACGGGGATGCCCCGGTCAGTCAATACAGTCATTGTCCTGGTCTTCTTTTTGCTTATTCTTCTTGGCGCGGCGACATTTCTCGTTGCGGAAATCATTTCGGGAACCGCCTATCTGGCCAAAACGCTCCCTCCTCATATCAGCGCCTTTATGACGTATTGTGAAGAGCTGTTCACTTCCCGCATTCAGCCATTGTACCACGAGCTGACCGTCCTATTTAACGGGCTTGAAACCAATCAGCAGGCATCCATCGTGACGCATATTCAGACCCTCGGTGATACAGCCGCTAAAAATGCGGGGCTGATGCTTTCACATCTTTTGGAGCTGGTGCCGAAATGGATTGCATTCCTTCCCAATACAGCTGCCGTCTTCATTTTCGCAATGCTGGCGACTTTTTTTATGACAAAGGACTGGCATAAGCTGAAGGCGCTGCTTTATTCCATTCTTCCGGAACGGGTTTCGGCAAACGCCAAGGCCGTATCGGGAGAGCTGAAAAAAGCGATGGCAGGTTTCATTAAGGCGCAGGCCGTGCTCATACTTTTCACGATGATCATTGTCTTTATCGGACTTTTTCTTTTAGGGATTGAGCATGCGGCAACCATCGCCTTTTTTATCGGCCTGGTGGACCTTCTCCCGTATCTCGGCGCCGGATCGGTCTTTGTTCCCTGGATTATGTATTTGGCCATTGCCGGTCAGCTTCCTCAAGCGATCGGTCTCGGTGTTTTATATATTGTGGTTCTTATCCAGCGCCAGCTGACGGAGCCGAAAATTTTAAGCAAGTCAATCGGACTTGATCCGCTTGCGACCTTAATCGCTCTGTTTGCCGGCTTTAAATTGTTCGGAATTTTAGGACTGGCTGCGGGGCCCGCGCTGCTCGTTTTCATTCAGGCCTTTATCACAACGGGCGCTTTAAAAGAAATATGGGCCTATATTACTGTTCAGTCCAAATAAAAACAGCAGCCCTGTAAGAAGGCTGCCGTTTTTATTTGATAATGATCCGCTTGTTTTTTGACATTCCTCTCAGCCATTTGAACAAAAGCGGCTTCATGCGGTTCCGAGTGAACGGAATCAGAAGACAGGCCCCTGCAATATCGGACAGAAAACCCGGAATCATCAAAAGCAGGCCTCCGAAAAAGACGCATATTCCGTCAAGAAGCGCTTCCCCCGGCATTTTGCCGTGCTGCAGGTCGCGCATCACCCGATGATACACATCGGTTCCCTGTCTTTTTGCCACCAAGGCGCCTAACACGCCTGTCAAAATGATGAGAAGGAAGGTCGGAAAAATACCGAGCCATTTTCCCGCCAGCAGAAACAAACCGATTTCAATTGCCGGACACACGATAAACAGTAAGAATAACACTCTCATTTTTCTGCCCTCCTGCCCTTCTAAAAGCGCGTCACCGCCCGCATGGGAATAGGAAAATCAGCCTAAAGACAAAAGAGAAGGGAGAACCCCCCCCCCTCTCTTTTTTAAAGCTGTTTAAAGAACGCTTGCGCGGCCTTCATACACAGCGCCGCGGGCAGCGTCAACTGTGATAACCTGTCCTTCTGTTAAAACTGAAGTTGCGTTCTCCAGACCGACGATAACCGGAATGCCCAAGCTTAAACCGACAACGGCTGCATGGCTTGTCAGACCGCCTTCTTCAGTGATGAGCGCTGATGCTTTTTCAAGTGAAGCGATCATGTCGCGGTCAGTGCTTGAAGCAACCAATACTGCGCCGTCTGTCATTTTTTGTTCAGCTTCTTTCGCATTTTTTGCAACAACGACCGGACCGAATGCAGATTTGCGTCCGATGCCTTGCCCTTTCGCGATAACGCTGCCGACAGTGTGGACTTTCATCAGATTCGTCGTGCCTGATTCACCGACAGAACCTGCTGTAATGACAATCAGATCACCGCGTTTCACGATGCCGCTGTCAAGTGATTTTTGAACCGCGTCTTCAAGCATTTCATCGGTTGAATTCGCGTTTTGGCCGCTTGCCGGGAATACACCGAATACAAGGCCGAGTTTGCGTGATACAGACTCATTAACCGTAACGGCTACAATCGGAGCCTGCGGACGGTATTTCGCGATCATACGCGCCGTATGGCCGCTTTCTGTAGGGGTAACGATAGCTGCCGCACTCAGATTGATCGCCGTGTGCGCAACTGATTGGCCGATCGCATCGGTAATCGTCATGCCGACCTGATCTCTGCGTTTAGACAGAATTTCTTTGTAGTTCAGAGATTCTTCCGTGCGTGTGGCGATGTTAAACATTGTTTGAACCGCCTCGACAGGGTATTGTCCCGCAGCCGTCTCACCGGAAAGCATGATAGCGTCTGTGCCGTCGAAAATGGCGTTGGCAACGTCACTTGCTTCAGCGCGTGTCGGGCGAGGGTTGCGCTGCATGCTGTCAAGCATTTGAGTCGCAGTAATAACCGGTTTGCCCAGCGCGTTGCATTTTTTGATCATTTCTTTTTGCACGAGCGGCACTTCTTCGGCCGGAATCTCTACGCCGAGGTCTCCGCGCGCTACCATTAAGCCGTCAGATACTTCCAGGATCGCATCCAGGTTGTCCACGCCTTCCTGGTTCTCGATCTTAGGAATGATTTGAATGTCAGACGCGTTATGCTCTTCAAGCAGTTCGCGGATTTCCAGGACATCCGTAGAACGGCGTACAAATGACGCAGCGATGAAATCAACGCCTTGCTCGATACCGAATACGATGTCTTTGGCGTCTTTTTCAGTAATTCCGGGAAGGTTGACGCTGACGCCGGGAACGTTTACGCCTTTTTTATTTTTCAGCGTGCCGCTGTTTAAGATTTTTGTTTTGATTTCGTGTTTTTCCGGATTTGATTCTAGCACTTCCAATCCGATTAAACCGTCATCCAACAGGATGATAGACCCTGCTGACACGTCGTCTGCCAGGCCTTCATAAGAAACTGAGAATTTTTCAAGCGTTCCCAGCACCTGTTTCGTAGAAACGATAATTTCATTTCCCGCCTGAAGCTCAAGCGCGCCGTTTTCCATATCGTGCGTGCGGATTTCCGGACCTTTTGTATCGAGGAGAATCCCCACGTTTTTGCCGAGCTTTTTGCTTGCTTCTCTGATGTTTTTGATTCTTGCGCCGTGCTCTTCGAAATCACCGTGTGAAAAATTCAGACGAGCAACGTTCATACCCGCTTCCATCAATTTTGTCAGCATTTCTACACTTTCACTGGCCGGACCGATTGTACAAACGATTTTTGTTTTTTTCAACTCGTTCACTTCCTTCTGAAATCTTCAGCTTCTTCCGCCTTAAATAGACAGTTCTTTTGAAAGCTGATACATGTTTGGTTCAACAGTATGTTTTGATTCTAAAATTTCTATAATATCATGGTCTACAAGCTTGTTGTTTTGTATACCTACGCAGCGTCCGCCTTTTCCTTTAAGCAGAAGCTCAACCGCGTAAGCGCCGAGGCGGCTTGCAAGAACCCGGTCAGAAGCGCTTGGAGATCCGCCGCGCTGGATGTGCCCTAAAACGGATACCCGTGTTTCAAGGTTCGTTTCTTCTTCGATGCGTTTTCCGAATTCAACCCCGCTGCCTACCCCTTCTGCAACGATGATGATACTGTGTTTTTTGCCGCGGTCGTGCCCTCTCTTCAAACGGCCGATAATTTCCTGCATATCGTAGTCCGCTTCAGGAATTAAAATTGATTCCGCTCCGCCTGCAAGACCTGCCCATAAAGCAATGTCGCCCGCATGGCGCCCCATCACTTCAATAACGTATGTACGCTCATGAGACGTAGCGGTGTCACGGATTTTATCAATCGCATCAATTACGGTGTTTAACGCCGTATCAAATCCGATCGTAAAATCAGTTCCCGGGATGTCATTATCTATCGTACCCGGTACACCTACACACGGAAACCCGTGTTCCGTTAATTTTTTCGCACCCATGTATGAACCGTCTCCGCCGATGACGACAAGACCTTCAATGCCGAGTTTCTTTAAATTTTCGATTCCTTTTTCACGGCCTTCAACTGTTTTGAATTCAGGACATCTGGCCGTATACAGCTTTGTTCCGCCGCGGTGGATGATGTCACCGACCGAACCAAGCTCCAGTTTCTCTATTTTTCCGCTGATTAATCCTGAATAACCGTTATAAATTCCGTACACTTCGACGTCGTGGTAGATAGCTTTCCGCACAACCGCGCGCACCGCAGCGTTCATACCCGGGGAATCCCCGCCGCTCGTTAAAACTCCTATACGCTTCATTTCCTATTCACCTCAGCAACATATATATGTTAAACATATCATGATCATTGCCCTAAAACAATGAAAAGGGACGCCTGAGCTCCCATGAAACCTTACCTATTATACAATTAAATAAATTGTTTTTAAATAAAATTTAAGGAATATCACAAAAATCACAAAAAATAAACGTGAGCCATAGGCTTCACGTCTATTCAGTTTACCCCGATATATTGATCCTCAACCGAAACTTTCCCGATTGCTTTATATTTTTCATATCGCTGTGAGATCAATTCTTCGGCGTTCAATTGAAGAAGAGATTTTAACGTTTCTTTAAGTATACCGTCAATGTAGCCCGCCTGCTGCTTGATATCATGGTGAGCTCCGCCCTTCACTTCTTTAATCATATCATCAATAATTCCTAATTCTAATAAATCGGGCGCAGTAATCTTCATGGTTTCGGCCGCTTTTTTCGCAAGGCTGGAGTCTTTCCACAAAATGGATGCGGCTCCTTCAGGAGAAATAACGGAATACGTCGAGTTCTCAAGCATCAGCATGCGGTTGCCCACACCTAACGCAAGCGCGCCTCCGCTGCCGCCTTCCCCGATGACGATACAAACGACAGGCACTTTCAGGCCGGCCATCTCGAACAGGTTCTTGGCGATGGCTTCACTTTGTCCCCGTTCCTCCGCCGCTTTACCCGGGTACGCTCCCTTCGTGTCGATGAAGCAGATAATCGGGCGGTTGAACTTATCCGCCTGCTTCATGAGACGAAGCGCTTTGCGGTAGCCCTCAGGGTGAGGCATCCCGAAATTGCGGACAAGGTTTTCTTTCGTGTCTTTTCCGCGCTGATGTCCGATAACGGTGACCGGCATGCCGTGATATTTGGCGACTCCGCCGACAATCGCCGCATCATCTCCGTATGTTCTGTCTCCGTGGCACTCAAAAAAGTCGGTAAACAGGTATTGAATGTAATCAAGCGTCGTCGGCCGGTCGGGAAGGCGTGCGATCTGCACTCTGTCCCACGGCTTCAGGTTTTTATAAATCTCATCCTGAAGCTTGCTGAGCCGGTCTTCAAGCCTTGCGATTTCAGCGCTTAAATCCATCTCCGAATCTTGGGTGAATTTTTTCAGTTCGGCGATTTTCGTCTGCAGTTCAATCACTGGTTTTTCAAATTCTAATCTTGCAGCCACTCATGCTCACCTCCTGTTTGGTGCATGTCCAGCAGAAATGCGAGTTTGTCTTTCATGTCGTTTCGGTGAATCACCGCATCAAGCTGGCCGTGCTTTAATAAAAATTCCGCCGTCTGGAAATCTTCCGGCAGTTTTTCCCCGATCGTCTGTTCAATAATACGTCTTCCGGCAAATCCGATCAAGGCGCCCGGTTCAGCGAAATTATAATCACCGAGAGACGCGAAACTGGCCGATACGCCGCCTGTCGTCGGATGGGTCATGACAGAAATAATCAGTCCCTGCTCCTCACTGAACAGTTTTAATGCAGAGCTTGTCTTGGCCATTTGCATAAGGCTTAAGACCCCCTCCTGCATACGTGCGCCGCCTGAAGCGGTAAAGATGATAAACGGGACTTTTTCCTCTTTTGCTTTTTCAATTGCAAGCGTGATTTTTTCGCCGACAACCGAACCCATGCTGCCCATTCGGAATGTTGAATCCATGATCGCGATCACGGCCGGGAATCCGCTGATGGTTCCTTTTCCGGTAACCACCGCTTCATTCAGCGATGTTTTCTCACGGTCTTTTTCGATTTTTTCTAAGTATTCCGGGAAACCGAGCGGGTTTTCAGATATCATTCCCTGGTTGAATTCTTCGAATGAATCTTCATCCAGGAGGCTTTCAATGCGCTGCTTTGCATTCATCGGGAAATGGTGCCCGCAGTTCATGCAGACGCGCAGGTTTTTATCTAACTCTTTTGTGAGCATGATTTTTTTACATTTGGAGCACTTTGTCATAATGCCTTCCGGAACATCATGTTTTGCCTGCTCAGACGGCACGGAAGCATATTTTTTCTTTTTTGTGAATATATCCTTTAACAAATGATTACCTCCCTTTTGTGAAGGGTTCTCTTCACTGCATGTCTTCCGATTAGATAGACTTAATAATAACTTTACCGAAACTATTGTACTTTTTTTGTCAAACGGTGTCATCCTCCATTCGACATTTTTTGCTGCAAAACAGACGGAAACGGACGGATTTCATACCGTGAAAAGCGTTGTTCAGCCTTATCTGTCAGCGTTTTCAAAAGAAATAAGGATTCTGCTGAAATTTTTTTAAGACCTGCCCTTAAAAAAATGCCAGCAGTCCGTATATTGAACAGCAGCGCGTTGTTTTTTTCCAACGCGCTGCCATTTCATTTTTGTGTTATTATTCGCCGATAACCGTGAGCTGCCTTGTTTTTTCAGCCACTTCCTCAGGATCGACCGTAATTCTGGCGACGCCCGTTTCCATCGCTGCTTTCGCAACAGCTTTCGCAACGGCAGGAGCCACACGTTTGTCAAATGGAGCCGGGATGACATAATCAGCGCTTAATTCTTCCTCTGAAACAAGGGAAGCAATCGCTTCAACCGCAGCAATTTTCATTTCTTCGTTGATGTGAGTCGCGCGAACGTCAAGCGCCCCGCGGAAAATTCCAGGGAATGCCAGAACATTGTTGACCTGGTTCGGGAAATCAGAACGGCCTGTTCCGATTACGCTTGCGCCGGCTGCGCGCGCGTCTTCAGGCATGATTTCCGGATTCGGGTTGGCCATTGCGAAGATAATCGGATCTTTCGCCATGCTCTCCACCATTTCTTTCGTCAGCGCACCTTCGACTGATACGCCGATAAAGACGTCTGCATCTTTAATGACATCCTGCAGCGAACCGTCGTTGCGGTCTTGGTTTGTAAACTTCGCCACTTCGTTTTTCACTGCGTTCATTCCGGCCGGACGCCCTTCGTAAATCGCTCCTTTAGAGTCGCACATCACGATGTCGCGTACGCCGAAATGGTAAAGAAGCTTGATGATCGCGATGCCTGCCGCTCCCGCTCCGTTTGCCACAACTTTAATGGATGACATGGATTTTCCTGATAATTTCAGCGCGTTTACAAGTCCGGCAACGGTTACGATGGCAGTGCCGTGCTGATCATCGTGGAAAACCGGAATGTTTGTTTCTTTTTTCAGGCGCTCTTCGATAATGAAGCAGTTCGGCGCCGCAATATCTTCAAGGTTGACTCCGCCGAATGTCGGTGCAAGCAGCTTCACAGTGTCAATGATTTTGTCCACATCGTTTGTGTCAAGCGCGATCGGGAATGCATCCACACCCGCGAAACTTTTGAACAGCACCGCTTTCCCTTCCATGACCGGAAGTGAAGCTTCAGGCCCGATATTACCGAGTCCGAGAACGGCTGATCCGTCTGTTACGACTGCTACCATGTTCCCCTTCATTGTATAATCATATACTTTGTTTTTATCGTCATAAATCTCTTTACAAGGCTCAGCTACTCCGGGAGAGTATGCAAGGCTTAAGTCGTCTGCGTTTCTGACTTCTACCTTTGCTTTTGATTCCAGCTTTCCTTGATTTACTTTGTGTAAATGTAACGCTTCTTCTCTTAATGACATTCTAAACACTCCTTTTAAGTACTTTGTTACATATTCTGCCGCATAGACTGGTACAATCGCTGGAGGTGAAAAATTTCAGAATCTTTAAATAAGATAGCACAATTGTTTCAATTGTATAACAAAACGATTATTGTTACCACTATTTTAACACGACGTTTTCGCGGCCCAGCAGCTCTTTTAAACGGTATAACGCCTGATGGTCCGCCTGAATATGAAAAGTATCCGGCAGCCTGATCGTCTGCTTGTCTTTTTCATAATATAGATAAACGCCGGTTTCCCCTTTATGCTCCAGTAAAATACGCTTCATCTTTTCCAAAAACTCCTGATTGTGCCGGCTGCCTTCGATTTTGATGTAAACAGACGGCGCTCTGTCTGCCTCCGTCTGCTCAAGAAGAGAGGCGGATGACATGATGAATTGTGTCTTCTCCTGACGCTCTTCCATTTTTCCGGCGGCGAATAAAAGCGCGCCTTCTTCTAACAGCGGAGACAGCCTTCTATATTGGTCAGGAAACACGACGGCTTCCATTTCTCCCGTTTCATCGCTTAATGTGAGAAACGCCATATGCTGACCTGTCTTTGTCCGAATCGTTTTAATGCCCGCGAGCAAAGCGCCGATTGACAGCTGCCCCTTCGGCATCTGCCGCGCTGCTGTGATCGCTTGCGCCCCCCGTTTTTTCAGGAGATCCCTGAAAGCAGACAAAGGATGGCTTGAGAAATAAACACCGAGAGCTTCTTTTTCGAACCGAAGCTTGTCCACGAGCGGAAATTCCTCAGCCTCTACATATTTTGGCTTAATGGAGAACGATTCTTCCAAAAACAATCCCATTTGGTCATCGTCTGCACGAAAAAGTTCAGCGTGCTCTAAAGCCACATCAACGGAGGCCAGCAAGGCGGCGCGATTTTGATTGAATTCGTCCATGGCGCCAGAAAATATAAGGGCTTCGATGGTTTTCCGATTCACGCTTTTTGCGGGTACGCGAAAGCAGAAATCGAAAAGATCCTCGAACGGTTTATGTGTTCTTGCTTTATAAATATCTTTCACTGCCGAGACGCCTACGTTTTTAACGGCCCGCAAACTGTATCTGACGGCTCCGTTTTCCGGCGCAAACGGAAAACCGCTTTTGTTTATTGACGGCGGAAGGACTTGAATCCCGCTCCCCTTCGCTTCATGCAGATATTGCGATATTTTGTCCTCATTGCCGATGACGCTCGTCAACAGCCCGCACATAAAATATAACGGATAATGCGCTTTTAAATAGGCGAGCTGATAGCCGATCATGCTGTATGCGACAGCATGGCTTCTGTTGAATCCGTAGTTAGCGAATTTTACAATCAGATCGTAGACCTCGTTTGCAGTGACTACAGAATACTCCTTTTTTAAGCACCCTTCAACAAAATGGCTTCGCTCTCTGTCCAGAATGTCCTTTTGCTTTTTGCTGACAGCCCGTCTGAGCAGATCCGCTTCACCTAATGAAAACCCTGCCATGCGCGAGGCGATCATCATTATCTGCTCTTGATAGACGATGACGCCGTAAGTGTCACTGAGAATATTTCGTACGTCCTCGTGCGGCACTTCCACACGCGCCCGCCCGTGCTTCCGGTCGATAAATAACGGAATATTTTCCATCGGTCCCGGCCTGTAAAGCGCGTTAACCGCGACAATGTCTTCCAGTCTTGACGGCTTCAGGCGTTTCAGCACGTTTCTCATTCCTGATGATTCCAGCTGGAAAATACCCGTCGTATCACCGTTTGACAATAGTGAGAACGTTTTTTCATCCTGATAAGAAATCTCGGAAAAATCAATTTTCGTATTCGTCTCTTTTTCAATCATCGTTTTAATGGATTCAATAAGCGTAAGGTTGCGCAAACCTAAAAAGTCCATTTTTAAAAGACCGAGATCTTCCAAGTGATCCATCGCATACTGCGTTAAATACACGCCGTCATGCCCTTCTTGAAGAGGGACAACTTCCGAAAGCGGCTCTTTACTGAGAACGACCCCCGCCGCGTGTGTTGACGTGTGCCGCGGAAGACCTTCAATTTTCCTTGCGATCTGAAACACTTTATGAAGAACGGCGGATTCGGACAGCCTCCTGTTCAGCTGAGCGGACTGCCGCCTCGCTTCATCAAGCGTCATTCCCGGTTTTGACGGAATCAGGCGGGCAAGCTGGTCGGCTTCTTTCGGGCTGATTCCGAACACTCTCCCGGTATCCCTTAACGCCGCCTTTGCGGCCAATGTCCCGAAGGTGATAATCTGGGCGACGTGCATGGCCCCGTACTTATTTTGTACATACTGAATGACCTCATCCCTTCTCGTGTCAGGGAAATCGATATCAATATCCGGCATGCTGATCCGCTCGGGATTAAGAAATCTCTCAAACAGCAGAGAATGTTTAAGCGGATCCACGTCGGTAATGAAAAGGGAGTAAGCGACAAGCGAGCCTGCCGCGGACCCCCTTCCCGGGCCTGTCACAATGCCCTTTTCATGCGCGTACTTCATAAAGTCCCATACGATGAGAAAATAATCACTGAATTTCATGCGCCTGATGACGTCCAGCTCATATTCAAGCCGGCGGACAGCGCGCTCATCAGGAGTGCCGAAACGGAGGCGCAGCCCCTCATGGCAGATCTCCGCCAAATAGTCATCGGCTGATTTGCCGTCCGGCGCCGGAAAAGACGGAAGCCGTGTCTGTCCGAGGCTGACATCGACCCGGCATTGCCGGGCGATACGCGCGGCTGCTTCAATCGCTTCCGGATGCCGCGTGTAAAGCTCTGCCATTTCTTCAGGCGCCCTCAAGTATAAGTCCGGCAGATTCCCGCTCTGATCCTCCCACTTCTCTCCGGCTTTAATAGCGCACAGACAGCGGTACGCATCTTGATCTTCTTTCTTGATATAACGGACATCCCCCGCAGCGCAGACAGCGATTTCCGTCTCGGCTGACAGGCGGAGAATCTCTTCTGATAACGTCTCATGTCCTTTAAACGGCTGGTACCCTAAATAAAAACGGCCGTCTCCGAACAGCTCCCGGAATCCTTCGGCAGCCCGGACCGCTTCTTCAAACTTCCCGGCTTGAAGCAGGCTTTCAATGTAGCCGTTTTCACCGGGCGTAATGGCGATCAGCCCCTCATGATAGCTCTTCATCCATTTTCGCTTCATGCCGCCCTTTGCCATGGATTGCAGCGCACTTGAGATTTTCACCAGGTTCTGATATCCGGTGTTTGTCTCTGCTAAAAGAATGAGCGGATGTGCTTCAAGCTCCGTATCGTCCGTGTATATAGAAGCCGTCAGACCGATAATCGGCTTAATTCCGTTTGATTTGCATGCTTTATAAAACTCAATGGCGCCGTACATCACATTTTCGTCCGTCAGCGCCAATGATGAATATCCGAGTTCCTTCGCTTGTGTAACAAGCTCTTTTACAGAAGCGGCGCTGTTTAACAGACTGTAGCCGCTATGTACTTGCAGGTGAACAAAAGACAATGCCGCCACTCCTTTCCCATACGTTCATTTTGCCTTTCTACATTATAAGACGGGTTTTCTTAAGAAACAAATGTTCTTTTTTGACTCATCATCATACTTGTCCGTTTCGCTCAATATGATAGAAAAGTGAGGTGGTGTATATATGGATCAGGAAGCCGGATTTATGGCGAATTTCATCAGCAGTTATTTTATCGCCCTCGGTGTGTTGCTCGGCGGCGCGCTGATCGGCGGCCTCGGAGCTTATTTATCAGGCGAGCCTCCGCTGACGGCGATCACAAAATTGGCGAACAGGCTGAAGATCTGGGCGCTTGTCGCGGCGATCGGGGGAACATTTGACGCGGTATACAGTTTCGAGCGGGGACTGTTTGAAGGCAACACGCGCGACATTTTCAAACAGCTTCTTTTAATTATTTCAGCAATGGGCGGCGCGCAGACCGGCTGGCTGATTATTTCATGGCTGACCCAGGAGAATATGTCATCATGAGAATTCCCGAGTATTATAAAAAACCGGGATGGCAGCGTTTTTTCGCGGGAATGATGTGCGGAGCCATCGTCAGCTGGCTGTTCTTTCTGTTTACATACGGAACGTTTCAGGAAGAACAGGTGACGTTAATTGAAAAGCAGCGTGAGCACGCGCGGGATTTAAAAAACCAAATCTCCATCTATCAGAAGGATCTTCATAAATTAAATGAGGATAATAAGCAAAGACTTCTCATCCAAAGTGTTGATGTGAAGCTGATCAATGGGGAAAAATACAGAATCGCCCAGCCTGACAAGATGAAATTTGAGGAACAAGTGAAAGATAATATTTCTGAAGTCATCACAAAAGATATTGAAAGCGTGTATAAAACAAAGGAGCTTTTAAAACGGACGATCGAAAACAAAATATACACCATAAATGAGAAGGAATTTAAAGCTGAAGTAAAGGAACTGACGATTTATACGAGATTGTCTGTCGAAATTCATATTTCTTTTGCGACGTAATTATGTCATTTTTAAAAATTTTCCATAGATCTGTCGCTTTTTTCTCCGCTTTTTTATAAACTGTAAATGAGACATTTTCAATGATTCTGAAGGGAGGAAGGGAAAATGGAGGTTTTTAGTGAACGACGCTTGGCAAAAGATCATGCAGCCCGAATCAGACAAGGCTATTCCGCATATGCAGAAACAGACACACTCGCTTCCCTCATAAAAAAAGAACTCCAAATCTGTAATCTCCGCGTCTACGAAGACCTGACTGATTTCGGCTGCTGGTTCATCCCCGTGACAGATGAACACTAAGAAAGAGGGTCTCCCCTCTACTTGTGTTCGTTACATACCTCTTCCAGATCAGCAAGAATCTGATCGGTTTCATCCCAGCTGAAGATGGATGCGCCGGCCGCAAGCGGATGTCCGCCGCCATTGTATTTCCGGGCAATTCCGTTGATGACCGGACCTTTTGAACGGAACCGGACTCTGATTTGATCGTCTTCTTCTACGAAAAACACCCAAGCGCGGATACCCGAAATATTTCCGAGTGTTCCGACAAGCTGCGACGCTTCAGAAGCGGTGGTTCCATATGTCTCCAAAATGTCTTTTTTAATGAACACGGAAGCGACGCCGTTTTCAGACAGTGACACATTTTGATAAATAAAGCCGTTAAGCTTCACCACATTTAATTTTGTTTCATACAATTGATTGAACAGCTCTGACGATGAAAATGGGAACTCAATGAGCTCTCCCGCGTATTTTAATGTCTTTTTTGTGGTGTTCGGGAATAAGAAGCGCCCCGTATCACCGACGATACCCGCGTAGATCAGCTCAGCTGCTTTCGTATTCAGTTTCCAGCCGTGCTGCTTTCCTTCCAGGTACAGCTCATAGATCATTTCGCTTACGGAGCTTGCATTCGTATCGACCCATAACAGATCGCCATACGGATCTTCATTTGGATGGTGGTCTATTTTCATGAGCTTTGCGCCGGAATGGTAGCGCTGATCGTCGACCCTGCCTTGGTTTGCGGTGTCGCACACGATGACAAGAGCATCTTTATAGGTTTCGTCATCCACCTCATCGAGGGAATATAAAAAAGACAAGGACGGCTCAGGCTGTCCGACGGCAAAAATATTTTTTTCGGGATACGTTTCCCGCAGGATTTCCGTAAGGCCGCACTGTGAACCGTAGGCGTCCGGGTCAGGCCTCACATGTCTATGTAAGATAATGGTGTCATATAATGATATGGTTCTGATCAGTTCGGATTTCATCGCTTTCTCCTTTTCGTTTTTATTCATTTAATCATACTCTTTATCCATGGAAAAGGAAAATCTTTCAGCAACGGTATAAACGGTTTTGCAAACTCATATAATGGAGGATTTCATTTATGCTGGTTTTTGTTTTTCTCATCGGGCTTTCTGCCTGCTTTTACGTGTATTACAAAGTAAAAGGAATCCAGACGAAACGGGCGCTGGAGAAGGAATGTTTTTCGGCTAAATCAAGTATGGCATTAGGCGCGCTGGTGCTTTTGTACGGAGTAAACCAAATGATTCTGTTTCACTCCGTCCTGACCCTGGTCATCGGCGGCGTCTTCATTTTAATCGGAGCAGGCAGCGCATGGGCCGGGTATAAAGCCTATAAGCATTATGAGCCCATCCATGCAAAGGAAGCGGAGAGGGACCACGCATAATGAATGCCAAGGGACCCGGGTGCGTCCCTTAACTTCTCTCCATCAGCTGCACCATGAGCATCGCTTTTGAAACGATGCCGCTTTGGCTTGACACTTCCACTTCCATTTTCCCGAATTTCCGGCCCGCCTCTAAAATGCGCGGTTTCACTTCAATGACCGACTCCATCTGTACGGGCTTCAGGAAGAAAATCGTAATGCTTTCAATGACCAGCTCGCCGCGTTTGCGGGAGCGTAAAAATCGGCTGGCGGCCTGGGTTAAAATCGTCGTAAACACCCCGTAAGAAATCGTGCCGAGCTGATTGGTCATTTGCGGCGTGACTTCATATTGATAAACGGCCGGCGTTTTGTCATCTTCGTCTTCTTTAAATCCCCTTGAAACAATATCATCCAGCTTTTCCCCGACCTGAGGCTGCTTTTGAACCATTTGAAGCGCTTTTAAGACATCCTGGCGGCTGATCATTCCGATCAGTTTGTGATGCCCGTCTGTCACCGGAAGCACTTCAATTCCTTCCCAAACCATCATTTGAGCCGCTGAGGCGACAGATGTTTTCCCGATCACCGTGACAGGGTTTTTGGTCATTACTTTTTCAATCGGAACTGACCGGTCATGCCCCGCGATATCTTTCGATGTGAGGATTCCGTGGATTTTCATCTGCTGATCGATCACCGGGAAGCGGCCGTGTCCGGTTTCATAGTTTTTTTCGTACCATTTCTCCAGCTTATCCTTAGGGGACAGCGTCACTGTCCGATCTGCGGGCGTCAAAATGTCTTCCACGAGCACAATCTCTTTTTTTATGAGCTGATCATAGATCGCCCGGTTGATCATCGCGGCTACCGTAAAGGTATCGTAACTCGTGGAGAGAATCGGAAGCTCAAGCATATCGGCCAGCTCGATAATGCTGTCGTCGGTATTAAACCCTCCCGTTACCAAAACAGCCGCGCCCGCTTCAAGCGCCTGGCGGTGGGCGTTGATTCGGTTCCCGACGATTAACAGGTTCCCCGCCGCCGTATAACGCATCATCGCGTCAAGCTCCATCGCGCCGATCACAAACTTATTCAACGTTTTATGCAGACCGGCTTTTCCGCCGAGCACCTGGCCGTCTATCACATTGACGACCTCGGCGTATGTCAGCTTTTCAATATTTTCTTTTTTCTTCTGTTCAATCCGGATGGTCCCCACACGTTCAATAGTGGAAACGAATCCTTTGTTCTCGGCTTCCTTAATGGCTCTGTAAGCCGTTCCTTCACTGACTTTCATTTCTTTCGCAATTCTTCTGACCGAAATTTTTTCACCGACAGGAAGCGAATCTATGTATGATAGGATTTGTTCATGCTTTGTTGCCAAGCGTTTCACCTCTAAGGACAGTCTTCTGCTTTTATTATAAGGGTACGGGGGATTCATTCGCAATGAGACGCCCGAAAAAAGGCGGCATCACAAAAAGACCTTCTGAATGCTTGATTCAGAAGGTCTTTGACACATATGTCAGGCAAGCTCAATGGTCTCGCCGGCCGCCATGACTTTGCCGACGCCTCCGGGCAGACTTTCGGCGAAAGCGTCAGGGTCCTGTTCAATGACAGGAAATGTATTGTAATGAACGGGAACGACCTGTTTCGCTCTCAGCCATTCAGCCGCGAGTTTCGCATCTTCAGGGCCCATGGTGAAGTTATCACCGATCGGCAGAAACGCCAGGTCAATGTGATTCAGTTCCCCGATCAGTTTCATATCAGAGAACAGCGCCGTGTCCCCGGCGTGGAAAATCGTTTTGCCGTCAATCGTCAATAAAATCCCGGCCGGCATCCCCGTGTACGTAATGGTTTTGTTTTCTTCATCAGTGACCGCCGATCCGTGGAATGCCTGTGTCAGTTTCACTTTACCGAAATCAAATTGGCGCGCCCCTCCGATATGCATCGGGTGGACCTTTAAACCTTTAAAGCCGAGATAAACGGCCAGCTCATTCGGCGCAATAACGAGCGCATCGTTTTGTTTAGCGATCTGCTCTGTATCTCCGACATGGTCATTGTGTCCGTGAGTAAGCAGGATGACATCCGCTTTCACTTCTTCCGGTTTCAAATTTGTCAGACTGTTTCCGGTCAGAAACGGATCAAAAATAATGTTATGGGTTTTCGTTTCCACTTGAATGACAGAATGTCCGTGATAAGTCACTTTCATCGTTTTCACCTCATAAAAAATTAATATTTATCAAGTTCCCTTTTTGACAAACGAAAAAACTTACAGGGATTGATGCCTGTTAATCACATTCAGCCCGCCTGTTGCTTCAATGACCGTTCCGGTTACAAGATCGGAATCATCTTCACATAAAAAGGCGATGATTCTCGCAATGTCCTCTCCGGTTCCGGACCTGCCGATCGGCGTCTTTTCTTTGCCGATTTTCCGTCTTGCTTCCTCTATAGACGCTTCTTTCATATCTCCTACAATATCACCCGGGCAGACCATATTGGCCGTAATGCCTGATTCAGCTTCTTCAATCGCAATGGTTTTCGTTAACGAAGCCAATCCGACTTTAGCCGCTCCGAAAGCGGAACGGTGAAGCCAGCCGGGGGCATGGTCCGCTCCTTGAAAACCGTATGTAATAATCCGGCCGAACCGCTGCTGTCTCATGACCGGGATAACCGCTTTAAACAGATGGAAAACGGCGCTTAAATTCCCTTCAAGCATGTCATACCATTCGTCATCGGAGTAATCGGCAAGCTTTTTGCGCTCAAATATGTACGGCCCGGCATTGTTAATAAGTATGTCAATCCTTCCAAACCGCTGAAGGGCTGCATCGGCGATCCGCATGAGATCTTCTTTCCGGGTTACATCGCCCTTAACGAATTGCAATCTGTCATGGCACCCGGGATAATCCGCCTTCAGACAGGCGACCGCTTCTTCGTCTTGTCTGTAATTCACTGTGACAGAAAAGCCTTTTTCCAGAAGCATTTCAGTCACTTTTCGGCCCAATCCCTTTGTACCGGCAGTGATTAGAGCATGTCGCACATTGAATACCCTCCCCAGGCAACGTTGCCGCTTCAATAAAATCAAGACGTTTCTCCCTCTACTTTACTATAAACAAACGGCAATATCACTTTTTTGCACTTCGTCCGCACGAAAAAAAAGCCGTCTTTACAGACAGCTTAATTTTCTGAAGGAGCAGAGGCTTCCTCCATGCCGACATAACCGCTTTCGTATGCCTCTGAGATGAGCCTGGCCGTTTCTTCACTTTCTTTTTCATCATAGATGTAACGGTCTTGTTCTTTGCGCATTCCTTCTACCTCCCATCTTTATAGATGTAGGGTGTCTGATATGACGGGAAAATATGAAGGAAATTTCAGCAAATTAAATGCCGGCGCAGGCTTTTGCTTTTACGAGCGCCTGTTCTACCTGCTGAAAACCCGTTCCGCCGGCGCTCATTCTTTTTTCAACCGCATGATGCGGATCGAGCACGGTATAGATGTCTTCTTCAAAGAGACTGCTGGCTTGAAGGAATTCTTCAAATGCCATATCACTTAAATAGATTCCTTTTTCAATGCAGCTGTACACAAGCTTGCCGACCACTTCATGCGCTTCTCTGAACGGCATGCCTTTTTTAGCTAAATAATCGGCAAGTTCCGTCGCGTTTGAAAAATCTTGTTTTGTCGCTTGTTTCATGATGTCCTTGTTTACTTTCATCGTTTCAATCATGCCCGTGAAAATCTGAAGGCTTCCTTCAACGGTTTTCACCGTGTCAAACATGCCTTCTTTATCTTCCTGCAGGTCTTTGTTGTAAGCGAGCGGGAGCCCTTTCATAATCGTGAAAAGCCCCATCATATCACCGTATACGCGTCCGGTTTTACCGCGGATCAGCTCCGCCATGTCGGGGTTTTTCTTCTGCGGCATCATGCTGCTTCCCGTCGCATACGTATCATCCAGTTCAATGAATCTGAATTCCTGCGAGCACCATAGAATGATTTCTTCTGATAAACGCGAAAGGTGCATCATCAGCATGCTGCTGCCGCTTAAAAACTCGAGAATAAAATCTCTGTCACTGACTCCGTCAAGACTGTTCTCATAAATGGAGTCAAAACCGAGCAGCTCCGCCGAATAGTTACGGTCTATCGGAAACGTGGTTCCGGCAAGCGCCCCGCATCCGAGCGGCGATATGTTAATCCGCTTCATAGCATCGCGAAAACGCTCTTTATCCCGTTCAAGCATCCAAAAATAAGCAAGCAGATGGTGGGCGAAAGAAATCGGCTGAGCCCGCTGCAAATGGGTGTACCCCGGCAGAATGGTCTCGACATTGGCCTCCGCTTTTTCGATCAGCGCTTTTTGGAACTGTTCAATCAGCACGATGATATGTGAGACATGATCTTTCAAATACAAATGCATGTCGGTCGCCACCTGGTCATTCCGGCTTCTGCCGGTATGGAGCTTGCCGCCTAGCGGTCCGATTTCTTCGATCAGCATTTTTTCAATATTCAAATGGATATCTTCATAATCAACAGAGAATTCAAGCGTTCCTTCCTCTGCTTTTTGCAGGAGGGTCTGCAGCCCCTGTCGGATGGCGCCTTCTTCTTCTTCCGTCAGAATGCCGCATTTTTTCAGCATTGCCGCATGAGCGAGAGACCCTGTAATATCCTCTTTGACTAAGTTTTGGTCGAATGTGATGGATGCGCCGAACTCATCGACCCACTTTTCCGGTGTTTTTTGAAAACGGCCTCCCCAAAGCTTCTTCATGCTTCAATCTGCTCCTTCTTTTTCACAATGCTGTTTACTTTTGTCGGCAGCCCCCAAAGCTCAATGAAACCGATTGCCGCGTGATGGTCAAAAGCATCGTCTTTTGTATATGTCGCAAGTTTTTCGTCGTAGAGTGAATATTCCGACTTACGTCCTTCTACAATGGCATGGCCTTTAAACAGCTTGACGCGCACGACGCCGGTGACGTGTTTTTGGGTTTCTTTCAGGAATGCAAGCAGCGCGTCTTTTAACGGCGAGAACCATAAACCGTTATAGATGATTTCAGACAGTTTTTGTTCAATTGCCGGTTTGAAATGGGCCACTTCTTTCACTAAAGTCAGATCCTCAAGCTCTTTGTGAGCCGTAATCAAAGTCATGGCGCCCGGGCACTCATAAACTTCACGGGACTTAATGCCGACCAGGCGGTTTTCCACATGGTCAATCCGGCCGATGCCGTGTTTTCCGGCAGTCTCGTTCAGCTTGAGAATTAAATCAGCGAGCGGGTAGGTTACGCCGTCGATTGAAACCGGAACACCGGCTTCAAATGCGATTTCGATGATTTCCGGAACGTCCGGCGTGTTTTCAAGAGATGCTGTCAGGTCATATGCCCCTTCAGGCGGCGCCGCCCACGGGTCTTCTAATATACCGCATTCATTGGCGCGTCCCCATAGGTTCTGGTCGATGGAATACGGGCTGTCAAGATTGATCGGAATCGGTATGCCGCGGCTTGCGGCATATTCAATTTCTTCTTCACGCGACCATTGCCACTCACGGACCGGAGCAATGACCTCCAGATCAGGATTTAATGATTTAATGGATACTTCGAAACGCACCTGATCGTTGCCTTTTCCCGTGCAGCCGTGCGCTACGGCCACCGCGTTTTCCTTTTCCGCGACTTCAACGAGTTTTTTCGCGATTAACGGACGGGATAGTGCAGATACGAGCGGATACTTGCCTTCATACATTGTATGGGCCTGCATAGAAATGAGCGCGTACTCCCGGGCGAATTCTTCTTTCGCATCAATCACATAGGAATTTACGGCGCCTACTTCCAGCGCTTTTTGCTGAACGAATGCCAAATCCTTTCCTTCCCCTACGTCTAAGCAGCAGGCAACAACATCGTATCCCTGTTCTTGCAGCCATTTTATCGCTACAGAAGTATCAAGACCTCCTGAGTATGCCAATACAACCTTTTTTTGTTCTGCCATGTTAAAAGCTCCCTTTTGTATAAAAATTAGTTTTAATTAATAAAAATGCATTTTGTATGTATACACTGTAACAAGTAAATTCTGTTTTTTCAAGCCTTTTATAAAAAAAACCCCACCCAATTTTTTGAGCGGAGCAGAGCCTTTTTATACATTTATAAATCTTTTCGGATTTCCCGGAGCACATGGGGCAGTTCAGGAATAATCAGTTTACTCATTGCAAGCTTTACGGCGCCTGAGGAGCCGGGCGTGCAGAAGACTGCGGTATTTTGGATCACACCCGCTGCCGCTCTGGACAAAATGGCGGCGGAACCGATGTCCTCCGTATAACTCAGCATGCGGAACAGCTCGCCGAATCCCGGGAGTTCTTTTGAAAACAGCGGCGTGACCGCTTCAATTGTGACATCCCTTTCGGCAATGCCCGTCCCTCCGTTTAACAGCACCGCATCTGTATATTCATCCATACAGCCGGATAAAACGGCTTTCTGCAATTCATCTTTTTCATCTTTAACAATGTCATAAGCGACCGTTTCAAATCCCGCTTCCCTGAGGAAGTCCATCATGACGCGCCCGCTTTTGTCGGTTTCTTTCGTTCTCGTGTCGCTGACTGTAATCACCTTGCAGCGCACGGCTGACGGGGCTTCTTGTTTATGTTCTTGCACACTCATTGCTTCACCTCATCGTTTATGTATTAAACATATCGTAACGTTTGATTCTGGGGCATTCAATAAAAAAGCACACCCTAAAAGGATGTGCTTTTTTCGATCATTACTGTGCAAGGCGGACAACGTCGCGTGCGATCATGACCTCTTCGTCAGTCGGAATGATCATGACTTTGACAGGAGAGTGAGGGTAGCTGATAAAGGCTTCCTCGCCGCGCACGTTGTTCAGCGCAGGATCCCAATATACACCCATGAATTCTAAGCCGCGAAGCACGCGTTCTCTGACTTCAACGCTGTTTTCACCGATACCCGCAGTGAAAATAATCGCGTCAACGCCGCTCATTCTCGCAGCGTAAGAACCGATGTATTTATGGATTCTGCTTGCGAACACTTCAAGAGCCGTTTCCGCTCTTTCGTTTCCTTCTTTTGAAGCTTCCACGATATCGCGTAGGTCGCTGGAGAAACCGGATACGCCAAGCAGTCCGCTCTTTTTATTTAACGTATTTAATACTTCATCTGCCGTCTGATCCGTTTTTTCCATAATGTACGGAATCAATGCAGGGTCGATGTTTCCTGAACGTGTTCCCATCGCAACACCCGCAAGCGGTGTGAAGCCCATTGACGTATCAATGGATTTTCCGCCTTCTACCGCCGCGATACTTGCGCCGTTACCGAGGTGGCAGGAAATCAGACGCAAATCTTCAAGCGGGCGGCCGAGAAGCTCAGCTGCGCGCTGTGTCACGTATTTATGAGAAGTGCCGTGGAAACCGTATTTGCGAATGCCGTATTTCTCGTAGTATTCGTACGGAAGGCTGTACAGGTAAGATTGCTCAGGCATCGTTTGGTGGAACGCCGTATCAAACACTGCAACCGCAGGCACATTCGGAAGCACTTCTTTAAAGGCTTTAATGCCGACGATGTTAGCCGGGTTGTGAAGCGGCGCTAGTTCTGAAATCTCTTCAATCTCACGGATTGTTTCATCCGTAAGCAAAACAGAATCGCTGAATTTTTCTCCGCCGTGAACCACACGGTGGCCGATTCCGTCAATTTCATTTAGATCCTTTATAATACCGAATTCAGTCAGCTTGTGAAGCAGCATCTTCACCGCAACCGCATGATCCGGAATATCTGTCACTTCTGTATTTTTTTCGCCGTTAACAGAGATTGTGAAAACGCTGTCGGCGATACCGATCCGTTCTACTAAACCTTTTGTTAGCACCTTTTCTGAAGGCATTTCGAATAACTGAAATTTTAAAGATGAGCTTCCTGCGTTAATTGCAATAATTTTAGACATAAATGACGCTCCTATCAAAATTCTTCTTCGTTTGTTCGTTCTTTTTTCCCAGACCATAACTGCAGTCCAAAAAATATCTGACTTTTCCATTTAAACATTGTCAACTCAGCATTTCAAGTCAACATCCACATTGGTACCGCTTACAATATGAAGTCGATATTTTCTGATAAATTTCATTTGTGCCAAATGGACGGCACGGTCTTACGGAATGTTATTTTCTTTCCTTAATTTGTGTTATCGTCCTGATTTCCATTCATTTTAAAAAGCAAAAAGCAGCGCGGGATTTTGCATCTCACACTGCTTTTTCGCCATTATTTTTCTTTTTGAATCCATTGATCCAATTTTGCCGTCATCTCCCGCATCGCCTGCTGGTTCGCAAAAGAAGGAAGATTCGCCAAAAGCGCTTGTTTCGGCGGCTTTGCGTCTTCGCCTTTTTTCTGCAAGATTAAAATGCTCTTTGCCTGCGCTTCGTCTTTAAACATAGTAGCCGGCAGCTGAAGAAGGGCGTTGATATACACTTTTTCCGCAAAAAACCGCTTCAGTTTATCGCTTTGCGCGCTGTCAAACAGATGGTTCGGAATCATAAAAAATAAGTATCCGCCCGGTTTTGTATGTTTGACGCTCTGCTCAATAAATAAGTGGTGAGCAAAAGAGTGGCCTTCATCCGCTTTCAGCTCAAACGCTTCAGCGCCTTCGTCATTCGGATAGTAGCCGACCGGCAAATCGCAGATGACCGCATCGGCCGGTTCGATAAATAACGGCTGAAGACTGTCCTGGCAGAACAGCTCCATTTCTTTTTCCTGCAGATTCGCCTGAGCATAAGCGATCTTCAGAAGGACATCGTCGATTTCAATGCCGAAGCTTTTTGCCGCTTTGTCAGAAAGCTGGTTTGCCGCGGTCAGCAGAAGATTTCCGGTGCCGCAGGCGGGGTCCAGCAATGTCAGGCCTTTTCGGCCGCCCGTAAATTTATTCACGAGGTAACTGATGAAAATGCCGATCGTATCAGGCGTCATCTGTCTGTTCGGATGGGACTTATCTTTCAGCCCTTTTAAAATGGCGAGCTGGAACGCCTTGCGGATCCATTCATGCTCCCATTTTCTGAAGTCTGCTTTCGCAAGCAGGCTGTTAAGCTCGCCGGTTTGCTTTTCCTGAAGCGGAAGCTGGTCGGCCTTTTCAAGAAAATACATTTCTCCCGCTTCCGCAAGCCCCTCAATATAAGAAATCTGAAGGCCTTCTGCTATCACTTGGGCGGCTTCATCTAAAAGTTCATAAATCTGACCGACATGGTCGTGTTGCATGCTGTTTCCTCCTTGCCATGAAAAGAGCTCCGCGGCAGCACCCGGAGCTCTTTTTCTCTCTTTACTTGATTAACGCTTTTGCAGCTTCGATAGGCTTTTCATAATTCGGGTGGTTTGTCGCTTCACTTACGTATTCCGCGTAAACGACTTTTCCGTCCTGATCAAGGACGAATACGGAACGTGCCAAAAGACGAAGTTCTTTGATATAAACACCGAATGCTTCACCAAATGACATCTCTTTATGATCCGATAATGTTTCAACTTTATCAATTCCGTTCGCTCCGCACCAGCGCGCTTGTGCAAACGGAAGGTCGGCGCTGATTGTATAAACGTTCACATCACCGAGTTTTGCGGCTTCTTCGTTGAAGCGGCGTGTCTGCGCGTCACATACGCCTGTGTCAATGGAAGGAATAACGGATATGATCGTTACTTTCCCTTTCATATCTGCTAATGTCTTCTCTTCTAATCCGTTTGTCAGAACCGTGAAGTCAGGAGCTTGGTCCCCCGGTTTCACTTCTTGTCCGATCAGCGTCACGGCTCCGCCTTTAAATGTAATTTCAGCCATTCTGATTCCTCCCTTTATCTATGTATAGCTCTATCATAGTCGAGTTTTATGCAAACTGCAAAGGTTATGCCGCATCGTAAAAAAAGCTAACTGCGGGCGGCAGTTAACTTTTCTGTTATAAATCGATATCCGTTCTTTTTTGGTTCCGGCCTTTTTCATTCTTTTTAAACATATGCTGGATGCGTTCAATCGTTTGAGGCGCGGAGTCTAACAGTTTATCAATCAGATGGGTGTTTTCGTCTAAATGAAGCATGCGCACGCCGTTTGTTCCGACAATCAGAAACGCAATCGGCGTAATGGATACTCCGCCGCCGCTTCCGCCGCCGAACGGGAGCTTCTGCTCTTTTCTTTCATCGTCCTCGGTTCTTTTTTCAGCCGGCTTTCCTCCAAACTCGCTTCCGCCCGCTGCAAATCCGAATCCGACCTTTGAAACCGTTAAGATTACGCTGCCGTCAGGCGTTTCAACAGGATCGCCGATGATTGTATTCACGTCAATCATTTCTTTTAAATTTTCCATAGCGGTTTTCATTAAACCTTGAATGGGATGGTCTGCCATATGCGCTCCTCCTTAAACTGATGAATCATTCTTTGAAGCAACCGGAACCGGCTGTTTCTTTCGTATGATAGAAAGTCCGTTCCGCCCGTATTTGAGCAATTTGAAAGCTGCACCTATAAGATGTCCAAAACGAAAAAAGAATATACACTGCAAATGCGTCTTGGATGCAGGCACTTGAAAAGACGGAATGACTTCGCACACCGGTTTATGTATGAAACGCAGATGATCATACAGCATCGCCGTAAGTCCTCCCTTTACGGCCCACAATCCGCCGGCGGCGATTCCCGTAACGGCGGCGTCCTTTATTCCGATAACCGTCACCCATTCGAACTTCGTAACACGGACTCCCGCAAGAAATGAAGCGGCGATTTGGCGCATCTGAAAGACTTGGTGCAGAATCATTTCTATTCTGTGAATGCTCTGTTTGACATCTTCATATGTGATTTTTTTCTTCTCTTTTTTCTGACCTTTCATTTCTGATTTTGTGTCCTGTTTGACATCAATTGACGCGTCTTCGCTGTTTACTTTAATGACGGGCAGCGTTTTTTTAATACGGATCAGCCCGTATAAGGCCGAGATTTTAAACGTCAGTTTGTCGTTATCTTTATCGTGAAGATATTCGAAAGTCAGGTGGATTTTCATCCTCATGAGCAGCCAGGCCAAAATGAGAATGAGAATAACAGCTGCTGCGGCATATCCCATAAGCTTCACTTCCTTAGCAGCATTATCGCCAAAACCAAAAAAAATAAACCCGGACGTTTATTCCGGGTTTACTGCTTTTATTTGCGGTACAGCGCTTCGTGAATCACCGTTGTGTCGGCGATCAGATCATGAATGCCCTGCTTTTTGGGCGTAAACGCAATGACGATATAGAGAATCCAGATTTTATCGATATAACGCCCCACCGCTTCTCTGAAAATGACGGTGCTCCAAGTCAGCGGCTTTCCGGGCGTCAAAGAAGTGACCTTTAACCCGAAGACCATCTTGCCGAGTGTCTGATGAAACCATTTCGTCATGAACACAAAATAGGCGAGGTAGACGATCAGGGTTGTGACGGAATAAGCTGAGATTGTAAACATTCCGCTTGTTGCCGGGAGCTTCATCAGCGTGAAAATCGGTGAAACGATGAGATGGTTAAGTCCCCAGACCACCAGCCAATCAAGAAGAAACGCCCAAAACCTGATCCAAAAGCCCGCATATGCCTGCTCGGGCGCCCTCTGTTGTTCGGCTTCCTCTTCTTTGCCGTGAAAGCCTTCGTAAGTCGCGTCCATTCTTTCTTCCCCCCTACTTTGCATAGAGATACATCATCCGCGGCGAACCGGATTGCGAAATGAGTTCTTTCATATTCAGAAAATCAATTTCGCTTTTAAACATTTTCGCTGCGCTCATGGAAAAGAGCGAGCCTAATCCGAATCCTTCCTCGTATGTGATGACTGAAGCGTTTTTCATATTTTTATGGTCCTTTTTCATCGCGCTGATCGTATCATCGTAAAAACCGAGCTCATCAACGAGGCCGATTTTTTTCGCTTGTCTGCCGTCGTAAACACGGCCGTCGGCAATTTTTTTCACATCCGCTTTTGACATGTGCCGGCCTTTTGAAATGACATTGACAAATCCTTCATAAGAATCGTTGACCATTGTCTGCATGATCTTTCTTTCTTCCTTCGTCATGTCGCGGGTCGGGGACATGATGTCTTTATGCGCGCCGCTTTTAATGGTTTCAAACTTGATGCCGAGTTCATCGGCGAGCTTGGAATAATTGACGCTTTCCATGATGACGCCCAGTGAACCCGTGAGCGTTTCCGGTGAAGCATAGATTTTATCGGCGGCCGTTGAAATATAGTAGCCTCCCGATGCCGCCATGGAGCCCATGGATACATAAATCGGTTTCTTGGTTTCTTTCTTTAGTTCTTCCAGTTTTTTATGTATTTCCGCGCTTTCGTACACGCCTCCGCCAGGGGAATTGATTTTCAGCACAATTCCTTTGACGCTTTTGTCTTCTTTCGCACGCTCAACCTGTTTTAAAAATGATCTGTGATCATACCCGCCTGAGCTGAGCAGGCCAGCGGACCCGCCGTTATCCTCAATCGTGCCGTCCACTTCAAGCACGGCGATTTTACTGCCGGGGCTGCCCTTATCCAGCGTCACTTCCTCTGTGTCATCTGTCAGTGATGCAAAGTCAGACCCTGTATCTCCGATATTCTTCAGCACCCCGACGGTCACACTTGCAATGACTGATACGCCGAAAATGCCGAGCGCGATGACGAGCGCAATCCATCTTTTTGCATTCATTTGTTCTCCTCCTTTTCTGTCAATATTCGTACGTTCCCCCGTAAAAAAAGATTCATTTTTTTCATGAAGCGCTTTCCCTTAACGGATAAACAGGAAACATGTTACACTATTGCCACAGGTATTTTAACACAATACCTGCTGGGAGAAAAACGTAAATATGACAGCAAAGGGGAATGGGGATATGACCGATCTTCGCCGCAATGTTTATTTTTTTCACAAACAAAACAACGAAACAAAAGAACAAGTCAGCTCTTTGAAGCAGCTTGCTGAATCGCACGGTTTTACAGTTGCGGCTCAACCGGAGGATGCGGGAATTATCGCCAGCATCGGCAGTGACGGCTCATTTCTGCAAGCCGTCAGAAAAACCGGATTCCGTGATGACTGCCTGTATGTCGGCATCGCTAAAAAAGGGAAAGCCCATTTGTACTGCGATTTTCACAGCGATGAACCTGAAAAAATGGCGGCCAGCATGACCGCGGAACAGCTTGAGGTCAGAAAATACCCGCTCATTCACGTAACGGTGGACGGCAGCAATCATTTTCACTGTTTAAACGAGGTTTCCATCCGTTCAAGCATTATTAAAACGTTTGTGATGGATGTGTTAATTGATGATCTTCATTTTGAGACGTTCAGAGGAGACGGGATGATCATTTCCACCCCGACGGGCAGCACCGCCTACAATAAATCTGTTTCAGGCGCCGTTGTTGATCCTTTGATTTCCTGCATGCAGGTATCCGAACTGGCATCGTTGAACAACAACACATACCGTACACTCGGATCTCCGTTTATTTTAAGCTCAGACCGGAAGCTGACACTGCAGGTGGTGCAAGACGGCAATGAGCATCCGATTATCGGGCTTGATAATGAAGCGCTCAGCACGCGGAATGTCAAAAAGGTTGAGATTAGACTATCCGGTAAAAAAATCAAAACGGTGAAACTGAAAGACAACTCTTTCTGGGAAAAAGTAAAACGATCATTTTTATCATAAAAAAAGAGGACGGGCATCACTGCCTGTCCTCTTTTTCATATACGATACGGCCGCCGACGACGGTTTTGACAGCTTCCAATTCATGAAGCTTTTTCGGGTCCGTCCTGAACGGATCACCGCTGAGTACGGTAAAGTCGGCATCATAGCCGGGGGCGATCCGTCCGCGGCTATGTTCTTTATGGATGATGGCCGCGCTTCCCTCCGTGTAAAGCTGAATGGCTTCGTACACGGTCAGACACTCTTTTTCATAATAGGCCGGACCTTCCGGGTGCTGTTTGCTTGTACGGAGCACAGCCGATTGAATGCCCAGAAGCGGATCGGCCGGCTCAATCGGGGCATCTGAACCTCCGGCGCACAGCAGCCCTTTTGACAGCAGTGTTTTCCAGGCGAAAGCCGTTTTCATCCGCTCTTCTCCGAGCCTGTCAATCACCCACGGAAAATCACTGGCCACAAAATGCGGCTGAAGATCAAGTCCGATCGGCAGCCGGGCGGCTCTTTCAATCAATCCGTCATCTAATACTTGCGCATGAATGAGCCTGTCTAGCTGTCCGGGCTTTGCCGGGTATCTTTCGATAACATCCAGCACCTTTTCAAATGCAAGGTCGCCAATCGCGTGCACGGCGATCTCCATCCCTTTCTCTCTCGCTTTATAAACAAGAGCGGCAAGTGTTTCGTCATCATGCACCTGAACGCCGGAAACAGACGGATCATCATGGTAAGGCTTTTTCAATAGAGCGGTTCTGCCTCCGAGCGCACCGTCAGCAAAAATTTTCATCGCTCCGTATTCCAAATAAGGTCCGGTCGATTTATCCAGAGCGCTCCAGCTGTCGACGGCTTCGTGATGTACGAGCAGATGGGCGCGAAAAGGATAAAGGCCGCTGCCGGTTAATGACTCGTACGCGGCAACGGGAACGGACGCGTCTCCGTAGTATGCCAGATCTTCTGAATGCCCGCCGGTCAGGCCTTTTGACCAGCAGTCCGTAATCGCCGTTTGAAGCGCGCGTTTGACATAGTGAAGTGAGACGGGCGGCAGGGCCTGTGTCACAAGCTCTTGGGCTTTATCCAGCAGGAGGCCTGTCGGACCGGTGCCGTCCCGGACGATAATCCCGCCGTTTGGATCAGGTGTTTCGGTTGTAATTCCCGCCGCGCGCAATGCGGCTGAATTAACCGCGGCGGCGTGCCGGCATACCCGCTTCAGCAGGACGGGGCGGTCGGGAAAGAGCGGGTCAAGGTCATGCTTCGTGACGTAAACCGGCCGCTCAAACAGATTTTCATCCCAGCCTTCGCCGATCAGCCATTCGCCATCTTCCAATTCACACTCTGCTTCTTTTGCGGCCCGCAGTATCGCTTCTTTTGACGTCAGCTGCGACAAATCGAGGCGAAGCTGTTTTTCCCCGTGTCCGATTAAATGCATATGACTGTCCGTAAACCCCGGGAACATCACAGCTCCATGTAAATCGATTTCCTCCGTATCAGGCGCACCGTATGTTCCTTGGAGCTCCCGGAAGCTGCCCGTCTGCCTGACGACGCCTTCTTCGGTATAAACGGCTTCAGTGACATGATTCTTGTCCAGCATTGTATAGATGGTGCCGCCGTGCCAAATCGCTTTCATCCCCGCTCACCCTTTATCCTGTATTATGCTTTTTTATCAGCCTTCAGCCGTTCTTCACGCTGTCTCAGCTCCACACGTCTGATTTTTGCGGACGCCGTTTTCGGCAGGCTTTCGACAAACTCAATTTCTCTCGGATATTTGTAAGGCGCCGTAATCGTTTTTACGTGGTTTTGCAGTTCTTTGACAAGTTCGTCACTGCGCTTTTCATCGTCTTGTAAAACGACATAAGCTTTTACGATTGAACCTCTGATTTCATCCGGGCTCGCCACGACGGCACATTCTTTCACTTCCGGATGCTTCACGAGCGCGTCCTCTACTTCAAAAGGCCCGATTGTATATCCGGAGCTGACGATAATGTCATCATTGCGGCTCTCAAACCAAAAGTAGCCGTCTTCGTCTTTTTTCGCGCGGTCTCCTGTAAGAAAATAATCTCCGCGAATCTGCTTTTTCGTTCTTTCGGGATCTTTATAATATTCCTTGAATAAGGCCGGTGTGCTCAAATGCACGGCGATATCGCCCGTTTCGCCTGTTTCGCATATTTCGCCTTTATCGTTTATAATCTCCACTTGATTTCCAGGGGTCGGTTTGCCCATGCTTCCCGGCTTAATATCCATGTCCTTCAGGACGCCGACTAACAGGGTGCTCTCCGTTTGGCCGTATCCGTCCCTCACTTTAATGCCGAAATGCTTCCGGAATACGTCAATGACTTCCCGGTTTAATGGCTCACCCGCAGAAACTGCACTGTGAAGGGCAGAAAGATCATATTTGTCCAACTCCTCCACTTTTGCCATCAGGCGGTATTCCGTCGGGGTACAGCAGAAGACATTTACTTGATGGCGCTCCAGCAGCTCTAAATACGTCTTGGCGTTGAATCTGCCGTGATAAATGACTCCTGTCGCGCCGCTTCCCAGAATTGCGAGCAGCGGGCTCCACACCCATTTCTGCCAGCCGGGCGCCGCGGTGGCCCACACTGTATCGTCTTCAGAAATATCCAGCCATGCACCGGCTGATGTTTTTAAATGGGCAAAGGCCCAGCCGTGTGTATGTACAACGCCTTTAGGCTGGCCGGTCGTGCCTGAAGTATAGGACAAAAACGCCATGTCTTCTCTTGTTGTATCAGCTGTTTGAAAACTGTCTCCGTCCGCTTCAATCGTTAGGAGGTTTTTCCAGCCGACATTATTTTCACCGATTGACAATGTCACCAGCTGCTCGGTATTCACCTCGTCAAACGCGTTTATAAATGAAGGATAAACGATAGCGCCTTTCACTTCGGCGTGTTTGATCCGGTATTCAAGGTCTTTGGCGCGCAGCATTTCCGAGCAAGGAATGACGACCATCCCCGCTTTTAAGATCGCTAAATAAACGGCATACGCTTCAAGCACTCTCGGAACCATGACAATCAGCTTATCGCCTTTTTCAAATCCGAGACCTTTCAGGCGGGCTCCGATTTTATTCGTTTCTTCCATCAATTTTTCATACGTCCAGACTTTCTTACCGCCTGTTTGATCTTCCCAAATAAGCGCGTTCTTCTCTTTGGAACGGCTGAACTTTTCGATTTCATTTACAAGGTTATAGTTCTTTGGGGCGATTAAATCTTCTCGTTTTAACACGAACAACTCCTCACTTTCTTTCCCCATTATACATAAACATAGGCCATTACAATAAAAATATGCATAAATTGCTTCCCGCCTTCTATCTATACTCATGAAAAAAGAGCGGGGAATTCCCCGCTCTCTTAGCCATTATGTGAAGTTGTGATTAAAACTGCTGCTGGCTGCTTCCGCCCATGCTTTGCTGAGCAAAAGAGACAAGACGTTTTGTGATTTCTCCACCGACAGAACCGTTGGCGCGAGAAGTTGTTTCCGGTCCAAGGTTTACACCGAATTCAGAAGCGATTTCATACTTCATTTGGTCGATAGCTTGAGCAGCGCCTGGCACTAAAAGCTGGTTGCTGTTTCCGCTGTTTGATTGTTGTGACATGTGTATCACCTCCTTGTGAGTATAGAATGTGATAAAACACATGTCTTCATTCAAAAAAACTTTGGTAATTGTATACAGTTTAAAAAAGGCCGGCAAACTTATCGTGAGCTTCCTGCTCCGAGTAAACAGTGATGGTTTCGATGCCGGCAGCGGCCTCTGCAATCAGCGGTTCAAAATCAACGAAGCTTTCGAAGTGCTCGATTTTTTCTTTTTTCGGGCGTGTTTTCGGGCTTGGCGGCGTAAAGATGGTGCAGCAGTCCTCAAACGGCTGAATGCTTGTTTCATAAGTGCCGATTTCTTTTGATTTCTCGATGATTTCTGTTTTGTCCATTCCGATTAAAGGGCGCAAAATCGGCGTTGCCGTCACCGCATTGATCGCATACATGCTTTCAAGCGTCTGGCTCGCTACCTGCCCGAGGCTTTCTCCCGTAATGATCGCGAGCGCTTTCCGTTCTTCTCTGATTCTGTCCGCGATTTGCAGCATAAGACGCCGCGTCGCCGTCATCGTATAGTTCTCCGGGATTTGTTTTTGGATGAGTTCCTGCGTCTTTGTAAACGGCACGATATGAAGTGTCATACTGCCGCCGAACTTCGCGAGGCATCCCGCGAGATCCATGACTTTCTGCTTTGCCCGTTCGCTCGTATACGGCGGACTGAAGAAATGTACGGCTTCAACTGATAATCCCCGTTTCATCGCGTAAAAACCGGCGACCGGACTGTCAAAACCGCCGGAAAGCATCAGCATCGCTTTACCCGCGGAACCGACAGGAAGGCCTCCGGCGCCTTTTTCGTTACGAATGGTCAGGAACGTCGCTTCCTCCCTGATTTCAATCCGAAGCGGAATATCGGGATTTCTCACATCGACGGTTAATCCATCCGTGTTTTTCAAAATATGGCCGCCGATTTCAGCGTTCATCGCATTCGTATCTAATTCAAACTGTTTGTAAGCCCGTTTGGTCTCGACCTTAAACGTATTCCCCGGTTTATATTCGCCTTCTATCGCGGCTAAAGCCGTTTTTTTAATGTCTTCCAGCTTGCTTTCGCATTTAATTGCGAGACTAAAGCTTTGAATGCCGAATATATTCTTTAATAAGGAACAAATTTCCTCCGGGTTTTCTCCATTAAGTGTAATTGACATCCGGTCCCGGTTTGAAAAGTATTTTACTTTTTTATAATCCTTTAATACCAGGCGGATATTCTGTTTTAATCTTTCAATAAAACTGCGTCTGTTTTTTCCTTTTGTGGATATTTCACCAAAACGGATTAAAATATGATCGTAATTCATATGCTACCTCATCATTTTTTTTAGTTTTTGAACAGCCGGCACCAGCGCGGCCATAAACGGCTCCGTGATGTCAGCTGTATGGCTGAAGTTCAGGCTGACTCTGATGCTGCTTGATGCAATCTGTTCGCCTTTATTCATTTGCAGAAGAACACGGCTCGGTTTGTGCTCTCTTGCCGAACATGCCGCGGTTGTGGAGACATATATTCCTTTTTCCTCAAGCATGTGCAGCAGCACTTCCGCCTTCACGCCCGGAACGGAAAAATTAATGATATGCGGCGCGCTGTTTTCAGCGGGGGTGTTGATAACGACCCCGTCCGTCCCGCTCAGCCTTTCCATGAGCGCATTCTTGGCAGCCTCCACGGAAGAAAGCCGCTCGTTCATGTCACGCGCGGAAAGATTGATCGCTTTCGCAAGGGAAACGGCGCCTGCCGTGTGTTCCGTTCCGGCGCGGACGCCTTTTTGCTGCGAGCCGCCCGTGATAAGCGGAATGAGCCGCGTTCCTTTTTTCACGATAAGCGCTCCTGTCCCTTTTAAGCCGTGAAACTTATGCCCTGAAACGGTGCAAAGGTCAATGCCCGCTTCTTCTATAGACAGCGGAACTTTATGAATGCCCTGCACATGATCAACATGAAACAGAATATTCCGGTGCTGCTTCAAAAACCCGCCGATTTCCTTTACGGGCTGAATGGAGCCGACTTCGTTATTGACATGCATGACGCTGACGATTATCGTATCCGGCCTGATAGCCGATTTGACGTCTTTCAAAGAAACGAAGCCGTTTTGATCGGCCGGAAGATATGTGACTTCAAAGCCGAACAGCTCTGTCAGCTGATCAAGTGTCTCCGTCACAGAAGGATGCTCAATCGCCGAAGCAATGATATGTCTTCCTTTACTCATGTTTGCCCAGGCTGCTCCCTTTAACGCAGCGTTATTCGCTTCAGTCGCGCCTGATGTAAATACAATATCATAATTTTTTAAACGCAAGGTTTTTTTTATTTGCTGAGCGGCCGCTTCAAGGAGCTGTTCCGTCTCAGTTCCTAACCGGTGCAGAGACGAAGGATTGCCGAAATAACGGCTGCTCGTCTGTTTGTACACATCCAATACCTCTTCATACGGCTCGGTCGTTGAGCTGTTGTCTAAATATATCATTTTTTTTACTCCTTTAATGAAAACGGTACATCGTATGATATTTATGCTACCATAACAAAAGTAAATATAAATTCGCAATAAATCGAGTATTGACTTCTCTGTACATTGCCATATAATAAGTAATGTTCGTTTTGTTATATTATCTGACAATTAATTGACAGAATATTTCAACATAGTATTTAGGAGGATTTTTATGAAACACTCACTACCTGTCAAAGATACCGTTATTATCGGTTTCATGCTTTTCGCACTTTTTTTCGGGGCAGGAAATATGATATATCCGCCGGAGCTCGGGCAAGCGGCGGGGCATAATGTCTGGAAAGCGATGGGCGGTTTCTTACTGACCGGCGTAGGTCTGCCGCTTTTGGGTATTATCGCCATCGCATTAACGGGCAAAGACGCAAAAGGGCTTGCCGATAAAGCTCATCCGGTATTCGGGACTATTTTCACCGTTGTGCTTTATTTATCAATCGGGCCGCTTTTCGCGATCCCCAGAACCGGAACCGTTTCATATGAAATCGGTGCAGTTCCGTTTTTAAGCGGCATTCCGGAAAGATTATCTTTATTTGTTTTCACGTTGATCTTTTTTTCTATTACGTATTATTTAGCTCTTAATCCTTCCAAAATCGTTGACAGAGTCGGAAAGATTTTGACTCCTATTAAATTCGGTATTATTTTAATCATCGTCGTAAAAGCCATTGTCACTCCGATGGGCGGACTGGGCGCCGTACATCAGGCATATTCCGGAACGCCGGTGTTCAAAGGATTTTTGGAAGGCTATAAAACAATGGACGCGCTCGCCTCGATCGTCTTCGGCGTCGTTGTCGTCAACGCTGTTAAAAGCAGGGGCGTCACCCAGCGTAAAGCGCTCGCCGCCGCTTGTATTAAAGCGGGTCTGATTGCAGCGGCAGGTTTGACATTCATTTATTTATCTTTGGCCTATTTGGGAGCGACAAGCACGGACGCTGTGGGGCCGCTCGGCGAAGGCGCAAAGATTTTATCAGCTTCATCTGATTACCTGTTCGGTTCACTGGGAAACATCGTTCTCGGCGCCGCCATCACCGTTGCGTGTTTAACGACAAGCATCGGGCTTGTCACATCTTGCGGCGAATATTTTTCAAAATTGATTCCCGCTTTATCATACAAAATGGTGGTTACGATTGTCACGCTGTTCAGTCTGGCGATTTCAAATTTCGGACTTGCTGAGATTATTGCATTTTCAGTTCCTATTTTATCAGCCATTTACCCGCTGGCAATTGTCATTATCGTCCTTTCCTTTATTGATAAAATCTTTAAGGAAAGACGCGAAGTCTATATCGCCTGCCTGATCGGAACAGGGCTGTTCAGTATCTTGGACGGTTTGAAGGCAGCAGGCATTCCGCTCGGATCATTAGATTCATTCTTAAACGCAAATCTTCCGCTTTACAGCATGGGAATCGGCTGGGTGCTTCCGGGCATTGCCGGAGCGATCATCGGCTGCATTATCACGTTTTTTACCAGCCCGCCCATCGAATTAAATAAAGCAAAATCGTAACATTCAGCGCCTGCGGTTTGATGTATATCAGCCGCAGGCGCTTTTTATATTCCGTGAGAAACTAAAAAACTGCACCTCTGATTTCCATCAGGGTGCAGTTTTTGCTTATGCGTCTATGAAGCAGATTGATCAGCTTTAATTTTTTTCACGGCGCCGGGAGCTGCTTTTTCAACAGCATCTGCCGCCATCTCATAAGCTTCATTATAGCGGTAAGCATAAAACAGCCGTTCCGCTTCTTTCAGCTGTTCGGATAAAATATGATTCTGGCTTCGGAAGCGGTTGCCGTACTGGATGATCCGCTCAATCAGCTTCACCTGAATCACAAGATCTTCCGCCTCTTCGCTGACTTCCTCAACAACCTTTTCGGCTTCGGCCAGATGTTTGGCGGCTTCCTCCATGTTCAGCGGCAGCTCTTCCAATTGGCTGACGGTTTCTTCTATATGATGATTTGCCGTCTCGAGCTTGTCCTTGACTTGTTCAGGAATTCCCGGCACGTTGCTTTTTTGCAGCATTCGGGCCGTGTCAGAAATGGTTTTCCGAAGATTCATCAGCGTTTCCCGCGCCAGCAGTTCTTCTTTTCTGAGCGCCTGCAGATTTTCACGGTATTCGGCATGTTCTTTCTGAGCCTCTTCCATCTGCTTTTCAATGGCCTCGACTTCTTCAATCAGCAGCGAGTAAGCGACATGCTCGCCGTCAAGCTTTTCTCTCGCCTGCTCAAGGAGCCGGCCGATCGTTTCCAGCTGTTTTTCGAAGGCATGCTGTCTGCCGATTTCTCCCGCCGTCAGCTGATAGCTTTCCTTGACGAGCTCCGTTTCGGTTTTTGTGCGGTCTTTTTCTTCCTCAAGCTTCTCATACGCGATGATCAGCTCAGGCATTTTGCTTAATACGGACTGTCCTGCTTCCACTTCGCCTTCCAGCTGTTCATACATCGATTGAATGGTTTCATCAATCAGCTGAAGAATGGCGGACGCTTCGTCGACATCCAATTCTTCCAAAAGCGCGTTTTCGGCCCGTTTCACTTGATTTGTGAGGGTCTCCAGCTCTTTTTCGATTTGAATATGCTCCAATTTGTAGCCTTTTTCCGTCATTTCCCGGTAGCCGTCTTTCAGCTTGGCAATTTGGTTCGGCACGGTCTGTTTACAGTCCGCAAGCAGTTTCGGAACGTCATCTATGTATGTCTGAAGCTGATCCAGTCTGCGGTCCTGTTCAAGCAGCACTTTTCTCGCTTTGATGTAATTGCCGCTTTCCGTCTCTTCTTCGAACTCTTTTATGCCGCTCCAGATTTCGTCGAGATCCGTCTCCAGGCTGTTGTAAAGCTCTCCGTAGAGATGGCTGTACGCCAGAAGGTTTTTCCGCGCTTTTGAATACCGCTCACGCACCTGTTCAATCTCTCCGCGGCTTTTTTCCTCGCTCGTCACAAGGTCGCTGATCTCACGCAGTATGCCTTCTATATTTGATTCGGCTGCAGTGAGGAGGTCGTCGATGTGGACAAGCACCTGATTCGCTTTTTTAAACCGGTATTTGTCGGCGTTCTCTTCGGCATCATAAAGGAGCTCTTCTACTTTCGGCAGATGGGCTGTGACAATTTCATCCCACTCTTCGCGCCATCTTTCAAAGAACTCTTCCGTCTCTCCGGTCATTTTCAGATGTTTGATCTTGGACATTTCTTCCACTATCGAACGGTTTAAAATTTCAATCTTCCATGACTCCAGCCGGTCAATTTCCGTATAAATTTTTTTCCTGAAAAAGTAGCCCGCCGCAAAGAGCGCGAGCAGTATAACCAATAATCCGATGACTAACTCCATAATGAGCCCCCTTGTTGTTCTCTTAATCTGTCAGGGTGTTTTATGTATTCAGAAAGATTTCAATATATGTATTGAGAAAATCTGTCGTTTTCATTGTTATTATGATACCATGTAACCAACATTTTTTGACCAGAAATCAAAAACTTTTTGCATAATTTCGGCAGGATTCTGCAATTTTTTAATGGAGTGACACAAATGGAAAAACGAGACGCTCATATCCACACCCCTTTTTGCCCTCACGGCTCGAAGGATGCGCTGAAACAATATGTCGAAAAGGCCCTGGAAAGAGGCTTTGACTCGATCACATTTACAGAGCACGCCCCCCTTCCTCCGTCATTTCAAGATCCCGTACCGCTTCAGGACAGCGCGATGGATCTCAGACAGATGGAGGTTTATTTGGAGCGGCTGTCACAGCTGAAAAAGGAATACGATGGACAAATCAGTATTCTGACTGGGCTAGAAACCGATTTTATCACAGGGTATGAAGAGGAAACTGCGGCGTTTCTGAACACGTACGGCCCCTCACTGGATGACGGCATTTTATCCGTTCATTTTTTGAAAACCGGTCCGTCTTATATATGCCTCGATTTTGACGAGCACGCCTTTCAGCAGCTTGCCGACCGCTTCGGAAGCGTTGAAGCCGTATATGAACAATACTATGAAACCGTGTATTCTTCCATTGTAACACCGCTCGGCCCCTTTAAGCCAAAACGGGTCGGCCATATCACGCTCGTCAAAAAATTCGCGCGCCTTTTCCCCTACAGCATGTCACCTCAAATAAGAGAGCTTGCGGCCCGCTGTCTTGACGCCGTGAAAGAACACGGAATGGAGCTGGATGTGAATACATCCGGGCTCAGAAAGAAGTTTGCCGGGGAAGTATACATGGAGGATTGGATGGCTGAGACGGCGAAGCAAAAAAAAATCCCGCTCATATTCGGGTCGGACGCCCATCAAGCGGAAGATGTCGGCAGTTCCTACGAAACGTACAAAAGCATCATTACTTCATAAGCGCCGCATCAGGCCGTCGGAACACGCTTTCGATCCAGATCTTCACCTCTTCAAAATACCTTTTATAAAAGTACGGTTCATGAGGCTGCATATAGAGCACCTCTGTAATATATTGAGGCTGAAGATACGGCATCATCAAGAGGGATTTCAATTGCAGAATAAAATGCGGGACGGGCAGTGTCAGCCGTCTGTGACGTGACTGCCCTTCTTCAATCACCAGCTGGAAAATATATTTTTCTTTCATTAAGTAAGTAGACATAATTTCCCTGATCAGCACGGAATCAATCGTCACTTCCCGGTATACAAACCGCGTTAATTGACGGTTATCGTGCTGATAGGATAAAATATCGAAAATCACCCGCAGGATGCGTTCCTGCGCGTCTTCACCGTTCATACTGACGGCGGCTTTTTCCAGCGCTTCAGTATAGCCTTCGTAAAACTCGGAAACTAAATGTTCCATTAATCCGCCTTTCCCTTTAAAATAGTAGGAGATGTGCGCAACATTTACATCAGCTGACTTTGCGATTTCACGGACGGACGTGCCGGAATAACCTTTTTGGTTAAACAGCTGGACAGCGGCGTTAATAATTTTGTCTTTGGTGCTTACTTTCATACGGCTCACCCCTTTATGTGTAACAATTCAAGCAGAAAGGCGCCGTTCCTGTAAGAACTTCTCGACAAATGCCGGCAGAACGGCCGGAACTTTGTTTGATATTATAGAAAAAGTGAGGGTTTTCCATGTTTCATGTCGAAAAACAATCCGGAGATAAAGAAAAAAGTTATCAGCTTCTGCTTAAACAGCTCGAAGCCATGACAGAAGATGAAACGGATGCGATCGCAAATTACGCGAATGCGTCAGCGCTTTTATACCATTCATTACATGAAGTCAACTGGGCGGGGTTTTACTTCGCTAAAGAGGGCGAGCTCGTGCTCGGACCGTTTCAAGGACTTCCTGCCTGTGTGCGCATTCCGTTCGGCAGAGGAGTATGCGGCACTGCCTACTCTAATGGCGACGTGCAGCGGATTGCCGATGTGAATGCGTTCCCGGGACATATCGCCTGTGACGCGGCTTCCCAGTCAGAAATCGTTCTCCCGATCCGCGTAAACGGTGAAGTGATCGGTGTGCTGGACATTGACAGCCCCGTGAAAAACCGTTTTGATGAAACGGACGAAACCTATTTAGCAAAGTTTGTTGAAACGCTTGAAAAACGATTAGGATAAAGAAGGAGCCCGGCCGGCAGGCCGGCTCCTTTTTTATGTCGTCGTGCTGTTTTGATGGATGATCAGCCGGTTTTTGCCGTTCCGTTTGGCGATATAAAGCGCCTCATCCGCTTGCTGAACGAGCAATTTCAACGGCATCGGGCCGGTCTTTGACCAGCAGGAAACGCCGCAGGAAATCGTCACGCGCGGCTCGGTATTTTCCCGGATGGCGCGAACCAGCCTTTTAGCGATGCGTTCTCCGGATGACACGTTGATATTCGGCAGATAGACAGCCAGCTCCTCGCCCCCCCACCTCGCAGCGACATCATGCTCACGAATATGGTTCTTCATAACGGAGGCCACCTGAATCAGGATCGAATCTCCCGTTTGATGACCGTATGTATCATTAATATTTTTGAAATTATCGATATCAACGAGGATGAATACACCCCGTTTATGAATTTTCATGCTGTATTGAATTTTCTCATCCAAATAGGTTCTTGAATACAGCTCCGTCAGCTGGTCTGTCTGAACAAGATGCTCAAGCCTGTCGCGCAGCATGGAGTTCGTAACCGCCAATGTCGCATGGTGAATGAGCGCTTGAAAAAGTTTATACATTTCAAACGTAAAAGCATACAAATCCTTTTTCAATAAAATCGCGAACCCGAAGACGGTGTCATTTTCGATCATCGGCACCGCCATCAGCGAGCCGAAACCGTTTTCGCCGAATACAGTCTTTCCGCTGCCGATAAACACGCCCTTTTCTCCCTCGAACAGCTTTTCTTTCACAATGCTGATATAGGGGTTCGCACGTTCTGTCTTAAAAAAAGCGGTATGTCCCGGAAGCAGATTTTGCGTCTCAAAATGATCAATATGAAAAAAAGCCACTTCTTCCGCATGAAACGATTGGGTCATAATGGCGGCGAGCTCCCGCATCGTATCAGTGAGTCTGAGGCGCTGATTCAGCTGGCGCGATGTTTCATTAATGAGCTCCAGATTCGCAATGCTTTTTTTCGATTGCTCATAGAGCTGCGCATTTTCAAATGCTTTTCCCGCTGCGCCCGCAAGCAGCAGCATTTCACTGAGAGTACTGCACGAAAGAACGGCATCCTGCAGCCCCTCCGTCTTCAGAACCCCGTAAGTCCCCTGCTGGCCTTTGATCGGCAGATAAGCAGATGACCTGCCTTTTCTGAGCAGTCTCCCCGATAAATAAACCTTCAGGGCAGACGGATCGGCATCTTTTCCGTCCATATGTAATTCTTTTGCGGGAAGCTGTCTGTCCGTATCCTGATCCTGCGTGATAAACAGTGAAAAACGGAAAGACCGGAAAGCCGTACTCAAACTTGCCTGCAGTTTTTCCAAAACCTCATTTTGGTCCAAAAGCGAATGGAACATTTCTGTCATTCTGTGAATTTTCCGCTGATGCTTCGTTTTGTCAAACAGCCCGCTTTGTCTCACAGATTGATTGATAAACTGAGTAACGAGCTCAGGCAATGATTCCGGAATCGGCAGCCCGACTTCCGAGCGCAGATAAAAGGATCTGCCGGTCGTCTGATTCCTGATCATAAAACGGCCGTCACTCTCTTTCAGCGGAGCATAATGCGGTTCATCTTCTGTTTTTATGGTGAAACGTGTTGATTCTGCCGGTGAAAGGGTCAATGAAAGAGATGTAAAGCAGGATTCTAGAGCTGAGGCCAGCCATAACAGCGAGTCGGATAATGAGACGGATTCAGATTTCGTTAAGAAAAAAGAAAGCATTTTCTGATGAAAGGCCGTCACTTCATCAATTGTTTGTTTTTTCATTTTTATCACCTAAACATGTACTACTCATTTTTGTACATTATATCATAAACCGGCACTCTTCATGGAGAAATGGTTGACGGCGGCGGAGAAAAATCATATAATGTTCTTTGTGTGAAATATTGCAGCCTTTTTGTTCAGCTTCTGTGTTTGCATTTTGTTCCTTAGCTGTAAGGTGTATCGTGTAACTCTCTGCTGCTGGAGCGAGGATACATGAAAACAAAATGTGCACGGTCGGATCGAACAGACGGTTTTTATTTTCCACAAAATAAAACCAAAGGAGGAGTCACATTATGGCTCGCTATACAGGTCCATCTTGGAAACTGTCTCGCCGTTTAGGAATCTCTCTTAGCGGTACAGGTAAAGAATTAGAAAAACGCCCTTACGCACCAGGCCCCCACGGTCCGGGACAGCGTAAAAAACTATCAGAATACGGTTTGCAATTGCAAGAAAAGCAAAAACTTCGTCACATGTACGGTGTAAACGAACGTCAATTCCGCACATTGTTTGACAAAGCTGCAAAAATGACTGGTAAACACGGCGAAAACTTCATGATTCTTTTAGATGCACGTCTTGATAACGTTGTGTACAAGCTCGGTCTTGCACGCACTCGCCGTCAAGCACGCCAATTAGTTAACCACGGTCACATCCTTGTTGACGGAAGCCGCGTTGACATTCCGTCTTACCAAGTAAAACCTGGTCAAACAATCGGTGTTCGCGAAAAATCAAGAAACCTTTCTATCATCAAAGAATCTGTAGAAGTAAACAACTTCGTTCCTGAGTACCTTACTTTCGACGCTGAAAAGCTTGAAGGTACATTCACTCGTCTTCCAGAGCGCTCTGAGCTTGCTCCGGAAATTAACGAAGCGCTTATCGTTGAGTTCTACTCCCGTTAAGTAAAACGCTCTTTAAAGAGCATTGGATTAAACCCCGGACATGTTGTAATGACAATGTTTCCGGGGTTTTTCTTTTGGGCTGTCAGAATAATGGACAGATGCTCCCTCTCTTTATTAAAAAAAGCCCCGGACAGGGGCTTTTTTTATGTGCCAACTGGCTTTTCAGCTACATGTACATTAGAAAAACCCATTTGACAAGCAGAAGCGATTTTTTACATAATGAATCATCATACCTTACAAAAAAGGAGCGACTGAATGAACAGCATCCCCTCTATCGTCAGCAAGCACAAAGCCTATTTTGCGGCGGGGCATACGAGACAGCTAGAAACGAGACTGAACATGCTGCAAAAGCTGAAACAAGCCATCAAAACACAAGAAGCCGATATAACAGCCGCTCTCTATCAGGATCTCCACAAATCCGAACAGGAGTCGTACACAACAGAAATCGGAATTGTACTGGAGGAAATCAGTTTTGTGATGAAGCGGCTGGGAAAATGGATCAAACCGAAACGAGTCAAAACGCCTCTGACTCACCTAGGCTCGAAAAGCATCATTATCCCTGAGCCATATGGAACCGTTTTGGTGATTGCGCCTTGGAACTATCCCTTGCAGCTGGCGCTTTCTCCGTTGATTGGAGCCATTGCGACCGGAAACACGGTCGTTCTTAAACCGTCAGAATATACGCCGGCGGTTTCCGCTGTTCTTTCCAAACTCATCAGCAGCGTTTTTCCGAGTGACTATGTCGCTATGGCGGAGGGCGGGCCCGACGTCAGCACTGTGTTATTACAGCAGCCCTTTGACTATATTTTCTTCACAGGAAGCGTTGCCGTGGGAAAAATCGTCATGGAGGCCGCCGCCAAACAATTAATTCCCGTTACCTTGGAGCTCGGCGGCAAAAGTCCCTGCATTGTCCATAAGGATGCTGATATACAGCTTGCCGCCAAACGCATCGTCTTCGGGAAATTTACAAATGCAGGGCAAACCTGCATCGCACCGGATTATTTATTTGTCCACCAAGATATCAAAACGAAGCTCACAGAAGAAATGAAGCGTGCGATCAGTGAATTTTACGGCCCTCAGCCTGAACAAAATCCGCAGTACGGCAAAATCGTCAGTGAACGCCACTATCAGCGGCTGCTCAGCTTTCTGAATGATGGCATCCCGCTCACAGGCGGACAATTTAATCCTGATCACCACAAAATAGCGCCGACGATTCTAGATCAAGTGAAGGATGACTCTCCAGTGATGCAGGAGGAGATTTTCGGGCCAATTCTTCCGCTCTTTACATACGGCGATATCGATGAAGTCATCGAGAAAGTCCAATCACGCCCAAAGCCGCTCGCCCTGTATCTCTTCACCACAAACAAAGAAACTGAGCGCGCTGTTTTAGAGAACCTGTCGTTTGGCGGCGGCTGTGTCAATGATACGTTAATGCACGTCGCGACACCGTATTTGCCATTCGGCGGCGTCGGGGAAAGCGGCATCGGCAGCTATCACGGATTTGACAGCTTTAACACGTTTACGCACAAAAAAAGCGTCGTCAAACAAACGAACCGCTTCGACTTCGCTTTCCGTTATCCTTCTTCCAAAAACGGGCTGCGAATGATTCGGAAAATACTTAAATAAAAAAGCGCAGAGTATCTGCGCTTTTTATAAATCCTTATACACCAATTAATCGGTTCGTCTCCTAAATTAAACCTATTTTTAAAAGTTCAAATCGAAATCTAATAGTAAAGATGAACCAACCCAACTGTAGGAAAGGTTAATCCTCATCACCCTGGTGAGTCCTATAATAATTTTAAGCAGTATAGATATTCCACTCCCAAAAATTTGCTCCTTGAGACATGATATACCTATCTAAAAATATCTCAAAATTAAGTTGCATTGGTTCATACTCAATAAATCCGCGGAACCATAAATAGCTTGGATCTGTGGACATTTTGGTTTTGTCAATTAACAAATAACATCCGTCTAACAGATGTGCGACGGGAATAAACTGAGGCTCTAAAAAACCATTTTGCATATACTTTTCAATCTCTTCTAAATTAAGAATATGCAAACCCCCACCCACATTCTCACCGTAAATCAACAAATCAAATATTCTGGCTCCGTTATGCAATTTTAAAAAGGTTTTATAATCTTCAGGAAGTGAGACTTTTATTTTCTTCTCAAAACTCTCAATCTCCAGATCTGTTGCACCTTTAGAGAAAGTACATTCTGTCTCTAAAAGAGTTCCTTCATTCCCTAAAATTTTTAAGCGGCCTTTTTCATCAATTAATTCTTTTAGACCTTGGAGCGTTTTTTCAACAAAAACTGCCATTGTGCCACCTCTTACTTATTAATATTTATCCCACCAAGGATTTAATAGATTTTGGTGCATATCACGAGGGAGAGGATACAAATTATTAAAGTTATTTTTTCCCCCATACTTTAGCGGAAGCACATGGTGAATATCGAATCAACTCCAATTCCACTTTGGATCAACTTTGTCTTTTTAGGATAATACGACTTTGAATATGATTTACCTACTTTAATGTCTTTTCCTAAAAATTCTCTGTTATGGAGAAAAACCCTTCCATATTTTCCGCTATAAGTGTTACTTTCATATAAATCGTTTCTGGCTTCAATGACTATAGGCTTTTCGCCAACTATGCTTGCTATTTTAATTGTGGTTGTGTGGATTTTTTGTTGGGGTCATATATTGTTGTGTAGGACATCGTAACTAAGCTAGCTGCTTTAGTGTGCGCTTTCTCTTCTTTTTTCTCAACGACTGGCACATTAACAATGTTGTTTTCTTCTTTAGCTAAGGGGCTCTTATAGGTTATTTCATTGTGGCTATCCTGTTTGGCAAGTTGTCGTGCCTCCTTAATGACGGAAGCCTGGCCATTATTATTGCTCTTAGCCACTCCATTCTTATCTACTGTTAAAGTTTCTTTTTCTTCAAAGGTTACTGGTTTTGCTAATCCAAACGAGTCCTCTTGTGTTGCTTTCGTTTGCGGCGAAAATCCAATAGCAATCAATAGAGTTGCGACAAGTAAACAGATTGAGTTTTTTAACAACCTCATACAAATCCTCCTTCATTTGTTTTCTGGTCTATCATGCTATATTTTTACTTTTATTTAAACAATTTGAAAATTAACCCTGCTCCCTTTAATAGGAGTTCCTTTTTGAGAAGTCCTAAAGTAACTGTTTAGTAGAGATTCGCGCTTTGCTTTTGTTTTAACCCTAAATGCCGTCAGGAGTCATGGATTGCATATGCCGTTTGTGAGCCATATACGCCGTTAATAAGTTCTTTACCTTTTTATCTAGGCAATGATGGAGATCTGCTGACAAGCCTAAATCCGAACTGAATTCCTGTAGTTGCGCTGCCATGTCTTTTTTATGGATAATAACAGGGTTGAGATTTGGCACCCTTTCAGCCGCACACCTCCCATTCTTTCCTAATTCCTCTAAGGCTTGACTAATTATTTTATGTAATCCCTCCAATCATATTCTTTCTAAACTGCCCCCGTACTCAGTCGTTAACCGCCAATCGTTTATCCCGAGATTTACCGGACGCAGTTTACAGAGAACATAAAACTTTTTTCATTACTCGAGAGACGAATACTGCCATAACTTTCTGGGAATATTTGATTTGTAAGAGAATACTGCTGCTGTACCACCCATAAGAGAAAAGCCTCCTACTGTGTTGACTCGCTTAACAGTTGGAGGCTTTTGTCCTTAAATTTAAAGCACCCTCCCCTGCGGGAAAGCGCCTGCCTGTTTATTACCTATTACCATAATACCTTATATAAAAAAATTAGATGAGTTTGCTTATATTTTAAATTTCTTCATCCTTCTAAAGCTGTATATTAAGCTCTATAAGCTTTTTTAAGTCATTCGCATTTCTTGTTTAATATGGAGATTTAAACCACTTATCTAATTTAATTTTTTGAGAACAATAGAAGCGTTTACGTTTGTTTGCGTTCCCCCTGCTAAAGTTTGAAGAGTAACTGCTGCTGCAGAAGTATGATTTACAAGAGTAAGAATGTCACCTGCTGCTAGAGTAATTATGGCCTGACCATTGTTCTGTTGAGTACCAGCTCCTGAACCGTAAACTGTGTTCGTCACCGGCCCTCCATTTACAAATAAAGTGAATTGGTTAGGCTCTACACCCGAGACTGAAAAAGTGACCTCGTAATCTCCTGGAGTGGTTACTATAATTTGAGCTGTTCCAGGGGCATGTGTAATGCCAGCAGTAGTGATTCCAGTTGAGTCAAAAATTACCGGAGCCTCTATAGCTACCGTTTCTGCACTTAGATTGTACACATAAGCATATTCTGATAGCCCAGATCCTGTGGCTCCGGTCGCTCCAGTGACTCCCGCCGCTCCAGTTACCCCGGTCGCTCCGGTGGCTCCGGTGGCTCCGGTTGGACCGATATCTCCTGTGGCTCCGGTCACTCCAGTGACTCCCGTCGCTCCAGTTACCCCGGT
>NZ_KN050799.1:0-107072 GCF_000746035.1 Bacillus sp. UNC69MF | reverse complement strand
GCTCCGGCTGGTCCGGTTGGACCGATATCTCCTGTGGCTCCGGTCACTCCAGTGACTCCCGTCGCTCCAGTTACCCCGGTCGCTCCTGTGGCTCCCGCCGCTCCAGTTACCCCGGTCGCTCCTGTGACTCCCGCCGCTCCAGTTACCCCGGTTGCTCCTGTGGCTCCGGCTGGACCGATAGCTCCTGTGGCCCCGGTCGCTCCGGCTGGTCCGGCTGGTCCGGCTGGTCCGGCTGGTCCTGTAACCCCTGGAATCCCTCGCAACCCTCGTAATCCTCGTTGTCCTACAACAACTTTTGTATAACAGATGGGACAGCAGTTACAGCAGTTTGGTTTCGGTAGTTTTTGTTTACATTTAGGGCATCTTCTATGCTGATCATAACCCATCAACTGCTCATCTCCCTTAATGATTAATATATCATTATAATATGTTTAATTTATAAATAAGTGAGCACTAGTTTGATCCTCATTAAGTTTGTCAGCTGATCTTATATTATTTATCAATTTCTGTTTATAAATAACTCTTCACATTATTGTAATCCCTATTTGAATCGATGGGGACGCAGAAATATTTTGCCTTCCAGTCTACACTGCTGATTTTATCTGTTTCAACAATAAAAATTACATATTTGGCAAAAAATCTTCTCTTTGATGCGTCTGACCGTTTCGCGGGAAACGCCAGAATGCAGAGCGATTTCACGATATTTCACCCCGTCTACTACAAAGACAGTCCTGTGTTTCTCGTCAACTATTTCTTCATTAGCTCAATCAAGAAAATCAACAATAGATTCACATTTCCAGAGCCATTTTTCTCGGCGGTCCACTTGGCGTAATTCTGCCTGACGTTCGCCCTCTGATCCCCTCGGCATCCCCGCTTCATCTCAAATCGATTCTCAGATAAAAGAGCATCCCCAAACCTTTTGTTTAATATCAGTAAGCATAGATACAACCCCTCCCTGTACCGATTCCTCAAAAAAGTTACTCACTCTATTATTCCCCTCCCTATACTGCTATCACAAAACCCGAATATATAAATCCCATTGTATCCTGAAACTTTCATTTCTATCAGTTGTTATTTTTAATTTTAAAATACCGATTCCTCTTTTTGCTTTTGCCGCTCGTACACTAGCAAATAAGCGTTCATCCTGTCTTTAAACTTCTTTTACAAGTAAAAGGTCGGCGTCTCTTCCGGATTATGCAGCCGTACCGTTTTTTTCTCACACACCAAAAATCCGAGCAGCAGGATAAGTGAGCAATAAACTCGCGGGCCATGTGTTTTTAACATGCGGCACTTATTTCATTCGATAATTAAGCGAGTTGAGACAAAAAGTGGTTTTCCTCTACAGAGTGATTCCTCAGCAACCCTTCCTTGCAAGAGAATAAAAAAAGCACCCAATCCGGGTGCTTCATACATTAAAATCATCGTCCTTCCTTCTTCAATCACACCATACTCAGCTGCGGTTCAAATAATTCATAGTGAATGGATTCCGGCGGTGTATTGAATTCAGAAATCAGCTTTTTCATTTCTTTAATGAACGACGGTGACCCGCACAGGTAAAAATCAGCATCTTTATCTGTCATCACTTCTTCTAACAGCTGTTTGTCAATCCGGCCTTCCCGAAAACGAATGTTTTCTGAACGGTCTTGTTCGGACGGCTCACTGTAAATAAAGAGGGTGTCAACGGATGAGTGTTCCGCGGCTTCTTCAGCTTCATGCCGCAACGCATGATACTCTCCGCTCCTTGCCGCATGGATAAAGAGAACGTTTCGCTGCGGCTGGGTTTCGGCAACCGTCTTTAACATGCTGATCATCGGGGTAATTCCGACACCGGCACTGATGAGAACCAGATTCTTTTTGGAATCAGGGTCTAATACGAAATCGCCGGCCGGAGCGCTGATCTCAATTGAATCCTTTTCGTGTAATTGGTCATGCAGATATGAAGAAACAATTCCGTCTTTTTTCACGGAAATCCTGTAATAATCCTTACCGGATACATCCGACAAACTGTACTGGCGGATATGCGTATAACCCGTGTCCGGAATGTATACTTTTACACTGATATACTGTCCCGCTTTGAACTCGGGGAGAACTTGTCCGTCTTCCGGTTTTAAATAAAACGACGTTATCTCCTTGCTTTCTTTTACCTTTTTATCAATTTTAAACGCCTTATAGTCTTTCCAGCCGCCTTTTTGCGTTTCCGCTTGTTCATACATGTCCTTCTCAATTCCGATAAAAGCGTCTGCAATGACGCCGTATGCTTTTTCCCATGCCTGAATGACCTCAGGAGCAGCCCCGTCTTTTAGCACATCCTTTATCGCGATTAACAAGTACTTTCCAACGATTGGGTAATGCTCGGGTTTAACACCGATACTCCGGTGTTTATGGCTGATTTGTTTGACGACGGGAACGATGTTTTCCAGCCGGTCAATATTGGCTGCGGCTGCAATCACAGCATTCGACAAGGCCGTACGCTGTGTTTTTTTCTTTTGATTCGTCTGATTAAAGATATTCAGCAGCTCAGGGTGATGCTGAAACAGCAGGTCATAAAATCGGCCTGTGATTTCTTCACCATGCTCTTCTAAGACCGGCACTGTGCTTTTAATGATTTCAATCGTTTTTTCATCGAGCATTCTGAAATCCCCCTAAAGATGTATGCATCTCGATTGACCTGAGAAAAGAATCGTTTTTGAATTCTTTTTTATAGATTTCCCCGCTCAAAAAGGGTTAGCCGTTCCAATTTGAGGCGGATTCAGGAAAAATCAGAAAAACGAAATTGCAGCTGAAAAATTGTGGACTTGCCATGGTGTACTTGTCCGATGCAAAATCCTCCTTGTCAGCATTTAATAAAGTACGGGAGGTGAGATGAATGGGTAAAAAATCGAAAGTGTATTACTGTGACCCTAAGTATATTGTGACTGACAAGTATACTGACAAAGAAGTGGTTTACGTCCATCCCATCAAACACATTAACAGAGAGCATATCCGTTATGTTCCCCGCCACGTTTATAAGGAAGAAACAATTCACGAAGTCATTGATCCGGGCGATCCGGGGAAATGCGGGTGTAAAAAGCAGAAAAAAAGACGCAAAAAGTAATTGGTTCGATTTCTTGCCTTATCTCAGGTTAAACACGTAAGTTTAAGCAGACCTCCGTACCTTTTGGCTCCTCTTTTTCAGAGGGGTCTTTTTTCATAAGCAAATACGTTGTGAGGCGGGAATCTGCCTGATATTCTTGTCATATACAAATTCACAGGAGGCATGATGTATGAGCAAAAAAATCGCAGTTCTGATGACAGATCAATTTGAGGATATTGAATATACAAGCCCGGCGGAAGCATTTAAAAAAGCGGGCCACAGTGTGGTGACAATAGATTTGGAAGCTGGGAAAGAAGTGACGGGCAAGCACGGTGAGAAAGTAAAGATCGATCAAGCGATCTCAGACGCAGACGCCAAGGAATTCGATGCGTTATTGATTCCCGGAGGCTTTTCACCGGATCTTCTGCGCGGAGATGACCGCCCGGGTGAATTCACTAAAGCATTCGTGGAAAATCAGAAACCCGTTTTCGCGATCTGCCACGGCCCGCAGCTGCTGATTGATACCGACCTTCTTAAAGGAAAAGATATCACGGGATTCCGCAGCATCCGCAAAGACTTAATCAATGCCGGCGCACATTATAAAGATGAAGAAGTCGTCGTGAGCCATAACATCGTAACAAGCAGAACACCTGACGATTTGGAAGCCTTTAATCGCGAATCATTGAACCTGCTGAAATAAGCGAATAAAAATGAACAGACCCGTTCAGTCTGTTCATTTTTTTATGGATTTATAAAGAAATCCCAATAGTTAGACCTATTCTCTCCCCATCCATAATAAGTAAAATAAAGAGTGGGTTTTTCAACACTCGACGGGAGGTTCGCTATGTGGATGATCATTTTGCTGCTTATCATTTTAATCGGTTTTACCGGTAATATCGTCTCGCTTTTGAGAGCGCAAAAACACGCATCTCAAAGAATAATTGAGCTTTTAGAAAAGCAAAGCCGAAAATAATCTGTTAGCGCTGTGTTACCCATAATAGTAATAATAATTCCGGCAGATTTCCTGAAATATGATTTGATGCCCTTTCTCGTTCGGATGAAGACCTTCTGACATGCACATGCTGCGGAAAGCGGGATTATACGGGTCGATGAGATCAGTATCAAACAGATCGGCATACGGTACAGAGAGGAGTGTGCAGGCTTCTTTTTGGGCTTTCACATAGTCAGCCAGCTTCAGGCCCAGTTTATTTTTATCAGTATCACGGCGGACGATTTTTCCTTTTGACATTTTTGCTTGTCTCGTTGGGGTCACCACAATGATGCTCGCGCCTTTATTTCCGCTCCGCAGCTGCTGGATCACTTGGCAGAAGCCTCCGTAAAATGTGGTGATATCCTTTTCATCTGTGCCGATGGGAATGTGGTTGCACCAATCATCATCTGTTCCCTGGACAATGATGACATCATGTCCCTTTGTTTTAAGCGCTTGCTGATAAATGTTATCGCTTCCGTTGTTGCTCATATTAACGCCGCTGACAGACAGATTGGTTATTTCAGCGTTTGTCCGGTCTTTCAGAATGTCACCAAAGCCGTATTCCGCACGCAGCCCCCGGGCGACGCTGTCACCTAAGATCGCGATTTTCGAAGCCTTCCGCAGCCTGCTTATGCTGATAAAGTCAACGCTGATATGCCCGCTGTCCGTGATATGCAAAAGCTTGCTGCTGATGTTTGGCAAAGAGACTGTCTTTCCTTCAGAGTTATAAAAATCCTCATTCAGCTTCATTCGGCGTCATCCCTTCCTTTTTACCCTCCGGCATCTTTTTTGACATAAAAAACGGACACGAACAAACAGCGCCATGTTGTCAGTTCAGTGTCCGCAGATGATGATACTGGATCTTTTATGCAGTTCTCTTGCCATTATAGCAGATCCCCGTTACTTGTAATAGAGTCTGCAGTCAGCATTTAAAACAGCGTTTGCGGCTACGTTTTTGATGAGACCGTCTGCTGCGGGAACGGTGTGTCCGGTGATGCGTCCGTCTTCTGCTGCGGGAACGGTGTGTCCGGTGATGCGTCCGTCTTCTGCTGCGAGAACGGTGTGTCCGTTTTCTGCTGCGGGAACGGCGCGAACATTTTTTAGAAACCGGTTCTTGGTATAAATACTCCCCTAAACCTTCTCTTTCCGCAACGGCAACTCCATGTTCAATTTCTTTAACAGAAATAGCGTTCAATTCTGTTCACCTCCCTTTTTCTTTACAACATAACGTATGAAATGAACCCCTCACGTGTATAAGCTTATCTCTCATATGAGCGAGAAATAGTCATTTATACAACAAAAAGACCCGTGGGAACGGGCCTTTTGCAGGCATTTTGCCGGGAACAAACGCAAACTTAAGATCGATTTATTTCTTCCTCTCGCTCTCCGGCTCGGGGTGAATCATTACCTGTGCTTGTTTGAATTCATTCGTAATATCTCTTTCAATGCGGTCACACAGGTCATGCACGTCTTTAATCGTCACGTGAGAGGCTACGACCAGGTGAAAATCAATATACTCCTGCGGGCCGGAGCGTCTTGTACGAAAATCGTGAATTTCAATAAATTCCTGTTGAAATGTTTCGATAATCTTTAAAATTGTTTTTTCTTCCTCTTCCGACAAACGGGTATCAATCAGCGGCGGGAATGCTTCTTTCATTAACTTAAACGCTTCATATATGATATACACCGCCAGCACCATACCTATAATGGGATCAAGTATGTACCACTCCGTTAAGGTAACGACCAAAAGGCTTGCCGCTACGCCTAATGATGTGTACACGTCAGTCAGTAAATGCAGGGCATTTGATTTCATTGCCACGGAATTAACCTTTTCGGCTTCTCTTTTTACGAACTTCGAAACGATCAAATTAATGAGAGCCCCCGCAAGCATCACAACAATTCCCAATACAGGCAGATGAACCGGCGCCGGGTTCACCAGTTTTTGAACGCATTCATATATCATCCAAATCCCTGCCGCAAAAATCAGAATCGTCTCGATAGTCCCCGACAGATTCTCGACTTTTCCATGACCGTACGGATGCCCTGTATCAGCCGGCTTTTTTGAAATCCTGACGGAGATAAAGGCAATGAAGGCGGCGATCAAATCTAAAAAAGAATGAATGGCTTCAGAAAGTATCGCGACAGATCCAGTTATGATCCCCACCACTATTTTGAGCATGACGACCAGGGAATTGCTTATAACCGATAAAAAAGCGATTTTAGAGGTGTTTTCCACCGTGATCCTCCTCTTTTTAACTTCTTGAATTTATCGTATCAAACGGCATTCGTGTGGGTCTACGGCAACGTTTTTCACAAAAGCCATACATGTAACTCACCATAAACTAAGTTGGAAAGCGACAAAACAGGCGCACCTTTCTTTCAGCACTCAAGTCCCATTGACAAGATATAACCGCTTACATTATAGTAGTTTCATGAATAACCACTACGGAGGATGTTTATGGAGGATGTTCTGAAAGAATTACAGAAGTTTGGATTTTCTCAATATGAATGTAAAGCATATATCGGCTTGTTGAAACACTCGCCTGTTACCGGATATGAAATCAGCAAAAGGTCAGGCGTCCCCCGCTCAATGATCTATGAAGTATTGGGGAAATTAGTTGATAAAGGCGCTGTCCATATTGTGCCGTCTGATCCGGTTACATATGCTCCGCTTGCCGGAAAGGAATTAATCGACCGGCTCCGGCACGATTTCGAGAGCTCATTCGGCTACCTTGAGGAAAAGTTATTGGCACTGGAAAGCGAGCAGGAGATGAATGTCATCCGCCGCATCAGCACGAATGATCATGTCATCAATGAGATGAAGGATATGATTGAAAAAGCCGAGGAAGAGTTGTGGCTGTCTGTCTGGGAACAGCAGATTCCCTTTATTCAAGAAGCTGCTAACAAACGCGCCGCCGAACAATTGCCCGTCTTTTCGATTGTGTTCGGCCCTCCGGAAGTGAAGCTCGGAAATACGACAAATCATAATATGTCTCCTGAAGTGGCGGAGAAACGGATGGGCGGAAGATTAACGATAGCTGCCCGCGATAATAAAGAAGTCTTAATCGCCAATTTTTCTCCGCAGACGAATGCCTGGGCCATTAAATCAGAAGATCCCGCTCTCGTTCTCGTGGCCATGGAATATATGAGGCACGATCTGATGTTCGCGGAGCTTGTGAAAGAAGTCGGGGCTGAGAAAGTTGAAGGCCTGATGAAACAAAACCATTCGTTATTTCATGTCGTCACCGGAAATCGGTTCATATAAATGTGAACCGTATTTTCTTTGATTTTTTCATTAGTCGTTATCATTATAATCTCTATGAAAGGAGTATAAAAAATGATTAACACAGAAGTGCAAAAAACCGCCGTTTCCCGGGAAATGAACGATACGTTTTTACAGGGGGTGCGGGATTGTGTGCCTACGCTGCTGGGCTATATGAGCATCGGTTTTGCTTTCGGCATCGTTGGCGTTGCCTCTCATCTAAGCATTCTTGAAATTTGTTTGTTATCTTTGTGTGTCTATGCCGGCGCCGCCCAATTTATTATTTGCTCGCTCCTTGTTTCCGGGAGTCCGATTTCCGCCATTATTTTAACGACGTTTATCGTCAATCTGCGGCACCTTCTGCTGAGCCTGACCATCGCGCCGTATTTCACGAAATACTCTTTGGCGAAAAATATCGGCTTCGGGGCTTTGCTTACTGACGAATCTTTCGGAGTAGCGGTGAACAAAGCGGCTCAGAACGGCAGGTTATACGATAAGTGGATGAACGGCCTCAATATAACCGCTCACATGTGCTGGGTTATTTCCTGCGTGATGGGCGGGCTTCTCGGACAATGGATATCTGATCCTTACGCGCTCGGCCTGGACTTTGCTTTGCCCGCTATGTTTGCGGCGCTGCTTGTGCTGCAATTGCAATCGTCCGCTTCGGAAAAGCTGAAGCACAGCCTCTCCTTAATTCTCTATATGATCATTTTTATGGTCTTGTTATCGTATTTCGTCCCGTCACACATCGCGGTCATCGTCTCAACCGTGATTGTGGCAACGATCGGGGTGGTGACGGACAAATGAGCATCAGCACACAAATGATCTGGATTATACTCGGCTGCATGATTGTTACACTTGTGCCGCGCATTGTTCCGTTTATATTTGTCCGGAACATTCAGATGCCTGAGTTGGCTTTAAAATGGCTCTCCTTTATTCCGCTTTGCATTTTGACGGCTCTGGTAACGGAAAGCATGATTGTGAAAACAAACAGCGCTTTGACCTTTGATTGGAAAGCAATGATCGTTCTCATCCCGACATTGCTTTGTGCGATGCGGACAAAAAGCTTATCCATCACGGTCATCACAGGAGTCGTGCTGATGGCCGCCGTCAGGCTGATATGGTGACAATCAAAAGCCTCCATTCCGCAGAATGGAGGCTTTCCCTTTATGATGTCGGATTTTCTTCTTCCGTCTCTGATTCCTCGGCTTTGGCTTCGGCGTTTATGCTTTGCTGCTGTTCCCAATGATCCCGCTGCAATCTTTCTTTTGCGATGGTAAACATGAAATTCACGGCGCAGCACCCCTTCCCTGTTTTGCTTATACTATGTACTGTACTCATTTCCCCGTGCAGTATTCACAAAACATAAAAAAGCAGCCTGCCGCATTGAGCGGCCGGACTGCTTTTTATTTTCAGTACGTGATCAGGAAGTATTTTTTCTTTCCGCGGCGCAGTACGGTAAATTGATCTTCAATGCGGTCTTCCGCAGTCAGAAGATGCCCGATGTCCGTCTGGCGCTCGCCGTTAATGTAAACAGCTCCGTTTTGAATGTCTTCGCGGGCCTGCCGTTTTGAAGGCGACAATTTAGATTCCACAAGCACGTCTACTAAAGACAGTTCTTCAGAGCGGTCTTTTTCAAACGAAGGTACATCTTTAAATCCTACCTTGACGTCTTGAGCGGAAAGCTCTTTAATATTGCCGCTGAACAGCGCCTGGGAGATATGAACGGCCTGCTCAAGCGCTTCGCGGCCGTGTACAAGAACAGTCACCTCTTCAGCGAGACGTTTCTGCGCTTCTCTTTTCTCAGGAGCCGTCTCCGTTTTTTCAGCATAACCTTCAATTTCCTCTTTTGATAAGAAAGTAAAGTATTTTAAGTATTTGACGACGTCGCGGTCATCTGTATTGATCCAGAACTGGTAGAATTCGTACGGCGATGTTTTTTCTTTATCAAGCCAAATGGCGCCGCCTTCCGTTTTGCCGAATTTCGTGCCGTCAGCTTTTGTGACGAGCGGAATGGTAAGACCGAAAGCTTTCGCCCCTTCTTCTTCTGATTTTCTGATCAGTTCAAGACCGGCCGTGATGTTGCCCCACTGGTCACTGCCTCCGATTTGGAGTTTGCAGTTCTTTTCTCTGTACAGATTCAGAAAATCGTAGGATTGCAGGATCATGTAGCTGAATTCCGTGTAAGAAATTCCGGTTTCAATTCTTGAGCTTACAGTATCTTTCGCAAGCATGTAGTTAATTCCGAAGTTCTTTCCCACGTCACGGAGAAATTCAATAATGCTCAGCTTTCCGATCCAGTCAAAGTTGTTCGCTATGACAGCAGGGTTTTCTCCGGCCTCGAAATCTAAAAATCGGGAAAGCTGATTTTTAATTTTTTGCGACCATTCGACAACGATATCCTGAGTATTTAACGTACGCTCCGCTTTTTTGCCGCTCGGATCGCCGATCAGTCCCGTCGCGCCGCCTACAAGCGCAATCGGATGGTGGCCTGCAAGCTGGAAACGGCGCAGTGTCAATATCGGCAGAAGGTGTCCGATGTGCAGGCTGTCAGCCGTCGGGTCAAACCCTGAGTATAAACGGATTTTTTCTTCGTTCAGCTGTTTATTTAATCCTTCTTCATCCGTCATTTGCTGGATTAAGCCGCGGAATGATAAATCCTCTAATAAGTTAGTCATTTTGTCTGCTCCTTTGTTTATGAAAATAAAAAACGCCCCTTCGTTTAAAACGAAGGGACGATATAATCGCGGTACCACCCTACTAATAAAAGCATAAAAAAGCTTTTATCACTCTTTTTGATAACGGACCGTGTCCGTTCTTTCACTACTGAAAGCCTTGGAATGGCTTTGTTCGCAAAAGCGGTTCATGAGTGTATTCGGCATATCTTATGTGCTGATTTTCACCGGCCATCAGCTCTCTTGAACAATCAGATACCCTACTTGTCTCAATCAAAACCTTTTCGTATGAAGCTTACTCATTTTTAACATAAATAAGATACGATGTCAACGCCGTCTTTAATCTTCCATTGTGGACAGGTCGCCTGCCGGCAGATTCAGCTCCCACGCCTTCAGCACACGTCTCATGATTTTTCCGCTCCGTGTTTTCGGAAGTTTATCTTTGAATTCAATTTCCCGCGGTGCGGCATGCGCGGCAAGCCCCTGTTTTACAAAGAGGCGAATGTCCTCCTTCAGCTGATCGGATGGCTCATGCCCTTCTCTGAGCGCGATAAACGCTTTAATAATTTCTCCCCGGACAGGGTCCGGCTTTCCGATGACGCCGGCTTCGGCAATCGCCGGATGTTCAACAAGTTTGCTTTCGACTTCAAACGGGCCGACGCGCTCGCCGGATGTCATGATGACATCATCGACTCTGCCTTGGAACCAGAAATAACCATCTTCATCCATATAAGCAGAATCTCCGGAAACATACCAGCCGCCCGGCATGAAATAAGAATCATATTTCTCTTTGTTGTTCCAAATGGAATCCATCATCGACGGCCAGCCCTTTTTAATGGCGAGATTCCCCATTCGGTACGGCGGAAGCTCATTTCCCTGATTGTCAACGATCGCCGCTTCCACTCCCGGAATCGGTTTCCCCATTGAACCCGGCTTGATCTCCATGCAAGGATAATTGCAGATGAGCTGTCCGCCCGTTTCTGTCATCCACCACGTGTCGTGGATGCGCTTGCCGAATACTTTATGTCCCCACTTGATGACCTCGGGGTTCAAAGGTTCTCCGACACTCAGGACGTGACGAAGTGAAGTAAGGTCAAATTTGGATGCCATTTCATCTCCGGCGCCCATAAGCATTCTGAAAGCCGTCGGAGCGCTGTACCAGACGCTGACACCGAGCTTCTCGATCGTGCCGTACCAGTTTTCCGGACTGAATCTGCCGCCGACGATTACATTCGCCGCTCCGTTCAGCCACGGCGCAAATATCCCGTACACCGTCCCGGTCACCCAGCCCGGGTCCGCAGTGCACCAGTAAATATCGTCTTCTTTAAGATCAAGCACCCACTTGCCGGTCTGGTATTGCTGAATCATGGCTTCATGAACGTGGAGCACACCTTTAGGCGTTCCGGTAGATCCTGATGTGTAGTGAAGCAGGTAGCCGTCTCTTCTGTCCATCCATTCAATATCAAGTCTCGTGCTTTCTCCCTCAGCCGCTTTATCATAATGAATGATTTTATCTCCCGTTTCTTTGCTACCGCCGACAATGAAAATATGCTCGAGGTCGGGCAGGCTGTCCGCCGGAATCCGTTCGGCCAGTTCAGGTGTCGTCACGACAACCTTTGCCTGGCTGTTCAAGAGGCGGTCTTTGACGGCGCCTTCCATAAATGCTTCAAATAAAGGACCGGCGATCGCACCGATTTTAATTGCGCCGAGCATGATAAAGTAAAGCTCCGGCGAACGCGGCATGAAAATAAAAACGCGGTCCCCTTTTTCCACGTTTCCATACCGTCTCAGTACATTTCCCGCCCGGTTCGATTCCTCCATCATTTCTTTAAATGTGTATTTTTCATCCCGGTTTGCGTCCTTGTAATATAGCGCTACTTTGTTTTTTCGAAATGATTCGGCATGACGGTCAATCGCTTCGTACGCCGCATTCAGCTTCCCCGTCTGATGCCAGGAAAATGCCGCTTCGACCTCTTTCCAATCGAAGCTGCGGTACGTTTCCTCATAATTTCGCAGATGATAATTCCCCTTTTCCGCCGGCAACGCTTTCAAATTCATGCAACATCCCCCTTTGCTTATCTATAGACTAATTATAGTAGATGTTCACAGTTTTCTCAATTTTTAAAATATAAATTACAACACTATTGAAAACGCTTTATATTTTGTTATGCTTAAAAGAGATGTGTTTTTATTAAGAACCGACAGGCGGTGAATCAGTGAAACATCATAAAACGTACCATTCTTCATCAATTCAGACAGCAGCCGGCCCTCTTTTAGTAGAAGGGCCCGTTCCTCCAGAGGACCTAGCACAGTATGAGTTTCATGAAGGCCTGACAGCCTTTCGCCTTCCTCATGAACAGCACAAAGCGTTAATCGAGATCGCCGGGCTTCCTGAAGGTCGGATCATTATTGCCAGGGACGGACAGACGATTATCGGCTATGTGACGTATTTATATCCTGATCCGCTTGAACGGTGGTCTGACGGAAATATGGAAGACCTCCTTGAACTCGGGGCGATCGAGGTCGCTCCCGGCTACAGGGGCTGTTCTGTCGGAAAAACTTTGCTGACAGTCAGCATGATGGATGAACAGATGGAACGGTACATCATCATGACGACGGAATATTACTGGCATTGGGATTTAAAAGGAATGAAAAAAGATGTGTGGGAATACAGAAAGATCATGGAAAAGATGATGAATGCCGGGGGTCTTGTCTGGTTCGCAACGGATGAACCGGAAATCAGCTCTCATCCGGCCAATTGTCTGATGGCCCGCATCGGCAGGCACGTCAGTCAGGAGTCAATTGAACAGTTCGACAGGCTTCGTTTTTATCAGCGATTTATGTATTGACTGACATACAAAGGGGATAAAAAGATGATTGCAGAACAAATCATGAAACGGGACGTCATCACCGTCTCAAAACACGACTCCATTGAAACAGCCGTCCGTAAAATGAAGATATATCATATCCGCCATCTCCCTGTCATCGACGACGAGCTGCACGTCATCGGTATTGTCACAGACAGAGACATTAAACAGGCCGGCCCCGGCAGCTTTGAACAAAAGGAACGCGGCGCATTTCTGACAAACAAAGTGGAGACCATTATGAAGCGGAATGTCATCTGCGCTCATCCGCTTGACTTTGTAGAAGAAATATCCGCTTCCTTTTATGAGCACGGCATCGGCTGTCTGCCGATTACGGTAAACCATAAGCTGACGGGCATTTTAACGAAAACCGAGGTGCTCCGGACTTTCGTCAGCCTGACAGGCGCGGCCCAGCCGGGATCACAGGTGGAAATCCTGGTGACGGATATGACAAAAAGCCTTGCTGATCTCAGCTGCATGTGCCGTGATCTTCAGCTGCAAATCCTGAGTGTGCTCGTCTATCCCCATGATTCCGCCGGGTCGAACATTCTCGTCTTCCGGGTGAAGACGATGAATCCGCTCCCTTTTATCCGTGCCGTTCAAGAAGCCGGATACAATGTCTTATGGCCGAAACATTTGAGGGATCAGCCATGAGAGACAGCGTTTTTGTTTACTCGCCTTCTTATCAGACGTATCAATTTCATCAGGAACATCCGTTCAATCAGCGTCGTGTGCTTTTAACATACGATCTGCTTCAGGCGGCGGATGCGTTTGACGAAGGAGATATCGTCACACCGCGCACGGCCGCTAAAGAAGAGCTGGCTCTCGTTCATACGGAGGATTATATACAGGCGGTGGAACTAGCGGGTGCGGGCCGGCTCCCTGCCGCAGAAGGAGAAAGCTACGGTCTCGGAACGGAAGACACCCCCGTTTTTGCCGGCATGCATGAAGCCGCGTCACTTCTGGTGGGCGGCACCTTAACGGCGGCTGATTATGTCATGACGGGACAAGCTAGCCACGCCTGCAATTTAGGAGGCGGCCTTCACCACGGCTTCCGCGGCAGGGCCTCAGGCTTTTGTATCTATAATGACAGCGCCGTGGCCATCCAATACATCCAGAAGAACTACGGGGCAAAAGTGTTATACATTGATACAGACGCTCATCACGGCGACGGCGTTCAATTTACGTTTTACGACAGGTCTGATGTCTGCACTGTTTCTTTTCACGAGACCGGGCGTTATTTATTTCCCGGGACGGGACAGGTACTGGAAAAAGGAAGCGGGCAAGGCTACGGCTATTCTTTTAACATTCCGCTGGACGCTTTCACAGAGGACGATTCCTTTCTTCACGCTTACAATACGGCCGCCTCAGAAATCGCGGCTTTTTTCAAGCCGGATGTGATTCTTACCCAAAACGGTGCGGACGCCCATTATTACGACCCATTGACACACCTGTCCAATACAATCTCCATTTATCAGGAGATCCCGCGGCTTGCTCATTCATTAGCCCATCAATATTGCAGCGGCAGATGGATCGCGGTCGGCGGCGGCGGATACGATATTTGGAGAGTCGTCCCGAGAGCGTGGAGCCGCATTTGGCTTGAGATGAAAGGGATTGATCCCGGGGAGCGCATACCGCAGAAATGGATTGATAAATGGCAGAAGCACTCCCCCTGCACGTTGCCCGCTTTTTGGAGTGATCCTGAACAATTATATCCTCCGATTCCCCGCAAAGAAGAAATTTCAGAAAAAAATGCCCAAACCGTGGAAAAAGCACTTTTTGCCATCCGGTCTGAGCAGCGGTATAAAACTAAATAAAAAACGACCTTATGAGGAGGTCGTTTTTTTGATCACAATTTCTACACGGCGGTTTTCTTTCATATGTCCGGGACTTTTGTTGTCCTTCACAGGTTTCGTATCCGCATACCCGGCAGAGATAAACCGTTTGGCGGAAAAGTCTTCATTCGCGGTAAAATACCGGATCACACTCGCCGCTCTTGCAGACGACAGCTCCCAATTTGACGGAAATTGATAGGTGGAAATCCGGCGGCTGTCCGTATGGCCTTCTACCTGTATGTCATTCGGAATTGTTTTTAAAAGCACCGCGATCTGATGCAGAACCGGCTCGGCGTTTTTCAGCACATCCGCTTTTCCCGTCTGAAACAGAACGGCCTCCTGCAGCACCAGAACCACTCCGCGCTCATCGCGCTTCGCCGTCAATTTCGAACTCAAATGATGCGCTTTTATGTATGTCTTCACGTTTTGTAACAGCAAATCCTGTTCTTTATTTTCGTTTGCTTTGTCTGATGACGCCAGTTCACCCCCGCTGCCTTTTGTATGAATCGATGAAACGGCAGATTGAAATTTTTCCGCGTCTATTTGCGACATCGAAAAAAGCAATATAAAGAACACGAGAATGAGCGTGATCAAGTCAGCGAACGTCACCATCCATCTCGGTGAACCGCCGGAATGTTCCGGTTTGTTTCTTCTTTCAAAACGCTCTTTTCTAAGCTTCATGGACAGCGCCCTTTTTCTTGTTCGCAGGCTGTCCTTTACGCCAGTCTTCTCTTGAGCTGAAGACGACGAGCTGACTTTCGAGGTTGCGGGGATTTTTGCCCGATTGGATGCCGACAACCCCTTCGATCATGACCTGTTTGATGAAAATTTCACTTTCCGTTTTTTCTTCAAGCTTTGCCGCGATTGGGATAAATACCAAGTTGGCAAGCAGCGCTCCGTACAGCGTCGTCAATAGCGCAACAGCCATGTTCGGTCCGAGGGTATGCGGGTCATTTAAGTTTTTGAGCATGAGAACGAGTCCGACGAGCGTCCCGATCATTCCCCAGGCGGGTGCGAAATCACCGGCTTTTTCAAAAACGCGTCTTCCTTTTCTGTGTCTTTCTTCCATCGCGGCGATCTCAGAATCCATCACCAGCCGGATCGTTTCCTCGTCCCAGCCGTCAATCGCAAGCAAAAGCCCTTTTTTTAAAAACGGATCCTTGATCTCACGCGCCTGGTCATCCAGAGACAGAAGCCCCTGCCTGCGCGCCTGCTCCGAAAGGCTGACAAATACTCTGACAAGCTCTTTCACATTGTCATCCTGACGGGAGAATACCTGTTTCAGAACAGAAGGGGTTTTCTTTAAATCCCTCGGCGGAAAGCTGATAAAGATCGCCGCAGCAAGGCCGCCTGTGACGATTAAAAAAGAAGTCAGATCTAAAAATGAACTGATTCCCGCCAGTCCCGTCCCTGACAGAATACCGATTGCGACAATAATACAGCCTAACATAAAGCCAACGGGCGTCAGATAATCAAAACGTTTCATATCTTCTCCTTACTCAAGTAAAAAAGCAAGATTCCACCCCTCAGAGTGAAGCTTGCTTTTCCGTTTTTTTATGACTTGGTTGATTGTCTTAATTCGATGCGGTGAGGCAATTCGACGATATGCTCTTCAACCGGCTCTTTGTTCATCAGTTTTGTCAAAAGTCTCATCGCCACGGCGCCGATATCGTACGTAGGCTGCACGACTGTTGAAAGCTGAGGGCGGACCATCAGGCTCAATCTCGTATTGTCAAAACCGATAATATCAAGATCATCAGGAATCGAAAGACCTTGATCTTGGGCCGCATGGATAATGCCGAGGGCCATTTCATCCGTCGCAGAAAGAATCGCCGTCGGTTTCCGGTCAAGGCCCATCAAGCTTTGAAGCGCCTCCATACCGGAATCATAGGTGTAATCGCCTTCCGCTACGAATTGCTCGTTAAACGGAATCGCCGCTTCTTCAAGCGCCCGTTTGTACCCTTGCAGTTTTTTCGAACGGTTGATCGGCTCTTGCATCGGTCCGGAGACGAGTGCAATATCGCGATGCCCTTTATCAATGAAAAGCTTAACGGCATCATAAATCGCCTGTTCATAATCAATGGCGACAGAAGGCGTCTCGCCCTGTTCTTCCACTGATGCCGCCAAGACGATCGGCACAGGAGAGCGCTTAAATTCTTCGACATGCTCGTCCGTAATGTTGCCGCCCATAAATACGATACCGTCCACTTGTTTGCCAAGCATCGTATTTAACAGATGCAGTTCTTTCTCAAGATTTTGGTCCGAGTTGCTTAAAATAATATTATATTTGTACATCGTCGCGATATCTTCAATTCCACGCGCAAGTTCAGAGTAGAAAATGCTTGAGATATCAGGGATGATGACGCCGACCGTAGTCGTTTTTTTGCTTGCAAGCCCTCTTGCCACCGCATTCGGGCGATAGCCGAGCCGATCAATGGCTTCCAATACTTTTTTTCTGGTCGTCGGTTTTACATTCGGGTTGCCGTTCACGACGCGGGAAACAGTCGCCATACTGACATTTGCTTCTCTGGCCACATCGTATATCGTAATGTTGCTCACTGAAACCACTCCTTTTACTGGATACACTTATCCTTATCTATAGCATAAACACTTTATGTAAAGAAATGTCGTACGATTTCGCATTCTGTCGTTTATGATTGTAAGCGTAAGTCAGTAGTGTACATTATTTTTCATTATTCATCAAATTTAAATATCTCTCATGAAATTATACACGTTTTTCCCAGTGATGAAAACGTTCACTTTCATTTTATAATTAAATAAAATGAAGATACGAAAAAAAAGCCGCGCGTGGCGGCCTTTAAAGAGCGGAACGTTGTATTATGCTTTTACTTTCAGCATTGGCTTTAATTCGTTCAGCCATTTCTCGAATTCAGGTATATCCATCTGCTGCGCAGAGTCTGAAAGAGCAACGGAAGGATCAGGGTGAACTTCGGCCATCACGCCGTCAGCGCCGATCGCAAGCGCCGCTTTTGCTGTCGGAAGCAGGAGATCGCGGCGGCCTGTTGAGTGTGTGACGTCAACAAACACCGGCAAGTGAGTTTCCTGTTTCAAAATCGGCACGGCAGAAATGTCGAGTGTGTTTCTCGTTGCCGTTTCGTACGTTCTGATTCCGCGCTCACAAAGTATGATCTGGTCGTTTCCTTGTGACATGATGTATTCAGCTGCATTGATGAACTCTGAAATTGTTGCAGCAAGACCGCGTTTTAACAATACCGGCTTTTTAACGGAACCGGCGGCTTTCAGCAATTCAAAGTTTTGCATGTTCCGCGCGCCGATCTGAATGACGTCAATGTAATCAATCGCTTGCTCAATGTGGGCGGGCGTTACGATTTCACTGATCACTGCGAGGTCATATTCATCAGCGACGCGTTTGAGAATTTGCAGGCCTTCTACGCCGAGACCTTGGAAATCATACGGACTTGTGCGGGGTTTAAACGCGCCCCCGCGCAGGATTTTAATGCCTTGTTTTTTCGCTGCGGCCGCGACTTCGGCAACCTGCTCATAGCTTTCGACGGCACAAGGTCCGACGATGAATCTCTGATCGCCGTCACCGATTTTTTCACCTTTAATATCAACGATCGTATCTTCTGCTTTTTTCTTCCGGGAGACGAGCAACGCTTTGCTGTGATCCTCTTCTTGAAGTTCAAGTCCGGCTTTGAAAATTTCTTTGAAAATATGCTGGATCGTTGAGTTTTCAAATGGGCCGTCATTGCTTTCAATTATGCGGTTAAGCATTGTACGCTCTCTGACAGGGTCAAATCGGTTGACACCCTGTGCTTCCTTTGCTTTACCGATTTCTTTTACAACGGCTCCGCGTTCATTGATTAATTTAAGGATTTCTAAGTTTAGTGCGTCTGCCTGCTGTCTTAGGCTCTCTAATTCCTTGTTGCTCATCTTTTTCATCCCTTCTATGCTATGTTTTATTTTAATGGTTAACATGCATCTTACTACAGTTATGCGAAAATAGGAATATGAAATAATAAATTTTTTCACATTCGGCTTTATCACCAAAACGCTTTTAAGCTTTTATGCGTTGAAGCAGTATATATTGATATCCTACATGATCCGGCTGAAATGATCAATAGTTTTTTTCAAAAAAAAAAACCGCCGGTATCAACCGGCGGCCAGCAATTATGAAAGGTGCTGCTCTATTGCGTTTTTTGTGATTTGTGAATGAGACGCGTGCCATTTCACTTCGCCGTTTGCAATGACGAATACTTGCGGGCTTTCATGTTTCACGCCGTATGTCTCGGCGATATAGTTTGAAAGCGGCCGGCTGTCCTGCACCTGCAGGTAATAAGAAGGCACTTCCGAATGCGCCGATGCAAAGGCGTCAAACTCCTGAAACGCGGCTTGGCTGATCGGGCAGGTTGTGCTGTGTTTCAAAAACACGAGCGTGTTTTCTTTCTCAGCGGCATTTTTGAACTCTTCTTCAGACGATATCAGCTGTTTTGTCATGTCGGTTATCTCTCCTTATTGAAGATCAGCGATTTGCCTGACCGGCTTTTTCCCCGGCGTCTTCCGCTTCGGCCTTGATGCTTTGGGCCGTGTCCTGCATTTCGCTTCTCGTCTCTTCGGCTTTCTCGGTTAGTGTGCTCTTAGAACGGTCTTTTAAATCCTTCACTTTATTCATAATCTGGCCTGACTGATCAGCTACCAGCTGGGTGATATTAGATGTTTTGTCCTTGGCGATGCTGACATATTGAGAGCCTTTTTCTTTCGCGTCGGCCGTCATTCTGTCCGTCTTATCCTTTAACGCAGAAGCCTGACTGCCGAGATCGTCGCGCAGCTCCTTACCTGATTTAGGCGCCAGAAACAACGCCGTTGTCGCGCCGATAATTCCCCCGATCAGCGTTCCGATTAAAAAATCCTTACTATTGATTCCATCTTTGCTCATTATGATTCCTCCTTAGTGGATTTTTCTTATGATTAAAGCGATGTTTTTTTCTTTTGCTTCCACTTGTCCCATATTTCCATAGCGGCCTGGCTCCAGGTGACAACCTGACTGATCTTATCCTGATTCTCTCTTACAGAGGCCGTAACGGAACCTGCTGCCTGCTTTATGGATGTATTAAACTGCTGGACGGAAGTTCCCACTTCCTGGACAGCATGGACAACCGTATTTAATTTCTCTGATTTTTCCTGAATGTCTTCCGCGAGACGGTTTGTCTTATGTAACAGCTCGGTTGTCTCTGCGGTAATACCTTTCATCTGCCCTTCAAGGCCGTCTAAAGTCGAGGCAACGTTTGTTAAAGTCATCTGCACGGACTTTAATGTTTTGGACAGATAGATGACGAGGATGAGAAATGCAACGGCAATGAGTGCGACACTTAAGTAAAGAATGATGATCATCTAATACCTCCTTAATGCAGGATATAGTGGTATATACCCAATTCTTAAAATGATAAACATATATGAAAGATCTGTATGTATACTATTTCTCCGTTTCTCGGTAAATCCCTTTGCAGCACGCGCAAAAAAGCAGTGAGAGCCCCACTGCTTTTTCGTTACGCTATGACGTTTTCATAGGCTCTCATATATTTTTGAATGTCTCCGGCGCCCATGAAGATCAGCACTGCGCCTTCATGCGCTTTTAACACGGATGTGTCATTTTCTTCAATGAGTTCTGCGTTATCGATTTTTTCCTGAAGATCCGTGATCGTGAGCTTGCCGACGTTCTCGCGGGCTGAGCCGAAAATGTCACACAGATACACGCGATCGGCCGCGCTTAAACTTTCTGCGAATTCATCAAGGAATGATTGCGTCCGTGTAAACGTATGCGGCTGAAATACCGCGATAATTTCACGTTCGGGATATTTTTGGCGCGCCGCCTCAATCGTGACTTTGATTTCAGTCGGATGGTGGGCGTAGTCGTCGATCAGTACCTGGCTGCCGATCACTTTTTCATTGAATCTGCGTTTGACGCCGCCGAATGATTCAAGTCCGCGCTTAATCATGTTCACGTCTATCTCTTCATAGTGGCAGAGCGCAATAACCGCTAAGGAATTGAGGACATTGTGATGCCCGTATGCCGGGATGTAGAACGTATCGTAAAACGTATTGCGGACAAAGACGTCAAATGTCGTGCCTTCCGTATTTTTCACGATGTTTCTCGCTTGAAAATCATTTTCTTCTCCCGTGCCGTAATAAACGACAGGCACATTGGCGTGAATTTTCGGCAGGTACTCGTCATCACCGCAGGCAATGATGCCTTTGTTGACTTGAAGCGCCATGTTTTGGAAAGCATCAAACACATCGTCAATGTTGGCGAAATAATCAGGGTGGTCAAAATCAATATTCGTCATAATCGCATAATCAGGCTGATAGCTTAAGAAATGACGGCGGTACTCGCAGGCTTCAAATACAAAGTATTCGCTGCTTTCATTTCCTCTGCCCGTTCCGTCCCCGATAAGAAACGAAGTCGGCTTCGCCTGCTGCATCACGTGTGCCAAGAGGCCCGTTGTGGACGTCTTGCCGTGTGCGCCCGTTACCGCGACACTTGTGTATTTTTTCATATATTCAGCTAAAAATTTATGATATCTGATGACAGGAATCCCTTCAGCGAGCGCCTTTGCGATTTCCGGATGAGAATCAGGGAATGCGTTTCCGGCGATTACCGTTAAGCCGGGTTTGATGTTATCGGCGCTGAACGGATAGATCGGGATATTTCTTTTTTCAAGGGCAGCCTGAGTGAAAATCTGCTTCTCGATATCCGATCCCTGCACCTGATACCCTGTATCATGCAGGATTTGAGCAAGCGGGCTCATACCTGTCCCTTTTATTCCAACAAAATGATAAACAGTCATAATCGTACCTCCAACAAACGTCTATCTGTTCCCCAGTATATGACGCTCATTTCATTTTGCGACCGCCGCGGGCGAAAAGCCCGCACAGCGGCGCTTCCATTTATTTTTACGTTATCGTCAGTATCTGTAACTTTCTTTTTGATTAAACCTGCCGCATGATATTTCAGCGCGTGACAGTGATGCAGTTTTGATGGTCCATCCACTATCATACCATGTTTGTGAGAAAAATGAACGATATTCTTATTCTTGAGCAATGTCAGCGGCCGTAATCAGCACTTCACGGGGTTTGCTGCCCTTCGCTTCTGAGATCATGCCTTCGGCTTCCATCATGTCAATCAGCCTCGCGGCGCGATTATAACCGATTCTGAACCTTCTTTGAAGGCTTGAGGTGCTGGCGCTGTTTTGCTCCACGACGAATTGGCACGCCTCAGGAAACAGTTCGTCTTCTTCCTTGAGGGCGGTTCCCTGCCTGATCAGTTCTTCCTGTTCAAACAAATAAGAAGGCGGCAGCTGCTTTCTGACATGAGAGACGACGCGGTCAATTTCTCTGTCGGATACAAAGTTTCCCTGCAGGCGCACCGGTTTTCCGGTACCGTTTTCCCAGTACAGCATGTCGCCTTTTCCGAGCAGCTTTTCCGCTCCCGCCATGTCGATGATCGTTCTGGAATCTACCTGGCTTGAGACGGAGAATGCAATCCTCGTCGGTATGTTTGCCTTGATCATTCCGGTAATGACATCGACAGACGGACGCTGTGTCGCGACAAGCAGATGAATGCCGCAGGCTCTCGCTTTCTGCGCGATTCTGGCAATGCTTTCTTCCACATCGTTCGGCGCGACCATCATTAAATCGGCAAGCTCATCAATGACCACTACGAGGTACGGAAGCTTTTCGCCTGTCTTATGATCGGCGGTTAATTCATTAAAGCGGCCGATATCTCTCACACCCGAATGGGCAAACAGTTCATATCGCCGTTCCATCTCTTCCACAACCCATTTTAACGCGGCGGTCGCGGCTTTGGCGTCCGTGATGACGGGGCTGACCAAATGCGGAATTTGGTTATATGGCGCAAGCTCGACCATTTTCGGATCAATCAGAAGCATTTTGACATCACTCGGATCCGCCTTATAAAGCAGACTGACCAAAATGGTATTGATGCAGACGCTTTTTCCCGATCCTGTCGCACCCGCTATCAACCCGTGCGGCATCTTTTTCAAATCAATGACGACCGGGTTTCCGGAAATATCGACACCGAGCGCGGCTGTAAGCGGAGACGGATTCGTCCTGAAAGCGGCGCTTCTGATCATCTGCCTTAAATCGACGACTTTGCTTACGCGGTTCGGAACTTCAATGCCGATCGTGTTTTTACCGGGGATCGGCGCCTCAATCCGAATATCCTTGGCAGACAGGCTCAGTTTAATATCATCTGCTAAGTTTGTAATTTTGTTTACTTTCACTCCGGGCTCAGGATGCACTTCAAAACGTGTGACGGACGGGCCTTGTGTGACATGAACGACTTGGGCGCGCACATTAAAGTTTTTCAGTGTAACGTTTAAAAGCTCGCGCTGTTCTTCAATCCACGATTGGTCGTCATGTCTTTGCGCCGGCGGTACGTCCAGAAGCGACAGATTCGGAAAGACATAGCTCGCTCCGCCCTCTGGCGTCTTCGCCTGCTTGTGTTTATCGCTTTTAAGCATCATGACGTTAAACGGAACATTGCGCTCTTTCGGCCGCTCCGCTTTTTTCACAGGCTGAGGCTGTCCGTGATGCTCCGTTTTTTCTTCGGCAGGCCGGGACGGGGCATCGGCCGTCTCGATGCTTGCAGGTTCAGGCTCGGGGTCTGAATGCCGCGTGACTTCATTGTACTCAGGCTGAGAGTCTGCTTCCTGTTTCGCGTCGGTTTCAGCTGATTCGGGCTTGTCTTCAGCCTGCGGCTGAACTTCCTCTTCGTATCCGGGTTCTGTGTATGTATACACCGGTTCTTCCGCGGTTTCAAAAGGCGGTGCTTTTTCCGGCTCAGGCTCCTGATATTCCTCCTGCGGCGCAGCTTGTTCCTCTGTGTTGTCAGCCGTTCGGGATGCTTCATACTCAGGCTCTTTAATAGGCTGCGGGCGGGTTTGTTCATGCTCTTGTTCTTCTGTAAAGCCGGCAGACTCCGCGCTTTCCGTGTGCTCCCGCTCTTCAGTCTGCTGCGGTTCTGCTGCTGCAAACACTTGCTCTTTTGCATTCTCAGCCTCGGTGTGAAGCTTCTCTTTTTTAACGGCCGGGATTTCTTCCGTTTCTTGTTTCGCAAACGGTTCTGGCCGGTCATTCGTCTGTTTTGTTATGCCGGATGTTGTGAAGACGGGCTCTTTTTCTGTTTCCTGGCCGGCTTTTGGCGGAACAAATTGCTCCTCTGAAAGCAATGTTACGTTCTCTTCACGCCGCTTTTCGGATATAGGCGCTTTTTTTATGCTGTGCTGAGATTGAAAGCCGTAAACCGGTGAAGGAATGGATGACGGTTTAAAGGGCTTTTTCACCGTATCAGGCTCTTTATGTGTATGCTGTTTCCGCTCGGTTTGCTCCTTCCCGGCGGCATAATCCCGGGACGGCTGGCGGCGTTCGTGCCTTTCCCGCTGTCTTTGGTTTTGCTCCGTTCGCTTATAGCCGTCCGGAACGACAGGGAAGCGGAAATTCCCTTTCGGATATTCGTAATATATTTTAGGATCTTCCATGCGCGTGAATTTGCCTTCTGGCTGATCCGGTATCTGCTGTTTCGGGATTTGGGCATGCGTGTTTGGTTCACGTTCATGCTCTTCTTCTTTTTCACCTAAAAATAAGTCAAAAAATTTATTCAGCCAACTCATGTTTAATCACTCTCTAACTCCCTTTTTAGTAGTCTGGGACGATATTTAGTATACCATTGCCGGGCGGCTCAGAAAAGATTAAGCTCCCAACTGAAGAAAGCCGTTAAGCAGGCCTGCTTAACGGCTTTCTCTCACATCATTCGATTCTGTGCGCTTATTTATGGGAGTTAGAATTGAAATGCTTCGCCGGCCTCGCGGCTGTCTTCAAGAACAAGAATCCCTTTTTCCGCCGGCGCATCCGGCAAAGCGAGTTCTTTCGCGGAGCAGATCATGCCGCTTGACGGAACGCCTCTTAATTCAGCGTCTTTAATCACAAGTCCGCTCGGCATCACCGCGCCGACTTTAGCGACGACGACTTTTTGCCCTTTGTCCACGTTCGGCGCGCCGCAAACGATTTGGAGGGTTTCCTCTCCCACATTCACTTGGCAGATATTCAGTTTATCCGCATTCGGATGTTTTTCTTTCGATTCAACGTGACCGACAACAAATTTCGGAGAAAGGTCAACCGTCAGCGTTTCTGAAACGCCGTTTCTGTTCAGTATTTCATTCACATCCTGAACGAATGTCTCAGACAAAGCGACGGGGCCGTTGTCCTCAATCTGTAGATAAGAAGACACATTAAAAATGTTAAAGCCCGTAGTTTCTTTTGTTTCTTTGTTAAAGATTCTGATGACATCGCCTTCTCTTTCATAGGCAATTTCTTCGCGTGCCGCATCTTTAAGAGAGATCAGAAGCGTATCTCCCACACCTTCTTTATTGTAAAAAGCGTTCATAAGAAAAATCCTTTCTAATCCTTTTTCGGCCGGCTTTTCGCCATGATAAACACAGGTTCCAGTCTGCCTTCATTATACAGAAATGAAAGGGCCGTAATCGGCACCGTGCCGCTTGCAAAGAAGCTCATGGACATTTGCCCTAAAATATCATAACCCGATTCATTTCGAATGTCAGCAAGTATTAATACATCCTGATGCGGGACGGAAATCGCCAATTCGCCTTCAGCGGCCTGCTTGTATTCATGAAGAATCGAATCATTGAGAATCCGGCTGGCGTCATAGCCGTCATTCGCCCTGAAAAAATAAAAATAATTGTCCGCAACCGTATCCTGTTTCACTACTGAAGGAAGAGAGCGGAGATTGAATGACGCCGTCTCCCTGATCCGTTCTTTTGTCCAGTTTTCTTTCTCGAGCATACGGCTGTCAATTAAGCGGTACGTCTTGCCGAGGTCAAGCGCGTAGTAGATTCTCGTTTCGGCCGTATGGTCATCATACACGAGGGGAATGCCGTCGCTCGTTTGATCGGGAAATGATGTGGAGCGGATGACCGGATAGATACCGGCTTCCTTTCCGGACATCTCCTGTCCGCTGCCTTCCATCGCCTCCATTGCTTCTGACACATAGTAGACGATTTCGTCGATCGCTTCTTCTTTTTTCGTCTCCCACTTCGCAATGATCGGCGGGAGCTCCAATGTGATGCCTTTTTTGGTCGTTTGATCCTCAACACGGAGGGTGTCTTTTTCTCTGTCAAAAAAGAAGGATCGGTTCTCGTGCTGCAGGCGCTGTTTTAATAAATCCGCCAGCTTCCTTGACGTCATTTTCAAAGCCCGTGGCCTCCTTTATGCTTTAGCAAGGGAATCGGTTAAAAATTGCTCAATTTCTTCTTTTGTTTTACGGTCTTTGCTGACGAAGCGGTTCACTTCTTTTCCTCCGTTAAACACAACAAAGCTCGGAATGCCGTAAATTTCCCATTCCGCGCATGTATCAATAAATTGATCGCGGTCTACGTAGTAATAAGTGAATTCAGGAAAGTCCGCTTCCAGCTCAGGGAGAAACGGCTCCACAAAGCGGCAGTCCGGGCACCAATCCGCTGAAAACATAAATACCGCCCAATCGTCTTGTACCGCTTTTTGCAATTCTTCCGTGCTTTCAATCTTTTTCATTGTCATTCCTCCATCTGGATTATGAGTTTTTTATATGCTGATGTTTGTCCAATTGGATCATACCAGACTGTTTACAGCAAGACCAACTATATGCAATATCATTATCATATTTCATTTGCATTATCAAGCAAGTTTCGTTTACCATTTTGCTTGTAGCCGTACGAAAATCTGAATATGTACATAAGGAGGGGCAAAAGATGCAGTTTGTCGTGTATTTAGCGGGTGAAATCCACAGTAATTGGCGGGACGAGATCAAACAAAAAGCAACATCGCTGGACCTGCCGATTACGTTTGTCGGCCCGATGGAAAACCATGAACGCTCAGACAATATCGGAGAAGAGATTATGGGCGCGCAGCCCGATTCTGTTTTAAAAGACGCAAGAGCTTCTGATATCAACAATTTCCGTACAGAGGTGCTGATGGAAAAAGCCGATTTTGTGATCGCCCTGTTTGGCGAGAAATATAAGCAGTGGAATACCGCGATGGATGCTTCTTATGCCATCGCAAAAGGAAAGCCGCTCATTCTCATCCGTCCGAAAGAACTTCATCATCCGCTGAAAGAGCTTTCCGGAAAAGCGAATATCACGGTCGAAACCGTCAATCAAGCGATGAAAGCACTCTCTTATTTATTTGAAACAGAATAAGCAGGCCGCCTTTATGCGGTCCTGCTTATTTTTTTACACATTTTCTCTGATCGTTTCGACCGTCTGTTTGTCACTCGCCATGACCAGCTTAATGAGCATTTCTTTCGCCGCGGCATAATCATCGACATGGATGATGGCGGCATTTGTATGAATGTATCTTGAACAAATGCCGATGACGGCAGACGGAACCCCGCTGTTTGATATGTGGACCCGTCCGGCATCCGTTCCCCCGCCTGAAGCGAAATATTGATAAGGGATATTGTGCGTTTCCGCCATATCAAGGACGAACTCTCTCATCCCGCGGTGCATGACCGTCGTTCTGTCGAGAATGCGGAGCAGCACCCCCTCGCCGAGACGGCCGAACAGCTCCTTATCGCCGCTCATATCATTTGCCGGGCTGGCATCAAGCGCGAAAAAGAGATCAGGCTGAATCATGTTGGCCGCTGTCTGCGCCCCTCTCAAGCCGACTTCCTCCTGAACGGTGGCCCCGGCGTACAGATTGTTCGGCAGGTCTTTTCCGTGCAGCTCTTTTAATAGTTCAATGCTTAACCCGCAGCCGTAGCGGTTATCCCACGCTTTGGACAATATTTTCTTCTCGTTGGCCATCGGGGTGAACGGGCAGACAGGCACGACCTGCTGTCCCGGTCTGATCCCCATTTTGACCGCGTCCTCTCTGTCATCGGCACCGATATCAATCATCATATTTTTGATCTCCATCGGCTTTGCGCGCTGGGCATCCGTTAAAATGTGGGGCGGGATGCTTGAGATGACGCCGATAATCGGTCCGTTATCCGTCTGCACCTCGACGCGCTGGGCAAGCAGCACCTGACTCCACCAGCCGCCGAGCGTCTGAAATCTCAGCATGCCGTTATCCGTAATCTGCGTTACCATAAACCCGACTTCGTCCATATGGCCGGCTACCATAACGGTCGGCGCATCTTCAGCGCCGCGCCTTACTCCGAAAACACTTCCGAGTCTGTCCTGCACGATGTCATCCGCATATTTCGCAAGCTCCCGTTTCATAAAGGAGCGGACCTGATGTTCATTTCCCGGTGCGCCGGGAAGCTGCGTCAGCGTCCGGAAAAGCGTTTTCGTTTCCTCATTCATATTTTCCCCTCATTTCTATGTAATGCTTTTATTTTATTAGAAAAACAACCGTTTTCCAAGCGCTCAGATTGAATGGGCTGTAAAACCGCCGCTTTACTTAACACCGTCTGGCATCTTCTGTATAATAAAAACTACGACATAATTGGAGGTGCTTCATATTGAAATTACGTCATTTTCTCTTAGGTGCAGGAGTCGGATTATGCGCTGCCATCGCAGTGAAAAAGTATGCGATGAAACCTTATATCTCTTCAGAAAAAGCGCTCCGTATCGTGAAAGCGGCTTTTAAACAGCGCGGGCCGATAGACGGATCATGGATTTACACAGAGCCCGAGCCCTACCAGGTAAACGGAGAAACCATCCAGGTATACAAGACCGGCGTGACACGTTCGGCATTCGGCGAACTGGAGCAATATGAAGTTATGGTCAATGCAAAAACAGGCCAGATTGTCGATGTCATTGATTCTGTCGCCTCATAATTCGGACAAGCAAAAAATAAAGCCCAAAACCATCAGCGTTTTGGGCTTTATTCGGTTACATCGGCCGAATTCGTTTATATACGGGGTGCCACATCGCGTCCTGCACCGCTTGGATCAGATCCTCGGGTTCCGTTTCCGCTACACCGTCCTGAATCGCAGCTTTTGCTACAGCTACCGCCACAGTTGCCGATACCGTCCTGAGATCCTCCACTTTTGGAAGCATCGGCGCCCCCGGCTTGCCGACGTCCACCATACCGGCGATGGCATTCGCGCAGGCAACGAACATATTGTCCGTAATGAGCCTTGCTTTTGTCACAATCGTGCCGAGTCCGAGTCCCGGGAATACGAGCGCGTTGTTCGCCTGTCCGATATGGTAGGTAACGCCGTTATACGCAACAGGCGGAAACGGACTACCCGTAGTGACAAGCGCGCGGCCTTCCGTCCATTTAATCAAATCTTCAGGTTTTGCTTCTGATAATGTCGTCGGGTTTGACATCGGCAAAATAGCGGGCCGTTTGACATGCGAGGCCATTTCTTTGACGATTTCTTCCGTAAATGCGCCTGATACGGTGGATGTGCCGATCAGAATCGTCGGCTTGGCCTGACGCACCGTCTCCGCCAGATCAATTGATCCGCCTTCACCGCTGCGGCCGTACTCTTTCACTTCATCAGCAGGGCGCGCGTACGGAACCTGAAAATCACGCAAGTCCTTCATATTATCCGTTAACAATCCGTTTCTGTCGATACACCAAAAATGGCTGTAGGATTCTTCTTCGCTTAATCCGTCATGCACCATGGCTTCGCGCAGCTGCTCAGCAATTCCGATACCGGCCGTTCCCGCGCCGAAGACGACGACTTTATGCTCTTTTAAAGGCACTTTTGATGCTTTTGCACACGCTAAAACAGCTGCAAGCGATACCGCGCCCGTTCCTTGAATGTCATCGTTAAACGTACAGACTTTATCTTTATACCGTTTTAATATGCCGCGGGCGTTAGCCGTACCGAAATCCTCCCAATGAAGCAGCGCATTCGGGAATGTTTCCCGGGCAAGCGAGACATACTCATCAATAAAGCGGTCATATTTCTCGCCGCGCACTCTTGAATGCTGGTTTCCGACATACAGCGGGTCATTTAAGAGGCTTTCCTGATTTGTCCCCGCGTCCAATACGACCGCAAGCACTCGTGACGGATCAATTCCTGCCGCCGCCGTATACACCGCAAGTTTTCCGACAGAAATGGCGATGCCGCCGACGCCCCAGTCACCGATTCCCAGAATGCCCTCGGCATCTGTCGCAACGATTAAGTCAATGTTTTCATTTTTTCCGAACTGCTGAAATGCGGCGCGCATTCCTTCAGGGTCATCTATTGACAAATACAGACCGCGGGGTTTTCTGTACTCATGGCTGTAACGCTGGATCGCAGTGCCGACGGTCGGCGTATATACGATCGGCAGCATTTCGCCTAAATGATCATTTAACAGCCTGTAAAATAACGTTTCATTCCGATCATGGAGAGCGGTCAAGTACACATTTTTGCTCAGCTCATCAGGCTGCGAACTGAATTGTTCGTAGGCACGCCTCGCCTGCTCTTCGATTGTCAATACTTTCGGCGGCAGAAACCCCTCGAGCCCGAGTTCCTTTCTTTCCTCCTGTGTAAAGGCCACCCCTTTATTTAAAAAAGGCGTAGAAAGCACTTCTAATCCGCGCAGAGTTGTTTTGATTTCTCCATCTTTGGTCACTTGAAATTGATTCACCTGTCTCTTCCTTTCAAAGCAATTTGTCTTAGGTTTGCTTTTATTCCCGAAATTCATACAGGTAAATCATCGATCCGCTTATTTTCTCTCCCGTTTGACAGATGCAGCCACTTCGCCGTCTTCTCCCCATTTTACCGCTCTGTAAATCGCGTCGTGATAGAAAATCAGCCAGGCGTCTTTTTCTGCCGTGAACGTCTGCCATTTCTGCTTTTCTGGAATAGAGGTCATCGGATAATCATCATAGGCCAGCACCCATAACGGATTTTTGTGCGCATTCGTCGGCATCAGGTCGGCAAAATGCACAGCCGCCTCCCCACCGTCTTCTAAGACGATGACGCTGTGGCCGTCGCTGTGGCCGCCGGTGTGGTGCATCGTAATGCCTTCTGTCAGCTGATACTCGTTTTCAAAGGTTTCGACCTGATCTTGTACCGCCTCCCAATTTTCTCTCCAATATGTATTTTTCGATCTGATATTAGGGTTTCTCATTTCGCGCCACTCTGTTGCAGAAGTGATAATGCGGGCATTCGGGAAAACAGAGACAAGCTCCTCTCCGCTGTACTCCGTCAGGCCGCATGCATGGTCAAAATGAAGATGGGTCATCGCGGCAATATGAATGTCCTCACAAGAAAGCCCGAGGTCACGAAGAGATTGTTTCAGATTGGATTCCTGTGTTACGCCGTAATTCCTTTTTTGTTTATCAGAGAATTTCCCTCGGCCGATACCCGCGTCAACCAATATATTCAGGCCGTTTTTTCTGATCAGAATCGGGTCTGTTCTTAATTCAATCTGGTTTTTGTCATTTACGGGGTATTTTCTCGACCATAAAGGTTTCGGAACAACGCCGAACATCGCTCCGCCGTCCATATGCGTTACACCGCCGTCCAGCCATGTTAATGAAATATTCCCAATATTCAATGTCTCCATCTTGATCCCTCCTGATGTAATGGTAGCAAATGGCGGCATAAAAAAACAGACTCCCGCATCAGAGTCTGCCTTTTGTTCTCCATTCAACTTCGGCCCGGTAAATCGGCTGGCCGAGCGCGGAGAATTTTTCTTCGTATTCTGTCATAATATTGCCCTTCGGATCGCTGTTGTGCAGATCAAGGCTGACTTCCGTCAGAAGCAGGCCGTATTCGGAAAAGCTTTTCAGAGAGTATTCGAATAAACCGCGGTTATCGGTTTTAAAATGAATCTCACCTGTTTCGCCCATCACTTCTTCGTATTTTTTCAAGAACGTTTTAAATGTTAAACGGCGCTTTTCGTGACGGTTTTTCGGCCACGGGTCAGAAAAGTTTAGATATACGCGCTTGATTTCTCCCCGTTCAAATACGTCATTCAGTGTTTCCGCGTCTATATTTAACAAACGGACATTGTGAGCCCCGCTGTCCTTAACTTTTTGGACGGCAGTGACGATGACGCTTTTAAACAGCTCAATCCCGATATAGTTGATATCCGGATTTTGCTTGGCCATTCCTGAAATGAACTGCCCTTTTCCCGTACCGACTTCAATGTGGATCGGGTTGTCATTGCCAAAGACCGTGTTCCATCGCCCTTTATACTGGGCCGGATCACTGATGGCGATGTCAGCGTTTTCTGCCAGAAAATCATTCGCCCAAGGTTTATGGCGCATTCTCATATGATTGACACCTCTATCTATAATTTCGAGTAACAACATACCATGAAACATAAAGAGCCGCAAGCGCCTTTTAAAGGCGCCGGCTGCATAAAAAAAGAGGCTCCCCGGTCCGGAACACTCATGTGATGCATAAAACCGCACCGCTTTGCACAATGTATGACACAGAAAGGATGTGTATATGAATCATGGGCTTAACAAGCGAACATCAGGTCCGGTTATTAAAGGACATATTGGCCGACCATCAATTGGATTGCTGCGGCACGGTTGCCGAGTATGAACAGCTGGAGCGCGTCATCAAATCACTGATGGCCAACACCGGGCTTGATTCAAATATAAAAAACGTGCTCGAGGATGTCTACCGCTACAGCCAGTCCGGCATCACGGCCGATTCCATCGACACGCATATTCAGGAGCACCAAAACCATTTGTCCCAATGGGTGGAGCAGATGGATTCGTACTCCTGACTACTTGACAATCCGCTTCATCAGGGCATGAAGCTCTTCCATGGCATCATGATACGCTTTGTCGTTTCCTTTTGATTTGTGCCAGGCGATGAAGGTGATGGTCTCCGATAACATGTACCACGCCATCCTCAGCCGAAGCCCTTCCGTGAGCTTCATGCCGTACATCCCAAGCCAGCTGTCCCACGCTGGCTCTTCGACGTAATGATACAATAAAGGGCCGAGATCCATGGCCGGATCAGCTATCATGGCGCCGTCCCAATCTATTAAATACAGCTGGTTGTCTTCAGACAGAAGCCAGTTATTATGATTCACATCACAATGGCAAACGACTTTTTCACCGAATTGCACCTGATCCACATGAGCTTCCAAATAAGCAAGGCCTTCCTGAATAAGCGGCGAAAATTGCCGCACGGCAAAGACGGCCTGCTTCAGCTGCGACAAAAGGGCGCCCGGATCAAGCGGTTCTTTTCCCAATCTTTTCAGCATGTCGAGCAAAGCTTTTGATGTGTGGATTTTGCGGAGCAGCTCAGCCACCGGGCGTCCGCTCATATCCTTTGCCTTCAGCTCCCTGCCCGCCATCCAATGCTGAGCCGTAATGACGTCTCCGTTTTCCATCCGTTTTGTCCAAACCAGCTTCGGAACAATGCCTTCGGCGGATAACACGGCTAAAAAGGGCGAGCTATTACGTTTTAAAAAAAGCTGTTGGCCGTTATGTTTCGCATAATATGCATCTCCTGTAGCTCCTCCGGCGGGGAAGATCTCCCAATCGCTACCTAGTAATTGTCCCAACCAGTTCATATCAATGTTCAACCCATCATTTCTTAAAATATTTTAGAATAGGCCTCCAGCCTTTCTCTATTGGCGGAGCGGCCTGTCATAAACAATTTCATGAGAATAAAAAAGACAGCTATTGAGAGTCTCATATGCTAATCAATAGCCGTCCTATAAATTTTAGCGCTACAGCACAAACTTCGTCAAGCAAAACTAGCAAGAACACCTGTGAATTCTGAAGATTTATGCCGCGAACCGCTCTTTGCCGTGAAACATTTGACGGGTTTCATTTGTTTATTATGTTTTTATTTTCAACGGCGTACCGCCCGGCATAAGCCGAAACGGCGTCGTTCCGATCAGCTCGCCGTCAGCGTGAAACGGAATTTTCCCATCTGTTTCAAAAACGAATTCCTTCCCCTTTATCATCGTCACTCCATCCATTTTGATATGCCGGCCGAAGCTCATCGCCCATAAAAAACGATACAGCGAGAAAAAGGACAGGTTTTCTGCGATGACAATATCAAAATGGTTTTGACGGGGATTTGCTGAAGGCGCCGCTTTCATGCCGCCTCCGTAATAAGGGTGATTAGCCGCAATGACAAACCAGACATTGCGGAATTCTCGCCTCTGGCCGTCTGCCGTGCAAACAAATCTGAACGGCTGAAACCCCGAGGCCGTATGTAAATGCGCGAGCGGGTAAATCACAAAGCCGAGACCCAAAAACCGAAGAACGCGCGATAACGGAAAATTCGCGGCTGCCTTCAAAACTGAGGCATCGAAGCCGACAGACAGGTGGTTAATAAAATAAAGTGATTGCGCTTTGTCATGAAAAAAGTTGATGTTTCCCGCAAAAAATTTCCGTGTCAGCGGGCGGTGCAGACTTTTGATTTCTTGGAGAAGCGCCGACTTCTTAATACCGAGCCCTTTGGAAAAGTCATTGTACGAACCGGCGGGCACAAAGGTCAGCTCAATCTGATCCGTTCCTTTCAGTCCGTTAATGACTTCATGCATCGTCCCGTCACCGCCGATGACGAACAGCCGCTTAAGCTTATGATCCTGCATCATTGAAATCTGCCTCGCCAGCACCTCCGCATGTCCGGGATGCCCGGTCAAAAAAGAGCGGTGGCTGACCCCGCGCCTGGTCAGCTCTTTTTGAACTGATTTCCAGACACGCCGGCCCCGCCCGCCTCCCGAGACCGGATTAATAATAAAAAACCATTGACTCATCGTTTGTTTTCACCTGCTTCATAGATGAAGAGACAGCCGGCAAACGTCCGTTTTAATCAAGCCATTCCTGTCTCCGGCTTGAATCGCTTAAGCCGTAAGACAAAAGAGCCTTCGCCGCCTTCAGCTGGTGGTGCTTGATCGGCGCCGTATTTTTCTGCTGCTTTTCCAGCCACTCCGCGGCAGTCCGTTTGTCAGCTATTTCCATCCCGTACGGCGGCTCCGGGTAATCAATATAAGACGTTCTGCTGAGCAAAAGCTTCCGCACGGGAATGTCGGCCTGCTTTTCTTTTACGATTTGCGAAACGACCGAGCCCGTCCGGTGCAGGCTGAGAGACGGATTCAATACTTGACGCGTGCTGCCGGAGCCCCTTTCTTCCCAAAAACGGTGTTTTGATCCGATATATACGCTGTCCTCTTCCGCTTCCATAAAAGCAGCGCAGAAAATCTCCAGCGGCGAGATGATGATCATGCTCAGTTCAACGGACGCCTGCTGAATTTGCAGAACCGGATGATACATCACAAAATAGGAATCGGGCAGCTTTTGAGCCAGCATTTTTAACATCCCGTCCCTTTTGACCGCCTGTGAAAGCTCAGACTTTTGAGAAAGCGTGGAGCTCGCCCATTTTAATTGAAAGTCATACAGCTGATCTTTGAAAAAAGGCGCGAGCTCAGACTTTCGAGACGGGAGATTCCCGAACAGCGCCTCTTCTCCCTCCGGCTCATCAAACCATTGGTGCCTCTTTTCATTTATATCGGCCGTATTTTCTTCTTTTCTCTTTTTTAAGGAAAATTTTTTCCTGGCCGGCGCTTGATCGGTTTCCCCGCCGGCAGCCGTTTTCGTTTCTTTTTCTTCCGTCTTCCGGTCAAACGCTTCAAGAAGCGCCTCAAAGCGTTCTTTCTTCAGCCGGATAAACTGGTTCATATAATGATATGGATCAAGTTCATATCTGGATATGCAGTCGTGAATTTTGATGATCTGTGCCATGTGATTTCTCCACTCCGAATATTTGTTTATGTCAATTGAAACTGTGCGATTTCTTCGTATTTAGGCGACCGGTCAAGATGGGTCTGAAACAGGGAAAACCGGCTGACGGCACTTTGCACCCTGCCGCTTTCAAACGGCACATCGTCAGGAAACGGCCGGTCTCCCGCCCACTTCCGCGCCATCGTCATATGAGGATGATACGGGCGTTTTTCCACTTGAAAACCGGCTTTCAAAACAGCCTGTTTTGTTTTTTCCCGCAAATCAAAGAGCAGTTCATTCCGTTCGGGCTCAAGGTGAAGCACTCTCGGCTGTCTGCGGTCGCCGAAAATATCCAGATGCTGAAACTGTACGGTAAACGGCTGCGCTGCCGACGCAGCATCTGCGAGCAGAGACGATAATTTCGCAAGCCGTTCTTCATCCGCGGCTCCGAGAAAAATGAGTGTAATATGATAGTCATGCGGGTGCACCCATTTTTTGAATGATAACGCCGGCTCTTTTTTGGCTGCTTCCCAAATCGGTTCAGCAATGTCAGCCGGAATCGGAATGCCGATAAAATAATGCGGCAATGAAGCTTTCATACGAGGATCTCCCCCTCTTTGGTTATGGTGTTATTATAAAACGGATAAGCGGAGAGGAGAACCCTGTCCGCTCATTATGATAGGATATTATGTACCGAACGTTTTATACAGAAAGGAATGAGCCGGCCTTGAAAATCGTAAACAGCACGGCGGAGCTGATCGGCGGCACACCGATCGTAAAGCTCAATCGCCTTCAGCCAGAACATGCAGCACAGGTCTATTTAAAATTAGAATCGTTTAACCCGAGCGGCAGTGTCAAAGACAGAGCGGCTTACAATATGATCATTGAGGCGGAAAACAGCGGGCATTTAAAACCCGGCTCTGTCATCATCGAACCGACAAGCGGCAACACAGGCATCGGCCTGGCGATGAACGCGGCGGCGCGCGGCTACAAGGCAATCCTCGTCATGCCTGACACGATGACGAAAGAACGCATCAACCTCCTGAAAGCGTACGGCGCGGAGGTTGTGTTAACACCGGGGGCGGAAAGAATGCCCGGCAGCATCAAAAAAGCGAAAGAACTCGCCGAACAGATTCCGGGAAGTTTTATCCCGATGCAATTCGATAACGGCGCAAATCCAGATGCCCACCGAAAAACGACCGCCATTGAAATCTATCAGGCCGTTCAGCAGCTCAACAGACCGCTCGGTGCTTTTGTGGCAACGGCGGGAACGGGCGGAACCATTACCGGAACCGGAGAAACGCTGAAGGAGCTTTTCCCGGATATGATTGTTCATGTCGCCGAGCCTGCGGGATCTCCCGTCCTGTCTGGCGGAAAACCCGGCGCTCATAAGCTTGTCGGGACAAGCCCCGGGTTTATTCCCGGCATACTGAATCAGGACGTTTACGATGAAATCATGAAAATATCTGATGAAGATGCGTATACGACAACACGCCGTCTGGCCCGGGAAGAAGGTATACTCGTCGGCCCGTCTTCAGGCGCCGCCTGCTTCGCCGCCATTGAAACCGCAAAACGCCTCCCTTCCGAACAGATCGTCATCTGTATGACGGCCGATACGGGAGAACGTTATTTATCAACGGATTTATGGTCATTTGAATGATAAAAAGGGATGCCGCTTTCGGCGTCCCTTTTTATTATCACTTGGCAAGCTCATAAATGGCTTCGGCGTATAAAGCGGTTGACCGGAGAAGGTCATCGATTTCAATGTACTCATCCTTTTGATGCGCGCTGTCAGGCCGGCCGGGGAACAGCGGCCCGAACGCGACGCCCGCCGAAAGGGATCTCGCATACGTTCCTCCGCCGATTGAAATCAGATCCGCTTTCTTTCCCGTCTGTCCTTCGTAAACCTTTTGAAGCGTCTTTACGAGCGGATGATCGGCAGAAACGTGGTGCGGTTTGCTGTCTTTAAATTCTTCAAGCCGGAATTCTTCAGCAGACGTAAAAGCATCACGGATGACTTTGCTGTCTGAAGTGACGGGATAACGGATGTTGATGCCGAGTTCTCCTTCCTCACCCTTTCTGTATGTAAAGGTGCCGACATTCAATGTAAGCTCTCCGCTGATGTCATCCCTGCAATCAATTTTCAGTTTTTTGCCTCGTGTATCATTTAAAAAATAGTCACTGACGGTTTTGACAAAGTGCTTTCCGGCTTCATCCAGCTCTGTTCCGTTAAGGCATTCAGCAAGCTTTAAGCCGGCATTGACACCATTATCCGGTTCCATCGCGTGGCATGATTTTCCGTATACCCGAAGCGTCAGTTTTCCATTTTCCGAAACTGCTTCACCCTGTGTTTTTGACTGCTCAAGCCATTTGCTGAAATATGCGTGCACGGCATCAAGACCGTCCCCTTCAATAACCGCTTCAGCCGCATCCGGCACCATGTTCAAGCGCAGTCCTGAACGGAATGACAGAAGCCCGTTTTTTGCGTCTTTGTCAGAAGCGCTTTTTGCAATGCGCAGTGACGCATCTATAATTCCTTTTTCCGCGTTAATGATCGGAAAATCTGCGTCAGGAGCAAAGCCGATGTCAGGCATTTTTTCGTGTTTGAAGTAGTGATCCACACATCTCCAATCACTTTCTTCATCCGTTCCGATGATGATTCTCACGCGTTTGGATAAAGGGAGCTGCATGTCTTTGACGATTTTCAGCGCATAAAACGCCGCCATTGTCGGCCCTTTATCATCTATGGCGCCTCTGGCATATATCCGGCCGTCCCTGATATCGGCTGAAAACGGATCGCTCGTCCAGCCGTCTCCGGGCGGAACGACATCGACGTGGCACAGAACGCCGACGATTTCGTCACCCGTTCCCCATTCAATATGGCCCGCATAGCCGTCAAGATTCTTTACGGTGAAGCCTTCTTTTTCACCGAATTCCAGCAGTGACGTCAGGCTGGCATTGACGCCTTCTCCAAACGGCCGGCCGGGACCCGCTGTTGATTCGTCCATTACGCTGTTGATCTGCAAAAACTTCTGCGTGTCACGGATCAGATCTTCTTTGTTTCTGATGACTTCAACTTCCCAGTTCATCACAAATCCCCTTTCTTGATAAAGACTTGCAAAATGTCGATAAAACGAATAATATAGATGATGTTTTGAAAAAATGTTCGTCATTGGAGGTACTTATGTTTCATCTCGACAAGCATCAAACGACAATAAAAAGAGAAATTACCGCGGGATTGACCACCTTTTTCACAATGGTGTATATCATTGTCGTCAATCCGGTGATCCTTTCCAATGCGGGAATTCCGTTTGACCAGGTGTTCACCGCGACGATTATCGCTTCCATTGTCGGAACTTTATGGATGGCTCTCGCTGCGAATTTTCCGATCGCCATTGCCCCCGGCATGGGCTTAAACGCGTATCTCGCCTTTCACGTTGTCGGCACAGGCAGCGGCATTACGTATCAGACGGCTTTCAGCGCCGTTTTTATCGCGGGAGTCATCTTTATTATTTTATCGTTAACGCCTTTAAGAAAACAACTTATAGAAGCGATTCCGGACAATTTAAAATACGGAATTACGACCGGCATCGGCTTATTTATCGCTTTTATCGGCTTACGCCAATCCGGAATCATCACGGCTGATAAATCTAATCTGGTCGCACTCGGCGATCTTCATTCGCCCGCCGTCATTTTAACGCTTATCGGGCTTATCATCAGTATTGTACTGATGGTGCTGAATGTTAACGGGGCTCTGTTCATCGGCATGGCGCTGACCGCTATCATTGCCTTTTTGACCGGTCAGATTCATTTCACGAAAGGATTCATGTCCTTCCCGCGCCTGCCGGAGGGGCTTTTAATCACAAATCCGTTCGGAGCCCTCGGGGATGTCGTGCATCACGGTCTGTACGCTGTTGTGTTTTCTTTTCTTCTCGTTACGATTTTTGACACGACCGGCACCATGATCGGTGTCGCCGAACAAGCGGGACTGATCAAAAACAATCAGCTGCCGAATGCCAGAAGAGCGCTTTTGGCTGATTCGACCGCTACAACGGTGGGAAGCATCTTCGGCACCAGCCCGACGACCGCGTTCGTTGAATCTTCAGCAGGTGTGGCGGCCGGCGGAAGAACGGGTCTGACGGCGCTGACGATTGCCGTTATGTTTGCCGTTTCCATGTTTTTCAGCCCGCTTGTCAGCGTCTTATCGGAAGTGTCCGCGATTACGTCACCGGCTCTGATTATTGTCGGCAGCCTGATGATGGGTGCGGTATCGAATATCCGCTGGAATGAGCTTGATGAAGCGTTCCCGGCCTTTCTCGTCATTTTGGCGATGCCTCTAACGTCCAGTATTTCAACCGGAATCGCACTCGGCTTCATTTCATATCCGCTTGTTAAAGTAGCTAAGAAAAAATGGCGCGAAATCCATCCTTTAGTCATCATCTTCGCCGTGCTGTTTTTTATTCAGCTTTTTATTTTGAACGGACATTAAGAAAAATCCCTTTCCTTTTTCGGAAAGGGATTTTCACATATAAAGAACGGAAAGAATCGCGGCAATGAGACACCAGGCGGAACAGATGATTTGAATGACGGTTAATGCGCTGTTTCGCGCCCTGAAATAGTCATCACTGTCTCTCTTGATACCGCTTAAAACCGGTTTATCCGTGATCCGGTCAAATAAAAGTGACGCGGCATAGCGGCTGACGATCGCAAACAAAATGAGGACTGCCGGCTTCACTAAGAGCGGAAGAACGAGAATAAGAGCCGTAAAAGTCGCGGTTAAAAGGTAAAGCTGCCGGAGATACCCGCCGTTTCGAATCAGCACTTTAAAGAACAATTCTTTCCACGCCGTATACGCCGACCGTTTTGTAAAGATGTGCTTTGAGCCGGGATATAAAAACGGCTTGCTCCGCCCTTTATGTTTACCATTCGGGAGCTGCACATCATGGCTGAGCATCAAAACAGAGGCGGCGAATGAAAGCTTGCGCCTGTTCTCCTCAAACACTTCTTCCTCAAAGGCTGATAATGTCTCCGATCCTTTCCAAGTCAAAAGAGCGGAACAGATGAACAATATACATCCCGCCGGCCAAAGCCAATACCATTCGGCGGCAAAGACGATCATAAAAAACGCACCCGCCATCAGAACCATCACTTTCAGCCAGCCCGCCGCCTGATTCCCGAATGTCCGCCTGCTGTTTTTTCTGTGCCGGTGCACCGCTAATATTGCGGTATGGAAGCCGAACAGACAGCAAAACATACCCGAATATGCCGGTAAGGTACAGTCACCGTATTGGCGCCATAAGGGAAATAACAATACGGCAAGCGCACCCCATTTGATAAGGGAAAGGAACATCGAATACAAAAGCGCGTACCGTTTCAGCTTTTGCATCAGATGTTTTGCATGCACCAAAAATACGTGATCCGCTTCCAGCAAAAAGGTATGAATAAAACCCGTGCACAATAGCAGGGCACTGAATACATACAGCCAGCCCCATCCTAATACTCCTGCCGCTCCATTAAGAAGCCCCCTGCCGTTCAGCCATTCAGCATATTGATAAACGGCAAATGCGGCAGCGGGAAGAACGATATACAGCGCGACCGTCCAATCAATGACCGTCTGAAACACCTTCCATTGATACCGCCAATAATGAAACAGCCTTTGAAAAAACAAAGCCCGCCCGGTCATCGCTGACTGCTCCGAACCGCTGAATAAAAGCAATCCAGCAGTGAACGGCTCCCCGTTTTTTCCTGAAGCTCCTCTAACGTGCCTTGAAGAAGCAGAGCGCCCTGATCCAGCAAATAAAACCGGTCGCAGATTTTTTCCGCCGTATCCAGAACATGAGTGCACATCAAAATCCCCGCGCCCCTTTCTTTCTCAGCAATCAGCATGTCGGTAAACAGCTTCGTTGAGATCGGATCAAGTCCGATAAAAGGCTCATCAATGATGTAAATATCCGGCTTCGCCAAAAATGCCTGTATGAGCATCAATTTTTGCTGCATCCCTTTTGAAAAACCGGAAGGCAAATCATGTTTTACAGACGTCAGCGAAAACTCTTCAAGCAGCCGCCCTGCACGCTCACGGCATTCTTCCCCTTCCATGCCCCGCAATGACCCGGTCAGCTCGAGATGCTCCCAAAGCGTCAGTTCATCGTAAAAACTCGGACGCTCCGGTATGTAAGCATAAGATGAATCATTCCACTCAATACCGCCTTCTATATCCCGGGAAAGCCCGAGAACCGCCTTTATCACTGTACTTTTCCCCGCGCCGTTCGCTCCGATTAAACCGGCAATTTCACCAGCATTGACTGACAGAGATACATCAGAAATCACCTTCGGCCTGTCAGCATAACCGGCGCAGACAATGTTTGCATTCAATAATTCTCCCAAACTTCTCACTCCCCCGTTTTCATACGGACATGTATAAAAAAAGTTTCAGTTTCCATAATAATAAAAGCGGACCGGGCATAGTAATGCACCAAGGCGGCACCCATTTGGAAAAAATTATCTGCGCTTATTCCTAGATTCATGTTGTCCATATCGTGTATAATGGAGGCAGTTAAAAGAGAAAAAACAGAATGTCATCCTTTGTTGCTTATTCGTACGAAGTTTTAGAGTCGAAAGTTGTGGTATATCAAGTCCATCCGATCTTATGATAGGGAGTGGTTTTTTGAAACCTTCAACAAATCGTATGCTGACTCGGATTAAATCAGTTTACATGTTCATCCAGGAAAAAGGCCTTGTGACAACACAGGAACTGGTTGATGAATTCGGCATTACACCTAGAACCATTCAGCGAGACTTAAATGTGTTAGCATACAATGATCTTGTTCATAGTCCTAGCCGAGGCAAGTGGGAGACAACACGAAAAAAAGTGAAAATTACATCTTAAGCGAACAATTACATAAGGCCCTTTTCGGCCTGACATGCTGCAAGGCAAAGCAGCGTCTTTGCCTTGTTTTTTGTTCCTCTATATAAAAAGCCCAAAACAAATCTGTTTTGGGCTTTTCTGATATCGATTACACTTCAGCGCCTCTCAGCGTTTCGAGCTCCTCTTCAGTCAGCTCGCGGAATTCTCCCGGTTTAAGATCCGGGTCAAGAGAAACAGCCCCCATCGAAAGCCGCTTCAAATAAGCCACTTCATTTCCGACAGCCTTTGCCATCAGCTTCACCTGATGATATTTGCCTTCTGTAATGGTCAAGTGAATCACCGTTTCATCCGGGCTTTCTGTAATGATTTCAACGGCTGCCGGCTTCGTCTTATAGCCTCCTTCAATGACGACGCCTCTTTCCAGATGAACGATGTCTTCCGGTGACAGAGGCGAGGTTAACCGGACCTCATATGTTTTGGGCACATGCTTTTTCGGAGAAAGCAGGCGATGAGCGAGCTGCCCGTCATTGGTCAGAAGCAAAAAGCCTTCCGTATCCTTATCAAGACGTCCCGCCGGAAACGGTTCAAATCGCTGTTCTTCAGGCGTCAGCAGATCAACCACCGTTTGCTGGCGGCTGTCTTCGGTAGCGGACAGGACTCCTTGCGGCTTATTCATCATGACATAAATAAATTCACGATAGTCTGCCGGCTCTCCGTATACCGTGATGTCCTGTTTTTCCGGATCGACATGGGTTTTCACATCTTTCGCCGGCTCTCCGTCAATCATGACAGCCCCGGCCTTGACGATTTTTTTCACATCTTTTCTTGAGCCGAATCCGCTGTTGGCAAGCAGCTTATCAAGTCTCATCCTGATCCTCTCCTTTAAAAAGAAAAGCCCGCGATAAGCGGACTATTCATTATTTCTCAATGGGCGGAATGCCTGCCTCTCCTCAAAACGCGGGGCAGACGGTTTCCAAACATTTTCTGTAAAAATCCGATTCGGTACGCGGCAAACATGTACACCGCACCGCCGACAGCGGCGCAGACAAAGACGACAATCGCCGCATGCACCTGGCCGCTTTGGTATGTTACAAAGAAACTGAGCAGCCATTGAGTCAGCTTGACCGCGACTCCCATCACGACGGACAGGACTGCGATTAAAATGACCCGTTTTATAAGTACCGTATACGAATAGCCCGCATGGCGCTTAATCATAATAAAACCGTACAGAAGAGAAGCGATATAACCGAGCGCCGTTGCCAAGATGGCCCCGTCTCCCTGAAACAGCTTGATCAGCGGCACGTTCAGCACCACTTTTATAATGACGCCGATGAAAAGGCTCACGACAGCAAATTTCTGCTTATTAATCCCTTGCAGGATCGCGGCGTTTACGGTAAACAGAGAAAACAGAATCGCGACAGGCGCGTACCAGAACAATATATCCTGTCCGATATCCGGGCGAAGACTTTCAGAGCCGTAGAAGAACGTATAGGCCGGACCCGATAACACGGACATCCCGACAACGGCGGGAATAACCAAAAACAGAATGATTTGCATCGTCTGGTTAATCTGCTGGTTCAAAAGCTTATAATTCCTGCTCGTAAACGATTCAGTAATCGTCGGAATCAGCGTCAGACCGAAAGCGGTCGCCAGAGAAACCGGGATCATGACAAGCTTCGGCACATAAAGAGTGACAATCGCAAGCATGTCCTGGCTGATATCCTTATGGCCTGCCGCAATCATCGCTTTATTAAACGTATTCGTATCGATATAAGAATACAAAGGAATCGCCAGTCCGACAAATACGTAAGGAGCGGCATAACTGAAAAGCTCAATGAACATTTTTTTATAACTTAAGTTCGCAGACGGGACGAGATTCGGCTTCATCGCCAGAAGATCGCCCTTCCGCTTATTCCAGTAAATATAAAGAACGACAAGCCCTCCGAATGATCCGATCAGCGCCGCGAAAGTCGCGTATCCGACTGCGATGACAAGGCCGCCGTTGATCACTCTTAAAATCAAATACGTGGCGCCCAATAAAAAGATGATCCGGGCAAGCTGCTCCACAACCTGTGAAACGGCTGTCGGCCCCATCATCTGATGACCTTGGAAAAAACCGCGCACAAGACTCATAATCGGCACGACCAAAAGTGCCAGACTGACCATCCGGATAACATAAACGACGTGGTCAATCGTAAGTCCGTTGTTACTCGTGCCGCCGAGAGATGTTTCCGCAAAAAACGGCGCCGAAATATAAAGAATTGAAAAAGCGATCATCCCGGTTACGAGCATAACCGACATTCCCGCTCTCAGCATCCGCCTGCTCGTCTCATAGTCTCCTTTGGAGTTATATTTCGAGACAAATTTTGAAACCGCGGCGGGAAATCCCATCGTGGCAATGTTTAAAAACAGTGTATATTGATTATATCCGTATTGAAACAAAGCTCCGCCCGTCGCTCCGACCATCGCTCCGAACGGGATCAGATAAATCATCCCTAAAATCCGCGATATATAGGTGCCGAGCGTCAGCACGAACGTGCCCCTTAACAATTTGCTTGACATGTTTCCTCATCACCATTTTCTACGAAGATTCAACTTTTCTATTTTAACACAACTGGGCAATTAGACGGTAATAATTACAGCGGGAAACTTTTTGGGAAAACTCTTTAAAAAACAAAATACGTTTAAGGATTCCCTTTCTTTCGCTATAATAGCAGAAAGCGGACATTTCCGCCTATTATACGTGAAAAAGAAAGTTGTTGATGAAAGATGAAACATTATGACGTGATTGTGATCGGCGGCGGCCCGTCCGGTTTAATGGCTGCGATTGCGGCAGGCGAAGAAGGCGCGGACGTATTATTAATCGATAAAGGAAACAAGCTGGGACGGAAGCTGGCGATTTCCGGCGGCGGGCGCTGCAACGTGACCAACCGCCTCCCCGTTGAAGAAATCATCAAACACATCCCCGGCAACGGCCGCTTTTTATACAGCGCGTTTTCCGAATTTAATAATGAAGATATCATCGCCTTTTTTGAAAAACTCGGCATTCAGCTGAAAGAAGAAGACCACGGGCGCATGTTCCCGGTGACGGACAAAGCGCAAAGCGTTGTCGATGCGCTTTTGAACCGATTAAAACAACTGAATGTCACCATCCGCACAAATGAAAAAATCAAAGAAGTGCGGTACGAGAACGGCAGGACAGCAGGCATTACGACAAACAATGACGAACACATTAACGCAGACGCCGTCATTATCGCGGTCGGCGGAAAATCAGTCCCGCATACCGGCAGCACCGGAGACGGCTATGCATGGGCGGAAGCGGCCGGTCATACCGTGACCGAACTCTTTCCGACGGAAGTGCCGGTTACGTCGTCAGAACCGTTTATTAAACAAAAAACACTTCAGGGGCTGTCTCTTAGAAACGCGGCCGTCAGCGTTCTGAATAAAAAAGGCAAACCAATCGTCACACACGTGATGGACATGCTGTTTACCCATTTCGGCTTGTCAGGCCCCGCCATTCTCCGCTGCAGCCAGTTTGTCGTCAAAGAACTGAAAAAGCAGCCAGAGGTCAAACTCCGCATCGATCTGTTTCCCGGCATCAACGAGGAAGAGTTATTTCAAAAGATGCACAAGGAACTGAAAGACGCACCGAAAAAAGCGCTCAAAAACGCGCTGAAGCCGTGGATGCAGGAACGGTACCTGCTTTTTCTTCTGGAACGGAACGGTCTTGATCCGCAGACAAGCTTTACGGAACTGCCGAAGGATCAATTCAGGGCTTTTGTCAAAGACTGCAAACAATTTACGGTTGCCGCTGACGGAACGCTTTCTTTGGACAAAGCGTTTGTCACAGGCGGAGGTGTTTCCGTAAAAGAGATTGAGCCGAAACAAATGGCGTCTAAAAAAATGGAAGGCTTATATTTTTGCGGAGAAATACTCGACATTCACGGCTATACCGGGGGCTACAATATCACTTCAGCCTTTGTTACGGGGCGTCTCGCCGGTTTGAATGCAGGACGTTTCTCACGCTCGCTCTAAATGGTTTAAAGCGCACTTACCTGAGCGTCCCCGTTGATAATTGACCAAAAACATGATAGAGTTTTCTGCGTTTTGTTTCACCTGATTGAGGGAATAGGAAGAAAGGATTGATCTGCAATCGTACGACCATACTAAAACAAAATGGCGTATTGAAAAAAATAGTCAGAGGGTGAGAACGTTTGAAGAAGAACATCTCCAGTGTTTTTTGGATTGTGATTGTCATCACAGCCGCTGCGGTTTTATGGGGGGCCATTTCTCCTGACAGCCTGCAGCAAGTCACTGATACGGCACAAAAATTTATTACGGATTCTTTCGGCTGGTATTATCTGCTGGTCGTTTCTATATTTGTCGGTTTCTGTCTCTTTCTCATTGTAAGTCCGATCGGCACAATAAAACTCGGAAAACCCGGGGAAAAACCGGAATTCGGCTTATTATCATGGTTTGCCATGCTTTTCAGCGCGGGCATGGGAATCGGTTTGGTATTTTACGGGGCTGCGGAACCGATCAGCCATTACGCCATCAGCTCTCCCTCAGGTGAAACAGAAACGCCCCAAGCATTTCGTGATGCGCTCCGGTACACATTTTTCCACTGGGGGCTGCACGCTTGGGCCATCTATGCGGTCGTCGCTTTATGTATCGCATATTTTCAATTCAGAAAAGACGCGCCCGGTTTGATCAGCAGCACACTGACACCGCTTTTGGGCGATAAAGTAAACGGGCCGATCGGCAAAGCGATTGACTGTATCGCCGTGTTTGCGACCGTTGTCGGTGTGGCGACAAGCTTAGGGCTCGGAGCGACTCAGATCAACGGCGGTCTGCATTATTTATTCGGCATTCCGAAAACATTTTCCATTCAGCTGATCCTGATCGCTGTCGTGACCGTGTTATTTTTGATTTCTGCGTGGAGCGGAATCGGCAAAGGGATTAAATACTTAAGCAATACCAACATGGCGCTCGCGGCTATTTTAATGATCTTTATGCTCATTGCAGGCCCGACGGTGCTGATTATGAACTCATTTACCGATTCTATCGGCCAATACATACAAAATATCGTGCAGATGAGCTTTCGCTTGTCTCCGAATGATCCCCAAAAGCGCGAATGGATTAACAGCTGGACCATTTTCTATTGGGCCTGGTGGATATCCTGGTCGCCGTTTGTCGGCATTTTTATCGCCCGTGTATCAAGGGGCCGGACGATCCGGGAATTTTTAATCGGGGTATTGGTGACACCTTGTATATTGGCTTTCTTATGGTTTGCGATCTTCGGTGTATCCGCGATGGATCTTCAGCAGAAAGGCGTATTCAATGTCGCGGGAATGTCAACGGATACGATGCTGTTCGGCGCACTCAGCCACTATCCGCTGACAATGGTGACATCCGTATTAACGCTTGTTCTGATCGCTGTATTCTTTATTACATCAGCGGATTCAGCGACATTTGTGCTTGGAATGCAAACGTCTTACGGCTCTTTAGACCCGTCAAACCGGGTGAAAATCATCTGGGGCGTCATCCAGTCCGCCGTGGCAGCGGTTTTGTTATATTCCGGCGGTCTGGCCGCACTGCAAAACACGGCCATTCTCGCCGCGGTTCCGTTTTCAGTCGTGATCCTTCTGATGATCGTGTCTCTGTACAAGTCATTAGCGAGCGAGAGAAAAGGAATCAAACAAGCGGAGAAATACCAAAAACCGAGAAGTCCCCGCGTCAAAAAAGCATAATGAACAACGAAGCCCGGCATTTCGGGACTGACCCCCGTTTTTGAGACAGGGATCAAAACACCTTTAAGCAGCCAGCTGTCGGTATGTGACCGGCGGCTGGTTGTTTAGTTTTGTTTGAATACGAATGTTGTTACAATAGTGTATATAGGTTTCGACAGTTTGCTCTACGATGGTCGTCGTAGTGCTTTCCAACTTGTCGAGGTAGAACGTTTCAGACTTTAGTGAGGAATGAAACGATTCGATGGAGGCATTATCAGCGGGTGTCCCTTTACGGGACATGCTCATGGTAATGCCTTTTGTTTTAACAGCTTTCTGATACTCATAAGATGTATAAACAGAACCTTGGTCACTATGTAACACGCAGTTCTCAGGCAGCATTGGTAGCTGATCAAGTGTGTCTAAGACAAAGGCTGTGTCCTGCTTATCCCCAATAGTAAAAGCAATCACTTCTCCATTGTATAAATCCAATATACTGGAAAGATACAATTGTTTCTGCCCATAAGGCAAATATGTGATATCCGTTACTAGCTTTTCCAGAGGGCGATCAGACTGAAAGTTCCGATCCAATATATTCTCGGCCACGGCATATGGCTGCCCATTCTTCTTGCGCTTTTTCACCTTAACCCGGCATTGCCACTGATTCTTCTGCATAATGCGCTGAACCGTTTTATGATTCATACGCATTCCCTTTTTTAATATGGCTGTGATTTTCCGATAGCCATATCGATACTTGTGTTCTCGGCACAACGTGCCGATTTGTTTTTCTAAATGGTATTTAGGGTTATCTTTCATCAGATTCTTCTTCCAACGATAATAAGATGCTCGTGAGATACCTAAATGAATACAGATATCCTTTATGGTCATTGTGCTGCGCAATGCTTCTACAAGCTCGACTGGCGTTTCGCTATCAGCTTCCTTTCCAATTCGTTGTACTTTTTTAACACTTCATTCTGTTGTCTCAGGTAACGAATCTCTGCCTGCAGTTTCTCTAATTCGGAAGAATACTCGGGACCTTTTCCATAAGAATATTGCTTTCCGACAGGTTGTTCGAATCGATGTGTGTCCCCAGCTTTATACCACCTGACCCATGTCTGCACCTGCGTCTTATTCTTTATATTCAATTTCTGCATGATCTCCTTCACAGGCACGCCCGCCAATCTCATTTCTACAGCCTTCTGTTTGACTTCAACCGGATAACTCACTCTTGCCCTCATAGAAAAACACCTCCAAGTCTAATTTCGGATAACAACGATCCGTTTTCAAACTTGAAGGTGTTTTTTGTTTGTCTCATATTATGGGGTCAGTCCCTTTCGTCCGGGCTTTTTTATTTTCGGTATAAAATGAGAGCGGAAAAACAATAAAGCTGCTCACCTTCAGGATCACAGGCCGCCGCTACCGTATATTTAATATCAACGAGCTGTTCATCAGAAATCCCCTTTAAAAATGTATTGACTTCAGTCTGCAGATCCTTTTCATGCTCCTCATCAAAAACAGCTATCTTCAGCACATCACCCTCTCCTTTCTCTATCAATTTATTCCGGTTCAATTGAAATATGATAGAGAAAAACAGATTTTCTTTTTTACTGATTTTTACTAAAAGTAACCGAAAATAGTTATTGAAAACGCTTACTCTCGTATGATAATATCATTTTAACAATAACCAGGTCATTTCTGTTTAGTAAATATTTAGTAAAAAGGAGATGCGAAATGGTCCGTCTCAAAGATATTGCCTTACAGGCATCTGTATCCAGCACGACAGTATCGAGAATTTTGAATAAGGATGACTCTTTGGCTGTGACTGATGAAACAAGAGAAAAAGTTCTGAGGATCGCCGATGAGCTGGGCTATCAGCCGTCGGCAAAAAAACGGAAGAACCGCAGCCGCAGCGATTCAGCGCCCCTGATCGGCGTTGTCAGCTGCCTGTCACCGGAAGAAGAACGGCAGGATCCTTATTTTTCGGCGATCCGAAAAGGCATTGAAGAAGAATGCTTTCGGCAAAAAATTTTTATCACATCTTCTATCCATCTCGGTTCTTTTCAAGAGCATATGTTTCACGAACTGGACGGCGTCATCGTCATCGGCAGCCTGCAAGACGAGGCGCTTACGAATATCAGCGCCGCTTTCAGGCACGCGGTATTTGTTAACGGCACCCCCGATCCCGCCCGCTACGATTCCGTCAGCGTGGATTTTTATGCCGCAGCGCAAAAGGCGATAGAACATCTTCTGTCGCTCGGTTACCAGCGGCTCGGTTATATCGGCGGCCAGGAGCGGGAGCATACCGTCATAGACGGTGTAAACAGCAATAAAACGATTGAGGATAAGCGTCTGACCGCTTTCTTACAAATGGCCGGCGCCGAGCCGGAGCATGTACTGATCGGCGAATACAGCATGCACGAAGGGTTCCGGCTGATGAATGAAGCCATCAAAGGCGGAAGTCTCCCCGATGCCTTTTTTATCGCAAGTGATTCGATGGCTGTCGGCGCTTTAAAAGCCTTGCAGGAAGCCGGCCTTCAAGTCCCGCGCGATACGGCGGTTGTCAGCTTCAACGGAATTGATGAGGCAGAATACGCCAGCACGCCGTTATCAACGGTAAAAGTATACACGGAAGAGATGGGCCGGACGGGTGTCAAATTGCTTCTCGACCGTTTAAACGGCAGAACCGTCCCGCTGGCCGTGACGCTCCCCACTTCATTGATTGTCAGACAAAGCTGCGGCTCACAAGAAAGGAGGTGACGTGTCCCGCAGCGTTTATATCATATTTAAAGGAGGAAAAGATGAAACGCTTACTGGCTTTGTTTCTTTCTTTTACTTGCATGATACTTCCCGGCTGCTCAGCAGAACAGAGCGGCGCCGGAGAAAAGCAGAAAACATTGACAGTCTATTCCACCATATCCTCAGACAGCGAACGCGCCGTATTCAGAAAGTTGGCTGATTCATTCCAAAAAGAACATCCGGACATTCAAGTAAACGTTCATTTCCCAGGCAATGACTACGAAAATATGATGAGGGTCAGGATGGCGGCCGGTGATATGCCCGATCTTTTCGACACACACGGCTGGGCCAAAATCCGCTACGGAGAATATACCGCCGACCTCAGCGGCATGTCTTGGACGAAGCGGCTCGATCCGAATTTAAACAGCATGCTCAAAGACGCCAAAGGCAGAATATACGCCTTCCCTCTGAATCAGGCAAAGGACGGACTGGCCTACAATCGCACGTTGTTGGAAGAATACGGAATCAAACCGCCGGAAACAATGGATGATTTTATGAAGGCATTGAGACAGATTAAAGAAAAAAGCGGCGGAACAGTCACCCCCTTCTGGTTTGCCGGCTATGAGAAAAGCTCATTTGCCCAATATTACGATCAATTCGCCGCACCGCTTCTCATCACAGATCCCGCACACCGTTACAAAAAACAACTGTTAAACGGAACCTTCCGCTGGACACACTTCACCTATTTATCTGACAAACTGAAAGAGATGCAAAAGGAAAACCTGCTCAATATAGATGCCGTGACGGCAAAACGGTCCCAGCTCATTGAACTGATGGCGCAAAACAAAATCGCCTTTACGCTGCAGGGCGGCACCCTCGGCCAAGACGTCGCTCAAATCAATCCGAAGGTAAAAGTCGGAATCATACCGACCCCGGCCGTCCACAAGGGAGACGCGCCGGTTTGGATCGGAGGCGAACGTTACACGCTGGCGGCATTCAAGGATTCCCCGCGGCTTGAAGAAGCGAAACAGTTTATCGCATTTATGGCCCGACCCGAGCATGCAAAATCAATTGCCGAAGCGACCTCGCTTCCGGCCGGATTAGTGAATGTGCAAACGGACATTTTCTACGCAAATGACTATAAGCGCTATCAGCATATTAAGGTGCAGCCTTATTTTGACCGCCTTTATTTGCCGAACGGAATGTGGGATGTGATGGGAACAGCCGGGCAGGAGCTGATGGCCGATATCTTAACCCCCGCTGAAATTTCAGCGAAACTCGGCAGGGAATATAAGCGGCTCCGGCTTCAATCTGATTCACGGGGAGCTGAAAAAGAATGAGTGATCTTGCAAAAGAAACCCAAGGATTTCAACATCAAAAGCCGGTAAAACCCGCGTCACTATGGTGGATGTACGTTCCCGCTCTTGCCACGGTTTTTATTTTCATGATTTTTCCGTTTGTCAAAGGCGCTTTTATCACATTTACAAACTGGAACGGCTTCTCACAGACGTATCAATGGGTGGGGGTTACTCAATATAAAAGGCTTTTTACAGATCCGGACACGTGGCTTGTTGTGAAAAACACTTTGCTTTACGGCATCGGAAGCACTTTTTTTCAGAATATGCTCGGACTTTTATATGCGCTGCTTTTGAATCAGAGCTTAAAAATGAAGGCGCTCACAAGAACGATCGTCTACCTGCCCGTCATTATCAGTCCGCTGATTATGGGATACATTTGGTATTTTATTTTCTCATATGACGGGGGTGCGCTGAATGATGTACTTGGCGCACTGGGAATCGGTCCTGTCAACGCCTTGGCAAGCCCTGCGGCAAACCCGTGGATTATCGTCATGATTAACACGTATCAATACGCAGGCATTGCGATGATTGTATATTTGGCGGGGCTGCAAAGCATTCCAAAAGATTATTACGAAGCCGCAAAAATGGATGGCGCGGGAGGTCTTCAGCCGTTTTTCACCATCACCCTGCCTTTATTGATGCCGGCTGTCACCATCAACATGGTCATCAATATCATCGGCGGGCTGAAGCTGTTTGATGTCATTTTCGCGCTGACCGCAGGCGGGCCGGGCAATTCCTCTCAATCGATGTCGACGTTTATGTATGATTTATATTTTAAACGGCAGGATGCGGGATATGCCGCCGCCCAAGGCGTGTTTATGTCCGTCATTATTCTTGTCATCAGCTTTTCGGCTCTCGTGTATTTCAAGCGAAAGGAGACGGAAATGTCATGAAAACAGCCCGAATGCGGATTTTTACGCTGTTGGCAGCCGTTATCTCGTGCGTTCATATTGTCCCCTTTTATATTTTGCTGACCACGTCATTAAAAGCAAAAGGTGACTACAGTTCAAAATGGTCGCTGCCATCTGCCTTTTCATTTCAGAATTTTCGTGAAGCATGGGAACGTGCCTCTCTCGGGCAATCCTTTCTGAACACGATCATCATTACAGCCGTTTCCGCCGCTTTATTAATTTTCATGGGTTCGCTTGCCGCATACCCGCTCGCTAGAAGAAATACAAAGCTGAATAAAATCGTCTTCGGCCTTTTGATTTCAATCATGATCATCCCGCCTTTGACTTCCATGGTTCCTTTATACAAGATGGTCGCTGATGCGGGGCTGATCAATACGCATGCCGCAGCCATTCTCATTAATACGGCTGCATATATGCCGCTGACCGTTTTCTTATACTCAGGGTTTATCCGCTCTTCCATTCCGAAAGAGCTTGAGGAAGCCGCCAGGATGGACGGCGCGGGATTGATCAGGACTTTTTATACAATCGTGTTTCCTTTGTTGAAACCGATTACCGCAACGGTCTGCATTATTTCCTGTGTGTTTATCTGGAACGATTACCAATTTGCGATTTTCTTTTTACAAGATCAAAAGATGCAGACATTGACCGTGGCCATGGCGGGATTTTTCGGCGAAAACGCGAACAATCTTCACTTAGTCGCCGCAGCCGCAATTATGGCGATGCTGCCGATGGTCGTATTGTTTTTGGCGCTTCAAAAATATTTTATCTCAGGGCTGTCCTCCGGGGCGGTCAAAGGCTGAGAAGAAAAGGGAGGAATTTCTGTTGAAGAAAATTACGTTTATCGGAGCGGGGAGCACGATTTTCGCAAAAAATGTACTGGGGGACTGCTTACTGACTGAAGCATTAAACGGGTTTGAATTCGCGCTTTATGATATTGACGCTGTACGGCTGAAAGAATCCCAGCTCATGCTGGAAAACATGAGAGACCGCTACAATACGAGTATATCCATCATCTCCTACGATGACCGAAAACAGGCGCTGAAACACGCCGGCTATGTGATAAACGCCATTCAGGTCGGAGGCTATAAACCCTCGACGGTCATTGACTTTGACATCCCGAAGCGGTACGGTCTCCGCCAGACGATTGCCGATACCGTCGGAATAGGCGGCATTTTCCGTTCCCTTCGCACCATCCCCGTTTTATTTGACATCGCAAAAGACATGGAAGAGGTCTGCCCGGATGCGTGGCTGTTAAACTATACAAATCCGATGGCCTCTCTGACCGGAGCGATGCTCAGACATACAAATGTCAAAACGGTCGGCCTGTGCCACAGCGTCCAGGTATGTACCAAAGATCTGTTTGACTCACTCGGCATGGATCACGAAGGTACGGAAGAACGCATTGCCGGCATTAACCATATGGCTTGGCTTTTGGAGATTAAAAAAGACGGAATTGATTTATATCCTGAAATTAAAAGACGGGCACGCGAAAAACAAAAGACGAAACATAAGGACATGGTGCGGTTTGAGCTGATGGATAAATTCGGCTGCTACGTAACGGAATCATCTGAGCATAATGCCGAATATCACCCGTATTTTATAAAAAGCCGGTATCCGGAGCTGATAGATGAACTCCAAATTCCGCTTGATGAATATCCGAGGAGATGCGCGGAACAAATCAACAATTGGGAAACGATGAGAGACGGCATCATCAACAACCAAAACCTGACGCATGAACGCTCAAAAGAATACGGTTCGAGAATTATTGAAGCGATGGAGACGGGCAAACCGTTCACATTCGGCGGCAATGTGCTGAATACCGGGCTGATACCGAATCTGCCGGCGAAAGCGGTCGTTGAAGTGCCTTGCACAGCCGTCAAAAACCACATTATGCCGTGCTATTCGGGCGAACTTCCCGAGCAGCTCGCGGCGCTCAACAGAACAAACATTAACACACAGCTTTTAACCATCGAAGCGGCCGTTACATTAAAAAAGGAAGCCGTATATCAGGCGGCCATGCTTGACCCGCATACAAGCGCCGAGCTTTCCATGAATGACATCATATCTTTGTGCGATGACTTATTTGAAGCGCACAAAGACCGGCTTCCGGCTTATCACTGATCATTCGCGTTCCGGTCCTGGGCGGGCCGGACGCTTTTATATGTTCAGTACCAGTTTGACCGTCTGTAAAGTGTGTCCTTTAAAATCTTCTTCAAATTCACATACCCATTGAAACCCTTTCGCTTGATAAAAGGATAAGGCAATGCGGTTCTCTTTTTCTGCATGGACATAAAGCTTTTTTACCCCGCCGGACTGCCTGATGCTTTCTTTAAGGAGTGCCGTGCCTATCCCGCTTCCCTGGCAATCCGGGTCAATATAGATGGCGGTCAGCTCCGCATTTCCGTCTTTTTGAACCGGGGTGGCATTTGCAAAACCGAGCACTCGCCCCTCTTCTTCTGCCACAAAGAACAGAGAATGCAAGAGCCGGCGTTCCATCATCTCATCCTGATAGGCGGATTCGAGAAACTGATCCTGAATGTGTCTGGGAATAATCCCTTCATACGTATGATGCCAGCTTCGTTCTGCGACTTGCCGGACCTGTTTGATATCGTTTGTTTTCATCGCGCGGATCATCGGTTTCACCTGATTCGCCTCCCGTTTTTTTATAAAAAAAGAAGAAAAAGACGACGTCCCTTTTCTTCTTCCACTTCAAAGCGTTATTTCTTCGGCTTTGTTTCGCCTTCCCACTCCAGCATGCCGCCTTCAACATTAACCGTACGGAAGCCCTGCTCATGTAAATACATACAAACGTTCATGCTTCTTTTTCCGGAACGGCAGATAAATACATATTCCTTGTCCTTGTCTAACGCATCCATCTTCTCAGGGATGTCCCCCATGCGGATGTGAACGGCCTCCGGAATCATTCCTTCGGCAACTTCTTCGTCCTCTCTGACATCAATCAGATACAGCTCTTCTCCCGCTTTTAATTTTTCTTCCAGTGCGGCTGTGCTGATTTCATTTATTTTCAATGTGTGACACTCCCATTCATCTTTATGGTGTTAAGTATACCAAAGCCCGCGGTGCAATTTCTATGATAGAGGCCTGATAAAAAAGCCCCTCTCTGTAGGAGAGGGGCTTCGCCCGGTCAGTTTGCCACGATATTGACAAGCTTGCCCGGTACGGCAATGATTTTTCGGATCGTTTTTCCTTCAAGCTGCTCTTTTACTTTTTCGTCAGCTTGTGCGAGCTGTTCTAACGCTGCTTTATCAGCATCAGCCGGAACCATTAATTTCGCTTTTACTTTTCCGTTCAGCTGGACGACGATTTCCACTTCATCGTCCACCAGTTTTGATTCGTCATAAGCAGGCCAAGCCTCGTATGCAATCGAACCTTCGTGGCCGAGTTTTTCCCACAGTTCTTCCGCCAAATGCGGCGCAATAGGAGAAAGCAGCTTCACAAAACCTTCGATATATTCTCTCGGCAGTTCATTCGCTTTGTAAGCTTCATTAATGAAGACCATCAGCTGAGAAATGCCCGTATTAAAACGAAGGGCTTCGAAGTTTTCTGTCACTTTCATGACCGTTTCATGATAGACGCGCTCAAGAGTTTCGCCCGCGCCTTCTGTCACTTTGCCCGTCAGCTCGCCGTTTTCCTCGATAAACAAACGCCATACGCGGTCAAGGAAGCGGCGCGCTCCGTCAAGGCCTGATTCAGACCAGGCGATAGATGCATCAAGCGGCCCCATAAACATTTCGTACAGGCGGAGCGTATCTGCTCCGTGAGACGCCACAATTTCATCCGGATTGACGACGTTTCCGCGGGATTTACTCATTTTTTCATTATTTTCCCCGAGAATCATTCCTTGGTTATACAGCTTTTGGAACGGTTCTTTCGTCGGCACGACACCGATATCGTAGAGGAATTTATGCCAGAAACGCGCGTACAGAAGGTGAAGCACGGCATGCTCCGCTCCTCCGATGTAAATATCAACGGGCAGCCATTTATCCAGTTTCTCAGGTGAAGCGAGCTGATCCGGATTTTTCGGGTCGATAAAGCGGAGGAAATACCAGCAGCTTCCCGCCCATTGCGGCATCGTGTTCGTTTCTCTTCTGCCTTTTTTGCCCGTTTCAGGATCAGTGACTTCCACCCACTCTTTAATGTTGGCAAGCGGTGATTCACCTGTTCCGCTCGGTTTGATCTCATCGGTTTTCGGCAGAATCAGCGGCAGCTCTTCCGCCGGAACGGCTGTTGACGTGCCGTCTTCCCAATGAATAACCGGAATCGGCTCGCCCCAATAGCGCTGGCGGCTGAACAGCCAATCACGCAGACGGTATGTCACTTTTTTCTCACCGTTTTTCGTTTCTTCAAGCCAGGCGATCATTTTTTCAATCGCTTCCGCTTTTTTCAGTCCGTTCAGAAAGCCGGAATTGACATGCTCTCCGTCCCCCGTGTACGCTTCTTCTTCCGTGTTTCCGCCTTTTACGACTTCTTTGACAGGCAGGCTGAACACTTTTGCGAATTCAAAATCACGTTCGTCATGCGCCGGCACGGCCATTACAGCGCCTGTTCCGTAAGAGGCGAGGACATAATCCGCTATCCAGATCGGCAGCTTTTCCCCGTTTGCAGGGTTTACGGCATATGCGCCCGTGAAGACGCCCGTTTTTGTTTTCGCAAGATCCGTCCGTTCCAGGTCACTTTTCGCCTGAACTTCTTTAACATAAGCATCTACCGCTTCTTTTTGTTCAGGCGTCGTGATGGCCTCCACAAGCTCATGCTCAGGAGCCAGTACGGCATAAGCCGCGCCGAACAGCGTGTCCGGTCTTGTCGTAAACACGGTAAACGTGTCATCAGTGCCGTCGATCGCGAAATGCACGTTTGCGCCTTCTGAGCGTCCGATCCAGTTGCGCTGCATGTCTTTAATGCTTTCCGGCCAGTCAAGGTCTTCTAAATCTTCAAGAAGCCTGTCCGCATAAGCGGTGATTTTCAGCATCCATTGTCTCATCGGGCGGCGTTCAACCGGATGGCCGCCCCGCTCGCTTTTGCCGTCAATGACTTCTTCGTTCGCAAGCACCGTTCCGAGCGCCGGGCACCAGTTGACCGGCACTTCGTCTACGTAAGCGAGCCCTTTTTCGTACAGCTTGGTGAAGATCCACTGCGTCCACTTGTAATAGTCCGGATCAGTCGTATTGATTTCACGATCCCAATCATATGAAAATCCGAGCGATTGAATCTGGCGGCGGAAATTATCGATATTTTGTTTTGTGAACTCGGCCGGATCATTCCCCGTGTCAAGCGCGTATTGCTCGGCAGGAAGCCCGAACGCGTCCCATCCCATCGGATGAAGCACATTGTATCCTTGCATGCGTCTCATGCGCGAAAGGATATCGGTTGCCGTATAGCCTTCCGGATGTCCGACATGAAGGCCGGCTCCTGAAGGATACGGGAACATGTCAAGCGCGTAAAACTTCGGCTTGTCATTCTCTTCACTGACGGCGAACGTTTTATGATCCAACCAGTAATTCTGCCATTTCTTTTCTATTTTTTCGTGCTGAAAACTCAACGTAAAAACCTCCTTCTGATTGAATACGGCGTATGTAGTCCAAGTATTGACGGGATGAGAAAGATTATATTCAGATTATTCTAAAACTAAAAAAACTCCCTCATCCCAAAAAGGGACGAGAGATTTTTATTTCCCGCGGTACCACCCTCGTTAGCACGGTTTTGAGCCGCACTCACTTGATACTTTTAACGCAGTTATGCGTCAGCGGTTTTGCCGCTGCAACTCTGAGGCGAGTTCGGAAACAGACTTGATTGACTTGCACCGGCCGTCAACTCTCTGATTGCAAAATCTGCTTCTTACTGCTCCTCTTCACTGTTCTTATCGCTACCGTAATCTTACCTGTATTTTATAGAATTCTGTTCATAAGTGCAAGCAGGTTTGTATACAATGGGAATGTACCCGGAACGGGTCATGAGCGGGGATATTATTTTGATGGAGGATTTTTTTGCTGGTGTGGTTTTGCTTCGGCCGAATCACTGTTTTGTTCTCTGACAAAATCAAAGCTCCTGAGAACAGCTTCTCCGCCGTAGCCTGCGATTATGGATAAGATGACGAGTTGAATTCCTGAATCGGGGTCAGCGGATAAGACAAGTAAGATGGAAGCAGCCATTCCGATAAAACCATCTTCCAAAAAACCGAGATAGATAAACCGCTTTGTCATTCTGGGTTTCTCCAGCCTGCCTCTCTTTTTCACATGACCGAGAACCCCCATGATTCCTCCAATTACACAAGCAATTATTACCTGATGCAGCATCTTCATCACCTTCCTAAAGCCCTTATTTAGTAAAGCGACTTCAGGCCATCCAGCCCCCTTACGAATACGATGATTTTCGATATCTACATACCGGCGATTGAGCAGGAAAGTAAAAAGCTTGTTTCTTCCATTATATGTGAACACATGATCGGTAAGCTTGATGCATTAGATTCATTTTTCACCCAGTGACAATGACCTAGTCACTTACTTAGCGATGGTGTGCCTTCCCCTTATATATTCAGTGTATATGAGGACAAGCCCGAATGACAAATTGCAAACTTCGGCTGCTTGAAATCAGAACATATGTTATGCTACGGTTACTGTAGATTCATTTAAAAAGGGGAGAAACAATGGCTGAAAAAGCGCGCAGCTTTACGGCCAAAAGGGGGTTTTACATGGCTGACTCAAATGTATTCGGAAAACTGGAGCAGCTGGAGCTTATCAAAAAGGCGCTTGATCACGCACGCATCGGCGTGGTGATTACAGACCCCTCTCTTGAGGACAATCCCATCATATATACAAATCAGGGATTTATGGATATGACAGGCTACTCTTCCGAAGAGATATTAGGTAAGAACTGCAGATTTCTGCAAAGCAAAGAAACCGACCGTCAACAAGTCGCGAAAATCAGAAAGAGCTTAACCCAGAAAGAAAAGATCACGGTGCGGCTGAAAAATGTCAAAAAAGACGGCACCCCGTTTTGGAATGAACTCAACATTGATCCTCTTTATGTTGAAGACAAGCTCTATTTTGTCGGTTTTCAAAAAGACATTACAGAGCAGAAAGAATACGAAAAGCTCCTTGAGGATTCCCTCACAGAAATCACGACGCTGTCTACACCGATTGTTCCGATCCGAAACGGCATCTCCGCCTTGCCGTTAGTGGGAAACTTAACGGAAGAACGATTTGATTCAATTGTGACAACTTTGACGGACATATTAACCGCATCTAAAGATGATTACTTAATTATAGACTTATCAGGTCTGGCCGAGGTAAACGAACAGACCGCAGACCGGATTTTCAAATTGCACCACCTGCTTAAATTAATCGGCACGGAATTGATTATCACCGGGATCAAGCCTACCCTCGCCATGAGAATGAATCAGCTTGATGCCAGCTTTTCTTCATTAAAGACGTATTTAAACGTTAAGGACGCGGTCAACGTGCTTCCGGTCGTATAAACAAAAAAATCCCGCCGAAACAGCGGGATTTTTTTATGTCGTCATCGCACTTGGACGTTTTGTTTATTAACGGTTTTCAGGCGTTTGTCGTACAGCACCGTCGCTGCGATGCTGACAACAAGAAGCACCATCAGGATCAACAGCAGCACGCTCATTCCGTACTGATCAACCAGCACGCCGCCAAGGAGCGGCCCGATCATTCTGCCGCCCGTCGCCGCACTGTTGACGAATCCTTGGTAAAATCCTTCTTTCCCCTTAGGCGCAAGCTGATTGGCAATGGTAGGCACGGCAGGCCAGACAAGCATTTCTCCGACGGTTAAAATCACCATTGCGGTGAGGTACATCGGAAATTGCTTGGCGCTGAGAAGCACGCCGAACGAGACGATAAAAATACAAAAGCCGATGACCATCTGCGTTTTTAACGCACCGGACCATTTTTTCAGAACAGCTCCCATGAGAGGCTGTCCGGCGACAATTAATATTCCGTTTACGGTCCAGAGCACACTGTATAATGAAAGCGGCATACCGATGCTTTGAGTATGTGACGCAACGGTTGTGGACCACTGCGAATAGGCGATCCACCCGAGAACATACCCGCCGCTCAATATGAGAAGCGCCGTAAATTTCGTTCTGCTGCTGACAGGCTCGTAGTCCAGAACAGAAACCTGGCTCGCATTTTGGGTTTTGATATTTCGAAACCCGAAAAATACGATAAGGAAAAACAGCACATACAGCATAGCATTGGCTAAAAACACGTACGTAAACGAGTACGCCGCAACCATCCCGCCGAGTGCCGAGCCCACGGCGACACCTGCGTTCTGAGCTACATAAATCGCATTAAAAGCTCTCCGCCCGCCTTCTTTCCATACCGCTCCCGCCATGGCGTAACTGGCCGGAAACACGATACCGGAACCGAAGCCGACAATGATGAGCAGCCAAATATAAACGGGCCATTGATGAAACAGAACGAGTCCGAGAAGACTTGCCAATGTGATCATAATGCCCAGCATAATGGATTTGAATCCGCCGATTTTATCAAACAAAAATCCGCCGCATAAATTCCCCGCCACACTGGCCCCGGAATTCAGCATCAGAACAACCCCCGCAACAGTCAGCGATTTCCCTAAATGATTATGAATATAGATCGTATTCAGCGGCCACAAAAAAGATGCGCCCGTCACATTGATAAACATTCCGATGATTAATATCTTCAAAGCGCGCGGCATACCGATCCCCCTCTCTCTATAAAAAACCCCATGAAAAAACGGAAACCGCAAGCCGCGGCTCCGTATCGAACACGTTATCATAGCACATTCATTCTATCGCCGCGGACGTCTTTTTTCAACATCAGAATCTGAAAAAAATAATGCCGGAATGTTGAAAAATTACAAATGATTGGATTCACAAAAACAGGCCGGCCTCATGCTCTTTTCCTCAGCAGCCAAAACAGAATATACAGAATGAAAAAGCTCAATATCACCGCCGCTTCCATTGATAGAAGATACCACGGCCAAGGTCCGAAAACGTTCAGAAGCGAAGCGGTCTTCGGTTTTTTCATTAAATATAAGTAATTTGCATTCAGCACACGATCAATAAAAAAGACACACGCCCCGTACAGATTTACGATCAGCACCGATACCCACAGTCCGCGCGCCGACGGTCTGTACTTTTCTGCAGCGGCCATGAATAGACAGGTAAGAAAAACACAGCCGTGGGAGATGAAAAACACGATGTACCGAAAATGAGGGAAAGAATACGCCCCTAAATCAGGTGTTGCCATCGCCTGTACGGCGCTGCCCAAACCGGCAAAATAGAGGAAGGCGAACAGTTTTTTGCTTTTTGTCATGACCATCAGCATTGCCAAATAGACGGAAAGGTCGCTCAGCTGCAGCGGCAGAGCTGTTTTCAGCGACCAGGCATGATGACAAAGCAGCCATATATGATAGCTGATCTGCGACACGGCAAGGAGAATGAACAGTACATAGCGGAAAACGCGATTCGACCGGCCGTAGTTGAGCTTTTTCCGGAATACGATCACGCCCGCCCCCAGCAATCCGATGATCAACAGCGTGAAAATGTGTTCCTTGGAAAAAAGATGAAAGGCTCCTGTTTCAGATTTCAATTGAAAATACTTCTGCATAAGGCTCCCCCGCGCGAGAAAATGACGTATGTCTATTCTTTTAAAAATCGCTTTCTTCTATTCATACAAAAAAAGCCTCCGCTTATGCGGAGGCTCCTCAACTTGTTTTACAATGCGGATTGAATGACCTTTTTATAGTATAGCACCGACAGCATGCCGAAGATGGAGTACAGCAGCGTATACAGCGCCATGACGATGATCATCGGCGTCCACACTTCCGTTCCGAATAAAAACCATCCTGACTGAACGGCAAAATAGCTGTGGAACAGCCCGAGAACGAGCGGAATCCCGAAATGATACGCCTGCTTCCGGCGGATGCCTTTCAGCAGATCCCCCGTTGTGAAGCCGAGCTTCCGCAATATCGTGTAATCAGCCTTCTCATCCTCACACTCGCCCATTTGTTTAAAATAAAGGATACAGCCTGAGGTGATCAGAAAGGTTAACCCCAAAAAGCCGACAATAAACATGATCAGCCCCATGTTTTTCTTTTGGGTGTCAGCCGTTTCAAATTGTGAAAGCGCGCCGTCAGAATAGTGCTGCGCTTGAAACAGACCATCAGCTTTTTGGATGTCCTCTTCACGTTTGAGTGTAATGCCGAAAAACCGATTTGATTTTCCCTGAATGGACGGGTCGATATCTTTCTCGATCCGGTCAAATACCTGCTGCGTGACGATAACGGTCGGCAGCCCTCCGCTTGTAAATGTATATGACAGAAGGAAGTCGTTCTTCAAGCCCTTATACGCCAGCGGTATTTTATCCGTTTTGCCGTTTATATCAATGGATCCTGACGTTTTCAGGTCGAGAAATCTTTTCATCATATCATTATATCCGGTAAACACGGCTTCTCCGTCAGAAAGCTCCGTCCCTTCTGCGTCTTTCTCGCTTATAATCGGCAGCGCCAAGCTGGACGGGTCTTGTTGAAAGCTTTTCATGTCGCCGTTTATGATGTTCTTCATATTGACACCGGCTTGAATGGTCTTGATTGTTTTCACTTTGTGTTCAATTCCGTTTTTCTTCAATAAAGCGGTAAATGAGTCAGTCTCCTTTTGGTTATCAAACGCAAAGTCCGCGGCTGTATTTTGCTCAGCCGATTTTTCCGCGGAATAGTACGAGATATAGCTTAAAGACAGCAAACCGATTGCCAGCGCCGAAAGAGTCGTAATAATCGTCAGCAGGACGGCGTTTGACTTCATCCGGAACATGATGGATGACAAAGAGAGCACTTCACTGACATTCAGATACCCGCCTTTTGATTTCCGGATGAGATTTGCCAGAAAGCTGACCGAACCTTTATAAAACAGATAGGTTCCGATAATGACCGAGCCGAGAATAAACACCATGGCCGAAAACAGTTCATTCATGCTCGTAAAACTGCCTCCGAATAAATCCGCGGACACGGCATAGCCGGCGATAATGGCCGCAATACCGACAACACCGATCGACATCTGCACCCAAGAAAGCCGTCTTATGCCGCTTTCTGACGATGACGCGGTTTTAAATAAAGACAAAATGCTTTGCCGTTTAATAAATAAGTAATTCATCATCATAATCAGCACGTAAATCGCCCCGAACACAATTAACGTCTGAACGAGCGCCTTGCTTGAAAAAAACAGTGAGACAGAGGCTTTCACACCGACTGTATGAAACAGCATCATCATACATAATTTCGAGAGAGAAAAGCCGGCAAAAATACCGATCCAAATCGATCCGAAATACAAAATGAAATTTTCTGTGCTGAGTATGCGGAAAATGTGCATTTTCGTCATGCCGATTAATCGGAATAAGCCGATTTCCCGGCCGCGCCGTTTAATAAAAATGGTGTTGGCGTATAAAAGAAATACCGACACGATCGCCACAAGCAGTACAGAGGCGGCCCGGATTGCCGCCGCTCCTTTTATGGAGCTTTTCATTTCATCAAGCGCCGGATCGTATTGCATCGTGACAAACGCGAAATAAAGGGCGGCGCTGAACACCAGCGCAAAAACGTAAAGGTAATAGTTTTTCATATTCTTTTTCAGGTTCTGGAAGATCAAATGATGAATACTCATGCCTGAATCCCGCCCAATACACTTTGCGTTTTCATAATATCCTGAAAAAAGTCCGGTCTGTCCTGGCCGCCTTTATTCAGCTGTGTATACACACGGCCGTCTTTAATGAAAACCACACGTCCGGAATAGCTGGCGGCAACCGGATCATGCGTCACCATCACAATGGTGGCGCGGCGTTTTTGATTCAGACGGCTGAGTTTATTCAGTAAATCCATGGCAGCCTTTGAATCGAGCGCTCCGGTCGGTTCATCAGCAAAAATAATGCCCGGCTCGTGAATAACAGCTCTTGCGGCAGACGTCCGCTGTTTTTGCCCGCCGGAAATTTCACTCGGATACTTATGTCGCAAATCATAGATCCCAAGCTCCTCTGCCGTCTCGGCAAATCGCAGGTCCGCCTCTTTCTTAGACATTTTCGTAATGGATAACGGCAGAAGTATGTTTTCCTTCACGGTCAGGGTGTCCAATAAATTATAATCCTGAAAAATAAAGCCGAGATGCCGTTTTCTGAATTCGGCAAGCTGCTTTTCTTTCATGGATGTAATCTCCGTCTCATTCAGTTTAATGGTGCCCGCGCTCACTTTATCAATGGAGGAAAGCACATTCAAAAGGGTCGTTTTCCCTGATCCCGACGGGCCCATAATGCTGACGAATTCCCCTTTGTGAATCTGAAGATCAATTCCTTTCAGCACCTCTTGTTTATTCAGCTTGTTTCCGTAGCTTTTTTGGATATTGCCTGCTTCTAAAATCATCACGTTCTGATTCTCCTTTTACATTGGTTATCTTTATTTTAAAAACAGAAGCCGTTTTTTTCGTTTGATTAAGCGAACAAAAGAGAAAAGCATGTGACACTTTTGTCACACGCTGAACATGCTGACGGCATCGTTCTGTTTCGGAAACACCAAGGTAAAAACCGTGCCGCTTTCCGGCTCAGAGCGCACGCTGATCTGGATAAGAAGCGGAGCCGCGGCTTTTTGAGCCAAATACAGGCCCATCCCCGTTGACGCGTGATCACGCCTCATTCGCGTCGAGGTAAATCCCTTTTCAAAAATGCGCGGAAGATCTTTGGGCTCGATGCCGATGCCGCGGTCTTCGATATCCACATGCACCCGGCCGTTTTGTTCATAGCTTTTTACGGTAATGTCATCCGCCTCACTGTATTTGACGGCATTGCTTAACAGCTGCCTGATGATGAAGGAAAGCCATTTTCCGTCACTGTGAACGTCTGGTGAATCAAGCTGAATGTCAAACCCGATCCCTTTTTGTATACACCATGATTGCAGATTTTTAATTTCTTTGAAAACGAGCGGTCTGAGCTGAATTCGCTGGAATGATAAATCATTCTCAATAAAAGACAATCGTTTCTGATGAAGCTGCTGGTCCAGGAGATGGTGAATCCGCAGCCATTCATACAGCAAAGGGGCTTTCAGCGGCTGTTCATCAAGGCGCTCGATCATGAGATGCATCGCTGTCAGCGGTGTTTTGACCTCGTGAATCCATGACATCAGATCGTCCTTTTCATGCTCTGACGCCGCCTGAAGGTGAAGTGAGCTTTTTCTTAACTGCTCTGTCTGCCCTTCAATGCTTTCTTCAACGATAGACTCAAACGGACTGTCAGGCGCTTTAAGATAAGACATGTCTAAATTGGCGTCCCACTCTCTTAAGCTTTTATAATAGGCGGTCTCTTTACGATAGCGGAACAAGAGAAATACAAGAAACACAAGAAGAGACAGGTAAACGAAATACAGCACCGAAAAAAACGGAATAGACGGATCAATATACGCCGCAAAAAGAAGCACAGCCTGCTGCAAAAGAAACATCGCGATCCAGCTCTTTCTTTCGAGCAGAAATGACTTAATCATAAAGACCGTCTTCTTCCTTTGCGATGTATCCCTGCCCCACCTTGGTTTCAATCATTTTCCCGATGCCTAATTGATCGAGTTTTTTCCGCAGCCGGTTGACATTCACCGTCAGCGTATTATCACTGACGAAACGCTCATCATTCCATAGGCTTCTGATGAGTTCTTCCCGGCTGACGATTTTATTTTTCTGCTCAGCCAGCAGTTTTAAGATCAGCATTTCGTTTTTGGTCAGCTCGACCGAACCGTTTTTACGGCTGACCGTGTTGGTTTCTGTGTCAATGACCGCCCCGCACCATCTTTTCATCAGCGCCGGTTCTGTGCCGTATTGATGCACACGGCGGAACACCGCCTGTATTTTCGCGATTAACACATCAAAGTGAAAAGGCTTCTGAATAAAATCATCTGCCCCGAGCTGCATCGACATGACCATATCCGCGGGATGATCGCGCGAGGACAAAAAGAGAATCGGCACGTTTGATTGGGAGCGTATCATTCTGCACCAATGAAAGCCGTCAAATTTCGGCAGCTGTACATCAATGATCACCAAATCAGGCTTGATTTCGGTAAACTCCCGGATGACCCGGCTGAAATCTTTTATTCCGTGCACCGCAAATGACCAGCCCGTTAATCTCTCTTTCATCTCGTGAAATAAAGTGTTATCATCTTCTATTAACAAAATGTGAAACATGGTATCCGCCCTTTTCTGAGAGATAGAGGAAAAACCGGCTGATGTCCAGCCGGCTTTTTTCCTTTACAGTTCTCTTCTTAATGCGGTCAGAACGTTGGTTTTTGTCGCTTTGCGGGCCGGATTCATACCGGAAATCACCGCGACCCCCGCACAAATGACAACTGCGATCACAACGAGGCTGAGCGGGATATAGGAGAAGGTATAATGAAGATCTTCGGCTCCGGTGTTTCCCCCTACCGCTTTCAAAATAACCGGCACAGCCAGATTGACGGCAAAACTCACTCCGTAAGAAATGATAATCCCGATGACAGAACCTAATATCCCGATATAGGCGCTTTCCATCAGGAACATTCTGCGGATGATGGACGGGCTTGCGCCGATCGCTTTCATAATCCCGATTTCCTGCGTTCGTTCCGTCACCGCCATCGTCATCGTATTGAAAATACCGATGGCAGAAATCACGACGGCGATAAAGCCGACAAAGATCAGGCCGATTTTAAAGACGAGGAAAAAGGTGTTGACGCCCTTCAGCTCGGTTGTGACAGATCTGACATAAAAGCCGTCATCCGTGAGGTCATGGGTAAGCTGATCGACATGATCGAATTTGTCCGCATACACATTGATGCTTTTTTCCGCATTTCCATTCTTCAGATCCAAGAATGTTGAGAAGTCTTTCTTGAATTGATCACTCACAAAAATATTTGTATCCTCCATCCAATCTTGGGACGGTTTTTTTGTAATTCCGACTACTTTAAAGTCGTACGTTTTCGTTTTCTCAACGTCTCCGTCTTTGTTTGTTTTGGAGATGCTCAGCTGTATCGTTTTATTAAGCAGGTCTTTCGTATAGCCTTTTGGTTTTTTCACCTCCGACATGTCGCCTTGGTGATCATTTAACTCTTTGTCGTAAGCGTCAGCCTCTTTTTTCGTCAATAGGTTCTTCGCAAAATCATAGCCGACCACGATTTCATTCTCTGTACGGGCGACTCTTCCCTGATCAAGCTCCATATTGGCTTTGACTTCATCGTTCATGTTTGTCAGCACAATGGCTGAATCTTCATTTGTTCGGTTTCCCAATGACGCTTTGTTCGGTTCATACACTTGTGTTCTTTCAACGACAGACTTGACATTTTTATACTTTTCCAAGTCTGATTTCTTCACGGCTTTTCCGTTCTCTTGGCCGAGCACATTGATTTCCGTAACAATCTGCTGGCTCATCGTAATGTCTGTAATCGTTTTTTGGATGCCGAATCCGACGGACGCCAGCACCACTAAAAACGCGCACGCCATTGTCGTCGCCAGCACCGTCATGAAAACACGCAGCCGGTTTTTCTTCATATTTCTTCTGATAAAGTGAATCTGATCCTTAAATCTCAACAGTAACGCCCCCTTTTAATACACCGTCATGCAGCTGGAATTTTGAATGCGCGATCGAAGCGACTTCATCGTCATGCGTAATGATGACAAATGTAATCCCGCGCTCCCGGTTCAGCTGCTGAATTAATGCAAGCACCTCAAGTTCCGTTTCTGAATCAAGGCTGCCCGTCGGCTCATCAGCTAAAATAATTGACGGATTTAAAATCAGGGCTCTTGCGATACTGACACGCTGCTGCTGGCCGCCTGACAGCTCATTCGGATAATGATTCGCATGATTCTCAAGTCCGACCCGTTTCAGCATGTCCGCGACTTTCTGCTTGCGTTCAGACGGTTTGACGCCTTTTAAGGCAAGCGGCATTTCAACATTTTCATAGGTTGTCAGACTCGGAATGAGCTGAAAGCTTTGAAAAATAAAGCCGAAATGCCCGAGGCGGAACTGCGCCCACTCTTTTTCACTGAAGCTCGTCACATCAGTGCCGTTAATGACGATACGGCCCTTCGTCGGCGCTATGTATCCGGATATTAAATTCAGAAGCGTTGATTTTCCGGAACCGCTCCGACCGACGATACAGGCAATTTCCCCTTTTTCAACGGTCAAAGAGACATCCTTCAATACCGGAACCTCACTCTCTCTGCCTTTCCTGCCGATTTTAAATGAATGATCAATATGCTGTACTTCTATCACGTACACCACTCCCCCTTATATCTGTTTCGTTTTTTTATAGATGAAGTAATAACTGATGAAAAACCCGATAACCGCGCCGATAAGCATGCCGAATATGTAACCGGTATACGAACCGTTATAAGCATATCCGCATACCCCCGCACTTCCCAGCATACTGAGCGACATGACGAGCAATTGAATGATGCGTTCAATGTGTTTGCTCAGGATAAAATGTCCGCTTCGTTCACTCGGCATTTTCAGGAAATTCACATAGCCGAATAGATAGAAACAACATCCCATTAATGCGGAGATGAACAATGCGTGTTTCATGTAATACATCCATGATGTATGGATGTAAGCGGCAGGCATGAAATAGATCAGAAATCCGCTCCAAGGGAAATCAATATCCGGCACAGCCTGCCTGCCAAAAAGGAACTCAGCGTTTAACAGATAAATCGTCATAACCACGATCGGAAAGACGGAAACCGTGAACGCTGTAATCAGCTGCGCCGCTAAATTGCCCGTTATCGTGCCGGCAGCTGTCACTAATGCATAAATCATCAAGCTGATGACCAGCATCCCTGCGCTGAATGATTGAAAATGATGGACAGCGTCAGGTTTAAGCGCTAGAAACAATATGTCAGATACTCCGTAAGAAACAAACTGCGAGCCGGCTAACACGGCTGCTCCCAAGAAAAACTTCGTATGAAATATCCGGCTTCTCGAATACGGAAGACTCAGTGTAAACATCCTTTCAGCCCGGCCTCCTCTTATCAGAAAAAGCCCCATCATAACCGGAGGAATGAAATGAAGCCCAATCAAATTCCGATTGCTGTAATCAATACTGAACGTACAAACTGAACCTGAATATTGATGAAGCGCACTCAAACAATCCTTATAGTGAAAATACTCATTTATAATTGCCAAAGGGCCTAAAATAGCTAAGAACCCCGCTGTAAGAAGCAGCAGCGTCTGCCGCTGCTTCCATTCTTTATAAAGCAAACCGCTAATCGGCACCTTGCCTTCCTCCAAACTGTTCATTTTCAAACAGATCTACATATGCTTTGACTTCCTGTAAACCGTAAAATAACTGATGAAAAACCCGATAACCGCACCGAAGATAATGCCGGCTAAATAGCCGAACATCGTGTCTGTGACCCCATATCCGAAAACGCCGAAACCCATAACAGCAAAGGCAATCACCAAGATTTGCACCGGACGGTCCAATTTTCTCCAAAGAAAGAATCTGCCGTTCCGTTCATTCGGGTGTTTCAGAAAGCTGACATAACCGATCAGATAAAAGACAAGGCTCATCACAATCGGAATGATTAAAACCAAATCCCTTTCTCTGATCCAGTCGTTAAACACATATCCAATAGGGGTTACAAATATAAAAAGACGGGATTCGATATAACTGCTGATAAAAGAAAATTGATCTCCCACACTAAAATCGAAAACAACCTCCAAATTCGCGGCCGGCAGACCGATGAGTAAAAAGGGCAGTACCGTGACGGTAAACGCCGTTAACAGCTGGGCGAATATCTGTCCCGTTAATGCGCCGGATGCCATTAACAAGGCGTAAGCCATAAAACTGATGACAATCATTCCGATTGAAAAATGATCAAAATCGTACGTATGGCTCGGTTTCAGCAAAGATATCAGCAATGACGCCGCTCCATAGCCTATCACCTGAGGAACAACAATGACTGCCCCGCCGAGCCAGAATTTCGTCTGAAAGATTTGGCCTCTGCTGTAAGGCATGCTTAACAAAGCATCCATCGTTCCCTTTGTCCGTTCCAAGCCTAATAAGAAGACGGCAATGATGACACTTACAATCCAGCTGAAGGAAAGAGGCGACCCATTCGTATAATTGACAACGAATTCACAATCTTGAAGAGCTTGGTTATTCATACATTCTTGATATGTTGAGTAGTTGTTATAAACCAAAAAAGGGTTTGCCGCCATTAAAAGAATGCCGCTGCATAAAAACAACCACTGATTTTTCTTCCATTCTGTGTACAACAATCCCCGCGGTATCATTCCGGTCCTCCTCTCTTACACATGCTTCGTTTTTTTATATATGGCAAAATAACTGACCAAAAATCCGATCGCTCCTCCGACCAGCATCCCGGCCACATACCCTGTCATCGTCTGTCCCGTCGAGTACCCCGCCAGGCCAAAACCGAGAACGGCGATTATAATCACCACAATCTGAATGGGCCGGTCAAGCTGTCTCCAGAGAAAAAAACGGCCGTTCCGTTCCGCCGGCTGTCTGACATAGCAAAAGTACCCGATGGCATAAAATACAATGCTCATCACTGCCGGGATGATTAATATATACTTGCTGGCAGATACCCAATCTGTATCTATGTACATGATCGGAATCAAGTATTGAAAAAGATTGTTTACTTTGAGATAAGCCTCGACTGACGGCATCAGCTCATACATGCTGACTCCGAAGATGACTTCTACATTGGACAGCGGCAGCGTAATAATCAGGTAAGGCGCTATCGACACAGTAAACGCCGTTAACAGCTGGGCGAACGTATTGCCCGTTAAGCAGCCTGCACTCGCGACCAATGCAAAAGCCAAAATACTCACAATAATCTCTCCGACGCTGTAATGGTGGAAGAAATATACGCGCTCAGGCTTTAACAGAAGAATGAGCAGCTCAGCCAGCCCGTAGCCGATCACCTGAGCGCCGGTAATGACCGCCGCCCCGAGCCAAAATTTAGTGTGAAACACCTGAGCGCGGGAATAAGGCAGACTGAAAAGCGCATCAATCGTTCCTTTCGTACGTTCCAGTCCGAATAAGCAAACCGCTAAGATGACAGCGGGCGCCCAGTTCAAGTTCAGCATTCCGCTATCCAAAGAATTCACATAAAACTTACAATATGCTCCGTGGGTGTCCAGACAGCCTTGATAAACCAGATAGGTATTTAACACTTCAAATGGATTGACCGCCGCTAAAAAAATGCCGACCATCACAAGAACAGTTCGATTCTGCACCCATTCCCTGTACAGCAATCCCCTGTCTACCATCTCCGGTTCCCTCCAAACTTCGCGATGAAGACCTCTTCTAAGTTCACAGGAAGTTCATTCCATACTTTCGGCCGCAGCTCTTGCAGAAAGTTCTTTTTCTTCTCATCGTTCTTTTGAATCAGCACCGTATAAAACACACCGGCATGGTCGAGAATCGGTATGTTTTGTTCTCTGATCTTCAAGGCGACGTCCTCTTCAAATGCCATTTGGATTTTCATGTACTCTTCCTTCATATCATCCAAGTCCATCACATTCGTCAGCTGATTTCCTTCCAAAAACCCGATCCGGTTGCACATTCGCTCAATATCTTCTAAACGGTGTGAGGTAATCAGAATGCTCGTTTCCCGTTCAGCCACTTCATCCACCATAAGCTGCAGCACGTCATGACGCGTTACGGCGTCAATTCCGTCCGTCGGTTCATCCAAAAGGATAAGAGCCGGGCGTGAAGCAAAGGCAAGGACGAGCGCAAGCTGTTTTTTCAGGCCTGTCGATAATTCACGGTATTTCTTCGTTTCCGGAATGCCGTACCTGTTCATCAGCTCATTGGCGTAAGTCACATCAAAATTCGGATAGATTCTGCTTACAATTGCAACAAGCTGTTTATATGTATACTTGTCATAAAAAGGATTTTCAACAGGCATATAAATGATGTTCTGTTTTACTTTCGGATGCCGCTTTATTTCCACCTGATTAAATAAAACCGTCCCTTGATCCGGCAGCAGAATCTGCTGAATGAGCCGGAGCAGTGTTGTTTTCCCTGATCCGTTTCGCCCGAGCAGCCCGAAAATTTCCCCTTTTCCGATGGTGAGCGAAATATCCTTGAGCACTTCTTTACCGTCTATCGTTTTTGAGAGATTCCGCAATTCAATCATGATCCTTGCCTCCTTTCACATCAGCGCTGATTTCCTTTATCCATTCCTGCAGCTTCTCCAGCTCAACTCCCGCGTAATGGGCATCGATGATGAGCTGTTTCAATTGCTCTTTTATCATCGTCATCTTCCCTTCAACCAATGTCGTTTTTGCATTCTCCGATATATACGTTCCTCTTCCCCTCAGCGTTTCAATGACACCATCGCGTTCGAGCTCCTTGTACGCTTTGCTGACTGTGTTCGGATTGGCGATAATGATCGTTGCCAATTCCCTGACAGAAGGAAGTTTATCCCCCGGCTTCATGATCCCTTTTAAACAAAGCTCTTTCAGTTGCTGTATGATCTGCTCATAAATCGGAGTTGAGCTTCTCGGATCGATTTGAATCATTTACTTCCCTTCTTTCTTTTACGAGCTGCTCTCTTTCTTTAAATGTTCTGCCATTGAAAACCGATGACGACAAGAACGACAAACAGACTGCTTGCCAAAACCGAGGCGGCGATAATAAGAGGCACATCTTGTTTTACGGATCTTTTGTTTTTCATGAAAGTTCCCCTTCCCTATGCTTAACATTTATATGTCGATTTCATTTTTTGAGTGTTTTATGTGTATTACATCAAGTAGTACACGTAATACAATAAACACACTCCGCCCTATTGTCAATTCTTTTTTTAAAAAAATACAAAAAAACCCGCCGGGATTCCGGCAGGTTTGCTGAACCATTTGAAACGGCGCGGTCAGTAATCAAAATTACGCTGCAAAATCATATTGTTTTGCAAGGTCTGCAGCTGCAATCTCATTCGGTAAAGCTGCTCTCTTTGCTGATCATTCGCAGATAATGACAGCTTGTTTAATTCATTCACCGCGTTTTCAAGCATCATTTGCGCTTCACTGTACTCATTATCATTATAATGCTCTTGTTTTGAAGCGGTTATAAATTGCTCATTCGCAAATTCATACGCCTGTTCGCTTCTTTGGAGATGTTCATCTACTGATTGTCTTGTTGCCAACGAAACCCCTCCTCAGTGAATGGGAAATCAAACTTAGTTTGAGCGGACCAAAAATAATAACACCCGAAGGTTGCAGGAAAGAGAACCAAATTTTCCGAGTTTAAGCTAAAGGAATGAGAATCCTGCCTGCAGTCATAATAAACAAAAGAAAGCCGCATCCTGTTTTCAGATTGTGAACCCCCATCATTCATGCTACAATTTTAGGATGCATCTGATGTGAGGGAGGCTTTTTGAACATTGAACGAGAATAACCCTTTTCCTTATTCAAATACGGAAAAACGGTACCATACATTAAATTATCATCTGCGGGAGCATTTCGGGCATAAAGTGTTTAAAGTCGCGCTTGACGGCGGTTTTGACTGCCCGAATCGGGACGGCACGGTTGCACACGGAGGCTGCACATTCTGCAGCGCGGCGGGCTCCGGCGATTTTGCCGGCAATCGGGCCGATGACTTACTCACGCAATTTCACGATATCAAAAACCGCATGCACGAAAAGTGGAAAGACGGCAAATATATCGCATATTTCCAAGCGTTCACGAATACGCATGCTCCGGTAGAGGAGCTGCGAGAAAAATTCGAATCCGTCCTCAAGCTTGACGGCGTTGTCGGCATGTCGATCGCGACCCGTCCGGACTGCCTTCCGGACGATGTCGTGGAATATTTGGCCGAACTGAATGAGCGAACCTATTTGTGGGTTGAACTCGGACTGCAGACCGTGCATGAGCGGACCGCCCTTCTGATCAACCGCGCCCATGATTTTGACTGCTATGTTGAGGGTGTCAATAAACTGAGAAAACACGGCATCCGCGTTTGTTCCCATATCATTAACGGGCTTCCGCTTGAAAACAGGGACATGATGATGGAGACGGCCAAAGCCGTCGCTGATTTGGATGTCCAAGGCATTAAAATTCACCTGCTTCACTTATTAAAAGGCACACCGATGGTGAAGCAATATGAAAAAGGAAAGCTGGAGTTCCTTTCTCAAGAAGAATATGTAAGTCTTGTATGTGATCAGCTCGAAATCATTCCCCCGGAAATGATCGTTCACCGCATTACGGGAGACGGGCCGATCGAATTAATGGTCGGACCGATGTGGAGCGTCAATAAGTGGGAAGTACTGGGCGCCATTCAAAAAGAGCTGGAAACACGGGGAAGCTATCAAGGAAAGCTCTTCAGAAAAATCGGGGAGGAGACCGCCCTATGACCTTGATGCACATCCTCCCTTTCAGTAAAGAATTGCTGAAGTCCGCCGCACAGGAAGGTGATATCACGGTTGACGCGACGATGGGCAACGGACATGATACATATTTCCTGGCCAGCCTTGTCGGTGAAACAGGACATGTCCATGCCTTTGATATTCAAGCGGACGCACTCGCTAAAACGAAGGAGCGGCTCGGTGCCGACTTCAGTCCGCGCGTCACGCTTCACCATAAGAGCCATGATCAAATAAAGGCATCGCTGCCTGAGGATGCGCACGGTCGTGTGGCTTGCGCCGTGTTTAATCTCGGCTATCTGCCCGGCGGCGATAAAAGCATTACGACAAACGGCCACTCAACCATTTCCGCGATCGAACAGCTCCTTGAACTGCTGAAGGAGAACGGGCTGATCGTTCTCGTTGTGTACCACGGGCATCCTGAAGGCAAGACGGAAAAAAGTGCATTACTGGAGTACTGCAGCAATCTTGATCAGGAAAAAGCGCGCGTGCTGAGCTACGGCTTTCTCAACCAGCGAAACGACCCGCCGTTTATTATAGCGATTGAAAAGAAATCTGCCGGCAAATAAAGAATCGGCCTGACATAAGCGGGCCGATTCTTTTTGTGTTTACTTTTTCTGAAAAATCAATTACTATGAAATAATGGAAAAAAGTTCATCTTTTAAGTGTAACATCTGGGAGGAGCGGCAGTTTGAATATTCTTCGCATCATATTTTCAAGTGTTCCCTATGTGATGTTCGTCATCATTTTATCAAGACATTTAGGATTTGAGTTCGCAAAAACCTATTACTGGTGGTTTGCTGCATTTTTTGTCATCGGGCTGATCGGCAAATTCGCAATGCACCTTGCGGCAAAAAAGAAACCGTTAAAAAAAGAGACAGCGTAAAATGCGCATGTCTCTTTTTCATCAGAAATATTAAGCGTAAGCACTTTCACCAATTACGAACTTTTCGTCCAAGCCATCTTCTGAAATTTGCGGTAAGCTCTTCCGTTGATATAAAAGAAAAATGACGTTTTTCCGCTTGCCCTGATCAGCTTTCGCGCGAGGCGGCCCATTTCTTTTTGGCCGGCGACTTTGTCATCGGATAAATAGACGCCGAGCAGCCCCCTGTTGATCAGCCGGTGAAAATTTTCATGCGGAATGCCTTGCAAATGTTCATCCGCTTTTTCAATAAAATGCTGCAGTCTCTGCATCATTTCTTCATGAGACTGATAATACGTACAGAAATTCAGATCGCCTTCAAGCAGATCCTCTTCCTGGTCAATTAAATAATCGAGCAGTATGTGCAGCCCTTGTATGTACGGAAAATAACTGCTGCGGATTTTCTCAGCGGTATGTTCGTTAAAATCAGGCTGGAATGAGTAAGCAACGAGACAGAAAATACCTAACGTCGATCCGGCGCAGGCCGAGAACTCAAACCACTCCATTTCCGGAAGCTGTGACCGGTACTGCTCAAACCAGCCTTTAAGCCTCGGAACGCGTTCATGCTCAACGACATGCTTATGAACCTGAAGATCGCAATAATAATCACACAGCTCAAGCAAATAAGGTTTAATGATACCGTAATGTTCTATTGACCCGAGCACCCGCTGGCATGTTCTGACCAGCTCATGAAGATAACCGCCGTCATCCCGCTCGTCTCTGTACTGATAGTACGGCCGCACCTCGGCACCGACCGTCAGCGCGTCACGCATGGAGAGATGAAGCATGCGGAAGTCCTCGGGATCAAGCGAGGTGCTGCGGTCGCACAGATTGTCCAGATAATCACTGATTGTCTGATACGCGATGATAAATTGCACGCATTTCTGTTTCTGCTCTCCTGAAAGCAAGGCTAAAATGCCGCCGCCTTCACAATGAAACGACTTATCACGGATACTTGCGGCCGCCTGCTGCCGCAGTTCGGTATTTTTAATGGAATCTGATTTTTCCCGCCACATGTTCAATTCCTGATGAACGAGCGGAAAAATTTCCCGATACACTTTTGCCATAAGGTTAAAAGGATGTTCCGGTACTGTCAACATATGCACCCCCAGCGAATTCAAATATACTGATCTGTAAAGGCTTTTGCCGCCTTAAACACAGTTTCTCTTTCCGGTTCATTAAAAATTTCATGATAAAGCCCTTCCCATTCCCGGTACGATTTATTATGGGAAGCCACACCGGAAAACCATTTGCGGACCTTCATTTTATCGACGATTTTGTCATCACCGCCCTGCATAAGCAAAAGCGGCACCTTTAAAAACGCATCAGTCGGCACCATAGCGGCATCAATGGTTTTTAAAAGCTCTCTGTACCATCTTACGGATACCTTCGTGACATATAAAGAATCGTTTTGATCCGCTTCAATCATATCCGCATTCCTCGTTGCCATATCAGGTGATAAGCCGGAATCCACTCTGAGGGACGGAGCGAGGACGTTCAATCCTTTAGACGCAAAATCAAGGACTTTATTGACTTTTATTTGCAGACCCAGACAAGGTGATGATAAAATGAGTGCCGTAATGCGGGGATTTCTCTGCTGCTTAAACCATTCTATCGCAATCAGTCCGCCCATGCTGTGGCCCAAAAGGAAAACGGGCGCTTCAAGCGTTCTCGCTTTATCAATCCATATATCTACTTCATCAATGTATTCTTGGAAAGAGCGAATATGCCCTCTGGCGCGGGTCGACGTTCCCTGACCGGGCAAATCGCCCATCACCACGTTATATCCGGAAGATCTCCACATTTCAACGAGCCATTTATAACGTCCGTGGTATTCGCTTGCCCCGTGGATAATGACAATGGTACCGACGGGCCTGTCTGCTTTCCAAGTCCACATGCAGTTCACCTCTTACATAAATTTAGAGAAAGAAGGATGAGACATGATAATCTACCCTTATAAACAATTTACGCCTGACATACATCCTGAAGCGTTCATTGCGGATAACGCCGTCATTACGGGCGACGTCGTGATCGGAGAACAATCAAGCATTTGGTTCTCAGCCGTCATCCGGGGGGATGTTGCGCCGACAAGGATCGGAAAAAGAGTCAGCATACAAGACTTGAGCTGTCTGCATCAAAGTCCGAACCGCCCGCTTCTTATTGAAGATGACGTCACGATCGGCCATCAGGTTACACTGCACAGCGCAATCATCAAAAAGAATGCTTTAATCGGTATGGGCTCCGTCATTCTTGACGGGGCGGAAATCGGAGAAGGCGCGTTTATCGGCGCCGGAAGTCTCGTTCCTCCGGGCAAAACCATTCCTCCCGGCTGTCTTGCGTTCGGCCGGCCCGCAAAGGTTATCCGCCGGCTGACAGAAGAAGACATACGGGACATGGAAAGAATCAGAACGGAATATGTTGAAAAAGGCCGATACTATAAAACACTGCAAGAGAAATAAAAAAGATCAGCTTTGTTTTATTACTGTACCATTTTTCAAAATATTATTTAAGTAAAAACCATTTGCATTCTCCCGATTGTCAGGAAACAGAAGCAAAATGTTCAGGAATTTGTTTTATTCTTCCCCGCCGGCCCGATCCTATGAAAAAAAGAGCCCATGTCCCGGGCTCTTTTTTTACGCTTTTTCGGCGAATGTCTGTCCGTTTTCCAGACCTATGTCTTTTCTTTTATGGAAACCTTTCCCGTAATAGGCGGCTAATAATATGCCGAACCAGACAGGCCCGATGATGACGGCCACCCGGGTCTCTGCATTAAAAGCCATCAGCACAACGACAAAAGCGAGAAATGCCAATGAGATATATGAGGAAAAGGGGTATAAAGGCATTTTATATTTCAGTTTTTTCCGTTGTTCTGGCTGTAAGCTTTTCCGGTATTTCATTTGGGAAAGCAAAATAATCGACCATGTCCAAATCGCACCGAACGTCGCAATGCTCGTCACCCACGTAAACACTTTCGCCGGCACCACGTAGTTCAGCAAAACGCCGATGCATAACGCGCCCGCTGAAACCAATACCGCTTTTCCCGGCACACCGCCTTTTGTGACCGTACCGTATGCTTTAGGCGCTTCATTTTGTTCCGCCAGATTGAACAGCATGCGCCCCGTGCTGAAGATCCCGCTGTTGCAGGAAGAAAGGGCCGCCGTCAATACGACAAAATTAATGATTCCGGCTGCAGCAGGTATTCCGATTTTTTCAAATGTCAAAACAAACGGGCTTCCGCCTGAACCGATTTCCTGCCACGGATAAATTGACATAATGACAAACAAAGCTCCGACGTAAAAAATGAGAATGCGCCAAAAAACAGTATCTATGGCACGCGCCAGTGATTTTTCAGGATTTTTGACCTCACCGGCTGTGACACCGATCAGCTCAATCCCGAGATAGGCAAACATGACCATTTGAAGCGACAGCAGCACCCCTTTAATCCCATTCGGGAAAAAGCCGCCGTGGCTCCATAAATTGCTGATTCCGAGCGCAACGCCACCGTTTCCGAGGCCGAATACGATCATCACCAGACCGATCGCGATCATTGACAGAATCGCCAAGACTTTAATGAGCGCAAACCAGAATTCAAGCTCACCGTACGCTTTAACCGCCAGAAAGTTGACAGCCGTCATAATGACGAGTGCACAAAGCGCCCAGATCCATGACGGCACGTCAGGGAACCAGTAGCCCATATAAATGCCGACCGCGGTGATTTCCGCCATGCAGGTAACAACCCATAAAAACCAATAATTCCAGCCTGTTAAAAACCCGGCAAGCGGACCGAGATAATCTCTGGCATACCGGCTGAATGAGCCGGCTACAGGCTTTTGAATCGCCATTTCCCCTAATGCCCGCATAATAAAAAACATAATCAGCCCGCTGCAGGCGTAAGCGGCTAAAATCCCCGGCCCGGCAAGCTTTATGGCAGAAGCCGACCCGAGAAACAGCCCGACTCCTATCGCGGCGCCCAACGACATAAGCGAGATATGCCGCTCTTCCAAGCCGCGGTGAAGCGTTTTTTCTTTGTTTTGCATAACTCTCCCTCCCCCTGATTTTGACAAAGAAACAACAAACCGAGACGAAATAGCCAGAAAACACTTTCCGGAATCTACCCGATTAGTCCTATTATAACCTTTTTCTGAATATTGCGTAATACTTTGTCGAAAACAGAGCGGAATAGACGGTTTACAAAAAAACAATAGAAAAAAGGCTTTCGATAACATCGAAAGCCTTTTGGATTAAACGAAAATGACTTCTTTCGGCTGATGATTCAGCTCTTCCGGCACCAGTCTTTTTTCGACATTGATGCTGTGCCAGATCATGAAGATCAGCACGGTCCAGATTTTGCGGCTGTTGTCCGCTCTGTCGGCACAATGATCTTCCAGAAGCTGAAGGACATAATCCTTTTCAATATAAGCATCTGTTTCACTTTCACGAATGATGTTGCGAACCCATTCGTTCATTTCATTTTTCAGCCAGTGGCGGATCGGCACAGGGAAGCCGAGCTTTTTGCGGTTAAGCACATGATCAGGCACTACCCCTTCAGCAGCTTTGCGCAGAAGGTATTTCGTCGTGCCGTTTTTCGTTTTCAGTTCATCCGGAATTTTAGAAGCCACGTCAAACACGACTTTATCAAGGAACGGCACGCGCAGTTCCAAAGAGTTGGCCATCGTCATTTTGTCAGCCTTTAACAGGATGTCGCCGCGCATCCACGTATGGATGTCAACATACTGCATTTTATTAATGTCGCTGTATGAACGGCTTTCCGTAAAGTACGGCTTCGTGACATCACGGTATGAAAGCTCTGGATTGTAATGTTTGAGCAGCTGTTTTTTCACGGGCTCTTCAAAAATCTTCGCATTACCGATATAACGCTCCTCAAGCGGTGTGCAGCCGCGGACTAAGAGGCTTTTCCCTCTCATTCCTTCAGGCATGACGGACGCCACATGAAGAAGCATTTTTTTCAGACCGGACGGAATGCGTTCAAACGGTTTAAGCGAAAGCGGTTCGCGGTAAATATTGTACCCGCCGAACAGCTCGTCCGCGCCTTCCCCGGATAACGCGACCGTTACATGTTTTTTCGCTTCTTTCGCGACAAAGTACAAAGGAATCGCCGCCGGATCTGCAAGCGGGTCATCAAAGTGCCAGACGATTTTCGGAAGCTCGTTCATATACTCCTCAGGAGAAATGACTTTGCTGATGTTTTCAATCCCGAGCGCGGCAGCCGTTTCCTTCGCTACGTCAACCTCACTGAAGCCCTGCTGCTCAAAACCGACGGAAAATGTTTTGAGGCTCGGGTGAAATTCTTTCGCAACTGAGACGATAAAAGAAGAGTCGATACCGCCGGATAGAAACGAACCGACAGGAACGTCACTTCTCATGTGAACTTTGACAGAGTCAAAGATTGCGTCTCTGACTTCTTTCACCAATTTATCTTCATCAGACTGAACAGGCTTAAAGTTCGCTTTGAAATATGTTTTAAACGCGATGTCGCCTTCCGGGCGGATCGTAAACTGGCTGCCCGGCTCAACTTTTTTCACTTCAGCGTCAAGCGTGCTCGGTTCAGGAACGAATTGGAAAGACATATATTGCTGTAAAGAAGCTGTATCAAGATCAATGCCGTTTTGAGCGGCCATTAAACTTTTTCTTTCAGATGCAAAATATACTTTATCCCCGATGGTTGTGTAATACAGCGGTTTAATGCCGAACGGGTCTCTCGCGCCGTACATGACGCGGTCAGCTTTGTTCCAGATTAAAAACGCAAACATTCCGCGAAGCTTTGAAGCAGCTTCTTCTTTATAATGACGGTATGTCGCAAGGAGCACTTCGGTATCGGAATCTGTATTGAAAGTGTAGCCTTTCGCTTCAAGCTCTTCTCTCAGTTCAATGTAGTTATAGATTTCGCCGTTAAAAATGATCCAATATTTTTCGTCTTCATATGATAAAGGCTGTCCGCCGTTTTCTACGTCAATAATACTGAGCCGTCTGAAGCCGAATCCGACGTGCTCGTCATGATAATACCCATCGCTGTCAGGACCGCGGTGAACGATCATTTGGTTCATTTGTTTGATTAGCTCTTCTTGATCTGCGGTTTGAGTTAATGGATGCTTATTAAAAACACCGACAAATCCACACATAGTATAGCCTCCATAAGTGTAATTTTCTAATTGGACCCCCTTTTTATAGACGCTTTGTTACGCCATTGGTTTCACGCTATGTAAAAAATAAGCATGGCAGCATCTACAAAAAGGGAAAGCCGCTTAAGTAAGCGGCTATAAAATTATTCTCCTAGTGCTTCTTTGCGAAGCGCATCCGCCTTGTCAGTACGCTCCCAAGGAAGATCCACATCATGACGTCCGAAGTGGCCGTAAGCAGCTGTCTGCTTATAGATCGGGCGGCGCAAATCAAGCATTTTAATAATGCCGGCAGGTCTCAGGTCGAAGTTATTCCGTACGACTTCGATCAGTTTTTCTTCAGAAGCTTTTCCTGTATCAAATGTATTGATGGAAATAGAAACAGGCTGTGCCACGCCGATTGCGTATGCAAGCTGCACTTCACAAGAATCAGCAAGACCTGCTGCCACGATGTTTTTCGCTACGTATCTCGCAGCGTATGCCGCAGAACGGTCTACCTTCGTCGCATCCTTACCGGAGAATGCGCCGCCGCCGTGGCGTGCATATCCGCCGTATGTGTCAACGATGATTTTACGGCCGGTCAGACCCGCATCACCTTGAGGTCCGCCGATTACGAAACGTCCCGTAGGGTTGATGAAGTATTTTGTTTCTTCATCGATCAGTTCCTCAGGCACGACAGGATTAATGACATGCTCTTTCAGATTGCGCTGAATCTGCTCAAGCGTAATTTCCGGGTGGTGCTGAGTTGAAATGACGATCGCGTCGATGCGGACCGGCTTGTTGTTTTCATCATATTCAACGGTAACTTGCGTTTTGCCGTCAGGGCGAAGGTACGGAAGAATGTCTTCTTTGCGGACTTCGCTCAAACGGCGGGCTAATTTATGCGCCAAAGAGATCGGAAGCGGCATAAGCTCTTTCGTTTCGTTACACGCATAACCGAACATCAGGCCTTGGTCTCCCGCTCCGATTGCTTCGATTTCAGCATCGCTCATTGTGCCTTCACGCGCTTCAAGAGCTTGATCGACACCCATTGCGATATCCGCAGACTGTTCATCAATTGATGTTAAAACAGCGCAAGTCTCCGCATCAAATCCATATTTGGCGCGTGTGTAGCCGATTTCTTTAATCGTTTCACGGACTGTTTTCGGAATGTCAACGTATGTTGATGTAGTAATCTCTCCGCTTACCAGCACAAGTCCTGTCGTTACAGATGTTTCGCAGGCCACGCGCGCGTTCGGGTCATTTTTTAAAATCTCATCTAAGATACTGTCAGAAATTTGGTCACAGATTTTGTCCGGATGACCCTCAGTAACAGATTCAGATGTAAATAGTCGACGGTTTTTACTCATTCACTTTTCCTCCTGAAAAAAGATCTTTTGCAAGACCTTTTCATATGATACGGAACTCGCTCCCTCTTAATACAATGTCATACTATATCAGAGAATGTTAATTGGCATATTTTATGAAATAAAAAAACCTTTTCCACTCGAGGAAAGGGTTTGGTCTGTGTGCCTTTCACTCTTATCGCTCAAGGAAAATATTAAACCTTGCATCAGGTTAGCACCTTGGTTTCCCACAGTGTTTTCACCTGCTTTTTTACAGAGAAACCGGTTGCTGGGCTTCATCGGGCCTGTCCCTCCGCCAGCTCGGGATAAGAGTATCCGCTCAATGAAATATCTTATCGTAAAAGGGCGGAAAGTGTCAATATGAATTAAAGCGATTACGCGCCTTTATTTCGGGAAGCAATGGAAAAACACAAACAAAAAACCGCAAATAGTATAGACTATTTTCAGATATATGTTATACTAATTCCACATTCAGCGAAATACAAATAAACCGGCAAAGGAAGGTTTTTATGAAATTAGTTGATTTAACCGCAGATCTTCAAGCATTACTTGCAAGTCCGAATGTGCATCATAATTTATCAGCTCCAAAACTTACCGAAAAAGTGATCAGCCGAAATGAAGGAACGCTGACATCAACGGGCGCCGTACGCGCCACCACCGGCGCATATACAGGCCGGTCACCTAAAGATAAATTTATCGTCCGTGAACAAAGCACAGAAAATCAAATTGATTGGGGCGCGGTGAATCAGCCCATTTCTGAAGAGGCGTTTGAAAAGCTGTACGCCAAAGTCGTCAGCTACTTAAAACAGCGGGATGAACTGTTTGTGTTTGAAGGATTCGCGGGAGCGGATGAAAAATACAGACTCCCGATTACGGTCGTAAATGAATTTGCGTGGCACAATTTATTCGCGCGCCAGCTGTTTATCAGACCGGAGACGGATGAAAGAGACACGCAAGCGCAGCCTTTCACCATTCTCTCAGCTCCGCATTTTAAAGCAGATCCGGAGACGGACGGCACGCATTCGGAAACATTTATCATTGTCTCTTTCGAAAAGCGCGTCATTTTAATCGGCGGCACCGAATACGCCGGAGAAATGAAAAAATCAATATTCTCCATTATGAACTTCCTGCTTCCGCAGCAGGATATACTGCCGATGCACTGCTCAGCCAATGTCGGTGAAAAAGGCGATGTCGCCCTGTTTTTCGGCCTTTCCGGCACAGGGAAAACGACGCTTTCAGCCGATGCGGACCGCAAACTGATCGGCGATGACGAGCACGGCTGGTCAGATTCCGGCGTTTTCAACATTGAAGGCGGATGTTACGCTAAATGTATCAATCTCAGCGAGGAAAAAGAACCGCAGATTTTTCGTGCGATCCGCTTCGGGTCTGTTCTTGAGAATGTCGTGCTTGATGAAAAAACGGGTGAAGCGGATTACGACAATTCCTTCTACACGGAAAACACAAGAGCCGCATATCCGATTGAGATGATCGGCAATATCGTGCAGCCGAGCATTGCCGGCCATCCGCAGGCGATCGTCTTTTTAACGGCGGACGCATTCGGCGTGCTTCCTCCGATCAGCAAACTGACGAAGGAACAGGCGATGTATCACTTCTTAAGCGGGTACACCAGTAAACTCGCGGGAACCGAGCGCGGCGTGACATCTCCGCAAACGACTTTCTCGACGTGCTTCGGTTCACCGTTCCTTCCGCTTCCGGCGCATGTATATGCCGAAATGCTCGGGCATAAAATCGACGAACACGGCGTTCAAGTCTTCCTGGTCAACACAGGCTGGACCGGCGGAGGGTACGGAGTCGGAGAACGGATGAAACTTTCGTATACAAGAGCGATGGTCAAGGCCGCTATTGAAGGCAGACTGAACCAGACTGACATGACGGCAGACAGCATTTTCGGCCTGCGCAGTCCCGTTCATGTTCCGGGCGTGCCGGATGAAGTTCTTCAGCCTGAAAACACGTGGAGCGATAAACAAGCATACAACGAAAAAGCGCTGTTTTTGGCCAATGAGTTTAAAGAAAACTTTAAAAAGTTTTCCCATGCGGACTCGATTGCCAAAGCCGGCGGACCTCTCGTGTAATCAAAAAAGCCAAGGGCGTTTATGCCCTTGGCTTTTGTTTTTTCAGTTTGTCGAATGGAGCGACGTGAGTCTGTATGTAATGCTTGTCCGGCCGTTCGCCCATTCGAGCTTTTGGACCTCGCCGGTGCCGGATTTCTCGCCGGTTTTCGTTTTGCGCACGTCCATCGGAATATCAAGAGGATAGACGCGGTAGCCCTCTTTCTCCAATAAAAAGATATTTTCCTCTATCCGTTTTTCATTGCCTTTTGTCACAATCATGGTATTAAATTCAACAGGCATTCCCAAAATGAAAATCCCCTTTCATTCTCTTATTCTTTATTATCATATCATAAATCAGGCATCTTACCGTGTCTTCATCCATTCCGCCAGCCGCCGGACAATGCGTCTGTTTTCCTGCGGCGGAAAATAATGCGTAAAACCGCTGTAATACCAAGTTTCCACCGGTTTCCCCGCCTCTTTCAGCTTGTCCTCGATCATTCGGGCGTGTTCGATCGAAACATTCTCATCATTCTCTCCATGGATGAGCAGCACAGGGGCCTGAATGCGGTCTGCGTTTTCAAACGGTGAACGCCATCTGTATTCATCCGGCACCTTTTTCGGCGTGCCTCCGATCACCCGCTTCATCATCCGCCGCATATCCTTCCGCTCTTCATAAGTAAGCACCATATCGCTCACACCGCCCCATGATACGAGCGAAGCCGCTTGATGCCCCATTTCAATCGCTGTCAAAAGCCCCATGATACCGCCCCGGGAAAAACCGAAAATATGCACCCGCCCTTCCCTGACGTTCGGATGCTCCCGAAGCAGGCGGAAAGCGGAAAACGCGTCCTCTCTGTCCTCTCCCGCAAAATCTTCATTTCCCTCGCCGCCCTGGTTGCCTCTGTAATAGGGCGCAAACACGACAAAACCTTGGGAAGCGAATTGAACGATTCTTCCGGGGCGTACCATGCCGACATTTTTTATGCCGCCGCGCAAATATAAAAAACCGTCATATGTTCCCGGCGCCGCAGGCTCGGCAAGAAGCCCCTTTACCTTCAGCCCTTCTGACTCATAGCATACCTCAAAGAGGCGGATATGCGGACTCGGAGACGGGAACCTTTTCTTTTCTGCCAGCAAAACAATGGCCTCCTTATATCATCAGTTTTTTTATTCTTTCCCAACGTGAATATGGGCACTCACACATTTTTTATACCCATCATACGATATGTAAAGCAGAAAAGGTTATTTAACGCTTAAAACAAGGAGGTTACACCGTGAACAAATGGCTCAAAACGGGCTGCGTTTTTGTCATATGCGCCTTTTTCCTGCTCATTCTTCCGGCCTGCAGACAGGAAGAAAGTCTGACAAAGGTAAAGGTGGCGGAAGTCACACACTCCATCTTCTATACGCCTCTGTATGTCGCTGAAGCAAAAGGTTTCTTTAAAAAAGAAGGGCTCCAAGTGTCACTTCAAACAACATGGGGCGGAGACAAAACGATGACATCGCTTTTGTCAAACGGGTCAGACATCGCGCTGGTCGGTTCTGAAACATCCATTTACGTGGAGGCGCAGGGAGCAAAAGATCCGGTCATCAACTTCGCACAGCTGACACAGACGGACGGCACATTTCTCGTGTCACGGAAGGATGAGAAATCATTCAAATGGAGCGATTTAAAAGGAAAAACATTTCTCGGCCAGCGAAAAGGCGGCATGCCCCAAATGGCCGGTGAGTACGTCCTGAAAAAGAATCACATAGAGCCGAAAAAAGACATTAACCTCGTTCAAAACATTGATTTCGCCAATATTTCCAACGCATTCGCATCCGGAACGGGTGATTATGTGCAGCTGTTTGAACCGACGGCATCCCAATTTGAAAAAGAAGGCATCGGCCATATCGTCGCATCCTTCGGAGAAGCTTCCGGCCAAATGCCATACACAACCTTTATGGCAAAAGAAAGTTATTTGAAAACCAATGAAAAGACGGCGGAAAAATTCACCCGCGCCATCTATCGCGCCCAACAATGGGTGGAAAGCCATCCGGCCAAAGACATCGCAAAAACGATTCAGAAGGAATTTGCCGATACCGATCCGGCCATTATCGAAACATCAATAGAGCGATATAAAAAACAAAAGTCATTCTCTGCAGACCCAGTTCTGCAAAAGGATGAATGGGAACAGCTTCAATCTATTATGGATGAAGCCGGAGAGCTCCCGAAACACATTCCGTACAGCAAACTCGTCAACACAAAAATCGCCAAAAAAGTCACCTCAGAACAATAGGAGGAACATGAATGTCTTTTTTACATGTGGATCATGTAACACATACTTATTTCTCGCTGAAAGAAAAGACAACCGCCGTGAAAGATATACATTTTCAGATTGAAAAAGGGGATTTCATCTCCTTTCTCGGACCGAGCGGATGCGGAAAAACAACACTCCTGTCCATTCTGGCCGGCCTTATCACCCCTTCGCAAGGCCGGGTGCTGATTGAAGGAAGCGTGCCGAACCATAAAGAACACCAAATCGGTTATATGCTTCAGCAGGATTATTTATTTCCTTGGAAATCAATTGAGGAAAACGTGCTGCTCGGTTTACACATTTCAAAAACATTAACAGAAGAAAAAAGAGCTGAAGTTCTCAGCCTTCTGCCTAAGCTCGGATTAATCGGCGTTGAAAAGAAATACCCGAAAGAGCTGTCAGGCGGGATGCGGCAGCGGGCGGCACTTGCCAGAACTCTTGCACCGGACCCGGGACTGCTGCTCCTTGATGAACCGTTTTCCGCGCTAGACTTTCAAACGAAGCTTTCTTTGGAAAACCTTGTCTTCAGAACATTAAAGGATTTTCAAAAAACCGCCGTGCTCGTCACCCACGATATCGGTGAAGCCATCGCCATGAGCGATACAATCTATTTATTTTCGAATCAGCCGGGCACCATCCACCAAATATTCACCGTGCCTAAGGAGCTCGCGGCTTTAGATCCGTTTGACGCGCGTCAGGATCCGGCCTTTCAGCCGCTGTTTCAAACCATATGGAAGGAGCTGAATTCCCTTGAAAAACAGCAGCGGCACGATTGAACAGCTTCATCAGCAGTTTAAGAAAAGACACCAAAAAGAAAAGCTCCGGATCCGTGCGTATCAGGCCGCCATTTTCATCGTATTTTTTGCCGGCTGGGAAATATCGAGCAGGGCGGGCTGGATCGATCCGTTAATCTTCAGCTCACCCTCCGCCGTTTGCAGGCTTTTAGTTGAAAAGATTGCGGACGGATCCCTTGCGGCGCACATCGGCGCAACCTTAGGAGAAACCGTTCTCGGCTTTTTGCTCGGCACGCTCCTCGGCACATGCCTCGCCGCTCTGTTATGGTGGTCAAACAGGCTCGCCCGGGTTTTAGACCCGTACCTCGTCATTTTAAACGCGATGCCGAAGGTCGCACTCGGACCGATTCTCATCGTGGCACTCGGACCGAATTTCACAAGCATTGTCGCCATGGGAGCAGTCATCAGTGTCATTATCACGACAATCGTCGTCTTTACGGCTTTTCAGGAAGTGGATGAAAACTATATTAAGGTGATGAAAACCTTCGGAGCGAAAAGAAGCATCATGTTTAAAGAAGTCATTCTGCCGGCATGCGCCCCCGCGATTATTTCCGCGCTTAAAGTGAACGTCGGTTTATCCTGGGTCGGTGTGATCGTCGGCGAGTTTCTCGTTTCCGAAAAAGGTCTGGGCTACATGATCATTTACGGATTCCAGGTCTTCAATTTCACTCTTGTATTCTTAAGCCTTCTGATCATCGCGATTTTTGCGACATTGATGTATCAGGGAGTCGAACTGTTAGAAAGAAAATGGACGAAAGGAAAAATTTAAAAAAGACCCGTGCGTAAACGCCGGGTCTCCGTTTTTTATGATTGAAATACGCCGTCCTCTTTCAGCTTTTTCAGACTGATCGGAAGCACCGAATCTTTCATAATGAAACTGAATTTTTTATTTCGGGGGAGATTCTCCGGCAGTTCGCTGAACAGCACCGGCCCCTTTGTTTCAAAATAGTCAGCCTGTTTTTCAAGCTTTTCAATATCGGCAAAATAAATATTCTTCACGATTACCTTTTCCCTGCCGAGAACTTTATACTGTCCGACGTACTTCAGATGTCTTACCGCGGCGCCGGTTTCTTCTTTCACCTCGCGCAGGGCCGCTTCCTCCGCACATTCCATCGGCTCCACTTTTCCGCCCGGAAATTCAAACCCCCGGTCTTCGTGCTCAGTCAAAAGCCACTTATCTCCGTATCGGCATATGACCCATACGTGCTTCGGGCTGTCTGAAAAAGGCTGGTGTTCAAAGGAGAGCTGAACAGTGTTCTGATAATAGTCTTTAAACTCGTACATGTTTATCCCTCTAATCCGTTCCTTCATATCTTCCATACATCATACCACAGTTGCGTTTGTTCGGAAGCCCTTTATCAAAAATTCAGAGGAAAACCATCATACCCGCTAGTATAGCCTCCTTTGAAGCAAATGTTACGGTTTGCGCTTGAATTTATTTTTCAAAGTATCCAATAGGTCGACAAGCACCTGCGGAACCGGTATGCCCAGCGAGCTTGCCGTAATCACGATCTGAACCGATTCGTATAAGATATAAAACATGATAGCCAAATTACGGATGGCACCTTCGGTATGAAGCAGCTGGTCAAAAAAATGGCAAACTGAGACTAATGCCAGGGTCACGATTTTTTTGACCAGCCGCGCAAAAAGCTTTCTTGCGCTCAGCTGCTGCAAAAGAGATTCTTTTAAGCTTGTACTGATAAACTCAATCGCCATGACCGATAGCAAAATCAGAAACGAATACTGAAAACCTCCGAAGAAAAACCCCGCTGCCGACATGATCACTGCAAAAAACGAAAAGATGCCAAAGTCTTTGCCCACTTGATCCAACATCCTTTCACAGAAACGGCCTTACATTATTCTATGAAAAGTGAATGGAACGGACTGGATTTTTCAGAAAAATGGACAACACCTCTCTTCGGCAGCCAAATAAAAGACCGAGTGCTTTATAGCCCCGGTCTTCCCTTGTTGATTATCCCAAATACGCTTTCAGCATCCAGTTATGTTTTTCGATATTCTGGTGAATGGCAAGCAGCATATCACCGGTCGTTTCGTCTCCTACCTCATCTGCGAGATCCATGCCGCTTTTCAGCTCTTCCGCAATGACAGTGAAATCATCATAAATGTTCTGTACCATTTGTTCTGCGCTCTCATTGCCTTCCGCTTCTTTTACAGACGCTGTCTTCAATGATTCCGTCATTGTGCCGATCGGCTTGCCGTTTAATGCCAGCAGACGTTCTGCCAGATCATCAATATATGTAGCCGTTTCGTTATACAGCTCCTCGAACTTTTCATGCAATGTGAAAAAGTCCTTCCCTTTGACGTACCAATGATAGTTATGTAATTTCACATACATGACCGTCCAGTTTGCAACTTGCTTATTGACTGCGTCCAATAGTTTTTCTGACATGCCTATCTTCCTCCTTTGGTTTACTATTGATATACCCTATATATCGTGTGTTAAAACAAAATTTTTAGCCCTTGATTTTACGGATGGAAAATATGTTATGATTTGTTAAAAAGGAGGGATTTCATGCTGCTTCTTCTGAGCTTCGGCTTTCTTATCGTGCTCGCCGTGCTGCTTTTATCCATCTGGTCGACTGTAAGAGCTTATAATGTAAAACATACGATTGACCCGCCGGAGGACGCATCAAAAGGCTTGACAGATAAAAAAAATCCTTAATGATGATGCGTCTGTTCCTCATGGCCGGAGGAATCATCGGCAGCTTCAGCACCCCCGACACGCACTTTTACAGTCGGCATATTATGCTGCTGTTTTGCCGTTACGTGGGATTGAACGGTATACACACCCTCTTCATCAAATTCAGTCCGCAGGTGATACGCCCCTTTTTCCTCCTTGGCCTTGCTTGTTTTGCTGCTGCCTTTTTTTCCTTCTTTCCATACTTCAAACATGACTTCATCCGCATCCGTGACACGCTTGCCGCCGTAAAAAACTTCCGCCTTGTATTCCGCTTTTTCATGCGGTGCAGTCGTTTCCGGTCCTGTAAGCTTGACCTCAAGCGCTTTAGGCTCTTCATCCGCGGAGGTTTTGTCCGAATTGCCCCCGCAGGAAGATAATAGAAATACCATACCGCACATACCTGCCAATACAGCCCGTTTCATCCCATCACTCCTTTATGTTTGCTTCTATTTTAGCAAACGCTTACACATAAGGTGTGACATTTTTTAGAAATATGTAAAAAAGCCTTTTTGCATGTCAGCAAAAAGGCCTGTTTTTTATCCGAACACTTTCAGCAAATCTTCTTTATCCTGTGACAGCCAGAAACGCATCAGACGTTTCGCGCCTTCTAAATCATGAAGTTTCGCCTGGCCGCACTGTTTTTCGTTGGCCGCCGGAATCTCCGTAATATCGATGGCTTCTTTCAGCGTAGCGTCAAGCAGGTCTACAATTTCTTCCGCTGTCGGCTCGCCGCTGACAACAAGATAATAGCCTGTCTGGCAGCCCATCGGTGAGATATCTATGATGTCGAAGTGATCGTATTTCTCAGAATGTGTGCGAATCGTAAACGCAAGCAAGTGCTCAAGCGTATGAATCGTATCCGGCTTCATCGCCTGTTTGTTCGGCTGGCAGAAGCGAATGTCAAACTTATTCACGACGCCGTCTGTTCCGACTTTATGCACTCCGCAATGTCTTACATACGGAGCCACAACCGCATTATGGTCAAGCTCAAAACTTTCTACTGAAGGCATAATGGCACTCCCTTTTTTTCAGAATATGCATCCATTATAACACAGTTTTCCGATAAGAATTGTGGCGGAAGCTTTTCAATCTGAAATTTTTTTTCTATACTAGCATCAGAAAGGTGGTTTTTTGATGAAAACCATAATGATTGCGTTCATCCGCGGATACCAGAAGTTCATATCTCCGCTGACGCCGCCGTCATGCCGCTTTTATCCGACGTGTTCACAGTACGGAATCGAAGCCGTCAAGACTCACGGCGCATTAAAAGGCGGATGGCTGACACTGAAGCGGATTTTAAAGTGCCACCCTTTTCATCCGGGCGGTGTTGATCCCGTACCGGACAAAAAACAAAAACATTAGTCCATATGCTGGTAGCCGTCGATCACCAGATCAAGTTTACCGGTTTCAGGATCAATCACCAGACCGTGCACCGGCACATTGTCGGGGAATAGCGGATGGTGTTTAATGACGTTTACGCTGTCTGTAACACTCGCTTCTACTGAATCAAAGCTTTTCAGCCATTGATCAAGATCAACTCCTGAGTGCTTCAGCATGTCAATCCGCTCTTTCGGAATACCGCGGTCGATAATTTTATCGAGCATATCCTCGCTGTTGATTTTGCTCATGCCGCAATCATGGTGGCCGATAACGCAGACTTCATCGGCGTTTAATTCGTATACGGCCACTAAAAGGCTGCGCATGATACTTCCGAACGGGTGGGCGACAAGCGCGCCGGCACTTTTAATAATTTTCACATCGCCGTTTCGCATATTCATCGCATGCGGAAGCAATTCTACAAGACGTGTGTCCATACAGGACAAAATCGCCATTTTTTTATCCGGGAATTTAGATGTTTGGTATTTTTCATAATCTTTGTTTTTAGTGAACTGCTCATTAAATTGCATGATATCGTTTAGAAGACTCATCTTGGTGTTTCCTTTCTGCTTTTTTATTCACAATATAACATAAGACGGGTCATTTCGTCACTCCCCGCACGAGATGACAAAGTGCTCAATAAATAAGACAAACCCCATTGGGCTTGTCTTATTTTCCCATATTGTATTTTTTGTTGAACTGTTCGACTCTCCCGCCTTTTTCGTTGAACTTTTGGCGGCCTGTATAAAACGGATGGGTATCTGAGCTGACTTCCACTTTAATCAGCGGGTATGTTTTTCCGTCTTCCCACTCTGCCGTTTCCGCTGACGTTTTCGTAGAATGGCTTAAAAAGCGATAGCCGCTGTTCACATCTTGAAAAATCACTTGATGGTTATCCGGATGAATATCTTTTTTCATGCTGATCTCCCTTTCTCAAATCGTAATAATTACGTTTTATTTTAAACCTTAAATATCCGCTTGTCAATCATATATGCCCTGATCCCTTGATTTCTAAACCCTGCACATATATGGAATCGGAAGAATAATCTAATCGCTTCAGCAAATAATATAACCACATTACATAAAACGGTAATTTAGAAAGGCGGTTTATGATCGTGGATGATTTAGTATTAGCCAGAAGTCTGTTCGGGACAACCATGGGCTTTCATATTATTTTTGCGACGCTTGGTGTCGGCTTGCCTCTGATGATTTTAATGGCTGAATTGATTTATCAAAAAACAAAAGATCCTCATTATGCCATTATGGCGAAAAGGTGGACGAAGGCGCAGGCTGTTCTGCTCGGCGTGGCGATACCGACCGGAACGATCGCGGGTACACAGCTTGCCCTTTTGTGGCCCGGATTCATGGAGGTCATCGGCAGGGTGATGTCACTCCCGTTTCAGATTGAAATTTATGCTTTCTTTATCGAAGCGCTGTTTATGTCCATTTATGTCTACGCCGCTGACCGGCTGACTCCGGCGATGCGCATCATTGCCGTTATTTTCGTTTTGATCGGCGCCGCGGCATCTGCCGTCTTAATCACAAATGTTCACGCATTTGAAGGAACGCCGGCCGGCTTTAAAATTTCAAACGGCAAAATCACTGACGTCGAACCGTGGGCAGCGTTTTTTAATCCAAGCTTTTTCACCACCGCGGGCCATGTCGTTCTGACGGCTTTCATGACCGGGGCATTTATCGTTGCGTCAGTTGCGGCTTATAAAATGCTGAGAACGAGAAAACAGGAGCAGGTATACCGCTTTCACCGAAAAGCGCTGCTGCTCGCCTTAACGATCGGCGGGATATTCTCCATTATTGCCTCTTTAAACGGTCACGAGTCAGCCCAGCTTCTTTACGAATACCAGCCTGAGAAGCTTGCGGGCGCAGAAGGGCTGTTTGAAACTAGATCACACGCTCCGCTTGCGATCGGGGGTTTTACTGATGCAAAAGAAGAAAAAGTAAAATGGGCGATAGAAGTGCCGTGGGCTTTAAGCTTTTTGGCTGCAAACAGCTTTGATACCGTCGTCAAAGGATTGAACGCGTTTCCGAAAGACGAGTGGCCGCCTTTATTCATCCATACACTGTTTAACGGAATGGTCGGCATCGGAATGCTGCTCATTTTGTACTCAATCATCGGCATCGTGTGGAGAAAAATTTTAAAGAAAGACAGCTTTCCGACTTGGCTTTTGATTTTATTTTTAACCGCAGGACCGCTCAGTCTGATCGGAATTGAATTCGGGTGGATATTCGCTTGTACGGGGCGGCAGCCATGGGTGATTTACCATCTCCTGAAAACGTCTGATGTCGTCACGACAACCGGTTCAATCGGTTTGCTGTTCATCCTGTTTACAGTGGTTTACGCCATTTTGGCAGCCGCAGTCATTTATGTGCTGCTTTATTATTTCCGCAAACATCCCGTTGAGGAGGATGTAAAAGCTGCGGAATCCTAACTATAGAAAGGGCTGAATTAAAATGGACATTACCATGGATGCTCTCATTGCGATATCAATCGTATGGGGCTTCGTGTTTATCTACGCGGTCATGGCAACGATGGACTTCGGAGCCGGCTTTTGGTCGATGATTTATTTAAATAGAGAACAAACAAAGGCGACAAACATCGCCAACCGTTATTTGTCCCCGACATGGGAAGTGACCAACGTCTTTATCGTCGCGATCGTTGTCGCCCTATTCAGCTTCTTTCCAGGGGCAACCTTCGTGCTGGGAACCGTTTTATTGATCCCGGGAAGTATTATTTTGCTGCTCTTAGCCATCCGCAGCGGCTTTCTCGTCTTCTCCAATACGGCGAAGGAAAGAAAAATCATGAGATATATCTCCGGAATTTCAGGTTTCATTATTCCCGCTGTGCTGATTTTGGTCCTTCCGGTCACACACGGAGGGTTTATTGAGAAGACGGGCGGAGTGTATCAACTGAATTTGGCAAATGTCTTTACAAGCCTTAATGCGTATGCGTTTATCGGCTTTGCCATTTTAAGCACTTTATTTTTATCTTCACTGCTTCTGGCCGATTTTTCAAATGTTGCGGAAGAGGAGCATGCGTACCGCATCTACAGACGGAGCTCTTTACTAACAGGGCCGCTGTCGCTTCTTTTCGCCTTCTTCATTATGCTGACATTACGCTCTGAAGCCGGCTGGCTGTATACGGGGATGATGAAAGACAAGACATGGCTCATTCTGTCTGTCATCACATTTATCATTGCCGGCGTGGCTCTGTTTTTGCCGAATAAGCGCTTCGGCCGCAACCTCGGCAAACCGAGAATCGCCATGATCGCCATTGCGCTTCAATACTTTCTGGCAAGCTATGCATACGGACGGGCGCATCTTCCTTATATGATTTATCCGGATATTACGGTCATGTCAGGATTTACGGAGCCGGCAACCTTCAGGGCGCTGTTTATGACGTATATCGTCGCTTTCATCATTTTGTTTCCCGGGTTTTATTTCTTCTGGAAGCTCTTTATGAAAGACAGACGTTATATCCGCCAGGAGGAATAACAAAAATCAGGGCGGCTCATACTAATGGCGTACCTTTTATCTTGGAGGGGAGCCAGCATGGACCAAAAAATTCTGTGTGAAGTCAATAACTGTTCATATTGGGGCAGAGGAAACAAATGCACGGCCGACGCGATTTATGTGGTCAGCCATACAGGCGAAACCGCTGAAAAAAGTGAAGAAACGGATTGCAAAACCTTTAAACCGCATGATTTATAAAAGAAAAGAGCTGTTTTATACAGCTCTTTTTCATTTCCGTGCCGCAAGCCTTTTTGAAATCAGCCCTTGAGCCGGGGAAAATCGCGCGGATGAGATGCATGGCAGAAAGGCGGTTCGTCGGCAAATATAGGCGGCAGACGGTACGATCAGTATCGCATTCATGACAAGCACAGAATTTTTTATCAAGATGTACATGTTTGCCCAGCCAGAAAGCAACACCTGCGATGTAAAGCCGACACTGTTTGAAGAATAAAAAAATCATCGCATCCGCCTATTAAAAAAACCGGCTGATACAGCCGGTTCAAACGGGGGAAGGGGTGATGATGAACAATTTCAATATAACAGCAGCATACAGGCAGCTCAACTCGCTGAAATGTCTTTTTATCAGTTGTTTGTCGTAAAAACGTCCATTTGGGTGACGTATTTTCTCATTATTTCCTGATTGACTTCAACACCCAGTCCGGGACCGTCCGGAACAGAGATGAATCCCTCTTCGATCCGCATGTCGGGAGTGACAATATCCTCCTCCCAGTATCGGTCTGATGAGGAAATATCACCCGGTATCGTAAATTGCGGCAGCGAAGCAAGCGCGACTGTCTGCGCTCTCGAAATGCCGGTTTCAAACATTCCGCCGCACCAAACCGGCATGTGATGCTCTCTGCATAAGTCATGTATTTTTAAAGCCTCTGTCAGGCCTCCTACACGCGCCGGTTTTATGTTAATGATTTTACAGCTCCCAAGCTCAATCGCCCGCCTTGCGTCATCATATGAGCATATGCTTTCATCAAGGCATACCGCGGTTCTCAAGTGTTTCTGCAGGTGGCGGTGATCGACAATATCATCTGCCTGAAGCGGCTGTTCTATCATCATGAGCTGGAATTCATCCAACTCTTTCAGCCTGCTGATGTCTTTCAGTTCATATGCCGAGTTGGCATCCGCCATCAGCGGTACGTTCGGAAAACGGCTGCGGATGGCTCTGACCAGCTCAACGTCATGGCCGGGCTGAATTTTTATTTTTATACGTTGATAACCTTCTTTTACGTATTGCTCAATTTCCCGAAGCATCTCATCAGCCGAAGCCAGACCCACCGCCACGCCGGCGGGCACTTTATCTCTTTTGCCCCCTAAGGCTTCTGCGAGAGATATCCCCTTTTTCTTGGCATATAGATCCCACACGGCTGATTCAAGCCCCGCTTTTGCCATGCGGTTTCCTTTGAAACGCGCGAGACTGTCAGGCACTTCTGACGGATGGAAAAACTCGCGGCCTACGACATTTGGGATGAAAAAATCTCTCAGCATATGCGCGCATGTCTGAATCGTTTCTTCTGTATACCACGGAGAAGAAAACGCCGATACCTCCCCCCAGCCGGTTCTCCCGGTTTCATCGATCGCTTCCACGATCAAAAATTTACGATCCTGCAGCGTTTCAATACTTGTTTTAAACGGTTTTTTCAGCCTCATACTTACATGATAAAGGGTGATTTTTTCAATCTTAATCATGACAATTCTCCTTTACGAAGCTCATTCAGCCGATGTCTCATCAGTTTATTGGACGCGTTCCGCGGGAGCCCGTCAACCTCGAAAAAAGCAGCCGGTATTTTATATTTTGCAAGCCGCTCACGGCAAAAGGCGGTCAGCTCCTCAGAACTGACAGAAGAAGTCAGCACGAGAAAAGCATGCGGCACTTTCCCCCACTTCGGATCTTCGGCTCCCGAAACACCGGCCTCCGCTACAGCCGGATGGGCAAGCAGCGCCGCTTCCACTTCTGCCGGGTAGATGTTTTCTCCGCCTGAAATAATGAGGTCCGACCGCCTGTCCAGCACGTATAAAAACCCTTCATCATCCAAATAGCCAAGATCGCCCGTTTTAAACCATCCATTATGAAAAGCGGCCTGGTTTGCGTCGTCACGATGGTAATACCCTTTCATTACATTCGGGCCTTTCACCGTAATTTCACCGTGTTCAAACGGCGCACAAGGGTTTCCGTCTTTTTCAATTCTAATTTCGCATGAAAACAGCGGTTTACCGGCCGAGCCGAGCTTGTCCATGCTGAATTCCGGAGAAAGCGTGACAATCTGTGAGCAGGTTTCAGTCAAGCCGTAAGATTGGAATACCGGAAATTGTTTCCTGCGGCATTCTTCGAGGAGCGGCAGCGGTGCCGGACCCCCGCCAAGCAGAATGCAGCGCAGTGATTCAGGACATTGTTCAGTTTCCGCAAGCAGGCCCGAAAGCATGGTCTGCACCGCTGAAATGATCGTGACCTGATGGGAGCTGATGCTGTCCAGCACATCAGTGACAGAAAATTTTTGATGAAGCACGACAGGCATGCCGTAAATGACCGACTTAAACAGCGCAGACAGACCGCTGATATGAAACAGCGGCAGCGCAATAAGCCAGCGGTCCCGCTCCGTGACCCCCAGATTCAGCGCAGACGATACAGCGCTGGAATAATGATTACCGAAAGTCTGCTGCACCCCCTTCGGTCTTCCCGTTGTTCCTGACGTATACATAAGAGTCGCCGTATCATCAAGCGTTACATAAGCTTCAGGTTCAATGTCTCCCGCGGCTTTGGCCTGCAGCTCGTCCACGTCCGCAGCGGCGACTGCAGATTCATAATCTTCGCGGCAAAAACCGTCCTCCGTCAATAAAAGCTTTGCCTGTGAATCTTCGAGCTGAAACAACCGTTCCTGTTTTGAGAGCTTCGTATTCAACAGCACAGCTTCCGCCCCTAATAAGAAGCAGGCGTGAACGGCATAAACCATTTCCGGTCTGTTAGAAAGCAAAATCGCGGCCCGGTCCCCTTTTTTAAGCGAGCAGTATTTGGACAGCCGCGCGGCCATTTGTTTAGAAGCATGATATAATTCTCTGAATGTCATCTGTTTGTTTTCAAATATGAGAGCGATTCTCTCTGGTGTCAGCTGAGCCCTTTGAATGAGCCAATTCGGCTGTTCTGTCAGCATGTTATCATCTCCGAGGTAAAAGTACTGTTTTTGAAAAGAAAACAGCTTGGACCAGAGCGGCTCAAGCTGTTTCGTAGTGTCATCTGATCACGGAAAACGAGGGAATTGACCGAAATCGGGACTGCGTTTCTCTTTAAAGGAATCGCGGCCTTCTTTCGCTTCGTCAGTCGTGTAATAAAGAAGCGTTGCATCTCCTGCAAATTGCTGAATTCCGGCGAGGCCGTCTGTATCTGCGTTAAATGCCGCTTTAAGGAAACGAAGGGCTGTAGGGCTTTTCTCAAGCATTTCTTCACACCATTTAATTGTTTCCTCTTCAAGTTTCTCTAATGGGACAACCGTATTGACAAGCCCCATGTCGAGCGCTTCCTGCGCGTTGTATTGACGGCACAGGTACCAGATTTCACGGGCTTTCTTATGTCCGACGATACGCGCCAGGTAACCTGAGCCGTAACCGGCATCAAAGCTTCCCACTTTCGGTCCGGTTTGGCCGAAAATCGCGTTATCGGCCGCAATCGTTAAATCACAGACGATATGAAGCACATGGCCTCCGCCGATGGCATAGCCTGATACCATTGCTACGACCGGTTTAGGAATAACACGGATCAAACGCTGAAGATCAAGCACATTCAGACGCGGGATCTGATCGTCTCCGACATATCCGCCGTGACCGCGGACTTTTTGGTCTCCGCCTGAACAGAATGCTTTATCTCCCGCTCCCGCAAGAACGATGACACCAATATTGGAGTCATCACGCGCACGAGCAAACGCGTCAATCATTTCTGATACCGTCTTAGGAGTAAATGCGTTATGTACCTCCGGGCGGTTAATTGTTATTTTTGCAATACCGTTATACGTCTCGTACAGGATTTCATCGTACTGACGTTCACTTTTCCATTCTGCAGCCATTGATATGACCTCCTTCATTTTTGCCTGAGTCCGGCCGAAAAGCTATTTTCTTTATGCTTTACAAGCCGTATAAAAACTCACTTACTATCTTACCAAAAATTCGCGGCTGTTCCACATGTACCGTGTGCCCCGCCTGTTTGACAACCTCTATTTTACTTGATGGGAGCAGGTTATGCACCTTTTGATTAATAGCGCAAAACTTTTCATCCCATTCACCGCATATGAGCAGAACGGGTGCTTTGATGCGGTGTAATGCCTCCCACCAGGAAGGCTGTGAGCCCGTCCCCATTCCGAGCAGGCTGCCTGCAAGTCCGGACGGATTATTTTTCATCCTGCCGGCACGGATGGACGCCTTTACGCTGTCCGGCAGAGAAAGCTGCGTGGCAAACAACGGAATGCCCTCCCAATAATCGACAAACGATGTTATACCTTCCCGCAATATAAAGTCAGCAAGCTTCCGGTCTGACTGAATCCGCTTTTTGCGTTCCTGAAGCGTGCTGAGGCCCGGGGTTGTACTTTCCAAAACAAGCGCTGACACCCGATGCGGAAATGCCTGTGCAAAGGAATACGCAAGTCTTCCCCCCATAGAATAACCAATAAGTTTCACTTTGTGAAGTTTTAATTGATCAAAAACGGCGGCAAGGTCCGCAACCTGCCGGCTCGCACTGTACCTTGCCGCTTGCACAGGCGCGTCTGTCTCCCCGTGACCCAGGCAGTCAATCATCACCATTCGTTCGCCGGGAAACATGCCGCGTAAAAACATCCATGATTCTTTGCTGCCCGTAAATCCATGCAGACAAACAATAGCTTCAGATGATTCGTGTCCGCTATCAGCAGCACGATAGCATACGCCGTCGGCCGTTTTAACTGTTACAGTTTCCATTCTTTTTTCACTTCCCGCACTGCGGCCTGCAGCAGATCGCGATGGAATTGAACTCTTGATGTCCGATCTGTTTTCAGCTCGATTATATGAAGTCCGGGCTTGTCCGCCTGCGGCTGATACGCATCCTTAAATGCTTCCCATGTCTCAGGGCAAGTATACGTCCCGCCGTACAGTGCGGCGGCATGCCGGAAATCAAGACCCGTCGGCGTACCGAACAGTTCTTCAAAATGAGTCTTATCAGATGCCTGCGGCAAAAACGAGAAAATCCCGCCGCCATCATTGTTTATTAAAATAACCGTAAGCGGAATTCCAAGTTTTTTAGCCGCTAACAGCCCGTTTAAATCATGGTAAAACGATAAATCTCCAATTACAAGCGTGACAGGAGCTTTTGTACCTTCACACAGTCCCATAGCCGAGGAGACAACTCCGTCAATTCCGTTAGCGCCGCGGTTGGCATAGACACGGAAGGAGCGATCTTGTTTTTCAAAGAACGTATCCACGTCGCGAATCGGCATGCTGTTTCCGACAAAAATCGAACTGCCTTCAGGGACAAGGTGCTGAAGCTGACGATATACATTTCCTTCAAATGATAAATCATCCATGCTCGCGTCCTGTAAATGACTCCGGAAACGCTCATTGACAAACTGCCATTTCTCAAGCCATCCGGACGGCCGCTTTCCGGTTTCAGCTGAACGGACCGCTTCCAAAAACACCGACGGATGGCAATGAATCATATGCGCGCCGGCCTGGGTGGGATCTCTCCATCCTCCGTCTTCATCGACGATAAACTGCTCAATGGCAGGATCATCTCTGAGCCATAAAAAGAGCGGTTTAGAAACCGGCATCGGACCGAAGCGGATCACAGCGTCAGGGCGCAGCGCCTCTTTTATTTCTTCATCTTTTAAAAACGAGTCATAAGCATCAATAATCAGCGTCTTATCATGCTCCCCGTTTCGGAGGTTTGAAAGCGGATCAGCCAAAATCGGGAACTGAAGCATCTCGGCAAGAGCGATGATTTGCTGCTTTTCTGCTTCACCGTGAATTTCGCCGCAGACGATCATACCTCTTTCGGTACCCGCGAGACGCTCTGTAATATGACAGAGAGAGTCTTGAGCAGCTGACTGAATCCCTGTTGTGACTGAGACGTGCCGCCCCTTTCTCATTCTTTCAAAAGGTCCGGCTGATAAATCCGGCATCAAAGGCTCTCTGAGCGGCACATTGATATGGACTGGCCCCATCGGGCGCTTCCCGGCTTCACTTACGGCTCTGCCGGCCAATGTTCTGATATAGGTCAGCATTTGAGGATTTTCCTCAGGCAGAGCCAAGTCTGTGAAAAACTTAACAAAGTTACCGAACAGAAAATGCTGGTTAATCGCCTGAGGCGCCCCCACTTCCCTCAATTCATGAGGCCGGTCAGCAGTCAGGACAATAAGAGGCACTCTTGAATAATGAGCTTCAATCACGGCCGGATAGAAGTTAGCCGCCGCCGTTCCTGACGTACAAATCAGCATGACCGGACGCTGGCGGGCTTTTGCAAGACCGAGTGCGAAAAAACCTGCGGATCGTTCATCAATCTGTATATGGACTTGAATATCCGGGTGGGCCGCCGCCAAAACCGCCAAGGGAGTTGACCTCGACCCCGGGCAAACAACTGCGTCGGTGACACCCGATAAAGCGAATTCATCAATAAAGCTTCCGATATAATGTGTAATCGGGTTTGTCAAAGCCTTTCACCTCCTAAAGCAGAGATCATCGGCTTTAGTTTAATTTGTGTTTCTTCATATTCTGATTGCGGATCTGAATCTTCAACAATGCCGCAGCCTGCGAAAAGCCGCGCACTTTTGCCTTCAATCAGCCCTGATCGGATAGCCACGACAAATTCTCCGTTTTCCCTGCCGTCCATCCAGCCGATCGGTGCCGCGTACCATCCGCGTGTCATTGGTTCAATATCAGCGATAATCTCAACAGCTTTCTGCTGGGGAGCTCCGCCCAATGCCGGTGTGGGATGCAGCTTTTCAATTAAATCAAACAGCGAAGCGGACGTTTTAAGATGGCCTGTGATCGGCGTATATAGATGCTGAACACTTTTTGTTTTATATAATTGCGGACCTGCAGGCTTTTTCACATCGCTGCAGCTCGACAAAAAAGAATCGTGTATCATCTTAACCACAAAATCATGTTCCGCGAGATTTTTTTCGTCATGCAGCAGCTCTTTGCCGAGACGCTCATCTTCTTGTTGATTTTCTCCGCGCTTAATTGAACCTGCCAGACAGGTGGACATGACGTCTTTGCCGGATTTTTTGATCAGCCGTTCCGGTGAAGCGCCGACAAAGCATTTATCTCCCTGCTCAATCGCAAAAACATAGCTTGTCGTTTGGTCCGTCAAAAGCTTGCGGACAACGCTCTCCGCCGGAATAGGCCCATCATATGACAAAACGACTTCCCTTGCCAGCACGACTTTATCATATTGATTTGCTTTCATATCATTTGTTGCTGTTTTAATGGCTTCAAGCCAGTTTTCCACATCAAGTTCTTCCGCTTTTGTTAAAACAGGATATTCTTCATACTCGATTGAAGAAACTGAAAAAGCTTCCGAAAAAGATTTCAGACGTTTAAGCGTATCTTCTGCCTGATTACCGTCTGCCGCCCATTGATTGACGGTTAAATAATCACCATCTGCCGTCTTTGTCAGCATGAGTGAGGGGATAAAGAACAGTCCTTCTTCGAACCCGTTCCATTCGTCTCCTCTCTCTTCAGCGGGATTAAATGAAAAACCGCCGAATAAGACAGGACCGACCGCGGTATGCGCCGCCTCTTCTTCTTCATGAATATGAAAAGCCGTCTTTTTAAAGCGCTCCCATTGTTCAAAAACGTCGTGATAACGCTTTCCATTTTTTTCATTCGATTGGAACAGCGCTTCTGTGCCAAGACCGACTATTGTTAATTCACTACCGGGTTCTGACCAAAAAAATCGTTTGCCTTTATATTTTTTTGCTCCGTCTTTGAAAAATGATAAAGGGTCTAAAGACGCAATACGTCTTGAATAGCTCAATAAGACAGCATGGTTGACTTGTTTGGCTTTATGTAATGCATGATCTGCTTCCTCTCGGAACGTATGCTGCACCGTTGTCACCATGAGACATTCCTCCATAATCCGTTAAATGCTTTTAATACAATACACCTGTGATGACTTTGTGTCAAACACACAGATGTGAGCACGACAAAATGCCTGCATTTCTTATTATAAACCTTTTTGCGCAAATGAATAAAGAAACAAACTTGAATTTTCTTTCCCCACTCTCGGCAATCACTGTATCCTTTTACTTCCTCATGGGAAAATGACTATTTTTATCCACCATTTTTCTGCGCAAAAGCGTTCATACTAACAGTAAGCATCACATAGAAACGAGGGATTGATATGCTTACAAACGAACAGATCACACACTTAAAAAAAGAATTGGAAGAAGCCAGACATGATATTTTGAGCCGCTTTAAAGAAAATGATCAATTTCAGTTAGCTGATGAATTCCCGTATCAGTCATCCGGCGAATTGTCTTCCTATGACAATCATCCCGGCGATCAGGCGACCGAATTATACGAGCGGGAAAAAGACCTGGCTCTGCTCGACCATGAACGGGAGCACCTTCGCGACATTGATTACTCTCTGAAACAAATTGAAAACGGCACATACGGCACATGTGAAGTCAGCGGCAAGGACATTCCTTATGACAGACTCGAAGCTCTGCCGACGGCTACGACATTGGCGGAATATTCCTCGCAGGATGCCGTTTCCAAAGACAGGCCGATTGAGGAGGAAACACCGTTCGGACAGTTTGAATTTGATGATGATGAATCAATCCGGGCGACTTACGATAGTGAAGATGCTTATCAGGATGTTGAGGAATACGGAAACTCAGAAACGCCTCAGGATTTAGAGGATCCTCCGCTCAGCTATGGGGATATGACAATGAACTCAGAAGAAAACATCGGCTATGCTGAGGATTATGAAAACTTTATCGCGACAGATATTACCGGAAAAAACATTTCCGTGTATCCAAGCAAAGCACACGAAAAATATGAACAGGAACTGGACGAAGAAGGAATTATGACGACCTTTGGCGATCTTCATGCTGATTAAAACCCCGGCCTGCCGGGGTTTTTGAATACAAATAAATGGTTTGCTGCATTTTTACACTGAAAACTCATACACTTAATGATGCATGAACCTTTTAAAAGGTTTAATATTTCCAAAAAAGGGAACTAACGTATTGACATTGAATGACGGAGGGAACAAATGAAAAAGAAGTATATCGGTGCGATTATTGTATTTATCATTACATATGTCTTGTTTTCTTTAGCGGGGGTTCTCTTTCCCATCGACCGTGAATGGTATGACGCACTGCAAAAACCTGACTGGACGCCGAGCGGATCAGTGATCGGCATCATATGGGCGGTTTTGTTTGCGCTTATTTCGCTCTCAGCAGCCATGATATACGCAAAGTTTTCATGTAAAGAATCCAAAGCTTTTTGGGTGATGCTTCTCATCAATTATATCGTGAATCAAGGATTCAGCTATTTTCAATTCACACAGAAAAATTTGCTTGCTGCATCTATCGATTGCCTGCTTGTGGCGGTGACAACACTCATTCTGTTGCTCATTGCCGGTAAATACAGTAAAGCTTCAGCCTGGCTTCTGGTCCCTTATTTATTATGGAGCGCTTTTGCCACATACCTGTCTTTTACCATTTACACTATGAACGCATAATAAAAAACCTTGCATAATATGCAAGGTTTTTTAATGACCCGTACGGGATTCGAACCCGTGTTACCGCCGTGAAAGGGCGGTGTCTTAACCGCTTGACCAACGGGCCTTATGGCGGAGAAGGAGGGATTTGAACCCTCGCGCCGCTTACACGACCTACACCCTTAGCAGGGGCGCCTCTTCAGCCACTTGAGTACTTCTCCGTATGGCTCCACAGGCAGGATTCGAACCTGCGACCGATCGGTTAACAGCCGATAGCTCTACCACTGAGCTACTGTGGAAAAATCATCATGGTGGGCCTGAGTGGACTCGAACCACCGACCTCACGCTTATCAGGCGTGCGCTCTAACCAGCTGAGCTACAGGCCCATGACAATATAAAAATGGAGCGGGTGATGGGAATCGAACCCACGAGTGCCAGAGCCACAATCTGGTGCGTTAACCACTTCGCCACAACCGCCAAAACAATATTAAATTAAATGGTGGCTCGGGACGGAATCGAACCGCCGACACACGGATTTTCAGTCCGTTGCTCTACCAACTGAGCTACCGAGCCTTTTTTATAAATGGCGGTCCGGACGGGACTCGAACCCGCGACCTCCTGCGTGACAGGCAGGCATTCTAACCAACTGAACTACCGGACCATTTTTTGGTTGCGGGGGCAGGATTTGAACCTGCGACCTTCGGGTTATGAGCCCGACGAGCTACCGAACTGCTCCACCCCGCGATGATAATTAAATTAGATATGGCGGAGGAAGAGGGATTCGAACCCCCGCGGGCTTTGACACCCCTGTCGGTTTTCAAGACCGATCCCTTCAGCCAGACTTGGGTATTCCTCCGTAT
>NZ_JQKM01000004.1:0-348991 GCF_000746035.1 Bacillus sp. UNC69MF | reverse complement strand
GGCGTGATCGCTGACAATTACATTCTGAACCAGACAGAAAACGAACGGAAGACCGTCATGGCGCCGAAGGTGAAAGGGCTTATCAATCTTGATGAAGCAGCGAAAGATGTGCGGCTGGATTTTTTCATTCTGTTTTCTTCCTTGGCTGGAGGTATGGGAAATCCGGGGCAGGCCGGTTATGCGGCAGCCAACGCATTTATGGATGTTTATGCAGCCCGCCGGAACCGTCTCGTGCGGGACAACGAGCGGAGCGGGAAGACCCTCTCCGTCAACTGGCCGCTTTGGGAAGAAGGCGGTATGCGCGTGGACAAAGAGACCGAACGGCTGATGTACGAACAGACCGGAATGAAAGCCATGCGATCAGCCTCAGGCATCCAAGCACTGTACGCCGCTTTTGCCTCCGGAGAACATCAGGTCATGGTGGCAGAAGGCGACGAAAAACGGATCCGCAGCCATATTTTCGATCTGGGCGAAGAACAAAGCGCCGCCGGACAAGCTCCGGCAGTGGCAGATGCAAGAGATCTGAAAGATCAGGTTCAAGAGAAACTAAAGCGGCATGTATCAGATCTTTTAAAGGTAAGCATGAAAGATATTGAGGCTGACAGCGAACTGACGGAATACGGATTTGATTCGATCATCTTCACTGAATTTACCAATCTATTAAATCGGTCTTATCAGCTTGAGCTCAGCCCGACTATCTTCTTTGAATTTCCGACATTGCGCAAACTGAGCGGCCATTTGATATCTGAATGGAAAGAAGCATTCAGCGGCTTAGAAAGAGAGAGTTTAAAAACCGCTCCAAAAGCCGGAATAAGAAAAGCTGAAGCTCCGGCGGCCGTTCATGTCAAGCGGGAAACGCCCGTATCCGTAAAAGGAAAATCAGAAGAAAAAACCGAACCGATAGCCATTATCGGAATCAGCGGTATTTTTCCGCAGGCGAAAGACATAGATGAATTCTGGACACGTTTACAAAAAGGAGAGCATTGCATCACAGAAATTCCCCGAGATCGCTGGGATTGGCGCGAATATTACGGCGATCCGGCAGCGGATGCAAATAAAACGTCAATTAAATGGGGCGGTTTCATAGATGGAATCGCCGGGTTTGACCCGCTGTTTTTCGGGATATCTCCGAAAGAAGCTGAAATGATGGATCCTCAGCAGCGTCTATTAATGATGTATGTGTGGAAAGCCATTGAAGACGCGGGGTACTCAGCAAAACGGATTGCCGGAACAAAAACCGGCATTTTCACCGGCACACTGGGAAGCGGATATCAAACTTTAATCAATAAGGCGGGTCTTCCTGTCGAGGGGTATACGATGACCGGAATCGTGCCGTCCGTCGGGCCGAACCGGATGAGTTATTTTCTTGATATCCACGGGCCGAGCGAGCCGGTAGAAACCGCTTGTTCAAGCTCTTTAGTCGCCATTCACCGCGCGGTAAAAGCCATTGAAACGGGAGATTGTGATATGGCGGTCGCAGGGGGCGTCAACACGATCGTCACGCCTGAAGGGCATATCGGTTTTCAAAAAGCAGGCATGCTCAGTGAAGACGGGCGCTGCAAAACATTTTCCGATCAGGCTGACGGTTATGTCAGAGGAGAGGGCGCCGGCATGATTGTCTTGAAAAAGCTTTCAGAGGCTGAGCGTGACAGGGATCACATCTACGGCCTCATCCGCGGTACAGCGGAAAATCACGGCGGACGCTCAGCGTCACTTACCGCGCCGAATCCGCAGGCTCAGACGGATGTGCTGAAAAGCGCTCATCAAAAAGCCGGTATTCACCCGTCAACCATCACTTATATAGAAGCGCACGGAACCGGAACGGCACTCGGAGATCCGATTGAGATCAATGCATTGAAAAAAGCTTTCCAAACAGACGGGGCGCCGGGCGGATATTGCGGGATAGGCTCAGTGAAGACAAATATCGGACATTTGGAGCTCGCAGCAGGTATTGCGGGCGTTATCAAAGTATTGATGCAGCTGAAACATCGGACGCTCGCCAAAAGTCTGCATTGCGAGAACATCAATCCCCATATCAAATTGAAGGACAGCCCGTTTTACATTGTGACAGAAACAAAGGAGTGGGAAGCGCTGCGTGATGAAAACGGCCGGGTCCTGCCCCGCCGGGCGGGTGTTAGCTCATTCGGTTTCGGAGGTGTCAATGCGCATATCGTTATTGAAGAATACATGGGCAGAAGTGAGACGGAACAGCAGGAAACCCGTGAGAAAGCGTCATCTCTTTTTGTTTTGTCGGCTAAAAATGAAGAGCGGCTGAAAGAAAGAGCGCGTCTCCTTCGCGATTTTATCCAAAACGGATCATCCCGCAATATCGATCTTGCAGATGCCGCATACACACTGCAGACCGGACGGGATGCGATGGAAGCGAGGCTGGGAATCATTGCAGGCTCCGCAGAGGAACTGACTGAAAAACTGAACGCGTTTCTGATGGGAAAAAACAGCGAAGATATCATCAGCGGCCGTAAAAAACGCGAGAATAACACGATCTCCATGTTCTCAGACGATAAAGACGCTGCTGACCTCGTCAGCGCCTGGCTTGAGAAAAAGAAATACAGGAAAGTGCTGCGGCTCTGGGCAAACGGATTTGACACAGATTGGGAGCAGCTGTATACGGACAGGAAACCGCGCCGCATCAGCCTGCCCTCCTATCCGTTCAGAGCCGACCGCTATTGGGTGCCGAAACGGGAGCAGCTGCCGCTTTCGAATCAAAAAACAGTATTATTGCAAAAAACATGGGAACCGTGCGAGGCAGTGTCTTCATCCGAGCCGTTCAACAACAAAATAGCGCTCATCGTCTCTGAAGATACAAAAGACCTTGCCGCCGAGGTGAAAAAACAGCTGAATGATGCTGACATTGTGCAGGAAAATCAGCTCATCTCTTTCTTACAGGATCCGAACGCGGCCATCTATTCCGGGTTTATTGACTTCACCGGCTGCGGCTCCCGACAAAAGCGGCAGGACATCAGCTGGGTGGCATCGCTGCAGCAGCTGATTGAATACGGCCGCGGACAAGAAAACATGAAAATGCTTTATCTTACAAAAGGGCTTGAAGCCTTCAAAAATAAGGCTGCCGTCATGCATGGTATTGAAAAAGCGGGGCTTTATCGCATGCTGCGGCATGAATACAGCCATATTCTCACCTGTCACGCCGATATTGATCCTGAAGGGCCGCTGGAGCAGACAGCCGCTTTTATTAAACAAGAAATTGAATCAGACTTAACGGAGTCTGCTGTTTGCTGCAGGGACGGCATGCGCTTCAGCTATGTTCTTCGGCAGACTGATCAGATTGAACCAGAAGCCGTGCAAACAGACCGGACTGCGTTTCCAAATGACGCCGTCCTGATGATAACCGGAGGAACGCGCGGACTCGGCGCTTTATGCGCCAAGCATTTCGTTTCCGCATACGGTGTGAAGAAACTGCTTCTGACAGGCAGAAAGGAGCTGCCGCCGAAAACCGAGTGGGATCTTGAGCAAACAGACCCTGTCGTTTCGGAAAAAATACAGCTTATCCGGCAGCTGGAATCACAAGGCGTAAAAGTGTGCGTCTCAGCAGTTGATCTGACGGATAAGCAGGCCGTCGGACGGCTTATAAAAGAGGTAACCTCAACGCTCGGACCTGTCGGAGGCATTCTGCATTGCGCGGGAATTGCGGACCGTGAAAACCCTGCTTTTCTCCGTAAATCCAAAGACAGTATTGCGCGGGTGCTCGCGCCGAAAGCAGACGGCCTTCACAGTCTGTATGAGAGTGTAAAGGATGATACGCCGGCATTTTTCGTTCTGTTTTCATCTGTCTCGGCATCCGTCCCGATTCTTGCGGCGGGTCAGAGCGATTATGCGATGGCTAATTCTTATATGGACTATTTTGCAGAAAACAATGAGAGCGGCATCATTAGCATACAATGGCCGGCATGGGATGAGACGGGCATGAGCAGGGATATAAAAAGCGGGATTTATGAGCAAACGGGATTGCTGCGGCACTCTGACGCTGAAGGTCTCAAGATGCTTGATTACATTTTAAGAGAAAGACCCGGAGCTGTCGTGCTGCCGGCACAAGTGAAACATGATTGGGACGCCAAAGCGCTGGAAAATGCCAAGCCAGCCGCCCATAAAGGAATGAGAACAGCTTCCAAACCTCCTGAAACAAAAAAACGGGAACATAACCGGATTGATATTCAATCTTGGCTGAGGTCGCTTTTGGCAAAAGAGCTGAGTATCGATGAAACGCATATGGATATCGATGTGCCTTTTCAGGAATACGGAATGGATTCTATCTTTCTGGCGCAAGTGCTGACAAAGATCGATCAAAAACTGCCGTCCGTTTCAATTGATCCGACTGTCCTTCTGGAACACCCTACCATAGAACAGCTCGCGGATTATTTAGCCGTACATTGTCCGGAAGCTTTTTCGGCAGATGCAACAGTTCCCGCGGAGAAGGTCCCTTTGCAGAAGACGCCGAAACGGAGCAAAAAAACGGCAGATAACCCCGGGAAACGGGGAAAGGTTGCGATCATCGGCATGGCCTGTCATTTTCCGAAAGCGGGGGATATAAAAGAATTTTGGAAGAATCTCCGCAGCGGAACGGATGCCGTCACTGAAGTTCCGCCGGACAGATGGAGTGCCGGGGAACACTATCAGCCGGGTGAATATCAAGAAGGAAAAAGCATCAGTAAATGGGGCGGTTTTATTCACGATATTGATCAATTTGACCCGGAGTATTTCAATATTTCAGAAACGCTGGCACCGATGATAGACCCGCTGCAAAGGCAGTGGCTCGAAGTGAGCGCGGAAGCTTTGGCCGATGCCGGTTATCAAAAAGAGGATCTCTGGGGCCGCCGTATCGGCGTTTTTGCCGGTGCAAGGGCAGGTGCGTTCCATCAGAAATTTCAATATTTGCAAAAAGACGCGATTATTGGCGCGGGGCAAAATTTTATTACCGCACACATGGCGCACATTTATAACTTTACAGGGCCCAACCTGGTCGTGGATACGGCCTGCTCCAGTTCGCTTACGGCAATTCATTTGGCCGTGCAGGCTATTCAAAATGGAGAAGCGGAAGCGGCCTTTGCGGGCGGGGTTGACATTTTGCTTGATGAAAAACCTTTTCTCACAATGAGCGCGGCGAGAATCTTATCGCCAAATGGCCGTTCAAAATCTTTCGATGCCGATGCGGACGGAACAGGAATCGGAGAGGGCTGTGGTGTGCTGGTGCTGAAGCCGCTTGAAAAAGCGATAGAAGACGAAGATAAAATATACGGCGTTATTGACGGCTCTGCGATTAATAATGACGGCAGCACAATGGGCGTGACGACGCCGAATCCCCGGGCGCAGCAGGACTTGATTGAGCAGGCGGTTCAGTCAGCGGAAATCGATCCGGACACCATGACATACGTAGAGACGCACGGAACCGGTACATTGATCGGCGACCCGATTGAATTAAAGGGATTAACCAATGTCTTGTCTGCTTATTCCGATGAAAAACAATTTTGCGGTGTAGGAAGCGTCAAAAGCAATATCGGCCACTTGCTGAGTGCGGCGGGCGCGGCGGGAATCATCAAAGTTTTGCTGGCGATTGCCAATGAAGAACTGCCGCCGACTTTGCATTGCCATAAACCGAACCCCCGCTTCCAATTTAAAGATTCTCCGCTTTATCCTGTGCTTGAGCTGAAGCGGTGGAACGGAAAAAAAGAGATACTCAGGGCCGGGGTCAGCGCGTTCGGTTTGGGCGGGAATAACGCCCATATCATTGTCAGCAACGAAGGAATTCCGAAAGAGCGAAAAGCGGCCATGGAACCGAAAGGCGGCCAGACAGTATACCGAAAACAGCGGTATTGGCCTGAAAAAGCACAGTTGTCCGAAGCGGAAGAAAATGAGGCGGGCACAGAAGCAATGTTTGAAATAAGCGAGGTGTGATAGATTGGCAGTTGCCACCGATCAAGTCAAAACGTTCCTGCAGAAAATCAGCCATACGAATTATATCGTCCGGGATCATCGCGTTCATCAAATCCGCGTCCTCCCGGGCGTGACTTTAATAGATATGCTGTATCGGCTCGCCGCCGGGTATCTCGGTGAACGCCCTATAGAATTAAGACAGATTATTTTTAAGCAGCCTGTTGTAACATCTGAAGAGTTTGATAAACACCTGTATGTGACCTTTACGCCGGCGCGTGACAGCTGGAAAGTTGAGATTACTAGCGAAAAAGCAAAAAACGGCACACCGCTTGGCGGAAACCGGGATGAGAATATGGAATGCCAGCTTTATTTGCAAGAAGACACGCCGCGGGCAAAAGAACTGAATATTGAAGCGTTCATGAAAAACGCAAGCCGAAAATGGGACATGCATGACATTTATGGAATTGCAAGAAGAAGCCATATTGAGCATGGCGAGTTTATGAAAAATGAAGGGGCCGTTTATCAGCTTCAGGATAAAGAAGAATTAATGGAGCTTACTCTGAGTGATTTGGCTGAAGGATTCCGGGAGAAATTTAAGGCGCATCCGGCTTTTTTGGATGCGTCCACCCTTGCCGGCTCTTCCTTTGCATTGTCGGCCCAAAAGCAGAATGACACACCTTATATTCCTTTTATGATCAATCGTTTTTGCATGTATCAGCCGTTTCCGAAAACGATTTACACTTATTCTGCGAAAAACAGCCGCACTGAAAGCGGCGTATCAGATAGCGAACCTGATGTGTATTCGGCCGACTTCACGATTTACGACAGGGCAGGGAACGTATTGGCCGAATGTGAGAAACTGACAGTAAAAAGGGTCAGACAAGCGAATATGATTACCCATCTGATAGACAAAGAGAAGCCGCCTCAGCAGAACAGAAGCGGCCGTGGTGAGTCGGAAAATTCTGTGGCCGCAGAAGACGTGTCTGAACAGCAAACGCCGGAACAAAACATGGTGACTTACATAAAGTCGGAAATCGCCAGGCTGGTCAATCGTCCGGCACAGGATATTGATGTGCGGAAAGGCTTTTATGATATGGGGCTTGACTCGGCGCATTTGCTGAAGCTTGTAAAGATATTAGAGCAGACTTTTCAACAGCAGTTTTATCCGACACTGCTTTTTGAATATTCATCTGTCCGCCGCCTTGCGGATTACCTTATCAATGAAGCGGGCTGTGTGCTGAAAGATTCGGCAAAAGAACGGCATACATCAGACGCTGACACTGCTGATGAGGTTCTGTTTTTTGAACCCGCCTGGAAAGATCATCCGCTGGAAACGGCGGTGCAGAACGGGCAAAAACACACCCGTCATCTCATTATCGCTGCCGATGCAGGGCCCCGTCTCACCGGTGAACTCGGCGCACATTGCCCGGAAGCGGAAGTGATAGAACTGAAAAGGGAGCATGAGGCTGCAGATGAGCAGTTTGGAGCAGATGCCGAGCGCATATTTCGTATGCTCAAACGGGAACTGACAGACCATCCGAAAGAACATACATTGATTCAGCTTGTATGCGCCGTTGAGAATGGAGCGGCATTGTCTTCCGCTCTCGGGGCTATGCTGAAAACGGCACATCTGGAAAATCCGGCTCTTCGCACTCAGGTGATCACCTTCTGTGACAAGAATGAGAGATTGCCAAGTGAGACGGCGGCAATGATAAGAACAGAAGCAGACTGCTCTCATGCAGGCTGCACAGATATTCGGTATAAAGGAAATATACGGCAGATCAGATTGTTCGAACGTATTGAGAAACTGGACGGGCAGACACAGTCTCCTTGGAAACAAAACGGCGTATATGTCATTACAGGAGGCCTCGGCGGTCTTGGATTTCTGCTTGCTTGTCACCTTGCAGAAAAAGAAAAGGTGAAGCTCGCACTCATCGGCCGTTCGCCGGAACAGTCTGAGAAGATCAGCAGACTGAAAGCATTGGGCGCAGAAGTTCTTTACGTTCAAGCGGACATCGGCAGCAAAGCCGAAACAGAGCGGGCATTTGCTCAGATTACAGAAACCTTCGGCCGGCTGACGGGTATTTTTCATTGCGCCGGTGTTTTAAAAGATCAATTTATCATCCAAAAAGACAGTTCTGACTTGAAGCGGGTGTTCCTGCCGAAAATCAGCGGCCTGATTCATGCGGACGAAGCTTCACGGAATGAACCGCTTGAATTTTTCGCCGTTTTTTCCTCATTCTCGGCGTTGGCCGGAAATGCCGGCCAGACAGATTATGCCGCAGCGAACGCTTTTATGGATGAATATATGAAATATCGCGATTGCAAAGCGGAAAAAGGCGAACGGACCGGGGCTTCTATAACAATCAACTGGCCGCTTTGGGAAGATGGCGGCATGCAGGTTGACAGCTTGATGAAAGAGATCATGAATGATGCAACTGGCACCAGCCCGCTTCCGGCCGGGGAAGGGATGGCTTCACTTGAATATATGCTGCGACTCGGCAAGCTGCAATCTGTTATTTTATACGGGAAGGAGCCCGCTGTAACTGAAAGCATGGCCCGATTGGTTCCGATGGCAGACAAGAACCGCTCTTCATTATCCCATGCAGCTGTAAAGAGAAGGAGCCGAAAACAAGAGAGACATACAGAAGAGCACGATATTGCGGTAATCGGATTGGCGGGAAGATACCCGCAGGCGGGAAGCATCGAAGAATTTTACCAAAATCTGCGCTCAGGGAAAGACTGCATCACAACAATGCCGAAAGACAGATGGAAAGGTTATCCTTTCTCATATGAAGCAGATCAGTTCTACCGTTACGGAGGATTTTTAGATCGCATAGACAGCTTTGATCCGCTGTTTTTCAATCTGACTCCGCGCCAGGCTGAAATGATGGACCCGCAGGCGCGGCTGTTTTTAGAGACGGCTTGGGAAGCTTGTGAAGATGCCGGTTTTTATCAAGACAGAACGGCGCGCGGGCCATCTTCACAAAAAAGAAAACGCGTCGGGGTATTCGCAGGTGTGTTTTGGAGCCATTATGAGCTGTTCGGCGCTGAAATCACACAGCGGGGCACACCGCTGTCTATGGGCGTGACGCCTGCCTCTGTTCCGAATATCGTGTCTCACTGCCTGAACTTTACAGGGCCGTCAATGGCTGTTGATACGATGTGCTCTTCTTCGCTCACATCCATACATTTGGCATGTGAAAGCATTAAAAGAGGGGAGTGCGAATTCGCCATTGCCGGCGGTGTGAATGCGGTCACACACCCGCATAAATATGCGTTTTTGGCGAATGCCGGATTTCTGTCTTCAGAAGGCGTCTGCAAAAGCTTCGCCGACGGCGGTGACGGTTATGTGCCGGGAGAAGGCGTCGGCGCGGTGTTACTGACAACCGTTCAAGAAGCGGAAAGAATGGGCTGTCCGATATATGGCGTCATAAAAGGCTCCGCTTTAAACCATGTCGGAAAAACATCCGGTTTGACCGTGCCTGATCCGGCATCACAGGCGGAAGTCATTACAGATTCTTTTCAGGGTGCCGGCATTGATCCGGAGACACTGAGCTATATTGAAGCCCACGGAACAGGCACGTCTCTGGGTGATCCGATTGAAATTGAAGGGCTGAGCCGCGCTTTCCGCAAATGGACAAACAAGAAGCGGTTTTGCGCCATCGGCTCTGCCAAATCAAATATCGGCCATTTAGAAGGAGCAGCCGGGATCGCCGGATTAACAAAGGTGCTTTTGCAGCTGAAGCATGGAGAAATCTTTCCGTCATTGCACACGGACACGCTGAATCCCCATATTCCGTTTCCGGACACGCCGTTTTATGTGGCGGACCGGCTGGTAGAATGGGAACGGCCGTCACATCCTGACCAGCCGAGAAGAGCGGGTTTAAGTTCTTTTGGCGCAAGCGGGAGCAATGCCCATTTTGTCATAGAAGAATATCTGCCGCCGCAGGCTGAAAAGAAACCGGTGAGTATACGGGAAGACGAGCCTGTTCTGTTTCTGCTTTCGGCAAAAAATGAAGAACGGCTATTGGAATATGTCAAACGGTATGACCGCTTTTTACGGGAAAAAGAAGTCAACCTTAAAGACCTGGCCTACACGCTTCAAGCTGGCAGAGAAGCGATGCCTGAACGGCTGGCATTTATCGTTACATCCGTTTGCGGCCTGCAAGCGAAACTGAAGGATGTGCTTGAACGGAAAACAGAAATTGAAGGGTGTTTCCGCGGACATGCTCAAAATGATATTTCATCAAGTGGAATGGCCGAGCTGCTGAAAAACAAGCAATATTCCAGATTGCTCACTGAGTGGGCAAAAGGAGCCGCCGTTGACTGGAGCCTGTTATATGAAGGAGAGAAGGCGAAACGGGTCAGCCTTCCTGTATATCCGTTCGCGAAGGAGCGGTATTGGGTGCCTGTGCCTGCGGATATCCAGAAACAGACAGACGAACCGGCGGAAAACCAAAAGATCATTCTTCAAAAAGACTGGAAGCAGCAAGATCCGGCGGAGTCTGAAGCATTATCAGGAACAGTAATGATACTTGCAACTGATAAGACGAGCCGATTGGCCGATGCTCTTTTTAAAGGAAACGGCCATATTGAAACGATCTGCTTCATCCATCAGGCAAAAGACGGCGCCGATTATTACGCCGCCGCATCGGGGCGAAACCTTTACGGCAGAGTGCGGGAGTCTCTTCAAAACAAACAGATACTCGGGGTCGTCGACATAACCGCATATGACGCGGAATATGAACGGCAGGAAGAGATAGAACACGGAAAGCTTGCCTTTTTACAGCAGGCTCTTGAATCATTCCGTCATAGCGGCGCTGTGTTCAGCCAAGTGACACACCGCCTCCAGCCTTTCAAGGAAAGTAAACCTCTGATGCAAGGGGCGAAAACGGCGGGGCTGTACCGGATGCTGGGCGCTGAGTATGCCAACATTCATTCTTTTACGATAGATAGCGATTGTGCGATTGAGCATACAGAAGAATTAAGCAGACAGATTGAGACTGAATTTTTACAGCCGCGGGCCAAAAGCGGCAGTGAATGCTGCTACAGGCTGAATCGCCGTTATGTGCCGTTTCTGAAGCAGGGTATGAATGTTTCGGCGGCGCCTGAGCTTTCCTATTCGTCTGATGATGTGCTGTTAATAACGGGCGGATCGCGCGGAATCGGCGCAATTGCGGCGGAGCATGCCGTTTCACGCGGCTGCAGGAAACTGGTCATCATGGGTCGGGAGCCGCTTCCTGATTCCTCAGAGTGGGCAGACATGAAAAAGGACGGCATTCTCCCGGAAAAAGCCGAGCGGATGCAGAGGTTAGCCGAGCGGGGCGCGGAGATCCGTTATTACAGCGTTTCTCTTACGGATCAAAAGGGGCTCCGGAACATGACGGACGGCATCCGCGGCACGATGGGGCCGATTACCGGCGTTTTTCATTGCGCGGGTGCAATGGGAGAACACCCCGCTTTTTATAACAAAACCGAAACTGAAATCGAAAGCGTTTGCACGCCGAAAGTAACAGGGCTTCGCGGTCTCTTTGAAGCCGTTCAGAATGAGCCGCTGTCGTTTTTTATTTTGTTCTCATCCGTTTCGAGCCTGATCCCTTCGCTTGCTGCGGGGCAAAGTGACTACGCGATGGCTAATTCATTTATGGACTCTTTTGCAAATCATCAAGCAGGTAAAGGAAACGTGTTTGTTAAAGCCGTTCAATGGCCCGTCTGGAAAGAAACCGGCATGGCTGAAGGCCTGCCGGAAACACCTGCTTATCAAAAATCAGGACTTTCCAGGCTGTCTGCCGAAGACGGACTGAAGTTTTTAGATTACATCATTTTAAACGGACAAAGCTGCGGAATTCCTTGTGTTCCCGAAGACAGTGAGGCTGATTTTGGTGATCTTCTGAAGGTGAAGAAATCTGAAGCTCCCATGAAAAAAAGCACTGCCGGTGACCAAAAGGTGAAGGATATGATTCGTCAATGGGTGCGCACCGTTTTCAGCGAAGAACTGAAAATGACGGATGAGCAGATAAAAGATGATATGCCGTTTGATGAATACGGGATTGACTCAATACTCTTTGCGGAATTGGTTCAATCATTGCAAAAACGGATCAGCATTAAGTTAACACCGTCCTTAATGCTTCAATATCAAACGATTACAGAAATGGTTGACTATTTCGCAGCGCATCATGAAGCCGATTTTGTGACAAAAGAAAATGGTTTCGTTCAAGACAGGGACGTAGAGCCTGATTTAACCGCCGCCGCTGAAGAGAGAACATCCACGAAGCCGAAAGCGGATACCGAAGACGATATTGCCGTCGTCGGCATGTCCTGCAGTTTTCCGGGGGCGGGTGGAACGGATGCTTTTTGGGAGCTGCTGATGAAAGGAAACACCGCCATCCGGCCTGTCCCCGCATCGCGCTGGCATGCAACAGCAAATGCAAAGGATTATGCGGGGTGGATTGATGATATCGACATGTTTGATGCGGGATTTTTCGGCATCTCTGAAAAAGACGCGGCAATTATGGACCCGCAGGCGCGGATCATATTAGAAGAAGCGGTTCATTCCGTTTATGATGCCGGGTACGGCCAAAAGGATTTATCGGGCCGGAAAGTCGGCGTGTACATCGGCGGCAGGGCGCAGCCTTCAGCCGGTATGGAACATATCCTGCAGGCGCCTAACCCGATTTTGGGGGCGGGGCAAAACTATTTGGCGGCCAACATTTCACGATTTTTGAATGTCACAGGGCCGAGCCTTGTCGTGGATACAGCATGTTCCTCAGGGCTGATCGGGCTGTCCTTTGCAAAAGACGCCCTTTTGGCCGGAAGGATTGACGCGGCCTTAGTCGGTTCGGTGAGTCTGCTCTTATCTCCGTCCGCGCACCGGTTATTCGGAGCGCGCCATATTTTAAATGAGAACGGCGTGTTTCATATATTCGACCGTGAATCAGCGGGAGAAGTGCTCGGAGAAGGAGCGGGGGCGGTTTTTATCAAACGATTGAGCGATGCGGTGCGGGACGGAGACCGTATTTACGGCGTCATAAAAGCCGTCTCGGTAAACAATGACGGCCGGACGCTCGGTCCCGGTTCACCGAATATAAGAGCGCAGAGAGACGCCATTCAAACTGCGCTTGACATGGCGGAAAAGTCGCCCGAAGACATTGGATATATAGAAGTGAACGGAGGCGGTTCCCCAATCGTTGATTCGGTGGAAATCAAGGCGCTCTCAGATGTCTATCAGCTGAACCGGAAAACGCTTCTGCCCTGCCGGATCGGATCGGTGAAACCGAATGTAGGGCATTTGCTTCTGTCTTCAGGTCTTGCGGGCTTCATCCGTTGTGTGCTGAGCGTCTATCACAAGCGGATTCCGCCTTTCTTATCAGCGCGTGAGCCATTTGAACATTATGACTTTAAAGCGTCGCGTATTCATTTTAATCGTGAACCCGTTGATTGGCATTCAGAGAAGAAACCCCGCGTCGCAGCTCAGAGTTCATTTCCTGACGGCGGGACAAATGCTCATATCCTCGTTGAAGAATACAGAGGTGAAAGGCAGCGGGAACATCACCTGGCGCCTCAGCCGCCGGAATTCAGAAAAAAACACTACCCGCTTTTGGGCGGCTGGAACAGCACGGAGAATGAAGCGGAAAAAACAAGTAATGAAAAAACAGACATTGCGGATCTTTTAAAGAAATATGAGAAAAAAGCAGAGACAAGCACTGCACCTGCAGACTCGTTTTGGCAGGTGACAACGTGACGTTTTTAAAAGGGGACGAACCATGAAAAAAACAGTGAATCTGCGCCTGACGGCAGAACATCCCATTATGAAACACCATCTTGTTCACGGAGAATCTGTCATGCCCGGTCTGGCCTATATTGATATGCTGTATCAGCTGGCAAAGCAAAGCCTTGATCTTTCATTCCGTTCCATCTGTCTGAAACGGGTGACCATTTATCATCCTTTATCAGTGAAACGGTCAGAGCGGCTTGATGTGAGTGTCATGTTCAGTAAAGAAAAGGAGTTCTGGACTGCCTCGATTTGCGGGGCGGATTCCGGGACGGTTTTCTTATCAGCGGAGGTGCATGAAGGGGTTTTCTCATCAGATAAGCGCCTTGACGCGGAAGAGAAAAAACAAGTTGCGCTTCCATCAGTCTCCTTGCATACGGTTTACGAAGACGCGAGAAGCCGCGGACTGTCGCATGACGGGCTGATGAAGCCGGAGGGAGAGATCTATGCAAATGAAGAGGAATGTTTCCTTGATATTCGGCAGTCTGATTCATGCCAGGAAAATCTCCCCGGCGCTCTCTTTCATCCCGCGCTGATGGACGGTGCCGCCATGGCCTCCGGCGTATTGCAGACAGCTGCAGGCGCCGGTTTGTTTTTACCGATTTATTATGATTCGTTTAGTGCCGCTGAAACCGTTACGGAGCGCTGTTACGCGGTGATTTCGAAAAAATCCGGCATGCCTTCTGAAATGGTGAAAATGGATATTGACTTTTACAACCTCAGCGGTGCGCATATTGCTTCACTGCTCGGCCTGACAGCCAAAAAGGTGCGGACAGACCGGCAGCTGATACCAGGCGTTCAGCAGATGGAGGAAACCTTATACCGCATTTTCTCAACATACGTAGGCCGTCCTGTCACAAGAAATGATGCGCACACCGTATTTTTTGAATTAGGCCTTGAATCGTCACAGCTTCTGGCCATTATTAAAGACATCGAAGGGGCGTTTGATCTGCGGCTGAATCCGACTCTTTTATTTGAGTGCAGCAGCATATCCGAACTGCTTGAAGACATAAAAACAAAAGGAACAGAAGAATCTTCCGGCCTTGTCGCGGATGCAGCACCGGTCTCTGAAACGCAATCAGTCAGTCAGACATTTACTTTCTATGAACATGAAGCATTCCTTCAGGATCATCTGGTTTTCGGCAAACCGGCACTGATGGGTGTAGTGTATCCGTGTCTGGTGCTTGAAGCGTCCGGAGCGTCTCATTCCGGCACGTATCCCGCCGAGCTGAAAGATATCCGCTTTACGGGCGGGCCCGTCACGCTGGAGCCGGGAGAGGCCGCACAGATTGACATTTCATTTGCGGCAGAAAAGAATGCCGAACGCTTTACCGCAAGCTGCACTGTTTCCGGTAAAGAAAGCCGGAAGACGTGTGCCGAAGGAGAAATAAGCAGAGGTATAGAGACACCCGTAAAAAAATCGTATGACGTTGAACAAATGAAGGCGCATGCACAAAAGGTAGCACCGGATGTTATTTCCCGTCTGTACGATTCGGTTGCCGGCTTCACGATAGGCCCGATGCTGAAAACGGTAACGGCGGGATACAAAATGAGTGAGAGCTCCTTTTTATTGCAGCTGGACTTATCAGGAAAAAAAGAAAAAGGCGATCTGCGTCACTTTGCATTTGACCCGCTTATATTGAATTCTTGTTATATGTCGCTCGGTGAAGAAGAATTGCAGCTGAAAAAGCGGATTCACGTCCCGCTCATGATTGAGAGGCTGACGCTTTACGGACCAGTCATGTCTGATACCGCCTATGTGGTGAATACAATCAAACATAAAAAAGACGGGTTTCTCTCATTTGATGCCGCAGTCCTCAGTCATACCGGGGAACAGCTGGCGGAATTGAAAAACGCGTCTGTGAAAGAAGTGCTTCAGCCAAATCGGCTTGAAAATGCGTCTTTTGCCCCGTCCGGGAATCAAAGCCGTCAGAAAACGAAAGGAAAACCGCTGGATATTGCCATTGTCGGGATTTCCGGCAAGTATCCGCAGGCCGATGATATCAATGCGTTTTGGGAAAATCTCAAACAAGGAAAGGATTGTATTACCGAAATTCCGAAAGACCGCTGGAAATGGGAACATTACTTTTCCGAGGACCGGACGGCGCCGGGAGCGATCTACAGCAAATGGGGCGGATTCATTGACGGGATCGCCGATTTTGATCCTGAGTTCTTTAAGATTTCCCCCCGTGAAGCGGAACACCTTGATCCTCAGGAACGGCTGTTTTTAATGCATGCGTGGATGGCCATGGAGGATGCGGGATATACGAGGATATCACCTGAACTGGGCCGTCAGGTAGGTGTGTATGCCGGTGTCATGTATCAGGAATACCCGCTATTCGCGGCTGAAGCGGGAGTGAAAGGACGGCATATCGGGCTCCCCGGCGGGATTTCATCCATTGCTAACCGTGTCTCCTATTTTTGTGATTTTCAAGGGCCGAGCATTTCGGTCGATACGATGTGTTCGGGTTCGCTGACTTCATTGTACATGGCGTGCCGGGATCTGCGGGATCATCGGATTCGCGCGGCGCTTGCCGGCGGAGTGAATCTCACCGTTCATCCTAACAAGTACTTCATGCTGAGCCAGGGGCAGTTCATCTCATCTAAAGGACACTGCGGGAGTTTCGGCGCCGGGGGTGACGGCTATATTCCGGCAGAAGGGGTCGGGGTGCTGCTTCTTAAACGTTTAGAAGACGCCGTACAAGACGGAGATCGGATTTACGGCGTCATTAAGGGAGCTGCCATTAATCACGGCGGAAGAGCGAGCGGTTACACCGTACCGAACCCCAAGGCGCAAAGCGAAGTCATTTCTCAAGCTTTACAGGAGGCGGGGGTATCTCCGGGCCAGATCAGCTATGTGGAAGCGCACGGGACAGGGACGAAATTAGGCGATCCGATTGAAATCCGGGCTTTAACCGATGCATTCGGTGATGTTCCTGAAACATGTCTCATCGGGTCTGTCAAATCAAATATCGGACATGGGGAATCTGCAGCAGGCATCGCCGCTGTCACAAAAGTGCTGCTGCAGATGAAGCACAAACAAATCGCCCCATCTTTGCATGCAGATGTTTTAAATCCGAATATCCAATTTGATGAAGGACCGTTTTCCGTCTGCCGGGAATTAACAGATTGGAAACGGATTGCAGCAGACGGAGCAGAACAGCCGCTCAGGGCGGGGGTCAGCAGCTTTGGTGCGGGCGGTTCTAACGCGCATATCATTATTGAAGAATATGAGGCTCCTGTCAAACAAGCAATCAGCAGCCAAGAGCCGGCTGTCATTCTGCTGTCTGCGAAAAATGGGGAGCGTCTGACAGAATATGCGGAGCGCCTTCTTGCTTTTCTTCAAAAGAAGCATACGGATAAGCCGGACTTATTTGATGTCGCGTACACTTTACAAGCGGGGCGGGAAGCGATGGATGAGCGGCTGGCTTTCATTGCGGACTCTCTTAAGGAGCTGGAGGACAAGCTCAGATCGTACTTGGAAAATGAAAACGTACCGCATCTTTACAGAGGGCGGGCGAAGCGAAATCATGAGACAGTGGCTGTGTTTGAATCTGATGAAGATTTGCAGGAAGCCATGGTCAAATGGCTGAAAAAGAGAAAGTACGGTCATTTGCTGAACATGTGGGTGCAGGGAGTCGATGTGGACTGGAACTTGTTATATTCGGGACAAAAACCCCGGAGAATCAGCCTTCCCGCCTATCCGTTTGCAAAGGTCAGATGCTGGATTCAAGATGAAGCCGAGGCGGTTTCAAAACGGAATGACGGCAAAACGGTGATCCATCCGCTGCTTCATGAAAATACATCCGATCTGTGGGAGCTGAAATTCACATCCGTTTTTACCGGACGGGAATTCTTTTTCACTGACCACACAGTCAATGGGGAGAAGGTGCTCCCGGGAGCCGCCGTGATCGAAATGGCCAGGGCGGCCGTTGAGCGTGCCGCATACGCTGTGCCGGACGGACGTAAAGGACTGTATTTGAAAGATCTCATATGGATGAGGCCTGTCGTTCATAAGGGGACGGATGTAGAAGTCCATATCAGCCTTATCCTTAAGGGAAATGAAGACATTGAATTTACGATTTACAGCCTATCGGAAGAACCCGGGGGAGAACGGATTATATACAGTAAAGGCACCGCGGTATCAGGAGAGATAGCAGCGGTTCCGTCAGTTCACTTAGAGGGCTGGCTGTCCGGCTGCAGCCAATCGGTTATGCCGTCTGATGAGGTTTATCAGGCTTTCCGGCATGCGGGTATGATATACGGGCCGAGCCATCAAGGAATTGATCAGCTGATGATCGGAGAGAGGGGTGCTGCAGCCCGGCTGTCGCTGCCGGAAACGGCAGACAGTACCGCCGATCAGTTTGTCATCCATCCGAGTCTTCTAGATGCCGCGTTTCAGGCGTCACTGGGTGCCGGTTCAGATACTGCCGAAGACACTCCGATGCTGCCGTTTTCCCTGCGGCAGGCAGAAATATTTCAGCCGACTCAGAAAACGATGTGGGCGCTTGTCCGCAAACAGAGCGATCGGTCAGATAACGGAGCGCTGACGCTGGATATTGATTTATGTGATGAAAACGGCGCTGTTTGTATGAGATTAACAGGCTTCTCCTGCCGGGCTGTCCGGCAGACAAACCAAATCGAAAGCAAACGGCAGGAAGTTCAGACGGCGATGCTTGCCCCTGTTTGGGACAAAACTTTCTTTTCTCTGGAAGAAAATCGAGCGGTTGATCAGGAACAATTGCTGATCATCGGAAAGCCGGGAAATACAATAAAGGCTGCGGCAAAAATGTGGCCCCGCGCCCATCTGGCGGAGACGCCGGATCATTCAAGCGAGCAAACATTACGTGAATTGACAGCCGGGTATCAGGATATCCGCCATTTCTTATGGATTGCGCCGGATCGTTTCGCACCCGCATCCGTCAGTCAGGAAATGCTTGATGAGCAGGAGAATGGGGTGATTCAATGTTTCCGTTTCATCAAAGCGCTGCTGTCACTCGGGTATGGAAACCGAAACATCAGCTTTACGGCGGTGACCCGGCAGACACAGTCCGTGTATCCGGGTGATCTGCCGCAGCCTGAGCATGCAGGCGTACACGGTTTGATCGGTTCATTGGCAAAAGAATATCCGAACTGGGACATCAGGCTGATTGATGCAGAAGAAGGCAGTGATTCGTCTGAGATGAAAAACATCTGGCGCCTTCCTCCAGATCCGGACGGAAATGCTGCCGCGTACCGTAACGGAGCTTGGCACAAGCAAAAAACAGTCCGGGTGCTGACAAGTTCCGCTCCGCGTATGTCGTACAGAGAAGGCGGCGTTTATGCTGTCATCGGCGGAGCGGGCGGCATCGGAGAAGCATGGAGCAAATACATGATCACCCGTTACAAGGCACGGATGATATGGATCGGCAGGCGGCCGAAGGATCAGGAGATTCAGAGCAAAATAGACAGGCTGGCGCTATCAGGCCCCGCGCCGCATTATATACAGGCTGATGCTCAAGATGCCGCAGCGCTTAAAGCGGCCGTCCGTTCCGTAAGAGAGCAATACGGCAATATAACGGGAGTCATCCATTCCGCGATAACGCTTGCCGACAAAAGTATAGCGAATATGGATGAAGCTTCTTTCAGAAACGCTTATTCAGCTAAGGTGAATACGAGCGTCCGAATGATCGAAGCTTTTAAGGAAGAACCGCTTGATTTTGTGCTGTTTTTCTCATCCGTAAATTCTTTCACAAAAAATGCCGGGCAAAGCAACTATGCGGCAGGGTGTACATTTCAAGACGCCTTTGCCCGCCATATCGCTTCCTTGCTTGATTGTGAAGTGAAAGTCATGAATTGGGGATATTGGGGCAGTCTGGGTGTTGTATCAGACCCGTCTTACAGAAAACGGATGGAGGCGTCAGGGATCGGTTCTATTGAACCCGATGAAGCAATGGAGGCGCTGGAAGTCTTACTATCAGAACCGTTCAGCCAAGCGGCATTCATCAAAGCTGCTCCGCACGGCTTAGCCGCGCTGACGGATCAAGATGCAATATCGGTTGTATCCGGCCCGAAGCCTTCATTTATGGAAAGCGTCAAGCGGCAAAATCCGGATCGGAATGAACGGCTTGAGACTTTAAAACGAGAAATGGAGTTGCGCATATGAACAGCCTTCTTTGCAAACTGCTCTTTTACCAATTACAGTCAATCGGGTTTTTCAGCGAGCCTGTCACCACACCTGCAGCATCCATGCGGAGCGCCGGCGTGATCGGCACATACGGCAGATGGCTGGAAGAAAGCCTGAATCTATTAAAAGAAAACGGATATATCGCGTATGACGGATACACGATCACCCTCCTCACGGATCAGCGCCCGGACGGCCGCACAGTCTGGAATGAGTGGAATGCCCATAAACGCCTGCTTCCCAATGGGGAGCAGGCGCAAGCTGAATTGGCCGAGGCGACGATAAAAGCGATGCCTTTAATTTTAAAAGGAGAACGTCCGGCTACGGATATCGTATTTCCCGATTCATCAATGCGGCTCGTTGAAGGTGTTTATAAGCATAATCCCGTTGCGGATTATTTTAATGAAGTGTTAGCAGATTCTGCGGCCGCTTACCTGAAAGCCTATCTTACAGAACACCCCGATGCCCGTATCAGGCTGATAGAAGTAGGGGCCGGGACGGGCGGAACGAGCGCCATGCTGTTTACAAAACTGAAACCATTTGCAAAACAGATTGCGGAATATTGTTATACGGACGTTTCTAAAGCTTTTTTAATGCATGCCGAACAGGAATACGGACCTGATGTGCCGTATTTGACAACAGCCTTGTTTAATGCGGAGGAGCCTTGCGAATCACAAAATATCAAAACGGGTGTTTACGATATTGTCATCGCCGCCAATGTGCTTCACGCCACAAAAAATATCGGTTTGACACTGCGCCGTCTGAAAGCGCTCCTGAAATACAACGGGATGATTCTGATAAACGAAATCAGCGATTGTTCTGTTTTTACCCATTTAACCTTCGGGCTGCTTGACGGCTGGTGGTCCTATGAGGATGCTGAGCTTCGGATTCCGGGAAGTCCCGGCTTATATCCAAAATCGTGGGAGCGTGTGCTGCATTCGGAAGGATACAGAGCGGTTTGTTTCCCTGCTGAAACGGCTCATGATTTAGGTCAGCAGATTATCGCAGCTGAGAGTGACGGACTCGTCCGGATGCAAGGGATCAGAGACGGCAGAAAGCCATACGCCGCCCCGGCCGAAGTTTTCCGAAAGCCCGCGCAGCCTGTTTCCCGCAGCCGCGCGCCAGAGGAGCATCAAGCTGTTAAGGCTGATGGGGAATCGGTCGCTTCCCATGTCCGCTCAGTCATCAAAACAAGTATTGCCGATGTATTAAAAATGAAAGAAGAGGATATTCAGGAAGAACTGAATTTCTCTGATTACGGCATTGATTCCATTCTGGCCGTCAATGTGATTAACGAGATTAATAAGCGTTTGAATCTTACACTGCAGACAACGATTTTATTTGATTACTATCATGTGAAACTGCTGACCGGTTATATCTCGGAAGAATACGAAACCATCATAGCCTCTTCTCTGGAGACCGAAAGAGCGAAAATCCGCCCGACGCTTCAGGAAGAACGGCCTGCTGAAAAACCTCTGCAGACGGAAAGAAAGGAAAACGGTTATCAGAAACCGAAACAAGAACGTATGCCGCCTTCTTTCGCAAAGTCCGATGACTCGGGAATGTTCCGGGTTGTGATTGACCGTCCGGGCGGCATTGAAGATCTGACGATTGCCCGCAGTGAAGTGCCCGAGACAAAAGATGACGAGGTTCAAATAGCCGTCCGCGCCTTTTCTTTAAACTTCGGAGACTTGCTTTGTGTCAGAGGGCTGTACCCGACGATGCCGCCTTATCCGTTCACTCCGGGATTTGAAGCAAGCGGCGTCGTGATCAAGACAGGGAGGCATGTAACATCCGTCATTCCGGGTGATGAAGTGATTGTCGGCATGGGAGAGGAATTTGGATCTCAGGCGAATCTCATCACATGTAAAGAACATCAAGTCTATCATAAACCGGCCCGGCTGACCTTTGAAGAAGCATGCGCTCTTCCCACCGTGGCGGTGACCATGATAGACGCCTTCCGGAAAGCCGGACTTAAAAAAGGCGAAAAAATATTAATTCAGACCGCGACGGGAGGAACGGGGCTGATCGCGGTGCAAATGGCCCGGTATATCGGCGCGGAAATATATGCCACGGCCGGATCACAGAAAAAAATTGAGTATTTGCATTCGCTCGGGGTCCGCAATACCATTTGCTATTTAGAAGAAGACTTTGAAACGGAAATCATGCGAATGACCGGCGGCCGGGGGGTGGATGTTGTCATTAATACCCTGGCCGGTGATGCCATGCAAAAAGGAATGAATTGCCTGGCGCCGGGCGGAAGATATATCGAAATTGCCATGACTGCGCTGAAATCCGCTAAATCAGTCGACTTGTCCGTCCTTCATAACAATCAATCGTTTCACAGCGTGGATTTGCGGAAGCTGTCCCTTCAAAATCCGGACCAGGTCAAGGACTATCAATTGGAACTGCAGCGGCTGGCGGAAGAGGGAGTCATTCAGCCTGTCATCTCAAAAATCTTTTCCTTTGAAGACATAAAAGAAGCGTATCACTGTCTTGATGACCGCGGAAATATCGGGAAAATCGTCATCAGCGTTTCTGAACCGTATCAAATGACGTACCGCCCCGAACAAAAGGATCCGGCCGAAACAGTAAAATCAGCAGCTGTGTTACATGAAAAAGAACCGATCGCGATTATCGGGATGAGCGGGCGGTTTGCTGAATCGGAGAATGTCCATGAGTTTTGGGAACACTTAGCCGCCGGGCGGGATCTGATTAAAAAAGCAGACAGATGGGATGTCTCTGACAGCCAATGCCAGTATGGCAGTTTTATAGAGGACATTGAATGTTTTGACCCCGTTTTCTTTCATATATCGGGACGTGAAGCGACCTATATGGACCCTCAGCAGCGGCTGTTTTTGGAAGAATCATGGAAAGCGCTTGAAGATGCGGGATATGCGGGAGACTCGGTAAGAGGCCGGGAATGCGGCGTGTATGCCGGCTCCTGCGGCGGAGATTACCAGGCCATTTTTAAACAGCAGGGGCCCGCGCAGGCTTTTTGGGGCAATCATAATTCCGTCACTCCGGCAAGGATCGCCTATCACCTTAATTTACAAGGTCCGGCGATCACTGTTGATACGGCATGTTCCAGTTCGCTGACAGCCATTCATTTGGCATGTCAGGGGCTTTGGACGAAAGAAACGGAAATGGCGGTTGCGGGCGGGGTTTTCATTCAATCCACTCCCGCTTTTTATCAGTCGTCAAATAAGGCGAATATGCTGTCACCGACCGGACGCTGCCATACGTTTGATCAAAGCGCGGACGGGTTCGTGCCTGGTGAAGGCGTGGGAGCGGTGGTGCTGAAACGTCTTAGCGACGCCGTTAGTGACGGAGATCATGTGTACGGCGTCATAAAAGGATCTGCAATGAATCAGGACGGCGCTACAAACGGAATCACCGCTCCAAGCGCGCTTTCTCAAGAACGATTGGAACGTCATGTCTATGATACTTTCCACATTGATCCGGAAACCATTCAAATGGTGGAAGCTCACGGAACGGGCACTGCACTGGGCGACCCGATCGAATTCGGCGCCTTAACGCGCGCTTTCCGCCGCTATACGGATAAAAAAGGATATTGCGCCATCGGCTCTGTGAAAACCAATCTCGGACATGCCGCTGCGGCCGCGGGGATGGCCGGACTGTTTAAAATCCTGCTGTCGCTGAAGCATCGGCAGATTCCGGCTTCCCTGCATTTTCACCAAGCCAATCAGCATATTCAATTTGCGGACAGCCCGTTTTTTGTGAATGAAAAGCTGATACCGTGGAAACGGAATCCGGATGCACCGCGCAGAGCCGCTATCAGTTCATTCGGATTCAGCGGAACAAATGCCCATCTTGTGATTGAAGAGGCGCCGCAAACCGTGCGCCGGTCGCCGGCAAAACCGGCCTGCTTCATTCCTTTATCTGCGCGGACGGAGCGTCAGCTGGAAATTCAGGCAGAACGCCTGCTGGATTCACTCAGCAAGAACAAAGACAGCGATCTGGGAAATATAAGTTATACGCTCCTGCTCGGCAGAAAGCATTTACATCACCGGTTTGCCTGTATCGTAAGCAGTGCGGACGAACTGAAGCGGGTATTATTGGAGTGGCTTGTAAAACGAGAGCTTCCGGGTGTGTTTGTGTCCAATTTGAAGGATCAGAAGCCGGCAGAAGAAGCCGGAATGAAAACATTCGGAATGGAATGCATTGAACAGTGCCGCTCGGCAGCTTCGCCCGCGCAGTACAGAGAAAGCCTGGCACATATCGCTGACCTTTTTTGCAGAGGGTATGATCTTCCTTTTACACGGCTTTTTGACGGAGGGCAATATTATAAAACGCCGCTTCCTGCCTACCCGTTTTTAAAAGAAAGGTATTGGGCGGCTGATGTAAACAGTTCTTTACCAGGACAGGCCATGAAAAAGTCTGAAACGCAAACCGTTCCCCCGTCTTCGCCGCCTGAACATGAAGGGCTGATTTCTCTGAGTCCTTTAACTGAGATCGAAATGACAGCGTTTGAACCGGAGACATTGCAAAAGCCAATCGTGTTACAGCCTTTGGATTGTACTGTTTCTGTCCAACAGCCAGAAAAAGCCGTTTCCGAAGACAATAGAACATTGCTTGAAGAATTGAGGATAAGCCTGGCAGATATTTTATTTTTGTCACCGGAAGATATTGATGCTGATGAGCCTTTCATCGACATGGGGCTTGACTCCATTATCGGGGTTGAATGGATACAATCAGTAAATAAAACGTACCACACTGAGATTACTGCCAATAAGGTGTATGAACACCCGACGCTTGAAGAGCTGGCGGAATATATAGCGGGACAAATAAAGAAATCCGAGTATGCTGAAGCGGAGGAAACAGCGGTACGTCCGCAAATCCCGGAAGCAGAAACTCCCCTTGCCGGCATCTCTGACGGCACTTTGCGCAAAGAGCTCAAAGAAAGCCTTGCGGACATCCTGTTTCTGAAGCCGGAAGATATTGATGAGCATGAGGCATTCATTGAGATGGGGCTGGATTCTATTATCGGTGTGGAATGGGTTCAGTCCATTAATAAAACCTATCAAGCGTCTATTACGGCAAATCTGGTCTATGAATATCCGACAATCGCAACATTAGCCGGGTATCTGACCGGTTCTGTCCAAAAAGACACCGAGGAAGTACATGGGGAACATACGAAACAAAACGATATATCAGAAGAGACAGATGATCAAGAACCGCCCGAGCTGATCTGTCTTAACCCGGGTGGAAAGGAAAGACCGATTTTCTGGTTTCATTCCGCGCTGGGGGCAGTGGAGCTGTACCAGCCTGTTGCCGAACGGACCGGGCGTCCTTTTTACGGAATTCAGGCAAGAGGGTGGATGACAGACCGGGAACCGATCCGCGGCATTAAAAAAATGGCGGAATATTACGTTAAGCTCATACGTACCGTGCAGTCCCGGGGTCCTTACGATGTGGGCGGCTATTCATTAGGGGGCATGCTCGCTTATGAAGTCACCCGGCAATTGCAGCTGGCTGGAGAAACCGTTGAGTCAATCGTCATGCTCGACTCCTTTGACTCAGCGGGTGCGCGGGAAATAAACATTCCTGATGAATTATTTGATAAAAATATGATGCTGCAGACGGTGAACATGGCTTTATTTGCACCAATCTATCAACATCCGGAACGCATTTCTGAAACCTTGATTCATCGTGATGAACTGAATGCCGCTCTTCATGAAGACATATTTTTAGAGCAATTAATCGCAAAAGCCAAACAGCGGGGGTTAACGAAGACGGACGCGTTGGTGAAAAATCTGATCAGGCAGAATATAAACGTTCAGGACGCTTACGAAATCACTGATTACGAACTCCTGCCGCTTCCGGATCCGAACGGGGTGACATGCTATTATTTCCGAAATAAAAACGGTATTTTCTTGGGTGAGCTTGATCCGTATTTTACAATCAGGGCTGATATTTTATCCGCTGATTTCGTCAACTATTGGAGCCAGTGGGAAGAGCATATGACAAACATTGCCATCATGGATGTGGCGGTATCCAACCATATGACGTTATTGGCTGAAGACAGCGCAGCCGAAACAATTTCTGAATTTTGCGGCGTTTTATATTCGGCAGACGGAATGACAGAACACAGCTTTCTGCAGCTGCAGGAAAAGATACTGAACGTGCATGGTGAGATGCTGAAGAAGCCCGCCAAAACAAGACCTTAATTTCACATATCCGCCCGCCGGGTTACTCGTAAGCTTCGGCGGGTCATTTCAAATCTTGATCACATCTTGGAGGAATGAAAATGACCAGTTTAACAAAAATCAGACAGCAGCAGCCGTACAAGTGGTACCAAACGATGAGAGAAACCTCTCCCGTTCATTACAATGAAAAGGAAGATTGCTGGGAAATCTTCACCTATGATGAAGTGAAGCGGGTGATTTCTGACTACAGTCATTTTTCTTCCGATCATAAATACTTAAGTGCGGACAAACAGGAAAAAATGATTCGGCATATTAACAAAGACAGCCTTTTGAAAATGGACCCGCCTGAACACACCGTCTTCAGAAAATTGGTCAATCAGCCGTTCATGCCGAAATCGGTTGAGACTCTTGCACCGCGTATAGCCGCTATCGCTGATGACCTGCTTCAGACCGTCCGTTCAAAAGACAGGATGGACATTATTGAAGATTACGCATTTCCGCTTCCGATTATCGTGATCGCAGAGCTTCTAGGATTTCCTCCGAAAGACAGAGATATCTTTAAAAGCTGGGTCGACCAAAGCCAGAATGTAAAAGATGAAAAGAAAATGAGCGAAGTGCAAAAGCAGATGATCGGATACTTCATGCAGTTTATTTTACAGCGGAGAAAACAGCCGCAAAATGATTTAATCAGCCATTTAATTTCAGCTGATTTAGACGGAGAGCCGCTGTCAGACAAGCAATTAATCGGTTTTTGCGGCTTGTTGATCGTCGCGGGGCACGTAACGACGGAAAATGTGATCGGAAATTCATTTCTCAGTCTCAAGGAGTTCCCGCACATTCTGCCCCGGCTGCTTGAAAACAAGGCGCTCCTTCCTGACTTTATTGAGGAAGTCATCCGCCTCAGACCTTCCATTCAGCGGGTAACCCGCTACACCGCGGTTGAGAGCGAGATTGGCGGAAAAACGATTCCGGCCGGAGAAAAAGTGTATGCGTGGATTGGATCGGCGAACAGAGATGAAAAGAAGTTTGAAAATGCCGATCAAATTGACTTGGGACGAAAGCCGAATCAGCATCTGTCATTCGGTCAGGGCAGCCATTATTGTTTAGGAGCGCCGCTGGCCCGGCTTGAAGCGAAAATCGCGCTTTCCCACTTTTTTGAACAGGTGCCCGCATGGCGTTTTACTGAGGATCAAGAGCCGAATCTGGTTCCGAGCCCTGTATTTCACGGCGTTGACAGGCTGCTTGTTGAGTTTTGAGCGAAAAAATAAAAGAGGCTTCCACAGGAAGCCTCTTTACTCTGGGGGCTTGGAGAAATGAATGTAGGAATCGAAGCAATGAACGTGTTTGGCGGAACCGCGTATGTAGACGTCATGGAGCTTGCGGAACATCGGAACCTGGATAAAAAAAGGTTTGAGAACCTGCTGATGAAAGAAAAAGTGGTGGCGCTTCCGTTTGAAGATCCGATTACGTTCGCCGTAAATGCCGCAAAACCAATTATCGACTCTCTGTCAGAAGAGGAACGGAATCAGATTGAAATGGTCATCACCTGTACGGAATCCGGGATTGATTTTGGCAAATCCATCAGTACATACGTCCATGATTATTTGCAGCTGAAGCGGAATTGCCGGTTATTTGAGGTGAAACAGGCTTGCTATTCTTTAACGGCCGGGTTTCAAATGGGCGTGAATTTCATCTTATCGCAAACATCGCCGGGAGCGAAAGCGCTCATCATCGGAACGGATATTTCCCGCTTTTTAGTGGCTGAAGGCGGTGACGCGTTGACGGAGGAATGGTCCTATGCCGAACCGAGTGCGGGGGCGGGAGCTGTGGCGCTTTTAGTCAGCAGCACCCCTCATGTCTTTTTGCTTGATCAAGGCGCAAGCGGGTATTACGGGTATGAAGTCATGGATACGTGCCGCCCGATCCCGGATAGTGAAGCGGGGGATGCTGATCTGTCGCTCATGTCTTATTTGGACTGCTGTGAAAAATCATTTCAGGAATACAGAAAGCGTGTGAGCGGGGCGGATTATAAGAATACATTTCAATACCTTTCTTTTCATACTCCGTTTGGCGGAATGGTAAAAGGAGCGCATCGGACGATGATGAGAAAATTGGCAAAGGCTAAGCCGCAAGACATTGAAGCGGATTTTCAGCAACGCGTGCTGCCTGGGATTCAATACTGTCAGCGCGTCGGCAACATCATGGGGGCCACCGTATTTTTATCTCTTGCCAGCACGATTGATAACGGCTCTTTTGAAACGCCGAAACGCGTCGGCTGTTTTTCATACGGTTCGGGCTGCTGCTCTGAATTTTACAGCGGTGTCGTTTTGCCGCAAAGCCGTACGCGGCAGAATCAATTTCAGATCAGCCGGCATTTGGATGAACGCGTCCGTTTATCGATGGCTGATTACGACCGGCTGCTCCAAGACAGTGGTATCGTAAAATTCGGCACTAGAAATGCCGCGCCCGCAGCAGACATCCCGAATGCGCATCAAGGAAAAACGCGATTGGTGCTGACTGAAATAAAAGAGTTTCACAGAAAGTATGAATGGACGACCTAGTATCAGGAACACTCAGAGCCGGAAAGGCTTGAGTATTTTTAAAGAAACGGAGAATAAACATGAATCCAATGATTGATGTACAGGAAACAGAACCGGGCATTGTGCAGGTCACAATGCAGGATACGGCCGGGAAAAACGGGCTGTCAGAAGAGTTTGTCAGAGAGCTGCACCGGGTATTCCAAGACATCAATGCCCATCCGTCCTATAAAACCGTCCTTCTGACGGGTTACGGAAATTATTTCTGCACGGGAGGAACGCAGGAGGGGCTTTTGACCATTCAGAGCGGAAAGCTCCAATTTACAGATTTAAAGCTTCACAGTCTTTTATTGGATTGCAGGATCCCTGTGATTTCCGCCATGCAGGGGCATGCGATCGGAGCCGGCTTTACGATCGGTCTGAGCTCGGATTTCGTGATTTTAAGCAGAGAGAGTTTTTATTCTTGTAATTATATGAAGTACGGATTTACACCGGGAATGGGCGCGACGTATATTGTGCCTGAAAAACTGGGAATTGTCCTCGGGGAAGAAATGCTGTTTACTGCCGCGAATTTCAGCGGCGCCGCTCTGGAAAAACGGGGAGTTCCGTTTGAAGTGCTGCCGAAAAAAGACGTCCTTCAAAGAGGCCGCGAATTAGCCCGGCTGCTGGCGGATAAACCGAGAGCCTCACTGGTTGCGCTGAAAACCAATGTGACCGCACGGATCAAAAGAGAGCTGACAAAAGCGGTTGAGGAAGAGGTGAACATGCACGAAGCCACATTCCATCTTCCTGAAGTAAAAGAGAGAATCAGCCGCTTATACGGCAGTTAAATAGAATGAAAAAAGCATGGGAAGCCCCATGCTTTATCACTGGTCCGTCTTTTGCAGAACGGAGCCTGCGAATTGTTCTTTAATTTCGGCGCTCCGGGCTGCGGTTTCTGCGATGCAGTGCATGATGGCTTCTTCAAAGCGGCGCTCTTCTAATGCGCGAAGGCCTGCTTCAGTCGTGCCGCCCGGGCTTGTGATTTCCTTGCGCAGGCGTTCAGGCCGTTTGCTGCTTGTTCTGAGCATTTCCGTCGCCCCGGCCATGGTTTGTAAAATCAGCTCTTTTGCCGTTTCTTCCGGCAGGCCGGCTTGAAGGGCGGCCTTTTCCATTGCTTCGACATACCGGTACACATAGGCGGGACCGCTTCCGGCAATGGCTGTGACGGCGTCAAGGTGTTTTTCTTCAAAGCGCGTCGCTTCTCCGATTGTTTCCAGAAGCTCTTTTGCCGTCCGGATTTCAGCTTCACTCGCCTCGGAGCTTGCGGAAAAACCGGTCGCCGATTGCTGAATGGCCGCGGATGTATTCGGCATCGCCCGGATGATGGTGAGCTTTCTGCCGAAATATTGCTGAATCGTGTGAATCGTCAGCCCTGCGATGACAGAAATCACAAGCTGATCTTTCACGTATTCGCGAATGTTCTCAATGCTTTCTGCCGCATCTTTCGGTTTAAAGGCGAGAACGAGAATGTCGGTATTGCTGAAAAACTCTTCTTTATCCCGGCACGGTTTTACTCCGTACGTTTTTTGGAGCTCTTCAAGCCGGCTGTCATTTGACCGGTTTGTCATATATATATGTCCGGGGGCTGTCATTCCGCTTTGCAGCAGTCCGTTCACCATTGCTTCCGCCATTGATCCGGCCCCGATAAAACCGATTTTCTTCATATAAATCCTCCTTCTTCTCAAAACACAAAAAAACCTTCCCGTCAAAAAGGACGAAAAGGTTTCGCGGTACCACCTTACATTAGCACGAATCAGCCGTGCTCAGCTCAAATCCCGTAACGAGGGGATACGTTTAGGTTTTCCTAACCGCTCTGAGGGCAGGTTCTGTAAACAAGAGGGCCGCAATGTCTTTCAGCCGGGGACATTGCTCTCTGCTGCCGTTGTTTATATACTAGTTCCTCGTCATCGCGTTCCGTGTTTTCTAGTTTGTTGTTCATTATGCTATGCGCAAGAGCGGGATGTCAATCTTTTTTTCCGATATGCGGCAATAATGACACAGTGAAAAGAAAACGCTAAAATATGATTATTCAGGAATGAAAAGAACGAAGGAGCGTAAACATGGCAGCGAGAAAGATCATTCCGATACGTGTGCCGACTCCGTTTGCAGTCGGCGACGTTATCGTTTATTTAGTAAAAGATGAAGCCTTAACCCTTATTGATTGCGGCCCGAATACAAAGGAAGCGGCTGAATCGCTCTCATTGCAGCTTAAGGAACACGGGGTTTCTGCGGCGGATATAGAACAGGTGGTGCTCACTCATCATCACGCAGATCATTCAGGTCTGCTGCACCTTTTTTCCGACGATGCGGAAGTAATAGGGCATCCGCTGAATGACAGGTACATTACTCAGGATCAGTCGTATATCGCCCGGCAGGAGGACTTTTTTCTGTCGCTTATGACTGAAATGGACGTTCCCCTGACGCCTGAAGACATACATAAAACAGTTAAGCTGTCATACTTATTTTCTGCAAACCGTCCGTTAACGAAAACAGTGAGGGAAGGCGGAAAAATTGACGGGCTTAACGGCTGGACGGTGCTCGAAATCCCGGGTCATGCCGCTTCTCACATTGCACTCTACCATGAAAAAAGCGGTGAAATGTTCAGCGGCGATCTGCTTTTGTCCAACAGCTCCACCAATCCGATTCTGGAAGCTCCGGAAAAGGGGGGCGTGCGCGCGGCCCCGATGCTCGACTACTTGAACTCAATGAAGCGGCTGTATGACGTAAACCCGTCCTTTTTATATCCGGGACACGGCGATCTGCTGACAGACGTAAAGCCTGCTTTTGACAGGCGGCTTGAAAAACAGAGAAATCGGTCGGAATATGTGCTGCGCCTGTTGTCAGAGGAAACGCTGACGGCTTTCCAGGTATGCCGGCGGCTGTTTCCGGCTGTGTATGAAAATGAATTGTTTTTAACGATGTCAGAAACGATCGGCCATCTTGACGTGCTGGCCGCCGAAGGGAAGGCTGTATCCTTTCAGTCGGGGAACACTCTGAAGTTTAAAGCTGTGAAGGGGTGAAGGAAATGAGCAGATTAACGGATAAGCGGATTTGGATCACCGGAGCATCCGGCGGACTCGGAGAACGGCTTGCATATTCTTGCGCGGCAGAAGGGGCTCATGTTTTTTTATCCGCCAGGCGGGAGGACCGCTTGCAGGAAGTGAAAAAGACGATTACCGCGCGCGGCGGACAGTGTGATGTCGTTCCGTTTGACGTCCGGCATGCAGAAGAGGCTGAAAACGTAAGGCGTTTGATCGGTCATGTTGACGTATTAATCAACAACGCCGGCTTCGGCATTTTTGAAACTGCCGCTGATTCATCTTTGGATGATATGAAGGCAATGTTTGAAGTCAACGTCTTCGGATTAATCGCCTGTACGAAGGCCTGTCTTCCTGTGATGCTTCATGCGAAAAGCGGCCATATTATCAATATCGCCTCACAGGCCGGCAAATTGGCGACGCCGAAATCAAGCCTTTATTCTGCAACGAAGCACGCCGTGTTAGGGTATTCCAATGCGCTGCGGCTTGAGCTGGCCGGTACGGGTGTAGCCGTGACAACGGTTAATCCCGGTCCGATCAAAACAGACTTCTTTACAATTGCAGATAAAGAGGGCGGTTATGTGAAAAGCGTCGGCAGATGGATGCTTGATGCCGACCATGTGGCAGAGCGCATTACATCCGTGATTCTGACGGATAAACGGGAAATGAATCTTCCGCGATGGATGAGCCTCGGGACGAAGCTGTATCAGCTTTTCCCATCGTTTACAGAAAAACTGGCCGGCCGCGCGTTAAAGAAAAAGTAACAAGGGGGAAAAAGGAATGTCCGACCGGGATATACACAAGGCATTGATGGCAGAGCCTCTAGTCAGGCAAATGGCGGAGGCGCGTGAAGTATTTTGGATCAATCCGCATAAAACCGATGATCCAGTAAAGCATGGCGCTGAATGGAAAAAGGAGATTGCCGAAGCGGAAGAAAGGCTGCGCCGGTTTGCGCCTTATATCGCGTCGGCTTTTCCGGAGACGGAAGCGGAGGGAGGCCTCATTGAATCTCCGCTTGTCTTGATTAATGAAATGAAGAAGCATCTGGAACACAGCGCCGCTCAGGCTTTCCCCGGGCGTCTGCTTTTGAAATGCGACGACGAACTTCCGATTTCCGGTTCCATTAAAGCGCGCGGCGGGATTTACGAAGTGCTGAAGCATGCCGAAGATCTCGCGGTAAAAGCGGGAATGCTCTCAGCAGACGACGATTACAGCATATTGACTGAAGAACGGTTTACCGCTTTTTTCTCAAAATACTCTATAGCCGTCGGCTCTACGGGCAATTTAGGTCTGAGTATCGGCATAATCGGCGCGAAGCTCGGCTTTTGTGTGACCGTTCATATGTCCAGTGACGCAAAGCAGTGGAAAAAGGAGCTGCTCCGGGAAAAGGGGGTTCGCGTCATCGAATATGAAGCAGACTACAGTCTGGCTGTCAAAGAGGGGCGCATGCAGGCGAAGCAGGACCCTTATTGTTATTTTATTGATGATGAGCATTCCCGGGATCTGTTTTTGGGGTATGCCGTTGCGGGAAGCCGTGTGAAAAAGCAGCTCGATCAAATGAACATAAAGCCTGATGCAGATGAACCGCTTTTCGTTTATTTGCCGTGCGGGGTCGGAGGAGGCCCGGGCGGCGTCGCGCTTGCGCTAAAGCTGATCTATGGCGAGCATGTCCATATTTTTTTCGGTGAGCCGACACATTCACCGTGTATGCTGTTAGGACTGTTTTCCGGCTTGCATGACGGAATCAGCGTGCAGGATATCGGTCTTGATAATCAAACGGCCGCCGACGGACTCGCGGTGGGAAGGCCGTCCGGACTGGCCGGCCCTCTGATGGAGCCTATAATCAGCGGCTGTTATACCGCCGATGACGGTACGCTTTTTTCGCTGCTTTATCAATTAAGGGCGGCCGAGAATAAGAGCCTTGAACCCTCTGCACTCGCCGGACTGGCCGGGGCCGTCCAGGTCGTTCAGACCGAAGCCGGAAACCGTTATATAAAAGAGCGGGGGCTTGAGATGGAAAATGCCGTGCACCTTGTGTGGAGCACCGGCGGAAGCATGGTTCCGGAGGAGGAAATGGAAGAGTACAGCCGAATCGGTTCCTCATTTTTGAAAAAAATGGGCAGACAGTGAAGCGGTTTTCCGTTACAATCTTTGTAAGCGTTTGTTTTTTTATCGGAAAGCCATACAGAGAGATTGGTGTGAATTGTGAAAAGTAAAGAATTGAACTTACATACATTGTATACGCAGCACAGCCGCGAGTCGTGGGCCGGATTCGGCGGCCATCTTTCCATTGCCGTTTCAGAGGAAGAAGCCAAGGCCGTAGAGGGGCTGAATGACTACCTGTCGGTGGAAGAAGTAGAAACGATTTACATTCCGCTTGTGCGCCTGCTCCATCTTCATGTCACGTCTGCCGCAAGACGGAATCAGCATGTCAATGTGTTTCTGAAGCATCCGCATTCAGCGAAAATCCCGTTTATCATCGGAATCGCGGGCAGCGTCGCCGTCGGCAAAAGCACGACGGCGAGAATTTTGCAAAAGCTTCTTTCCCGTCTGCCGGACAGGCCGAAGGTGAGCCTGGTGACAACCGACGGTTTCTTGTATCCGACGGCGGAATTAAAAAGGAAAAACCTTCTGTCCAGAAAGGGATTCCCGGAAAGCTACGACGTGAAAGCGCTGCTTGAATTTCTGAACGATATAAAGTCGGGGAAAGAGAGAGTGGAGGCGCCCGTATATTCCCATCTTACGTATGACAGGGAAGAGGGCGCCGTCGAGGTTGTCGAAGGTGCGGATATCGTTATTATCGAAGGAATCAATGTCCTGCAGTCGCCGACCTTAGAGGACGACAGGGAAGATCCGCGGATTTTTGTATCGGATTTCTTTGATTTTTCGATCTATGTGGATGCCGAAGAAAGCCGGATTTTCACGTGGTATTTGGAGCGTTTCCGCCTCTTAAGAGAAACCGCTTTTCAGGATCCGGCTTCTTATTTTCATAAATTTAAGGATTTGTCTGATGCAGAAGCGGATACCATGGCCGCCTCCATTTGGGAGAGCGTCAACCGTCCGAATCTGTATGAAAATATCCTGCCGACAAAATTCAGATCGGATTTGATTTTGAGAAAAGGTGATGGCCATAAAGTTGAAGAGGTGCTGGTAAGGCGGGTGTGATGGGAGGAGGAAGCGAATATTATGATGCATCATATTGAGTTGTATGTATCTGACTTGAAAGCCTCCGCCCGGTTTTGGGGATGGTTTTTAGGTGAGCTCGGTTATAGAGAATTTCAAAATTGGGACTCCGGCATCAGCTGGAAAAACGCAGGATTTTATGTTGTGCTTGTACAGACAGAGGAGCGTTTTTTAACACCGGAGTACCACAGATGCCGGGTCGGGCTGAACCATCTGGCTTTTCATGCTGCATCAAGAGAGCAGGTTGACGAGATGACAGAAAAGCTGCTTGCCAGAGGATGCCCCGTGCTTTACAGGGACCGCCATCCATATGCAGGCGGAAGCACGCATTACGCCGTATACACGGAGGACCCGGATCGGATAAAAGTGGAGCTCGTTGCGCCTGCTTCTGAATGAACTATAACTTTTCGTTTTTTTCTTCGCGCAGCGCGTCGAGTTTCTTTTCGATTCTGTCCAATTGTATGCGGCGCTTGTTCAAGCTTCTGAATACGTATATCACGGCAAACAGGAAAAATGCGGCTGCAATAAATGAAATCAATTGAAAAATGACATCACCGATGTTCATCTTTTTTACCTCCGTGTGCGGCGGGTTTCTTCAGCCCGCCGTTTTTTCATTTTGACCGATGTGAAGACATGGGGGATGAATCATTTCTCTCCTAGCTTTGTTTTTTTTCTGAGAATGAATAGTTTCTGCATGTGGCTTATGACCACTTTTGCGGCCGCATATCCCGGAATGGCCAGAAGCATCCCGGCAATTCCTGAGAATTTGCCGGCGGCAAGCAGAAGAAAAATAATGGTCAGCGGGTGAATGTCCAGCTTCCGTCCCATAATTTGCGGGGAAATCAGCTGGCTTTCAAGCTGCTGTACAATGACGACGACCGTAATCACCAGCACCGCCTCGGTCGGTGAATCGAACAATCCGACAATGACTCCGGGAAATGTGCCGATCCAAGGCCCGATAAACGGAATCAGGTTTGTCACCATGGCGAACGCGCCCAGAACGAGCGGATAATCGAGCCCGATTATAAAATAGCCGATTGTGACGAGTACGCCGACACAAAAACTGACGAGCAGCTGTCCTTGTATGTATGAACTGAGAGCTTCATCCATGTCCTGAAGGATTTGTTTTCCTTCTTTTTTATGTTTTTCCGGAAGAAGCCGCAGCAGTCGCCGGGGGGCTTTGTTTCCTTCTTTTAACATGTAATACAGCGCAAACGGAATAATGGCTGCGGTGATGGCGGCATTGGCAGCCGTACCGGCCAGGCTGCTGAGAGAATCAGCGATTGAACCGGAATAATTTGCGGCTTTGTCCGCTAATTTTTTAAAGGAATCCCCATGCTGAAGCCGGGAAAACCATTTGCTGTCCTGAAGATGCCCGATCCAATTTTCAGCTTTTGCGGAAAGCTCCGGAATATGATCTGTGAAGGCTGTAAACTGTTTTTGAACGGCAGGGCCCGCCGTATAAAGGAAGAGGACAAAAAGGCCGGCTGTTCCCGCATAAATCGCTAAAATCGCGATTCCTTCGGGCAGCTTTAATTTCGCATGCAGCAGTCTGACGAGCGGGCGGCACAAATAGTAAAGGACGCCCGATAATACAATGGGCGGAAACAAGGTTTTAACCGTAATCACAACAGGCTGGAACAAAAAGTCTATTAATGTTCCGAGATAAATGATGAGAAATAACAGAAGAACGGCATAGCCGATCCTGAAATAAGGCCCGACAGGCATATCCTGCACCACGCAATCTTTAAGGGTTTACTCTCGGACATTTCCCTTATCGCCCGGTGCATAAACGTCCGTGTCAGGAAAACTGCCCTTGATTGGTGACGTAATCGTAGATAATATCTTCTACATGGGCATGGAGATCCTCATCGGGTTCTTCATTCCTTCTTTCTTCTAAAGCTTTTTTTAAACTCTGTTTTTCATAGGGGCTCAGCGGATCTGTCGACACATTCCGTCCATACTGGCGGAGGGCTTGTCCCAGCATTTTTTCTATAAATTGATCCATCATATATTCTCCTATTCTTGTCATTCATCTTTATTCTACTAAATATCATGTGATCCTCCCACTCTTCTATCATATTTTCTGTCAGGGCCGGGTTAGGATTTTTATTCCAATTCAGCTGAGAGAATACGATGAAACGGCAGCGTTAACGCATCTTCATCGTTTATGATTTTTAAACGCTTTTCGTCATGCCTCACTTGTTTTACCCAGCCCCAAAAGCGGCGGGGGCCGTGTGCGGAAGCGTAGGTGACCGAAATGGCCCTGTCTTCTTCAATCGACGCCGCAATGATGCGGTTCATGTCGTTCAGTTGCTCTTCGCTCAGTTCCGGAGGCCGGAATTCCCGTTCTTTTCGTTTTTTCGCAAGCAGCTGCTCCCGATGTTCGGGCAGCATCATCCGGCTTGATTCCCACATGACATTATACCCGGGTGTTAATTTGTTCGGATTCATGTATATCACCTCAAATTATTTGTAATGCCCGCCGATTTTTTCAGCCCGGTGAAAGGCTTGGCCGGCCTCTGTCAGTGAAGCGGCATGGAGGAGCGACGCAGGGCCGTACCGCTCATGAATATCATCCAATACTTTGCCGAGACTGATCTTTTTTTCCTGGGCATCGAACAGGCTCAGCTGAACATAATCACAAGGCTCCAGCTGGGAAAGGGAGACGCCGGCGCTGCGGACGGGCTCACCGTTCCAATGCTCTTTGAAGAGCTTGACCGCCGCTTTAAAAATATCCATTCCGAAATTAGTCGGAGACACCAGCTTTCTCTGTCTGTGAAAACCTGAAGGGAATTCAAAATCAGCGCCTCTGATGCTGACCGAAACCGTATGGCCGATGTATTGTTTGAAACGGGCGCGGCGGGCCACTTCTTCGCTTAACTCCAGCAGCACGACTTTGATATCCTCAAAGCGGCTGTAGTCTCTCGGGAGGGTCATGTTATGGCCGATCGCTTTTTGCCGGCTGTGCGTGTTGACGGTGACCGGAGAGGGATCGATGCCGCGGGCTGTCCGCTGAAGCAATTCGCCGTTAATGCCCCAGCGTTTTTTCAGCAATTCGGCGGGGTGTCCGGCAAGCCCGCCGATTGTGCTGATGCCCATCCGTCTTAAATGATGCTCCATCCGTTTTCCGATGCCGAATAATTTTCCGATCGGCAGCGGCCACAGATCCTGCCTGATATTTGACATATCCAATCTGTGGATGCCGGATGCGTTTTTTTTGGCAAAATGGTCGCAAGCCATTTTCGCGAGCGCCTTATTCGGCCCGATGCCGACACGGGCATAAATTCCGAATTCACGCATAATCGCTTGCTGAATGCTTTCGGCAATTGTAAAAGGATCACCGAACAGCCGCCTGCTTCCGGTCACGTCGAGAAACTGCTCATCGATGGAGTAGGGTTCTACAAGATCGGTATACCGTTCAAACAGTTCGGTAATCATGACGGATACATCAATATACCGCTGCATCCGCGGACGGACAATAACGGCGTCGGGACATTTGGCCTGCGCTTCCCACAGCCGTTCGGCATTTTTTACGCCGTATCGTTTGGCGAGCGGACAAGCCGCAAGCACGACGCCGCTGCGTCTTTCGGGATCTCCCGAGACAATCACGGGCCGGCTTTTGAGATGAGGCGCTTCCGCTTTTTCCACAGACGCATAAAACGATTGCATATCTACAAGAAGAATATCAGCCATAAAAAAACCTCCGGGAACATTTGTTCTGTTTTTCATTTTACCCGAACAATGATCACGTTTATACTGGTAAATCATTCCCCGGCTGGAAGACGTGCTGATTCGTTTGCTTGAAAAGAAATCATTTACAATTGCAAACAACCCACATATAATTTTTTATATTCCAATGAGAAGAGCTGACATTCATTTTGCCGGACGAAAAGGAGAGTCAATCGATAATGGATATTCGAACAATTACCTCTGAAGACTATGAAATGGTTACGTCTGTTTTGAATGATTGGTGGGGCGGCAGGCAGATGAAAGACAAACTGCCGCGCTTGTTTTTTGAACATTTTCAGGACACAAGCTTTATCACGTACGGGCCGGAGGGAATGACCGGTTTTTTAATCGGTTTTCAGTCACAATCAGACCCTGAGACAGCCTACATTCATTTTTCCGGTGTGCATCCGGATTTCAGAAAAATGCAAATTGGAAAACAGCTCTACGATCGATTTATGGAGACGGTGAAAAAAAGGGGCTGCACAAAAGTCAATTGCGTGACGGCACCTGTCAATAAAGTATCAATCGCTTATCATACAAAATTAGGCTTTGAAGCTGAAAAAGGAACCAAAACCGTAAACGGAATCCCTGTTTTTGCGAATTATGACGGTCCGGGAGAAGACCGGATTCTGTTTGTGAAATATATGTAGGGGGGGATGAATATGGGTTTTTTAGCTGACACGCCCAAACTGCCTTATTATGCGGTCATTTTTTCATCAATAAAGGGAAAATATGATGAGGAATATGAACATACGGCAGAGCGCATGATGAATTTGGCAGGCGGACAGCCGGGCTTTTTAGGCGCGGAAAGCGTTCGGGAGGAAAACGGCTGCGGCATCACGGTTTCCTACTGGGACAGCCTGGAGGCGATTAAAAGGTGGAAAGATCATACTGACCACCAGGCGGCAAAACAAAAAGGAAAAAGCGCCTGGTATGAAGCGTACGCGGTCCGCATTACGAAGACGGAGTCACAGCGGATGTTTGCGTCAAAAGGGGCGGAAGATTGATTACATTTTTACAGCATACACAAGAACAGACCGCGCGGGAAATTGCGGCGGTTCAGCGCTGCGCTTATCAAAAAGAAGCCGAGCTGATCGGCTTTTTCGGCATTCCCGCCCTGCATGAAACACCCGATGATATACAGCGGTCACGGGAGACGTTTGCCGGTTTCAAGGAAAAAGATCAGCTTGCAGGCGTCATTTCGTATGAAAAAAAGGGATATGACCTTGTCATATGCAGGCTGACGGTGCACCCGTCCGGCTTTCGAAAAGGAATCGGACGGGCGCTTATTCAATTTGTGATAGATCAAAACCGGGACGCCCAAAAAATAGAGGCGGCTACCGCCAGCCAAAACGTTCCGGCAGTCTCTCTCTATTTAAAAACAGGTTTCACAGAAGCCGGACAGATAGAGACGCCGGAAGGGCTGACCCTCTCGTTTTTTCATCTTTATCCGAAGAGGAAAGCGGAAGTTGTTCCGTACAAGCCGGAATGGAAAGAAACGTTTGAAAGAGAGAAGGCGGACTTGATCCGAATCTTCGGCCCAGCACTTCATTCTGTCAGCCACATCGGCAGCACCTCTATCCCAGGGATGGCCGCCAAACCCGTCATCGATATACTGGCGGAGGTTAAAGATATTTCGGACGCTGACCGATTCAGTCCGCAGCTGGAAGCACTCGGCTATGAGGCGAAAGGGGAAAATGGGATAGAGGGCCGGCGTTTCTTTCAAAAAGGCGGCAACAAGCGCACACACCACGTTCACATATACGAAACAGGCCATCCGGACGTGAAGCGTCATCTGCTGTTCCGGGATTACCTCACCGCAAAGCCTGAAAAAGCGGCTCAATACATGGAACTGAAACGGCACCTCGCTAAGACGTACCCATACGATATGGCAAAGTATAGTGAAGGGAAAAATGACTGGATCAAGGCGGCTGAACAAGAGGCAAAGGACTAAGGAGAGCGGGCTGCTGTAAAGAAAGCAGAAACAATGCATACAGCGGCTCGGTATGCTACAATGGCGAAAATGAAAAACGGAGGATCATCTATGCAAATACATGTGACGGATGCGGCGAAACACACACTTCAGCAGGCGATGGACGCCAACCCGGGGAAAAAAGCGCAGCTCCGCTATGATGCAGAAGGCTGCGGGTGCGCGGTGAGCGGCGTGCCGACCATCTGGCTGGCGGACGAATTAACGGGACAATGCGAAGCCATTGAAACCAACGGACTTCCGCTTTACATCCAGACCTCACAAAAAGTGTTTTTTGACGAGGAAATGACAATCGATTACAATGAAAAGGCAAAAACGCTCGTCTTAAAAAGCCCGGCAGAGATGCTGAGCCCGAGAATGAGCATATTAGTAAAGCAGGGAGAAACGGAAAGTGAATCAAAAGCTGAAAGCCATTAAACAGACGGCACAGCATAAAACGTGGGTATCCTTTCTGAACAACAACCACCCGTACAGTCTGCTGCACTGGTCCATCGGAGGCGCTGAATCCGTTCAGAAGGATGTCTGGCTGCTTCAAGATGAGATGACCTTCAAAGCGCAGGAGTTTATGACAATCGACCTCGCCATTGACTGGATCGGAGAAAATATGGACGGGATTACCGACGTTTTATGACGGGAAAGCGAAAGAACCAGCATACGTTCTTTCGCTTTTTTACGTTTGCGTCATGGTATCTAAAAAGGTTTGAACGGCTTTACGGTAGCTCTCCGGATTTTTGGTGTATGACATGGCATGCCCGCCCGATTCGGCCAGATAGAGCATCTTAGGGCCGCGTTTTCTGCGGTGCAGCAATTCGGAACAAGCGGAGGGTATATAATCATCTTCCTTACTGTGAATAAACAGCACGGGCTGCCGGATGCGGCTGATAACCGATAAAGGCGATACATCACGGATACGGTATCCTTCTCTCATCCGCAAAAAGAAATCAGCCAAAGGCAGAAGCGGCCACGGAGGCAGCCGGAACTCCCGCTTCAGCCTGTAGGCGAGCTGATCGCGAAAGCTTGCGAACGGACAGTCCGCAATATAAAAATCAGCGCCGTTTTCATCCTGATGCCCGCCCGCGTATAATAAGGCCGTCACCGCCCCCATCGATTCCCCGTGGATGCCGATTCGACCGCCGTCTCCGGTTTTGTGTCTCACCCAATTCACGGCTTCTTCCAAATCATCTTTTTCAAAATAGCCGTAGCTCGTCGTTCTGCCGCCGCTTTTTCCGTGCCCGCGGTGGTCATATACGAGCACATTCCATCCTAAATCTAAAAATAAATCCATGTATTTCAATGAATTGAACGAATTTACGGTAACGCCGTGACAAATAATCATGGTGTTTGCCGTATGATGCGGGGCGACGTAAAAGCCTTTGATCTCATACCCGTGGCGTGACAGGATGACGGCTTCTTCTTTTTCCATGGCCTGAAAGGAATCAAATCTATCATGCCCGTCCGCCGTTTCTTTTTTCATGATATCTTCATCCGTCTTTTTCTTCATAAACATAATCAGATTCGTAAAAGCGAATCCGGCAGCCAAAAAGACTGCGCAAGCCGAGCCGAACACCGCCAGCCATTTTTTCACACAGGCACCCTCCTTTCATATGAAAAATCCTTCCTCCGGCTTTTCAGGACCGTGAACGTTGCCGGCCTCCGGCGCTCCGTGGTACACTTGCTTCACCATATTCAGATACGGGGGGCGTAATGATGAAAAAGCAGCTGCCTAAAGAAAAACACAGCTTAAAAGACGATCTGGAGGAAGATCTGAAGGCCAGGCTTTTGCAAATGAAAAGTGAGCTGAAGGAAGAAGACGAGAAAAAACAGGCGCAGCAAAAGGCGGAACAAATCAGAAAACGAAAAGAAAAAGAAAAACATAAAAGCTTTGAAGAGTTGCTGAATGAAAGCAGTCTCGATTGGCAAAAATATAAATAAACCGGCATCTGAAAAGGTGCCGGTTTTATTATTTAAGAACGATGGGCTTCGTATACGTCCGGTTTTGTATGGTATTGCAGGGCTTTGATTTCCTGGCTGCTTAAACGCCGGGCCTCTGCAGCCGAACAGTTTTCTCTCAGCTGCTCAAGTGAGCTGGCTCCGGTGATGACAGAAGCGACGGCCTGCTGTGACAGTAAGTATTGAAGAGAAAGCTCCGTCATGCTCAAGTCAGGTGCGGCAGCGCTGATCGCTTTTTTGGTTTCTGCCAGTTCTGCAAAAGAATATGTTAAATAGCCGTTCTCTTTTACGCTTGCGGCCGCTTGATCAAGCGGTTTTTCCGTAAGAAGCCCTTTAGCGACAGGCCCTCTTGCGACTACGCTGATTCCGTTCTCCTCTAAAAGGGGAAGCCACTCCTCGGGACGCCGGTCCAGCAGGCTGTATTGCATCATAACGCTGGTGATATTTGATTTTTTCACATATTCTTTAATAACATTCGGACGAATCGAGGAAATGCCGTAATACCGGATGACACCTTCCTGTTTTAAGTCCTCAAATGCTTCGATCGTTTCGTCAATATGGTCTTCCATCGTGCCGCCATGCAGCTGATAAAGGTCGATATAGTCCGTTTTCAGCCGGCGCAGGCTGTTTTTGACCGCTTCTTTTATGTAGCCCTTGGAAGCGTCCCAATGCCAGCCGTCTTTATCATCATTCCAGCGGTTTCCGGCTTTCGTGGCTAAAATGATGTCGTGCCTGCGGTTTTTGACGGCCTCCCCGACAATTTCCTCATTTCTGCCGAAATCATAAAGATCAGCGGTATCTAAATAATTGATTCCAAGCTCGATCGCTTCATCCAAAATAGACAGCGCTTTAGCTTTATCCGTGCCCAGCGACATACAGCCGAGCCCGATTTCGCTTATTTCTAAATCAGAATGTCCCAGTGTGCGTTTTCTCATCGTTTCGCTCCTTTTTATAGTCTTTTATTGACCGTAATATAAAGGCGCGAAGTTTTCAACTGTTAAGGCCCGGTGATCCAATCTCCGACATAGCGGAATGTCCGTCCGTATTCTTTCAGTTTAGCCCGCACTTCCCACGCCTTTCCGACCAATACGATACTCTTATCCTTCCGGTACACCTTCAATCGAAAAGCACCTCCCTCTCATGCATGTATGATAAAATATATGAGGCATAATAGAGAGACAGAACGGGAGATGACATGATGAAACATTTAGAAGAAAAAACACTTGCGAAAAAAAAGCTGTATGACGGGAAAGTCATAGATCTTTACTTAGAGGATGTAGAGCTCCCGAACGGAAAAACAAGCAAGCGGGAAATCGTCAAACATCCGGGAGCAGTGGCCGTACTTGCGGTGACCGAGGAAGGAAAAATCATTTTGGTGAACCAGTTCAGAAAGCCGCTGGAACGGACAATCGTTGAAATTCCGGCCGGGAAGCTTGAAAAGGGGGAAGAGCCGGAACATACGGCGTTAAGAGAGCTCGAGGAAGAAACGGGATATACGGCGGAAACCTTGACGAAAATCACCGCTTTTTATACATCACCCGGGTTTGCTGATGAAATCGTGCATCTCTTTCTTGCGGAAGGGCTTTCGCCGCTGGAAGAAAAACGAGAGCTGGATGAGGATGAATTTGTCGAAGTCATGCAGGTCACGCTTGAAGAGGCCGTGAAGCTGATTGAATCCCGCAGGGTGTATGACGCAAAAACGGCGTACGCGATTCAGTATCTCCAGCTGAAAGAAGCGCTGAAGGAAAAATGATGAAAACCATCTATGCGGATCTGCATATTCATATCGGCCGCACCTATACGGGAAAACCGGTCAAAATCACCGGGGCCAAAACGTTGACGCTGCACCGGATTTTAGAAGAAGCCAGTGAGGGGAAGGGAATTGAACTATTGGGCATCATCGACTGCCATTCCCCGGAAGTCATAGAAGAAATCGAGCGCGGAATTGATGAAGGCAGATACCGTGAGCTGAAAGAAGGCGGCATCCGGTATCGGAATACGACGCTTCTGTTGGGCAGTGAGCTTGAAATCTATGATCACACATGCCGCGGGCCGATTCACGTTCTCGTCTTTATGCCGTCTCTTGCCGAAATGAAGATGTTTTCTGAGTGGCTTGCAAAAAGGCTTAAAAATATCCATCTCAGTTCCCAGCGCATTTATGAAACCGGTTTGAATCTTCAAAGGAAAACAAAGGAATTGGGCGGGCTGTTTATTCCCGCCCATATGTTCACCCCGCATAAAAGCCTGTACGGAAAAGGAGTCATATCTTCTTTGACAGAAGTTTTCGACCCGGCGCTCATTGACGCGGCGGAACTCGGATTAAGCTGTGACACCGACATGGCTTCGCGGGTAACAGAACTTGATCCGTATACATTTTTAACAAATTCTGATGCGCATTCCTTAGGAAAAATCGGCAGAGAATATAATGAAATGCTTCTTAAAGAAGCGAATTTCACGGAATTTTCGCTGGCTTTAAAAGGGAAGGACGGAAGAAAAATCACGGCGAATTACGGGCTGAACCCGAAGCTCGGGAAGTATTACCGGACGGCTTGCGACCGCTGCGGCAGCCCGGTTGAAAAAGGAGCTTCCGCATGTCCGGAGTGCGGGGGGGAAACAATGACAAAAGGGGTCAGTGAACGGCTGGAGGAACTGAGCGGACCGAAAAAAAGCCGCATGCCGCGGCCGCCGTATATTCATCAAATCCCGCTGCAGTTCATTCCCGGGGTCGGGCCGAAAACGTTAGAAAAACTGAAGCGGGCCTTCGGGACGGAGATGGCGATTCTTCATCAGGCGCAAGAAGAGGAATTGGCGCGTGTCGTCCAGCCTAAAATAGCGGCTGTCATTCATAAAGCGCGCACCGGGCAGCTCGTCCTTGAGGCCGGGGGCGGAGGGACGTACGGCAGAATCAAGCCGTAAAAGCCGGTTTTTAACGGAGCTCCTCCTGCACCTTCTTTTTCGTGCGGACAAACGCAATCAATTCGATGATTTCATCCTGATTCAGCGGCTGTCCGTCAACGGTCAGTGTGCCGCGGCCTTGTGCGGCGTTTGTTAATTCGATGGTCTGGGCAAACGGCTCCGCCTTTTTTTCAGTGCGCCCGAGTAAATCGTCGCACGTCGTGTCAAACAGATCGGCAAGCGTGCCCAGCGCCTCGAATGACGGACGCCGGTATCCTGATTCATACCCGGCGTACGTGCTTTTGGCGATGCCGAGACGGTCAGCCGTATATTGAAGAGACCAATTTTTCTTTTTTCTCAGTTCAGTTAAACGATCTAAATTCATATTCAAAACCGCTCCTTTTCACTTGAGCAAATTATATCATATCGATATGCAAAAGTGTACGCGAATTGAATAATAATCACTTGATTAATTTCATTCGTCTGTCTATAATTTGATTAAAAGTATGCGAAAAGCGAATGCTTAACACATCTTGAGAAATGGATGAAGAGGTGCAGGGTATGAAAAAATTATTGCTGTTAACAACCGGAGGAACAATCGCCTCAGTCGAAGGAGAAAACGGGCTTGCACCCGGGGTGAAAGCAGACGAATTGTTAACCTACGTATCAAAACTTGATAACGATTACACGATGGAAACCCATTCGTTAATGAACATCGACAGCACAAATATGCAGCCTGAATACTGGGCCGAAATCGCAAATGCTGTCAAAGAAAAATATGACGCATATGACGGGTTCGTCATTACGCACGGAACAGACACAATGGCCTATACATCAGCGGCACTGTCTTATATGCTTCAGCATGCTGATAAACCGATCGTCATTACGGGTTCGCAAATCCCGATTACATTTCAAAAAACCGATGCCAAAAAAAATATCACGGACGCGATCCGCTTCGCATGTGAAGGGGTGGGCGGCGTATACGTCGTATTTGACGGCAGAGTCATTCAAGGCACACGCGCCATTAAATTAAGAACGAAAAGCTATGATGCATTTGAGAGCATTAACTATCCGTATATCGCGTTTATTACCGAAAACGGAATTGAATACAACAAACAAGTGCACATGCCAAAAGACGATGCTTTTACGGTCAATACTTCACTTTGCACGGACGTGTGCCTGCTCAAGCTACACCCGGGGCTGAAACCGGAAATGTTTGACGCATTAAAGGGCATGTACAAAGGAATCGTCATTGAAAGCTACGGCAGCGGCGGCGTGCCGTTTGAAGGAAGAGACATTCTCGCCAAAGTCAATGAAATGATTGAAAGCGGCATTGTCGTCGTCATTACGACACAATGTCTTGAAGAAGGAGAGGACATGAGCGTCTATGAAGTCGGCCGAAGAGTCAATCAAGATCTCATTATCCGCTCCAGAAATATGAACACGGAAGCCATCGTGCCGAAATTAATGTGGGCGCTCGGCCAGTCTCACAACTTGGCTGAAGTCAAAAACATTATGGAGACACCGATCGCAGACGACGTTGTACTGTAAAAACATGACTACCACAAAGAGAAAGTAGGGTTTTAGCATGACAAACGCGCAAAAAGAATATCGTCAGGAAAAAGATTTCCTCGGAGAAAAACAAATTGAAGCTGATGTGTATTACGGAATACAAACGCTGCGCGCGAAAGAAAACTTTCCGATTACCGGCTACCGCATCCACGAAGAAATGATTAATGCGCTCGCCATCGTCAAAAAAGCGGCGGCGCTTGCCAACATGGATGTAAAACGGCTGTATGAAGGAATCGGAAATGCGATTGTACAGGCCGCAGATGAAATTCTTGAGGGAAAATGGCATGACCAATTTATCGTCGATCCGATCCAAGGGGGAGCCGGAACGTCCATGAACATGAATGCCAACGAAGTAATCGGCAACAGGGCTCTTGAAATCATGGGGCATAAAAAAGGTGAATACATTCACCTCAGCCCGAACACACACGTCAACATGTCACAATCGACGAACGACGTGTTCCCGACGGCAATCCATATTTCAACCTTGAAACTTTTGGATAAGCTCCTTGATACGATGGCGCATATGCTCAGTGTCTTTAAAGATAAAGCGAAACAATTTGATTCTGTCATTAAAATGGGGCGCACACACCTTCAGGACGCTGTGCCGATCCGTCTCGGACAGGAATTTGAAGCATACAGCCGCGTGCTTGAGCGTGACATAAAGCGAATTAAACAATCCCGCCAGCATCTGTATGAAGTAAACATGGGGGCAACGGCCGTAGGTACGGGACTTAACGCCGATCCGCGCTACATAGAACAGGTTGTGAAGCACCTGGCTGACATCAGCGGACTGCCGCTTGTCGGCGCCGGCCATTTGGTTGACGCCACACAAAACACTGATGCGTATACGGAAGTTTCAGCCGCGTTGAAAGTATGCATGATGAACATGTCGAAAATCGCCAACGATCTGCGCTTAATGGCTTCAGGTCCGCGCGCGGGACTTGCGGAAATTTCATTGCCCGCCCGTCAGCCGGGATCATCCATTATGCCTGGGAAAGTCAACCCTGTAATGGCAGAGCTGATCAACCAAATCGCCTTCCAGGTCATCGGGAATGACAATACGATCTGCCTCGCTTCAGAAGCGGGCCAGCTGGAGCTTAACGTAATGGAGCCGGTACTCGTATTTAACCTGCTTCAATCCATCAGCATCATGAATAACGGGTTCCGTTCATTTACCGACCATTGTCTGGCGGGAATTGAAGCCAACGAAAAACGTCTGAAGCAATACGTGGAAAAAAGCGTCGGCGTCATTACAGCGGTCAATCCGCACCTCGGGTATGAAGCGGCTGCGCGAATTGCCCGTGAAGCAATCATGACGGGGCAATCTGTAAGAGATCTTTGCCTTCAAAATGATGTACTGACAGAAGAAGAATTGGATATCATTTTGAATCCGTATGAAATGACAAAACCGGGGATTGCCGGAAAAGATCTATTAGAAAAATAAATTTTAAAGCAACAACAGCCGCCTTTTCACGTTTTTTAGTGAATAGGCGGTTGCCATACAAAGGGATGAGGCAGTATAGTATAATTTGTTATATCATTTGATGAAAGCGTTTTAGCTTTTTTCTTCTAGGGGGATTTTCTTGTGAAAGAGGTCAGATTGCCAAATTTATTGGAAATTATTATCTTATTATTCGGGTTTTTAGCACTTGTCTTATCGTTCACAGTGTTTTTAGACCTGCCGATCCAGCTAGCTCTATTAATATCCTGGTTTTTCGCTATTATTCTCGGAGTCAGGCTGGGATATTCATATAAAGACTTGCAGGCTTCGATTGTCACCGGGATATCAAACGGTCTTGAAGCGGTATTGATTCTCGTTTCGGTCGGTGCGCTCATCGGGACATGGATTGCCGGCGGCGTTGTGCCGACGTTAATTTATTATGGTTTAGAGTTTATTAATCCTCATATTTTCCTTCTGGCTACACTGGTTATTTGTTCCGTTATGTCCGTTGCGACCGGAACGTCGTGGGGAACCGTGGGAACCGCGGGGATCGCCATGATTGCCATCGGAGAGGGAATGGGTATACCGCTTCCGATCGTAGCGGGAGCCGTTTTGTCCGGGGCTTACTTCGGAGACAAGCTTTCACCGCTGTCTGACAGTACGGTGCTTGCCTCCACGCTTTCTAAGGTGGATGTGCTGTCACACGTCAGAGCGATGATGTATCTGTCAATTCCGTCCTATATTATTACGGCCATTCTGTTTACCGTAACGGGATTTATATACGGCGGAAAAAATATTGATCTCGACAAAGTGGAATTTTTAAAATCTTCATTGCAGAAAACGTTTGACATTCATATATGGATGCTCATTCCGGCTGTTGTCGTCGTTGTCCTTCTGATTTTGAAAAAGCCGTCTATGCCCGTTATTATCATCGGTGCTTTGCTTGGCGCAATCTGGGCTTCCGTCTTTCAGGGAATGAATTTTGCCAGTGCCATCGCGACTGCTTATAATGGTTTTTCTATTAAAACGGACGTCGAATTTTTAAACGGCCTGTTAAACCGCGGAGGCATTACCGGTATGCTGGATACGTTAGTCGTTATCCTGTTCGGTCTCGGTTTTGGAGGAATTCTTGAGAAGCTCGGCGTATTAAAAGTGATTGTCTCAACTTTTGAGAAAAAGCTGACCACACCGGGAAATGTAACGCTTTCGACATTGATCGTCGCCCTTTTAGGAAACATTTTCGGCTGTGCGATGTACGTGTCATTGATCCTGACGCCGAAAATCATGGAGAACAGTTATGATAAACTGAAACTTGACAGAAGAGTTTTATCCCGGAACGCAGAGGTGGGCGGCACGCTTACTTCAGGGATGGTGCCGTGGTCTGATAACGGCATCTATATGGCCGGCATTCTCGGCGTATCCACATTTTCTTATCTGCCGTTCATGTGGCTCAGTTTTGTATCTATCGGACTGGCAATATTGTACGGATACACGGGGAAATTCATTTGGTACACGAAAGAAAAATCCTTGCAATCTCAAAAATTGGGTTAGGAGGTTCATTTCATGATTACAAAGCATATGATTCGGACGTTAATGATTGAAACGCCGACTGTTCCCGGAAATCTCGGAAAAGTGGCAACCGCCATCGGAGTGATGGGCGGAGATATCGGGGAAGTTGAAACCGTTAAAGTCGGCCCGAACTACACAATGCGCAACATCACGGTGCAGGCCGAAAATGAAGAGCAGCTGCAGGAAATCATTCAAGCCATTGAAGCTCTCGGTGAAGGCATCCGGCTTCATACAGTCTCAGATGAAGTGCTCTCTGCTCATGAAGGCGGCAAAATTCAGATGAAAAGCAAAATGCCGATCCGGACACTGGCTGAGCTTGGGCGTGTTTATACGCCGGGTGTCGCCGATGTGTGCAGACTGATCGAAAACGAGCCTGAAAAAGCGTCCATCTATACGACAATCAGCAATTCTGTCGCCATTGTCACCGACGGAACGGCGATTCTCGGCCTCGGCAATATCGGCTCTGTCGCCGGAATGCCCGTAATGGAAGGGAAAGCCGCGCTTTTTGACCAGCTGGCGGGTATCAGCGGAATTCCGATTTTGCTCGATACCTCTGATCCGGAAGAAATCATTCGCACGGTAAAACATATTTCCCCGGGGTTCAGCGGAATTCTGCTTGAAGATATCGGTTCGCCCCACTGCTTTGACATTGAAGACCGCCTGAAAGAAGAACTGGACATTCCGGTTATGCACGATGACCAGCACGGCACGGCGGTCGTCACGCTCGCCGCCGCCATTTCCGCTTGTAAAAGCGCCGGTCTTGATTTAAAAGAAGCGAAGGTCGGTCAGATCGGTCTCGGCGCGGCAGGCGTCGCCATCTGCCGCATGTTTATGGCATACGGAGTCAAAGCGGTCTGCGGAACGGACAAGTCAGAAGACGCAATGAACCGCCTCGCTCAGTACGGAGGTCAGCCGCTTGGAAGCATCAAAGAATTAATGGACACGTGTGACATTGTGATCAGCACCACAGGAGTTCCGGGTCTCATTAAAAAAGAGGATGTCAGAAAAGGACACGTCATTCTGGCTTTATCTAATCCGAAACCGGAGATTGAACCGGAAGAGGCATTACAAGCCGGAGCCGCTTATGCAGCTGACGGCCGTTCGGTCAATAATGTTCTCGGCTTCCCGGGGATTTTCCGCGGCGCGCTGAACGCCAAAAGCAAGAAAATCGACCATGAAATGCTTGTGGCGGCCGCAGAAGCCATCGCCTCTTGCACGAAACACGGCGATCTCGTGCCTCAGCCTTTGGATGCGGACGTGCATCAAGCCGTATCAGCAGCCGTAGAACGGGCTGCGGCAGGAAAATAAACAACTCTTACAGTACCGGACATGTGCCGGTGCTGTTTTTTTATCATGAATAGGAAGCGGAATTCTTAGGCAGGCTAACAGATAGCAAAAGACGGAATAAAGAGGTGTCGATGTGGATTATTTTCCGCTGATCCATACAAATATTTGGGATGCTGTGATCGGCGTGCCGGTCGTCTTATGCGTCACACAGCTGATCAAAGTGTTCTGCCGGGTTCCGGGCATATTCGTTCCCACGATTGCCCTTGCTGCCGGAAATGTTGTGTCTATCGTTTTCGGTCATCATGAACACGTGTATGCGGGGATTTTTATGGGGTTTTTTTACGGATACGCCGCAATGGGGAGCTATTCATCTGCCAAAACGTCTCTGCGCGCTTACCGGTCGAAACATGAGCCGTATTCATGAACACATCTGAATTTTTTTGTTATGATAAAGAAAAGGGAAAAAGGAGCGGTTGGCACATGGCGAAGAGCAAAACGAAAAAAATGCGGGAGCATCTCAAAAGAAACGGGATGCGTGACGCAGTCCTGTCAAGGGGGACGGCGCCGTCTTTCAGCACCCATGAAAGAGTAACGAAAACCAAAAAAGACAGGCTTGAAAGAATAAAGCATAAAAAAAGGAACCCCTATGATCACCGGAGTGATGACGGGGGTTCTTTTTTTATGCCCGAATCTCGCGCCTTTCTATGATTTCTCTGTCATGTTTTCTCTTTTCTTTCATACAATCTACTAAATCAAGTCAATAGATTAGCGGGAGGAAAGCGGTATGAGAAAACAATCGTACAAAGAACTGTTTTTTCGCCATGTAAAGGATCATCTGTCACTTTATATATTTGTGTTCGTCTTGTTTTTGATGGGGGTCATTTTCGGGGCGATCATCGTCAACAGCATGACCATCACGCAGAAAGAAGATTTGTATTACTATTTAAGCAAGTTTTTCGGACAGCTGTCTGACGGAAAGCATGCCGGCGCTTCAGAAATGTTTTGGCAGGCCGTCTTTCATGATGTGAAATATTTGGGGCTGATGTGGATTCTCGGTATTTCCGTGATCGGTCTTCCGGTTATTTTCATTATGGTGTTCTTAAAAGGAATCGTGGTCGGCTTCACGGTCGGTTTTTTAGTGAATCAAATGGGGATGAACGGGTTTTTCCTGTCATTTATTTCGGTTCTGCCGCAAAACATCGTTCTCATTCCGGCGTATCTTATCATGGGGACATGCTCCATCGCTTTTTCACTGAAACTGATCCGGCAGCTGTTTGTCAAACGCAGCCTTCATGACGCACCGATCCAATGGTTCGGACGCTACGCCTTCGTGCTGATTCTCATCGTTTTCTTCTCGGTCATCGCCTCGCTGCTCGAGGCGTACGTGTCTCCGCTGTTTATGGAAAAGCTGTCATCACGCATATTTTAGAATGATTATCACAAAATAATACTTTTATTTATCAGTTTATAATAATTATAGTTGGAACTCTGCGCGTATTTTGTTATAATGAGTCATGGAATGCGGCGTAGGAGGGAAAGACATGGAAAACCGTATTGATCGAATTAAAAAGCAGCTGCACTCGTCAAGCTACAAGCTTACGCCACAGCGGGAAGCAACGGTAAGAGTGCTGCTTGAAAACGAAGAAGACCATTTAAGCGCAGAAGATGTATACCTCCTCGTAAAAGAGAAATCTCCTGAAATTGGTCTCGCTACAGTATACCGTACATTAGAATTATTAACAGAATTAAAAGTCGTTGATAAAATTAACTTCGGGGACGGCGTATCCCGCTACGACCTTCGCAAAGAAGGCGCGGCTCACTTTCATCACCATTTGGTGTGCATGGAGTGCGGAGCCGTCGATGAAATTGAAGAAGATCTGCTTGAAGACGTTGAAGAAGTGATTGAACGTGATTGGAAATTTAAAATTAAAGATCATAGATTGACTTTTCACGGAATCTGCCACCGCTGCCGCGGGGATGAAACAGAGTAAAAGCCTACGAACCTTTTCTGCCAGGAAAGGGTTTTTTGCTGTTTTTATGTATAAAAGCCTTTGAAATTGGCATAAGGTGTACTAACAGCCGCCAAAAGAAAGGGTCGATCGAAAGATGGGCAGATTCATAAAAACAGCCGCGGATACGATCAAAGTGTTTATTCTGTTCACAGGTTTTACCGCGCTGTTCTATTATGCTATGATATGGGTGAATTCAGAGTATGAAAACTATCATCGGTACGATAAACCGGAAGGCTCCGCCGTCAAAGTGGCCAAAACGGAACAAGAGGATAAAGACGGCTGGTTCGGCCGATTGATCTTTTTTTACCAAAACGGGGAGTAGATCAAGAGTGAAGGATCAAATTAAGGATTTCATCCATTATGTGAGGGTTGAAAGAGGGCTGTCCCAAAATACGATGATGTCCTATGAGCGTGATCTGAAAAGTTATTCTCTCTTCTTAACTGAAACCCTTCAGATCACTTCATGGAATGATGTGACCCGTCTTCATATTATTCAATATTTAAAGCATATAAAGGACTCCGGGAAATCCGGCAAGACGTCTGCGAGGCATTTGGCGTCAATCCGGTCTTTTCATCAATTTCTGTTAAGGGAAAAAGCCGCGGATAAAGATCCTTCGGTACATATTGAAACACAAAAAACAGAGCGGACGCTTCCGAAAGTATTGGCGCTTCAGGAAGTTGAGCGGTTATTGGACACGCCTAAGCTTGACAGCCCGTTCGGCCTCAGGGATAAAGCCATGCTTGAACTGCTGTACGCGACCGGCATCAGGGTCAGCGAGATGATCGAGCTGAAATTATCCGACGTCCATTTGACGATGGGATTTGTCCGCTGCTTCGGGAAAGGGCGGAAAGAGCGGATTGTGCCGATTGGTGAAGCCGCTTCTCATGCGATAGAAGCATACATTGAAAAAGCCAGAGGGAAATTATTAAAGAAAAATGTAACCGAAGCGCTTTTTCTGAATCATCACGGCAGGCAGATCAGCCGTCAGGGATTCTGGAAAAACCTAAAAAAAATCGCACTTGAAGCGGGGATTAAAAAAGAGCTGACACCGCACACGCTCCGGCACTCCTTTGCAACGCACCTGCTCGAAAACGGGGCGGATCTGCGCGCCGTGCAGGAGATGCTCGGACATGCCGATATTTCCACGACGCAAATTTATACGCATGTGACGAAAACAAGGCTGAAGGACGTGTACAAACAGTATCATCCGCGCGCTTAGGAGCCGCTGCCAGAGGGGCCGCGGCTTTTTTTGCCGGATTGGCGGAATACAGAGAAGGTTCTAATTATTTGAATCGGCATTGTCAACAAGAATGTAAACGGTTTATACTTGAGTTGTCTGACCTCTGTAAGCTACAATGGACAGATGGAAGAAAAGGAGGTTTTTATGATGTCTGAATACAAATATAACCGGGTATTTTTGATTGTAATGGATTCTGTCGGAATCGGTGAAGCGCCGGACGCCGCCGATTTTAATGATATAGGCGCAAATACGCTCGGACACATCGCAGAGCACATGAACGGCTTACATATGCCCCATATGGCGCAGCTCGGTCTCGGACTGATCGGAGACATTAAGGGCGTGGAAAAAACGGAGCACCCTCTTGCGTACTACGGAAAAATGCAGGAGGCGTCAAACGGGAAAGATACGATGACGGGGCACTGGGAGATTATGGGCCTCTACATTGAAAAACCGTTTAAAGTGTTCCCGGAAGGATTTCCGGATGAACTTCTTCAGGAACTTGAGCGGCGTTCAGGACGGAAAATCATCGGAAATAAGCCGGCTTCAGGCACGGCGATTCTGGACGAGCTCGGAAAAGAACATATGGAAACGGGTGCGCTGATCGTTTATACATCAGCAGATTCCGTACTGCAGATTGCGGCTCACGAAGATGTCGTTCCGCTGGAAGAGCTGTACAGCATCTGTGAAACGGCCAGAGAACTGACGCTTGATCCGAAATACATGGTCGGCCGGATTATCGCAAGACCGTTCGTCGGAGAACCGGGCAGCTTCAAACGCACGCCGAACCGTCATGATTATGCGCTCAAACCGTTCGGCCGCACGGTAATGAACGGAATGAAAGACAGCGGATTAGACGTCATTTCCATCGGCAAAATTTCTGATATTTATGACGGAGAAGGCATTACATCTTCCCGCCGCACGGTATCTAATATGGATGGCATGGACAAAGTGATTGAAACGCTCGGTGAAGAGTTTACGGGTCTGAGCTTTGCCAACCTCGTTGATTTTGACGCGCTGTACGGACACCGCCGCGATCCGGAAGGGTACGGTAAAGCGCTCGAGGAATTCGACGCGAGGCTTCCGGAAGTGTTTGAGAAAATGAAAGAAGACGATCTGCTTATCATCACTGCGGATCACGGCAATGATCCTGTCCATCACGGCACAGATCACACGAGGGAGTATGTGCCGCTTCTTGTGTACAGCAAAAAGCACAAACACACTGAACAGCTGCCGCTTGCGGATACATTTGCCGATATCGGCGCAACCATTGCGGATAATTTCAAAACGGAAAAGCCGGAATACGGAAAAAGCTTTTTATCAAGATTACAGTAGGGGGACTTTTTTTGAAACAAAAGATCGAACGTGCTGCTGCATTTATTAAAGAACACGTGAAAGAAACACCAAAGATCGGTCTGATTTTAGGGTCAGGGCTCGGCGTATTGGCCGATGAAATTGAAGGAGCTGTCAAGCTTACATATGAAACGATCCCTGATTTTCCGGTCTCAACGGTAGAAGGCCATGCCGGCCAGCTTGTGATGGGAACGCTTGAAGGCGTGCAGGTCATCGCGATGCAGGGCCGCTTTCATTACTATGAAGGCTACTCAATGGATCAGGTCACATTTCCCGTCCGCGTGATGAAGGCGCTCGGCGTTGAATCTCTTGTCGTGACGAACGCAGCCGGCGGTATCAACACTGAATTCCGCGCCGGCGATCTGATGATTATTACAGACCACATCAACTTTACGGGCACCAACCCGTTAATCGGGCCGAACGAAGCTGAATTCGGACCGAGATTCCCGGACATGTCAGAAGCCTATGACAAAGAGCTGTCAGGCTTGGCTGAAAAAACGGCCGATGAGCTGGGCATTCCTGTTCAAAAAGGGGTGTATACAGCTGTTACGGGGCCGTCTTACGAAACGCCTGCTGAGGTTCGGTTTTTAAGAACGATGGGTTCTGACGCTGTCGGCATGTCGACCGTGCCGGAAGTCATCGTCGCCAACCACGCGGGGATGCGCGTGCTCGGCATCTCATGCATTTCCAACGCGGCGGCAGGTATTCTTGACCAGCCGTTATCCCATGAAGAAGTAATGGAAATGACGGAAAAAGTAAAAGGCGGCTTTTTGAAGCTTGTAAAAGCCGTAGTCGCACGATCTCAAAAATAAGTCAGCATCAGTCAGCTGTTTCTTCGGAAGCAGCTGTTTTTTTGTGCCCTCAACACGAAACATTTTCCAGATGAGGCGTATAAAACCACCGGATTTGGAAAAAATAAAAAGGATTATGAAATGGAGGGCTTTGGAGATGAAACGTCTTATATCCACTTTGTTGATTGGCATTTTATTAACGGCATCAGCACCGTCCGCTTTTGCAAAGCCGGACGGAAAACATACATCGGAGCTCGCTCATGAAGCCAAAAGCGCCGTGCTGATTGAACGCGATACGGGAAGCATTCTTTATAACAAGAACAGCCGGGAGCGTCTGGCGCCGGCAAGCATGACAAAAATTATGACCATGCTTTTAATCATGGAAGCGCTTGACAAAGGGAAAATAAAGATGAGCGATAAAGTCAGGACGAGTGAACATGCCGCGTCCATGGGCGGATCACAGATTTTCCTTGAACCCGGAGAAGAAATGACGGTAAAAGAAATGCTCAAAGGAATTGCGATAGCTTCCGGAAATGACGCATCCGTCGCAATGGCGGAGTATATTGCCGGTTCAGAAGAGGATTTCGTCAGCCGGATGAACAAAAAAGCAAAAGAATTGGGATTGAAAGATACCTCCTTCAAAAACCCGACGGGACTGCCTGAAAAAGACCATTACAGCTCTGCTTATGACATGGCGAAAATGGCGAAGGAATTATTGAAGTATGATAAAATCACTCAATTTACGGGAACGTATGAGGATTATTTAAGAGAAAATACAGACAAAAAGTTCTGGCTCGTCAATACAAACCGGCTGATCAAATTTTATCCGGGCGTAGACGGCGTGAAGACGGGCTTTACAGGCGAAGCGAAGTATTGTTTAACCGCCACCGCTAAAAAAGGAAATATGAGGGTCATTGCTGTTGTTTTCGGAGCCAGCACTCCGAAAGAAAGAAATGCCCAAGTGACCAAAATGCTTGATTACGCCTTCAGCCAGTTCAAAACACACCCGCTGTACAAACGGGATCAAATCGTCGGAACGGTAAAAGTAAAAAAAGGAAAACAGAAACTGATCAAGCTGACCACATCTGAGCCGATTTCTCTTCTGGCCAAAAAGGGAGAGAACATGGACAAAGTAAAAAAAGAAGTGAAAATCAACGGCAATGTAACGGCTCCGGTTAAAAAAGGAGAGGTGCTCGGCAGCCTCGTTCTGAAAAAAGACGGAAAGGTGCTCGTTGAAAGCCCGGTCACGGCAAAAGACGACATGGAAAAAGCGGGTTTTCTCACTTTTCTGAAGCGGACGATGGGAGATTGGACTAAATTTAAATAATCGTGGCGAACGGGCACTAGTTTTGTCATAGTGAAGGAATTGCTTTCCCGAAAATCGAAACACTCATTATCCGATCATATCAAGGAGGAATGAGCATGAGCCTTGGAATTGACTTTCATGTCAAAGAATCCGTGCTTTGTATTCGATTAACAGGTGAACTCGACCATCATACGGCAGAATCATTAAAACAAAAGGTTACTGAATCGCTGGAGGCTGACGGCATCCGTCACATCGTGCTGAACCTTGAAGATCTTACCTTCATGGACAGCTCCGGCCTCGGCGTGATTTTAGGGCGTTATAAACAAATTAAACAGCTCGGCGGAGAAATGGTCGTGTGCGCGATTTCACCCGCGGTGAGACGTCTGTTTGACATGTCCGGCCTGTTTAAAATCATCAGGTTCGAACAATCAGAACAAAAAGCGCTTTTAACGTTGGGGGTGGCATCATGAAAAACGAGATGCATCTTGAATTTTCAGCCCTCAGTCAGAACGAATCGTTTGCGCGCGTAACAGTTGCTTCTTTTATCGCACAGCTCGACCCGACGATGGATGAGCTGACGGAAATCAAGACCGTCGTATCAGAAGCGGTAACAAACGCGATCATCCACGGCTATGAAGAAAACTGCGACGGAAAGGTGTACATCTCCGTTACGCTGGAGGATCATGTCGTCTATCTGACCATACGTGACGAAGGCCTCGGGATCACGGATCTTGAGGAAGCGCGCCAGCCGCTATTTACGACAAAACCCGAGCTTGAACGCTCCGGAATGGGCTTTACCATTATGGAAAACTTCATGGATGATGTCACGATTGATTCCTCGCCGGAGATGGGAACGACGATACGCTTAACAAAACACCTATCAAAAAGCAAAGCGCTTTGTAATTAAGGAGATTTGTTATGGATGTGGAGGTTAAGAAAAACAGCAAAAACGCGCAGCTCAAGGACCATGAAGTCAAAGAATTAATCAAAAAGAGCCAAGAGGGCGACCAGCAGGCAAGAGACCTCCTCATAGAAAAAAACATGCGTCTTGTGTGGTCCGTCGTTCAAAGGTTCTTAAACAGAGGCTATGAGCCGGATGATCTGTTTCAGATCGGCTGTATCGGATTGTTAAAATCCGTTGATAAATTCGATTTGTCCTATGATGTCCGTTTTTCAACTTATGCCGTGCCGATGATTATCGGAGAAATCCAGCGCTTCATCCGCGATGACGGAACCGTCAAAGTATCAAGATCTTTAAAAGAGCTCGGCAATAAAATACGCCGGGCGAAAGATGAACTGTCAAAAACATACGGAAGAGTGCCGACCGTCCAGGAAATCGCGGACCATTTAGAAATTGATGCGGAGGATGTGGTGCTTGCGCAGGAAGCGGTGCGGGCGCCTTCATCCATTCATGAGACCGTGTATGAAAATGACGGGGACCCGATCACCCTGCTTGATCAGATCGCCGATCATTCAGAAGAGAAGTGGTTTGACAAAATCGCCCTCAAGGAAGCGATCAGTGATTTGGAAGAACGGGAAAAACTCATTGTCTATCTGAGATATTATAAAGATCAGACACAGTCGGAAGTAGCCGAACGGCTCGGGATTTCCCAAGTCCAGGTATCGAGGCTGGAGAAAAAAATATTAAAGCAGATTAAAGTGCAGATGGATCATACGGAAAGCTGACCTTTTACGGGCCGGCTTTTTTTATTTGTGCATCGGTGGTAATTTATGGTCTTTTGCCGCTGATGAATGAGAACAAAAGTGAACCGCATACTACATATATAACCACCCGAAAGATGGTGATGCAAGATGGAAAGACGAATATTTCTCAGACTTCGCCACCGCGTGAAGGCTCATACCGGAGATATCATCACAATCGGCGACGCCGCGCAGATCGCGGGACAGCAAAAGCTGAAAAAAAAACTGTCGGCACTGCCGCTGTATAAGGTCACGAAAAAAGACAAAAATATCGTCGTGCTGGACATCATAAAAGTGCTGAAAACCATTCATACCGCTTTTCCCGCTCTTGATGTACAGACCGTTGGCGGCGCTGAAACGATAGTGGAAATCCATTACCAGAAAAAGCAGCTGTCAGCCGTTTTGTTCGTCGGTGTCTGGCTCCTGCTTTTTATCGGTTCATGTCTTGCCATTATGAATTTTCATGAAGATGTCAGTATGAGAGAAGTTCATATCGCCTTATATGAAATCATAACGGGCGAACGGAATGAATATCCGTATCTGCTTCAGATTCCATACAGCATCGGCCTCGGTCTCGGTATGATCGTCTTTTTTAATCACATCTTCAAAAAACGCCTGAATGAAGAGCCAAGCCCGCTGGAAGTCGAGATGTTTAATTATCAGCTTGATCTCGATCATTATGTCGCAATGCACGAAAATGAAGAGACGATGAAAGATCTGCATGATCGTTAGCATTCTTTTCGTTATGTTTGTCGGGCTTGGCGGAGGGCTGACCGTGGGAGCGGGCTTTGTGGCTTTTTTAACCGTTATGGGAATCATCCCCCGCCTTATGCAGCTGACAAAAACAATGCGCTTTGTACAGGCCTACGAAGGAGCTGTTATTTCAGGAGCTGTGTTCGGCGGCTGGGAAACCTTAAATATGAATCATTTTTTTTTATCTGAATGGCTGGCCGTTCCGGTCGGGCTTTTGGCCGGCATGTTTGTCGGCATGCTGGCCGCCGCGCTTACAGAAGTGCTGAATGTGCTTCCCATTCTTGCCAAACGGATCGGCTTCGGCAGCAAAATCATCATATTGCTGATGGCCATTGTGTTCGGCAAAATAGCCGGCTCTTTATTTCATTGGCTGTATTTTATCCATCATTCATAAGGAGGAACCGACATGACAAACTTAAAAGAAAATTACAAAACAAAAGTGAAAGACTATCAGCCGAAACCGCCATATGTTTGGAATTGCGTCAAAGCCTTTCTGATCGGCGGTTTGATCTGTCTGATCGGGCAGGCTCTTCAAGACTTTTACATCCACTTTTTTAATTTTAATGAAAAAACAGCGGGCAACCCGACGGCCGCCACTCTTATTTTAATTTCCGCCCTTTTGACCGGATTCGGCATTTATGACAGACTCGGGCAGTTTGCCGGAGCGGGTTCAGCCGTGCCGGTGACGGGTTTTGCAAACAGTATGACAAGCGCCGCTCTGGAACACAGAAGTGAAGGACTCGTGCTCGGAGTAGCGACAAACATGTTTAAATTGGCGGGAAACGTCATTGTATTCGGCGTCGTGGCAGCCTATATCGTAGGCCTGATACGGTTTGCTTGTGAAAAACTGTTTTCGTAGGAGGAGAAAAAATGAAATTGACCGGAAAGCAAACCTGGGTGTTTGAAAACCCGTTATTTGTAAATGCGGCGGGGACGGCAGCCGGACCGAAAGAAAAAGACGGCCCGCTCGGTTCGCTGTTTGATAAGACATACGATGAAATGCATTGCAATCAGAAAAACTGGGAAATGGCGGAACGTCAGTTAATGGAAGATGCCATCAACTCCGCTTTGCAAAAACAGAATTTGAAAAAGAGCGATATTGATTTGTTACTCGCGGGGGATCTTTTAAATCAAAATGTGACCGCCAACTACGTCGCCAGACATCTGAAAATTCCGTTCCTCTGTCTGTTCGGCGCCTGTTCGACATCAATGGAAACGATTGCCGTCGCATCCGCGCTCATTGACGGCGGTTTTGCGAACCGGGCGATCGCAGCCACGAGCAGCCATAACGCGACGGCAGAACGGCAATTCCGCAATCCGACGGAGTATGGCGGGCAAAAACCGGATACCGCCACTTCAACGGTCACGGGGGGCGGGGCGGTCATCATCAGCCAAAACCCTTCTGATATCAAGATTACAAGCGCAACAGTGGGAAAAGTAAGCGACCTCGGAATAACAGATCCGTTCGATATGGGATCCGCCATGGCGCCCGCTGCCGCCGACACAATCAAACAGCACCTGCAGGACTTGAACCGTACGGCGGATGATTATGATCTGATTTTAACGGGAGACCTTTCAGGCGTCGGCTCGCCGATCGTGAAAGATTTGCTCAAAGAAGAAGGCTATCCCGTGGGAACGAAACACGATGACTGCGGTCTTCTCATCTATACGCCGGACCAGCAGGTGTTTGCGGGCGGAAGCGGCTGCGCCTGCTCCGCGCTTGTTACGTACACACATATTTTTAATCAATTAAAAGCGGGGACTCTAAACAGGGTACTCGTTGTCGCGACAGGAGCGCTTTTGAGTCCGACAATGATCCAGCAGAAGGAAACCATTCCGACCATCGCGCACGGTGTGGTATTTGAGCGGGCGGGAGGTGCATCATAAATGGAATATCTGTTGGCTTTTGTTTGCGGGGGAATCATTTGCATTATCGGTCAGCTGCTGCTTGACATTTTTAAACTGACACCCGCCCATGTGATGACAACTTTTGTCGTTATCGGCGCCTTGTTAGATGGGTTCGGAATTTATGACAAATTTATCGAATTCGCAGGCGCGGGCGCGACGGTTCCCATCGTCAGCTTCGGTCACAGCTTATTGCACGGCGCCATGCATCAAGCTCACGAGCATGGATTTATCGGGATCGCCATGGGGATTTTTGAACTTACTTCCGCCGGTATATCTTCAGCGATTTTATTCGCATTTCTTGTAGCCGTTATTTTTAAACCGAAAGGATAATGCCTGATGACGAAACGGAAGGTCATTCTTGTGACAGACGGGGACGTATACGCCGCCAAAACAATTGAATATGCCGCGGAAAAAGCAGGCGGACGGTGTATTTCCCAATCAAAAGGCAATCCGTCAACGAGAAGCGGCCCCGAACTTGTTCAGCTGATTAAAGCCGCGCCGAATGACCCGGTGTTTGTCATGTTTGACGATTCAGGCCTGCAAGGGGAAGGGCCGGGCGAAACGGCGCTGAAATATGTCGCCTCACATCAGGACATTGAAGTGCTGGGGGTGATTGCGGTCGCTTCTAAAACCCATCAGGCTGAATGGACGAAAGTCGATGTCTCCATTGACCGTGATGGAGAAGTGACGGAGTTTGGCGTCGATAAAACCGGAATGAGAGAAATGGACGAGCACAGAATGAACGGAGATACGGTGTATTGTCTGGATAAATTGGACGTTCCCCTCATTGTGGGCATCGGCGACATAGGTAAGATGGGAAGAAAAGATGACATATCCAAAGGCTCGCCGATCACGATGAAGGCGGTCGAATTCATTTTAGAAAGGAGCGAAAGCCATGCCGGAAAAACCGGAAAACATGATCAAGGTGTACCGGGATCCTAGAAAAAATGAACAATTTTTTAAAGACCGCGTCGGTATGGGAACGAGCTATGATGTCGGCGTCCGCAAAGTTCGAGTATTAGACCGGGAAGTCCAGATTTACTTTGTCAACGGATTAACCGATACTTTGTTTATCATTCATTTAATGGAACAGCTCGTCGACGTCAATAATTATGACGAGAATGCGGATGAAGCGATTGACGTTGTTGAAAACAGGCTTGTCAATCAGCAGGTTCAAAAAGTCAAAACGCTCGACGAAGCAACGGATCAAGTGCTTTCCGGACTTGTGGCGGTTATCGTTGAAGACGCGGGCTTCGCCTTTATCGTTGACGTCAGAAGTTATCCCGGACGCACACCTGAAGAACCGGATACGGAAAAGGTCGTCCGCGGGGCAAGAGACGGTTTTATTGAAAATATCGTCATTAATACAGCATTGATCAGAAGACGAATCAGGGACGAAAGGCTCCGCGTCAAAATTACGAAAGTCGGCGAGCGCTCTAAGACCGATCTTGCGATTGTGTATATAGAAGACATCGCGGACCCGGACCTTGTCAGCATCGTCGAAAACGAAGTGAATGCGATTGACATTGACGGATTGACGATGGCTGATAAAACGGTGGAAGAATTCATCGTCAAACAGGGTTACAATCCGTTTCCGATGGTCAGATACACAGAGCGGCCGGATGTAGCAGCCAATCACATTTTAGAAGGGCACGTCATCATCGTCGTCGATACGTCACCGAGCGTGATCATAACGCCGACAACGATATTTCACCATGTTCAGCATGCGGAAGAATACAGGCAGGCGCCTTCAGTGGGCACATTTTTAAGATGGATCAGGTTTTTCGGTATTATTGCTTCAACCGTTCTGCTTCCGATTTGGTTCCTCTTTGTTCTCGAACCGTCTCTTCTGCCTGAAAGATTGGATTTTATCGGTTTAAATAAAAATACGCACATCCCGATCATTCTGCAAATCTTTTTGGCCGATTTGGGGATTGAGTTTCTCAGGATGGCCGCGATCCATACGCCGACCGCTTTATCCACCGCCATGGGTCTGATTGCGGCGGTGCTGATCGGTCAAATCGCCATAGCGGTGGGGCTGTTTTCAGCAGAAGTGATTCTGTACGTATCGATCGCCGCCATCGGATCATTTACCACGCCGAGCTATGAGCTCAGCCTCGCCAATAAAATGATACGCCTCATCTTAATGGTGCTCGTGGCCATTTTCCAAGTGAAAGGCTTTGTGATAGGTTTTACATTGCTGCTGATCATAATGGCGAATATCCGCTCGTTTCACACGCCGTATTTATGGCCGTTTTTACCGTTTAACGGCAAGGCGTTGTGGCAGGTGCTCGTCCGGACGACAGTGCCGGGAGCCAAAGTCAGACCGAGCATTGTTCACCCGAAAGACCGTCAAAGACAGCCAAGCGGTTCATAATCGCATTGAAACCGACAGAAGATTATGATATTGTATGTCTTAACTTATACGGGACTTGTATAAGGACAGCTCAAAAGAAGCTGTCCTTTTCACCCATATGCGGATCAGAAAGAGGGAATGAGCATTGTTCTTACATGGCACAAGCAGACAAAACAAACTAGGTCATTTGGAAATCGGAGGTGTGGACGCGCTGTATTTAGCGGAGCATTACGGCACGCCTCTTTATGTTTACGATGTGGCTTTAATACGTGAGCGCGCTAAAAGCTTTAAACAGGCATTCATTGACGCGGATTTAAAGGCGCAGGTCGCGTACGCGAGCAAGGCGTTTTCTTCCGTTGCGATGATACAGCTCGCTGAGCAGGAGGGGCTCTCATTGGACGTTGTATCCGGCGGAGAGCTGTTTACGGCGGTTGCGGCTGGTTTTCCGGCTGACAGGATTCACTTTCACGGCAATAACAAAAGCGAAGAAGAGTTGAAAATGGCGCTCGATCATCAAATCGGCTGCATTGTCGTTGATAATTTTTATGAAATATCCTTACTCGCGGAACTGTGCCGCAAATCAGGGCGTACAATGGATGTGCTTCTGCGGATCACTCCGGGGGTAGAGGCGCATACGCATGATTATATTACAACGGGACAGGAAGATTCCAAATTCGGTTTTGATCTGCATAACGGGCAAATAGAAAAGGCGATTGAACAAGTATTACAGTCAGACCATATCCGCCTTCTCGGCGTTCACTGCCACATCGGATCGCAAATTTTTGATACGGCGGGCTTTGTGCTGGCCGCAGAAAAAATCTTCGCAAAACTGAATGAATGGAGAGAATCATTCGGCTTTGTCTCTGAAGTGCTGAATTTAGGGGGCGGCTTTGGCATCCGCTACACGGAGGAGGATGAACCCCTTCATCCCGCCGTTTATGTGGAAAAAATTATCGAAGCGGTAAAAGAAAACGCAGCGCTGCACGCTTTTGACATTCCGGAGATCTGGATTGAACCGGGACGTTCGCTCGTCGGAGACGCCGGAACGACGCTTTATACCATCGGTTCGCAAAAAGAAGTGCCCGGCACCCGTAAATATGCAGCGGTTGACGGGGGCATGAGCGATAATATCCGTCCTGCCCTGTATCAGGCGAAATATGAAGCCGTATCGGCAAACAGAATCGGAGAACACCACGATAAAACGGTATCCATTGCGGGTAAGTGCTGTGAAAGCGGTGATATGCTCATTTGGGATATAGATCTTCCGGAAGTGAAAGAAGGCGATCTTCTCGCCGTTTTCTGCACGGGAGCATACGGATACAGCATGGCTAACAACTACAACCGCATTCCGCGTCCCGCCGTCGTTTTTGTGGAAGACGGCGAAGCGCATCTTGTCATTAGAAGGGAAACTTATGAAGACATTGTAAAACTGGATCTGCCGTTTAAGACGGGGGTCAAACAATAAATAAAAAAGAGACCGGAACAATGGCGTCCGGTCTCTTTTTGCATTCAGCTGTTAGAACTTGATCCGCTGTCTCCTGTAAATACAGACACGATCGCATTCCAAATCGAAGCGAAGAAATCAATGACTTTTTGAACAAAGCTTTTGCCTTCATCGGATTGTATGAACTTCGTGATTTTGTCTTTTGCCTTGTCAAGCTGGCTGCCGACTTGGCCCCAATCAATCTTGGCATTTTTCATTTTATTAAACAATGAAACGAGCTGGTCTTTTTGAGCGTCAGTCAGTGTAATGTTAAGGTTTGAAGCCGCATCATCGACCTTTTTCTCGATTCCTTCTTTTGTATCGGGCACACCGTTTTTCGCGAAATCATCTTTAATGTTTGCGATGAGCGCGGAGGCGTTTTTATCCCCGATTTTATCCCCGAGATTTGAAGTGGTGACAAGCTCTTGGTTGGCGACCTGTTTTACATCTTCTGATATCGCTTTGTCTGATGAGACTTCATATGCCTTGATAATTCCCGTTAATGCTGCGGTGCCTGATACCTCAAACGGCGCCGTCACGTATACTTTCGCATCTTTCACTCCTGCTGTCATCAGGGCGTTTAAGTACATTTCATCCGTGATGGAATCGATATTATGGGTCTTAACGTCAAGCCCGGCCCCTTTCTTTGCCACCGTGATGGATGATGAAGAGATGGCTCTTGTGCCGATTTGGGCATTCGATATATATTTTCCCAGATATTCATGTTCTTCTTTATTCGTGACCGTCACTTTTGTCGCGTTATCAGGGACATTTAATTCGTCAAGCACTTTCTGACGGTTTTCGTTTGACAGATCCGCCCCCAGTGTGACGATGACATCTCCGACTGCGGCATCGGCCAGGCTGATTTTCGGTATTGTGCACAATACAACGGCCGCCGCCAGCAATCCAATCCACATTTTTTTCAAAGCGGTTAACCTCCTTCTTTTCACAAATGCCGTTTTGAAGCGGTTTGTGAGGGCCTGCGTGAAGCAGTTCCGATACATAGACGGCTGTGAAGCTGTTCTGGTTTCATTTTCTTTCTGCGGAAGCGGGGAGATTCGTTTTCCGGCTGAAGGTATGGTATAATAGCCGCGAAAAGAAGAGCAGAGGCCTCTTCCTTCAAAAGAATATCAAAAAGAAAGCCGGCTTACAATTGAAATTCATATTGAAGAAGGCTTTGACAAAAAACAATACGGAAGTAGGAATGAGAATGAAAACTGGTTACATCGAAATGGAAAACGGCAGCAGAATCGAATTTGAACTTTATCCGAATGAAGCGCCTAATACAGTCGCTAACTTTGAAAACCTGGCGAATACGGGCTTTTATGACGGCGTTATTTTCCACCGCGTGATTCCGGGCTTTGTCAGCCAAGGCGGAGATCCGACTGGGACAGGCATGGGCGGAAGCGGAAAAACGATCAAATGTGAAACAGAAGGCAATCCGCATAAGCACGAAGCCGGTTCTTTATCGATGGCGCATGCCGGTAAAGACACGGGTTCAAGCCAATTCTTCATCGTACATGAGCCGCAGCCGCATTTAAACGGCGTTCATACTGTATTCGGAAAAGTGACAAGCGGTTTAGAGCATGCGAAAAACATGTCTAACGGAGACAAAATGAAAGAAATCCGTGTAGAAGGATAATGACGGAAAACCCGCCTTTTTCAGGCGGGTTTTTTATGTATATGAAAATTCTCATGTGTAAATCATGAAAAAATACATATATGAATGATAGTAGTTCCTCTGGTATAGTGATAAAGACCGATTACAACAATGAAAAGAGGTAGTAACGTTGGTTCAATTGGCAACCGTTTTATTTGTCATTATCATTCTCGCACTTATAATTTGGTTCAGGGTGAAAAAGGGGAACAGGCCGATTAAAGGCGGCGGCTTCGGCATCATTCTCCCGCTTTTGATTATCGCCGTCATTTTTACATTCAGCATCAGCCAGCTCATGAATATCCCGGGAAAGCCGTTTCATTTTCCCGCTCTTTGGGAGCTCGCCATCGCCGGACTGTTAGGCGCGGTATTCGGCGTCATCATGCTGTCGCAAACCGCCTATGAAATCCGGGAAGACGGCTTTGTCTACTCCAAGCGGAATAAAAACTTTAAATATGTCATTATCGCGATTATTGCGATCCGTATCGTGCTCAGCCAATATTTCAAAAACATTGACGCGGCGGAATTCGCCGTTTTAACGATGGAACTTGCTTTTGTGTATTTGTGCATTTGGCGGATCGGAAGCTTCGTGAAATACCGTAAAATCAGCAGATCCGGCTTATAAAATGAAAAAAATGGATGAGGTGCGGGGCTTATTTGCCCTCTGTGCAGGGATTCATGGTAAAATAAAAACGACCATGGCTAATGGGAGGAAATCACTTGAAATCAGAAAAAGAAAAAACTTCTAAAAAAAGCGCCGTACTTGATTGGGCGAAAGCCATTATCATCGCTGTCGTTCTGGCACTGCTCATCCGAAACTTTTTATTTGCCCCTTATCTCGTTGATGGAAGATCAATGGATCCGACGCTGCATGACCGCGAGAGAATCTTTGTCAATATGACGGTCAAATACATAAGCGACTTCAAACGCGGCCAGATCGTCGTTCTGAACGGAGAAAACGAGCACTATGTCAAACGGATTATCGGACTTCCCGGCGACACGGTGCAAATGAAAAACGACCAGCTGTACATCAACGGCAAAAAAGTGTCCGAACCGTATTTAGCGGCAAATAAGCACAAGGCGAAGCAAGACGGCTATGACCGGCTGACAGAAGACTTCGGCCCGGTGAAGGTGCCGGACGACAAATATTTCGTCATGGGTGATAACCGCAGAGAATCTATGGACAGCCGCAACGGCCTCGGTCTTTTTACGAAAAAACAAATAGCGGGCACATCAAAATTCGTCTTCTTCCCGTTTAATGAAATTCGCAAGACGAAATAAACCGTACAGGCAGTTTTCTTCATGAGGAAAACTGCTTTTTTATATAAATTTATCTTTCCACCCTCAAAAACAGAACATAAATTCGTATATCTATTTAATAGATAGAAAGTTTTACAGATACATGAAACATCTTCCCTTTATGAAACGTTATATGAATAACTCACGCAGGGAAGAACGGTTTTCTATTCATGAAAAAAAGGAATATGACATAGTAATGAATAGATTGATACGGGCTGGAGGTAGAAAAATGGGAAGAATTAAAACAAAAGCAGCCATTTTACTTGTACTGCTGCTGTTATTAGCGGGCGGTTATATGGTCATAAACGATATTGAACTGAAAGACGTGCCGACTGCAATCGGACAAACCCTGTCCCAGGAAAAAGAAGAATATACAGTCAAAACATATAAAATTACGAAAATCGAAGGAACTGAGTACCACGGTACGGCAGAAAACGGCACAAAAATTATTTTTAACGGCGACAAGCTGAAGCAGGATCTCTCCGATGTGAAAAAGGGAGATAAGATTAAAGCGTATTTCAGCAAATCAAACCGGATTGACGGCTTATTGAAGGTCGTCAAAGTGAACGAATAAATAAAGGCGCCTTTTATGGGAAAAGGGCGCTTTTTATTTTTCTGAATAATTAGGTGCAAATTCATTGCGCCTGCCGCAAAGGATGTTATAATAGCGGATAAGGACAAAAAAATATTGATTGTATCCTTCGGGGCTGGGTGAAAATCCCGACCGGCGGTAATAAGGCGTTTTGCGCTTTACAGCCCGTGACCCGTATGCATCTGTATACGGTGGATTCAGTGAAAAGCTGAAGCCGACAGTGAAAGTCTGGATGGGAGAAGGATGAGAGAAGCTATGCAAAAAATAAACTTACTGTATAGTCTTATTTCCTATGGATTAAAACTGGCAAAGCCCCGAACTGTGTAAACATTCGGGGCTTTTTTGACGCCAAATTGCGTGGAAGAAGGGAGGGATAACGATGGAGGAATATTATATGAATACGGCAATAGAACTTGCCAGACGCGGTGAAGGACAGACACAGTCCAATCCTCTTGTCGGCGCTGTCGTCGTCAAAAACGGACAGATCGTCGGAATGGGCGCCCATTTGCAATACGGAGAAGCGCATGCCGAGGTTCACGCGATTCATATGGCCGGCAGACACGCAAAAGGCGCCGATTTGTATGTGACGCTGGAGCCTTGCAGCCATTACGGAAAAACACCGCCATGCGCCGAACTGATAATAAAGTCGGGGATAAAAAGGGTGTTCATCGCTGTGAAAGATCCGAATCCGCTTGTAGCCGGAAAAGGCATCGGAATGCTGGAAGCAGCGGGCATCGAAGTGAAAACCGGACTTCTCAGGCAGCAGGCAGAAGAGCTGAATAAAATGTTTCTTCACTTCATGCGGACCGGACTTCCGTATGTCACCTTGAAAGCGGCCGCGAGCCTTGACGGGAAAACAGCGACTGAAACCGGTGACAGCAAATGGATTACATCAGAGGCAGCAAGGCTTGATGCCCAGCAATACAGGAAATCGCATCAAAGCATTCTTGTCGGAGCAGGCACAGTCAAAGCCGATAATCCGAGCCTGACCTGCAGGCTTCCTGATGCGGTGAAGCAGCCGGTCAGAGTGATTCTCGATACAAAGCTGACCATTCCTGAAACGGCAAATGTGCTCACTGACGGCGCTGCGCCGACATGGATATTTACGGCCAAAGGTGCAGACGTGCAAAAGAAAGACCGGCTGACCGCACTCGGAATAAAAGTTATTCCGTTGGAAACAGACCGCATTCACGTCCCTGAGGTGCTCAGTATTCTCGCTGAAAACGGCATAATGTCCGTTTATGTGGAAGGCGGAGCATCCGTACACGGAAGTTTTGTCAAGGAAGGCTGTTTCCAAGAGCTTCATTTCTATTTCGCCCCTAAATTAATCGGAGGAACGCTTGCTCCCAGCTTGATCTCCGGTGAAGGTTTTCAATCAATGAAAGATGTCCCCCATTTACAATTCACACAAATCACCCAAATCGGGCCGGATATAAAACTGACGGCCATACCTAAAGATGGAAAGGATGGTGACGATGTTTACAGGAATCGTTGAAGAAACAGGCACGATCCAAGCAATCAAAAAGACAGGCCTTTCCATGGCATTAACCATCGCCGCTTCAAAAGTGACAAGTGATGTGAAGCTTGGCGACAGCATTGCGGTAAACGGCATCTGCCTGACCGTAACCGGATTTTCTGACAATCAATTTACGGTTGATGTCATGCCGGAAACAGTGAAAGCCACTTCGCTGAACGGCTTGTCAAAAGGCAGTAAAGTAAACCTGGAAAGAGCGATGTCCGCCAACGGACGGTTCGGCGGCCACTTTGTATCAGGGCATGTGGACGGAACGGCGGAAATTACGCGGATCGAGAAAAAAAGCAACGCGGTCTATTACGACTTAAAACTTTCGCCGGAATTGACAAAAACGCTCGTATTGAAAGGTTCAATTACGGTAGACGGCGTGAGCCTGACGATTTTCGGTTTATCAGACGAAAGCGTGACGGTATCCATCATTCCGCATACCATCTCAGAAACGATTTTTCAGACGAAAACAGTCGGATCGACCGTAAATATTGAGTGTGACATGATCGGCAAATACTTATACCGCTTTTTGCACAAAACAGAACAAACGAAAAGCAATCAAACTATCACGGAAGCCTTTTTAAGCGAGAACGGCTTTTAGAAAGGAAGATCAATATGTTTCATCCGATAGAAGAGGCGTTAGAGGCGCTGAAAAAAGGTGAAGTCATCATTGTTGTCGATGATGAAGACAGAGAAAACGAAGGAGACTTCGTAGCGCTGGCTGAGCATGCCACGCCGGAAGTGGTGAATTTTATGGCGACCCATGGGAGAGGCCTGATCTGCACGCCGCTGTCTGAAGACATCGCCGGCCGGCTGGATCTTCACCCGATGGTCGATCATAATACGGACTCACATGAGACCGCGTTTACGGTCAGTATTGACCACAGGCTGACAAAAACGGGCATCAGCGCGCAGGAACGATCCTTTACCATTCAGGCGCTGTTGAACGAAGAATCTGTGTCTGACGATTTTCAGCGTCCGGGCCACATTTTCCCCTTAATCGCAAAAAAAGGAGGCGTCCTGAAGCGGGCCGGCCATACGGAAGCAGCCGTTGACCTTGCAAAAGCCTGCGGATCTCAGGGAGCGGGCGTCATTTGTGAAATTATGAATGAAGACGGCACAATGGCCAGAGTGCCGGAGTTAGCCGAAATCGCCGAAAGCCACCAGCTGAAAATGATTACGATAAAAGACTTAATAGAGTACCGTTACAACATTACGACACTTGTGAACAGAGAAGTTGATATTACGCTGCCGACTGACTTCGGCACGTTTAGAGTTTACGGATATACAAACGAGGTTGACGGAAAAGAACATCTCGCCTTTGTCATGGGGGATGTCCCGTTTAACAGCGAACCCGTTCTTGTCAGAGTGCACTCAGAATGCCTGACGGGCGATGTGTTTGCATCCCATCGCTGTGATTGCGGACCTCAGCTTCATGCCGCGCTTGCGCAAATTGCTGAAGAAGGCCGCGGCGTTCTATTGTATTTGCGCCAGGAAGGCAGAGGAATCGGTTTAATCAATAAGCTGAAGGCGTACCGATTGCAGGAACAAGGGTACGACACGGTTGAAGCGAACGAAGCGCTCGGCTTTCTGCCTGATCTGCGCAACTACGGCATCGGCGCCCAGATTCTCCGCGACTTAGGGGTTCAGCATATGAAGCTTTTAACCAATAACCCCCGGAAGATCGCCGGCCTCGAAGGATACGGTCTCAGCATTTCAGAACGGGTGCCGCTTCAAATGGAAGCGAGTGAGCATAACAAGCAATATTTACAGACCAAAATGAAAAAACTTGGACATCTGCTTCATTTCTAAAAACAAATCTCACAAAAAAGGATGGATAACATATGAATATCATACAAGGAAACCTAGTAGGAACAGGACTTAAAATCGGAATCGTCGTCGGCAGATTTAATGAATTTATAACGAGCAAGCTGTTAAGCGGAGCGGAAGACACGTTGCTTCGCCACGGTGTAGAATCAAACGACATTGACATCGCTTGGGTGCCGGGAGCGTTTGAAATCCCGTTTGCGGCAAAGAAAATGGCGGAAACGAAAAAATACGATGCCGTCATTACGCTCGGCACGGTTATCAGAGGAGCGACAACGCATTATGACTATGTCTGCAATGAAGCGGCAAAAGGCATTGCCCAGGCGGGAACGGCGACGGGCGTCCCGGTTATCTTCGGCATCGTGACGACTGAAACCATTGAGCAGGCCATCGAACGAGCCGGAACAAAAGCCGGAAATAAGGGAGCGGATTGCGCGGTATCTGCCATTGAAATGGCAAACTTAAACCGTTCATTTGAATAATTTGTTGAAAAGCGTTTAAAACAGCGGCGAAAATGATATAATGTGAGGAAACGGATCGCCTTTATGTATCCGTTTGATAGGACATGAATGGACATTTTGGATATAGAGGGGTTTTTATGTTAATTCGTTATAAAAAATCGTTTGAAAAGATTGCGATGGGTCTTCTGTCATTTATGCCGAATGAAAAAGATCTCAAGCAGCTTCAGCAGACAATAAAGGACTATGAAACGGATACTGGCCGCCAGCTCTTTCTTTGGAAAGAGGATGAAGATATCGTCGGAGCGATCGGAGTCGAAAAAAAGGACTCAGAAGTTGAAATCCGGCATATCAGCGTGAATCCTTCTTACCGCCATCAAGGAATCGGAAAGCAAATGATGGACGCCTTAAAACGTCTGTTCAAAACGGAGGCACTCGTTCCGAATGAATTAACGCAAAGCTTTTTTGAACGCTGTCAACATCAAAAAGATCAGGATATCTCATATAATAACTGACAAATGCTCCCGGAATCTTCACGGTTTCGGGAGCTGTTTTGATATAGAAAAAGCAGGGCTGACCGTCAGCCTCTGCTTTTTTTTCTTCTCTCAATTTCCCGTTCGCGTTCCTTAATGACATCCGTCCTGTCCCGCAGGCGGTGTTTATGAATAAGAAAGGTATCTGATACGCCGTCTTGCCCCCATGTATAGCCCTTTCGGCGGCATTCGGCAAGACATGCTTCTTTCAGGGCTTCATCTGTAATCGGCAGCATAACACTTTTATAAGGCAGGCCCGCTTCTATATCGTCTGCCAGCGTTTCTATCAGCTCAATCAGCTTCGGATGGCTGAGACCGAGAGAACAGACCGCCTGCTTTTCAGACCGGAGAATACGTAAGCTGTTGGCAATCAGCCGTTTCGCCCCAGCTTCATTTCCCCTGCGCTGGTGATACAGAGCGACGGCAAGCTGAATCAGGCCGACCCAATGAATGCTCCGCTTTTCAGCCGGGCTTTCTTTCCAATATTCCTCTAACAGTTCATGACACTCAAAATAATCTCTTGATGCGTGAAATTCGGCCAAAAAGCCGATATAAGCTTTAGGATACAAGCCGCTTCCTCCTTTTATGCTAAAACCAGTGTACCACAGCGCTATGAAAAGGAAAAAAGAGCGGCTTGGTGCCTGAAGCCTGAGGAACTAGCAGATGTAAGATGCTCCTACGACAACGAGCAAAATAAACAGAACGACAATTAATGCAAAACCTCCGCCGAAACAAGCTCCGCTCATGTGAAATCAGCCTCCCTTTGTTTCAAGTTTACACGGCTATCATATGTGCATCCGCCTTTAAAGGTATAGGCGTATATCTTCTTTTTCAGTATTTTCTAAATAACGGAGGACGTGTATAAAAGTATTGGACGAGAGCATTTCGGTGGATTATACTAAAGGGTAGCCAGTTTTTCCGGCAATGAGAGTGATATTGAAAATGGTGAGATAATGGTAGAATATCAAGTGAAAATTGATACGTTTGAAGGCCCATTGGACCTGCTGCTTCATCTGATTAACCGTCTTGAAATCGACATATACGACATACCCGTGGCAACCATTACTGAACAATATTTATTATATGTACATACAATGCAAGAGCTTGAACTTGATGTCGCCAGTGAATATCTGGTCATGGCGGCGACGCTTCTCAGCATTAAAAGCAGAATGCTGCTTCCGAAACAAGAGGAAGAGCTGTTTGAAGACGAAATGCTTGAAGAAGAAGACCCTCGGGACGAACTGATTGAAAAGCTGATTGAGTATAGAAAGTATAAAACCGCTGCGAAGGATTTAAAAGAGCGGGAAGAAGAAAGACAAAAGTCATTTACAAAGCCGCCGAGTGATTTAAGTGAGTATGCAAAAGAAATCAAACAGACGGAGCAGAAGCTGTCGGTGACCGTTTATGACATGATCGGCGCGTTTCAAAAGGTGCTTCAGCGTAAAAAAATCACGCGGCCGAAAGAAACGACCATTACAAGACAGGAAATACCGATTGAAGACAGAATGAACGAAATCGTAAAAAGCTTAAAAACGGCGGGGAGAAGAATAAACTTCACGGAGCTTTTTCCTTCTCGGCAAAAGGACCATCTCGTCGTGACGTTTTTAGCAGTCCTGGAACTGATGAAAAATCAGCAGATTATCATTGAACAGGAAGAAAACTTTTCAGATATATACATTACGGGGAGTGAATCCATTCATGGCGCTTGATATCGTGAATTGGAAAGCGATTGTGGAAGCCCTGCTGTATGCGGCGGGTGATGAAGGGCTGACCAAAAAGCAATTGGTGACGGTGCTTGAAATAGAAGAAGCGGAACTGGCCGGAATCATGGAAGAAGTGGCCGCTCAGTACAAGGAAGACGACAGAGGCATCGAGCTTACCGAATATGCGGATACGTATATGCTTGGAACGAAAAAAGAATTCGTGCCTTATTTGAAAAAACTAATCGAAGTGCCGTCAAAAGGGCTGTCACAGGCTTCTTTGGAAGTGCTGGCGATCGTTTCGTACAAGCAGCCGATCACACGGGCGGAAATTGAAGATATCCGGGGCGTGAAGTCTGAGCGGATTCTGCACAGCCTCGTGTCAAAAGCGCTGCTGTGTGAGGTGGGCCGCGCCGACGGTCCCGGCCGGGCGATTTTATACGGCACGACACCGGTATTTCTTGAACAATTCGGCTTAAAAACATTGGAGGAGCTCCCGCCGCTTCCTGAAAATGCGGAGGAAGACGTTCTCCAGGAGGAAGCCGATTTATTCTTTGAAAACTTCAACCAAACTTTTGAGGATATTAAATAATAATCGTTTTTCATCATACGATAGTAGGGAAAGGCCATTGATGAATGACGCAAATGACGACGTACAAGAGAGGAAGGAAACGGACGGAAATGGGAAATTCGATTGTGAGGGCCCATACTGAAGAAACTGGTGAATTTTTAGCCGAGGTTGTCACGATGGTCAGCAGCTATTTAAATCATACAACTTTGCCGGAGATGCGGGCTCAAGGAGAGGCGGATGAGGCATACTGCCGCGACGTGCTCAGTGTGCTGAGGAGGATGACCGTCTTTTGCGAAGGCGCCCAGGAAGCCTGCAGGCGGCTTTTAATGCAGGAGCCGTTTCATGAGGCGAGAGCGGAAAAAACGCTGTATAAAGTATATCATCAGTGCGTGGAAGAGTTTTTCATGCCGAAAAAGGATACATGGTACGAAAACAGCCGCGCCGCTTATACAGGCCAAAGCGCGATTGAATTCTACCAGCAAGTGCCGGACTCGCTGCGGAGCCTTCTGCTTTCGCTCAGCAGTGAATTTCTGCGCATGCGGGAAGAATTGGCGCAATATGAAGCATCAGGCTCAAATATGGCATCAGTCAGATAAAAACTCTTCCTTTTGGGAGAGTTTTTTTATGTGAAAGTGATGCAATTGGTATTCATAAGTCATGGACATGCGCATAAACTTGTACAAACCCACAACAAGGACGTGAGCATTCATGCGCTTTCTCAAAAAAGCTGCCGTATTTCTTTTGACTTTTGTTATTCTTTTTTCCATTACAGACGGCAATACGGCACATGCCCAAATACATGTCAGCGCAAAAAGCGCGATTATAATCGACGGAGCATCTGGCAGGGTGTTATTCGCCAAGGATGAACATCATAAGCGGCGGATTGCAAGCATTACGAAAATCATGACGGCGGTGCTGGCGATTGAATCAGGGAAGATGGAAGAGACCGTGACGGTTTCCCCGAATGCCGTAAAAACGGAAGGCTCAGCCATTTATCTTCAGCCGGGACAAAAAGTAAAGCTGAAAGATCTCGTATACGGGCTTATGTTAAGGTCAGGAAATGACGCCGCTGCGGCAATAGCGGAATATGTCGGCGGAAGCCTTGACGGTTTTGTATTTATGATGAACAAAAAAGCCGAGCAAATCGGGATGGAAAATACAAAATTTCAAAATCCGCACGGGCTGGACGACCATGAAAATTTATATTCAACGGCGTATGACATGGCGCTTTTGACTAAATACGCGATGAAAATCAAAGAATACCGGACCGTTTCAGGCACAAAAGTGTATAAGGCGGAAACGATGGACCGGGTATGGAAAAATAAAAACAAGCTTCTGACCGGGCTCTACCGTTACAGCACAGGCGGAAAAACAGGTTACACAAAAATCGCGAAACGGACGCTCGTCTCGACGGCCTCAAAAGACGGAACGGATCTCATCGCGGTCACCATAAATGATCCGGATGATTGGGATGATCATATGAATATGTTTAATTATGTCTTTGAGCACTATAAAACCTATGTCGTCGCTAAAAAAGGCGGCATCCCGAAGCTGAAAAAGACGTTTTACGGAAAGCGCGCTTTTATTGCCCGGGATGTCAAATATTTGTTAAAAGAGGATGAAATCGACGATGTAAAAATCCGCACAACCTTAATAAAACCGAAAAAAGCCTGGAAAAAGGACGCCTCTCTCATTCCTGATGTCGTCGGCCGGATGACTGTTATGCATGATGGGAAAGTGATCGCCAAGATCCCCGTCTATTATGAAAATGAGCGCCATAAAAAACCGAAAAAGCATTTCATTGAGACGTTTACGAGCCTGTTTATGAGCGCGGCGGGCGGTTCGTCATGGTCAATTTAATCTGGGTATGTCTGACGGTAATCGGACTTGTCTTTGCGATGTTTAACGGTACCTTGCAGGATGTGAATGAAGCCGTTTTTAAAGGAGCGAAAGAAGCGGTTACGATCTCGTTCGGATTAATGAGCGTTCTCGTGTTCTGGCTCGGCCTGATGAAAATAGCCGAGCAGTCCGGCCTTTTGGATATATTCAGCAGAATGTGCCGCCCGTTTATTTCTAAGCTGTTTCCCGATATTCCCCCTGATCATCCGGCGATGGGATACATTTTATCAAATCTCATGGCAAACTTTTTCGGACTGGGAAATGCGGCGACACCGCTCGGCATTAAAGCCATGGAGCAGATGAAAAAGCTGAATGGAGGTAAGTCTGAGGCCAGCCGTTCCATGATTACCTTTTTGGCGGTAAATACTTCGAGTATTACATTGATACCGACAACCGTCATTGCCGTGCGCATGGCTTACTCGGCGAAATCACCGACCGATATCGTCGGGCCGACCATCTTAGCGACTTTAATTTCGGGAATCGGCGCGATTTTCATTGACCGCTACTTCTGGTACCGCCGCAAAAGAAAAGGGAGGTAAGCGAATGGAAATGGTGAATTGGCTGTCTTTAGCCATGATTCCGATTATTATCGCCGGTATATTGATATACGGCACGATCAAAAAAGTGCCGACGTATGAATCATTCGTTGAAGGCGGAAAAGAAGGAATTGAGATTGCGTTTTCCATCATTCCGTATTTGGTCGGGATGCTGGTGGCGATTACCGTATTCCGGGCCTCGGGCGCGCTGGATTTTGTCATGGGGCTGTGCAAGCCTTTCTTTACAGCGCTCGGCATTCCCGCAGAAGTCGTGCCGCTTGCTCTGATCCGCCCGATTTCGGGGACGGCGGCGCTCGGCATGACGACAGATCTGATCGCCGTGTACGGGCCTGATTCATTTATCGGCAGGCTGGCCTCGGTCATGCAGGGATCGACTGACACGACGCTGTATGTCCTGACGGTGTATTTCGGGGCGGTCGGCATCAAAAAAATGGGGGATGCTTTAAAGGTTGGTCTTCTTGCTGATTTGATCGGGGTGGTTGCATCAATCATCATAGTTACGTTATTATTTGGAAGCGCCTGAAATCAGGCGCTTTTTATATATCAGAATAACTCTCCTTGAAAAAGCTTGTTTGTTCAAGGGGAAAAAAGTAAGATTATACTTGAGGTGAACGACATGGAAAGACTGCAAAAAGTTATTGCTCATGCCGGCGTGGCATCACGCAGAAAGGCAGAAGAGCTGATAAAAGAAGGAAAAGTAAAGGTGAATGGAAAAGTAATAACAGAGCTCGGCGTAAAAGTGACCGGTTCTGATCAGATTGAAGTAAACGGATTAAAGGTGGAGCGGGAAGAACCCGTGTACTTTCTGCTTTATAAACCGAGAGGAGTGATCTCAGCAGCTGATGACGACAAAGGGCGGAAAGTGGTGACCGACTTTTTCAAAGAAGTGCCGCAGCGCATTTATCCGATCGGCAGGCTTGATTATGATACGAGCGGACTTTTATTGCTGACAAATGACGGCGAGTTTGCCAACAAACTCATGCATCCGAAATACGAAATTGATAAGACGTACGTCGCCAAAGTGAAGGGGATTCCTTCCAAGGAACTTCTGAGAAAGCTTGAGCGCGGCATTCAGCTTGAAGAAGGCAAGACGGCGCCGGCCAGAGCGAAAATGCTTTCCCTGGACAAAAGAAAGCAGACGAGCATCATTCAGCTGACGATTCATGAAGGCCGGAACAGACAGGTCCGCCGCATGTTCGAGGCGATCGGTCATGACGTGCTGAAACTAAAACGTGAAGAATACGCATTTTTAGATTTAAGAGGCCTGCGCACAGGAGACGCAAGAGAATTGTCGCCGCATGAGGTGAAAAGGCTGCGGGCTTTAGCTGAACACGGTAAAAACGCTTTCTAATTTTCACATAACCTTCAAAAATTACAAAACGTGTTGATGATATAATTGAATGGATTTGCAGGCAGGGGAGGGGAGCAGTGTACAATGAACAAAAAACGGCGGCGTTTATTCATTCGGACCGGCATCCTTCTCATCTTACTCTGCGCGCTCGGATATACCATCTATAATGCCGTATACACAAACGGTGAGCGTATATCTGAGGGGTCCAAAGCCCCGAATTTCGCGCTGAAAGATACAGAGGGCAGACTCATAGAACTGAGTCAGTTAAAAGGAAAAGGTGTTTTTCTGAATTTCTGGGGAACGTGGTGTGAGCCGTGTAAGCAGGAATTTCCCTATATGGAGAATCAATACAAGCATTTTAAAGACCTCGGTGTCGAGGTGGTTGCGGTAAATGTCGGCGAATCAAAAATTGCAGTACATAATTTTATGAAAACATACGGCGTCAATTTCCCGGTTGCGCTCGATACTGACCGGCAAGTGCTGGACGCGTACGGCGTATCACCTATTCCGACGACATTTTTGATCAATCCCGACGGAAAAGTCGTGAAAGTGGTGACCGGCACGATGACAGAACGCATGGTTCATGACTATATGAATTTAATTAAGCCGGAGGCGTCTTCATGAAAAAGGTCAAATGTGAATGCGGGCACGTGAATCCAGCCGGGACGGTTTTGTGCGAGTCGTGCGGGAAGCCGCTTGATGATCAAAAATCGCCGCTTGCCGATATGCGGTACGACGGCAGCGCAAGGCGTTCGCAAACATATAACAAAACAATCGTAGATAAGGTATGGAACTTCTTTTCTTCCGTAAAAGTCGGAATATGGCTGATCGTCATTACTCTGGCGGCGTCTGCTTTCGGCACGGTTTTTCCGCAGGAAGCTTATCTGCCGCCGGGCGCCCAGCCGGATACATATTATGAACAGCAGTACGGCATAATCGGCCAAATGTATTATCTGCTGGGATTTCATCACCTGTACGGCTCATGGTGGTATATGCTCCTGATCGCATCCATTGGCATATCACTGGTCATCTGCAGCCTGGATCGGGTGATTCCTTTGTACAGGGCGCTGAAAAATCAAGGAGTTCGGCGGAATCCGGTCTTTTTGAAGAGGCAGCGTCTATACAGCCGGACAGAAACCGAGCTGAGCGGGGATGCGGCTGATAGCCTCAGAACACGATTGAAAAAAAAGCATTATAGAGTGCGAGAACAAGAGGGAAGCATTCTGGCGGAAAAAGGCCGTTTTTCAAGGTGGGGGCCCTACGTCAATCATATCGGCCTGATCATTTTTCTGATCGGAGCCATGCTGAGATTTGTACCCGGTATGTATGTCGATGAAACGCTCTGGGTCCGTGAAGGCGAAACCGCCCAGATCCCCGGTACTGACGGCAAATATTACTTAAAAAACAACCGGTTCACGATGCAGACATATAACAAAGACACTGAGAAAAAAGTATTCGCCGACGCCATTGACAGAGCTGGAAACGGCAAAGTCGCCAAATCCTTCACAACGGACGCGGTTTTGTACAAGAGGGAAGGCGACATTGTATTCGGTGAAAAGCCGAAGCTTAAAAGAGTCAAAGAAAACAATATCCGCGTCAATGAACCGCTGCGCTTTGACTCCTATTCTGTGTATCAGGTGGACTATAAAGAAAACCAGCTCGATCAGATGGTATTTCAGCTGATCGACCAAAAAACAAAACAGTCATTCGGCAAACTGAAGATCAATCTTCTTGATCCCGACACGGACTATGATCTTGGTAACGGTTACAAAGTGCAGATCGCCAGTTATCTTCCTGATTTTTATTTTAACAAGGACGGAGAACCGAGCACAAAAACGAAGGTTCCTAACAATCCGGCTTTTGTCTTTAAAATCACGGCTCCTGACAAGCCGAAAGGGGAGAAAAGTTTTGTTGCGATTCAGCAGACTGTTGAAGGTTCCGAAAGTAACAAGTACAAATTAAAATTCGACCATGTGGAAACGAAAAACATTACAGGACTCACCGTCAGAAAAGACTTAACCTTATGGGTGCTTGCCGTCGGCGGCGCGATCTTTATGATCGGCGTCATTCAAGGAATGTACTGGCAGCACAGAAGGATCTGGATCAAAACAGGTGATCATGAAGTGCTTGTGGCGGGACATACGAACAAAAACTGGTTCGGTCTGAAAAAGGATATCGAATTTGTTCTTAGCGGGACCGGGATTCAAGAGCCGGCCGATCAAAAAGAATTGGCCAAAAATCAGGCCTAGTGAAAAAGGAGTGGTGTCATGGCGGAGCTGAGCGCAAATTTTCTTTATGCTGCCTTTTTGATTTATTTAATTGCCGTCCCGGTTTTCGGCGGCGCCATCCGGGGAACAAAAGGTGCTAAGGACGGTAACGGCCGCTGGTCGGCTATCGGAATCACGTTAACCATATTCGGATTTCTTTGTCATCTCGCCTACTTCATTGCGAGATGGTCGGCAAGCGGACATGCGCCTGTCAGCAATATGTTTGAATTTACGACGTCATTCGGCATGATGCTTGTTCTCGCTTTTATTATTATTTACTTTATTTACAGACTGCCTTCATTAGGCATGTTCACATTGTCTATCGCGCTTTTGCTTATCGCATATGCAAGCATGTTTCCGACAGACATCACGCCGCTTATTCCGTCACTGCAGAGCAATTGGCTGTACATTCACGTCACGACGGCGGCGCTCGGGCAGGCGATTCTTGCGATCAGTTTTGTAGCCGGCGTCATTTTCCTGTTAAAGCATGTCGACCAATCAAGACCGGGCAAAAAAACGTTCTGGCTTGAAGTCATCATGTTTATACTCGTGACGACCGTGGCATTTATCGCCGTCACGTCGGCATTCCGGCTGGCGGACTACAAAGCTGAATTTAATTGGGTGGATAAAAAAGAAGCCAAAAGCGTCATGATATATGATATGCCTGCGCTTGTCGGCCCGCATGAGGGAGAATTGCTTACGGAAGGCGCAATGAAGCCGCTTATTGAGCTTCCGGCCATTTTTTCAGGCAGAAAGGTCAATACGGTGATCTGGTCGTTTGGCGCAGGTCTCGTTTTATACGGTGCGCTCAGGCTGATATTCAGAAAGAGAATCAGCGCTCTTATCAGCCCGCTCGTCAAAAATGTGAATCTGGACTTGGTCGATGAAGTCGGCTACCGCGCTGTTTCCATCGGTTTTCCGGTATTTACACTCGGCGCGCTTGTGTTTGCGATGATTTGGGCGCAGCTTGCATGGACGCGTTTTTGGGGCTGGGACCCGAAGGAAGTATGGGCGCTGATCACCTTTTTATTTTACGCAGCGTATTTGCACTTGCGGCTGTCAAGAGGCTGGCATGGCGAAAAGTCCGCGTGGCTTGCCGTCATCGGCTTCGCCATTATTATGTTTAACTTGATTTTTGTGAATCTCGTGCTTGCCGGACTTCATTCGTACGCATAGATGCAAAAAGCCGATACAGTTCTCAAGCTGCCGCACAGTTTGTTAAAATGAAAGTAACAGAAGGAAAGCAGGGGGAAAACGATGGATCAAACAAATGAAACTAAAATATTAGTAGTAGATGATGAAGCCAGAATTCGACGCCTTTTAAGAATGTACCTTGAACGGGAAAACTATGTGATTGAAGAAGCGGAAAACGGCGACGAGGCCATTAAAATGGGGCTGGCATCAGATTATGATCTGGTGCTCTTGGATTTAATGATGCCGGGAACGGACGGAATCGAAGTATGCCGGCAGCTCAGAGAAAAAAAAGCGACGCCGATTATCATGCTGACGGCAAAAGGGGAAGAAGCCAACCGCGTCCAGGGGTTTGAAGCGGGTACGGACGATTATATCGTCAAGCCTTTCAGCCCGAGAGAAGTGGTGCTTCGGGTAAAGGCGCTTTTAAGAAGGGCTTCCCAAACATCTTATCTGACAGCCAATACCCCGACAAAAAATGTGCTCGTCTTTTCGCATCTATCCATTGATCACGATGCTCACAGGGTGACTGCGGACGGCACAGAGGTGAGCCTGACGCCGAAGGAATATGAACTGCTGTACTTCCTGGCGAAAACACCGGACAAAGTGTACGACAGGGAAAAGCTTTTAAAAGAAGTGTGGCAGTATGAATTTTTCGGAGACCTCAGAACGGTGGACACCCATGTCAAACGGCTCCGTGAAAAATTAAATAAAGTGTCCCCGGGAGCGGCGAAAAAAATCGTCACCGTATGGGGAGTCGGATACAAATTTGAGGTAGGCGCTGAATGAAGTTTTGGAAAAGCGTAGTAGGAAAGCTTTGGTTTACCATTCTTTCACTCGTGTTAATTGTTTTATTTATTTTAACGGTGCTGCTTCTGGAATTTATCGAAAATTACCACGTTGAAGAAGCGGAAAAAGATTTAACGCAGCTTGCCGATAAAATTGCGGTCATAATAGAAAATCATGAAGACCAGCCGCTTGCCAGATCCATCACGTGGGAACTGGCGGACAATTTAACGAGCATCGCGATCATTCAGGATGATAAGCATGTCTGGTATTCGCCCAATGACGATAATCATTTATCCTCTATTACATTAGAGCAGATCAAACATGACCGGGATCTGCACAAGGCGCTGACAGACCGCAAAAAAGTAAGCAAACGCGCGGTCCCCAACCATGCCGGTTCGGATAACGAACGGCTGATCGTCGGAGTGCCGTATGAAAAAGACGGCAAAAAAGGCATGGTTTTTTTATCCCAATCGCTGCTTGCCGTCAAAGATACGACGAAACATACGACACGGTATATTTTTCTTGCGGCGGGCATTGCCATCGTCTTGACAACGTTTTTCGCGTTCTTTTTATCCAGCAGGGTGACATATCCCCTTCGAAAAATGCGGGAAGGCGCCCAAGACTTGGCGAAAGGAAAGTTTGATACAAAAATTCCGATTCTGACCCAAGATGAAATCGGGGAACTGGCCATTGCCTTTAATCAGATGGGACGGCAGCTCAATTTTCATATTAACGCGCTGAATCAGGAAAAAGAACAGCTGTCCAATATTTTAAGCAGTATGGCAGACGGGGTCATCACCATTAATATCGACGGCACCATTTTGGTGACCAACCCGCCGGCCGAACGTTTTCTGCAGGCATGGTATTATGAGCAGAACATGAACATTAAAGAAGGAGACAACCTTCCCCCTGAAGCAAAAGAGCTATTTCAAAATGCAGTGAACACGGAAAAAGAGCAAATGATTGAAATGACGCTTCAAGGAAGGTCATGGGTTTTATTGATGTCGCCTCTTTATGCGGAATCACACGTCCGCGGCGCCGTGGCCGTGCTCCGTGATATGACCGAAGAGCGCAGGCTGGATAAATTGCGTGAAGACTTCATTGCCAATGTCAGTCATGAGCTCAGAACCCCGATTTCTATGCTGCAGGGATACAGCGAAGCAATAGTGGACGACATTGCAAGCACCGAAGAGGAGAAAAAAGAAATCGCGCAGATCATTTATGATGAATCTCTTCGCATGGGCCGGCTCGTCAATGATTTGCTGGATTTGGCCAGAATGGAATCCGGACATACGGGCCTGCACTATGAAACGGTAAACCTGCATGAATTTCTGGAGAAGATCTCCCGCAAATTTTCCGGGGTAGCGAAGGAAAAAGGCGTTTCGCTCACAGAGGACATCTCGGTGTCTCAGCCGGAGTGTGTCTTTGACGAAGACAAAATGGAACAAGTGTTTACCAACCTTATAGATAATGCGCTGCGCCATACGGAGTCAGGCGGAAGCGTTCATATCGCGGCTCAGACCGTAAAAGACGGACTGAAAATCGATATTAAAGATTCCGGCTCGGGAATACCGGAAGAGGATCTGCCTTTTATTTTTGAACGTTTTTATAAAGCGGACAAAGCAAGAACAAGAGGCAGGGCGGGAACCGGACTCGGACTCGCCATCGTAAAAAATATCGTGGAAGCCCACGGCGGCTCAATTGCGGTTCACAGCAGCATCGACAAAGGGACGACGTTTACATTTTATATTCCGACAAAAGCGCAGGATGACGTCTGAAATTGACGAACAATCTTGTTCCATACGAAACACCCGCATGTTCTGCGGGTGTTTTTTATTTGTTTCTCCTTTAAAAATTTAAGAATATGTTAATATAAATTCCCTTCCAAATTCCAGTTTCTCGTAATATAGTTGTAATGTAACTTTTCAACGCATTTTTACGACAAAAAAGTGAACGGAGGGGTTTCCCATGGAAGAAACCTTTCAGATATTATATGATGCATACCATCAAGATTTATATCAATTTTTATTTTATATGGTAAAAGATAAGTCGCAGGCTGAAGATTTGACGCAGGAAGTGTATATCCGCGTCTTGAATTCCTATCATACATTTGAAGGAAGAAGCAGTGAAAAAACATGGCTGTTGTCCATCGCACGCCATGTGGCGATTGACTGGTTCCGCAAGCAGCAGACGATCAGACAGCGTATTATGGGTACGTTTGATTGGGATACACAAGATGTCAGAGATCAGCATTTGCTTCCGGACGAACTCGCCGTACAGCATGAAAACGTCCGGGAAATTTATACCGCGCTTGATCATTGCACCATTGATCAAAGAGCTGTTATTATCTTGAGATTTATTCAGGGATATTCCATTCAGGAAACAGCCGCCGCTCTCCGCTTCTCGGAAAGCAAAGTCAAAACGACCCAACACAGAGGGCTCAAAATACTTCGGAAACAGATGGAGCTTTTGAGGGAGGAGCTAATGGATGATGAAGTCATATTGGAACGAAGAAAGAGTAGAGGAGTTGTTAAGACAACTTCCGGCGGTTAGAGATCATCGTTCACCCGAGGCCATTTACCGGAATATTGAAACGGGTAAACCGTACAGGAAAAAACCGGCCCGAAGCTGGATCGGCCCCGCCGCAGCCGGCGTCTGCGCATTGTGCATCGCTCTGATTATATCTCCTCACCTGATGACAAACAAATCTTCCGGTGATCTTACCGCTGACAGCCGCCAGACTGAAAAAGCCAGTCAGTCAGCTTCTGTCAAGCCGCCGGATCAGAAGACGTTCGTCGTCTCAAACCAAAACAAAAACAATTACATTACTTTGGCATTTGCCGATTCAGAAACATCCGCCGTCATACCGGTCAGTTTTGAAAAAAAGAAGCCGGATGAATCTGTATCAGAGGCTTTATCCGAAGCGGAAGACCTAGAAGTGCCCGAATCCTTCCTGTCTGTGCCGAACCTTTTGGAAGGTGTGCAGGTAACGGCGGATAAGAAGGATTTGCTTGTGCAGGTAAACGGACGGCTTTCTATCGAATCAGTTGCCGATGCTGACTTATTGAAAAAGATGCTGAAAGAGACTTTGACATGGAGTCCTTACGAGCGGATTAAATTGAAAAAGGTTCAAAACGGAGCCGGACAGGATTTTTATAAATCTTACGGCATTTCCGCTGAGATGTCCGTACATAAACAGACAAACCGGGCGTATTTTTCTTACAGCGACAGTCTGGGACAAGAGTATCTCGTCCCGTCTGAACAAACCTATTATTCAGTATATCAGGCTATTGACGGGATGAAGACAACAGACGGAGGCTCACAGACTGCGAGCATTATAGAAGCAGATGCGATTGCATCGGTATCGGAAAGGGAAGACGGCGAGCAGCTGCGGATTCAATTGTCCGAAAAACATAAGGTTGAAGATTCGCTGGAAGGGATTTTAATGATCGAAGGACTTCTGTTAACTGCGAAGGAATTCGGTTATTCTGAGGTGCTGTTCACACATGCGCATACAAAGAAAATCGGTAATTATGATGTGACAAAACCTATCGCTGTGCCTGCCGCGCCTAATCCGCTTCCAAGCCATTAAACCTAATAAAACCCAAAACATATGAATGTTTTGGGTTTTTTGTTGGTTACGGAAGGTCAATCAGTTTAACGGAAACAATATCCTGAATTGAAGTCAGCTCATTGACGACTTTATCATCTAAATGTTTATCAAAAGAAAGCATCATAATGGCTTCTCCGCCTTTTTCTTTACGGCCTACCTGCATGGTAGCGATATTGATATCGTTATCGCCGAGGATGCGTCCGACGCGTCCGATTACACCAGTCGTATCCTGGTGCTGGATATAAACGAGGTGGCCGGCAGGATTTAAGTCAATATTAAAGCCGTTCAGCTCAACGATTCGTTCACCGAAGTGAGGGATATACGTAGCCGTTAACGTAAATGTGCTCCGGTCTCCGGTTACTTTTACGCTGATGCAGTTATCATATCCTGATTCATTGGAGGAAATCTTCTCGCTGAAGCTGATTCCGCGTTCTTTTGCTACACCGCCGGCGTTCACTTCATTGACCGTTGAGTCTACACGCGGTTTTAAGAAACCGGACAGCAGGCTTTTTGTAATAAATGATGTTTCAAGTTTGGCGATGGTGCCTTCATATTGAATCGCAACATCTTTGACGGGTTCCTTCATACATTGTGACACGAGACTTCCGATTTTATCGGCAATTTGGTGATAAGGCTGGATTTTTTTGAATTCATCTTTCGTCATCGCAGGCAGGTTGATCGCTGACATGACAGGCAGACCTTTTGCAAACTGCAGCACTTCTTCAGAAACCTGTGCAGCGACATTCAGCTGTGCTTCTTTCGTTGAAGCGCCTAAGTGAGGTGTGGCGATCACCAGCGGATGGTCGGGAAGCTTTGATTCAACTGGCGGTTCCACTTCAAACACGTCAAGGGCAGCGCCTGCGACATGGCCGCTTTCCAGCGCTTCCAAAAGCGCCGCTTCATCAATAATGCCGCCTCTTGCGCAGTTGATAAGACGGACGCCTTTTTTCGTTTTAGCAATGGTTTCTCTGTTAAGCAGTCCTTTTGTTTCCTTTGTTAAAGGCGTGTGGACGGTAATGATATCCGCGCTTTCAAGCACTTCTTCGAATGTCCGGCTGTTTACGCCGATTTTACCGGCTCTCTCTTCGGTTAAGAAAGGATCGAATACATGAACCGTCATACCGAACGCTCTGGCGCGCTGGGCAATCTCGCTTCCGATCCGGCCCAGACCGACAATGCCTAAAGTCTTTCCGTAGAGCTCCGCCCCGACAAAAGCCGTCCGGTTCCATTCTCTTGATTTTACTGAGATATTGGCTTGCGGAATGTGTCTCATTAATGAAGAAATCATCGCGAATGTATGCTCTGCCGTTGAAATGGTGTTTCCATTCGGCGCGTTTATCACGATAACCCCATGTTTTGTGGCCTCATCAATGTCGATGTTGTCTACGCCGACACCGGCTCTGCCGACGATTTTTAAAGAGGTCATTTTTTTAAACAATTCTTCGGTTACTTTCGTGGCACTGCGGACTAACAGGGCATCAAAGGTATGTAATTCATCTTCTGCATCCGCGACGTTTTTTTGAACAATTTCTATAAAGTCTGATTCCATCAGCGGCTTTAAGCCGTCATTGCTCATCTTATCTGAGACCAAAACTCGAAACATTGTTAGATTTCCTCCTAGTTTAGCTGACTAAATATCTGATAATTTATCATATTCTCAATAGAGTGTCAATGTGTATTGACGCAGTAAAGGAGAAAAGGAAACCGCTGAATCAGCTTAAATTGGGCTTCCCCAATATTTTATTTAAATTTGAGCAGTTCTCTATACAATTGCAATTTGATCATATATAATGTGAATAAATTCATAAGATCAATCTTCGGGGCAGGGTGAAATTCCCTACCGGCGGTGATGAGCATCATGCTCTAAGCCCGCGAGCTGCTTCGGCGGCAGGATCCGGTGAGATTCCGGAGCCGACAGTATAGTCTGGATGGGAGAAGATGGAGGTTCAGCAGACGTTTTGATGCTTATATCAAACGTTTCTTTGCCAAGCCTTAGTAAGCTCCCGCTTTTTAACAAAAGCGGTTTTTTTATTGGGGCGCAAAAGAACCTTTCCTCTTTTCGAGAGATTTGATCGAAAAGGAGAGAGCATTGTGAAAGTAAAAAAATTAGTTGTCATCAGTATGCTTAGCAGTATTGCTTTTGTGCTTATGCTGTTAAATTTCCCGTTTCCGGGGCTGCCGGATTACTTGAAAATTGATTTCAGTGACGTTCCTGCAATTATCGCCATTTTGGTTTACGGGCCTGCGGCGGGGATTGCGGTTGAAGCGATTAAAAATATTCTGCAGTATATCATTCAAGGAAGCATGGCCGGCGTGCCTGTCGGGCAGGCAGCCAATTTTATCGCAGGAACGCTGTTTATTCTGCCGACGGCGTTTATGTTTAAAAAGCTCAAATCTGCTAAAGGACTTGCAGTGAGCCTGCTGGCCGGAACCGCAGCGATGACTGTATTGATGAGTATTTTGAACTATATTCTTATCCTGCCCGCGTATACTTGGTTTTTACATTCACCGGCACTGTCAAACAGCCAGTTAAAAACGGCGGTTGTCGCAGGAATCCTGCCGTTTAACATTGTAAAAGGCGTTATCATCACCATCGTCTTTACGTTCATCTTTACGAAGCTGAAACCTTGGATTGAACAAAAACGCAGCATCCAGACACAATAACCACTTCAAAGCGCCCGCTCTGTAAAACACAGACCGGGCGCTTTTTTGATTGTTTGATCACGCAAAAAAATAAGACTCCGGCCGATAACAGCCGGAGTCTTATTCAGGACGAAAAAGCTCCTCTCACGGGGAGGGCTTTTTTATTCGTATTTCAGCGGGTCGCCTTCGAACGGTTCATCCGCAACTTTGATTGAATCAGTAGGGCATCCTTCAAATGCGTCAATCATATCTTCTTCCAGAACTTCCGGAACTTCGACGACGCCTTTATTTTCGTCAAGCGTAACGAACGCAATGCCTTCATCATCATAATCATAAATGTCTGGTGCCGCAGCTCCGCAGGCGCCGCATGCAATACACGTATCTTTATCTACAATTGTGTACTTTGCCATGAATAAAACCTCCCAGATTGTTCGTGTTGGAACAAATGGTTTACCTTATATATTTTTAAATATAACACCTATTCCTCTTACTTATTGTAATGATGTTAGTGTCAAATTTCAACAGAAAAATGATTGAGAATGCTTATCACATAAGGGATTCTCTTTAGCACTTCCCCCTAAAAGATGACTTTAAACGTCAAATTTATATGAAAATCTGTTAAAATAAAAAGAACCAAAAAACGAAACTTGTCACAGAAGAAATGTAGGTGTGTTTAGATTGGCGATAAACTACTTTGATACCGTGGTTCTCGACTGTCTGGACAAAATAGACGGCGAACGGACTCCGAGTGCTGTGTTTCATTTATTAAAAGGAAAAAAGTCGTCTCAAACCATTCAGGATGCCGGCTTATTTCAGATCGCTAAATATTTCGGCATGGCTTCACATTGTGAACGCGGCGATATTGCGGCTTCTTTGCATAAACTCACCGAGAACTCATACATTACAGCCGGAAAAGAAGAGGGAACGTGGAAAGTGACTGCGCGCGGCGTTCAAAGGCTTGAACGGGCGTTTGCCGAGCGGCCTTGGCCGAAGCACTGCCACGGCGCGAATTATCAAACGCCTGCCGTTACCCTGTGGAGGCGGCTTTCCCTGCTCATTCAAGTCCTATCAAACAAAGAGCATCAATGCAGTCAATATATCCCGGTTACAAACGATGTGCAGACGCTGAGATGGGTCAAACGGTTCATGCGGAAAAACAGAGATGCTAAAGAGCTTTCCGTCCAAATGCATGAGACGCTGTTTCACCTTCTGCAAGGCGTAAGTGAACGGCAGGCGCTTATTTTTGTCTATTCTTTAACTTCATTCAACAGAATCGGCAAAACGAATAAGCAGCTTGCTCTCCAGCTGAACGAAGATGAATGGTATGTGTCCGTCCAGTTTTGGGGAGCGGTACATTATGTTATTCAATCGCTTCCGCAATGTGCATATCCCGCTCTGCGCGAGCTGTTGTCCGATTTGCAGGCGGAAAGCGCGCTGACACAGTCTGCCAGAAAAACCTTTGAGCTGTTGGAAAAAGGGTTTCCGATTGAACGGATCGCCGCGGTCAGAAATTTAAAAACAGCCACAATCGAAGATCATATCGTAGAAATATCATTGCATCAGCCTGCATTTTTTATAGAACAGTATCTTTCTGAAGAGGAACAGCGTATGATAACGGCATTTGCAAAACAGCATCAAACGAATAAAATTAAACGGATTCGCGAAGGAATGCAGATGCGCTTCAGCTATTTTCAGATCAGGCTGGCGCTGGCAAAGACGGTGAATCAGCATGACTGAGCTGCATAAAGCTTTATCCAGGTATTTTGGTTTGCATTCCTTTAAAAAAGGGCAGGAAGAGATTATGACTAGCGTGCTCCAAAAAAAAGATACGATCGCCATGCTTCCGACCGGCGGGGGAAAATCATTATGCTATCAGCTCCCGGGTTACATGATGGACGGGCTGGTGCTGATTATTTCGCCGCTCCTTTCATTAATGGAAGATCAGGTGCAGCAGCTGAAAGCGAAAGGAGAAAAGCGGGTTGCTGCATTAAACAGCATGCTGAATTCCGCAGAGCGGCATTTTATCCTCAGCAACATCAGCCGTTATAAATTTCTCTATATGTCTCCTGAAGCCCTTTCTTCACCTTATGTGCTGAACCGTTTGAAAAATGTCTCTGTCAGTTTATTTGTTATTGATGAGGCTCATTGCATATCAGAATGGGGACATGATTTCAGGCCTGATTATTCGAAGCTCGGACCTTTCAGGCAGGCACTCGGAAAGCCGCCTGTATTGGCGCTGACTGCAACAGCGACAAAAGAAACGCTCAGAGACGTGACGGATGTGCTCGGACTTGAGCATGCGGTGCGTCATCTTTATTCAGTCAACCGGCCGAATATTCTCCTGGCGGCAGAACATTTGGCTGATAATGCCGAAAAAATAAGCAGGCTCACGGAGCTTGCCGAAAAGCTTGAAGGCCCGGGTATCATATATTGTCCGACCAGGAAATGGGCGGAAGAGCTTGCGGCTGAGCTGAACGAAAAAACGGGAAAGCGGACGGATTATTATCACGGCGGAATGGATACAGGCGACAGGATTTTAATCCAGCAGCAATTTATCCATAACCAGCTTGATTGCATCTGCTGCACCAATGCGTTCGGCATGGGTGTGGATAAGTCAGATATCCGCTTTGTCATTCACTTTTATCCTCCCCAAACGGCCGAGGCCTTTATGCAGGAAATCGGCAGAGCGGGACGCGACGGCAGCCCGAGTGTCAGTATTTTGCTGAGGGCGCCCGGCGATACCGAGCTTCAGCAGCAGATTATTCAGACAGAAAGCCTGTCTGATTATGACCTGGAAGGCATTCTGGCCGTCATACGGGATGCCGGTACGGGTGATGAACGAAAGCTTCGGGACGTTCTGATCAATAAGGGCGTCCAGGAAACACAGGCGCGAACGGCCGTCCATCTGTATCTGCAAGGAAAAACCACAAAAGAGCAGCTGCAGGAAGAACTGACATACCGCGTGGAAAAGAAGCTGCGTAAAATGAATCGTTTTTCGGCGTTATTAGAGCGGAAAGAATGTATAAGAGAAGCGCTGCTGTCTTATTTTGATGAACCGTATGAGACTGATGGTCAAACCGGACAATGCTGCAGCAGCTGCGGACTTGATCTGGCTCCGTACGAGCAAAAAGGAGAACGTAAAAATATGGAACGGTTTGAAGATTGGAAGCTGGAATTAGGCCGGATTTTCGGATCAGAGTCTGCGGGTGAGTTCAGCTGAGACGGCAAAGCGAATTGATCCGGCAGCTCTCAGACCGGGAGATTGTGATGCAGCTGTACGCCACCCAATTGCTCATATTGGCGGTTTCAGCTATTATCGGCTTTTTCTTTTTTACCGACATTCACGATTTTTTAAAGCTGTGGCATATACGTGACGATAATATCATATGGTACGGTGTAACTCTTGCCGTCCTTGTCATTTTTGCCGATCTGGCGGTGATGAAATGGTGTCCTTCGCATTTATATGATGACGGCGGCATTAATGTATTGCTTTTTAAGAACAGGCCGGTTCTGCACATTTTGTTTTTGACGCTTCTCATTTCGTTCAGCGAAGAGATTTTGTTCAGAGGCGTTCTGCAGACACATATCGGCTTATGGGCCGCCAGCTTCATTTTTACCGTGCTTCATTTCAGATACTTGGCGAAGTGGCTTCTGTTTATGATGGTTGCGGGCATCAGTCTTTTGCTGGGGCTTATCTATGAATGGACCGGCAATTTATTCGTTCCGGTTACAGCGCATTTTATTATTGATGCGGTATTTGCCTGTCAGATCCGTTTTCAATATGTTAGGAGGGGTTTGCATGACGGAAATGTCAAGAGTTGAAAGAAGAAAAGCTCAGCTGCGTGCCGAGCAGCAGGTTGCCGCGGCCGCGGATGAACAAATTGAATATCTAGAAGACAGCCTCCCGACAAGACAATCTGTAAAAGAGGAGCGTAAAAAAAAGGAAGAGCAGGTGAAGGAAAAAACCAAAACAAAAACGCCGCTGTTCACTTTTCTGACCGTCCTGTTCATTATCGTAACAATCGGTGTCTTTTTCGGTCTTCTTTATATGACGAACAGCAGCAGATTTGACCCGAAGGACTATGAAGATGTCTTTATAGACCACAGTGAAAGCGCGCCTGCCGTTATTCCGAAAGGCGCTCAGAAAGAAACGTCAGAAACCGCTCTTTTAGAACAATCGAAAAAAAAGTCTGACGACAAAGATAAGAAAGAAGCGGCTGCACCTGAAAAAACGAAAGAAAAACCAAGTGAAAAAACACCTAAAAAAACGGAAACGCCCTCAGAAAAACAAGTAAAGCCGACAGACACCGAATACGCGGAGACAAAACAGCAGTCTCCGCCGGCTGTCCGTGAAAAAGCGGCTCCGGCTGAGGCGAGTGATCAAGCCGGGACTGTCCCAAAAAAAGTGCGGACCGTACAGCATACTGTACAGCCGAAAGAAACGCTTTACCGCATTTCAATGAAATACTATAAAAGCCGGGCGGGCGAAGAAAAAATCCGCAGCTACAACGGATTAAACGGAAACGACGTGTACACCGGCCAGGTTCTGAACATTCCGCTGTCTGATTAAAATAAATGCATGTTTTCACCGCGTTTTTCATATAGTGTACCAATGAAAACGGACAAGGTGTGAAGCGCATGGATTCTTTATGGAAGCAATTAGACCGATTTGCTGACGGACCGACGAAACAAATGCTTCAGGCGCTGGTGAAACGGAAATTAAAATACGAAAATTATGCCGCACAATGCCGAAGATGGCAGTGGGCGTCCCTCGTTTGTTTTTCCCTGATGTGCATACTGCTGATGTTTAAAAGCTTTAATGCCCCCCAAGCCTCTCCGCAGCTGATTCTGCAGGAAATATTAGGCCATACGGTTTACTTGTGCTGGATTATGGCTTCCGCTTTTGCGTATTGCACTTCTTATTATTTCAAAAAAAAGGAAGAAAAAGCTGAGGGTGAATTTCATAAACTGAGGTGTGAAATTATCCAAAAAAGCACGGATTTATGGCCCCAGCCTGAAAAATGGAGGGCGAGAGAATCTGTTTTTCACTTGATGAAACATCGGTATGATATCAATCTTTATTTTGAAAGCAAATAAAATGAGGCGTTTTCCGGAAAGGATAGAAACGTCTTTTTTTGTTTGTCCGTCTAATATAAGACAATGACAGAATGGAGAGTGCGTTTATGAAGCTTACAGCGGGAATTCTCGGCTCATTGGCGGGAGCGGCTGCGGTTATGGCGGCCGTTATGTACAAAACGGCAAACGGCAGCCATCTGAAAACACATACATTTACGCTTGATAAAATGAAGGGGATGAAGCCGCTCACCATCTTTTTTATATCTGATGTGCACCGCCGTTTAATTGATGAAAAGCTTCTCCGCGAAGCGGCAGGTTATAAGCCGGATGCCGTTTTGCTCGGCGGTGATTTGGCGGAGGGCGGAGTTCCTTACGCCAGAATTGAAGAAAACATCAAACGTCTGACGGCTCTCGCGCCTGTCATGTATGTGTGGGGAAATAACGATTACGAGGTCAGCCAGCAAAAACTGCTCTCTCTTTTACGGGCATACAAAGTGATCCCACTGAGAAATGAATCGGTTCAATTTGCTTATAAAGGGGAAACCGTTACGATCTGCGGGGTGGATGATATCAGGATGATGATGGATGATTACGAATCTGCAATCAGATATACGGATGCTGACAAAGTAAACCTCCTGCTTTGCCATAACCCGGACATCCATGAGCAGATGAGGGAGTCAGACGGGATTGACGCTGTGTTCAGCGGCCATACGCATGGCGGCCAAATCCGTTTCGGCCGGTTCGGGCCGTACGAATTGGGCGGGACGGGAACGGTAAAAAAAGCGCATTACCTGATCAGCAACGGCTACGGGACGACAAAAGTTCCGCTGAGGCTCGGGGCGAAACCGGAGACGCATATGATTACGCTGTGCGGACCGGATGAGCCGTCTTCCTGAAACAAACCCGGCCGCGGTGATAAAAAACGGCATTCTGCTTGTCTTCCCGCTGTACACGGTGTAAACTGATAACAAATTAAGAACCTATGACTCATTTATTCATATACTGTGTTATATGATTTGTGTGCAAGAAGAGGCAGGAGGGAACATTATGCGGCTTGAGCGTCTGAACTATAATAAGATTAAAATCTTTTTAACCCTCGACGATCTGACTGATCGGGGACTGACAAAAGAAGACCTCTGGAAGGACTCGTTTAAAGTCCACCAGTTATTTAAAGATATGATGAATGAAGCAAATACAGAGCTCGGCTTTGAAGCGAATGGTCCGATCGCGGTGGAAGTATATTCTCTTCAGGCACAAGGCATGGTTGTGATTGTAACGAAAAATCATGACGCGGACGCAGAAGATGACGAATATGACGATGATTATATCGAGATGCAGGTCAAACTTGACGAAAGCCCGGATATTATTTATCAGTTCCATTCGTTTGAAGATATCATTCAGCTTGCCGGAAGCCTTCACCGAATCGGGATTACCGGCGGCACCGTCTACCACTATGAGAACCAATACTATGTAAGCCTTGAAGACCTCGGCTCCCGTTCCGCCGAAGGCGTCATCGCGGTGCTGGCTGAATACGGACACCCGGCGACGATTACGATTTACAGGCTCCATGAGTACGGAAAACTCATCATGGACGGCAATGCTGTGGAGACCATCCAGAAACATTTTTCATAAAAAAGATTTGAAACGGCAGCTGTTTTCAGCGGCCGTCTTTTTTTAAGCGAAATAATGGAAAAATCATTGTCTTTCTTCTATGCACGGAGATATTGAAGGTGTATACTAGTCACTGAAAGGGAGCATGAGAGAAACAGAAGATTTTAGGAGGTTAACTCAAATGGCAGCCGATCGATTCACCGGTCATAATGAAGAAGACAAACATGATGTATTAAAATCAACCCAAACCGTAATACATAAAGCTCTGGAAAAATTGGGGTATCCAGAAGAAGTGTATGAACTGCTGAAAGAGCCGCTCAGATTATTAACGGTTAAAATTCCTGTTCGGATGGATGACGGGTCTGTGAAAATATTTACAGGCTATCGTGCGCAGCACAATGATTCCGTAGGTCCGACAAAAGGCGGCATTCGTTTTCACCCGAATGTAACTGAAAAAGAGGTGAAAGCACTTTCCATCTGGATGAGTTTAAAATGCGGAATTATTGATCTTCCTTATGGCGGTGGTAAAGGCGGAATTGTTTGTGATCCGAGAAATATGTCATTCAGAGAGCTTGAAAGGCTGAGCAGGGGATATGTCAGAGCAATCAGTCAGATTGTCGGACCGACTAAAGACGTCCCGGCACCTGACGTATTTACAAACTCACAGATTATGGCTTGGATGATGGATGAATATTCAAGAATTGATGAATTTAACTCACCCGGCTTTATTACGGGAAAACCGCTTGTACTCGGCGGATCCCACGGCAGGGAATCAGCGACGGCAAAAGGCGTCACCATCTGCATAAAAGAAGCGGCCAAGAAAAAAGGTCTCGATATTCAGAACGCGCGCGTCGTCGTACAAGGTTTCGGAAACGCGGGCAGCTATCTGGCCAAGTTTATGCATGACGCCGGCGCGAAAGTTGTCGGAATTTCTGACGCGTACGGAGGCCTTTACGATCCGGACGGTCTTGATATTGATTATCTGCTTGACCGCAGAGACAGCTTCGGAACGGTGACGAAGCTTTTCAATGACACCATTACGAATCAGGAGCTGCTTGAGCTGGACTGTGATATACTTGTCCCGGCGGCGATCGAAAACCAAATTACAGAAGAGAACGCTGACCGCATCAAAGCGAAAATCGTTGTAGAAGCGGCAAACGGACCGACGACACTGGAAGGAACGAAAATCCTGACAGACAAAGGAACGCTGCTGGTTCCCGATGTTCTGGCGAGCGCCGGCGGTGTAACGGTTTCTTATTTTGAATGGGTTCAAAACAACCAAGGCTTCTACTGGAGTGAAGAAGAAGTCGAGGAAAAACTGGAAAATATGATGATAAAATCGTTTAATAATATTTATGAAATGTCCCAAAACCGCCGGATTGACATGAGGCTTGCGGCTTACATGGTCGGCGTGCGGAAAATGGCGGAGGCTTCGCGTTTCAGAGGCTGGATATAAACCAATCGTTTGCATAAACAAAAAAAATCTCCTATGATAATATAGGAGATTTTTTATATGAGTGGAAACTTATGATGGAAATGCCAATCGCAGGAGTTGAAGGACATGACAGAAGAAAAAGCAATTATAATAGGCGGAGGTCCTTGCGGATTATCGGCGGCTATACATCTGAAGCAAATTGGCGTGAACGCGCTTGTGATCGAAAAAGGGAATGTCGTAAACAGCATTTATAACTATCCGACCCACCAAACTTTTTTCAGTTCAAGTGAAAAATTGGAGATCGGCGATGTCGCCTTTATTACGGAAAACAGAAAACCGGTCCGAATACAGGCTCTCTCTTACTACAGAGAGGTTGTCAGAAGAAAAGAGCTGCGCGTAAACGCCTTTGAAACGGTGGAGCGCGTAACGAAACAGGAAGACGGCCGTTTTCTTGTAGAAACATCAAAAGACCGCTACCTCACTCCGTTTTGTATCATTGCGACAGGATATTATGATCATCCGAATTATATGAACATACCGGGTGAAGGGCTTCCTAAGGTATTTCATTACTTTAAAGAAGGCCATCCTTATTTTGATAAAGATGTTGCTGTGATCGGCGGGAAAAACTCAAGTGTGGATGCGGCTTTGGAACTGGTGAAGTCCGGTGCGCGCGTCACGGTGCTCTACAGAGGACATGAGTACTCCCCGAGCATCAAGCCGTGGATTCTGCCTGAGTTTGAGGCCCTCGTCAGAAACGGCACAATCCGGATGGAATTCGGCGCTTGTCTTGAAGAAGTGACGGAAGATGAAATCATTTTCCGCTCCGGCCGAAATGAGACGGTCCGGCTGAAAAACGATTTCGTATTTGCCATGACGGGATACCATCCCGATCACGGTTTCCTCGAAAAAATCGGTGTGCGGATTGATGCGGAATCAGGCCGGCCGTTTTTCCGGGAAGAAACGATGGAAACAAATGTTGACGGTGTTTTTATCGCCGGAGTCATTGCGGCTGGAAATAACGCCAACGAAATTTTTATCGAGAACGGCCGTTTTCACGGCGGCTTGATCGCAAATGAAATATCAAAACGGCTGGGTGCAGAGAGCATATGATCATTCATATGCTCTTTTTTAAAAAAATTGAAAGATGTAAAAATATGAACAACATGGTACGATAGATATAGGAATATAAAGGAAAGAGGTTGCCTGATGTTTGCAATCATCTCTGCAGGAATTGCTCCCGGCATTGCGCTGTTAAGCTATTTTTATTTAAAAGATCAGTATGACAATGAACCCGTACATATGGTGCTGAGGTCTTTTTTTCTCGGGGTTGTTCTTGTGTTTCCGACCATGTTTATCCAATATGTTCTTGAAAAAGAGCATGTAGGGGGAGGAAGCTTTTTCGTTTCGTTTTTGTCTTCGGGATTTCTGGAAGAATCGGTGAAATGGTTCGTTCTGATGATCAGTGTGTATCCGCATGCTCATTTTGATGAGCATTATGACGGAATCGTTTACGGGGCCAGTGTGTCTTTAGGATTTGCCACGCTTGAAAATATTCTGTATCTATTCGGCCACGGCGTTGAGCATGCTTTCATCAGGGCGCTTCTGCCGGTCTCCTGCCATGCGCTGATCGGAGTGATTATGGGATTTTATCTCGGAAAAGCCCGCTTTTCGCAGAAAAAAGCCCGTGTCAAATGGCTTGTGATTTCGCTGGCCGTGCCTTCATGTCTGCACGGTTCTTACGATTTTATTCTTACCGCCCTCAATCATTGGGTATATTATATGCTGCCGTTTATGCTGTTTTTATGGTGGTTCGGGCTGCGAAAGGCAAAAAAAGCACGCTCCGTCAATATGATCCAAGTGTGAAGAAACCGCGCGTCGCGTGCGGTTTCTTTTTTTATGCATTGACGAGGGATAAGAAGGAAACGTGCATAAAAATAACCTCGTGACAGACAATACGGGTACACTTTAAATTTTGCAGTAGGAGGCTTGAAGAGATGAAGTGCAAAGGAGCCTTTATGGCATGTCTCATTCTATTTTCTTTCGCCGCCGCTTTCTTCGATCATCATGAAACGGTTCATGCGTTTTCAAATCAAGTGATTCAAAGAGGCGCGACGGGTGATGATGTTATAGAATTGCAGGCCCGTCTTCAATATAACGGATTTTATAACGGGAAAATCGATGGTGTTTACGGCTGGACCACATACTGGGCCGTGAGAAATTTTCAGGAGAAATTCGGCATGAAGCCGGTTGACGGCCTCGTCGGCGCGAAAACCAAACAGGTGCTGATTTCTAAATCAAAATATTACCGTGAATATGTAATGGAGCAGATCCAAAAAGGGAATACGTTCACTCATTATGGCAACGTCCCATTGAAAAACCAAACAAAACCGAGAGCCGGAACGCAGAAGCCGGCGGGAACGAATAAGCCTGTTCAAAAGCCGCAAAACAATACAGGCGGTCAGTCAAATCAAAAGCAAAATACGACAGCGGCCAATATGCCTGGCGGTTTCTCAAACAACGACATCAATCTTCTGGCACAGGCTGTGTACGGGGAAGCGCGCGGTGAGCCGTTTGAAGGACAGGTTGCCATCGCCGCGGTTATTTTAAACCGTATTAAAAGCCCGTTATTTCCGAATACGGTGGCCGGCGTCATTTTCGAACCGCTCGCGTTTACCGCCGTTGCCGACGGCCAAATATATATGCAGCCGAATGAAAGAGCAAAAGAAGCGGTTCTTGATGCGATCAACGGCTGGGATCCTTCTGAAAACGCGATTTATTATTTCAATCCTGATACGGCGACAAGTAAATGGATTTGGGGACGTCCGCAGATTAAAAGAATCGGAAAGCACATTTTCTGTGAGTAAAAGTACGCAAAATGAGGTGTTAACATGATTAGAGGAATCATTATCGCTGTTCTCGGTGTCGCGATCGCCGCAACCGGATACTGGGGATATAAAGAGCATCAGGAAAAAGATGCGGTCCTTCTGCACGCGGAAAATAATTATCAGAGGGCTTTTCATGAATTGACGTACCATGTAGATCAGCTTCACGACAAAATCGGGACGACGCTTGCGATGAACAGTAAAAAATCTCTGTCTCCGGCGCTCATTGATGTATGGAGAATAACATCTGAAGCTCATAACAATGTGAGCCAGCTGCCCCTGACTCTCATGCCTTTTAATAAGACGGAGGAGTTTTTATCCAACATAGGAGATTTCAGCTATAAAACATCCGTCCGGGATTTAGACCAAAAACCGCTTGATAAGAAAGAATATACAACACTGAACAGCCTGTACAAACAGGCGGAGAACATTCAAAACCAGCTCCGCAGCGTTCAGCATCTCGTCATGAGCAAAAATTTACGGTGGATGGATGTTGAGATGGCGCTCGCCTCTGACAAAAAACAAAGCGATAATACGATCGTCGACAGCTTTAAAACAGTCGAAAAAAATGTAGGCGCTTTTTCTGAAGACAGCATCAGCCCCACATTTACGGGAGCAAATACAGAACGAAAAGGTTTTACGCATCTGAAAGGAAAACAAATTACGGAAAAAGAAGCGGTCAAAATCGCGCAACGGTTTGCGCCTGATCATAATTATTCAATTAAAGTGGTCAAAAGCGGCAGGAAGACGAATCGGGACGTATACAGCATCCGCATGAAAGACGCCGACAACAAGTCTTTTATCTATATGGATATTACCCAAAAAGGCGGACATCCGGTCTATTTGATTCAAAAACGGGCCGTGAAGAAACAAAAGATCAGCCTCAATGAAGCATCTAACCGGGCCGTCGCGTTTTTAAAGAAAAATGGATATGAAACAAAAGGCCTCGAAATTGATGAAAGCGCGCAATATAATAACATCGGCGTCTTTTCTTTTATCCCCGTGGAGAAAAATGTCCGCATTTATCCGGAAGCCATCCGAATGAAAGTGGCGCTGGATGATGGTGAAGTCGTCGGTTTTTCCGCGCGTGATTACCTGGCGGCGCACCGCACGAGAACGATTCCGGCTCCCGCTTTGTCAGCTGATGAAGCGAAAGCGAAGCTGAATAAAAATGTTGAAGTGCGGGAGACCCGGCAGGCGCTGATCACGAATGAGCTCGGTCAGGAAGTGCTTTGCTACGAAATGCTTGGGACGATCGGGAAAGACACGTATCAAATGTTCATTAATGCGGACGACGGAAAAGAGGAAAAAATAGAAAAGTTAAAAAGTGCAGAACCTATATATAAAGACCTATAAAAATAAAGGAGGAAAGGACTGAAAGTCTTTTCCTTTTTTTCGTTACATGCTTTAATAAAAGCATAAATAATGAAAGAGTGAAGGCCCATGATAGCTGTCGGAGATTATATTTGGATTGAATACATAGAGAACAATGAGCCCAAAAAAGCGAGGAGCAAAGCAGTAAGCGTTGAAAACGGCGAACTGCACATCTCATATCCCGTCGATCTGGATTCGGGACGGACGGTCTTTTTGCATAAAGGATTGGAAATAACAGCGGAATTTATGGGGAATGGCCACGTGCCGTATCAATTTAAAAGCATAATCAAAGGAAAGAAAAAAGACCCCATCCCGATGATCGGATTGGACATCCCCCCTCAGGAGGAAATGAAGCGGATTCAAAGACGCCGATACGTCCGTGCAGACGCAGTATTGGATGTATCCGTCAAAATGGAAGCGGAAAAAACCGCTTTCCAGACGGTTTCCTCTAATATCAGCGCCGGCGGAATCGCTGTTGTGATGCCTGAGCATATTTCCGCGGAACCAGGTGAAAAGCTGTATGTCTCATTTTCTCTTCCCGGCAAGGAAAATACAGCCGATATTACGGCCGAGGCTGTTACCCAGCGGATTTTTTATGATGAAAAGGCGGATAAACAAAAAATGACGCTTGAATTTGCAGAAATCGATCCCGCATCGCAGCAGCTTTTACTCCAATATTGTATGCGCGCGCAGCTGCAGCAGAGAAGAAACAGTCTGTCGGAATAAACAGCAGCGCACTTTTCCATACTAATCCTAATGGAGGTGCGCGTGTATGAAAACGTTTGAACGTCTGCTGGTCAAATTGGTCTGCATTCAGCTTATAATTTTGGGCGCGGTGCAATTTTTGCTTCATTATCAGCCTATTGAACCTTATATTTCGAAAGCTGTGAAATATGAGGGAGTTGATAAAATGGAGAAAAAAGAATGGATTGAAACGGTAAAGCGGTAAATCAGCTCAATTTTTTCGCCCCTTTTCCGGCAGTTCATGATACAATCCATAGAGGAGTAAAGAGCAAGGAGAGAGATTATGGACAAGAAATTATCAATTGCGATCGACGGGCCGGCCGCTGCCGGAAAAAGCACCGTTGCTAAAATAGTGGCTGAGAAAAAATCATATGTGTACATTGATACAGGAGCGATGTATCGTGCCATTACATATACGGCGCTCAAGCAGAATGCCGATTTAACTGATGAAGCAGCGCTTACAGAGCTGCTGAAGCGTACGGAAATTGAGCTTGTATCCGCTCCGGAAGGACAAATCGTTCTGGTAAACGGAGAAGATGTGACAGAAGAAATCCGTAAAGACGAAGTCAGCAACCAAGTATCAATCGCCGCCAAGCATAAAGGCGTCAGAGAAGAAATGGTCAAAAGACAGCAGCAGCTCGGAGAAAAAGGCGGTGTCGTCATGGACGGCCGTGATATCGGTACTCATGTGCTGCCTGATGCCGAAGTGAAAATTTTTCTGCTCGCGTCCGTAGAGGAAAGAGCGAAGCGCCGATATGAAGAGAATAAGAAAAAAGGCTATGACGTGAATTACGAGACGCTCATTGAAGAAATTTCCAGACGCGACAAACTCGATTCAGAGAGGGAAGTTTCCCCGCTGCGCAAAGCGGAAGACGCGATTGAAATCGATACGACGTCACTCAGCATTGCTGAAGTCGCAGGAAAAATTCTGGAGATCGTCGAACAGAAATCACGTTAACTTCGGGCGGAGCGCTTTATAATTTTTTTCGAAAGACAAGATGTTATTGCTTGACAAACCAGTCCATTTATTAGAAGTTAATACTAATAAAACTTTTTATTGATCATTCAAAATCTTTTTTGGATGATTCTTTAATACATATTCGGCTGAAAAGCGGACATTCACATGTTCAGCTTTCAAACCGTATTAATTAAGCTGTGTAGGTTTGGACCAAGGAGGTTATTCAAATGACAGAGGAAATGAATCAAATTGATGTTCAAGTGCCAGAGGTTGGAGATGTAGTAAAAGGGATTGTGACAAAGGTAGAGGACAAGCATGTAGATGTCGAAATTGTCAATGTCAAACAGTCCGGAATCATTCCAATCAGTGAATTATCAAGTCTTCATGTAGAGAAAGCATCGGATGTCGTAAAAGTTGACGACGAGCTTGACCTGAAAGTAACAAAAGTGGAAGACGATGCTTTGATTTTATCTAAACGTGCCGTTGATGCTGACCGCGCTTGGGAAGACCTTGAAAAAAAATTCGACACAAAAGAAGTGTTTGAAGCTGAAGTGAAAGATGTGGTGAAAGGCGGTCTCGTCGTTGATATCGGCGTTCGCGGCTTCATTCCCGCATCACTTGTCGAAGCTCATTTCGTCGAGGATTTCACTGACTATAAAGGGAAAACCCTCTCTCTTATCGTCGTTGAACTCGACCGTGATAAAAACCGGGTGATTCTGTCACACCGGGCTGTAGTGGAAAAAGAACAGACAGCCAAAAAGCATGATTTTCTCCAAACGCTTGAGGTTGGAAGCGTGCTTGAAGGAAAAGTGCAGCGTCTGACTGATTTCGGCGCATTTGTCGACATCGGCGGAATTGACGGGCTTGTTCATATTTCGCAGCTGTCTCATTCACACGTCGAAAAACCGTCTGACGTGGTGGAAGAAGGTCAGGACGTAAAAGTGAAAGTACTGTCCGTAGACCGCGATAACGAACGTATTTCTTTATCTATTAAAGAAACGCTGCCGGGACCTTGGAGCCAGATCGGCGAAAAGGTAAAACAGGGAGATGTGCTTGAAGGAAAAGTGCAGCGCCTTGTAAGCTTCGGCGCCTTCGTTGAAATTCTTCCGGGCGTGGAAGGACTTGTGCACATTTCGCAAATTTCCAATAAACATATCGGAACGCCGCATGAAGTGCTTGAAGAAGGACAGACTGTTAAAGTGAAAGTGCTTGACGTGAACGAAAGCGAAGAGCGCATTTCCTTAAGCATGCGTGAGCTTGAAGAAGCGCCGAAAGCCGATCAGGAGGACTTCCGCCAATACCAGGCGAAAGAAGAGCCGAGCACCGGCTTCCAGCTTGGCGATTTAATCGGAGACAAGCTTAATAAATTAAAATAAATTGGTGATAAAACGTGACACGAGCAGAACGAAAAAGAGAACATATAAATCATGCGCTGTCTACCGGCCAAAACCGGGAAACGGGGCTTGATGATATTACGTTTGTTCATGTCAGCCTACCGAACCTAGCATTGGAAAAAGTGGATATATCAACGAAAATCGGCGGACTCACAAGCAGTTCGCCGATTTTTATCAATGCGATGACAGGCGGCGGCGGACAGCTTACATACGAAATTAACAGATCGCTGGCAAGAGCGGCGCGCAAAGCCGGCATGCCGCTGGCTGTCGGTTCGCAAATGTCAGCTTTAAAAGATCCCTCCGAACGGTGTTCTTATGAGATCGTCAGAAAAGAGAATCCGGACGGGCTGATATTTGCCAATTTAGGCAGCGAGGCGGATGCCGAGCAGGCGAAAAGAGCAGTTGATATGATTCAAGCAGATGCCCTCCAGATTCATTTAAATGTGATTCAGGAGATCGTCATGCCAGAGGGTGACAGAAGCTTTACTGGCGCTCTCGGCCGTATTGAGCGGATTGCGGCGGAAGCGGGAGTTCCCGTTTTTGTCAAAGAAGTCGGCTTCGGAATGAGCAGGGAATCGGCACGGCAGTTATTTGATGCTGGCGCAGCAGCAGTTGATGCCGGCGGATACGGCGGTACAAATTTCTCTAAGATCGAAAATATGCGCAGAGAGAAGGCGCTTCATTTTTTTAATACGTGGGGAATTTCCACTGCCGCAAGCTTAGCGGAAATCCACTCGCTCTCCGCTGATCAATCAATTATCGCATCCGGCGGGCTGCAAAGCGCCCTGGATGTCGCCAAATCGATTGCCCTCGGCGCTTCCGGCGCGGGAATGGCGGGCACTTTCCTGAAAGCTCTCACCTCTAAAGGAGAAGAGGGCCTGTTTGACGAGATGACGGCGCTTTTGCAAGAGCTGAAAATGATTATGACCGCCCTCGGATGTCAATCGGTTGCCCAATTGCAAAAGGCGCCTTTGGTCATAAAAGGTGACACACATCACTGGCTTTCTGAACGGGGGATTGACACGTCCTGTTTCAGCAGACGTTAAAAGGCATGCGAACCCGCATGCCTTTTTCTGTTTTTTACGATTTTCTTTTTCGGAATTCCCCGTTTTGCTCAAGGCTTGTCGCTCCTTTATGGTGAATCGAATCATCGCGATCAGATTCCACTCGTCGGGAGGCTTTCAGTTTTTTCTCCTGTCTGTCTTTTCCCATCCTTATCCGCTCCTTTCAGGCATAATTGGTTTAAAAAATGCGTTCCCGCTCCATACTGATCAGAGGAGGAGCGATTATGGAACCGTTTTATTATTACTGGTCAATGTGGTTTTTATGGATACTTGCGACTTTTATTTTTGCCAAAACAAAAAGCCGTTTTTACGTATCAGTCTTTATTTTGACTAATATGATGGCAAGCATACATCAGATTACGGCTTATTTTACGCTGAATGCGGCATATGTCATGTTTTTTGCTGCGGCATTTGTTTATGCGGGAAGCCTCGGCATGCATAAACGGCTCCGTAATATTGTGATTCATCTGACGGCGGCTGCGGCGTACGGCTTTATTTTTCTTTTTGCATTATATGATCCTGTTTGGTTTATCATAAAACCTGAATGGGCGGCGGTTATACTGCTTACCGTTATTACGCTTTCCGTTGAGGGGCGGTTCCCTGAGAGGCTTTGTCTTTTTGTTCTCGGCATGTGCCAGGGGGAGCTATTGTATGCTGCGGTCATCCGCAATATTGCGGGTGCTGCAGCCGTCGGGGATTATCAATGGCTTTCAGGCTGTTCGGCGGGAGTGATTCTGCTCGTCGGGCTGACTACATATGAACAGCTTGCGGCGCGCATCAGCCAAAAAAGCAAAAAGCAGGGCAAAGGAGCGACAAAAATGTCTTGAAAACAGACGGAGACTGTTACATGAATGCGAAACATTTTGAAGAATACATTGTGATCTCAGTGAAAACTGATATAATAAATGAGTTAAGCCCTTCTGTTTGAAGGGTTCTTTTCATAGCGAAGATGATTTTTAATAACCGGTTGAACAATTTTTTGTGAAAATGTAAGCGGCTGGATTGAAAGGAAGGGTACTATGGGTAAACCTGTCGTAGCCATTGTCGGAAGACCGAATGTGGGAAAATCCACAATCTTTAACCGGATTGCGGGTGAAAGAATTTCAATAGTAGAAGATACCCCCGGAGTGACGCGGGACCGGATATACAGTTCGGCGGAATGGCTGAATTATGATTTTAACCTGATTGATACGGGCGGAATTGATATCGGAGACGAACCGTTTCTGACACAGATCCGCCAGCAGGCTGAAATCGCCATGGACGAGGCTGATGTGATCATCTTTATGGTGAACGGCCGCGAAGGTGTGACGTCTGCGGATGAAGAAGTGGCGAAAATACTGTACCGGACGAAAAAACCGGTCGTATTAGCCGTAAATAAATTAGATAATACCGAAATGAGAGCGAACATCTATGACTTTTATGCGCTCGGCTTTGGAGAACCGTATCCGATTTCGGGCACACACGGTTTAGGATTGGGAGATTTGCTCGATGCTTGTGCCGAGCATTTTAAAAACATTCCGGAGACGAAGTACAGTGATGATGTCGTTCAATTCTGCCTGATCGGCCGCCCGAATGTCGGAAAATCATCCCTTGTCAATGCGATGCTCGGCGAAGAGCGGGTTATCGTGAGCAACGTAGCCGGAACGACTAGAGACGCTGTGGATACGGCGTTCACCTACAATCAGCAGGAATTTGTAATCGTTGACACGGCGGGAATGAGAAAAAAGGGTAAAGTATATGAAACAACAGAAAAATACAGTGTGCTTCGGGCGTTAAAAGCCATTGACCGCTCAGACGTCGTCGGCGTTGTGCTGAATGCAGAAGAAGGCATCCTTGAGCAGGACAAGCGGATCGCCGGATACGCCCATGAAGCCGGGAAAGCCGTCGTCATTATCGTAAACAAATGGGATGCCGTTGATAAAGACGAGCGCACGATGAAAGAATTTGAACAGAATATTCGGGAACATTTCCAATTTCTCGATTACGCGCCGGTGCTGTTTATGTCGGCACTGACGACAAAGCGGATTCATACACTCATGCCTGCGATTATTAAAGCGAGTGAAAACCACTCTCTCCGCGTGCAGACAAATGTCTTAAATGATGTCATTATGGATGCGGTCGCCATGAATCCGACTCCGACGCACAACGGCTCCCGTCTGAAAATTTACTATGCGACTCAAGTCGCTGTTAAGCCGCCGAGCTTCGTTGTTTTTGTCAACGATCCGGAACTGATGCATTTTTCTTATGAACGCTTTTTAGAAAACCGAATCCGGGACGCTTTCGGATTTGAAGGTACGCCAATTAAAATATTTGCAAGAGCAAGAAAATAAAAAGGTGTGATACAGAGATGAAAAAAGTGGCAATGCTTGGAGCGGGAAGCTGGGGCACTGCACTTTCTTTAGTGCTGGCTGATAACGGACATCAAGTCATGATGTGGGGACACCGTGCCGAATTGATCGATCAAATCAACGAACTGCATGAAAACAAAGATTACCTGCCGGGGGTGGAGCTATCAAGTTCTATCATCGGTACAGCTGATTTAAGCGAGGCTTTAAAAGGAGCTGACTTCATCATTGTGGCAGTTCCGACAAAAGCCATTCGGGAAGTGCTGAAAAAGGCTCTGCCGTACATCCCGAAACAATCGATTTTTGTTCATGTCAGCAAGGGAATTGAGCCGGATTCGCTTCTCCGCATTTCAGAATTAATGGAAGAGGAGCTGCCTGAGGAGTACAGAAAAGACATCGTCGTGCTTTCAGGGCCGAGCCACGCTGAGGAAGTCGGATTAAGACACCCGACGACTGTTACATCATCTTCAAAAAATATCAAGGCTGCAGAAGCGGTTCAGGATTTATTCATGAACCAGCATTTCCGCGTCTATACCAATCCGGATATGATCGGTGTGGAAATAGGGGGAGCGTTAAAGAATATCATCGCTCTTGCAGCGGGGATTACAGACGGATTGGGATACGGAGATAATGCAAAAGCGGCCTTAATCACCCGAGGTCTTGCTGAAATCGCCAGACTCGGCACAAAGATGGGCGGAAATCCGCTCACCTTTTCCGGCCTGACCGGCGTAGGCGATTTAATCGTGACGTGTACAAGCGTTCATTCCCGAAACTGGCGCGCCGGCAACCTGCTCGGCAAAGGATATAAGCTGGAAGCTGTCCTGGATAAGATGGGGATGGTTGTTGAAGGCGTGCGGACGACGAAAGCTGCGTATCAGCTGTCTCAAAAATACCAAGTGAAAATGCCGATCACAGAGGCGCTTCACCAAGTATTATTTAACGGGCAGAAGGTAGAAACGGCCGTAGAATCCTTAATGGCCAGAGTGAAAACCCATGAGATGGAAGACTTGGTCAACACATTCGAAAACCGGGTGAAGTGACAATAACATGCCGTCAGCATATTCTGAAGTGACGAAAGTCCAAAACGCAGAACTCTCCGGCTGAAATCGCTTAAAACATTTGCTGATTTAGGCAGAAGAGGATGCAGACGTATGCATCTGCGCATACTATAGCATCGAAGTCCAAGAGAGTGTATCTCAGACGTACAGGTGAATATAGTCAACTTGACTGAAGCAAAGTCCCCCTCTTTGCTTCAGTTTTTTTTGTTTTTCAATAGATGGAAAACCTGTTGATCTTTTCAACATTTGTATATTAAAATGAAATATAACGCTTACAATGATGGGACGGGGGGCACGAACGTGAGTGTGGCATTGATGAAAATGTGGTTTGCGCTTGGTGCGATGGGATTAATGTTTGTTGCGGTGGCCTCTATTTATGTCAGCAGGTACAAAGTGAAAAACAAACTGATAAAAGCAGCGGTTTCTTCACTCGCTTATGCCTGCATGATCATCTCGGGATTGATCGTGTTAATGGTCGTTTTCAGCGGGCCTGTCAATGAATAAAGCAAAAAGGGGGCGCGGAATGCATAAGTTAAAAATGGCCGTCATAACGGCAATGGCGGTGCTCCTGCTGTCCGGCTGTCTGTACCCTGAAGCGGAAAAAACTGAAAATAAAGTATCTTACAAACATCAGCTTCAGCAGGTGCAAGCGGCAGTGGATGAATTTAAAAAGGCGAACGGCGGACTTCTGCCGATTCAGACAAAAGATATGAAAACACCGCTCTATCAAAAATATCCGATAGATTTTAAGCGGCTCGCGCCCAGATACATAGAGGAGCCGCCGGCCTCAGCTTATGAAAGCGGTGGAATGTACCAATACGTGCTTGTCGATGTGGAAAATAAGCCGACCGTCAAGCTGGTCGATCTCCAAATGGCGGAAGCAATCCGCGGCATGAAGCTGCGTGTCAAAATGTATCAGGAAAAGCATACATATCCTCCCTATGAGGACGCCGTTTCAAAAGGGCTGTTCACTTTAAATAAAAAAAAGCTCGGCATGAAAGACTCTCCTTCAGTCAAAAGTCCGGTTTCAGGCACGTCTCTGCCGCTTTTAATCGGCGCTGACGGAGAAATCTATGCCGACTATCGCGTCGATCTCGCCCGCTGCCTGAAGGAAAACAAAAAGAAAATCAAACCGGGCGCGGAAATTCAAGATATTTTATGGAAAGAGACTCCTTTCGTCCCGGCCTTTTCAGTCACATACACCGTAAATGAAAAACAGGAACCCGTTTTTTTAGAAAGTCAAACGAAACAGGAATGAACCTTTTTCCCGCGCATACAAATAGGGAGAAAGGTTTTTTTGATTTTGATAGAAAAGACTGCCTGAAAATTTTCTAAAGATGTCATATTGAAATAGGACAACGTCATACACATATAGTGTCCTGTATTTGATTGGAGAATGGTGAATGAAAAATGATAAGGATAGGAAGTCCGGGAGGGGATCACTTGGAAAAGGTCGATATTTTCAAGGATATCGCTGAACGAACAGGGGGCGATATATACTTAGGAGTCGTTGGCGCTGTCCGTACAGGGAAATCTACATTCATTAAAAAATTTATGGAGCTCGTGGTGCTCCCGAATATCAGCAATGAGGCCGATCGAGCGCGGGCGCAGGATGAGCTTCCGCAAAGCGCAGCAGGAAAAACGATAATGACCACAGAACCAAAATTTGTCCCGAATCAAGCCATGTCCGTTCATGTCGCGGAAGGACTTGATGTCAACATCCGTCTTGTGGATTGTGTGGGATATACGGTTCCCGGGGCGAAGGGATATGAGGATGAAAACGGCCCGAGAATGATCAATACACCTTGGTACGAAGAACCGATTCCCTTTCATGAGGCAGCGGAAATCGGTACGAGAAAAGTCATCCAGGAACACTCCACAATCGGGGTCGTCATTACGACAGACGGCTCAATCGGCGATATTGCGCGGGGCGATTACGTGGAAGCGGAAGAAAGAGTCATCGACGAGCTGAAGGAAGTCGGCAAACCGTTTATTATGGTCATCAACTCGGTAAAACCGTACCACCCGGAAACAGAAGCGCTCAGAGCTGAATTAAGCGCGAAATATGATATTCCCGTCCTCGCCATGAGTGTTGAAAGCATGCGGGAAACAGATGTGTTAAGCGTCCTCAGAGAAGCGCTTTACGAGTTCCCTGTGCTGGAAGTCAATGTCAACCTTCCGAGCTGGGTCATGGTGCTGAAAGAAAATCACTGGCTCAGAGAGAGCTACCAGGAATCAGTGAAAGAAACCGTAAAAGATATTAAACGCCTGCGCGATGTCGACCGGGTTGTCGGCCACTTCAGTGAATTTGAGTTTATTGAAAGCGCCGGTCTGGCCGGAATCGAACTTGGCCAGGGTGTCGCAGAAATTGATTTGTATGCGCCGGATCATTTATATGACCAGATTTTAAAAGAAGTTGTCGGTGTTGAAATCCGCGGGAAAGACCACCTGCTTGAATTAATGCAGGACTTCGCCCACGCGAAAAAAGAATATGATCAGGTATCAGATGCGCTGAAAATGGTGAAACAGACCGGCTACGGCATTGCCGCCCCGGCCTTAGCCGATATGAGCCTTGATGAACCGGAAATCATCAGACAGGGATCAAGGTTCGGAGTAAGGCTCAAAGCGGTCGCTCCGTCCATTCATATGATCAAAGTGGATGTGGAAAGTGAATTCGCGCCGATCATCGGGACGGAAAAACAAAGTGAAGAACTTGTCCGTTACTTAATGCAGGACTTTGAAGATGATCCGCTTTCTATCTGGAACTCCGATATTTTCGGCAGATCATTGAGCTCTATCGTAAGAGAAGGAATCTCCGCAAAACTGTCACTCATGCCGGAAAATGCGAGATATAAACTGAAAGAAACGCTGGAGAGAATTATTAACGAAGGCTCAGGCGGCCTGATCGCCATTATTTTGTAAGCTGAAGGACCTCTTCCTGAAACGGGGGGTCTTTTTTTATTCTTTTTAGATACTGGAAATCAATCAAGGATTAGGAGGAAAAAAGCAAAAAAAGGAATATTTGTTCGGTAAAACACGTGAAAACCTTGACGAGCAAGGGATTGAGGCTTTAAAATGCTTGATATGGCTTTTTATATGTGTTACTCTACATACAGAAAATCTTCACTTTGTTGGACAAACATTCCTCAAAGTGTCTGTTTTCTTTTGAAAAGCCGTTTACTTGTCTGTTCTTCCCTGCTTTGATTTTTTATCAGACAGGTTTAGAATCAGGCTGAACTGTGAAGAAATGATAATAAACTGCTGATTTTATACCCTTTTGGGAGGAGGTGAAAGGCATGAACAAGACAGAACTAATCAATGCGGTTGCTGAAGCAAGCGAATTGTCTAAAAAAGACGCTACAAAAGCAGTTGATTCTGTTTTTGATACGATTTTAGATGCACTTAAAAACGGTGATAAAATCCAACTGATCGGTTTCGGTAACTTTGAGGTGCGCGAGCGCTCTGCACGTAAAGGACGTAACCCGCAAACAGGTGAAGAAATCGAAATCCCTGCAAGCAAGGTACCTGCTTTCAAACCAGGTAAAGCTCTTAAAGACGCTGTTGCAGGAAAATAATTGTGAATATAGATCGTGTATGCATCTGATACATACACTTTGTTTCTTCACAGAAAAGCCCCTTGATAAAGGGGCTTTTCATATTTAAGCAGCCTCGGTCACCGGGCAGGACTTTCGTTTTGCTTTTGGCGCGGCAAATGTGCTAGAATCGAAATTAAATGTATTCAATGGTGGAGGACACAGACAATGAAAGAAGTTAATAAAGAACAGATTGAACAGGCGGTTCGCCAGATTTTAGAGGCGATTGGAGAAGACCCGGACCGGGAAGGGCTTTTAGATACGCCGAAACGCGTGGCAAAAATGTACGCGGAAGTATTCTCGGGATTAAATGAAGACCCGAAAGAACACTTTAAAACCGTTTTCGGAGAAGACCATGAGGAGCTTGTTCTTGTAAAAGATATCGCGTTTCATTCCATGTGTGAACATCACCTTGTTCCTTTTTACGGAAAAGCGCATATTGCCTACATTCCGCGCGGCGGCAAAGTGACGGGCCTGAGTAAATTGGCGCGGGCGGTGGAAGCCGTCTCAAAACGCCCGCAGCTGCAGGAGCGCATCACTTCAACGATTGCAGAAAGCATCGTAGAGACCTTAGATCCCCACGGCGTCATGGTTGTCGTCGAAGCTGAGCATATGTGCATGACGATGAGGGGCGTAAGAAAGCCGGGTGCAAAAACAGTGACTTCCGCTGTAAGAGGTATTTTTAAAGATGACGCAGCGGCGCGTTCCGAAGTGTTAGAACATATTAAACGTGCGGATTAATAATGATAGAGGGTGCAGATATGAATTCAAAGCATTCAAGTGATTTTGTCGTCATTAAAGCGGTCGAGGACGGCGTGAACGTCATCGGTTTAACGAGAGGAACGGATACGAAATTTCACCATTCCGAAAAACTGGACAAAGGCGAAGTGATTATCGCTCAGTTTACTGAGCATACCTCTGCCATCAAAGTGAGAGGCAACGCCCTCATCCAGACCGCTTACGGAGAAATGAACAGCGAAAAAAAATAAGCCGGCTGTTTCCCGCTTTTGCCAAATGCCCGCAAACGGCGGGAGAATACAGCCAATTTCTTTTTTTTATGCTATAATGATACCTGCGTATAATAATGACGAGTAAATCTCATACATATTAGAATAAATGTGAATTTGGGGACAAGGGTGATATTTTTGCAAGACATCTACGGAACTTTAGCGAATCTAAATACGAAATTAAAACAAAAGCTGTCTCATCCTTATTTAGCGAAACATATTTCTGCGCCTAAAATCGATGAGGATAAGCTTCTTCTTTTTCACGCTTTGTTTGAAGAGGCGGACATTAAGAACAACGACAGAGAAAATTACATAGTAACTGCGATGCTTGTCCAAAGCGCCCTTGATACCCACGATGAAGTGACAACAGCCAGAGCGTTAAAGCGAGACGAAAATAAAAACCGGCAGCTCACCGTGCTTGCCGGCGACTATTTCAGCGGACTGTATTATTCGCTTTTATCTGAAATGAAGGATATCTATATGATTCGGACGCTCGCTACGGCAATTAAAGAAATCAATGAGCATAAAATCCGTCTGTACGATCGGTCTGTCAATGACTTGAATCAATTGATCGAAAGCATGGCGATTGTGGAAGCGGCCCTGTTTCACAGAGTGTCAGACCACTTTAATCTTCCGCGCTGGAAAGAGCTGGCGAGTGATTTTTTTGTATATAAGCGGCTGATGAACGGCAATGCTATATTTCTCGATGTCATCGGCAATATTGTAAAGTCAGGGAAATCAAAGGCTGACATAATGGAAGATAGCTTCCGAAAGGCAAAGCAAAGCATTGAAACGCTGCTGCCGCTCAATTCACCAATCCAAAACCTCATGCTGAACCGGCTTAAAGCGATCAGCCAGGACAAAACATATCATCAGAAAGTGGAAGAAGGGTAATCAACATGCAGGAGTCAAAAGAACAGCGCGTACACGGCGTGTTTGAAAAAATCTATAAAAATTATGACCAAATGAACTCTGTTATCAGTTTTCAGCAGCATAAAAAGTGGCGCGATAAAACGATGCAGATCATGAATGTAAAAGAAGGCGCAAAAGCGCTTGATGTCTGCTGCGGAACGGCTGACTGGACGATTGCCCTCGCAGAAGCGGCCGGAAAAAGCGGCGAAATCAAAGGACTGGATTTCAGCAAAAATATGCTGAGCATCGGTGAGAAAAAAGTGAAAGAGGGCGGTTTCAGCCAAATTGAGCTTTTGCACGGAAATGCGATGGAGCTTCCTTTCGCTGATGATTCTTTTGATTTTGTCACCATCGGCTTCGGGCTGCGAAACGTTCCCGATTATCTGACAGTGCTGAAAGAAATGCGGCGGGTCGTCAAACCGGGCGGGCAGGTCGTATGTCTGGAAACATCCCAGCCGGAAATGTTCGGATTCAGACAGGCATATTTTCTTTATTTTAAATACATCATGCCTTTCTTCGGAAAAATGTTTGCGAAGAGCTATAAAGAATATTCTTGGCTTCAAGAATCGGCAAGAGAATTTCCCGGTATGAAAGAACTTGCCCGTCTGTTTGAAGAAGCGGGCCTGACGAATGTCAAATACCATTCGTTTACCGGCGGAGTGGCTGCTACGCATATCGGTTGGAAATGATGAATATACAGATGTTTGGGTGAATGATATGAAATTTAAAATGGCCTATTCTTTTTTAAATGACGATATTGATGTGATCGAAAGGGAGCTTGAGCAAACGGTGCGGTCAGACTATCCTTTGCTGAGTGAAGCCGGGCTCCACCTGCTCCAGGCGGGCGGCAAGCGGATCCGCCCTGTTTTCGTATTGCTTTCCGGCATGTTCGGCGACTATGACATTAATAAAATAAAATATGTTGCGGTGACGCTGGAAATGATTCATATGGCGTCCCTCGTGCATGACGACGTCATTGATGACGCCGAGCTGCGGAGGGGAAAACCGACCATCAAAGCCAAGTGGGACAACCGCATCGCCATGTATACCGGTGATTATATGCTTGCGGGCTCACTTGAGATGATGACGAGATTGGATGAGCCGAAAGCCCACCGGATCCTGTCCAAAACCATCGTAGAAGTATGCCTCGGAGAAATTGAACAGATCAGAGATAAATACAATATGGAGCAAAACCTCAGAACCTATTTGCGCCGCATCAAACGGAAAACGGCTCTTCTCATTGCCGTCAGCTGCCAGCTCGGCGCCATCGCTTCGGGAGCTGATGAGAAGATTCACAAAGCATTATATTGGTTCGGTTATTACGTGGGCATGTCCTATCAGATTATTGACGACATTCTTGATTTCACTTCAACGGAAGAGGAACTGGGAAAACCGGTCGGAGGGGATCTGCTGCAAGGAAATGTCACTCTGCCCGTTTTGTACGCGCTCCGTCAGCCTGAATTGAAAAATCAGCTGAAATTAATTAACAGTGAAACAACACAGGAGCAGCTCGCCCCCATTATTGAAAATATTAAACGCACAGACGCGATTGAAAAATCAATGGCCGTCAGTGACAGGTACTTAAAAAAAGCGTTTGAAAAACTGAATACACTGCCGAGAGGACGTGCGCGCTCATCATTGGCCGCCATCGCCAAATATATCGGCAAACGGAAATTTTAAATTCCTTTTTACGAACAAGATGTGAACATTCTCCGCCCTGGATTGATTAATTGTCAGAAAGATGTTACGATTTCGGTGTGCAACTTGAAAGCCTATACATAATGATGGGGTGGAGAATCTTATGGAAAAAACTTTTATCATGGTAAAACCGGACGGCGTACAGCGCCAGCTGATCGGAGAGATTTTATCCAGATTTGAGCGTAAGGGCTTACAATTGGCAGGAGCCAAGCTAATGCAAGTTTCAGAACAGATGGCTGAAAACCATTATGCTGAACATAAAGGGAAGCCGTTTTTCGGCGAGCTTGTGGAATTTATTACATCAGGACCCGTATTTGCAATGGTATGGGAAGGGGAAAATGTAGTAGAGATCACAAGACAGCTGATCGGAAAAACGAACCCGAAAGATGCACTGCCGGGCACAATCCGCGGTGACTACGGCATGTTTGTCGGCAAAAATATCATTCACGGTTCAGACTCCTTAGAAAGCGCTGAGCGGGAAATTCACATTTTCTTTAAACAGGAAGAGCTTGTACCGTATCAAAAATTAATGGCCGACTGGGTGTACTAAGCCGTCAGCCTTTCTTTTTCTCGTATTATGAAAAGGTTTACATCATTTATGAAAGACAGAGGCTGCGCTGCCCTGTCTTTTCGTTTCTCACAAATCAGCCCGCGGGCTGATTTTTTTATTGAAATCGTACAATTTCGACAGAAAACAGGCTATACTAGGACAAAAGACAGCGAGATTGGGAGAGAAGCAATGGAGCCTTACGACATTTTTATCACCAAGTGGAAACAAATAACCGGCGTTGATTTATCTTTATACAAAGAAGCACAGATGAAAAGGCGGCTGACGTCCCTTTATGAAAAGAAGGGGTTCAGAGATTTTCAGGAATTTGCCGCCGCTTTGGAAAAGGACAAGTTTTTATTAAGCGAAACATTGGACAGAATGACGATCAATGTTTCTGAATTTTACCGAAATTATAAACGGTGGGAAGTTCTTGAAACCTCAATTCTCCCATTAATAAAGCATAACAAACCGTTAAAAATATGGAGTGCGGCCTGTTCAACGGGAGAGGAGCCCTATACTTTGGCTATGATTCTCAATCAGCAGACGGGACTGGCCGGATTTGATATATTGGCGACAGATATTGATGAAAAGGCGCTAAGCAAAGCCAAGCGGGGCATCTATCAGGAACGCTCGCTGCAAGAGGTGCCGGCTTCCGTGAAAAGCCGTTATTTCACCAAGCAGGCTGACAACAGTTATCAAGTAAAACAAGAGATTCAGAAAAACATCCGGTTTAAGCGGCACAACCTGCTTGCCGACAGCTATGAACAGGATTTTGATCTGATCGTCTGCCGCAACGTCTTTATTTATTTTACTGAAAAAGCAAAAGAAGAGCTGTATGTGAAAATGGCGGGCAGTTTGAAAAAGAACGGAATTCTGTTTGTAGGCAGTACAGAACAAATTTTCAGCCCGGAAAAATTCGGCCTTGAGAGCACTGATACATTTTTTTATCAAAAAAGATAGAAGACATTTAATGAAAACTTGTGGTATAGTTTTACTTAAAAGCGTTAATGCGATGAAGGGAGAAGAAAGAAATGAGATACTTAACAGCCGGAGAATCACACGGTCCGCAGCTGACGACAATTATAGAAGGTGTGCCTGCGGGGCTTTATATAACTGAAGAAGACATTAATTTTGAGCTTGCCAGACGTCAAAAAGGGCACGGCCGCGGACGCCGCATGCAGATTGAAACGGACAGAGCGAAGATCACAAGCGGCGTGCGGCATGCCCGGACACTCGGTTCACCGATCGCGCTCGTTGTAGAAAATAAAGACTGGACCCACTGGACAAAAATTATGGGCGCCGCACCGATTACAGAAGAAGAAGAAAGTGAAATGAAACGCCAGATTTCAAGACCGAGACCGGGACACGCAGATTTGAACGGTGCTATTAAGTATAATCACCGTGATATGAGAAATGTGTTAGAACGATCTTCCGCGCGTGAGACAACGGTTCGCGTGGCTGCCGGAGCCGTCGCTAAAAAGATTTTAGCGGAGCTTGGCATTAAAGTCGCCGGACATGTCCTGCAAATCGGCAGCGTAAAAGCAGAGAAAACCGATTACACATCCATCGAGGATCTCAAACGGGTAACGGAAGAATCACCGGTCAGATGCTACGATGAAGAAGCAGGCCGTCAAATGATGGCAGCCATTGATGAAGCGAAGGCAAACGGCGACTCGATCGGAGGAATCGTTGAAGTGATCGTCGAAGGCATGCCGGTCGGTGTCGGAAGCTATGTCCACTATGACCGTAAGCTGGACAGCAAGCTCGCTGCTGCCGTTCTGTCGATTAACGCGTTTAAAGGCGTAGAGTTCGGCATCGGTTTTGAAGCGGCCGGCAAAAACGGCAGTGAAGTTCATGATGAGATCGTATGGGATGAAGAGAAAGGCTATACACGCGCCACAAACAGGCTCGGAGGATTAGAAGGCGGTATGACGACGGGAATGCCGATTGTCGTCCGCGGCGTTATGAAACCGATCCCTACTTTGTACAAGCCGCTGAAAAGCGTCGACATTGAAACGAAAGAACCGTTTACAGCGAGCATTGAACGTTCAGACAGCTGCGCGGTTCCGGCAGCAAGTGTAGTGGCTGAAGCAGCAGTGGCCTGGGAAATCGCAAATGCCGTCGTAGAACAATTCGGGCTTGACCAGATCGACCGAATTAAAGAAAATGTTGAAAACATGAAAAAATTATCGAGGGAATTCTGATGAAAGAGCTTGAGGTTCGGACAGCTTCCTCCGCATATCCCGTGTATATCGGTGAAGGTATAAGGAAACAGGCCGCTCCCCTTTTGTCTTCACTGAACAGGCCGCTGACAAAGATCCTTCTCATCATTGATGCTGAAGTTGACCGGCTTTACGGTGATGAGATGTTCCGGCTTTTAAACGAAACATGGCCCGTGAAAAAAGTGATCGTTCCAAGCGGAGAAGAAGCGAAATCTCTAAAAGAGTATGAACGGATTCAAACGGAAGCGATCGCTTTCCATATGGACCGCTCCTCATGTATGATTGCCTTCGGAGGCGGCGTGACGGGTGATTTGGCCGGCTTTTGCGCAGCAACTTTTATGCGCGGAATTGATTTCATTCAAATGCCGACAACACTGCTTGCCCATGACAGCGCGGTCGGCGGCAAGGTGGCCGTCAACCATAAACTCGGAAAGAACTTAATCGGCGCGTTTTATCAGCCGAAAGCGGTGATTTACGATACGGAGCTTCTGAAAACCCTGCCGGAACAAGAGCTGAGATCGGGCATGGCTGAAGTGATCAAACACGCGTTTATCGCCGATCATGCTTTTTTAGAAAAACTTCTCACGTTTGACACGTTGCAAGGACTGACAAGCGCTGAGCTGAATGAAATGATTTATAAAGGAATTTCAATCAAATCGGCTGTCGTGCGTGAGGACGAAAAGGAAGAGGGGATAAGAGCTTTTCTGAATTTCGGCCATACGCTCGGCCATGCCGTTGAGGCGGAATACGGCTACGGACGGATTACACATGGAGATGCGGTCGCCCTCGGCATGCAGTTTGCCCTTTACGTGAGTGAACAGGTTGCGGGTTGCAAGATGAACAGGAAAGAACTCACACAATGGCTGATTGGGCTCGGCTACCCGGGAAGCATCAGACAAGATATTGAAACGCCGGTTCTCTCCGCCCGGATGATGAATGATAAAAAAACGCGCGGAGGCATGACACAGTTCATCGTGTTAAAAGAATTAGGCGAAGCGCGGGACTGCATGCTTTCAAAAGATGAGCTCGAAAATTTGCTGAACAAATGGCGAATGGAGGAAACAGCATGATGATACGCGGCATTCGCGGAGCAACAACGGTGGAACAAGACACCGAACAAGAAATTTTAGAAAAAACACAGCAGCTGCTTGAAAAAATCATTGAACAAAATGGATGCAAGCCGGAAGACGTTGTACAGATCCTGTTATCCGCCACGCCTGATATCCATTCCGTATTTCCGGCAAAAGCGGTGCGCCGCCTTTCCGGGTGGCAGTACGTCCCGGTGACGTGCATGCAGGAAATGGATGTCACCGGCGCTCTGCAAAAGTGTATCCGTGTCCTGATGACGATTCAGACGGATACGCCTCAGGATGAAATCAAGCATGTCTATTTAGAAAAAGCCGTTGTGTTAAGGCCGGATTTATCATTGACAAAAAATACTGACATGTAATACGATAAACAAAGCTTAGAAATACACAAGAGTGTGTATAGAGCTGGTAAGTAAGACATTGAACAGTTGAGTTTAGAATAGGGTAGCAGAGAATGAGTTTAGCTGAGCTGAGATAAACACGTTTTTATTCTGCCCAAAAGAAGCCTTTCTTTTGGGTTTATTTCTTATACGCAAGACTCCTCTCACTCTTCATCTCATTCTCCTTACCGTAAGGAGGAGAATCATGAATTTACAATCGGATGTTTCTTTATTTTTAAAGGACAGTCTGACACACCGCACCATTCCAATCGCAGAGACTTTTACGGTCGACACGATCACACCCATTCAGATGGTTGAAAAACTGGACAGAAACATTACGTATCTTTTAGAAAGCAAGGATGAGTCGTCAAGCTGGTCGAGATACTCTTTTATCGGCCTTGATCCTTTTATCACCATTAAAGAGAGTCATAACACATTCACTGCCGCTGATCCAAACGGGCATACGCTGTTTGAAGCCGGAGAATTAAAAGCCGTGCTTGACTGGATGAATGAGAGCTTCCGCATTAAAACACCCGAGCTTGATATCCCATTTTCGGGAGGGGCGGTCGGTTATCTGAGCTATGACATGATTCCTTTGATTGAGCCTTCCGTGCCAAGCCACGCGAAAGTAACAGATTTCGAAAAATGTATGCTGTTTGTCTGCCGGAAAATCATCGCGTACGACCACGAAACGAAACAAGTGCATTTCATTCAATATGCGGAGCTTAACGGCCGGGAGACGGAGGAAGAAAAGCGGGCCGTTTTTAAAGAAAATTGCGCGGAGCTTCGTAAGCTTATCGGTATTTTGACAGAATCGAAAGATATGAAAGAGCCGTTTTTTTCTAAAGAAACGTTTGACACGCCAAGTTTTGCCGCTGTGACATCCAATTATACGAAAGAAGAGTTTATGGCCGGCGTTAATAAACTGAAAGAATATATAAAAGCGGGAGACATTTTTCAAGGGGTGCTTTCGCAAAAGTTTGACATTCCGGTATCCAGACATTCATTTGAGCTGTACAGGGTGCTCCGCATCGTCAATCCTTCACCTTATATGTACTATATCAAACTGCCTGACAGAGACATTGTCGGGAGTTCGCCTGAACGTCTGATCCGCGTGCATGACAGGCACCTGGAAATTCATCCGATTGCCGGAACGAGAAGAAGGGGCGCCGGAAAAAAAGAAGATGAACGCCTGAAAAAAGAGCTGATGAATGACGAAAAAGAAAAAGCTGAACATTACATGCTCGTCGATCTTGCGCGCAATGACATCGGCAGAGTTGCGGAGTACGGTTCCGTAGCCGTTCCGGAATTCACAAAGGTCGTTTCTTTTTCACATGTGATGCACATCATCTCTGTTGTAACCGGCCGTTTAAAACAGGGCGTCCATCCCGTTGACGCGCTGATGTCAGCATTCCCGGCAGGAACACTCACGGGCGCTCCGAAAATCCGCGCGATGCAGCTTTTAAATGAATTAGAACCGACTTCCAGAGAAACCTACGGCGGATGTATCGCTTATATCGGATTTGACGGGTCGATTGATTCGTGTATTACCATCCGCACCATGAGTGTCAAAAACGGTACGGCGTCGGTGCAGGCGGGCGCGGGAATAGTCGCCGATTCCGTCCCGGAAGCCGAATATGAAGAAAGCTGTAATAAAGCGGGGGCGCTTTTAAAAACGATTCAAATCGCAGAAGACATCTTTTCTGGCGGGGAGGAGAAGACGGATGAACAAATTTCTGCAATCGTGCGTTAATGGCCGTACGCTGAAAACCGGAGAAGCCGAAAAGCTGATGGAGATGATGATGAACGGGGACATGTCGCAGTCTGAGATCGGAGGGATTTTATCGGTATTAGCCCACCGAGGTGAAACGGCGGAGGAGCTTGCCGGATTTGTAAAAGTGATGCGGGCGCGGGCACAGACATCAGGTGGCTTGGCGGATGTCGTTGATACGTGCGGAACAGGCGGAGACGGGATTTCTACGTTTAACATATCCACGGCAGCGGCGATTACAGCTTCTGCTGCCGGAGCTAAAGTTGCCAAGCACGGAAATCGCTCCGTTTCGTCAAAAAGCGGCAGCGCGGATGTGCTGGAAAAACTGGGGGTTTCCATTCAAGCCACACCAGACAGCGTCAAACGCAGCATTGAAATGAAACAAATGGGGTTTTTGTTTGCGCCGCTGTTTCATTCGTCAATGAAGCACGTCGCCGCCGCAAGAAAAGAGCTTGGCTTCCGAACCGTATTTAATCTGCTGGGCCCGCTCAGCAACCCGCTGCAGGTGAAGCGGCAGGTGATCGGCGTCTATTCATTTGATAAAGCGCGCCTGATGGCAAGCGCTTTGGAACAATTTGATGTCAGACACGTCATGCTTGTGTCGGCCCGTGACGGATTAGATGAACTGTCCATCTCAGCACCGACCGATATCATTGAACTGAAAAACGGTGAACGTCTGGAATATTCCGTTTCACCTGAACAATTCGGTTTTACAGAAGGTTCACTAAAGGATATTCAAGTGAGTTCATCGGAAGAAAGCGCGCTCCTCATTCAGAATATTTTTGCAAATAAAGCTCCGTCATCCGCTCTGCATATTACCGCCTTAAATGCGGGCGCGGCCATTTATACGGCAGGTCTTGCAAACGATCTGAAAGAAGGAACGAAAACCGCCTTAGAAGCGATTCAAAACGGAGATGCCAAAAGGCAGCTCGAACGTCTGAAACAGAAAGAGGAAGAAATGTATGCTTGATCAAATCATTCAGCAGAAAAAAGAAGAAATCAAATCCATCGTGCTGCCGGAAACCTGTCAAATTGAACGGAGATCCTTTAAAGAAGCGCTCCTGAACCCGAACCGTTTTATCGGGCTGATTGCCGAAGTGAAAAAAGCTTCGCCGTCTAAAGGATTGATTAAAGAGCATTTTGTTCCGGAAACGATTGCGGCGGATTATGAAGCGGCTAAAGCTGACGCCCTTTCGGTTCTCACGGATACCCGTTTTTTTCAGGGGAGAAATCAATTTCTGACAGATGTTAAACAAACCGTGTCTCTTCCCGTGCTGAGAAAAGATTTTATTATTGATTCCCTTCAGGTGGAGGAATCGTTCAGGATCGGCGCCGATGCCATTTTGCTGATCGGGGAAGCGCTGGAACCTTCAGAGCTTCATGAGCTTTATCTGGAAGCCTGCGAGAAGGGCATGGACGTTCTCGTTGAAGTCCATGATGAAACTGTGCTTGAACGGATTTTACAAGTGTTTCAGCCGGACATTCTCGGCATAAACAACCGGGACTTAAAAACGTTCCGTACTTCTGTTTTGCAAACGGAAAAAATAGCGCAGCTTGTACCGGACGGCTGTCTGCTGGTCAGCGAAAGCGGCATCGGTTCTTTGGCTGACCTGCAATTCGTCAACAAGCACGGGGCGCAGGCTGTATTGGTCGGAGAATCCTTAATGAGAGAGGATTCGCAGCAAAAGGCGATCCGCGGACTGTTCGGGGAGTGACGATATGAAAAAGCCTGAGGTAAAGTACTGCGGAATACGATCGAAGCGTGATTACGAACTTGCGGCAGCTTCAGGAGCGGATTATCTGGGATTTATTTTTGCCGCAAGCAAACGGAGAGTAACGCCGGATGAGGTCCGGAAATGGAAAGAGAAGGTCCGGACAGACAAGAAACATGTCGGAGTATTTGTAAATGAAACGATAGAAAACATCGCGCAAATCGCCTCTGATCTGGCACTTGACGCCATCCAGCTTCACGGTGATGAATCGCCTGAGGATGCCCGCCGCCTCCGTCCGCTTGTGCGCTCGGAGATATGGAAAGCGCTCCATCACGGGGAAGGGACGCTTCGTCAGATGGCTCAATTTGCACCTGCTGTCGACGGCTATGTCATTGATTCTTCAGTAAAAGGAATGAGAGGCGGCACGGGAATCGCGTTTTCGTGGGCTCGTGTCCCCTTGTACCGAAAGCAGGCTCAAAATGCAAACAAGCGCTGTTTTATTGCGGGCGGCGTTAATCCTGAAACGATTACCGGCTTACTGAGATCGCGTCCGTGCGGTATAGATCTTGCCAGCGGAATTGAAAAAAACGGACAAAAGGATCAAACACTGATCCGGCTTTTAGAAGAAAGGATGAACCACTATGTATCCATATCCAAATGAAATCGGAAGATACGGCGAATTCGGCGGCAAATTTGTCCCTGAAACATTGATGCGGCCACTTGAGGAAATCGAAACGGCTTTCAAAGAATTAAAGAATGATCCCGTTTTTCATGCCGAATATAAAAAACTACTGTTTGATTACTCCGGAAGACCGACCGCATTAACGTTCGCAGACAGGGTGTCAGAGTATTTGGGAGGGGCGAAAATCTATCTGAAAAGAGAAGATTTAAACCATACCGGCTCTCATAAAATTAACAACGCGTTAGGCCAGATTCTGCTTGCCAAAAAGATGGGCAAAACGAAAATCATCGCCGAAACCGGCGCGGGACAGCACGGTGTGGCTGCCGCGACAGCCGCCGCAAAATTCGGTTTTAAATGTACGGTTTTTATGGGTGAAGAAGACGTTGCGCGCCAGTCGCTGAACGTATTCCGGATGAAACTGCTCGGCGCGGAAGTGGTGCCGGTCACAAGCGGCAACGGCACGCTGAAAGATGCGACGAATGAAGCGATCAGGTATTGGGTCCAGCATTGTGAAGATCATTTCTACCTTATCGGTTCTGTAGTGGGGCCGCATCCGTATCCGTATATCGTTCGCGAATTTCAGAAAATCATCGGCGAGGAAGCGAAAGAACAGCTCCGCCGGGTTGAAGGAACGCTCCCGGACAAGGTTGTTGCATGTGTGGGCGGCGGAAGCAATGCGATGGGCATATTTCAGGCCTTTTTAGACGAAGATATTGAGCTGATCGGCGCCGAGGCGGCCGGAAAAGGAATTGATACGCCGCTGCATGCGGCAACGATCGCAAAAGGGACACTCGGGGTGATTCACGGTTCAATGACCTATTTAATACAAGATGAATACGGGCAGATTATCGAACCGTATTCCATTTCAGCCGGCCTTGATTACCCGGGGATCGGCCCTGAGCACGCCTATCTGCATAAAAGCGGCCGTGTAACATACGAAAGCGTGACAGACGATGAAGCGATTGCCGCGTTACGTCTGCTTTCTGAAACAGAAGGTATTCTTCCGGCTATTGAATCTGCCCACGCTCTGGCCAAAGCGTTTGAAATGGCAAAAGACATGGATAAAGACAAAATCATTCTCGTCAGTTTGTCGGGAAGAGGAGATAAAGACGTTCATACGCTGATGAATGTTTTGGAAAATGGGGTGGAGACACATGTTTAATCTGCGAGATTCTGAAAAATTATTTATCCCTTTTATTACAGCTGGCGATCCGCTTCCTGACATTTCTGTTGAGCTGGCAATATCATTGCAGAATGCAGGCGCTTCTGCCCTTGAAATCGGCGTTCCTTACACAGATCCGCTTGCGGACGGACCCGTCATACAACGGGCTTCAAAACGGGCTCTGGAAAACGGAATGAATATCGTAAAAGCAATTGAACTTGGCGGCAAAATGAAAAAAAACGGCGTTCATATTCCAATTATCCTCTTTACGTATTATAATCCTGTGTTACAATTAGAAAAAGAATACTTTTTCGCTTTACTGCGGGAAAACGACATAGACGGTCTGCTTGTACCCGACCTTCCATTAGAGGAAAGCGCCCTTTTGCAAATGACATGCAAAAAGGAGAACATCGCTTATATCTCACTGGTTGCGCCGACAAGTGAAGACCGTTTGAAAATAATTACTGAACAGGCCTGCGGCTTTGTGTATTGTGTATCCTCTTTAGGAGTGACGGGCGTACGCAGCGAATTCGATCCGTCTGTATACTCTTTCATACGTAAGGTGAAAGAATTCAGCTCTGTTCCGGTGGCGGTCGGTTTTGGCATTTCAAACCGCAAACAGGTTGACGGGATGAATGAAATATCTGACGGTGTCGTTGTCGGCAGCGCGCTTGTCAAAAAAGTTGAAGAGCTTAAAACAAAGCTTGTGAATCCCGGAACAAGAGCTGATGCGCTTCTTGAATTTGAAGAATACGCAAAGACGTTCGGACGACTGTACAGTGTAAAATGAGGTGACTGGATTTGCAGATTAAAGAACAGCTGCGGCAGCTGAAACCGTATCAGCCGGGCAAACCAATAGAAGAAGTGAAAATGGAATACGGGCTTGAGAAAGTAGTAAAACTCGCTTCTAACGAAAATCCGTTCGGCTGTTCACAGGCCGCTAAAGATGCGCTGCATCAGGAGATTGAGCAGCTTGCGCTGTATCCCGACGGTTACAGTGCCGCTTTGAGAACACGGCTCAGTGAGCATCTGCAGGTCAGTGAATCTTCGATCATTTTTGGCAACGGCTCTGATGAGCTTGTGCAGATTATCTGCCGTTCTTTATTAAATGATCAGGCAAACACGATTACCGCCGCCCCGACTTTCCCGCAATACAGACACAATGCGGTGATTGAAGGCGCTGAGGTGCGCGAGGTTCCGCTCCGCAGTGACGGCGCTCATGATTTGGACCGGATGCTGGAAGCAATTGACGGCGGGACGAAAATCATATGGGTATGCAACCCCAATAATCCGACGGGGACATATACTTCTGAGCAAGAGCTAATTGCCTTTTTAAACAGAGTTCCCGAGCATATACTCGTTGTACTTGATGAAGCGTACTACGAGTATGTTACGGCGGAAGATTACCCAGAAAGCATTCCGCTTTTAAAGCAATATCCGAATGTTATGATCCTCCGCACCTTCTCTAAAGCGTACGGACTTGCCGCGCTGCGCGTCGGATACGGCATTGCGGACGAAGCACTGATCCGTCAGATTGAACCAGCGAGAGAGCCGTTCAATACGAGCAGAATCGGTCAGGCTTCGGCACTGGCAGCGCTTGATGACCAGACATTTATTCAGGAATGCGTCGAGAAAAATAAAGCAGGCCTTAAGCAGTATTATGATTTTGCAGAAACTCACGGATTAACTTGTTATCCTTCACAAACCAACTTTGTGCTCATTGATTTTAACCGCCCGGCGGATGAACTGTTCCAAGCCCTGTTGGAAAAAGGATATATCGTCCGCTCAGGACAGGCGCTCGGATTTCCGACAGCGTTAAGGATTACGGTCGGTACAAAAGAGCAGAATGAGGAAATTCTCACAATTTTAGCTGAAATATTATAAGAGGTGATCAGGCATCACCTCTTTGCTCTATTAAAATAGTTGAAAAAGGAAATGAGTGAAATGAAGGATACTATATTGCTTGCGGGGATCGGGCTGATCGGCGGATCGATCGCATTGGCCATCAAAAAGGAGCATCCGCATAAACGGATTATCGGTGTGGATATTTCGGAAGAACAGCTCACTGCCGCGCTGAAGCTCGGAATTATTGACGAGCGGGCCGGCTCATTTACGGAAGGGGCGCAGCAAGCGTCTGTTGTCATTATCGCCACGCCTGTCGCCCAAACGCTGAAAATGCTCGATGTGCTGGCCGCATCAGACATCACCCATGAACTCCTGATTACGGATGTGGGCAGCACGAAACAGAAAGTCGTCAGCTACGCCGACAAAGTGCTTCCGGCTCACTATCAATTTGTCGGCGGCCATCCGATGGCGGGATCTCATAAATCCGGGGCCGCTGCCGCGAAAGAATTTTTATTCGAAAATGCGTTTTATATTTTAACACCCGGAAAATCAACTTCTAAAGAGTCAGTAACGCATCTGAAGGAACTCTTGAAAGCGGCAAACGCCCACTTTGTGGAGATGACCCCCGAGGAGCATGACGGCGTAACGAGCGTCATCAGCCATTTCCCTCATATCGTTGCTGCAAGCCTCGTACATCAGGCTCATCATGCTGAAGAAGATTATCCGTTTTTGAAACGTTTCGCAGCCGGCGGTTTTCGGGACATCACCAGGATCGCCTCAAGCAGTCCGGCGATGTGGAGGGACATACTTCTTCATAACAAAGATAAACTGCTTGACCGCTTCAAAGAATGGAAACGGGAGATTGACACGATCGAATCTTATGTAGAAAATGAAGATGCGGACAGCCTGTTCGGATATTTTAAAAAAGCGAAAGATTATCGCGACGGTCTGCCGCTCCGTCAAAAAGGAGCGATCCCGTCCTTTTATGACCTTTATGTCGATGTTCCCGATCATCCGGGGGTCATTTCGGAAATTACGGCGATATTGGCAGAAGAAAAAATCAGTATCACCAACATCCGCATTATCGAAACAAGAGAAGATATTAACGGAATTCTCAGAATCAGTTTCCAGACTGATGATGACCGGAAGCGTGCGGAAATCTGCATTCAATCCCGCGCCAAATATGACACATTTTACGCTGACTGAGGTGGAAAACATTGAAAAGAGAAAAAGTGACGTCTTTAAACGGTGAAATTCATATTCCGGGGGATAAATCCATCTCCCACCGTTCTGTTATGTTCGGAGCGCTTGCGGAAGGAACCACAACGGTAAAAAACTTTTTGCCCGGAGCCGATTGTCTGAGCACCATTGCCTGCTTCAGAAAAATGGGTGTCTCCATTGAACAAAACGGAAGTGATGTAACGATATACGGGAAGGGCATTGACGCACTTTGTGAGCCTGACAGCCTTCTTGATGTCGGAAATTCCGGCACGACTATCCGCCTGATGCTCGGCATTTTAGCCGGACGCCCATTTCACAGTACGGTAGCGGGCGACGAAAGTATTGCAAAGCGCCCGATGAAGAGGGTGACGGAGCCTTTAAAACAGATGGGAGCCGCGATTGACGGAAGAGCGGACGGAGGATTTACGCCTTTATCCGTAAGAGGCGGACAATTGAAAGGCATTGATTACGTCTCCCCTGTTGCAAGCGCGCAGATCAAATCCGCCGTGCTGCTTGCCGGATTGCAGGCTGAAGGGACGACGACCGTCACTGAGCCTCATAAATCAAGAGACCATACGGAACGGATGCTGAACGCTTTTGGCGCCGAGCTTGCGGAAACGGAGACGAGCGCTTCCGTAACGGGCGGTCAGAAGCTTCAGGGGGCTGATATTTTCGTGCCCGGCGATATTTCTTCAGCGGCCTTTTTCCTCGCGGCAGGCGCTGTCGTTCCCGGAAGCCGGATTGTGCTGAAAAACGTCGGCCTGAACCCGACACGCACGGGAATGATTGATGTCTTAAAGCAAATGGGAGCTTCACTTGAAGTGATTCCTTCAGAAGCGGACAGCGCAGAGCCTTACGGAGACCTGGTTATTGAAACCTCAGCTCTGAAAGCGGCAGAAATCGGCGGAGAAATCATTCCCCGTTTAATTGACGAGATCCCGATTATCGCCCTTTTGGCAACGCAGGCTGAAGGCACAACTGTCATTAAAGACGCTGCGGAGCTGAAGGTGAAGGAAACGAACCGGATCGACACCGTCGTATCAGAGCTCCGGAAAATCGGCGCAGACATTGAACCGACTGAAGACGGCATGAAAATACACGGCAAAAAAACGCTTGCGGGCGGAGCCGATGTGTCAAGCCACGGCGACCACCGCATCGGCATGATGCTCGGTGTCGCTTCATGCCTGACAGAAGAGCCGATTGACATCTGTGATACTGAGGCAATCCATGTCTCATATCCGACATTTTTTGAGCATTTAGATCAATTAGCCAAAAAAGCCTGAAGAGATTCTTCGGGCTTTTTTCTTCATGTGTCATAAAACTTTGGGCTTTGACATAGCTTGTCTTAAACAGAAAATAACAGAAAGGGGGAATGCGTTTTCGTTACAGAAACAGCCGGAACAAATTGCGCTGTTTGCGTATAAAGATGCCGTCCCCTTTTTTGCCGTTTTCCTCTTAACCATTTTCTGATAAACTATAATGCCGGGTGAAGCATCTTATTTGCGGGCAGGCCCTGTCTGAATTATGATAAGAATAACCCGAATAAAAACCCTTTTCATTGGTTGATGAGGTATAGGAAAAGAAAGGACCGGTCTGATTTGAATACATTGATCCAAGAAGCCATAAAATTAGTTGAAGCAGGTGAAACCGAAAAGGGACTCAAAGCGCTTTCAAAAGCTGAAACGCAGCTTCATGACGAAGACAAAGCCATTGCAGCCCAGCTCTACTATGAATGGGGAAACGCCGAAAAAGCGTTAGCGCTGATCAGTGATCTGCATGACCTTTATCCGGATGAGTCTGAGCTGACGAATTTTTACGCCGAATTGTTAATAGATATTGATGAAGAAGAAAAAGCTCTAGAGGTGCTGGAGACAATTTCTCCGGAAGACCCGTCTTACGCGGAAAGCCTTCTTTTAATGGCTGATCTGTATCAGATGCAGGGCTTATTTGAAGTAAGTGAGCAAAAGCTGTTACAGGCGAAATCGATGTTACAAGATGAACCTGTTATTGATTTCGCTCTGGGGGAATTATACTTCACTCAGGGATCATACGCAAAAGCCGTTCCTTACTATGAAGAGACGGCAAAAGAACGGCACGAAATCGGCGGCGTAAATGTTCATCAGAGGCTGGCTGAGTCATTGAGCGCGGCGGGTGAATTTGAGGAAGCGATTTCATGGTATGAAAAAGCGGCGGCAGAACATACAGAACCGAATACGATTTTCGGGTACGGGTTTACAGCCTATCAGGCGGGAATGGTCAAAACAGCCATCAAGCAGCTGTCTGATTTAAAAGGGCTTGATCCTTCCTATTCATCGCTTTATATGCCGCTTGCAAAAAGCTACGAGGCAGAAGGCATGTATGAAGATGCATTAAAAACCGCTAAAGAAGGTATTACTTACGATGAATACAATAAAGAGCTTTTTCTCTATGCGGCGAAAATGGCGTTAAAGCTCGGAAACGAAGAGGAAGGCAAAAAGCTTCTTCAGGAAGCGCTGGCGCTCGATCCGGGTTACGTGGAAGCGCTCCATACGCTTTTAGCCGTCTATCATAAAGAAGAAAGCTTTGAAGAGATTATTGATCTGATTCAGGAAGTCCGCGGCTACGGAGAAGAAGATCCGAAATACAATTGGTATTTGGCGGGTGCTTATACAGGCCTTGAGCAATACGCTGAAGCGAAAAAAAGCTTCGAAGCTGCGTATCTCCATTATCAGGATGATCGGGATTTCTTATATGAATACGCTCACTTCTTATTGGAAGAGGGTCTCCAGAAAGAAGCGCTGCCGCTTTTAAAACAAGTGCTTTCAATGGATGGAACAAACGAAGAGCTTGAAGAAACAATCTTACGGATAGAGGATGAATTTTTAAGATAAGCAGGATTTTGGACCATGCTTGCTGAATGTATAAGTGATGTCAGATTATACGATCGATAGAGGAGGGAATTACATGCAGACCCCTGTTTCTGTCAATGAAAAAAAGGATTTTATCCGTTGGTTTTTAAATCATTATCAGCTTAAACGCCGGGAGTGCGTCTGGATTTTAAATTATTTAATGAGTCATGATTCATTAATGGAAAAAGTCCATTTTGTAGAACAAGCCGAATTTTGCCCGAGAGGCATTATCATGTCTACTCATTGCGTTGATGAGGTGCCGTTTAGGTTTTACAAAGAAAATGTCATGACTACGGACGCGGAAAAATCTTTTCACGACATCCGGTTAAATAAACAGCAGGATTTATTTATCCAGCTGAATTTCCGTTCGGCCTACAGCTCACCGGAATATGCCGCTGTTCTTGAATCAAATCCGCATCTGCCGAAAGACCTGTTTGAAAATAAACAGGATCAGGGGATGGCCGAAAAAATATTAGAACATGCCATTTCCACTTTCCAGCGGGAAAAGCTGCTTAAAGATATCGACGAGGCGCTGGACCGCCACGACAAAGAAACATTTGAAAAGCTTTCCCGCCAATTGAATCAGCTCACATAAATGACAGCCTTGCAGAATATGCAAGGCTTGTTGCGTAAAGAGGAGGAACGAGACATGAGATGGAGGGCCGCTGATGCCGATGCCTATTTACAATCTGCGGATTACATTGATACCGCTGTCATTCCGTTAATTTCCATAACATCTTCAGGAGGCTTAAAAGAGGCCGTTGAACAGGGGGAAAGCACCCAATTGCTTTCTGAAGAGCTTGAGCGCCAATTGAAGGGACGGGTATATTTATTCCCCTCTTATACATATGTTGATATAGACCAATCACAAATCGCCCTGCTTCAAAAACTCAAAGACGAGGTGATGACCAACTTTCGGCACGTCTTGTTCCTGACGGCAGACGAAAAATGGAAGGATTCTGAAATAGGGTCTGATGTCATATACATACCTGCCGTTCCGTTTGAACATATGAAAGACTCTTTAAAGAGAAAAATAGCGGATGACAAGTGCGGAGAAATTTTGAACGTTTTGTTACAGAAGTGGAACAATTCATAAAAACTTCAGGCATCCCGCAAAACACTCGTTTTGCCTCTGTTGACCTTGCTGAAAGATTCATATATTATGAGGGTGTCAAATCTCAGAATTATTTTCTATTTTAGTTAATTTTTGGTCAATCTTTAGGGGGGGAAGAGATGGGCGGAAAACAAGATATATCAAGAAGACAATTTTTAAACTATGCGCTCACCGGCGTGGGGGGATTTATGGCCGCCAGTGCGCTTATGCCCATGGTCCGTTTTGCGCTGGACCCGGTATTAAAACCGACGGGAGATCAAAAAATGGTGCAGGTTGTCAGTGTGGATGAGCTGACGAAGGAGCCGAAGCGGTTTGACTTTAAAATTCATCAAGTCGACGCCTGGTACGAATCGGAAGAATCCAGGTCAGCCTGGGTTTACAAGCATGGGGATGAAATTATAGCGCTTTCTCCGATCTGTAAGCATTTGGGCTGCACCGTAAACTGGAACAATGATCCTAAAAATCCGAACAAGTTCTTTTGTCCCTGCCATTACGGGCTGTATGAAAAAGACGGCACGAACGTTCCGGGCACGCCGCCGCTCGCGCCTCTTGACCGTTATGAGCAAAAAGTAAAGGACGGCTTTTTGTATCTTGGAAAAGCAAAGCCTAGGGGGGAAGGGTGACATGCTGAACAAAATTTATGACTGGGTGGATGAACGTCTCGATATTACGCCGATGTGGCGGGATATCGCCGACCATGAAGTGCCGGAACATGTAAATCCCGCTCACCATTTCTCGGCTTTTGTCTATTGTTTCGGCGGTTTGACGTTTTTTGTAACCGTTATCCAAGTGTTGTCCGGGATGTTTTTAACGATGTATTATGTGCCGGATATAAAAAACGCGTGGGAATCTGTGTATTATTTGCAGAATGAAGTCGCTTTCGGGCAGATTGTAAGGGGTATGCACCATTGGGGTGCAAGTTTAGTCATTGTGATGATGTTTTTACATACGCTGCGGGTTTTCTTTCAGGGAGCTTATAAAAAGCCTCGGGAATTGAACTGGATCGTCGGTGTTCTGATCTTTTTTGTGATGCTCGGTCTCGGTTTTACAGGGTATCTGCTTCCATGGGATATGAAGGCGCTGTTTGCGACAAAGGTAGGTCTTCAGATTGCGGAGGCGACGCCATTGATCGGAGCGCAGGTGAAAACTCTTCTTGCCGGCCACCACGATATTGTCGGCGCCCAAACGCTGACGAGATTTTTTGCGATTCACGTATTTTTTCTCCCTGCCGCTTTGTTTGCGCTCATGGGCGCCCACTTTGTCATGATCCGCAAGCAGGGAATTTCAGGACCGCTTTAATACTAATCTGATATAAAAGGGAGGGGATGACATGCACCGGGGGAAAGGAATGAAGTTTGTAGGAGATTCAAGGATACCGGCTGAAAAAAAACCGAATATACCGAAAGACTATTCAGAGTATCCTGGAAAGACAGAGGCGTTTTGGCCGAACTTCCTGCTGAAAGAATGGATGGTCGGGGCCGTTTTCCTCGTCGGATTTCTCGTTTTAACGATTGTGCACGAGCCGCCTTTGGAACGGGTGGCGGACCCGACGGATACAGGGTATATTCCGCTGCCGGATTGGTATTTTCTATTTTTATACCAGCTATTAAAATATGAATATGCCGCAGGGAGCTACACCGTTATTGGCGCGATGATTATACCAGGTCTTGCCTTCGGGTCGCTGCTTTTGGCTCCGTTTCTCGACAGGGGGTCTGAAAGAAGGCCGTGGAAGCGTCCGGTTGCGGTCGGCATGATGCTTTTGGCGCTTTGCGCTACGGTCTTTTTAACGTGGCAGTCAGTCGCGACGCATGACTGGGCGAAGGCGGAGGAGCAAGGGAAAATCAAAAAAGAAGCCGCCATTGATACTGAATCAGACGGTTATAAGGTATTTAAAGAACAAGGCTGTATTTCCTGTCACGGGGATAATCTTCAAGGCGGAAGCGCCGGTCCGTCCCTGGTCGATAACGGGCTGAGCCCGGAAGAAATTAAAAAAATCGCCGTCAAAGGGAAAGGGCAGATGCCAGCCGGTATTTTTAAAGGGAATGACAAACAGCTTGATCAGCTGGCGAAGTTCATTTCTGAAACGACAGCGAAATAACGATTGTGAAGTAGACAATAGCAGGATATACTTTTATGAAAAGAGCTGACCGGATGTCAGCTTTTTTTGCATGATACATACTTTTTACGGACTGAGAGTTGATGGTATGAGGTGGATTTCTTATCTTTTAGGGTTGCGCGGCATGCTTCTGCTTGTTCTTGCCGTTAATTTTATCGGTACGGTGTACGGCTATTATTGGTATGTGCCTCAGCTTGCGGACACGCCGTTCCGATTTCTGATATTTGTGCCTGACAGCCCGACGGCGACGTTTTTCTTCCTGTTCGTGCTTCTGGCATTTCTCATGGGAAGAAACGCGCCGCTGTTTGAAGCGCTGGCTCTTGTAACCCTTGTAAAATACGGGCTGTGGGCGGTCGGAATGAATGTCTTTGTGCTGGTCAAAATGGGGCAGATGCCTTTGGAAGGGTACATGCTGATTGCTTCACATTTTGCCATGGCCGTTCAAGGCGTTTTATACAGCCCGTATTTTCGGTTCCGGTTATGGCATCTTGCCGTTGCCGCTGTTTGGACGCTTCATAATGATGTCATTGATTATCTTTTCGGCATGATGCCCCGCTACTCAATGCTCAATGACTATATGCAAGAGATCGGCTATGCTACATTCTGGCTGAGCATATTTTCACTCGGCCTTGCATACTATTTGGTGATTTCTAAAAGACGGATAAAGCTTGACTTACACTGATAGAATCTTGGTCTAACCTTGTCCCGCTCCTCATATTCTGTAAAGAGAAGGAGTGGGAGGGACCTCTATGAAACGAAAGCTGACGATCTGTCTTTTACTTGCTCTTATGTGTTTCATCACAACTGCCAAAGCTGAAGATGAGGGCGATCTCAAGGAACTGAACGACCTTTCGGATACCGTTTTCCAAATGACGCGGCATTCGCAGTATGATGAGGCTCTGCAAGTGCTTGGCTACTTTAAGAAAAAAATGACACACGTAAACTCACTGAGCGGCGCCGAAGTCAGGCAGGTGACTCTGGGTTTCAATGATTTAGTGCGCGTTCTGAAACAGGCAGACGCCTCAGATACCGAAAAAATCCGGGCAGCCGCCCAGTTCAGGTTGGTAATGGATGCGATGGAAGACCACTCCGATCCGCTGTGGGGTTCGCTTGAAAGACCGATTATGGCGACATTCAGCGCCTTAAAAGAAGATGTCAGCGGAAACGGAAGTGAAAATTTCAATGAAAAGTGGAATGAATTTATATCATTATATGATTTAATTTATCCCAGCCTGACAATGGATGTGTCGGCCGGCCAGCTTGATACGGTGGCGAAACATATCGAGGTGATTGAGCAGGACGGGTTTCAGCAGATGACAAAAGGAACAAAGCTTGAGCGTCTGACGCTCCTGCAACAGGATTTAAAGCGGGTTTTTGACAAGGTGGAGCGGGATGACGCTGACCCTTCGCTGCTCTGGGTCATTCTGACAACAGGCGGTATCATTATTACTGCGCTGACATATGTCGGCTACCGAAAATACAGAGCGGAAAAAAAGAAAGAGAAAAAGCGTGAGTATCCTAAGTCTAAATAAACACAAATTGCTGTAAAGGAGCTAAGCCAGTGAAAAAACTCATCCAGCAATTGGCTTCAAAACACCTCCCGCAGCCGATCAGAGGCAGAAAAGGGGCGACTGACGAAGGACCGCGAAACCTCGCGCGTGACTTCCAGAATCCTGACATGCTCGTTCCGCCTTCAACGGATGCAGGAACGGTTCAAAACTTGAAATTCTCATTTTCTGATACGCATATGAGGCTTGAAGACGGCGGATGGTCCAGAGAGGTGACGGTCAGGGAACTGCCGGTATCCAAAAACATCGCGGCGGTGAACATGAGACTGAAGCCGGGAGCTGTGCGGGAGCTTCATTGGCATAAAGAAGCCGAATGGGGATATGTGATTAACGGAGGAGTCCGTTTAACTGCGGTCGATCAAAATGGGAGGAATTTTATTGACAACGTAAGTGAAGGGGATCTGTGGTATTTTCCTTCCGGCATTCCTCATTCCATTCAAGGATTAGAGCAGGGCAGTGAGTTTTTGCTCGTCTTTGATGACGGCTCTTTTTCAGAAAACAGCACCTTTTCAGTAACGGACTGGTTTGCCCATACCCCGCGCAGCGTGCTGGAGGCGAACTTCGGTGTTCCCGGATATGATTTGGCTTACATCCATAAAAAAGAGCGTTACATGTTCCAGCTGGAACCGCCTCCCCCTATTGAAAAGGCAGCAGTTTCTTCCCCGGAAGGCACCGTTTTGGAGCCGTTCAGCTACAAGCTTTCCCGGCAGGAGCCTCTTGTTACCAGCGGGGGAAGAGTAAAGATTGTCGATTCAAAAACGTTTAAGGTGTCAAAAACGATTGCCGCAGCTCTCGTGGAAGTCGAACCCGGAGGCATGAGAGAATTGCATTGGCATCCGAATACGGACGAGTGGCAGTATTATCTTTCAGGAGAAGCGAAAATGACGGTGTTTGCGGCGGAGGGAAGAGCGCGGACATTTAACTATCAAGCAGGTGACGTAGGATATGTTCCTTTTGCAATGGGACATTATGTTCAGAATACCGGTGACACCGTACTTCGCTTTCTGGAAATTTTCAAAAGCGACCGTTTTGAAGATGTCTCTTTAAACGAATGGCTGGCACTGACGCCGCAGCGCTTCGTCGAGCAGACGCTCAATGTCAGTCCGGCATTCGTCCGCCGATTGAAAAAGAAAAAATCACCGGTTGTTAAATGGAAACACAAACAGTAAAGGCGGCAAAAGCCGCCTTTTTATTATCGTCTGATCGGATTTTTATTTTCATCAAGCGTAAATCCTTCGCCGAGCACATCATGGACGTCGCTTACTGCAACAAAGGCGTGCGGGTCAACGGAAGTGATGACGCTTTTCAAAAGCACAATTTCGTTTTTCGGAACGACGCAGTAAAGAACGTCCCTGTCTTCTTTTGTATATGATCCCTGTCCTTTTAAAACAGTGACGCCGCGCTCCATCTCTTCAATGATTTTTTGCTGGATCAAATCGTTTTTCGAAGAAATAATCGTTGCCCCTTTTGCGGCATAGCCGCCTTCCTGGATAAAATCAATCAATCTCGCAGCGACAAAAACGGCTACAAGCGTGTACATCGCTTCCTTGTAAGAAAGATACGTAAACAAAGAAAGCAGAATGACACAGGCGTCAAAGGCAAACATCGTCCGGCCCATCGGGATTCCGAAAAATTTGTTGATCAGTCTGGCGATGATATCAACCCCGCCCGTCGTGCCGCCGTATTTAAAAATAATGCCGAGACCCGCGCCGATAAATACACCGGCGAATAAGGCGGCCAGCGCTAAATCATGCGACAGCGGCATATGAATTTCGTAACGCTGAAAAACACTCAGAAAAACAGAAAGAGAGACGGTGCCGATCAGGGTATAGACAAACATCGTCCGGCCGAGCATACGCCAGCCGATGAAAAAGATAGGAATGTTCAATATCAGGTTGGAAATAGAAGGGCTGATGTGGAATAACGCATATAAAAGCAGCGTAATGCCGGTAAATCCGCCTTCCGCCAAATTGTTCTGCATATTAAAGTGAACCAGTCCGAATGAAAAAACAGCGGCGCCGATTAAAATAAAGCAAATGTTTTTGATTCTGATTTCTCCAAGCATTGCATCAAACCCCTTTTCCTTCCATAAGATTGCGTAAATATTATAGTGGATACAAAAGAAAACAGCAAACTGCCGTTTTTAACATTTGTCAAATGTACTTGAATTAGCTAACATGGAAGAGATGACAGGAGGTATTCGCACAGTGAGTGACAAAACGATGAAAGACTTACAAGCTGAGGTCGATGAATATATCGGCCAATTCAAAGAAGGCTATTTCAGCCCGCTTGCCATGATGGCCCGTCTCACGGAAGAACTGGGCGAACTTGCAAGAGAAGTCAACCATTATTATGGGGAAAAGCCGAAGAAAACGACGGAAAATGAGAAAAGCATGGAAGAGGAAATGGGCGATGTGCTGTTCGTCCTGATCTGCCTCGCCAACTCCCTTGATATTTCATTGGAGGAAGCTCATAACCGCGTCATGCATAAATTTAATACACGTGATAAAGACCGCTGGACTAGAAAAGAAGAAGGAAAGTAGGAGAAACCATGTCAAATGAAACCATTAAAGTCGTCATTGCCGGACCGAGAGGCAGAATGGGCCAGGAGGCCGTAAAACTTGCCGTCCGCACGCCTCATTTTGAGCTTGTCGGCGCCATTGACCATACATACGATCAGCAAACATTGCGGGAAGTGATGTCAGCTGATTCAGACGCTCTTATTTATACGGATATCCGCGCATGTTTCCAAGAAACAAAACCGGATGTGCTGATCGATTTGACAACGCCTGAAATCGGCAAAAAACATACGAAAGCCGCTCTTGAACACGGCGTCCGCCCCGTTGTGGGAACGACCGGATTTTCTGAAGCGGATTTAGAGGAGCTTCAAGCCTTGACTGAAGAAAAAGGAATCGGCGCCATCATCGCTCCGAACTTTGCATTGGGCGCGGTGCTGATGATGAAGTTCTCACAAATGGCCGCCAACTATTTTGAAGATGTAGAAATCATTGAACTTCATCATGATCAAAAGCTGGATGCCCCGAGCGGAACGGCGCTGAAAACAGCGGAAATGATCTCAAGCGTCCGTACAGAAAAGCAGCAGGGCCATCCTGATGAAAAAGAAATTCTGCCAGGCGCCCGCGGTGCTGAATTAAACGGCATCCGCCTTCACAGCGTGCGTCTGCCGGGCCTTATCGCCCACCAGGAAGTCATGTTCGGCATGGACGGCCAGACGCTGAAACTGCGCCATGACTCCTATAACCGGGCTTCCTTTATGTCAGGAGTAAAGCTGTCAGTGGAGCAAGTGATGAAAATCGACCAGCTTGTATACGGACTCGAAAATATTATCGACTGAATCGGCAAGGGGGAGAACATCAAATGAAAATCGCTTTGATTGCTCACGATAAGAAAAAGCAGGATATGGTTCAGTTTACGACCGCATATAAAGATATACTGAGCCATCATGAGTTATACGCGACAGGTACGACAGGCCTGAAAATCCAGGAAGCGACCGGATTGTCTGTTGAACGTTTTCAATCCGGCCCGCTCGGCGGAGATCAGCAAATCGGCGCATTGATTGCGGCAAATGCCCTGGATCTCGTCATTTTTCTGCGCGATCCGTTAACTGCGCAGCCTCATGAACCGGATGTCTCGGCGCTGATCCGGCTGTGTGACGTATACGCGATCCCGCTCGCCACAAATATGGGGACAGCGGAAATCCTCGTCCGGACGCTGGACGGCGGGGCATTTGATTTCCGCAATCTTGTGCGCGGAGGAGAGCCGAATGTCTGAACACGTTGATATTCTGGCGTTCGGCGCCCATAGTGATGATGTCGAGATCGGTATGGGCGGCACGATCGCAAAATTTACGGCTCAAGGAAAAACCGCGGTGATATGCGATTTGACCGAGGCCGAACTATCATCCAACGGAACGGTAGGGATAAGAAAAGAAGAAGCGGCAGAGGCGGCACGAATTCTCGGCGTAAAAGAGAGAATCCAGCTTACGTTTCCCGACCGCGGGCTTTTGAAAAGTGAGGACGGCATCCGCCGGATTGTCAGTGTCATCAGAGCCTGCCGGCCGAAAACCGTTTTCATGCCTTATCCGAAAGACCGCCATCCTGACCACGGCAATGCGGCGGCTTTGGTCGAAGAAGCGGTGTTCTCGGCGGGAATTCATAAATACAGAGATCACCAGGAACTGCCGGCTCATAAGGCTCAGCGCGTATACTATTATATGATCAATGGGTTTCACCGTCCGGACTTTGTAATCGACATAACGGAAACCATCGATCTGAAAAAAGAAAGCCTGCACGCCTATCAAAGCCAGTTTATTCCTACGGCGCAGTCAGTGAACACACCGCTGACCAACGGTTATATCGAAATGGTGGAAGCGCGGGAAAAACTGTATGGCAAAGAAGCCGGGACGGGGTATGCCGAAGGCTTCTTTTCAAAACAGCTTCCCGTTTTGAATGATGATGTTTTTGGGGGCGGACAATGAGACCATTAAAAATAGGGATTACATGCTACCCGAGTGTCGGAGGCTCGGGTATTATTGCGACGGAACTCGGCAAGCTGCTTGCGGAAAAAGGGCACCAGGTTCATTTCATCACATCAAGCATCCCGTTCAGATTAAATACATATCATCCGAATATTCATTTTCATGAGGTGGAAGTCAACCAATACGCGGTATTTAAATATCCGCCTTATGACCTTACGCTGGCGAGCAAAATCGCCGAGGTTGCCGCAAGGGAAAATCTTGACATCATTCACGCGCATTATGCGCTGCCGCATGCGGTATGTGCTTATCTCGCCAAACAGATGCTCAAGCGCGACATCGGCATCGTGACGACGCTTCACGGTACGGACATCACCGTTTTAGGATATGATCCGTCATTAAAAGATTTAATCCGTTTTGCCATCGAAGCGTCCGACAGAGTGACGGCGGTATCAACCGCGCTTGCCGGAGAAACATATGACTTAATCAAGCCGGATAAAAAAATTGAAACCATCTACAACTTTATTGATGAACGTGTTTATCTTAAGAAAAATACAGAGAGTATAAAAGAGAAACATGGCATTTTGCCGGATGAAAAGGTCGTCATCCATGTTTCGAACTTCAGAAAAGTAAAACGTGTTAAAGATGTCATCCGCGTTTTCCGTAATATCGCAGCCAACACAAAGGCGAAGCTCCTGCTTGTCGGCGACGGACCGGAAAAGTGCGTCGCTTGGCAGCTTGTCGAAAAATACGGACTGCAGGATCAAGTGCTGCTCCTCGGAAATCAGGACAGGGTGGAAGAGCTGTATTCCATCAGCGACCTTAAGCTTCTTCTGTCTGAAAAAGAAAGTTTCGGACTCGTCCTCCTTGAAGCGATGGCCTGCGGCGTGCCGTGCATCGGAACAAATATCGGCGGAATCCCGGAAGTGATTAAAGATCAAGTAAGCGGTTTTCTGGTGGAAGTCGGCGATATTCAAGCGGCATCTGAAAAAGCGCTTGCCGTTTTAGAAGATACACAGCTCAGCAAACGATTGACTGATCATGCGCTGAAAATGGTGGAGACCGCCTTTTCTTCGCAAAGAATCGTCAGTCAGTATGAACGGATTTATGACGAATTGGCAGGACCGGAGTGATCTTATGGAACAGGAATTTGTCAAAGCCCTCCCCATCCTTCATCACCTGATGAAGGCGGGCCATCAGGCGTACTTTGTCGGGGGAGCCGTCAGAGACAGCTATATGAAACGAAAAATAGGTGATGTGGACATCGCAACCAGCGCTTCGCCGAATGAGGTGGAGCGTCTCTTTAAGCGGACTGTCGATGTAGGAAAAGAGCACGGCACCGTCATCGTCCTGTGGGAAGATGAAACCTATGAAGTCACCACTTTTCGTGCCGAATCAGAATATAAGGACTACCGGCGCCCTGAAGCTGTGCGGTTCATTACTTCTTTATCAGAAGACTTAAAGCGGAGAGACTTAACGATTAATGCGATGGCGATGTCTGCCGAAGGAGAGCTGCTTGATTATTTCGGAGGCGCACATGATATCGGACAAAAGCTGATCCGTACGGTGGGTAATCCTGAAGACCGTTTTCGGGAAGACGCTCTGCGGATGATGAGAGCCGTCCGCTTTATGAGTCAGCTCGGCTTTCTGTTAGAAAAAGAAACAAGAGAGGCCGTCATAAAAGACAGGGAGCTTTTGGCACATGTATCAGTAGAACGAAAGACCGTCGAGTTTGAAAAGCTGCTGCAGGGCGCTTTCTCACAGGAAGCAATTCAAACGATGGTGCAGACAGGTCTGATACAAGAGCTGCCCGGCCTTTCCGGTTATGAGCAGCAAATGCTTGAAGCAAGCGGATTTCCGTTTTCTTCTTTAGATGCACGCGAAGAACGCTGGGCAGCGCTGTTATTGTTTCTCGGTCTTTGCCCGAAAAGCGCCGAGGCGTTTTTAAAACAATGGAAACTGCCGGGAAAAGTCATAAAAAAAGCGGTGCAGATCATAAGCGTTTATCCGGCGCAGCTGGAAGCAGAAGCGATGTACCGGGCGGGAGAGGCGCTGTTATCAGCCGTTAAAATCGGGATGCTGAAAAAGCATAAGACGATTGATGAACAAAAGCTGAAAGAGGTTCAGAGCCTGTATGAGAAGCTGCCGATCAAAAGCCTTCGAGACCTCGACATTTCAGGCGCTGATCTGATGGAGCTCAGAAACCGCCGCGCGGGTAAATGGGTGGCCGAAGAACTTCGCCGGATTGAAGAAGCGGTATTGGCAGGGAAGCTCCCTAACCTAAAACATGACATAAAGGAGTGGCTCGCATCATGGGATCAACATTAAGAACCCGATTAATTGATTTATTTTCTGAGGCGGGTGACGGCTTTATCTCCGGGCAGAAAATAAGTGACGCGCTCGGCTGCTCGAGAACCGCCGTTTGGAAACATATAGAGGAGCTCCGCAAAGAGGGCTATGAGGTTGAGGCGGTCAGACGAAAAGGGTACAGGCTCATTAAAAAACCGGGGAAACTCAGTGAATCCGAAATCCGTTTCGGGCTGAAAACAGAGGTTTTGGGCAAACAGCTTCATTACCGGGACGTCCTGCCGTCCACCCAAAAAACCGCTCATGAACTTGCCAATGACGGCGCGCCGGAAGGAACGCTCGTAGTCGCCGATAAACAAACGGCAGGCAGAGGAAGAATGGCCAGAGTATGGCATTCACAGGAGGGAAACGGGATTTGGATGAGCCTCATTCTGAGACCCGACGTTCCTTTGCAAAAAACGCCGCAGCTCACCCTGTTATCTGCCGTTGCGGTCGTACAGGCCATCGAGGCTTTTACAGGTGTACAGCCCGCCATTAAATGGCCGAATGATTTAATGATTCACGGCAAAAAAGCCGTCGGGATTTTAACTGAGCTGCAGGCAGAAGAAGACCGTGTCCGTTCGGTTATTCTCGGGATCGGGATCAACGTGAACCAGCAGGAAACCGATTTTCCCGGCGAGCTTCAGGACATTGCGACGAGCCTGAGCATGGAAGCCGGCGAGAAAATTGACAGAGCGGGTCTGATACAAGAGATTCTGCTGACTTTTGAAAAACGCTATCAGGATTACTTGAACCACGGCTTTACACCGATCAAGCTGCTATGGGAAAGCTATGCGGTCGGACTGGGGAACGAGCTCAGAGCGAGAACGCTGCAAGGGACGTTTTACGGGAAATCGCTCGGCATTGATGATGAGGGAGTTCTTCTCTTGGAAACGAGAGACGGTATAAAGAAGATCTATTCTGCCGATATTGAGCTCAATTAATCTTAGTTGGTACAAGCCTCGTGAATTTGGTATACTTCCTATGGGCAGTATCATAATGAACTGCACCTGATCAGCAGAACAGAGATTACGAAAAGTCTGCCTTGATCCAAAAAAGGACTGGGACAGAGGGATGACATTCGCCGAACGTTAAACAAGTGGGGGTCCTTCTTATTTTACAGAAGGCTTTTTTGCTTGCGAAGAATTGGCGGCTCATCTCCTCACCGTTTAGAGGAGGAGAAACAGAATGAAAACAAAACTGGATTTCGTGAAAATGAAGGAAAACGGAGAGCCGATCGTGATGCTGACCGCTTACGATTATCCGCAGGCAAAGCTTGCGGAACAGGCGGGAGTCGACATGATTTTAGTCGGGGATTCGCTCGGAATGGTCGTGCTCGGACTCGATTCAACAGTCGGCGTAACGGTCAGTGACATGATTCACCATACAAAAGCGGTAAAACGCGGTGCGAAAAATACGTTTATCGTAACTGACATGCCGTTTATGTCTTACCACCTTTCAAAAGAGGATACATTGAAAAACGCCGCGGCCATTATTCAGGAAAGCGGCGCGGACGCGTTAAAGCTTGAAGGCGGAGACGGCGTTTTCGAATCCATCCGCGCGCTGACTCTCGGCGGAATTCCCGTCGTCAGCCATTTAGGCCTCACACCGCAGTCTGTCGGCGTATTAGGCGGATATAAAGTGCAGGGAAAAGATGAGCAAAGCGCGAAAAAGCTCATTGAAGACAGCATCAAATGCGAGCAGGCGGGAGCGATGATGCTCGTGCTTGAATGTGTGCCTGCTGAACTGACTGCTAAAATAAAAGAAGAAGTATCCATTCCCGTCATCGGAATCGGAGCCGGTTCAAAAGCGGACGGCCAAGTCCTTGTCTATCATGACGTCGTCGGCCACGGCGTGGACAGAACACCGAAGTTCGTGAAGCAATACGCCAAAATCGACGGCACGATTGAGTCGGCCCTCAGCGATTACGTCCGTGATGTGAAAGAACGGGTTTTCCCGGAAGAAAAGCATTCCTTTCAGATAAACCAAACTGTGCTGCAAGGCTTGTACGGAGGAAAGTAAGCGATGAAACAACTGACAGAAACTCAACAGCTGAAAGAATTGATTGCACAATACCGCTCAGAAGGCCGGACGATCGGATTCGTCCCGACAATGGGTTTTCTTCATGAAGGACATCTGACGCTGGTTGAAAAAGCAAGCAAAGAAAACGATATTGTCGTGATGAGCATCTTTGTCAATCCGACTCAATTCGGACCGGGCGAGGATTACGAAGCATATCCGCGAGATTTAAAGCGCGATGCCCGGCTTGCAGAACAGGCGGGGGCAGATGTTTTGTTTACGCCGTCTCCAAGTGACATGTATAAAGGCGAGCAAAATGTTGCCGTGCAAGTGAAAAGGAGAACTGACGTGTTGTGCGGCGCCTCCCGCGTCGGCCATTTTGACGGAGTGGCCACTGTGCTGACGAAGTTTTTCAATCTCGTTAAACCGACCCGCGCCTACTTCGGCCTGAAAGATGCCCAGCAGGCAGCGGTTGTGGACGGATTAATTGAGGACTTCTTTATGGATATCGAATTGGTTGCAGTGGACACGGTCAGAGAAGAAGACGGACTTGCCAAAAGCTCTCGCAACGTCTATCTGACTGAGCAGGAACGCAAAGAAGCGCCGATGATCTATAAAGCATTGCAGCAAGGCGCCGAACTGATCAGAGGCGGTGAAAGAAATCCGGAAACCGTTATAAAAACCGTCACCGATACCATCGAAAACATAAGCGGCGTCATTGATTATGCCGAACTGTACGCTTATCCGGAGCTGACTCCGCTTAAAACATTAAACGGCAAGGTCATTCTGGCCTGTGCCGTCCAATTTTCTAAAGCCAGACTGATTGATAATATCATTATTGATATTGATGAATGGGAGAGATCATAATATGTACCGCACTATGATGGCCGGAAAACTGCACCGCGCTACCGTGACGGAAGCCAATTTAAACTATGTCGGCAGCATTACAATTGATGAAGATCTTTTAGATGCCGTCGGAATGCTCGCTAATGAAAAAGTTCAGATTGTGAATAATAATAACGGAGCGAGACTTGAAACGTATATTATTCCCGGTAAGCGGGGGAGCGGCGTCATCTGTTTAAACGGAGCAGCCGCCCGTCTCGTCCAAGAAGGAGATAAAGTCATTATTATTTCTTATCAAATGATGTCTGATCAGGAAGCAAAAAGCCATCAGCCGAAGGTGGCCGTTCTGGATGATCAGAATAAAATCGAGCAGATGCTGGGTCAGGAGCCGGCACACACGATTTTGTAAAAGAGCCCCCTTCATGGGGGTTTTCTTTTAAGATTTAGGGGCAAAAGCTGTTTTTCCGCTCCATTTCTCAACAAAACGTGTTACACTTTTCTCGTATGCAAGAATTGAGGTGTCCATTTTAATGAACAAACAACGGTTCGTTGTCATAGATGTCGAAACAACAGGAAATTCGCCGAAAAAGGGCGATAAAATCATTCAAATCGCAGCGGTTGTCATTGAAAATGGACAAATAACTGAGCGGTTTTCAAAATATATCAATCCGAATCAGGCCATCCCGCCGTTTATTGAACAGCTGACCGGAATTTCGTCCGGAATGGTTGAAAATGAACTGCCGTTTGAAGAAGTCGCGGAGGAGATTTTTCATCTGCTTGACGGCGCGTATTTTGTTGCCCACAATATTCATTTCGACCTCGGATTTGTCCGGCATGAACTGAGCGAAGCGGGCTATGAGCTGCCGGATTGTGAAGTGCTTGATACGGTTGAGCTTTCGCGTATTGTTTTCCCGGGGTTTGAAGGATATAAGCTCGGTGAGTTGTGCGCGGAGCTGAATATTGTTCATGACCGCCCTCACCGCGCAGACAGCGATGCGGAGGTTACGGGACTGGTCTTTTTAGACATTTTACATAAACTGAAACATTTGCCTTTACCGACATTAAAGCAGCTTAGAAGGCTTTCACAGCATTTTATCAGCGATTTGACGCTGCTTTTGGATTCTTTTATACATGAAAGCAGGCCGGCGGAAGAAAAGAGCTGCATTCCATACGCCTCTTTTTCAATTAAAGAGCCTGATCACATTCCGGTTTCCCGTCCGGTGAATGCGGCCATTGACCTTGAAAAGTGGAACGAAGAAAAAGAACAGATCTTATCCGGCATCATCCCCCGCTATGAAAAGCGGAAAGGGCAGCTTTCGATGATGGATGAAGTGCTTGGCGCCTTCCGCAATCGGGAGCATGCGCTGATTGAAGCGGCACCCGGCATCGGAAAAACGATCGGTTATCTCGTTCCGGCTGTTTTATTTGCCAAAGCGGAACAAACTCCCGTGATTATCAGCACGTACTCTACTCTTCTGCAGCAGCAGATCATGTCTAAAGATCTTCCGCTTTTGGAGCGTATATTTCCTTGGCCGGTCAAAGCCGCTATTTTAAAAGGGAAATCACATTATCTGTGCCTGCCTAAGTTTGAACATATTCTGCATGAGGAAGATGACAACTATGATGCGGTTTTGACGAAAGCGCAGCTTCTCGTCTGGCTGACGGAGACTGAAACTGGCGACGCCGCTGAGCTGAATCTTCCATCAGGCGGCAGATTGCTGTGGGAGCGCATGGCTTACGATGAGAATTCTTTTTTTAAAAAAGGGAAGGACTCGGCTGCCGGGTTTTATGAACGGGCTAAAGAAAAGGCGCAGGCCGCAGATCTGATTATCACAAACCATGCTTTGCTGTTTTCAGATCAAAGCAGTGAAACGAAAAAACTGCCTGCAAGCGGAACGGTCATCATTGATGAAGCGCATCATTTCGAACGCGCCGCCAGCGAGCACCTGGGGAAGAGAGCTTCATACATCGGACTGCACACAAAGCTCAGCCGAATCGGCACCTTAAAGGAACACGGACTGTTAAAGCGGATGAGAAAACTGTTTTATACGTATGAACTGCCGGCGGAAAGTTTTTTTGACGCCGATGAGTGGATGAAGCATATTCAATCGGAAAGCGACGCATTTTTCAGTTCAGTGCATTCTTTTGTCAAACGAAGAAAACCTAAAGACGATTCGAACCGTCTCGTCTATAGTCTCAATCATAAAAGCCAGGATAAAGGGTTTCACATGATAACGGACGGAGCGGAGCGGCTTTGCGCGATGCTGGATCAGCTGCTTGACATGTTTTCAGTACAGGAGAAACTGTTACATCAAAAGCTTGATCAGATGAAAAGCGGAGCGGCTTTTTTAGCGGCCGAATATGTAAAGTGTATCAGGGGGCTGAAAGAATATCGCGATACGTTCAGCAGGCTGCTGTTTGAAAATGATGAGAAAGAAGCCGTTTGGGTTGAAATTGACGCGAAGGGCGCAAAAAATGCCGTCAGTATCTATGCGCAGCCTTTGGAGCCCGGTGAAATGCTGGCAGACCAGTTTTTCGCCCGCAAAAAAAGCGTTGTGCTCACATCAGCGACCTTAATGGTGGAGCATTCTTTTCAATTTATGATTGAAAGGCTTGGACTTGCGGATTTTTATCCGCGCACCAAAAGCATCCCGTCTCCTTTTTCTTACGATGATCAGATGAACGTCATCATTCCGAAAGAGATGAAATCCGTTAAATATGACGGAGAGCGGGAAGTCATTGAGCATATTGCCAAGTATGCAGAAATCATGTCAAAGGGAAAACAGCCGAAGATCCTTGTCCTGTTTACGTCTCATGATATGCTGAAAAAAGTGTATCAGGAACTGAAACTCAGTATGGAGATATCAGGCATTCAGCTTCTCGCCCAAGGTATTTCGGGCGGGAGTCCCGGTAAATTAATGAAAACCTTTAAAACGGCAAGCCGGGCGATTTTACTCGGGACAAATCATTTCTGGGAAGGCGTTGATTTTCCGGGGGATGAATTGTCAACCGTCATGATCGCAAGACTTCCTTTCAGGGCGCCTGACAATCCGCTTCATGCCGCAAAATGCGAATTTGCCAAGAAGCAGGGGAAAAATCCGTTTCAAACGATTTCCCTGCCTGAGGCTGTGTTAACGTTCAGACAGGGGATCGGGCGCCTTCTCCGTACGGCGGGAGACAAGGGAACAATCGTTCTTTTAGATCAGCGTGTAAAGACGGCGGGATACGGACGGCTGTTTCTTGAAGCGCTCCCGACTTCATCCCTTTTGGAGCTGACGGATGCCGAACTCGGGGCTTATGTCAGCCAAACGGAATAAAAGCCGCATAATCGCGGCTTTCGTGGTGTGGGATGAGGAATTGTTTTTATAGTAAAAGCGGGTTCATGCCGCCTTGTGATTTTATTATGCCGCGGGCGCATCCCGTTATGACTAACAAAATTTGTTCGACCGATGGAGGGTATAAAAATGGAAAGCAAAATTGAAATTCTGTCAACGATTAATGTGGAGCATTCAGATGATTTATATAAAATCGTCGATACATTAAACCGGACTTTGAAACGGGACAATCTGATGTTCGGGCTTGCGCTCGACGAAGAAAATCAAAATGAAGCGGTCTTCACCATTTATCGCACATAGGTGAAAAAGATGAGAAAAAAAGCATTAATATTTACAGCCGTATTTGGTATTATTTTTTTAGCAGTTCTTTTATTTTCGGCCAGCATTTTTAAATCTGCAATGGCCCAAAAAGAAGAAGGCCACGAAACAGCTGCCGCAGCCGCTAAAGAAAAAACGGATCTGACAGATGCTGAGAAAGTGGAGACCTTTGTCGGCAAACAGAAATATTATGTTGTTACCGGAACGGATAAACATGGAAAAGATATGTATGTATGGGTTCCGGCCGACAAAAAAGCAAAAATTCTCTCAAAAAAAGCCAGTGACGGCATTTCAAGCGGCAAGGCTGCCAAGATCGTTCGGGACGAAGGGCTTGTTTCCAAGCTGAATGGTGTTCACCCGGCGAGAGAAAACAATGTTCCGTTATGGGAAGTGACCTATATCAACAAAAGCGGGCAGTATAGCTTTAGCTATGTGGACTTTACAAGCGGCAAGATTCTCAAAAACATCACACCGTGAGACGTATTAGGGGGAGTTCAAGTTGAAATTGGCAAAAAGAGTATCCGCATTAACACCGTCTGCAACACTTGCAATTACTGCAAAAGCGAAAGAGCTGAAAGCAGAAGGCCATGATGTCATCGGCCTCGGAGCAGGAGAACCGGATTTTAATACGCCTCAGCACATTATAGATGCCGCGGTGCGTTCCATGAATGAAGGCCATACGAAATATACGCCATCAGGCGGTCTGCCGGCGCTGAAAGACAGTATCGCAAAAAAATTCAAAAACGACCAGGGGATTGAATATAAGCCGTCAGAAATCATTGTCTGCACCGGAGCGAAACACGCTCTGTATACATTATTTCAGGTTATTCTCGATGAAGGGGACGAAGTGATTATACCGACTCCTTACTGGGTCAGCTACCCTGAGCAGGTGAAACTGGCAGGGGGGCGTCCCGTCTATGCAAAAGGGCTGGAATCCAATCAGTTTAAAATTTCACCGGAGCAGCTGAAGCAGGCTATCACCGAGAAAACAAAAGCGCTCATTATCAATTCACCGAGCAACCCGACAGGTGTTATGTATACGAAAGAAGAGCTTGCGGAACTCGGAAAAGTGTGTCTGGAGCATGGCATTCTGATCGTTTCCGACGAGATTTATGAGAAGCTTACATACGGAGGAAAAAAACACGTCTCAATCGCACAGCTTTCAGATGAATTGAAAGAGCAGACGATCATCATTAACGGCGTGTCGAAATCTCACAGCATGACGGGCTGGAGGATCGGCTATGCGGCGGGTTCGGAGACGATTATTAAAGCGATGACGAGCCTTGCGAGCCACAGCACATCAAATCCGACGTCTATCGCTCAATACGGCGCTATTGCGGCCTATAACGGTCCGGCTGAGCCGCTGGAAGAGATGAGACAGGCATTTGAGCACAGACTGAACACCATTTACGCTCAGCTCAGTGAGATTCCCGGATTCACCTGTGTCAAACCTGAAGGGGCGTTTTACTTGTTCCCTAACGCCAAAGCGGCCGCAGAAAACTGCGGATTCAAAGATGTCGATGAATACGTCAAGGCGCTTCTGGAAGAAGAAAAAGTCGCCATCGTGCCGGGCTCGGGTTTCGGTTCACCGGACAACGTCCGCTTATCTTACGCAACGTCACTCGATCTTTTAGAAGAAGCGGTCGAAAGAATCCGCCGCTTCACGGAAAAACACAGCTGATTCTGAAAAAGCGGCTTTTAAAGCCGCTTTTCACTTGCATTGACCCCGTTAGAGTAGAACGGGTATAATAAAGTGATGAAAAAAGAGATTCAGGCAGATTCCTGAATGTCTTTCTTGTTCTGGAGGGAAAGAGTTTGAAAACAACAATCAACCAAGTGTATAAACACACAGGCGAGGAAGTAATGATTGGAGCTTGGGTCGCTAATAAACGCTCAAGCGGTAAAATCGCATTTTTACAGCTGAGAGACGGTACAGGCTTCATTCAGGGAGTTGTCGTTAAAGCTGAAGTAGAAGAAGACATCTTCCAAATCGCGAAATCAGTGACACAGGAAACGTCACTTTATGTAAAAGGAATTGTGAAAGAGGACGAGCGTTCACCGCTCGGCTATGAGCTTGCTGTTACATCCATTGAAGTCATTCACGAAGCGACTGATTATCCGATTACGCCTAAAGAGCACGGTACGGAATTCTTAATGGATCACAGACATTTATGGCTCCGTTCGAAACGCCAGCACGCAATTATGAAAATCCGCAACGAAATCATCCGTGCGACTTATGAATTTTTCAACAAAGAAGGCTTCGTGAAAGTAGATCCGCCGATTTTGACGGGAAGCGCTCCGGAAGGCACGACTGAGCTGTTCGCGACGAAATATTTTGATGAAGACGCCTTCTTGTCTCAAAGCGGCCAGCTGTATATGGAAGCAGCTGCAATGGCGCTCGGAAAAGTATTCTCTTTCGGACCGACGTTCAGAGCGGAAAAATCGAAAACGAAACGCCATCTCATCGAATTCTGGATGATTGAGCCTGAAATGGCATTTGTTGAATTTGAAGAAAACCTTGAAGTTCAGGAGAATTATGTTGCATACATCGTACAAAGTGTGCTGGAACATTGTAAGATCGAGCTGAACACATTAGGTAGAGACACATCGAAGCTTGAACAAATCAAAGCGCCATTCCCGCGCATTACGTACGATAAAGCGATCGAATTCCTGAAAGAAAAAGGCTTTGACGATATTGAGTGGGGAGATGACTTCGGTGCGCCGCATGAAACAGCGATCGCAGAAAGCTATGACAAACCGGTGTTTATCACTCATTACCCGACGTCATTAAAACCGTTTTATATGCAGCCTGCCAAAGATCGTGACGATGTCGTGTTATGTGCCGACTTAATCGCTCCGGAAGGCTACGGGGAAATCATCGGCGGTTCAGAACGCGTTCATGATATGGATTTATTGGAAGAAAGATTAAAAGAACACGGTCTGGATTCAGATGCTTACAAATGGTATGCTGAACTCAGACAATACGGTTCTGTTCCGCACTCCGGCTTCGGCCTCGGACTTGAGCGGACAGTGGCTTGGATCAGCGGAGCGCCTCACGTGCGTGAAACGATTCCGTTCCCGAGACTTCTGAACCGTCTTTATCCGTAATAGTTTTAAAAAACGAAGTCTCCTGCAAGGGAGACTTTTTCTAAGTAAAGGGGAAAGCTCCCGGGAGATAACCTTTTACAGTAAGAGGTGTAAGGATGAAAAAACAGCAATTTATAGATATGCAGGAACTCGGCATTTCAAGCATTCCCAACCTGCTGCTGACACATTACCGGCAGCTCGGGCTGAATGAAACCGAATTGATCCTGCTTTTGAAGATTAAAATGCATTTGGAAAAGGGCTCTTATTTTCCGACGCCGTTTGAACTTCAGTCAGGCATGTCCATCTCTGCTGAAGAATGTACAAGCTGCCTGAGGATGTTTATTCAAAAAGGTTTTCTGTTTATTGAAGAATGTGAAGACCATAACGGCATAAAGTTTGAAAAATATTCTCTGCAGCCGTTATGGGCGAAGCTGTATGATTACATGCAGCATTCACAAAACGAAACGCAGGAAAGAACGTCAGAAAGAGAACAAAAAAGCCTGTATACCATCTTTGAAGAAGAGTTCGGAAGACCGCTGTCGCCCCTTGAATGCGAGACGCTGGCCATATGGCAGGACCAGGATCAGCATGATGCGATTCTGATTAAACACGCCTTAAAAGAAGCCGTTTTATCGGGGAAACTCAGTTTTCGCTATATTGACCGGATTTTATTTGAATGGAAAAAGAACGGCTTCAAAACGGTTGAGCAGGCGAAGGCGCACAGCCAAAAATTCCGGCGTGTTCAAACAAAACAAAATGATCCGCAAAAAGAGTATACGAGGCAGGTGCCTTTTTACAATTGGCTGGAACAATAACATGAGAAGGGGAGAAACGTGTTAAATTTAAAGCAGATTGAATATTGTCTTGAAAAAATCGGCGATATGTTTCCGCACGCAGAATGTGAACTTGTCCATTCAAATCCTTTCGAACTGGTTGTGGCAGTCGCACTATCCGCGCAATGTACGGATGCTCTCGTCAACAGAGTAACAAAAACGCTATTTCAAAAATATAAACGGCCCGAAGATTATCTTGCCGTATCGCTGGAAGAACTCCAGCAGGATATTAAATCAATCGGCCTGTACCGTAATAAAGCCAAAAATATTCAAAAGCTGAGCAAAATGATCATCGAAGAGTACGGCGGAGAAGTGCCGAAAGACCGGGATGAGCTTGTGAATCTGCCGGGTGTCGGACGGAAAACGGCAAATGTGGTCGTGTCTGTTGCTTTCGGCGTACCCGCGATCGCAGTAGACACTCATGTGGAGCGGGTCTCTAAACGGCTCGGTATCTGCCGCTGGAAGGACTCTGTTTTGGAAGTAGAGAAAACATTAATGAAAAAAGTGCCAAAAGAGGATTGGTCTGTTACGCATCACAGATTAATATTTTTCGGCAGGTATCATTGTAAAGCGCAATCTCCCCGCTGTGCGGAATGTCCTTTGCTTCCGCTATGCAGAGAAGGGCAGAAGCGTGACAAAAAAGGGCTGGTGAAACGGTGACGGCGATTGACATTCTGGCAGGCTATGAAACATACCTGCGCAGCCTTACGGACTTGGAAAGCCTTGAGATCAAAACGGCGCTGCGCCGCCATCCTCTGTATATGGATTTCAGCGGTCAGCCAACAGTGCAGCCATGGAGGGAAAGGGGCGAATATGTCCCGTTTCTGTTTCAGATTTGGAATGAAACGAAAGAAACGCTGCTTCCCGTTTTTCAAACAAGAAAATCGAGATGTGATCAAAATGACATGCTGAAGGGAATTGCCTGTCTGATTGCCGCTTTTCACTGGACGGCAGGGGAGCGGGTCACATCACTCGACTGGACTGTGCTTGAAACAAAGCATTTTCCCGCCGAACCGATCAATTGGGCGGAGCGAATGGCGTTTATTTTAACGAAACCGACTCAATATCACTCGTTTATTCAGCTTGATGAATTGATGACGGAGATGAAGAAACAATATCATAAATATGAAGCCATGAACAAAGGTTAAAAACCTCCTTTTCTCATAAGGAGGTTTTTTTGTATGAAAAAAATCCTTCACCTGGTTGAGGTGAAGGATTTCGTCCGCTAATGAGCGGAATTTGACTGGATGGTTGACGAATTTGACTGCCCGTTGATATTTGAAGATGAGTCTTGGTTTTTGTCCGTTTGACCGTTGTCAGGTTTATTTGAGCCGTCTGAACCGGAATCGGAATCATTATCAGAGCCGTTATCTTGCTGTCCGTTGTTATCGGTCCCGTTACCGGGCTGATTCTGATTGTTGTTATCTGTTTGATCCTTATCGGATTGATCCTGATTTTTATCCGGGTCATCAGTTGGTGTTTGATCCGATCCGTCAGACGTATCTGTCTGATTGTCATCTGTGTTTGAATCATCGGTTTGCGTTTTGTCTTTGTCTTTATCTTCATCAGACTTCTGTTCATCGTCAGTCGCTTTATCTTTATCCGCATCGTCTTCTTCATCTTTCGGGACTTTGAAAGAAGCTGATGCCGTATCGCTTTTTCCGTCATCGTTTTCCGCTGTCACCTGGAAGCTGTATGTGGAGCCTGGTGTGACATCTGAGACGACGGCTTCTTTTGCTGAACTGTTTTGAATGTCACTGTAGCTTCCGCCGTCAACGGATTGTTTGACATTGAATGTTGCATCACCGTCATAATTCCAGCTTAAAGTTAATGATTTTTTATCTTTGTCGTATTTCACTTGCAATCCTGTCGGTTTATCGGCTTTTTCTTTCGTGTACGTTTTAGAAACGGCAGTTGGCTGCGTTCCTTTCACGAAGTACTCCGTCACTTTTTTATCATCCGGCGTATTCGGTCCGGCTAAAGCGGCAGGATTCGAGCCTTTCTCAACTGTTTCTTTTACGACGCTGTCAGGCTGCTTGAAGCTTCCTTTACCGTCATCAACGTAAGAGATCAGCTTTTGGAAAATCCGTTTTGCGACTTGCTGGTCTGCAGAAGACAGTGATTTCTTGCCTGCTTTGTTGCCAGACTCAACTCCGGTCCAAACCGCCGCTGTATATTGAGGGGTGTATCCGACAAACCAGGAGTCTGGGACTCCGCCCGGAGCAATGTTATATTTTTGAATGTCCTCTTTAGTAAAGTTGGTCGTACCCGTTTTACCGGCGACTTCCACGTTCGGCACCTGAGCCAGTTTACCTGTTCCTGATTCGACAGCTGATTTGAGCATATCGGTAATCATAAACGCTGTGTAGTCGCTCATAGCACTTTTCGGTTTCGGTGTTAAATCAAGCTTAGTGCCGTCATTAAATTCAATCGATGTGACCGCGTGCGGTTCGTTGTACGTTCCGTTATTTCCGAACGCACTGTAGGCGCCTGCCATGGTCATAGTAGATACACCGCGGTTACCCTCACCAAATCCCCCGATAGAGTAGGGTTCATATACTTGATCTTTGTTTAATCCCAATCCTAAGTCGTTTGCGAAGTCGACGGCATTATCTTTTCCTGCTGCTTGGTATGCTTTTAAAGCAGGAATATTACGTGAGTCTGCGAGGGCCTCTCGCATAGATATCTGACCTCTGTATTTATTGTCCCAATCATGAATCGGTGTGCCGTCAGAGTACGTATAAGCCGAATCATCAATCTGCTCATACGTCGACCATTTTTTATTTTCAATGACCGGCCCGTAATCAAGAATTGGTTTTATCGTTGAACCGGGCTGGGTTTTACCTTGTGTTGCATAATTGAATCCCCCGGTAGTTCTGTTCCGTCCTGCTCCGATAGCGCGGATTTCTCCGTTTGTCGTATCAAGGAGAGTGACGCCGCCCTGCATGCCTTCCGAAAAGCCGGCTGTATCTCCGTTCATCAATTGATCAAGATAATCTTGTGCTTTCGTATCAAGAGTCGTGTAAATTTTCAATCCGTCAGTTGAAATATCGACGTCTTTCTTTTCTTTTGTCTCAATTTCTTTCATAACTTCTTCGACAAAAGCGCTGTATTTATTTGTGTCCTTTTTATCGTATTCCTTTTGGCTGACGACGCCTTCATCTTTCATGGACACTTTCTTTGCTTTTTGGTAGTCAGAATTTGAAATGAATCCTTGTTTTTCCATTAAGCTGAGAACAATGTTTCGGCGTTTTTCGGAAGCCTTCGGATTTTTAACCGGGTTATATCCGGTCGGGCTTTGCGGCATTCCGGCAAGCGTCGCCGCCTGTTCAACCGTAAGCTTGCTCAAGTCTTTTACGCCGAAGAATTCTTCAGCCGCTTTACCGACGCCGTAGGCACGCGGTGAGAAATAAATTCTGTTTAAATACATTTCTAAGATTTCATCTTTAGAATAATGGCGCTCCAGCTGCAGTGAAAGCCACACTTCCTGTGCTTTCCGTTTAATCGTTTTCTGATGGGTCAAAAGCGAGTTTTTCACAACCTGCTGGGTGATTGTGCTTCCTCCCTCTGAACCGAATCCATCCGTAAAGTTGGCGACCAAGGCGCCTCCGATCCGGATCGGGTCTATACCGTGGTGCTTATAAAAACGGGCGTCTTCAGTTGCGATAAATGCTTCTTTCACAACATCGGGTATATCCTTAATCGGGACGTAGGTTCGTTTTTCACCGCCCACTTCCGCGATTTCTTTGCCGTTTTTATCGTAAATCGTTGAAGAGTAAGGCGTTTTCAGCTTGGCTTCGTCCAAAGACGGCGCGCCGGAAACCAAAACGGCAAATGCCGCCGCTCCGCCGACTATGCCAAGGACAAACAGAATAACCAAGGACAGTACAATCTTTTTGAATAAACCGCCTTTACGCTGTTTCTTGCCTTTTTTCGGTGAAGAGGGCTTAGTGCTTTTCGTCTGCCTTGCCTTACGGCGTTCTTCACGGCTCGTAAATTGATCTGACATAACATCTCAACCTTTCGTTTATCAACCTTTCGCTCAGTCTACTGTTCCTGCGAAAAATAAAGCTGTTCAATAATACTAATATAATCAATTCTCGGTGAGTATCCAAGGGAAATCGGAAAGGAAGCATCTTCTAATTCGTCTTTGCGAATTGATTTTCTGCCATTGTTCTCCTTTCTCTCCCAAAAGACAAACAGCTTGTCGGCTTCGAGGAAATAAACCTTTCCGAAAGCGGATATAATAACAAAACAAATGCCGTCTTGTCTGACCACCTGCTTCATATGCTCAATCTGATGATCATGAAAATTCTGCAGGGGAAATGCCGTTTTGTTTTTTGTTTCTTTTGCCTCAAAATCAATGTAGCGCCCTTTATAAATGCCGTTGTAGTCAGTTGTGGAAGACTGTTTAAAATAAGCTTCCTTAATGACTGCGGCGCTTCTTTTCGGATAGTGGACGTTTACAATCTGGACGGGTGTCGGCTTTTTGTGAATGACAGCAATTTGGTTAGCCAGATAATACTTATTCGTTTCATTCAGGTCGTCTTCGAGGGTCATGCCGCGATTACTGTATGAATGAGACCGTTTCTGGCTGTTTTGGGATGAAACCGTTTTGTTCGGCTGAAAAGTTTTTCCATTCGGGTACCGAATCACTTTTTCCATCCTCCTTATCAAACTAATAGTGACGGAAGTGAATGAACGTGCATAAACGACAGACCGTAACCGCCATTCTTCGCCTGATCGAAAAAGAGACGAAAATAAAAAATGCCGATAATATTTCCCGGACGAATGCCTATAAAGCATATTATGACCGCCATCCTGAGATCAAGTGGCCGCTTTTGGCATCCTTTGTGTCCCGCAATGCGGGCTGGTCGATGACTGATTTAAGAGGCGTCCTTTATCAGGAGGGCCTTGACAGCAGTCAGAAAAACTGGTTTTTCCTTTCGTATGAAAGGGCGAATTGGCTGATTTTTTCTGATGCCTATCCTCAGCTTCTGGTCTACCAGTGGTCAAAACAAATCGGCGAACCTCTTTTCCGTCATCTTCCTCATTTCCGCGTCTCGGCTTTTATGCAGGAAGAGTGGCTTCGCTTTTGGCGTGACGGAGATACGGAACGGCTCATGTATGCTCTTATTATAAATGAACAAAACACTATCCAAGCACCTATTATACAAAATCCTTCGTTTAAAAAGAATGTTTTTGGCACGATTCCTTTTTATTTAAGTGATTGGTTTCACTTTAATACGGTGATATTCCCTTCATTTGACGGACAATTATACGGAATTTCCGTCAAACGGTTTTCAAAAACCGAAGAGAGAATTACGCTCGGAAAACAGCTGGCCCGCCTTCTGTTCAGCCCTGATCTTCACGCTTCTTTTTACCGTTTTCTTGATACCGTTCCTCATACCGGATCACGCTTTGATATGGAGAAAATGATCGGCATCAAAAAAAGAACATCACCGATGCTGAGGACAACCTATCCCATTGTTGCCCACCCATTAGACGGCGAAAGGGCGGATTGGTTTCAAAAAAGGTTAAGAAAAGGGGCTTTCTTACAGGAGAAAATGCCGAAACAGCTTGAACTGACGGACTGGTACTTCCAGAAAAGACGGGAGCTCCATGCGCTCTTCGCGGTTAAAGAGTGGCTGAAGAAATGAAAAAGCCCGAAACCGTTCGCTGGGGTTTCGGGCTGCTGATGTGTTACGTGGAAGGGCGGTTTGGGCCGCCTAATTTTTTATCAAGCGTATCAGTCGTTTTTGCTTCGGTTTTTTGCTGTTTACCTGCATTTTTCGGTCTCGTTTTCATACGGCACCTCCTCAACTGTATCGTTTGCATTAACGTGCCGGTTCATACAAAGTTTGCGGCACTTTTTTGTCGAAAGGCACGCCTTTTAGGATAATCTCTGTTTGTTTGCCGAACTGCTTCTAGTTTTGTCATGTGCAAAGGAGAGCGGTATGAAAACGAGAATTATATTCTAAAGAAACGCAAGTGATAAAAGGGAGGAACATGAATGTCTGTTTACACGAGCAAGGCTGATATTCTCCGTCTGCTTTCTGATATCGAATTCCGGATTTCTGCTGCTGAAAAGACGCTTACCCAAGCAGTCAGATCCTGTCAGGCGGAAGCTGAAGAAATCAGACAGGAGAAACTTTCCCGCCTTGAGGAAGAGGCGCGGGAGCTTCATGTTTGTATTGATGACCTGTTTTTGGCTGACCGGCGTAAAAAGGATTTGCCGAGAGCCTGCCGGATCAGCTGATTTTATGCAAAAACTTTGGTACCATATGTACTGAGGTGAGTCCGTTTGCAGACACAGTCGTTATTGGAGCTGACAGAACAAATGATAGAGGCGGTTCTGGAAGCCGAAAAAAGGTATCAGGATGGAAAAGAGTCAGGCCGTTCATATGATTTTTTTGAGATTATTAAACCCGATGTTGAAAAAAGAGACCGGCTTTGCGCGCTTTGGACAGAAGCAGCGCTTGCGTTTATTCAGGAAAACCGTCCGAAATACGTTCATCACGCACAAATTCAGGCCGTTACAGAAAATTTCGGAGAGCTGATGCTCCAATCATATGTTCATCATATTCATAAAAAAAGATACAGGGATTTAACTGAATCTGTTTTATATACGCTTCGTATATTAAGGGATGAAATTGAAAAAGAAGGCAGCTGAAAACGGCTGCCTTCTTTTATATAAAGGGGTCGGGTATGTTATTCATACGCCGGGTTTTCTGCTCCACTTGCTTCGAGAACCTTCATACTGTTTCGAAATTCGGTTGCGGTGAGATGGCCTTGAATATAGAGGAATTTTGCAAAGTCCATCAGTTTATCTGCACAATCTGTTTCATATTTTTTCACTTCAGCAAAACGCTTTCTTAAGTATGATACGTTCATAATGGTGCATCCCCTCTCATGTATGTTGAGATTATGGTAACATAACGATTCGACTTTTTTCTGTTTTTAAAAAATTAAGACTTTCGACAGCATTTGACAAAAATCAGAATCACCGAAAGCACATAACCACGGCGGAATTCATACATATATAGCAGAAACTTAGTGAGAGACAAGGGGGAATGTCATATGCAATGGAGAGCGCAGCCATATCAAAATATGTACCAGCAGCCGGCGGGATATTTCTACCCGCAGCAGATACAGCCATTACAGCAGCCGAGTCCGCAGCAGATACAGCCATTACAGCCGCCGTATCCGCAGCAGATACAGCCATTGCAGCAGCCGCCGCCGCCATATCATCAGCAAGGGCAGTACCCGCAGCAATTTTATCCGAATCAGGAATACGGTCATGTGCAGCAGCCGTTTGCTCCCGCTCCCCCTCAGGCAGGCATGCCCGGGGGGCAGCCGGGGTTTGTGAATCCTTACCCCGTTCCCAGACCGAATCAGCAGCAGTCTTCCCAATTCTCAGGCATACTCTCCCAGTTTAAAAAAACGAACGGACAGTTTGACTTTAATAAAATGATAGATACAACGGGGCAGATGGTAAGCGCCGTAAATCAGGTCGGATCGCTGGTGAAAGGCTTCACCAGTATCTTCAAATAAAAAGCATGAATGATATCCATCATTCATGCTTATTTTTTAGGGAAAAAGAGGGTAAGCGTCTGTTCATTCCAGGATGTTTCCATATCTTCTTCACTCACCTTATACGGGAGGACAACGGTTCTTGTCATGCTTGAAGACACATGGGATGAATGAGCCTGTTTATGATCGTAGCGGATTGTAACGTGAAGGTAGCACCCCTTCGTTTCCACCAGCATATCACCGTCACGGAATGTCTCGGGAACGCTGATATCAACCGCGAGGCCCGTCGGCTCTTCTCTGACATCAATCGTCACTTGCGCTTCAGTAAAAGCCGAATTGACAAGGTGCTGAAAACCCTGCATCAATTCTGCGAAGGGACCTGAGTGAAAAAATTGGTCCATCGCATGGCTGATGATGTCCTCATTTCTTTGCGGATCAAGTTTATCGTTTTGTGATTGATCCATATGACCACCGCCTTTTTACAAACAGAATATGCGATGTTATGCCGTATGGTTAAGAATTGAAGGAAAAAAGAAAGTATGGTTAAATAGTGGAGAATAAACTGGTAACGGATTCACATTTAGGAAGGGGAGCACAACACATTGCTGAAAAAATTATTCGGATTGGGAGACAGCCGGAAAAAGCCGGCCGAGGAAGTGATCTTTTCTCCGGCTGACGGAGCGGTGATGGATTTGGCTTCAGTGCCGGATCCCGTATTTTCACAAAAAATGATGGGGGACGGGATCGCCGTCGAGCCTGCAAACGGAGACATTGTTTCACCGGTTGAGGGAGAAGTGATTCAGCTGTTCCATACAAAACATGCTGTCGGCATCCGCACCCTTTCCGGAGCGGAACTTTTGATACATGTCGGTTTGGATACCGTCAATATGAACGGTGAAGGCTTTGAAGCGCATGTAAAAGAAGGAGACAAAGTGAAAACAGGCGATCTGCTTTTAACGTGCCGGCTGGATTTAATAAAAGAAAAAGCAAGCAGCACCGTCATCCCTATGGTGATTATGAATGGCGATGCCGCAGAACCTTTGCAATTTGCAGGCGCAAATGAAGCGAAAAAAGGACAAACAGAGCTTTTTACGATAAAAATGAAGTAGGCAGGGGCTGATTCCCTGCTTTTTTTCTTGTGCAGGATTTTCATCTAGCCAGGCAAACAAATATTCGGTAAACTATACCTCATAAAGAGGTGTGAACGATGAAGAAAAAATCACTGAGCGAACTGATTCAGGAATTAAAAAATCATGAAAATATTGTGCATTGGCATGAAGAGGAACCGCGGGAGGCGAAAACCATGCCGATGCCGGAGCAAGTAGATCGGAAAATTCGGGCGGCTCTCGAAAAGAGGGGGATCGAGCGGCTCTTTACACATCAATACTCCGCTTTTCAGACGGTTCAAAACGGAGAAAGCATTGTGGCTGTCACACCGACGGCCTCCGGAAAAACACTGTGCTATAATCTTCCGGTTCTTCAGTCTATCGCGGAAGATGCCTCAAGCCGCGCGCTTTATTTATTTCCGACAAAGGCGCTCGCACAGGATCAAAAAAGCGAGCTGAACGAAATCATAGACGAGACGGGCATGGACATTAAAAGCTTCACCTATGACGGAGATACGTCTCCGGCCATCAGGCAGAAAGTCAGAAAAGCCGGGCATATTGTGATCACAAATCCCGATATGCTTCATTCAGCCATTCTTCCCCACCATACAAAATGGGTGAGTCTGTTTGAAAACCTGAAATATATTGTCATTGATGAATTACATACGTACCGCGGCGTATTCGGCAGCCATGTGGCGAACGTCATCCGCCGTTTAATGAGAATCTGCGCTTTTTACGGAAGCACGCCGTCATTTATCTGTACATCCGCCACAATCGCCAATCCGAGGGAATTGGCGGAGCAGCTGACGGGAAAATCAGTGCGCCTGATTGACGATAACGGCGCCCCGGCCGGAAGAAAGCACTTTGCTTTTTACAATCCTCCGATTGTAAATAAACCGCTGCATATTCGAAAAAGCGCCACCGTGGAAGTGAACGAACTTGCCAAAACTTTTTTAAAAAATAAGATCCAGACGATTGTTTTTGCCAGAAGCCGTGTCCGGGTTGAAATTATTTTAAGCCACATTCAGGAGATCGTAAAAAAAGAAATCGGCGCGAAGTCTGTCAGAGGCTATCGCGGCGGATATCTTCCGAAAGAAAGAAGAGAAATAGAGCGGGGGTTAAGAGACGGCAGCATTCTCGGCGTTGTCAGCACAAACGCGCTGGAGCTCGGCGTTGATATCGGCCAGCTTCAGGTCTGCGTGATGACGGGGTACCCGGGCAGTGTCGCGAGCGCATGGCAGCAGGCGGGCCGGGCCGGGCGGCGGCAGGGAGAGGCGCTTATCGTGATGGTGGCGAACCCTGATCCGATTGACCAATATATTGTGCGCCATCCTGATTATTTCTTTAAACGCTCGCCTGAATCTGCAAGGATTAATCCCGATAATCTCATTATACTGGTCGATCACCTGAAATGCGCCGCGTATGAGCTGCCTTTCAGAGCCGATGAAACATTCGGAGAAAATGATGCAAGAGATATTCTCGAGTATTTAGAAGAAGAAGGGGTGCTTCACGAAAACCGCGAACGCTATCACTGGGCGAGCGAATCTTTTCCCGCCTCCAACATCAGTCTCCGTTCGGCGTCACAGGAAAACGTGGTCATCGTTGACCGGTCAGAGACGGCTGATGTAAAAATCATCGGAGAAATGGACCGCTTCAGCGCGATGACGCTTCTTCATGATGAAGCGATTTATCTTCATGAAGGGGTGCAGTATCAGGTTGAAAAGCTTGATTGGGATCATAAAAAAGCGTACGTGCGAAAGGTCGATGTCGAATATTATACAGATGCCAATTTAGCGGTGCAGCTGAAAGTGCTGGACATTGACAGAACGGACAGCAGAAAGAAAACGGCCTTACATTTCGGCGATGTAACCGTGAACGCACTTCCGACAATATTTAAAAAAATTAAAATGACGACATTTGAAAATATAGGATCAGGGCCGATTCATCTTCCAGAAGAAGAACTGCATACCAGTGCTGCCTGGCTTGAATTGAAAGAGACGGATTCGGAGATCGGCGAAAAAACGCTTGAACAGCTGCTTTTAGGCATTGCCCACGTCCTGCAGCATATCGTGCCTGTATACGTCATGTGCGACCGAAATGACGTGCATGTCGTGCCGCAAATCAAAGCCGCACATACCGGACTTCCGACAATCTTTCTGTATGATCATTATCCGGGCGGAATCGGACTTGCCGATGAAGTATATAAGCGATTTGATGAAATCAATGAAGGGGCTGAGCGCCTGATCAGACAATGTCCATGTCAAGACGGATGTCCTTCCTGCATCGGCTCCGAAATAGAAGGAATAGATGCAAAGAAAGCGATACTCCGGCTCTTGAATTACGTGTAAAAGAAAAGGGGGACGAAAGATGTCCTTGAAAAATAAATTAAAGCGGATGAAAAACCACCTGAATGTGCCGGAAGCTGAAAAAAAGCCGGCATCTTCACAACTTTCGGTCCCGGATATTCAAGTCCCATTTAGAGAAGAATGGGAGGCATTCGGAGTGAAGCCTTTCTTTTTTGAGGATGAATACTGTCTTATCCGCGAAACCGTCTATCCGCTTTCGCACCGCCACGGACGGTACAGCTTCAGTGAACTTGATGACGTCATGGCATTATGGAATAAAGGCGGATTGACACATACTTTATCAGCAGAAGGATACGAAAAAAGCCAGCTGTTCTTCTTTGATACTGAAACGACCGGCCTCGGCGGCGGGGCCGGCAATATGATCTTTTTGCTCGGTCATGCAAGAGTGTATGAAGACCGTGTCGCGGTTAAACAGCATCTGCTTCCTAAACCGGGAAACGAGACGGCTCTTTACAAAAGCTTTTTAAGTGAGGTTGACATTACGTCTCTTGTTACGTATAACGGAAAAGCCTTTGACTGGCCGCAGGTAAAAACTAGGCATACATTGCTCCGGGACAGGCTTCCGAAACTTCCTGACTTCGGTCACTTTGATCTTCTGCACGGGGCGAGACGGCTTTGGAAACATAAATTAGAGCGTGTATCGCTTTCGGCGGTTGAAAATGAAGAGCTTGCTTTTAAAAGGGACGAAGACACCCCTGGTTATTTGGCGCCGATGCTGTATTTTCAATTTTTAAAGGCGGAGGATCCGGCTCTTTTAAAGGGAGTGCTCTCGCATAATGAACAAGATGTGCTTTCCCTCATCGCTCTTTACATCCATATGTCAAAAAAGATCTTTGCATCTTCTGATCAGACGTCAGAACGTCAGGAAGCATACGCCATGGCGAAATGGTTTATCGCTCATAAAGAAACCGATCGGGCCGTATCACAGCTGGAAGCGCTGCAAGGCAAAGCCTTTGAAGATTCAGATCGGGCCCTTTTTGACTTAGCAATGCTTTATAAAAAACAAAACCGCAGGCAAGACGCCGTGCCCCTTTGGGAGAAACTGACGGGTTCTGCTCTTCACATATGCAGACACCAATCAGCGGTAGAGCTGGCGATCTATTTTGAGCATCACGCAAAAGATTACAAAAAAGCTCTGCAGGCCGCGCAGCAGGCGGCAGAAGACGGGGAAATATCGGAAAAAGAAGCCGAGAAGCTCCATGTGAGAATTGCCCGGCTTAAGAGGAAATATTCTTCTTGAAATATTGCCCGGGAAAGCGCAAAAGCCGAGCTGTTTCGCCAAAAATATTTTTTTCTGAATCCGCATCGATTTTGTTGTAGAATGGTGCCGCATCTTGTAAAATAGCGTTAGTTATTTATAGGGGAGAGTTGGTATGTATAAAGGTGTTTTTTACTTGTTCTTTGTCGTGGTTTTTTTGATTGCGTTTGTATTTTCGAATTTTAAAGACAGCTTGCTGACGCACTTTTAAATTGGGTGATTGAATTAGAACATGCACCCTCTTTTCTTCATAACCTAACAGTGTAATAAAAGTTAATGGAGAGGGGATTTAGCATGTTTCATCATCATTGTTGCAGACCAAACGTGATGCCGCCGATTGTCCATCCGACTCATTGCTGTGAACACCATTGTTTTTCTAACACGGTTGTGCCGCATATTCATCCGCAACATACAACTAACGTAAATCACCACAACTTTGAGCACGTTCATTACTATCCGCACACTTTTTCAAATGTTGACCCGACAACTCACCAGCATTTTCAGTGCGGAAGCCCTTGCTGCGATCATTAGTATTGAACGCTTAAGCAAGATCGGTTAGGATATCAGCAAATCAAAATGGGGCCCGATGGGGAGCCCCATTTTTTAAGCAGGTGATCAATTGAAAGTATTAGCCGTAACAGGATACAAGCCGTTTGAACTCGGAATTTTTAAACAGGATGACCGGGCGCTTGTTTATATAAAAAAGGCGATAGAAACCAGACTCAGAAGCTTTATTGACGAAGGCTTGGAATGGATTCTCATATCCGGACAGCTGGGGACTGAGCTTTGGGCGGCTGAAACGGCATACGATCTCAGAGAAGAGTATCCGGAATTAAAGGTTGCCGTTATCACGCCTTTCTACGGCCAAGAAGAAAAGTGGAAGGAACCGAATAAAGAAATGTATGAAGCGGTGCTTGCTCAGGCAGATTATGAGGAGAGCCTGACGCATCGGCCGTACGAAAGTCCGCTCCAATTCCGGCAGAAAAACGCGTTCTTTATTGAAAAGTCAGATGCGCTTTTGCTTTTATATGATCCTGAAATGGAAGGATCGCCGAAATATATGCTGCAGCAGGCAGAAAAACGCCGTGAAACAGACGGATATCCGATTTATTCGATCACGATGGATGATCTCCGTGCCGCCGTTGAAGAAGAAGATTTCTTTACATAACACGTCAGAGAATATTTGACAACGGGACGTGTTTCTGAATAAAATATAACATGATGATTCACGATATGAGGTGAAAAAGATGCTTGCTGATAAAGTAAAGCTTTCTGCGAAAGACATTTTGGAAAAAGAATTTAAAACAGGCGTTAGAGGTTACAGACAAGAAGACGTTGACAAATTTTTAGATATGATTATTAAGGATTATGAAACCTTTCATCAAGAAATTGAAGAACTGCAGCAAGAAAATCTGCAGCTGAAAAAACAGCTTGAAGAAGCAAGCAAAAAACAGCCGGTGCAGTCCAATACGACCAACTTTGACATTCTGAAAAGGCTGTCCAACCTTGAGAAACATGTATTCGGAAGCAAACTTTATGACGAATAGGGCAGATGCACTTGTCAAATGAGACAAGTTGCTTTATAATGAACAAGTGTTCTTAACGTTCGGGTAATCGCTGCAGATCTTTGAATCTGTAGAGGAAAGTCCATGCTCGCACGGTGCTGAGATGCCCGTAGTGTTCGTGCCTAGCGAAGAAATAAGCTAGGGCAGCCTTGATAGGCTGACGGCAGGAAAAAAGCCTACGTCTCCGGATATGGCTGAGTATCCTTGAAAGTGCCACAGTGACGAAGTCTCATCAGAAATGGTGAGAGTGGAACGCGGTAAACCCCTCGAGCGAGAAACCCAAATTTTGGTAGGGGAACCTTCTTGAAGGAATTGAACAGATAGAAGGACAGAATGCTTTCTGTAGATAGATGATTGCCGCCTGAGTACGAGGTGATGAGCCGATTGCAGTACGACGGAACAAAACATGGCTTACAGAGCGTTAAACATTATTGATATGACAAATTAGAGCTCTCCTTAAAAGGGGAGCTTTTATCTTGAATGAAACGAAAGCTTAAAAGAGACAGGGTGATACGATGAAGAAGTACACACTAATAGCGACAGCGCCGATGGGAATTGAAGCGATCGTCGCCAAAGAAGTGCGTGATTTAGGTTATGAATGCAAAGTAGACAACGGAAAAGTCATTTTTGAAGGAGATGCGCTTGCGATCTGCCGCGCTAACTTATGGCTGCGGACGGCTGACCGCATCAAAGTACAGGTCGCCGAGTTTCAGGCGAAAACGTTTGATGAGCTGTTTGAAAAAACAAAAGCGATTGACTGGCGCGCGTACATTCCGGAAAACGCAAAGTTCCCCGTTATCGGAAAGTCCGTGAAATCAGTGCTTGCCAGTGTGCCTGACTGCCAGCGGATCGTCAAAAAGGCGATAGCGGAAAAGCTGAAACTGCAATCAGGAAAACAAAATGAATGGATTGAAGAAACGGGCCCCGAGTATAAGGTGGAGATTTCCCTTTTAAAAGATAAAGCCGTACTTACACTGGATTCATCAGGAACAGGCCTTCACAAAAGAGGATACAGGGTTGATCAGGGAGGAGCTCCGATTAAAGAGACGCTCGCTGCCGCGTTAATTCAGTTAACCAACTGGACGCCTGACCGTCCGTTCGTTGATCCGTTCTGCGGTTCCGGCACGATCGCCATCGAAGCCGCTTTAATCGGGCAAAACATTGCTCCCGGTTTTAACCGTGATTTTGTTTCAGAAGACTGGGAATGGATCGGAAAAGAACTGTGGGACAAGGCGCGTCTTGAAGTGGAAGAAAAGGCGAACTATGATCAGCCGCTGCAGATCTTTGCCAGTGACGTAGATCACCGGATGGTAAACATCGCCAAAGAAAACGCAGAAGAAGCGGGACTTGGTGACTTGATCGAATGCAAGCAAATGCGGGTGCAGGATTTTACGACGAAGCTCGAATACGGCGTAATCGTCGGAAACCCTCCGTACGGCGAACGGCTCGGCGAAAAAAGGGAAGTCGAGCAGATGTATAAAGAAATGGGCCGGGCATTTGAATCTCTTGATACATGGTCTGTCTACATGTTAACGTCAAATGAACAATTTGAAGAGGTCTACGGAAGAAAAGCAACCAAAAAACGGAAGCTCTTTAACGGTTTTATCAAAACGGATTATTATCAGTACTGGGCTAAAGTGCGGCCGCAGCGGAAAAAGCCGCAACAAAGAGAAGACGCCTGAAACAGCGTCTTCTCCGGCATCTTTACGTTTTATTCTGCCATTACCAGCGGTGCGCTTTTGCGTTGCTCCGTAAAATAATGTTGGTCTGGGACATTTCGGTGTGGCCGTTCACTTGCGATTTAGAGCGTTTCGGCCGCGTCCAATTGTGATGAAACAATTCAGAATGCTGATCTAATCGATCTTTATAACTCATGTAACCATCACTCCCGGATAGAATAATTTTGTGCAGATGGATATTCGATCGAATATCTGTTGTAGTTTGTGCAGGTCAGGTGCGGATCATTCAGAATGGCATGTATAGAAAGTGAAGCATCGGCATAGAATGATGATTATTTCTATTTGAGAGGTGATCTATTTTATGCTGAACAGCGAGCACTTCAGTAAAATACAAAAGGCGTTAGACGCAACTGCTTTCCGGCTGGAGGAAGCCGGAGTGGAGTTCGGTCCTTCCGAAATGACACACGCACAGGAAGAACTTGAAAATGCGGTAAAACATACACATTCAACAGACCATCCGTTCCTATGTACACATATCATTAACCGGAAATGATAATGGCAAAAACTTGGCGAGGCCAAGTTTTTTTGTTGTATTGAAAAGGGTTAAATGATATTATAGATGGTCTGAATGCCGAATAGTTAGGGGTTGGAGTTGGGTGACAACATCACGTTTGCCTTTTGCTTTAACAAAAGAAAAGAATTTTTACGAAGAATTGAACAATTGGATTGGTGACGTGTTTTACGATATCCTTCCCGAGAAAGGCTTTGACCTTCGGGATGAGCAGGTATTTATGGCGTTTCAGCTTGAACGGGCATTTAAAGAGAAAAAGGTCATGTTCGCTGAGGCAGGAGTCGGTACGGGGAAAACGCTGGTGTATCTGCTGTTTGCCATCAGCTATGCCAGATATACGGGTAAACCGGCCATTATCGCATGCGCCGATGAAACGTTAATTGAACAGCTTGTCAAAAAAGAAGGCGACATTTCCAAGCTGACAGAACATTTGGATCTGCAGATTGATACACGGCTGTCCAAATCCCATGAGCAGTATCTGTGTCTGAAAAAGCTTGAGAAAACGATGCAGCGTTCTGATGATGAAAAGTGGCTGGATCTTTATGAGTCGCTGCCTTCATTCGTACACGAATCACAAGCGATGCAGCGCTTTTATCCGTACGGCGACCGCAAACAGTACGCTGATTTGACAAATGAAGAGTGGGCAGGCGTCAGCTATGATTCCTTCCAAGATTGTTTAACTTGTGATATGAGACATAGATGCGGTTTAACACTTTCGAGAGATCATTACAGAAAATCAACAGATCTGATTGTTTGCTCCCATGATTTCTACATGGAGCATGTATGGACGGAAGAATCACGCAAAAGGGAAGGACAGCTGCCGCTTTTGCCGGACCACAGCGCCGTCGTGTTTGATGAAGGACATCTGCTGGAATTCGCCGCGCAAAAAGCGTTAACGTATCGTGTGAAGCAGTCGACGCTTGAGCTGTTTTTAGAGCGTCTGCTTCAAAATGATATCAGAGAGGAATTCGCCGAACTGATTGAAGATGCCCTTGCCGCAAACGATGAGTTTTTCTATGTGCTGTCAGAGGAATCGAAGGAAATCGCCGGCTCTCACCGATTGGACATCCAAAACGATCAGCGTGTTAAGCGTGCGGCTGACGAACTGTGCCGTCTGCTCGATAAAATCGGCGAGGCGCTCGTATTTGAATCGGAAATGTATACGATCGATAAGTACGAGCTGTCAGTCGTAGAAGAATACGTCGAACAAATGGCATATTCGCTGTCGCTGTATCAAAAGGATGCCATCAGCTGGCTTGAAACGCGGGATACAGACTCAACGTTTGTCGTTATGCCGAGAACTGTAGCCGAAGTTTTGGGAGAAAAGGTCTTTTCTAAAAAGATTCCTTATATCTTCTCATCGGCCACTCTTTCTGAGGGCGGTTCATTTGATTATATCGCTGACAGCCTCGGAATCCATGATCCTTTATCATTCACCGTTGAATCTCCGTACGATTATGAGGAGCAAATGTCTGTTGCGCTTCACGGTGACATGACGTCTGAGCAGAAAACAGCCGAAACGATTGAAACCATTAAGAAGAATGAAGGACGCACCCTCGTTCTTTTCCCTTCCTTTGAAGACATGAAGGAATTTAAAGAACAGGCTGCCGCGTGGGAGCTGCCGTATCCGATATACTACGAAGGTGACGAAGAGATCTCCAGTCTGGTCGAAAAATTCCAGCGGGATGAAGAATCCGTGCTTTGTTCCGTCCACTTATGGGAAGGTCTTGACATTCCCGGTGACTCGCTCCGGAATGTGACCATTTGGGCGTTGCCGTATCCGCCTCATGATCCCGTGTTTACCGCAAAGCGGAACGGAGCGAAAAAAGATCCGTTTGAGGAAGTTGATCTGCCGTACATGCTCTTGAGAGTCCGGCAGGGAATCGGCCGCCTCATCCGTTCTAATCAGGACAGCGGAACCATATCCATTTATGCGGGCGGAGAAAGTGAACGGGTCTTGGCCGAAGTCAAAAAGATCTTGCCTGTTACACCGAAAATCGTATAAAAACAAAAGCTGCAGGATTCTTATCCTGCGGCTTTTTTAAATCCGGGAAGTTGACTTTATCACGGCGTTCCATTAGCCTGTAATTGATAGTGAAAAGGGAGGGGAACGGATATGGATTTACATACATATGAAAAAGAGTTTTTTGATCTGTTAAAAAGAGTATCCCACTATGTCGAAGCCATTGCACTTATGCATTGGGACTTAAGAACGGGAGCCCCAAAAAAAGGCTCTGATGACCGGGCGGAAAGCATCGGACAGCTGTCGGCTGACGTTTTTCAAATCCAGACATCCGACCGGATGAAAGAGCTGATCGACATCCTTCTCGCGCATGCAGAAGAGCTCTCTGAAGATACAGTGAAAGCGGCGGAACTTGCGAAAAAAGATTATGATCATAATAAAAAAATTCCTGAAGATGAGTATAAAGAATATGTCATTTTAACATCGAAAGCTGAAACGGCTTGGGAGGATGCAAAGGCTGCCTCTGATTTTTCTATGTTTGCTCCGTACCTTGAGAAGCTGATTGATTTTAATAAGCGGTTTATTTCGTATTGGGGCTATGAAGATCATCCATACAACGCATTGCTCGATATTTTCGAACCGGGTGTTACGGTAAAGGTGCTGGATCAGCTGTTTTCTGAATTGAAGGAAGCGATTATTCCGCTTATCAAAAAAGTGACGGAATCCGGCAATAAACCGGACACTTCCTTTATAACGAAAACGTTTTCGAAAGAACAACAAAGAGCCCTCTCCTTGTATTTCTTAAAAGAGTTCGGGTATGATTTTGACGGCGGCCGCCTGGACGAGACGGTGCATCCGTTTGCGACGACAATCAACCGGGGCGATGTGCGGGTAACGACCAGATATGACGAAAACGATTTCCGCACGGCGATTTTCGGAACGATTCATGAATGCGGGCATGCGATCTACGAGCAGAATATTGACGAAGCGTTGAGCGGAACGAACTTATCTGACGGTGCATCCATGGGAATTCATGAATCCCAATCGTTATTTTATGAAAACTTTATCGCCAGAAATCAACATTTCTGGACCGCCTATTATGAAAAAATGGTTGAGGCTTCGCCTGATCAATTTCAAGATGTGAAAAGAGAGGACTTTGTACGCGCCGTAAATGAGGCGAAACCGACATTTATCCGAATTGAAGCCGATGAGCTGACATATCCGCTTCATATTATTATCCGTTATGAAATTGAAAAAGCGATTTTCAGCAATGAAGTGACAGTGGAAGAACTGCCTGCATTGTGGAATCAAAAATATCATGATTATTTAGGCATTACGCCGCCATCTGACGCAAAAGGCATTTTGCAGGACGTACATTGGGCGGGCGGCGATTTCGGCTATTTCCCTTCCTATGCGCTCGGATATATGTATGCGGCACAGCTGAAGCATACCATGCTTGACGATCTGCCTGAATTTGACCAATTAATAGAACGGGGCGATTTTGAGCCGATCAAACAATGGCTGACAGAAAAGGTTCATCAGCACGGAAGACGCAAAATGCCGCTTGACATCATAAAAGATGCAACGGGAGAAGAGCTGAACGTTCAATATCTCATTGAGTATCTCGTCGGCAAATATTCAAATTTATATTTATAAACGAAACGCCCGGTATACACCGGGTGTTTTTCTAAAAATTCTAAAAACACGAATAATCGAAAACCAATTCTTTGTAAAAGTTCGGAAATATTCAAATTTCACTATGCAAAAGAAGTGTATCTTGTTATAATTTGATTAATATCATACGAACACTCATATAATCGCGTGGATATGGCACGCAAGTTTCTACCGGTCACCGTAAATGTCCGACTATGAGTGAGCAATGGAACGGCTTTATTCGGCCGTTGCGTGTAGATCATTCGGCATTGCTTGCTCTTTTTTTGGAGAGCGGGCAATGCTTTTTTTATTTTTTATAAGCGGGGGTAATCATTGTGGAAGCATTAAAACGAAAAATAGCAGAAGACGGAATTGTTCTTTCTGATCAAGTGCTGAAAGTGGATTCTTTTTTAAACCATCAAATTGATCCGGTTCTCATGCAGCAGATCGGCCGGGAATTTGCGCGCCGTTTTGAAAAAGACGAGATAACCAAAATCGTCACAATTGAATCTTCGGGCATTGCCCCTGCGGTGATGGCCGGCCTTGAACTCGGCGTTCCCGTCATCTTTGCGAGAAAAAGGAAGTCTCTCACATTAACGGATGATCTGCTGACGGCATCCGTCTATTCTTTCACGAAAAAAACAGAAAGTCAGATTGCAATCTCCGGAAATCATCTGTCGAAGGATGACCGCGTGTTAATCATTGACGACTTTTTAGCGAACGGACAGGCGGCAGAAGGACTTTTATCCATCGTAAAACAAGCAGGCGCAGCGGTTTGCGGGATCGGAATCGTCATTGAAAAGTCATTTCAGCCGGGAAGAGATGAGCTGGTGAAAAAAGGATGCCGGGTCGAATCACTGGCGAGAATTCAATCGCTTGAAGATGGAAAAGTGACATTTGTACAGGAGGTCCGTTCATGAAAAACGGCTATGCCAAAACACTTTCCCTCGGTATCCAGCACGTGCTTGCCATGTATGCCGGCGCCGTCGTTGTTCCTTTAATTGTAGGAGCGGCATTGGGACTGAACGCAGAACAGCTGACATATCTCGTATCAATTGACATTTTTATGTGCGGGGCGGCTACGCTGCTTCAAGTATGGAGGAATAAATTTTTCGGCATCGGCTTGCCTGTTGTGCTCGGCTGTACGTTCACCGCGGTAGCCCCGATTATTTCGATCGGTAAGGAATACGGAATTTCATCCATTTACGGAAGCATTTTGGCATCGGGTCTGCTTGTCATTCTGCTGTCGTTTTTCTTTGGCAAGCTCGTATCGTTTTTCCCGCCTGTCGTAACCGGATCTGTCGTAACGATTATCGGGATGACCTTAATGCCGGTCGCGATGAATCATATTGCCGGCGGGGAAGGCAGCGAGGATTTCGGTGATCCGGCTAACCTTGCCCTCGGATTTACGGTGCTCGTCATCATCGTGCTGCTTTATCGGTTTACAAAAGGATTTTTGAAATCCATTTCGATTTTAATCGGCATTGTCATCGGGACGGCCATCGCATATTTTATGGGAAAAGTGCAATTTGACAATGTGGCGAATGCTGATGCCATTCAAATGATTAAACCGTTTTACTTCGGGACGCCGACATTTCATGCGGCACCGATTATCACGATGTCCATCGTTGCCATTGTCAGCCTTGTTGAGTCAACAGGCGTCTATTTCGCTCTCGGTGACCTGACAAACCGGCGCCTGTCTGAACGTGATTTAGCAAAAGGCTACCGCGCGGAAGGCCTGGCGGTATTCATCAGCGGCATTTTCAATGCTTTTCCGTATACGGCCTATTCCCAAAACGTTGGCCTCGTGCAGCTGACAGGAATTAAGAAAAACGCGGTTATCGGTGTCACGGGCGCACTTTTAATGCTCTTCGGCCTTTTTCCGAAAATCGCAGCCTTCACGACCATCATCCCGTCTTCGGTACTGGGAGGCGCGATGGTGGCCATGTTCGGCATGGTCATTTCCTACGGCATTAAAATGCTCAGTCAAATTGACTTTAAAAAGCAGGAAAACCTTCTGATCGTCGCGTGTTCGGTCGGATTGGGACTCGGTGTAACCGTCGTTCCCGATATGTTTAAGCACCTGCCGTCTTACTTAAATCTGCTGACCACAAACGGAATCGTCGCCGGAAGCTTTACCGCCGTCCTTTTGAATATTATTTATAATATGATTCCTAAAACGAAAAAAACCCTTGATGTAACAAGGGTTCAAGAGGGTTAGTGATCCGTTTTCTTTAAAATAACATCTTATTTTATCCAGATCGAGGATGCTTCCGAAAGTTGCTGAACTTTTTGCGAGGCATTCTCTTTTTTTATTAGTTTCATTGTTTGAAAAGAAATAAATTGAGTGATGAGGCATCCGCCTTTTTTGCCGAAAAACCGTCCCGAACTATATGTACGTGAACGAGTATCTTGTGCACGGATCCTTACAAATGAGAGTGAAAAGAAGGGAAAGCCCCTTCTTTTAATTAATCCATCCTTCAAAAGTTGCGCGATAGAACCCTTCGATTATCTCTACTTTCTTAAGGTAATATGTAACACCATTCTTAACAGTTGTATTTGGGATATCCCATCTATGAAGGTAATCCATTGTAAAAGAATCTTTGGTCGCTTGTGTCGAAATTTTTGTTTGAGTTGAGTCGCTATTTGTATTACCAGGGCTAGATGCAAAAGCAGGGGCAGCGGAAACGAGTAAAGCGAGAGACAAGGCAGAACCAGTTAAAACTTTTTTTAATTTCATTTTGAACACTCCTTTGTTTTTTAATACATTTGTATTATTACATACAATACAAAAATAACCAAGGGTTTTTTTGTTAATATTTTGCGAGCGTGAATGTAGTTAGGGGCAATCTTTTCATTCACTGTTGCGGCTTATTTCAGGATATTGATAAGTATATAGAGAAAAAGAGTTGAATATTGCTGGCCTCTGGTGATCTGCAGCTTTTGAGTGAGTGCTAGCTTTAGATATTTCAATGCTTTTCCAACGGGGAAGGTGCGATATGAAATTTAACACTGAAACAATTGTACAAAAGTAAAATCTTTATTTAAAATGTTATAAATACGAATTTTCAATATAGGAAGTTATCTGATGGCAGAAAAGAAAAAAGCTTTAATCATTGTGGATGTACAAAAAGCCTTTGATAATAAAAAGTGGGGAGAACGAAATAACGTAAAGGCGGAAGAAAATATCAGCAAAATACTGAAATTATGGAGAGAAAAAGGATGGACAGTCATATACATACAACATACTTCTGATAAACCTGGTTCTTTATTTTATCCAAAAAATGAGGGGGTTGCTATAAAGGAAATCGTTAAACCTATGGATAAAGAAGTCATTATAACCAAGAAAGTAAACAGCAGCTTTATTGGGACTAATCTAGAAGAGCTTTTAAAAGCAAATGATATAACAACTGTCGTAATCACTGGCTTGACTACGCCGCACTGTGTTTCAACAACCACAAGGATGAGCGGTAATTTAGGATTTGATACATACCTGATTTCAGATGCAACAGCAGCCTTTGGAATGAGAGACCAAAATGATACATATTATGATGCAGAGACTATTCACAATATATCTCTGGCTACATTGCATGACGAATTCGCCACAATATTAACGACCGATCAAATAATCAATGATTTTATAAAAACTCACTGATTGACATTATGGCTAAGGCCGGCGGTGGGGATAGGCGGCTGAAAAGCATATTCAGGCGCATACAAGGACCTCGTCGGAAAATACGGGGATTACCGACTCTTTTCATCGTCGCAATATCGATTGAAAAAGGCATCTGCTTCAGATGCTTTTTTTGTTTCTTGTAAACCGGTTTTGATCGGCGGTTAACGGTCTGATTCGGCGAATAACAAAAGGCTTTACTAATCAGCGAATTATTCAAGATTTTTTGGCTTGTGCTGAGTCTGGTGTTTTTTGATTTCCTCGAATAGATTGGCTTGATCATCTTTTTGAGGCTGAGGCTCTTTGTTAAGACATTTTGGATCGATCACTTTTTTAAGATCTTGATGGTTAAAGGCTTACAATCATCTTTTAATTCGTAGCCTAATTGTCCATTAGCTTCTAAAAGTGGCATATTTAATTGTGTTTATATTTGAAATGCCAAGAAGCCTTAAACGCATTTCGAGTTGATCTGCTGTCAGCCTCAGCTTCTTTAAGTTTTCTATATTGAGTTGGCCGTCTTCTATAACGAATTTAGATTTTCCGGTTAAAAAAGATTCAATCCAGTTTACTTTTACTTGAAACCACTCCATTAAAATCAAAGCGCTAAAAAGGATAGACGCAGCGATTAATGTTTTCAATAAACTGGTTTCTAAAATGGGGTGAACGATAATCGTACCGATTGAAATCATGACCATTGTCTGTGCAATGGTCATTTGTGCAATGGATTTTCTCCCTGAAATTCTCAGTAAAATCATTCCGAATGCAATTATAATTAATTCTTCCCAAGCAAATCTCATGTTATCACCCTGGATTGTGTTTTATCAAAAATAAAAGAGCAAGTAAGAGGTTTTATGTGTACTTGCTCACGAAAAATTATTGCCCTTACATTTAATTTTATTCATTTTAGGTGTTTTTCTGATCGGGGATGTCCTGCGCCCCTCGTCCAAAAGAAGGTTTGATAACTAAAGAGGGGAGGAAAAACATTCCATGGCCTTTTGTTTACGTCAGCATATATCAAGAATAGAGTTACCTTAACATGAGCTGGGGAACTCAAGCGTCCATAGAAATGTTCTGAAGGATCTGGATTGATTCTTCGTAAAGAGTTGAGGCTCGGCTTTTGGATAGACATGTGATTCACTAAAGTGCTGCAGGATCCGATCAAAAAACCTATGGCAGGAGAGAATTTTAGATTATGTGTTTTTGCGTCTAAAAGCAGAAAACAGTACAACTGATAATGATCATCGGGTGAAATGAAATTACGCAACTAGGTGCTATATGTAGGATCAATTATAAAAGGCAGTGAAACTAGAAAAAGGGGCAAAGCCCCCAACATATTAGTAACAGTGCTCATCATTCCCATACCAGATTCCGTTCCAGAAAGAAACTTCTTTTAGATACCAATTGTTCATATCCTCCAGAAGTTGCAAAAGCAGGAGATTCCGATACAAGTAGAGCAAGAGATAATTCAGAATCTGTCACAATTTTCAATTTTGACACTTCTTAGGTACATGTTAGCAATCATTTATTCTCTTATCGGCACGGTAACATACGGATTATTTTTAGTTGTTGCTTAGAACAAACATTCCGCGTCATGAAAAATCAGCTTTTGTAAACGGCTGTCCAAGTGCCATCAGCACCATGGAAGGTGATGTTGTCTAAATAATAGGTGATTCCATTCCGGTAAATTGAAGTAGGATAATCAGGTCCGGAACCATTAAGTATGAACGTCGCCAAAGCAGATACTTCCTTCGTTTTACTTTCTGCAGAAGGTGTATCAGCAGGACCTGCGGCAAAAGCAGGGGCGGCAGAACAGAGTAAAGCGAGTGATAGGGCTGAGCCGGCTAAAGCTTTCTTCATTTTCATTGTAAACACTCCTTTTCTTTTTTAATACAATTGTATTATTACATATTATGTTAAATAAGTACATGCTTATCTTTGTTAATTTTTTGTGAACAAACAGATAATCTATTTAAACGCAGAGATGAAATAAGTATGATGATGAAGCAATTATCATCTATAAATATAAGATCAGGAAGTGGCTGATTTTCTCAAAAATCATCTGCTCTTGCGAAATGGGGAGTTGCATGACATTTACGGAACGGGCGGTAGCCATTATCAAACAGATACCTGAAGGAAAAGTGATGACGTATGGTCAAATTGCCGGTCTTGCGGGAAGTCCGCGGGGAGCGAGGCAGGTTGTGAGGATTCTTCACTCCATGAGTAAAAAGCATCGTCTTCCTTGGCACAGGGTCATCAATGCAAAGGGCGAAATCGGATTGAGAGACGAAGAGATGTTTTCTGTACAGAAGCTGTCTCTTGAAGCTGAGGGGGTAGCGGTCACGTCAGACGGACGGATCGATCTCAATTTATACCTATATGATCCGAATATGTAAAAAAACCTGCCGTATATCGGCAGGTTTTTCAGTTATATGCTTTGAGCCGGCCAGAAAGGTTTTGCCGGATATAAGGCCATTCCTCCCGAAGGATGGAGTAGTAGGCGGTATCTCTGAGACCGCCGTCGACAGCCGGAATGTGTGCGCGGCGGATCCCTTCAAATTGGGCTCCGATCCGCAAAATCGCAGTCCGTGAGCGCTGGTTGCGAACGTCGGTTTTCAGCGTCACCCTGACAGCTTGCCACACGTCAAACGCATGAGTCAGCATCAGAAGTTTACATTCCGTATTGACACCAGTCCGCTGCACGGCAGAGGCATACCATGTGCTGCCAATCTCACACACTTCCGGAGCTGCGTCCGCCGGCCGCGTAAACACTTCCGCAACCATAAACCGCGTGCTTCCGACGATTCGGTCTGTTTCAAGACTCCGTACTGCAAAAGGCAATGCAAGTCCTTTTTCATAATCGGAAAGCGCACGCTCAATATAACGCTTTGTTTCTTCGATTCCGTCAGGGACATGGGTGTAAGCATAAGTCGTCCTATTTTCTGAAGCTGCTTCGCAAAGTGCCTGAGAGTGATCAATCGTCAGCAGCTCTAACTGAACGAGTGACCCTTTAAGAATGACAGGTGTCAGCATCCCAATCACAACCTTTTTTATGAATGGATCAAGTATAGCCGAACGGTTTCTTATTCAAAAGGGCCAATTTCCTATTAAAATGGCATGTCAGTGAAATCCTCGATTCAAACTTATGCATACATTCAGGAAAAAAGCGGAAACCTTTATGTAAAGAGGTGATGGGCATGGCATATGTGTTATCTGTCGGAACGAGCATTCCGAAGTATCATGTCTCGCAAGAAACGGCGGCGGATTTTGCGAGAGGGATGTTTGCCGATTCATTTAAGGATATTGATCGGCTGTTAAAAGCCTTTCAAAACGGCGAAATTGAATCAAGGCAGTTTGTCCGGCCGATTGAATGGTATAAAACGGCACGGGGTTTTTCAGAAAAAAACCGGCTGTATACGGAAGAAACCGTCAAGCACAGTGCGGATGCGGCACTTGATTGTTTAACAAACCCGGATTGTTTAACAAATCCCTTTCCATATGAAAAAGTGGATGCGATCTTTTTTATTTCCAGCACCGGGCTTTCGACACCCAGCATTGAAGCGAAAGTGATGAATCAGCTTCCGTTTTCTGCGAAAACAAAACGGATACCGATCTGGGGCTTAGGATGCGCGGGCGGAGCGGCCGGCCTGTCCAGGGCGTACGAATACTGCCGCGCGTATCCTGAAGCATACGTGCTTGTCATCGCGGCTGAACTCTGCAGCTTAACGTTTCAGCCGAACGACAAGTCAAAAAGCAACTTAATCGGAACTTCCCTGTTTGCGGACGGGATTGCCGCAGTACTAATGGGAGGAGAAAAGGCGAACCGAAACGACGTCAAACAGCCGCTTCTTCCGCGGATATTCGCCACTCAATCGGTGATGATGCCGGATGCGGAAGATGTGATGGGCTGGGAATTCACCGACAGCGGTTTTCAAGTCATTTTTTCAAGAGACATTCCCACCCTGGTTTCACAGTGGCTGAAGGACAATGTTGATGAATTTTTATTTGAATATGGTGTCAGTACTCACGACATTAAAACCTTTCTTGCCCATCCAGGCGGGAAAAAGGTCATTGACGCCTATTTAACGAGTCTTTCAATGGGCACCGGGCAGCTTGCGGCATCTCGGAAGGTGCTGCAAAAACACGGGAACATGTCTTCCGCAACTATTTTTCATGTGATAAAAGAACAGTTGCTCAACGGACGGCAGAAAGAAAACGAAAAAGGGCTGATCGGCGCTCTCGGGCCGGGATTTTCGTCTGAGCTTTTGCTGTTCAGCTGGGAAAAGGGGGCTTCTTAATGTTTTGGCTGTTTATCATGCTGGTTGCGGCCCAGCGGATTGCGGAGATGATCGTGGCCCGGCGCAATGAGCAAAAGGTGAAAAAGCAAGGCGCAGTCGAATACGGAGAAGGACATTATCCCTTTCTCGTCCTGATGCACGTGCTCTTTTTCGTCTCTCTTACAGCTGAGGTGGCGGCGTTTCAAAAAACGCTTTCTCCAAGGTGGGCCGCCATTATATGTATTATTTTATTTGTACAGGGGATCAGGTATTGGGCTCTATTATCATTAGGGCGGTATTGGAATACGAAAATCCTTGTCGTGCCGGATGCGGAGCTTGTCAGAAAGGGGCCGTACAGGTGGATGAAGCACCCGAACTACGCGGTCGTCATCTTAGAATTTATTTTTCTGCCGCTGTTATACGGAGCGTATTGGACACTGTTTCTCTTTTCGATTCTCAATGCCTGCATGCTCACTGTGAGGATTCGCGCCGAAGAGAAAGCGCTAGAAGAAAACACCGCAAAATAGAGATTGAAAATCATTCTCACTCATGATAAGATGTAAATATGAAAATGATTCTCATTCAAGGTGGTGCCGAAAATGACAATGTTATTTTTATTTGCAGCCGTTTGTACATACAGTGTTTTAATTGGTTTCGTATTGAAAAAAGTTTCGAATAAATCGATGTCTTCTTAAACATCTGCGGTTTTTCCTGCCGCGGGTGTTTTTTTTTATCAGCTGCCGATCTCGGCGGCTTTTTTGCGTTTCCTGAAGAAAAGTGAGCCATTCTTGTGTAAAATGGGGGAGAGGTTTTTTTCAGAGCTTTCTAAAAATGAAAACGTCATTTGATGCGACAGACACAAAGGGGTAAAGACACATGACAGAAGAAGAACGCCATAACAGGGAGATTTTCAGCAGAACGGGTGCCTTATACGCACAATTTTTGGATCATCAGGATGAAAAACGGGCCGATCAGCTCGCGGCCATTATGAAAAAAGCGGCTGATGAAGAGGTTTATATCGCGTTTACCGGGCATTATTCGGCCGGAAAGTCCTCTTTATTAAACACATTGCTCGGTGAAGACATACTGCCGACAAGCCCGATTCCCACAAGCGCCAACCTCGTTGTCATTCGGCACGGTGAAGATAAAGTCGTGCTTCATACGACGGACGGGGCTTATGCAGAGATCAAAGGAAGTTACGATAAAGAACAAGTGCAGCAATTCTGTAAAGACGGTGAGCAAATTGAGACGGTGGAAGTCTATGCCGGCTTTAAGGAGTCAGAGCCTTATGCGGCCTACATTGACACACCGGGAATTGATTCGACGGACGAAGCGCACTTTTTATCTGCCGCTTCGGTTCTCCATCAGGCTGACGCTTTATTTTACGTCGTTCATTATAATCACGTCCATTCAGAAGAAAATATGCTGTTTCTCAGCTCCATCAAAGACCGTATTCCGAATTTGTTTCTGATCGTCAACCAAATTGACAGACATGATGAAACTGAAACGAAGTTTGAAGAGTACCGCAGGCAGGTGGAAGATATGCTTGAAGGCGCGGGAATACCGAAAGAATCGCTTTTCTTTACGTCTGTCACTGAGCCTGACCATCCTTTAAACGGCATGGAACAGCTGAAAAAACATCTGCAGAAGCTGAAACAGCAGGCAAAAACAAATTTATGGTCCTTAACGGAGAGAAAAGTCGCACACTTAGTCACAGAGCATACAGAGATGCTCGTAAAAGAAGATAAAAACAGCAGCGGAGAGCAGTTTGACAAACAAGAAGCACTTGTCCGTTCTGTTGAAGATGAGCTTAAAAAAGCCGTTCAACAGGCTGAAACAGCAGAGAAAGACATCAGAAAAGACGTGCAGAACATATTGCAAAACGCTAATCTGACACCCTTTGAGATGAGGGAGCTTGCATCTGCTTATATTGAATCACAGCAGCTCTCATTTAAAACCGGATTATTCTTTTCAAAAGCGAAAACGGCTCAGGAGAAAGAGAGAAGGCATGCTGAATTTTTTGCCGATATTAAAAAAAGAACGGAAGGGGAAGCGGATTGGCATATTATCGACACATTTACGAAAGCTGCCAAGCGGTATGAAGCGGATTCGGACGAACTGATCAAGAAAATCCAGGCGTACCGCACACCGCTTTCTGATGATATCACCGCTCAGGCCCTTAAGCAGGGAGCGGCCTTTTCATCTGAATACGTATTAACTTATACGAAAGACCTCGCTGAAATGATCAGAAGGGAAGCCAAAAGACAGACAGCGGAACTCATTGAGGAGCTGACCGCTTATGTTCAGACAAAAAACGGACCGCTCATTGAGAACTTGAAAAACTGGCTCGAAAAAGAAAAGAAAATAAGGGATGAGCTCGCGCAATCGGCAAAAGAAGAACGCAATGCCTTGGAAAAAGCAGCCCGCGTCCGCGCTTTGTGGGAAGAAGAATTGACCTGTGATACGGGAAGCGGCGACTGGTATACGCGAAAAAAACGCCTTGCAAAAGCGCCCGTCCAAAAGAAACCAAAAGAGGCTGTACAGCATGAAGTAAGCAAGCCCGAAAAAAATGCGATGAAGGAACTTCCTATAAAAGAGCAGACTGATCGGTTCTATGAGCTTGCCGGGATTCTTGAATCCTCGAGCATATTAGGAAAACAGGCAGAAGCCTTTCGAAGCAGGATTGAGCGGCTTGAAAACCGCCAGTTTACCTTGGCGTTATTCGGCGGATTCAGTTCCGGTAAATCATCATTTGCAAATGCGCTTGTCGGTGAATACGTGCTGCCATCATCACCGACGCCCACAACGGCTACGATCAACAAAATAACGAAACCGCAAGACGGCAAACCGCATAAATCTGCGGAGATCGTTTTTAAAACGGAGGAGGAGCTGGACGCTGAAATGCTTCAGCTGACTGAGCTGAAAGATGCTGATGTAAAGGGGCGTTCACTGAAAGAGAGATGGAATTATGCCATTAAAAAGGGAAAAGCTCCGGATGAACTTATCCCGGTGATTCAGACGATGCTGCAGGCGTTTGATACGTACGAAGAACAGATCCGTCAAAGGCTGACACTGACGGTGCCGGTTGAAGATTTAAAACCGTACGCAGCCGAAGAAAAAACGGCCTGCTGCGTAAAAGAAGTCACCGTGTATTATGATTCGCCTCTCACGCAAAAAGGCATCACCATTGTTGATACGCCGGGAGCAAGCAGTATAAACAAGCGCCATACGGAACTTGCCTTTCAATATATAAAAGATGCTGACGCGTTCTTTTATATGACGTACTATCAGCATTCTTTTTCAAAAGGAGACAGGTCTTTTCTGAAGAAACTCGGCCTCGTCAAAGAATCATTCGGCATGGATAAAATGTTTTTTGTCATTAACGCCGCCGATCTGGCCAAAACGGAAAGCGAGCTGGAAACCGTTAAAGACTATGTCCGCTCAGAACTCTCAAAAGAGGGAATTAACCGGCCGAAATTATATCATGTCTCAAGTAAAGAAGAGCTTGCGGGTAAAAAAGCAACTTTTTATAACAGGTTCTCTGATGTAAGAACCGGGCTTGAGCACTTTATTGAGGAAGATGTAATGAGGGCCAGCTGCGCCCAGCTGAAAACAGAGGCGGACAAATTGTGCGATATGGTGGAACAACTTCACGAATCTCTTCACCAGTCGGCAGAAGAAAAAGAGAAAAAGAAACAGCGTCTGGAGTCTTCCTATGAAAAAGCTCTCGCTGACATTTCAAAGCGCCGTACGTCTGAGGTCATCATTCGAAAAGTGATGAAAGATACGGAAGAACAGCTCTATCACATTAAACATCGCCTGACGTTTTATGCGAATGATATGCTGAAAACCGCCTTCCATCCGGGTCTTCAAAACGGTGATTGGAAACAAAATATATCAGCGGCGCTGAATGAAGCGCTCAAGGAATTCCGTTTTGAATATATTCAAGAGCTGAAAACGCTCGATATCCGGATGACCGGTTTTATTGAGCGCCATATGACTGAGGAATGGATGGAAAACTGTCAGAAGAAGCTTATGGAAGACGGAGATTTCTCCATTTATGTCAGCGGTGAAAACGAATTTGCCGTTCAGCTGAAAGAGGTCGCTCCGGTCATTGACGTCTCGGCATTCTCACATCACGTAAAGGAAGTTAAATCACCGAAGCAGTTTTTTGAACAGAACGGAAAAGCAGCGTTTGTAGAAGGGCTCAGGCTCAGCCTGCAAAAAGTGACAGAAAAGTGGCTTGAGCAGGAGAAAGAAAGCCTTTCAGAGCGATATACTGAGCAGGTGCGCCGTCTGCAAGGAGACATGGCGGATAAAAGCCTGTCCCAGATCCGCGAGCAGCGGGACACTTATTTACAAGGTCTTGCGGAAAATACGAGTGCAAGGGAAATTGAACACCTTTACGAAGCCGAAAAAGCATGGAAAAAGAAAGATGAAATGCTGAAAATTTAAAAATCCGGTTGGCGGGCAGATAACAGTCGTGGTAGACTAAAATGAAAAAAAGCGAGATGAAACCTTTTATGTCAGAAGTCCATAAAGCAATTTCAGCACATTCCGCAAAACAGCATCAGCACGTCAAAACATTTGTACAGCTTGATTATGAGCGTGAACAGGCCATTGAAGAAGCCATTGTAAAATGCAGACAGAATAAACCGTTCACGACAGATGCCATCAATGGCATCACCGCAAAAATGAACCAGCTGGCGAAAAAGGGCATCGTGCCGCAAAGACAATTCGTAAGTGAAGAGATGGTGAAAGAATTCGTCAGCAGACAGTAATGGATGAACCTGCCGCGTGTGTCATCAGCGCTTGCTGTACATACTATCCGTATCTTCTCTAAAGGGGGATATGACCATGGGCAGAACAAAACTGGGAAACAGAAATGCTCAGCAGAATAACAATGCCAAAAAGAAAAACGGCTTCGGACAGAAATTTGATTCTTATGCCGGCCGTGAAGCTGAAAAGCTGATGGCAAGCAATAAAAGACACGGTGAGTAAACGTGACGGCAGCATCTTCCAAATGGGGGGATGCTGTTTTTTTACCGCCTTCTTTGGTAAAATAGGAACATTGAATAAAAAGGAGTTTCGATATATGAATAATAAATTACTGCTCGTTGACGGCATGGCGCTTTTGTTCCGCTCGTTTTTCGCGACGGCCGTTCATCGCAATTTTATGATAAATGAAAACGGAATTCCCACAAACGGCGTCAACGGTTTTTTAAAGCATCTTATTACGGCTGTTGATACGTTTCAGCCCACACATGTCGTCTGCTGCTGGGATATGGGAAGCAAAACGTACCGCAATGATTTGTTTCAAGATTATAAGGCCAACAGAAGCGAACCGCCGCTAGAGCTGATTCCGCAATTTGATCTAGCGAAAGAAGCAGCGCGAGAGCTCGGTTTTTTAAACATCGGCATAAAAGGCTATGAGGCGGATGACTGTATCGGTACGCTTTCTGCCCTATTTTCCGGGGAAGCGGAAATTACGATTGTAACGGGTGATAAAGATCTGCTTCAATTGCTGAATCATCAAGTTCAAGTAGCGCTGCTGCAAAAGGGTATCGGCAATTATAAGGTATATACAGATGAGATATTCAGAGAAGAAACGGGAGTTCCGCCAAAAGCGCTGATTGACATTAAGGCGCTGATGGGAGACACGAGCGATAACTATCCCGGCGTTAAAGGGATCGGGGAAAAAACGGCGTACAAGCTGATCCGTGAATATCAAAACATAGACAGCTTATTAGAAAGCCTCGCTCTCTTGCCGAAGGGCCAGCAAACGAAAATTCAGCAAAGCTTGAAAGAATTGGAGCTGTCAAGGCAGCTTGCTGAAATACATTGCGAGGTGCCGTTAGTCTGTACGCTTGAAGAAGCGCTTTTTTCATTAAAGATGGAAGAGGCGGCATTAATGCTCAGACGTCATCAGATAAAAGGAATTGAAAGGATGCTCGAAAAGCTGAACGCCAGAGAGATCAGCTGATCCCTCTAGCGTTTTGTATTGCTTTTTTTTGCGTTGTTTTCAAGGGCTGATTTCGGGTCTTTATGCGCATTTCCTTCCATATTTCCCTGAGGATTCACGCCCCCGGTCAGCCGGCCTTTATTTTCTTTTCTCATAGCTGTTCACCTCATTTGTAGGATGAACAGTGAGACGCAATTTCATTCCGGTTATTTATTCAGCCGAATCGCTTTTTTTGCGAGCTGATCGGCTGTTTGGTTTTGTCTGCCGGGAATCCACTTAATGAAAAACAATGGAAATTCGGCCTTTAAGCGGATGATTTCGTCAACAAACGGCTGGAAAGCCTTGTTTTTAACCGCTTCAAGATCTGCGGCCCGCTCCACGATATCCGAATCCGTCCGGAATGACACGGACTCAAATCCGCGGGCGGCACACAGCTTCATTCCTTCAATTAAAGCGAGAAATTCAGCTTCCTGATTTGAATGGTCGCCGATCGGAATTGAGAAAGATTCTGTTTTCCCGTCATGTTTAATAAAAATACCGATACCGGACGGGCCCGGGTTTCCGGCGCTTGCACCGTCTACATAAATTTCAGCGGGCATCATCCGTCACTCTCCATTCGGTGTCATTCGTTTTGCCGCATACGCATAAGGGACAGAAATGAGTGACACCGCAAATTTAATCAGGTAAGTTGAAATGAAGATGCTGAACCATACGCCCGCGGAATAAACGCCGATAAAGGCCACGGCAGTGAAGATAAATGTATCCAGCAGCTGGCTGAGCGCCGTGCTTCCGCTGTTTCTGAGCCAGAGAAGCCTGTCTGAAGGAAAGATTCTCCGAATGGCTGAATATACATAAACATCTATCGTTTGGCTGAAAATAAAAGCCAAGAGGCTTCCGAGCGCAACACGCGGCAGAAAACCGAAAATCGTCTCAAGGGCAGGCTGTGCGATATCTGACGCAGCCGGTTTATATAAAAGAGCCCCCTGCATGGCGCATGTCAAAGCGAGCAGAGTGGAAAACCCGAGCCAGACGGCTTTGCGCGCTTCCCTGGGACCGTATATTTCATTCAGCACATCCGTTGCGAAGAAAACGGTGCCGTACATGATATTTCCCAGTGTCGCCGTAAGCCCGAACAGCTCGACTGTTTTGACAACCTGCAAGTTGGCGCACACCGTGGCGAAACCGATCCATACGAATAGGCCCGTTTTGCCAAATCCTTTATAAAACAGAAGAACAATGATAAAATGAATGACCGCAAATAAGATCCATAACACATCGTTAAACAAAACCTGCTGACTTCCTTTCAATTTGAGAATGGTTTGATTATAGCACACGCCCGTCAACTAATGAATGGTAAGGTGATTTCAATGAATCTTAAGCCGTATATCGAAATAGAAGCAAAAGGAACAGGCCCTGTCGCGTTTTTTTCCGAAGATTGGCTGACCGTTCCGAAAGCGCGCATGCTTGCAAGAGAAGTCAGCCGCTTTCCTTATATAAAAGACATTTATTTTGAGGATGAAAAAGGCGCGAGCTGGACGCTTAAAGAATTAGAAAAGCTTACTGAAGAGCTTGCGCACGAACCTGACGACATTACAGTGTATTTCGACGGCGGCTTTGACAAAACAAGCGGACGCGCCGGACTCGGAATTGTCGTGTATTATTCTCTCGGCGGCAAGCGGCACCGCATACGGAAAAACAAAAGCTTAACGCTTCAGACGAACAATGAGGCGGAATATGCCGCTTTATACGAAGCGCTTAAGGAAGTGCAGGAACTTGGCGCAAGCAGAAATTCAATCACGATAAGAGGGGATTCCCTCGTCGTTTTGCATCAGCTTGACGGCAGCTGGCCGTGTTATGATGAAACGCAAAACGAATGGCTGGATAAAATTGAAGCGCTGCTCGAATCCCTAAAGCTGACACCGACATATGAAGCCGTAAACCGAAAGGAAAATCAAGAAGCGGATGACCTTGCCAGAAAAATTCTCTCGGACCGGCAGATTGAAAGCCGCATAACATTAGAAGGTAACGGAGATGACTGATATTGGATAAAAAAAGCATTTATAAAGAATTGACAGAGCTTCAGGATGAATATTGCAAAGACTGTTTCGTAAAAAAGCATTTCCGCAAAGAGTTTGGAAAAACGCACGCTCATTCTTTCTGCATCAACCAATGCACGGTGGGGGAGAAGCTGAAAGCCTACGGCAAGGTGCTGACAAATCAATAAAAAATAAAACCGCAGCTTCTGCGGTTTTATTTTTCGAATTCATCAAGCTGATGCTGGCAATCGTCGAGAAGCATTCGCTGCTTTTGCAGAAAATCCTGATCGAGAGCCTGCAGTTCACTGGATTGTGACATCGTTCTGGCATCCTGAATCGCCTGGTATGCAGATTCCACCAAAGTTGAATTTTGGCCCCGGGTAGCCGCTCCCGTTGTTTTCTGGGCCGTTTCCACCGCTAATTCAAGCTGGCGTTTATCCGTCAGTCCGTTTGGAAAAAATTCAGAGTCCATTAAAAAACACCTCCGCAAATAGTTTGGAGATTTTTTTTTAGAAATATGTACGGAAAATAGAAAAAAATATAGAAAATAAGCCGATATAACTATTGAACCTGATTAATTAGGGCTTATTTACTATTATTCAGGGTATCTTGGGAGAGAAGGGAAAAACCAGCCGTGAATGATAATGATTTAAAAACAATCCTTCAGCAGACATTTAAAGAAATATACGGTGATTTGGGAAGTTTAGCAGAAATGGCGAAAAAAGGAATGCCGTCAATGGAGAAACAAATTGAAGAAATCGAGCAGCGCTGCAAGCAGAATCTTGTCGCAATTGAGATTCAGACGGCAATCAAATAGGAGAGGCATACGCCTCTCCTCTATTTGTCATCTGATCAACATGTATTGAGTTTAGAGTTTTACAACATTAGAAGCTTGAGGTCCACGATTACCTTCGACAATTTCAAAAGAAACTTCTTGTCCTTCTTCTAATGATTTGTATCCTTCTCCTTCGATAGCAGTGAAGTGAACAAATACGTCGTCTCCGCCTTCAACTTCGATGAAGCCGAATCCTTTTTCGTTATTGAACCATTTTACTTTACCGTTTTGCATATTGCTTAATTCCTCCTAGTACTGTAGCACCTTCGTGCTAAAAAAAATTTTGTCATCATCCAACCGTACGTATGTAAACGTTGTTAAATGATGGTTCAACTATACACCATATGGGAGCAGACGTCAAGCGGCCGCCCCCTATTTTTTATCTTTATTTTTCCAGTCACAAAGCTTAACCGGAAAAAAACAAAAAGCACACGAATCGTTCGTGTGCTTTTCTTTTACGATAAAGCCATTTCCGCCTTCCCGGCCATCATTTCAGATTCTTTTATAATGTCCTGCAAAATGACTTCAGAAGAGTTGGGGAGGTGAAGGCTTTTAATATTGTCCTTCATCCGGTTCAGCTTCTCCTCATCCGCAAGAAGGGAGGTGACAGACTCTAAAATTTCTTCGTGGCGGTTGACCACGACAGCCGCACCGCGATCTTCAAAGAAAATGGCATTTTCTTTTTCCTGTCCGGGAACCGGTTTGTACAAAATAACGGGTACTCCGATCGCCGTCGCTTCCGTCAGTGTGATGCCGCCCGGTTTCGTGATCATGCAGTCCGTAATACGGAACAACTCGTCAATTCTTTCTACATAGCCCAGAACTTTCAGCCGGTCGGCATTGTCACCTTCCAAGCTGCTGAGGGATTCTTTCAGCGAGCTGTTTTTGCCGCATACCACCACAACCTGCACCTGATCGTCATGAACGAGATTTTCGCACAGTTCTTTTACGTTTTTCAGCACACCATGCGCTCCCGCCATAATAAGAAGAACTTTTTTGTCGGGAGAGAGATTGTATTTTTTATAAATCGGCTCTTTTGGCATCGATTCCTCGAATTGAGGTCTGATGGGAATGCCCGTGATCTTTACGTTGTTCGGGTGAGTGCCGATTTCAATCAGTTTTTCCTTCACGTAATCTGTGGCGACATAATATTTATCAACATTTTCATGAACCCAGATTTTGTGAAGGCAGAAATCGGTCATAACGTTGAACGTCGGGATCACTTTTCCGGTTCTCCGTCTGTATTCCGGTACGACAATCATCGGAAATGTATTGATAATAATGTCCGGCTTATGCTCTTCGACGAGCTGGCCTAAACGTTTATTTCCCATTTTAAAATAAATATTGAATTTGCGTTTATTATAGATTTTGTCAACTCCGTAATAAAACAAACGATAAAACTGTTTCCCGATTGAGAAGCTTTTTAAATAAAGGTATTGAGTAACCTCTGAAACAATCGGATTTGACTCTTGATACAAATTGGAAACCGTCACATCTAAGCCGAGACGCAGACACTGTTCGTAGAGCGTTTTGGCCACTTGAACATGCCCGTTTCCGTAATTTGCAGTCAAAATTAATACTTTTTTATTGGTATTCAAGTAAATTCACCTCAATGTAATCAACAACAAGCAAGCTTCATGCATCGTAAGGAGTTATTGTCTATAGATAAACATAACACATGTGCATCATTTTATAATAAGCGCGGCAACATATTTAAACTAAATTTAATTGATATGTTCCATTATTTTAAAGTTTTGTTATACGTATACTGAATCAAGAGTATTTTATCATATTTTTGTCACCGTATCACTCAAAACAAAAATTAATCCCATTCATACGGGGTTTCCTGATATACGTAATAATTCAGCCAATTCATAAACAATAACGTTGCATGAGCTTTCCAACGGTTAACAGGTTCTTTCCCGCCGGGCGCAAAATAGTGCTTAGGAGCTTCTACGTTTGAAAGATTTCTCTCTATGTCTCTCTCATACTCCTGAAGTAGCGTATCGGTATCATATTCCGGATGACCCGTTAAGAAAATCTGTTTTTCGTCTTTTGAAACGATTAAACAGACCCCCGCTTCCTCTGAAACGCTGAGCACATCCAGATCCGAAGCCGATTGCAGCTGCTCCGTATTAATATCTGTATGCCGTGAGTGGGGCACATAGTATAGCTCGTCAAATCCTCTTACCAATCTCTCATGTTTTTTAAGAACGGTATGCTCAAACACACCGAAGATTTTTTTCGGCAGCTCCACTTTCTCAATGCCGTAATGATAGTATAAACCGGCTTGAGCGCCCCAGCAGATATGGAGGGTTGAAGTGACATTCGTTTTGCTCCATTCCATGATTTCCTTCAATTCTTCCCAGTAAGAAACATCTTCAAACGGCAGGTGCTCAATCGGAGCCCCGGTAATAATCATTCCGTCAAACCGTTTGTGGCGAATGCTGGAAAAATCCGTATAAAACTCATCCAGATGCTGCCTTGCCGTATTTTTTGGAGTATGTGTGCTCGGAATTAAGAACGTAAAGTGAACTTGTAAAGGTGAATTCCCAAGCATCCTGAGGAGCTGGGTTTCCGTTTGGATTTTTTTCGGCATCAGATTTAAAATCACGATCTTCTGCGGCCGGATATCCTGATGAAAAGCCCGGCTTTCATCCATTACAAAGATGTGTTCACTTTCAAGCACCTGCTTAGCGGGCAGGTGATTTGGTATATTAATAGGCAACATGCCACCTCCGTTATTCCCCGTTAATTTTCTTCATTATAGAAATTTTTAAGCCATTTTTCAATCCATCCCGGCGTAATAAACCGCATTTAACGCATAATGACGGGGATAAAAGCGGCAAATAGGCATAAATTCGGAGCGGCTCTTTATTATGACGGGTAAAGAGCCGTTTGGTTCCTCAAAAAAAACGTTTTCCGTTAAGTGGAAGGAAAAAGCGGTTGCCGTTTGTTTTGCAGTGTAAAACAGGTAAAATAAATGAAGAATGTAAAAAGGAGGGCCGCAGATGACAATTTACGATATAAACGTACGGACCATAACAGGCGAAGACATGACGCTATCGGCTTACAGAGGCAAGGTGATGATCATTGTGAATACAGCAAGCAAATGCGGGTTCACATCCCAGCTCAAGCAGCTTCAGGAGCTCTATGATACATATCGGGAGGAAGGTCTTGAAATATTGGGATTTCCCTGCAATCAATTCATGAACCAAGAACCTGGAAACGAAGCGGAAATTCAAGAGTTCTGTGTGAAAAACTACGGAGTCACATTCCCGATGTTTGCGAAAGTTGATGTCAATGGAGCAGACGCTCATCCTCTTTTCACATATCTGACGGAACAGGCGAAGGGGATGCTCGGCACAAAAGCGGTCAAATGGAATTTCACTAAGTTTATCGTGGACCGAAACGGTGAAGTCACCGGGCGTTTTTCACCGAACGTCAGCCCAAAAGAGCTTGAAGATACGGTGCAGAGGCTTTTGGCCCGATAAGAGGTGATACGATGAACGAAAAAGAGCAGCTGGAAAGCGTCAGGAATTGGGTCAGAGAAAAGCTTATCAATGAACGAACGGGCCATGACTGGCTTCATATTTCCCGGGTCGCAAAACTTTCTGTGTACATTGCAAAAGAAGAAGGCGCCGACTTATTTATCACTGAGACGGCCGCGCTGGTTCATGATCTGATTGACGCCAAGCTCGAAAAAAGCGAAAGGCTGACGGCAGGCGAAGTGACAGAACGGCTGGCTGCTTTCAACATTGCGGATGGCTCCATTCAGGAGATCGCGGATATTATCACGAGAATGTCATTCAGACACAGGGAACTGCTGATAAAGCGGCCGCTTTCATTGGAGGGGAAAGTTGTTCAGGATGCAGACATGCTTGATGCGATCGGCGCAGCGGGCATCGGCAGGGCTTTTATGTTTGCCGGGGCGAAGGGTCACCCGATGTACGGAACTCAAACAAGTGTGCTGGCCCATATAGAGGATAAATTAATCAAGCTTAAAGGCTTAATGAATACAAAAGCGGGGGCCGGTTTAGCAGAGGAGCGGCATCAATTTCTTTTGCAGTTCGCCGCCCGTATCCAAAAAGAGGCCGGCATTTGCAAAAGCTAAGCGGCGCAATAGAACGCTTGTGCCGACTATGTTAGAATAAGTGTCAGATTGCGCATAGGAGGACCAATATGAAGATTAAATCAATAGAACCGACGCCGAGTCCGAACACGATGAAAGTGATTTTGACTGAAGAGCTTCCGGCAGGGAAAAGCAACAATTACAAGCCCGATCAGGCAGATGATGCTCCGGTTGTCGTACGTGATATTTTAAACATTGAAGGAGTAAAGGGCGTTTATCACGTTGCCGATTTCCTGGCTGTGGAGAGAAACGCACGTTTTGACTGGAAGGAAATTCTGCCTCAGGTCCGTTCCGCCTTCGGAATGGAACATACGGAGCAGTCTGAGAGCCGTTCTGAACAGGAATCGTTCGGTGAAGTGAAAGTTTTCGTACAAATGTTCAGCGGAATCCCGATGCAGGTCAAATTGACGGACGGCGAACGTGAAGAGCGCTTCGGCCTTCCGGAACGTTTCCAAGAAGCCATTTTAAAGCTGCGTTCCGAAGCTTCAAATGTTGTATTTGAGCGGACTTGGAAAGAACAAGGCGTGCGCTTCGGAGATTTTACCGAAATCGGACACGATGTCACAGAAGAGCTTCAGGCCGCCTACAGTGATGAGCGGCTCAAACGCCTGACAGAAGCAGCCGCACAGCAAAAGGGTGAGGCCAGACCTGCAGTGCAGCGGAAAGCTTATAAAGTGACACTGGACATGCTTGATGATGAAGACTGGAAACAGCGCTATGCCCATCTTGAGCAAATGGATCCGGATGAAGACGATTTACCAGTATTGGAAAAGGCGCTGCATGATCCGAAGACTTCGATCAGAAGACAAGCCGTCGTTTATTTGGGAATGATCGAAAAGCCGTCTGTGCTTCCGCTGTTATACAAAGCGCTTGAAGACAAAACGGTGACGGTCAGAAGGACGGCGGGTGACTGTCTGTCGGATCTCGGCGATGCGAGCGCCATCCCGGCCATGATAAAATCGCTCAGTGACTCAAGTAAGCTCGTGCGCTGGCGCGCGGCCATGTTTTTATATGAAGTCGGCGATGAAAGCGCGCTGGAAGCATTAAAAGCGGCGGAAGACGATCCGGAATTCGAAGTCAGCCTGCAAGTCAAAATGGCGATTGAACGGATTGAGCACGGAGAAGAGGCGAAAGGTTCAGTCTGGAAACAGATGACTGAAAGCAGAAAAAAAGAACAGTTATAACAAAAAGGTGCGCCCATGCACCTTTTTTATTTGAATTCACTTTTTATAAAAATTATTTAGAATATTGTTGAAAAATGATTCAAAACTCTATATAGTAAGTACAATATTAATTGTTGGAGGGTTTTTATCGAAATACAGAAAGAATAGAAAAGCGAGACAGGGCAAAGACACTGTAAAATTTGCAGAACGCGCCCTAGAATAAACTGAAAATTTTAAAAATAGTGCACAGTCTAAAAACAGTAGGGGGATCACCATGGCAGAATTACGCAGCAACATGATCACACAGGGAATTGACAGAGCGCCGCACCGCAGCCTTCTTCGCGCTGCCGGCGTAAAAGAAGAGGACTTCGGTAAGCCGTTTATCGCGGTCTGTAATTCATACATCGATATCGTTCCCGGGCATGTTCACCTGCAGGAATTTGGAAAAATCGTAAAAGAAGCAATCAGGGAAGCGGGCGGTGTGCCTTTTGAATTTAACACGATCGGAGTAGATGACGGAATCGCAATGGGGCATATCGGCATGAGATATTCGCTGCCGAGCCGCGAAATCATTGCCGATTCAGTTGAAACGGTCGTCTCGGCGCACTGGTTTGACGGAATGGTCTGCATTCCGAACTGCGACAAAATTACGCCGGGAATGCTGATGGCGGCTATGCGGATTAATATTCCGACCATTTTTGTCAGCGGGGGGCCGATGGCAGCCGGCCGCACAAGCGACGGCCGCAAAATTTCGCTTTCTTCAGTATTTGAAGGCGTCGGCGCATATCAAGCCGGGAAAATCGGTGAAAGCGACCTGCAGGAGCTGGAACAGTTCGGCTGCCCGACGTGCGGATCTTGTTCGGGCATGTTTACGGCAAACTCCATGAACTGTCTGTCTGAAGCGCTCGGTCTGGCGCTTCCGGGCAACGGAACAATTCTAGCAACTTCACCGGAGAGAAGAGAGTTTGTGAGAAAATCAGCGGCCCAATTGATGGAGACCATCAAAAAAGACATTAAGCCGCGCGATATCGTCACCGAAAAAGCGATTGACAACGCGTTTGCGTTAGACATGGCTCTCGGCGGCTCAACCAACACAGTGCTTCATACGCTTGCGCTTGCCAATGAAGCTGGGGTTGAGTACTCTTTAGAACGCATTAACGAAGTGGCTGAACGAGTGCCTCACTTATCGAAATTGGCGCCGGCCTCGGACGTCTTCATTGAAGATCTGCACGAAGCGGGCGGTGTGTCGGCTGCCCTTAATGAATTGGCGAAAAAAGAAGGGGCGCTTCATCTTGACGCGCTGACTGTAACAGGCCGCACACTCGGAGAAACAATTGCGGGTCATGAAGTAAAGGATTATGACGTGATTCATCCGCTTGACAATCCGTTTACCGAAAAAGGCGGTTTGGCCGTCCTGTTTGGGAATCTGGCTCCGGACGGCGCCATTATCAAAACAGGCGGGGTGCAGGACGGGATTACAAGACATGAAGGCCCCGCTGTCGTCTTTGATTCCCAGGATGCCGCGCTTGAAGGCATTATAAACCGCAAAGTAAAAGAAGGAGATGTTGTCATTATCCGTTATGAAGGGCCAAAGGGCGGCCCGGGCATGCCGGAGATGCTCGCTCCGACGTCTCAGATTGTCGGAATGGGGCTTGGCCCGAAAGTGGCGCTTATTACAGACGGCCGTTTTTCAGGAGCGTCCCGGGGCCTTTCAATCGGGCACGTATCGCCTGAAGCGGCTGAAGGCGGCCCGCTCGCATTCGTAGAAAACGGCGACCATGTCATCGTTGACATAGAAAAACGGATTTTGGACGTACAAGTGCCTGAAGAAGAATGGGAAAAACGCAAGGCCGAATGGAAAGGCTTCGAGCCGAAAGTAAAAACAGGATATCTAGCCCGGTATTCCAAACTCGTAACAAGCGCCAATACGGGCGGAATCATGAAAATATAAAACAGAGGCCTGAACAATTGAATTCCGGCCCCCTCTATAGTATCCTTGACTTCATATAAGGATTTTAGAGGGGGCTTTTTTATGTCAATGGCTTATGAAGAATATATGCGCCAGCTGGTCGTGCCGATGCGCCGTGAGCTGACAGGTGCGGGTTTTCAGGAATTAACGACTGCTGAAGAAGTAGAAAGCTTTATGGAACAGGCAGAGGGCACGACATTGGTCGTTGTCAACTCCGTGTGCGGCTGTGCAGCCGGTCTTGCCCGTCCGGCTGCGACTCAGGCTGTTTTACAGCATGAAAAAGCGCCTGATCATACGGTTACCGTATTTGCCGGTCAAGATAAAGACGCAACTGCAAAAATGCGTGAATACTTTACAGGGCAGGAACCTTCCTCGCCTTCAATGGCGCTGTTAAAAGGGAAAGAGGTCGTTCATTTTATTCCCCGCCACGAAATCGAAGGGCATGACATGGAGGAAATTATGAAAAATCTGACGGATGCCTTCGATGCGCACTGCTGAAATGCCCGAATTCCGGGCATTTTCTTTTTGGAGAAAAAAATGATCACAACGAGTTACCGACCAAGCGAATATACGATACACACAGCGCAGTCGCTCAGTGTCAAGCTGGGTGACACTTACTGCAGCCGCAATAAACAGCCCATTGAAAAAATGCTGGAACGAGCGGCTAGCGATCTTTTAGTCATCGGAAAGGAACGGTTCGAACTTTACACGAAGCAAGGGGAGAAGTTCTTTTTTCACCCGAATACAGCGATGTTCCGCGCAAAGCGGTTTTTGAGAGGGGAAGCCGAGCCGTTGTTAAAAGCAGCCGGATTACGCGAAGGGGATTCCTTTTTAGATTGTACGCTCGGCCTGGCATCCGATGCGATTTTGGCAAGCCTGGCAGTCGGAAAAAGCGGACAAGTCATCGGCCTGGAGAAAAACAAGCTTGTCTCATTGCTTGTTGAAACAGGACTTCAAACGTGGGAAACCGGAATGGAGCAGCTCCAAACCGCCATGAAACGCATTCAGGTCAAACATGCCGACTGCGCCGATTATTTGCGGGAGCTTCCTGATTCATCGGTAGATGTCATTTATTTTGACCCGATGTTTCACGAACCTGTTGAAACGTCAGACGGCATTGCACCGCTCCGCGCGCTGGCAGAAGAGGGTTTTAACGAAGAGTGCATCACGCAAGCCGTCCGGGCGGCGAAAAAATGCGTAGTGCTTAAAGACCATTGGAAAAGCCCGCGGTTTGAACGATACGGCTTCAAGGTGCTGAAAAGAAAGACGGCGCTTTTCCACTTCGGTGTCATCCATGTGAGCTCATGATATCATGGGCTTCTTTTTCGTTAATCAGTGATTTCCATAACGACAAAATAAAGCAGCGTGAGAAGTGATACAGTCGCAAATAAAGCGTTAATCATCTCATCCCCTCCTTTTTCTCCTTCTTATTGTAAGCGGTTTATCCGCTCAGTCACAGTTACCAATTTCCCATATTGCATGATAATACGCTGCCGGACATGACGCCGCGCTTTCATCTATGCTAAAATAAAGGAAAAGAGGACAATAAAACAGAGGGGAACAATCTGTCATGAAATTGTGGATGAAAAAGACCCTTGTGGTTCTGTTTACCATTGTAACGTTCGGACTCGTGTCTCCTCCGGCTGCTTTGATGACAGACAAGCCTTCAGGACAGTCGAGCAGTCTTGAGCAGAATGATTACACCGCTTTTTATGATGAACACGCCCTGCCGGGAGAAGAGAAGGCAGGGCGGGAGCCTGAATTACTGTTTCAATCGTATCAGCAGCAGCTTCTCGGTGATGCTGAAAATCAATCATTTTTAAAATTCGGCAGCAAAATCTCTCCGGTCATTGAAGATGATTACAGAAGTGAAATTCTGCCGAAAATCGAAGATGTGATCACAGGACATTTAGCCAAGTTTCAAGATGATGAAGCGTATCAGGATGTGGTTATTTCCAGCAAACCGTCGGCCGGAAAAACTGAAAAAATTTTTCATGTGTATAACAGGCTGACGGGTGAAGATCTTTTAAGGTTCCACGTCCGCCGGGATCATCCTCCGCAAGACGGCTACTGGTTTAATTTTCATTACCATACCGCTGAAGACGGATTTCAGTCACATCATGAGCTCGGCAGCATTTACTGGGACCGCAATACGCCGCCTGACTGGATGAGCGTGTAATAGCGAGAAGAAATAAAAAAATCATTTCTGAGAAATTTTGCAGAAATGATTTTTTATTGTGTTACACTACTAAAAGACTACTTTAAAAGGATGAAAAAAATGAAACAATATAAAGATTTGTGCCGTCATGTGTTAGAAAACGGAGAAAAAAAAGGAGACCGTACGGGAACGGGTACGATCAGCACGTTCGGCTACCAAATGCGGTTTAACCTTCAGGAAGGTTTCCCGATGCTTACGACGAAAAAGCTCCATTTTAAATCCATCGCGCATGAGCTGCTTTGGTTTTTAAAAGGAGATACGAATGTCCGCTACCTTCAGGAAAACGGAGTCCGCATCTGGAACGAATGGGCGGATGAAAACGGAGAACTCGGACCGGTTTACGGTTCTCAATGGCGTTCATGGCGCGGAGCGGACGGCGAGACCATTGATCAAATCTCCCGGCTGATTCATGACATCAAGACAAACCCGAATTCCAGACGTTTAATCGTCAGCGCCTGGAATGTCGGCGAAATTGATCATATGGCGCTTCCGCCTTGCCACTGCCTGTTTCAGTTTTATGTCGCGGACGGAAAACTGTCGTGTCAGCTTTATCAGCGCTCAGCGGATGTCTTTCTCGGCGTGCCGTTTAATATTGCGTCTTATGCGCTTTTAACAATGATGATCGCGCATGTGACGGGGCTTGAACCGGGTGAGTTTGTTCATACATTCGGAGACGTCCACATTTACCAAAACCATGTGGAGCAGGTGAATTTGCAGCTGACAAGGGATGTCCGTCCGCTGCCGAAACTGCAGTTTGCGCGAAATGTTGATTCTATTTTTGATTTTACGTTTGAAGACTTTATCATTGAGGATTATGACCCGCATCCGCACATAAAAGGAGCTGTCAGCGTATGATTTCGTTTATTTTTGCGATGGATGAAAACCGGCTGATCGGAAAAGATAACGATCTGCCTTGGCACCTTCCCGATGATCTCGCATATTTCAAAAAAGTGACGACGGGCCACACCATTGTAATGGGGCGGAAAACGTTTGAATCAATCGGACGCCCGCTTCCGAATCGGCGTAACATCGTTGTAACCTCACGGGACGAATCTTTATTCCCGGGCTGTATTACCGCCGACTCGGCTGAGGAAGTGCTCAAGCTGATCCCGGCCGATGAAGAATGCTTTGTGATCGGCGGCGCCCAGCTGTACAGTGCGCTCTTTCCTTATGCGGACAGACTCTACATGACAAAAATTCACCATGTCTTTGAAGGAGACCGTTTTTTTCCGGAATTTAATGAAGCTGAATGGGAATTGACATCCCGCAAACAGGGAGTAAAAGATGAAAAAAACCCTTACGATTATGAGTACTTTGTATACGAGAAAAAGAATTGAGTTTAAGCAGGGGGACAAGAATTGATTCGTTACGGCTGCCTTGTGATGTACGTTGTATTTATGTTCATGAAAAATATTCAGGAATATATCAATCAAAAAGAGCTTGACCCGCGGCTTTCTTTTCAAAAACAGATGAGGCTGGTGTATGAGCGGCCGAAAGCCTTTATGAGAGGCTGCATTGACGTGTCGGGATCAACAATCGGCATTCATCATGATCAGCCGATACCGGACGGCCCCGTATTGTATGTGCATCCCAGATTGCGCCCGGCTGATCTTCTGCTGCTTGCGGGACATCTTGAAGAGCCGGCTGGTTTTATCGCTGGCGAGAAAGCTTTCCGGATGCCGTTTCTCGGAAGTTGGCTGCGGCTGATGGGTGTCATTTGTGACGGAGACAGCCGGGATGCCGTGTTTCAGGAGGCGGAAGTCCGTCTGCAAAAAGGGCAAAGTCTGATTCTGTCCGAAGACGGCAAAATCAATCCGGAGGAACTGGCCCTTCGTTTCGATCTCCCGATTGTGCCTGTCAGCACTTCGGGAACAGACCGGCTGCTGCGGGGCAGATTACTGAAACGGCTGAAACCGGCTGACATTGAATTACATATAAAGCCCGCTTATTATCCGGCCGGACAGAAACGGCTCCGTGCATAAAAAAAGCACAGTCTCTATAGAGAGGCTGTGCTTTTTTATTTCAGATAAAGGGGACTTTGACGCAATAAAATAAAATACAGAAAAACATCGAGGCGCTGCCGCCTAAAACAAAACTGTGCCAAATGGCGTGATGATACGGAACCTTTCTCCAAATATAAAATATTGTGCCGGCGGAATACAATAAGCCGCCGAAAAGAAGAAGGCCGAAACCGGGACCTGACAGCGAAGCGTACAGCGGTTTAATGGCGACGATGATCAGCCAGCCCATCATTAAATAGACAAGCGTTGAAAAAATGATAAACCGCTTCACGAAAAAGATTTTAAACACGATGCCTCCGATGGCAAGCGACCAAACAATAATTAAAAGGGTCAGACCGAGCGCCCCTTTAAGGGGTCCTAATAAAAATGGCGTATATGTTCCGGCTATTAATACGTATATCGCGGAATGATCCACAATCTCAAGAATGTCTTTCGTTTTTTTATGCTGAATGCTGTGCAAAAGAGTCGAGCTGAGATACAGCAGCAGCATTGAAGCGCCGAAGATTGAAAAGCTGACGATGTCTGTCGGCGAGCCGTATTTCACCGCGAAGATAATGAGAAAAATAAGCGCCGGAATCGACAGCAATACACCGATTCCGTGTGTGACGGCATTTGCGATTTCTTCTTTTATTGTGAACAATCAAATGTCCTCCTTTTTAAAGGATTTGCTTTTGCAGTGACTGCAAAAAGCTCAACCCTTCTAATGTAATTTTTGTTCCAGCGCGTCCACGGCCTTTTGTCACATAGTTCATCTTTTCTAAGTAATCAAGCCTGTTTCTGACCTGCTGGGGCGATAATGTCATTGTGCTGTTTTCGCTTAATTCGGATATGCTCCGTCTGCTGGCGGGTTCGCCTTTTGTATTTAAGTCTTTAATTGATTCCAAAATAAACAAAAACTCTTCTTTCTCCATCAATGTCAGCCGTTTTTCTTTTTTCTTAGCTGTTTTCGCTTTCTGGCTGTTTTTGATATACAGCGGGACATCATCGGGATAAATCGTGTTGCCGGATGCTGCCGCGGCCATATAGTACGCCGCATTTTGAAGTTCTCTGATGTTGCCGTTAAAGGTGTGCCGCTCAAACAGCGGATAAACGGACGGATCGATATGAACATGCTGCCCCGAGGCTGTCAGCATATGCTGCAGAAGAAGCGGTATATCGCTTTTTCGTTCAGATAAAGCAGGGAGCGGAAGGCATAACACGTGAAGCCTGTAAAATAAATCTTGGCTGAACGTATTTTCTGCGCCGGTATCACCAAGATCCGCCGTGCTGCTTGCAATGATGCGGGCGGAAAGCCCGGCATCCAGCTCGGAAAGAAGGCGGGCCTGTACCGAGAGCGGCATGTCTCCGATTTCATATAAGAATAATGTTCCGCGGCGGGCCCTGTTTAATGCGCCTTCAGCGCCGAACAGTTCATATTCGAGCCGCTCTTCGCTTTGGCTGCAGTGAACGGTAATAAATAGTTCGCTGTTTCTGCGGGATTTATGGTGGATCGCTCTGGCCATTTGTTTTTTTCCGGTTCCGACTTCACCCGTTATGAAGACTGGCAAATCAGATAAAGCAAATTGCGAGGCCAATCGTTTCGCTTCTGAAAAGGTGTGATGTTCGCCGGCTAGCTGATAAAAAGGATCAGTTTGTTCAATTACACTCATGAATTGGCTCCTTTTGGTTCTAATTGGTTTAAGTATAACACGTTTGTGCGATCGAAAATATCTTTTTCTCTTGTATCGGTTCATTTAATTTTATTTACAAAATTAAAATAATTGTCTTATTATTTGAATATTCATGTTATAATGGCATATTAAATAGGGATTTAAATAAGAAAGGACTCTGTAAATGAAACCGTTGCTTAAAGAAGACTCTCTCATCCAGGTAAAAGACATTTTAAAAGCGCACCAAAATGTAAAGGACGTTGTGATACATACGCCTTTGCAGAGGAATGACAGACTTTCTGAGAGGTATGGCTGCAACATCTATTTGAAAAGGGAAGACCTGCAGGTGGTCAGATCATTTAAGCTCAGAGGGGCTTATAATAAAATGAGGCAGCTCTCAAAAGAGCAGACTGAAAACGGAATTGTATGCGCAAGTGCGGGAAACCATGCGCAGGGGGTTGCGTTTTCATGCAAACACCTCGGCATTCACGGCAAGATTTTTATGCCGTCAACCACACCGAGACAGAAAGTATCCCAAGTGGAACTGTTCGGAAAAGAATTTGTAGAAATCATATTGACGGGTGACACTTTCGATGATGCGTATAAGAGTTCTGCGGAATGCTGTGAAAAAGAAAACCGCACGTTTATTCATCCGTTTGACGATCCCGATGTCATGGCCGGACAGGGAACGGCTGCCATCGAAATTTTAAATGACATTGACGTTGAACCGCATTTTCTTTTTGCAAGCGTAGGGGGAGGAGGACTCCTGTCCGGGCTCGGCACGTACATGAAAAACATATCGCCGGATACAAAAATCATAGCGGTAGAGCCGAAGGGCGCAGCCTCCTATTTTGAATCGAAAAAAGCCGGACAAGTGGTTGAACTTGAGAAAATTGATAAATTTGTCGATGGGGCGGCCGTAAAAAAAATCGGCGCCGAAACCTTTCAAACGCTCGAAACCGTCGTCGATGACGTTGTGCTTGTCCCGGAAGGAAAAGTGTGCAGCACGATTCTCGAATTATATAATCAATGCGCCATCGTAGCGGAGCCGGCGGGGGCATTGTCCGTGTCAGCCCTTGATCTGTACAAGGAAGAGATTAAAGGGAAAAACGTCATCTGCGTGGTCAGCGGAGGGAATAACGACATCGGCAGAATGCAGGAGATGAAGGAACGCTCCATGATTTATGAGGGGCTGCAGCATTATTTTATCGTTAATTTCCCGCAAAGGGCGGGAGCGCTTCGCGAATACCTAGATGAAGTGCTTGGGCCTGATGATGACATCACCCGGTTTGAATACACGAAAAAAAATAACAAAAGCAGCGGCCCCGCATTGGTCGGCATTGAGCTCAAGCATCGGGAAGATTACGGCGCGCTCATTGCCCGGATGAATCAAAAAGGATTTCATTACGTAGAGGTGAATAAAGATCAGGATCTGTTCCACCTGTTAATCTGACTTTTTTTAGAACGGCCGCGCAAAATGACAGACACGCTTTCTCAGATTGTATATAATAAAAAGAAAACAATCGAAAAAGAAGGATTGATATCTTGTTACTCAAAAGCCTAGAGTTCAAACGACAGGACGGGATTCAGGTAAAAGTGACAGAAATACCGGTTGTCACGGAAGGTGAACATTATTTTTTTCAAATTCATCAGCACCTTGAGCTTTATTTGAGAGAGGTTTTTGCTTCACAAAGTGTGAGAACAGTGTATTCATTCCGACAATATGTCAAGCGCCGTATGAAGTGGAAAGATTACGAGGCCGTTTTCAACCAAGAGATTTTAAAACATAACGCATAACGGTGCATATTCCTTAGCGCCTTCCTTTTGATAAGGGAGGGTGCGGGAATTTTTTTATGATGAATGCTGTAAGCGTTTTATCCATGGGGGGGAATGGAAATGAAAAAAATGAAAATCTTCGCTGCCGTCTTTTGTTTGCTGCTCTTGTGCGCCTGCGGGGGGAAAACGATAAAAGACCCGCTGAACTATCAGATTGAACCGTTTTCATATCAAAACCAAGATGGAAAAACAGTGTCACTGAAAAGCCTGAAGGGGCATGTCTGGATTGCCGACTTTATGTTTACAAATTGTAATACGGTCTGTCCGCCGATGACGGCCCACATGACCGAACTGCAAAAAAAACTGAAGGCTGAGAATCTGGACGTGCGGATTGTGTCGTTCAGTGTAGATCCTGAAAAGGATACGCCGAAACAGCTGAAAGCATTTGCTGCCAAATACCCGCTCTCACTTCGCAACTGGGATTTTCTAACCGGTTACAGCCAAAAGGACATTGAAGATTTTGCGCTGAACAGCTTTAAAGCAATCGTCAAAAAGCCTGAGGGAGAGGACCAGGTCATACATCAAACCTCTTTTTATTTAGTCGGACCTGATGGCAAGGTGCTTAAAGATTATGACGGCGTGCAGAAGGTTCCGTATGATGACATCCTCTCAGATGTCAGAGCGGCTGAGGAGCTCAAGTAAACTGGCAGATTAGACATTTTCAAATCTGAAAAAACATGTTACACTTTCCACTAGTAGACGGGGAAGGAGCAACCAGATTGAAGCTGCGAATGTTCTCATTGATCGCCGGACTGGCTTTGCTTTTATCAGCATGTTCTGTCCAGCGCACCGGTTCTGACACTGAAGAACCGAAAACGAAAGATCATATTGTCATAGCTGCGGTCGGTGATTCATTGACTGAAGGAGTAGGAGATCCTGACGGTTCAGGATACGTCGGCAGGGCAGCGGAGTCTCTTAAGAAAAAGGGACATGTGAAAACGGTTGATATTAAAAATTATGCGGTGCAGGGTGACAAAACGTCTGACCTGCTGGAAAAGCTTGATAATAAAAAAGTTCAGAAATCATTAAAGAGCGCCGACTATATCTTTTTTACCATCGGCGGTAATGACTTAATGAAGGTGCTCCGCCAGAATATGATGCAGCTGACGGTTCAGCCGTTCCAAAAGGAAGAGAAACCTTTTGAAAAACGATTCAAGGCGATCGTTTCAAAAATCCGCAAATATAATGAAAACGCAGAGCTGGTGTATGTCAGCATGTATAATCCATTCACGTTTACGCTGCCTGAATTAAAAGAAATTAATGGGGTTGTAACGGATTGGAACAAGATCGCCGCAAAAGAGCTGGAAAAAGATCCTCACGCCGCCGCGGTGAATGTTGAAGACTTGTTCAGTCAAAAAAGCGGCAGCAGACGGATTTCAAAGGATGATGATTTTCATCCGAACGCAAAAGGGTATGCACTTATCGCCGATCGATTGTACGGCATCATTGAAAAACAAGGGTTACCAGCAGAATAGGGTGAAATGATGAAAAAGTGGAAATCGCTGTTTTTTGTTCTTCTCGCACTCAATGTGATTGCCGCCGCGGTAATTGTGACATTATTGGTTATGCCGGGAGAGCAGGCGAAAATACAAGATCAGACAAAAAGTGAGTACGGCTTTCATATCACGAGCTCGAAAGAATCTCTTGCCAGGTTTGTGAATGCGTACTTAAAAGAGAAGGCATCGAATCAGCTTGACTACAAAGTGGACATCAATAACGATGTGCACGTGGCAGGTAAAATCAAAGCATTCTCAACCTCCATTAACGCGGTCGTCACATTTGAACCGTCCGTACAGGAGAACGGAGATGTGATGTTGAAAGTGACGAAGTTTTCCTTAGGCGAATTAAGCCTGCCGATCAGCTTTGTGCTGAATTATATGGACAGCTTTTATGAACTTCCGTCATTTGTGCACGTTCATTCCGGGGATAAAAGCATCGAGATCCGTCTGTCGGAAATGCCTTTAGACAACGGCATGTATGTAAAAGCGGATAAAATCAATCTCGACACGGATGAAATTGAATTTTCCTATTATCATCCGAAACAATAAGTTTTCATAAAAAAAACACAGATCCTTTCAGGGATTTGTGTTTTTTCGTGTCAGCGTTTTTTGTCCAGCTTGCTGAACAGTTTGATTAACGTTGCGAGCTCTTCATCAGAGTAGCAGTCAAACCGTTTAAAAAAGTATTCTGTTTTTTTCTGGTTGAAATGATCGACAATTTTCTCCCCGGCTTCCGTAATATGGATTCTGATAATTCGCCTGTCCTCTTTAGAACGGATGCGGGTGATCCATTCCTTTTCTACTAAAGCGTCGGTCACTGCGGTAATATGGCTTGCGGAGACCTCAAGAATGGGGGCGAATTCCGTTACTTTTTTAGGCCCTTGTTCACTGAGAATCCGCAAAATGGTGAATTCGTTCCTGGACAGCTCTTTATCTAGAATTTCATTAACTTCATTTCTGATTTGTTTAAACACTTTTCGAAGCAAAGCTTCCATATCATACATCATTTGTGTCCTTACTTTCAAATCATGAACCTCCAATATGTAGTCAGCGTGGCATTCGTTTAGCTTCCCCTGAAAGCAGAATTATTTTTATTCTGTTTATACATGCTATAATATAATAATACCACGTATGAACAAAGGAGGGCACCCGTATGTCAGAAAAAAAAGAAATCGCCACATTTGCAGGCGGTTGTTTTTGGTGCATGGTGAAGCCGTTTGACGAACAGCCCGGGATTGAAAAGGTGGTGTCCGGCTATACAGGAGGTCATACTGAGAATCCGACTTACGAAGAAGTGTGCAGTGAAACGACCGGACACAGAGAAGCCGTTCAAATCACATTTCAACCTGACATTTATCCGTATGAAAAGCTTGTCGAGCTGTTTTGGCAGCAGATCGACCCGACTGATGCAGGCGGCCAGTTTGCAGACCGCGGAAGTTCATATCGGGCGGCGATATATTACCATAATGATGAACAAAAACAAATCGCTGAAGCCTCAAAAAAACAGCTTGAAGAAAGCGGCATATTTAAAAAGCCGATCGTGACAGACATCTTGAAGGCTGAGCCTTTTTATGAAGCGGAAGGCTATCATCAGCACTTTTATAAGAAAAATCCTGATCACTACGGGCGCTACCGTGTAGGTTCCGGACGTCAAGGCTTTCTGGATGAGCATTGGAGGGACAGATAAGATGGCTTTTAATAAAGAAGAAAAAATCAAATCATTAAACCGCATGCAATATGAAGTCACACAAAATAACGGAACGGAGCCGCCGTTTCAAAATGAATTCTGGGATCACAAAGAAGAGGGGCTGTATGTTGATATCGTATCGGGAAAGCCCTTGTTTACTTCTCTGGATAAATTCGATTCTCATTGCGGCTGGCCCAGTTTTACAAAACCGATTGAGGAAGAAGAGGTTGACGAAAAACTGGACACAAGCCACGGGATGATCCGGACGGAAGTGAGAAGCAAAACAGCTGATTCCCACTTAGGCCACGTATTTAATGACGGTCCGGGGCCAAGCGGTCTCCGTTATTGCATTAACTCTGCGGCACTCCGGTTTATTCCGAAAGACAAGCTGAAGGAAGAGGGCTATGAAGCCTGTCTGCATTTATTTGAAAAATAAAGCTCAGCAATGAGGCCTGCCTATCAGACAGGCCTTTTTTCTATGTTTTTTTTTCTTCATGTAATTGTTCAATAATCTTTACGATTGTGTCTTTTGTGATGAGCGGCGCCTGATCGGATTGATATCTGGGGAGATTGACCTTCTGAAATTCCGGATGTTTGGCGGGATCCGGCAATATCGCGTAAAGATTGCCCCATTCATATAAAGATTCCGTCTCATGAGGAGAGGTCAGTTCTTCATGAAGCTTCTCACCGGGGCGTTTTCCCACTTCAACAGCGGCGGGGCGCGGCAGTCCGTGCCGGAACGCATATTCTTCAAACCCGTGAAGCAGTTCTTCAAGCCTCAGGGACTCCATTTTAAAAATAAACGTTTCTCCGCCCTTTGTGATCGCCGCAGATTGCAGGGTGAGCGTTGCGGCGTCATCAATCGACATAAAAAACCTCGTCATGTTTTTATCCGTAATGGTGAGCGGGCCGCCTGCCATCAACTGCTCAAATAAAATAGGAATAACAGAACCGCGTGAACCGAGCACATTGCCGAAGCGGACCGAACAAAACACCGTACCGCGGTTTTGAACATGATGATTTGCCTGATGAAACAGCTTTTCGGACAACAGCTTCGTAGCTCCCATTGTGTTTACCGGGGAAACGGCTTTATCGGTTTTTTAAGATATTTACTGTATTTTGAGGGACTATCAGTGACGGTGAGGTCGATAACGAAAAATTAAACCTTAGGATAGGGGTAATTTCAAACTGAGCCGGAATTGGCCCTTTTCTTTTTTGTGTCATCGTAACGATAACTTCTTTGAAGACCATTCTTAATAGCGCGTTCTTTTTCTCTGTGCTTGATTCAATGTGATATTGATCAATTATCCTATTTATGTTGTTTCTGACTGTATTACTGTCTATTTCTGATTGCGCTTCTTGAGTTCCATTGAGCTCATGCTTGGCAATCTGGAGTTCTTTAAATTCTTCATCTAAAACAGCTTTTCTTTTCAAAAAAAGTTCATCAGTGTAAATGCCGCTCTCATATTTCTCGAAGATAAAATTCTCTTTGTTTTTTAACTCTTGTTCTTTTTGTGAAAGATGTTCAGACATTTGCTTTTTTGTTTTCACATTACTATTTACGTCTTCGTATTTAGAAATCATTGAAGTGATATGTTTTGTTAAAGTCTTATTATCTAAGTTGCTTAAAGAAGAGAGGTAATCCAGAATGGCATTTTCAACATCGTTATATCTTACATAAGTGCATTTATTCTTTTTGCAAGTGAGTGATTTAACGTGATACACACTTTCCGTGCCGTTTTTGTTTTCTCGCGTTCTCCTAGTTTCGTATTTAGATAATGGTTCACCGCACTTAGAACAAGTGCATACGCCTGCCAATTCACTTAATTCCAATGCATTTTTATTAGGCAGCAGGGGGACTTTGTTTGCAATTTTCTCTTGTGATTGTTGAAATTGTTCTTGATCTATTATAGGAGCATGTGCATCCGATACTACAATTTGTTCCTTTTCAGGTCTAATTGTTCGTTTACCGTCTTTTGTTTTTTCTCTAACCTTATATTTAACAGTTCCGATATACGCTTCGTTTTGCAGAATTGCTTTAATTGTGTATTGATTCCAGCGCTTTTTTCCTGATGGAGTCGGTATTTGTAATTTTGTTAAGTGAGAAGCAATCGCTGTATAACTATAATCTTTTCCATTCAACCCATTTAAAAAGATGTTAAAGATGAATTGAACGACTTTTGCTTTTTCTTCGACTGGGACTAGTTTGGATGTTTTTTTGTTTAACCGGTATCCATAAGGCGCTAGTCCGGAAATCCATTTCCCTTGTGCCGCATATGTGTATTTAGCGCCTGTCATACGCTCTCTGGTCATTTCAAATTCTTCTCTGGCCATAAACAATTCAAAACGAATCTGACGCATGTCTGCAGGGTTTCGAGGGTCATAAACTTTATATGGTGTAATGATAATCAATCGCTTGCTTTGAAGAAGGTTAACAATTTGTCCCGCATCACTGTAGCTCCCGCGGCTGAGTCTTGTTATTTCTTTAACAGCAATTGCCTGGTACTTGCCTTCCTCGAGGTCTTTAAGACATTCTTTAAAAACAGGGCGGCCCTCAATGCTTTCTCCTGACCCGATTTCCATTTTTAATTCATAGGGGATTTCAATCGACTTCAGTATTTTATTCATGAGTTCTTTTTGTTCTGTTAGCGTATCTTCGCCTGTTCTTTTTTCTCGCTCCATATCCTGACGAGAGCGTCTAAGATAACCCAAAATATTTGTAATGTTGTAAGAGTGAACGATGTTTTTTAACTCCAAAAAATCAGCACCTCCTCTTTATTGTATTTGCTGTAAAAAGAGAAGTATTCGTACAATATTCTGTCTGACATTGAATACGAAAATAACGTAATAAATATTGTAGGGGCTGTATTCTTTAAGTGTTGGGCTAAAGAGCTCGCTCATACGCTCTATGTTTTTTGTTAGCCTGAGAAAATACCCAAATAAAAAAAGAAGCCTCAGAGGACTTCAAAATAATTAATTCTTCTCACATGCAAAGTTGTCATTATCCCGATCCATCTTAGATGTATAAGCAGGGTGAGTGCTTGGTACTCCATGCGGATATTTCTTTCTCAGCTCTGTGCAGTTTGCAAAGTGTTCTGTTCCTCCAGCAGAAGGGGAGGCTTGTGCAGAGTTAGAAGAGCTGCTTGATGCTGAACCGCTTGAGTTCGATTTATGTGTCTCGGATTGGTGTGTTGTAACTGACTTTTGAGCCGGCTTAGATACACTTACTGATTTCTTCGGTTTCGTTACGCAGCCATTAAATCCTTTATCAGTCGCATATCCATTCTTACTCCAAATCTTCAAGTCTTTATCTTTCGCAGCTTGCTCATCTTTCTTATACGTGTCTAAATACTTCGTGTTTGGCTCATATACATAAGCTACTCGTGCTAATCCTTCTTTAAGCAGTGTTTCTTGTACTGATTTGCCATCTGCATAAACGTAAGCCAGCATTCTGCCATACTTGTCTGTACGATCTCCTTTATCAAACTCCAGTTGAAGTTTTCCCTTGTTAACCAGCTGTTTGTTTCTTGCTGAAGCATCCTCACCATATGGTTGTACGCAAGAGTTTGGGTTCTTAGTTTTAGGCGTGTCAACAAGTAAATAACGAACAGTTTTGACTTCGCCTTTATAGTTAACTTTAATCGTATCCCCATCAACTGTTCTGTTAAGTGTTACATCGACCAGCTTTTTCTTTTTGTCAGACGCCTTTTTATCCGACGAATCCTTCTTTGAAGCATTTTCGGCTTTTTCACTTTTGTCATTTGATTGAGTGTCTGCCTTTGTCTCTTTTGCATCCTTTTCTTCTTGCTCTGTTGTTTTAGCTTGATCTGAATCTGTTTTATCTGTAGAAGCAGAATCAGATCCACACGCAGCCAAAGAAAAGCTTAGAGATAATGCGCCAATACCTAACAGCCATTTCTTCAATGTAATTCCCCCAATTTGTTTGTTCTGTCTCTATATCGGACAAACCTTCCTAATTATAAGTATAAAACCAAAGATTGTAAATTTCATTTTGGCATTTTAAGACACTCAAATACAGTTGTGTGGTAAAATTTAGTGACTCAAACACCTTAGAGGAGGGAAATTTAATTGGAAGAAGGAAAGTTAATTCGCATGACTCTTGATGGGATAAAGGAAGCTGTTTCTAAATACGGAACTTTTCCTATGCTCCAACATGGAGGGCATGTCATGGAAGATGCTGCTTTTCAATTCAGAGACCCAGCCAGTCCTCAAGAAATTAATAGTTTAGAAAAGATGTTAGGGGTAACTTTGCCTAATGATTATAAAGAGTTCCTATTCAATCACAATGGAATGGAAATGTTTAATGGTATTGAGCTTCTTAGTACAGAAGGGATAATTGAATTTAATGAAGTTCAAGACTTCCCTAAGGGATATGTCCTAATTGGGTATCATTATGATGGCAGGTATGTTATTGATGTAAACAAATCAAATAAAGGATTGGGGTATATGTTGCATCTGGATTCAATTGATAATATTGAAGATGCGGTATATTTAGACTCTAACTTTGAGATATGGTTTGACATGTTGGTGTCATCAAATGGAGCTAAATACTGGGAAGTGAAGCCGAAAATCCAAGAGTATTATAAATATATTTCAGAATAGAAAATTTAGATAAGATTAAGTGGGAAGGAGACTTAAATGAAAGTATTTGAAGCAGCCTCGTTCATTTCAGCCGCAGAAAAGCGGGCAAAACAATACGATCAGATTAGAGAACAATTTATCACTCTCAGGAAAGCCTATCAGGGAATGGCTGACTTAGACGACAGTGAGTTTTCAGGCAAAGGCGCAGACAACATTAAAGCATTCTTTCAAGATCACGCCGGTGTCACGGACAGCTGGCTTGATCTGATCGATATGAAAATCGCATTTTTTAACAGTATTTCAGGAAAAGTAGTTGATGCCGGATTGGCTGATTCGTTTGTGGAAGAGTCATTTTTAGAACACGAGCTGTTTCATGCGAAGAATAAATCACAAGCCATCATGCAGGAGCAGCGCAATGAAATGAAAGGTATCCTTGATGAAATCAGTGATATCATTCATCTAGAAGTTTTCTCGACAGAAGATGTCGATCAAAAGCTGGATTCGGCAGACAAGAAACGGGACAATACCATACACAAGCTTGGAAAGCTCGATCATGATCTAACGAAGGAATACGCAGAAACCGAGGCAAACAAACATTTCATTCAGGCAGATTTTCAGCAGCTTCAAAATGCAACGGGTAAAGGGAAAAACGCCACTCCGCTTCACTATAACGCCAAGGCATACAGGGAAAGTGACATACATAAGAAAAAAGGCGAGATTGCAAGACATTCAGACACATATTTAACGTTTAAGAAGGAAGAAGCAAAAGAACGGGAAATCAAGGATCTGAAGAAAAAGCTCGCTGATGGTGTGACCGATCCGGATGAATATTTGGAAATTGCAAATAAGATCGGCTATGAAAACCTTGAACCTTCCCAGCAGCAATATGTCATTCAGCTTGAACAAGCAAAACAGCTTGAAGAAGTCGGAGAAGTGACTTGGGATATTTTAAAAGGGAGCCGGCATCGGCCTTTATGATGTCGGGAAAGACACGGTAACCGGTTTATGGGACTTCATAACCGATCCGGGAGAAACCTTGTCAGCACTGGGGAATGCAGTACTTCATCCTGTTAAAACATATGATGCTGTTTCAGCAGCAATCGAGGAATCGTATCAAAAGGATATGGTAAATGGAGATGCTTACTCCAGATCAAGATGGGTGACATATGCAATTGGTTCAGCAGCTGTGGCTGTCGTCGGAACGAAAGGCGCAGGAGCCGTTAACAAAGCTGATGCGGCGGGGAAAGTCATAAACAAGGCAGGACAGGCAGGGAAGAAAATGAAGGATGTTAAAATTCCGGATTTGCTGCCATATAATCCAAAGTATGATCTTGCTCTGACAGGTGACGTGCCATACAATGTAGTGGATGGAGCAAACTTAAAAAATCAACTAATGAGTTTTGCTAAAAAGTCAGATAAAGAAGTAAAACCTTTCGATGTCGTAGATTATAGGCCAAGTAACAGTCCCTTAGAGAATCATCATGGTGTAATGGACGTATGGGCTAAACACAATGTTCCGAATTATGTGAGTAGAGGGAGTAACACACCAACAGTAGCTTTAACTAAGGAACAACACAACGCTACCAAGAAAGTATATAGAGAATGGTTGTTCGAAAAAACAGGGAAGAAAGTTGGCGGCAAAGTAAACTGGAAAGAAGTATCCCCTAGAGAAATACAAGAACTTACTGAGAAGATGTTTGATGCTGCTAATGTTCCTAAAGAAGCGAGACAGCAATATTATAATGCATTTAATCAATACAATTTTAGAAAGTAGGTGTGGACTTGAGTATTCATATGTTAATCAAGAAGATTGCTTCTACATCAGACTGCCGGCTGTTTGAAGTTGACGGTCTCCCGACAATAGACGAGAAGCATCAACTACCAAGAGATGTTAGTGAATTTTATGAGCAATGCGGCGGAGCAGTTTTATTCGAAAATGCGGATTATCCAATATATATAGTAAGTCCACATGAGTTTAAATTGGCTAACCCCATTATTGTTGGGGAACTTTGTGAAGAAGATATTTCATCTGAGTGGTATATTGTTTGTACGGATGGAAAAGGAGAATATCTGACAATTGATTTAAATGAAGATCGTAAAGGTAAGTGTTACGATAGCTTTTTTGATCGACATGGAATTGTTGGTGAAACACAGGTAATAGCCACTTCATTTACAGATTTAGTACAGCGACTGCTTGAGAATAAGGGTAAACATTGGTATTGGTTAAGAGATGATTATATATCACTAGGCGATGCGTATGATGGCGTAGAAATTGAATAATCTATTAAACAAAAGTATTGCAATTGTTCAGTGCTAAAAATGTGCAATGCGGAGGGGATTATTGAGCTTCTATAATATCAAACAAAAGTTGAAAGATTTTTCAATTTATGCAAAAACAGATCCTAGCATTAATACAAATGAACAACTCAAAGAAATTGAAAGAAATATAGGTAATCAATTGCCTTCCGACTATAAGGATTTTTTGAAGGGATATGGAGGCTGTTATTTAGAAAGTAAAAAAACAACAGATGAAGTTGAGTACGACGTTTGCTACAAACCTATAGAGAAAGATCCTTGGATGGGTAAGGAAGATGATACACAATTACTAGAGAGCTTCTATGGTTTAGCTAACGATCATAACAGTCTCCAAGAAGCAATCAATACTTATTCTGATCGCTTTCCTAGGAATATTATTCCTATAGCAAGTTCGGCAGGTGGTAATGTAATATGTATGGACATCGACAATGAAAAAGTTTTGTTTTGGGATCACGAATTAAGTCAGCCTGATAAAGACTTTTTCCTAATTGCCAATTCGTTTGAGGAGTTTATCCTAAGTTTAGTAGACGAACCAATTGAAACGGATGATAGTGACAGTGATGTGGAAATTGAGATTTTAGACAATGACTTTGGAAAATTGCTCTTTGGTAAGGACAATTAGCTTTTATTTTTAGGAAAAGTATTGCAAAGTTAAGCTCTCAGAAAGAGAGCTTTTTTATTTTCGATAGAAACTAATTATAAAAAGGGAGAGAGGTTATGGATTCGTACCAAATAAAGAAATTAAAACCCGAAGAATACAATAAGTGTAATAATATTTGGGACATGGAAAAGAAAATGGCTAAGGTGTTTTATGACGAATTAGTAAGTGGAAACAGAATTACTTTTATTTACTTCAGTGAATGACGAGTTTTAGGAGAAGGATCGTTAGTTCTTTAAAACAATGACCCATATTATACCATTCCGGATAATCGCATTTATCTATCTCGTATGATTGTTAAAGAAGGATATCGAAATTGTGGGATAGGTGGTATTATTGTTGATTATTTGATTGATTATGCTAAACAACTTGGATATAAGGAAATAACACTCGGTGCAGATACAGATAACTTAAACGCAAGGCATCTATATGAAAAGAAGGGTTTTACAACCGTATTATTTTTTTGTGAAGATGAATATGGTGAATATGTAATACTCCTAAAAGTATTAAAATAAAATTCCCGAGATTATGGTGAATGTGTGGGAGGTTACTTTCACAAACGATGATAGACGGTAACTTAATCTAATTAGATCGTTATTAAGGTGCGGATTAGCATTTATCCTCTCAAAACCAACCCGTAATGAACGAGGATACTGTTGGCTGAGGAATTATTTTTCCATGTATTGTATTTTATGGTATTCTTGGAATGAAAGGAGGAGACAATGAAAAAGAAATTAATTGGGGTCTTGATCATTGTTTGTTTTTCTGTGTTAGTGTATGGCGCAGTTACACATTCTTTTAAAAATCAAAAATCCACTGAGGAAGTATTAGAAAGTGCATGGGATGAATTTGGCTTATTTAGCTTTGGAATTGGAGAAACAGACCCAGTCATATCAATTGGTATGGATAAAACAAAAAATGAAGAAGAATTACGGCGCTATCTAAATGACAATTTATCTGAGGAAGCTAAAGAAAAATATAAAGTTAAAATCATTAAAAAGGATATCAATCTTTTAGAAGAACAACATGAAAAGTATTTAGAAAGTGTTGAAGCACATTGATACATTAAAGCTTCTTATCGGCTCTAAATAAAATAACGGTGATATCCAATAAAAAATTTTTGTGAATATTCAGATTATTTCATTTAATCTGTTATAATCAAACTGTGAAATACAAACTGGTTATAGTGTATTTCTTTAATAAGAAATGCATAAAATAAAAAGACCAGGGTGTTGGTAGCACCCTGGCTCTGTACAAAAAGCTGCCTATCAAAGGGCTTGCTCGATGTAGTTTCATGATTGACCTAACCCTTCAGGTTTCCAGCTCAAGGGAGGTCTATTTCTTATTGAACTTTTTATCATTTACTTTCAGTTCATTTCCATTGGTGTCGACATTATAGGCTTTTACGATAACATCCTCTCCTTGATACCAAAAAGCAAATGGATTGGACAATTGATGTTCCTTAATGGTGTTGTTATTTAATGTGTAATAATATGGTTCATGTTCAGCTAACAAGACGATATCGTCTGAATAAGGTTTTTTTTGGATATATGGTATATCCGGTACCTTAAAGTATCGTTTATTGAATTTTTCTCCTTGGGATGTGGATATGAGTACGCTTTTCTTGATGAGTGGATTTGAATAGATAAAAAAGATTTTATCCTCGGTTGGATTAATTTTAGAAGTACTTACAGAGTGTTCTCCTTTATTTATAAAGAATGCATTGATCAACAATATAACTATTGCACCAATTAGAACTCCTGAAATCCCATATAAAACATAAGACTTTTTCATATAACGCTCCTTATCTTTTATATAAAAATAAAAAGACACTTGCAGAATAAATCTGCAAAGTAAATGATTAGGAGCAGACAGTTTTTGATGAGCGGTCAATATCCAGATGTGACAAGTGCGCCTCCATTATTGTCTAGGTCGGTTCCTTTTGTGTTTTTGTATGATTGCCACACAAGTTTAGAGCAATACTATTTATTTGTGCTTTTTTGGTTGCAGCTTTACTACCAAGGACAGCATTGCATAAAGTTTTACAGGTGAACACAGAGCATAAAAAAACACCCCCTTATATGGGAGTGCCAAAACATTATGCGGTTTGCCCTCGGCGTTCCGCTGAGAAGTCATTATGGTGATCAAGCGCGATGTGGATACTGGCTGTGTGGCCTCTTCGGGCTTCTTTAAAAACTTTGTGGCCGTCAAGAAGATAATGTCCGGCAAACCCAAGTAAAATAACTAAAAAAATAAAAGCAGATGTAAGGTTAAATTTCATAAAGACAATCCCCTCTCTGAATTTGTTTTCGGGCATAAAGCACTTTCTCATAAAAGGCGATAGCTACTTTATGGTCTTCATTTACATTATAATACATTGCTGCATCAGTCGCTAGGTCTTCCACATCTGAAAGCATAGCTTTTGATTCTAAGTAATCTAAGATTTTAAAAAGTCGGTCTTTGTCATTCTCAACGAATAAACCCATAAGAAAATCAAACATTTTTCCTAATACGTCATCGTTCAACGCCTTTGATAGCGTGAGACCTTGTTTACAAACCTGTTTTCCCTCAACCGTGTTGAACAATTTAAAGTGCGTTTTTGCCAACATTAGAAGTATGTCTAGTAGTCGGCTAGAATTGTGAAGAGAATTACTTTGATAAATTGAGACGCCTTCTTTAAAATACTCCAATGCTTTCTCCATATTTCCTGTTGTAAATGAGCATAAACCGAGATTGTACAAAGAAGAACCTATTAACCGTGGCATATCAATTTCTTGTGCTTGTTTTAATGCATTCATGAAATGCGGTATTGCTTTTTCTGGATACTCCATGTCTAAATAATTCAGACCGATGACGAATGAACATTGGATTACTCTTATTGAGTACGTTTCGTGCGCTTTGTAGGTTTCTATTGCTTGAACGATATGATGCATAGACATGTGGGTTTGCTTCATGTGATAGTACACTTCAGCTACCTTATAGTGAAATTCAGCTCGCTCTATTTCATCGGGGACAACGGCTAACTTCTTTTCAGCTCGGTTGTAAAAACTTATTGCCTTAAGATATTCGTATTGTTCAAATTCATACATCCCATGAAAAAAGTTAAAATAATATTCAAGAATTCCTTTTAGATCACTTTGTTTACTTTCGATCTTTTCTAATAAGTCTGAAACTTTTGGGCGTTCTTCATTCATGGTTTTTGGTTCAAGATAATCAAGCATTAATTGATGTCTAAAACACATGAGCGAATAGTACAACAATAAGTCTTGATCTTCTTCCATATGCTCTATTTCTTGTTCAACTTCATCCTTTAGAATTTCTGCATCTGCAACACTGAACAATCTTATGTATTTGTACCATTCATTGATTTTTAAGCCAACTTTTGAAGAAGAGATCAATTGCTCCAAAAAAATCACCCTCCTAGCATTTCGTCTGATTATGTAATATTTTATCATAATGTAATATGTTGGGAAGGGTGTTTTTTCTTAATTTCTCAATTCGGTATGGAATGCGATAGAATCCTCCTTGTTAGAGAAGGGTACGTGATCAGTTTGCTGTTGCTTTTAGTAAGGCAAGCCATTCATCTAATGTTCCTGAGAAACCTTGTTGAACGGCTAATTCATATGCTGATTTTCCATCTTTACCAGCAGCACCAGTAGCTCCTTTAGCTCCAGTACTGCCTTTTTCACCTTTTAATGAAGCTAACCATTCAAAAGTGATGAATATTCAAGGCGGGAGTAAGGGAAATTAACAACGATTTATCTTGGTTATACCGTTATTGGCTGCTGTTATTGCCTCTCCAACTCAAATGAAAGCAAGTCCAATGCCTTGTAGTGCAGTACTCGAACCGGTGAATCAAAAACTGAAAAATGCGAAGGGTGCGGCACTAATCTATAAAGTGCAGTTATACCCGCCAAGTGCTGCAAGAACGAATATGAGTATTCTTGCTGTCCACCTTCCTCCACCATCTTCTTATGGAAGCTATGACGGTTATGAAGGATTTGCCTCCAAAACAGGGGAAATCAGTTGGCGATTTAAACTATATCCGACTCCCGAGGGAGAGAGTCTTAATTGGGCTGGAAGGATTGATTCCATATCAGCTGAAATGATAAATGTTAAAGTGCAAGTGCGCCTTTCAAATTCTAAGACACAAAAGTTGGGACCGGGTGTATTAACAAACAATGTTCAATCTTGCTATTAGAAATGTAGAGCTCTTATCAAAGAGAGCAATGCGACTGGATCTTTTGTAAATTGTCAAAAAGGTAATTGATCGAGAAATTCTGGTGAAAAATGAAGAAGAGTCCATTAAGATGCAATGTCTGGAGTCAATTCATCATTTGATAGAAGAGAGCCGGCAAAAGTCGATATTGCGTTTGATTTTGTACATAGAAAGACGGCATAAAAAGAAATGGTTAGCTAAAAAAAGGCAAAGAGTCAACGCTCTTTACCATCAGGTGTTTTCCTTAAGCGGTCTGCAATATACTTAATTAAACTCAGCGCAGCAGTCACTAATCCAATAACTAAAACAATTTCAAGTAAGAGGATAAACCCAAAATTCAAACCGCGACTTTCAAAGTAATCCTCAGTAAAAAAGAGCAATTGATAAATTCCAAGCATTAGCACAATAAAGGAAGCGCCTATAATCGCCAGAGACTTTTTAGAGAACTCCTTAGTATGGTTAAAATTATAAACCAATAAGAACAAAAATAGACAAGCCATGGCGATCTTATGAGTCAATGAATCACTTGCTGAGAACCCTTGCACAAGTAAGGAGATAATTAATCCGGTCATTCCGATTATTTTGTTCAATATATCACCTGCTTTGTATAAGTATGACCTTAGATGTCAGCTTACCAATTAAAGGTGATATTCTCAACATAATGCAGTTTAAACTTAACTTAAAATCGTAATTTTAAGAACAAATTTAGAGTGGATCATGACATGCTGTTTATTATGCTGTAAACAAACGCAACAATAAATAATGGATAAGAGATAACAGCAATTAGTTTTGAAGATTTGCTCTTTTTTTCAAATGTGTATATCAGTGCAAATCCTAAAAAGAATATTGTGACAAACCAAGAAGAATAGGATGGGTACAATGCAATAAGTAAGACAATAAGAGTGGATAACGCAAAAGAAGAGTCAAGTGTTATTTTCTGATTGTTTTTCAAATAAACCGCCTCCTTACACATATCCCCCCCATATAAAAACACTTAAACATTATATTAAGTCAGCATGATTAAATGATAAACATTTTACGTCAAGAACAAGATAAAGCAATCCGGCATTTCAAGGACAAGCTGAACATGTCTGAAAAACTGTACATACCCTTAGTTAATGTAAACTGCTTATAGATAAGCAAAATGATTAAGCGGAAAGGCTGTATAGACTTATAGGACCTTATAATATAAACATTAGATCGCTTAAAGAAGGTGATGTGGTTGATCAGTCAATTGAATATTTCATGATGCAATTGTGCAGTTCTATAATGGTGAAGACCTCGCCGTGTTCCATTTGTCTAGGGGGGAATTTGTTTAAATTCATAAACATGAGGCGTTTTAGTCTGTCATTTCCTAAGCCAGTGTTTTATTCTTGTTACAAATATGCAAGAAGGGCGGTTTGAACTTGTATAGAGTGTTTATAATGCTGTTAATTTTGTTATGTATACCATTAGGGTGTCAAAACCAACATAGCAAAAATTTTATGGAAAATGAGCAAACTATGGTCGGCTATGTCATTTTAAAAAAAGAGAATCAAGCAATTCGCATACCTAATGAAAAAGCTGATGTTAAAGACTATGAAAATCTTAGTGAAAAAGAGATTATTGAAAAGTATAGATCGGATATAGTTTTACTGGGACTTAGTCAACTTAACAATAAAGATGACTTGAGCAAAGGACAAAAAATTCGTATTTGGTATAAAAAATTAAATGAATCTTCACCGCCAAAAACAAACATCTCAAAGTTTGAAAGTATTTAGTACATATTCTGTAATTCCTAGGAATACCGCTGAAAAAACTGAAGCGGCATATTGAACAGAAATAATGTCTTCTAACCTTACCTCATTCGCGGTGGCTTAATCCTGCCCCTAGATTTATTTGACGATTGTTGACTCAGGTGCAGAGAAGGCACATGCCAAGAACACATTTTTGAATTACTGGGCACCTTGAATAAAACCAGCATTCCCGTATTCATATGCGAAGAGATTGGTACTGAACGCTGGATAAAGAAAAAAGTTAACCGTACATTTGAACAAGCTTGCGAGGTTTTGATAAAGAAAGAACAGTCAAGAGACGAACCATTACATACATATAATACTCCTGTGAAAGCGGGGGTGTAGTTTTGGAACCTTACCAACGTTATGAGGAATTGAAGAAGAAAACAATAAAGGTTGTCCATAAAGATAATTACAGTATCCGCTATATAGAACAGGATGAAGCCAGTGATGACTTAGATGAATTTTATAAACAATTTGCTCAGCATTTATTGGAAGCTGCTCTGGAAAGAACTGCAGAGTAAGCTTCTTTTTTTAATTGGTTAGTAGTAAGTATCTTAATAAACGGCTTTATCGGTACTGATATTAATCACATGCGTCACCTCTTGCAGCAAAGCGGCTTCTGCGACATTTTGTCCGCCGATAAGGTTGGTTTGAATGGCTTCAAAGGGATTATCCTCACATGTCGGAACCTGCTTCAGCGCAGCTGTGTGAAAGACAATATCAACACCTTTCATCACTTGGTTGACTCTTCTGTAGTCACGAACATCGCCGAGCACAAACGACAGTCTTTGTTCATCCGCGTATTTTTGTTTCATCACATATTGTTTGCTGTCATCTTTGCTGAACACAATGACTTCTTTAGGGGTTAAGAGCAAAAGGCGTTTTACTATTTGGCTTCCGATTGATCCTGTCCCGCCTGTGACGAGAACAGTTTTATCGTGAAAAAACGGTTGTAGCTCTACTGCTTGCTGTTTAGGCATGGCTTATCCTCCAACTCTCGTTTCTCTACCATGCATCATATGTTGAACAATTTCAGCGAGTTAATGAAAGAAACCAATAAATCAAAAATTAGAGAAAAACATTAATCTGATGCGCTTTTATATCGCTTTACCCGATTAATAGAATAGAAATCACAAATAAAACATTGTACTTAATGTTCATTTTAAATATTTGCTCACGTCAATTTTTTCTCTTCATAAATTCTCACATGCGGACAATCTTCACAAAAACTTAACACTGACATTCCTGTATGTATTTTACAATTAAAGTACACTTTCATAAAAGGAGGAAGGAAAATGAATCATTCAAAAACACTTTTGTTAACCGCGGCAGCCGGATTGATGCTCACATGCGGTGCGGTTTCTTCCCAGGCCAAGCATAAGCTGTCTGATCCTTATCATTTTACCGTGAATGCGGCGGCGGAAACGGAACCGGTTGATACAGCAGGTGATGCAGCTGATGATCCTGCGATTTGGCTGGACCCCAAGAATCCTCAGAACAGCAAATTGATCACAACCAATAAAAAATCAGGCTTAGTCGTGTACAGCCTAGAGGGAAAGATGCTTCATTCCTATCCTACCGGGAAGCTGAACAATGTTGATATCCGCTATGATTTTCCGTTGAACGGAAAAAAAGTCGATATTGCGGCGGCATCCAATCGGTCTGAAGGAAAGAATACCATTGAGATTTACGCCATTGACGGGAAAAACGGCACATTACAAAGCATTACGAACCCAGACCGCCCGATTGCGTCAGCAATTGATGAAGTATACGGTTTCAGCTTGTACCACAGTCAAAAAACAGGAAAATATTACGCGATGGTGACAGGGAAAGAAGGCGAATTTGAACAATACGAATTAAATGCTGATAAAAATGGATACATATCCGGCAAAAAGGTAAGGGCGTTTAAAATGAATTCTCAGACAGAAGGGATGGCAGCAGACGATGAATACGGCAGTCTTTATATCGCAGAAGAAGATGAGGCCATCTGGAAGTTCAGCGCTGAGCCGGACGGCGGCAGTAACGGAACGGTTATCGATCGTGCCGACGGCAGGCATTTAACCCCTGATATTGAAGGACTGACGATTTACTACGCTGCTGACGGGAAAGGTTATTTGCTTGCATCAAGCCAGGGTAACAGCAGCTACGCGATTTATGAAAGACAGGGACAGAACAAATATGTTGCGGAATTTCAGATAACAGACGGGCCTGAAACAGACGGCACAAGCGATACAGACGGAATTGACGTTCTGGGTTTCGGGCTGGGACCTGAATATCCGTTCGGCCTTTTTGTCGCACAGGACGGAGAAAATATAGATCACGGCCAAAAGGCCAATCAAAATTTTAAAATGGTGCCATGGGAAAGAATCGCTGATAAAATCGGCTTTCACCCGCAGGTCAATAAACAGGTTGACCCGAGAAAACTGACTGACAGAAGCGGAAAATAAACATGAAAAAAGCAGCTTATCCAAGCTGCTTTTTGATGTGAAGAGCGTTTCATGAGAAAGTCTTGGAACGGATAGCCGCAAGCACAGCCGGAATCTGGTCATACGTGTACGCCGGGACTGTCTCTTGATAATTAAGCGCCGCGGTTTGTTTACGTTCACCCGGGTTTGTCATATAAAAATGGATCTTATCCGCAAAATCCGCAAGCCCGCTGTAAGAAACAAAGGATGAAAACGGGGGCGCGGGAGAAAGGTCTGTCAGCTGAAAGGCCTGACAAGCCGCAATGTCTAAGCTTCTCGTATTTAAACTGATATTTTCGATGCCGCGTCCGTTCTGATTGAGCGCAAACCGATAAGAACGGTGAGGGTTTAAGACCACGTCTGCGCTGTTGTAATATAATGCGGCACGTTCGGGTGCAATCCATTCATCCATTACGAGCACATTTTGCTGCCTGGCGATTTTTTTAGGCAGATGTCTGCGCCATCCCTTCCCGATGATACGAAGCGTATACGGAAGCTTCGCCGCTGCTTTCACCAGTTCAACGCGGTTCGGGTACGGGTATCCGATCAGAAGCAGATTTGTGTGAAGAGAAGCTTCAGCAGGTTGTTTCTTAAAAAGCCGCTGATTAACGGGGATCGGGACATAATATACGTGCTGTAAGCCCATTTGCCGGTAAGCATCAAGCGCGTTTTGTTCTATCGTTAAAACGGCATCGGCAAGCGGGGCGATTGTCATGCTCACATCGAAATAAAAAGGATCCTCCGTCATCCATAGATAAACGGGAATCTGTTCTGTCTTCAGCCATTGAAGCCATTCAGACGGAATACGGTCTCCCGTCATCATCAGACTGATGTCTGGTTTGAATGCCCGTATACTGCGGATGGTATCTTCCTCAAACTCAAAAACAGAAAAAAAGCGGACGGAAGACTGTAAAAAGCCTTCCTCAATCCAGCGGTCAAAATACGTGTATATGCCTTTATATCCTGAACGGATATATAAAACGTTCATATGCTGTTACGAAGTGAACGTGACACTTTCAACTTTGTCGACGTCAAGCAATGTTGTAGCAGAGCCTGCCGGTGTAACGGAATTTTCCTGCGTAACAAAAACGATTCCGTGAATTTCGTCAAAGGCAACAAATTGAACCGGGCCGATCATGTCTCCTGAATCCATCACAATGCTGATGACAGTGCCGGGCTGAATTCTTGCAAAAATCCATCTCGCAGCTAATGAAATACCGCTTCCCAATACAGATTGTGCGCTGAGACTGTCTTTCGCCGCTGCTTCATCTACTTTTGCATCAATTGCCGATTCCAATAATTCTTTTACTTTGTTTTCCACATTATCTCCTCCATCTGTACCGCCAGATAAAGCGCTGTTGTCAAATACAGGGGCTAAAAGAGTTTTCAATAACTCCTTTTTAAGCTCCAAACGATCCTCGCTCATGCGGACATACACCTCCTTTAACAATTTCAACCTCACGTTTATTCATATTCCTGATTGAAGAGATTGGTATAAGTCGAATGCCGTTTTGCTTGTGTTTTTTTCAATATTTAATCAAACAGCTGAATTTTCGAATCAGGCTTTGTTTGCCTATGCGGTTTGTAAGAGTATGACATACGTTGTATAGATTAAAAAATGAAGGAGAGGAATATTTTGGATTCGGAAGAAACTGTAAAACACGGGGGTTTTGAGGAGGAATTTCAGCTCGTACTGCTTCTTCTTCTTTTGTTATCCCGTCAGCCGTCCGGAGATCATTCAGATTTGCGGCGTCAGCTTGTAATGGCAAAAGAGCTTGGGGTTCCTGTATCACGCGTCAATCTGATTAACGGCAGCACACTGCAAAACGTAATTGTCAAAGAAGTGCTGTCAGATTTGGCCGTTTTTCAAAATCCGCTCAATAATACGAGATCAAACGTCGCGATTTCAAGCATCGTCAGCTGGGGTGCTTTTTAATAACGGATATCAGGCTCTGTCTCTTTCGGAGCCGTTTTTTATGTTTTTACAGAAGGGGTGATGGGATGGAAAAGAAGATCTCAATTATCTTAACGAGTTACAACAAACCGGATTTTGTGAAACAGGCGATTGAAAGTGTTTTGCATCAGACCTACAGCAATTGGGAGCTGTTTGTAATGGATGATCATTCAAATGAAGAAACCTCGGCTGCCATCAGTACGTATATAAAAGATCCTCGCATATATTATGACAACAGTTTTATCAATCCTGCCGAACGGCTGAAGTCCACCCGGTATGCCGTTTTGATTAATGATGCGCTTTCACGGGCTAAAGGCGAATACATCACTTATTTGACAGACGACACCGTATTTCATCCGGATAGGCTCAGCCGCATGGCGGAAGCGCTTAATCAATACAGCGAGTTTGATGCCGTCTATTCCAGCCAGAAGGTGATACATGTAAACGGGCGCGGAACAGAACAATTCCACTTCTATCGTTTTGCTGAAGAGGTGCTAGATCAGGCCGCTTTTCTCGTTGATCACTGTTCAGTGATGCACCGGAGATCATTGCTTGAGCGTGTGAAAGAGAAGTTCGGCAGCTTTTGGGACGAAGATGTTATGCATTGGAATCACGGAGACTCTGTTTTTTGGAGCAGGCTCAACACATTTACATCATTTCTGCCGATAAAAGAAGTGTTGGATACGACCTATAAAACACCCCACTCATTTCAGAACACGTATCAATCGCTTCCGTCTGTCCTGATCGACGGATCCTTTGTAAAGGGGACGGATCAGAAAGTATATCAGCTTGACCGAAATAAAAGGAAGCCTGTAAACGAGCGCTGGCATACGTTATATGAAGGCCGAACCGTCGTCATTCCGGATCCGTTTTTATTTCAATATGAGGAAGAGAACTCCGTCAGTATTCCGAATTTTCAGCTCGTCAGGGATCAGTTTCATGTTTATTTTATAGAAGACGGGGAGAAAAGAATGGTTGATCATAGCGCATTTCGCTTTTACCGATTTAAACGGCATGACATCCCGGCTTTAGAGCGGGGCGAAATACAATCGCTTCCGGACGGTCCGCCGATCAGCCGGGGGACATCGGGCTGTATTCAACATCTGCCCGGGAGAATGCTGTTTCGCATTGAACGGGAATTTTATGTTTATTTGAGAGGGGTTCTCCATCCGATCAGTCATGACGTAGCGAAACGCTTTTTTGCGAATCAGAAGGCGATACCCATTTTCTTTCAGCAAATTAAACAATTACCAATTGGAATGCCGTTCTATCCGGTGTACGATGAAATTATGAGAAATCTCAATATAACAAAAGGTTGAGAGATGCAGTTGGATGTGTAAGGAAAAGGAGAGCTTTTATGACCGATCAATTTGATAAAACCGAGAAGCAGTATATAGAGCTTACTTCCGGCATTCAGAGGTTCGAGCATTTCAGTGTATATACGGACCCTTTTTTGCCGCAGATTTTTTCGCATAACTTTGTTCAGCTGCACCGTACATTTCCGTTAGACAAACTGCTGCCGTTTTTTTCGTCCGTTCCGGGCTTGCTTCAAGCCAATTATATTCATGTGAAAGCGGCTCCGGAGCACGCGTTTCCGCTTCTTCTGAAACAAAATCTCGTAAAGCAGGGCTGCGTAGTGGAAGATGAGCTGTTTTTTGCAAGGAAACTGGAAAATAGGGACCTGCAGGCCGGACACCCGCTCACTGCTTGGGGGACGGAAAAAAGCCTCGCCGACGGGTCGTCTATTATGAACATCTATGATGCCCTTTACATTGGCGAGGCGGCGGCCGAACAAAAGCTTGAGCGGAAATATCCTTTGTATAAGGACGGAACGGTTATGCTTGTCGTGTGCTACAGCGACGCCTCGCAAACGATTCCGATCGGCTGCGGAGAGCTTTTCATCAACAAAGCAGATAAAACCGCAAAAATAGAAGAAGTCGCAATTCTGGATCAATTCCAACGAAAAGGCTACGGATCGATATTGATGAATGAGCTGATGGCGGCGGCAAAGCTGAACGGCATGGAAACCGTATACCTTGTGACGTCCGGGATGGACGGTGTAAACCGCTTTTATGAAAAACTCGGCTTCAAAAGATTTCGGCGCGTGCATACAATTTTTCATTATTTTCTTACATAGTTGGGCATTCGCATAAACCAATTGGGAGTTGGCCCGCATACAATGCCGTATATCGTAAGAAGAAAGGATGATTTGCGTATGTACGGATACGGATATGGCTACGGTTGCGGCAGTTTTGGCTATGGTTACGGGCACGGCGGCTGCGGAGGCGGAACCAGCACTTTTGTGCTGATCGTGGTATTGTTTATTTTATTAATCATCGTCGGTGCGGCTTTTATTTGTTAGACTGAAAAAAATCCTATAATGAAAATCAGCCTGCAGAGAACATCACTTTCTGCAGGCTTTTTGTTATTTCCATGCTGAAAAATCAGCTTGAAAAACATTTTAATACATACTACCTTTCTGGAGAAGGGGGCGAAAATGTGAACATAACGATTGAAGAATTACCTGAATCAAGAATTGCTTATTTCCGAAACGTCGGAGAGTATGGCGGAAAGCAAAACAAAGAACTGATGGAGTCATTTAAAAACTGGGCGCAATTGAATGGTCTGCTTGATCATTCTGTCATTTTAGGAATTCCGCAAGATCATCCGAATCGTACTCCTAAAGAGAAATGCCGCTATGATGTTTGTCTTGTTATCAATCAAGACCATGTGCCTGAACCAGCCCAGATCGGTACATTTTCCGGAGGGAAGTACGCTGTTTTCTTGCTTGATCATACAAAAGAGGCAGTCAGTGGATTTTGGAACACTATTTTTTCTGAGATCGAAAAAAATAATTTATCAATCAGAGAGAGCAGCCCATTATCGAAAGGTATACTTTACAAAAGGTGAATCATCATTTGTGTGAAATATTGATTCCCATACAGTAAAGAAGACGGGAATTTTCCGCCCTCTGCTTATACTGATTCAGATCAAAAATGATGTGATAATGAGCTGAGCAAAGAATAAAATCAACAATAGGAATAGAATTTCCAGAACGCTTTTCAGGCTGTCGGGACATCTCCGGCAGCCTGTTTTACAGAAAGGTATTTTCTGCAAAAAACTTTCTGAAGGATAAGAATGCGGTTATTCATCTGTTCATACAATGAAGCAAATGGGTTTTCGAGGTGGAAAGATATGGGGAGCTATTTAATCAAACCGGAGCTTGACGGGAATTATCCGTCAGTCAGTCATGGAAAGGGATCATATGTGTATGATCAGGAGGGGAACAAGTATCTTGACGGAGCATCGGGGGCGGTCACTTGCAATATCGGCCACGGCACGGAGGATATTATACAAGCTTTAAAAGAGCAGCTTGACTCTGTTTCGTTTGTGTATCGCTCGCAATTCACCAGTACTCCGGCAGAAGAACTGGCTTTATTTCTGGCGGATCATCTGCCGGGCGGGCTGAATTGGTCATTTTTTGTAAACAGCGGCTCAGAGGCAGTCGAAACAGCGATGAAAATGGCCGTTCAATATTGGCAGGAAAAAGGGCAATACCAAAAATCCGTCTTTCTATCAAGATGGGGCAGTTACCACGGCATTACTTTGGGAGCGCTTTCATTATCGGGGTTCTACGAACGGAGATACCGCTTCACCCAGTTGCTCGAACGGTTTCCTGCCGTTTCAGCGCCTAATATGTATCGTTCAGAGCTGCAGGGAGAGGAATTTGTGAAAGCTGCGGCGGCTGAACTGGAAACGGCTGTTCAGCGGATCGGTTCCTCATTTATCGCGGGATTTGTCGCAGAACCGATTGTCGGAGCAGCCGGGGCGGCCATCACTCCGCCGGCAGGTTATTATGAAGCGCTTGAGGATGTCTGCCGCCGGCACGGTATTTTGTTTATCGCGGATGAAGTCATGACGGGGCTCGGGAGAACAGGGCGGATGCTTGCTTCTGAGCATTGGGGGATCGCACCTGATATCGCGGTGCTCGGAAAAGGGTTAGGCGCCGGTTACGCTCCGATAGCGGCAGCCGTTGCGTCTGATGACATCATTGAAACGATCAAGCGGGGCTCCGGGGTCATTATGAGCGGACATACGTACAGTGCCAACCCATACTGTGCAAGAGCGGCGCTTGAAGTGCTTCGCTATGTTAAGAAACACGAGCTGCTTCGGCAGTCAGAGGAGAAAGGCGTAATGCTGAAGCGGAAATTAGAAGAAATCAAAGAGCGCAGCGGGGTGATTGGGGATGTCCGCGGTAAAGGCCTCCTGATCGGGGTTGAATTCGTTAAGGATAAAACGACGAAGGACGTTTTTTCGAAAAAACAGGCCTTCACCGAAAAAATCATTAAAGCGGCAAAAAAACGGGGCCTGCTTATTTACCCTGCAAAGCCCGGTATTGACAGCGGAGAAGGAGACGCCGTCATCATCGCCCCGCCGTTCACGATTTCATATGCCGAGCTGGATGAGCTGTCAGATCTATTTTCACAGGCCGCAGAAGAAGTTGAAAAAATGATGAAGAAGGATTGAGCTGATATGTCTATTTTTCATAAAAAAATCGATATTCATGAAGCAATTGCCGATGTCAAGGACGAATCTGTCATCATGTTCGGCGGTTTTGGGGGAGTGGGTTCACCTCCGTCATTAATCGAAGCGATTTTGGAAAGCGGTGTTAAAGAGCTGACCGTCATCTGCAATGATGCCGGATTTCCGGAAATCGGCATCGGCCCGCTTATCGTTCATAAGCGGGTAAAAAGGCTGATCGCTTCCCATATCGGCTCAAATCCTGTCGCGGGCAGACAAATGACTGACGGAGCGCTTGAGGTGGAATTTTCGCCGCAAGGGACGCTTGCTGAACGGATTCGCGCAGGCGGAGCGGGGCTAGGCGGTATATTAACTGATATCGGCATTGATAACGCAACCGTTTGTGAAAACAAAGAAACCGTAACGATTGACGGAAAGTCCTATTTAGTTGAAAAAGCGCTGACGGCTGATTTCGCTTTTGTGTCCGCACATACTGCTGATGAATTCGGGAATCTGACGTTTGACAAAACGGCGCGCAACATGAACCCTCTGATGGCTGCGGCGGCCGAAAGAACATTTGCTGAGGCGGCAGAGATTGTGCCTGCCGGCGAACTTGACAGCGAGCATATTGTAACGCCGGGCGTTTTCGTGGAGGGTGTCGTGCAAAGTGAAGGAGTGAAGTGGAAATGGGCTTGGGAATAGCGGAAAGAGAGAGTATCGCGAGGCGGGCCGCCAGTGAAGTTACCTCAGGTATGATTGTCAACCTGGGGATCGGCATTCCTTCTTTAGTGCCGAACTTTCTGCCCGCCGGCATGGAGGTAATGCTGCAGGCGGAAAACGGCGTCCTCGGGATCGGCGGCAGTCCGGAGCGCGGAGAGGAGGATGAGCTTTTATGCAATGCGGCCGGGTTTCCTGTCAGTACAGTTAAGGGTGCTTCCTATTTTGATTCAGCTCTGTCTTTTGCCATGATCAGAAAAGGGCTGATAGATATTACCATTTTAGGCGCGCTCCAAGTCAGCAGGACAGGTGATCTCGCCAATTGGCTCGTGCCGGGAAAAAAAGTGCCCGGAATGGGCGGGGCGATGGAGCTTGCCCAAGGCGCGAAAAAAGTAGTTGTCGTCATGAGCCACACCGATCAGAAAGGACGGCCGAAGCTGGTCGAAAGCTGTTCATTGCCGCTTACAGCAGCGGGCTGTGCAGATCTCATCATTACAGAGAAAGCCGTCATCAGCATAGATGATGGGGCTTTTGTTCTTGAGGAACTGCTGAATGGCACGACCATAGACGATGTCATTCAAACAACGGATGCCGAGATCAGATTGGGAGAATGTTTTCTTAAAAGGGGGCCTGTCCATGGATCAATTAGAAAAGAAAGTCACTGAGTGGGCGGAAGAAAACACAGCAAAAGCGGTAAGCTTGCTGAAACGGCTGATCGGGGAAAAAAGCACGTTCGGCCATGAATTTAACGCGCAGGCAGTCGCTTTAGAAAAACTGAGACAGTTTGACATGGATATTGATGTATGGGAGCCGAGTGTCAAACATTTGAAAGAGCATCCTTATTTCGTATCGGAACGCGAAGACTTCCATGAAAGCCCGAATATCACAGCTGTAAAGAAAGGGGCCGGGGGCGGAAGATCACTGATACTGAACGGACATATTGATGTTGTCCCAGAAGGAAATCCCGCCGCATGGACGTATGAACCGTTTACCGCTGTTGAAAAGGACGGCAAAGTTTACGGCCGCGGGTCAACGGATATGAAAGGCGGCAATACAGCTCTCTTGTTTGCGTTAGAAGCGCTTGAAGCCTGCGGGATTACGTTAAAAGGAGATGTTCTGTTTCAAAGTGTCGTAGATGAAGAGTGCGGCGGCGCGGGAACACTGGCGGCTGTTATGAGGGGCTACAAGGCTGACGGGGCACTTATTCCCGAACCGACTAATTTAAAGCTGTTTGTTAAGCAGCAAGGGTCTATGTGGTTCCGCATTACGGTAAGGGGATTGTCCGCACACGGCGGCACCCGCTATGAAGGGGTGAGCGCCATTGAAAAAAGCCTGCATGTCATCACAGCCCTTAAAGAGCTTGAACACGTCCGCAACGCCCGTATCACAGACCCGCTTTATCGGGACGTTCCGATTCCGGTTCCCATTAATATCGGCACCGTCCAAGGGGGAACGTGGCCATCATCGGTAGCTGACCGTGTGGTGATAGAAGGCAGGTGCGGAATAGCGCCGGATGAAACGCCCGAAGCAGTAAAAGAAGAGCTGGCAAGCTGGCTGAAAGATTTGGAGTACCGGGATGAATGGTTTAAACACCACCCCGCGGAAATAGAATGGTTTGGGGCTCAGTGGCTCCCGAATGATCTCCCGGATGAGCATCCGCTGATTTCCGCTCTGGAATCTTCTTTTGAGAAAATGAAAGGGGCAAAACCGGTTCGTGAAGCGTCCCCGTGGGGAACGGACGGAGGGCTTTTGCAGCACGCGGGACAGACGCCGGTCATCGTCTTCGGGCCGGGAGAAGTCAAGGCGGCGCATCAGGCGAATGAATACATTGAAATCCGGGCGTTAATCGATGCCGTCAAAATCATTTCTCTTTTTATCATGGAATGGTGCGGGGTGGCAGATGGGGGTGACGGAGCTGATAAAGGAACTGAGGGCTGAAAAGGGAGCGGCCGAGATTGATGCAGACCGTTTCAATGAGCGGCTCAGAGTCATTCGTTATGACGGACAGATCACGGCGCTTATTCCGGCCGTTTTGGCAGAAGCAAAGCAAGAAGGAGCCCAAAAGGTAATTTTCTTTGCCAAGCGCGGCGATGAGCCGGAATTTGTCAAGCATCTTTTTATTGTTGAGGGTGTCATAGACGGGTATTACAACGGGCATGAGGCTGTTGTGATGGTGCGCTATTTATCAGAGGAACGGAGACGGTCAGATTCATATGTATCAGAAGATTCGACTGTTGACCGTTTATATGAGACACCGCGGCGGGGACTGACTCAGGCAGAAAGCGCGCTGATGTTCAGAAAAGCGGATGAAGATGATGCAGACCGCTTATCGCACTTATATAAACATGTTTTTCTTACCTATCCGACTCCTGTCTTTAATCCCCTTTATATTAAAAAAACAATGCGAGAAAACACCATCTATTATGCCGCATTCGATCAGGATCGTCTCATTGGGGCGGCAAGCGCAGATATCAATCCGGTATTGGGGCACGCTGAAATGACCGATTGCGCGGTTCTGTCAGATTACAGGGGGAACTCCGTAACGGCACACTTGTTTAAAGCGTTGGAGCAGGAACTCGCGGGCCGGGGAATCATCCATCTTTTTTCCTTGGCCCGTGCAGCGTCTTACGGGATGAATGCCGTTTTGTACCATGCGGGATACGGCTACAGAGGCAGGCTTGTGAACAACTGCCGCATTTCAGAAGGGCTCGAAAATATGAATATATGGTGCAAGACTTTACGTTTGGCCATTCATAAGGAGGAATTCGTTTGACAAACAAATGGTTTCAGCCGAAGCGTCATTGGAAGGAGATTGAATTGTGGAAAGATGTGCCGGAAGACAAGTGGAATGATTGGCTGTGGCAGCTCACCCATACTGTAAGAACCGTCGATGACCTGAAAAAAGTCATTCATTTGACCGAAGAGGAAGAAGAAGGCGTCAGGATGTCTGTAAAAACCATTCCCCTGAACATTACGCCTTATTATGCTTCTTTAATGGATCCCGATAACCCGAGATGTCCGATCCGCATGCAGTCCGTGCCGCTGTCAGAAGAAATGCACAAAACGAAATATGACCTTGAAGATCCGCTGTTTGAAGATGAAGATTCACCGGTTCCCGGTCTTACGCACCGCTATCCCGACCGCGTTCTTTTTCTGGTGACAAATCAATGCTCGATGTATTGCCGATATTGCACCAGAAGGCGTTTTTCCGGACAGATCGGAATGGGGGTGCCGAAAAAACAGCTCGATGCGGCAATCGCTTACATCCGGGAAACGCCGGAAATCCGTGACTGCCTGATTTCCGGCGGAGACGGGCTTTTAATCAACGATCAGATTCTGGAATATATTTTGAAAAACCTGCGTGACATTCCCCATCTTGAAATTATCCGGATCGGAACGAGAGCGCCCGTTGTATTTCCGCAGCGGATAACGGATAACCTTTGTGAGATTTTGAAAAAATATCATCCGGTCTGGCTGAACACTCATTTTAATACGAGCATCGAACTGACGGAAGAATCGGTTGCGGCGTGTGAAAAGCTCGTTAACGCAGGTGTTCCGGTCGGTAACCAGGCCGTTATTTTAGCAGGCATTAACGATTGCGTGCCGATTATGAAAAAACTCATGCATGATTTAGTGAAAATCCGTGTGCGTCCGTATTATATTTATCAATGTGATTTGTCAGAGGGAATCGGCCATTTCAGAGCGCCTGTGTCAAAAGGGCTGGAAATCATTGAAGGACTGAGGGGCCACACAACGGGCTTTGCCGTGCCGACCTTTGTCGTCGACGCCCCGGGCGGAGGCGGTAAAATCGCCCTGCAGCCGAACTACTTGCTCTCCCAAAGTCCGGAGAAAGTTGTGATCAGAAACTTCGAAGGGGTGATTACATCTTATCCCGAGCCGGAAAACTATATCCCGAATCAAGCCGACGACTATTTTGAATCTGTTTTTCCGGGAACGATGGCCAAACACGAGCCGGTCGGACTGAGCGCCATTTTCGCGGACAAAGAGGTTTCGTTCACACCGGAAAATGTATCGAGGATCGACAGGAGGAAAACGTTTACATCAAACCCTGATCATGAAACGCTGAAAGACCGCAGGGAAAAGAGAGATGAATTGAAAGAAAAGAAATTTATTGCACAGCAAAAGAAAGAGCAAAAAGCAGGATCGGAAGTCGGAGGTGAGTCGCCGTGAAGCCATGCGAGTGGTGCGGCAATCAGAAGGCGTCAGCTTGTCAGGCGGCTGTGTACTGGGAGCTTCCTGACGGTACGAGGGCCATAGAAATTACAGAAACACCCTCATTCGCCTGTTCCTCCTGCGGCATGACTTATCAGGAGGAAGCGGTCATAGCGGAAATCGAAAATCAGCTTTTTTTAGTCAATGCAAAAAAATTACCGGAAACACTCACATATCAAGAGCTGATGGAGACAGAACGGATCTTGAAACGGAATTATTTTGACTTCTCCTAGTCTTCTTTTGTTGTAATTTCACACTTGAATTGTATAATAGTACAACAAAAGACAGTCATCAGGAGGGGAAACCCATGAAATCCTTTTATCACTATTTGATGAAATACAGGCATCCCAAGCCGCAGGACGCAATCAGCCAGTTTGCGAATCAGGCATATGAAGATCACGGCTTTCCGAAAACGTCAAGCGATTATCACGAGCTCAGTTCTTATTTAGAACTGAGCGCCGACTATTTAGAAACGATGGCGACATTTGATGAAGCTTGGGAAAAATATGAGACCGAGGTGCAGCACGCCTGACGAAAAACCGCACATTGTGCGGTTTTTTTCTGTTGAAATGACTCGCTTATGAGGTGCCGTATGATCAAATCCCGCAACGCCGTCCGTTTTGATCAGCACGTAAACAAATCTTCCTGACCGCACGTATCATAATCAGGCAGGAGAAGGTATAGCTGCAGAGTTCACCGGATCAGGCCGCTGCCGGCGGGGTCCCGTGTAAGGAACCGCTTTTCACGGAGAAATAATCAAACATTTAAATGAAGTGAGGGGAATCAAATGATCCATCAGGTAAGCCTGATGAGGCACTGACGTTTGGACGGAAAAGGGGATTTTATGTGACAAGGTTGAAGCGGATTGAAGTTGTGCCTTCATTGAAAGCCGAAACGAGTTTGGTTGTTCATGATAAACAAGCCATTGCAAATATGCAGCCGGAATTGGATCTCCCTACACCTTCGATGATTTGTTTCACGGCAAATCTTGAACATCACGGCGGTGATATTGTCAACATGCCTTCGGGCCGGGTATTTACCTTTGCGTCATAGAGAAAAAAACAAAGACTCATAAAAAATAGAAGCTTTTTGTCTCAGCATTGTTACTGCTCATTCGATCGAGAGCGGAATGTCATCGGACGCTTCTGTTACGGTAAGTGAAAAAACGCACAAGCATGTTGCGGTTTTTGCCATTTTGAACAGGTACAGAAATAGATATTTCCTGTGGTTTTCATGCCCATGCGAAATGATGGCGGCCGGCATACGATAGCGTATGACAGTCCGCGGCAAGGGGGAGACAGCATGAAGCCAGATAAACCGAAATTTCAAGTGGGAGACATCGTGGTCGTCGTGATGTACGGAACCGTCGGCACCATTACGAAGGTTCATCAAATTGATAAACATTATCTTTACGAAGTCAATCATAATGAAGTGCTTTATTTTGAATCGTCCATCCAGCTTTATAAAGATTATGAGGGCGTGATCGTCGATATGGAAAAATTGGATATTGAATATGAATTTCTGATCGGCGACGTCGTATATGTAAAGGACTACGGAAAGGAATTATTCCGTGTCATCGGCCACAGAACTGAAATATGGAGATATTTAGAGGATGGCTGGGAGGATATTATTTATGAGCTGACTCGGCTGAAAGACGGAGAGTGGCTTGAAACGGAGGAAGAGGATCTCACGCTGGTTCTGAGAAAATATGAAATGGATCAGTTTGTGCATCAGCTGCTGTTTGTCCACTATGTTGGGGAAGCATCTCATGAGATCGGCGAGGATACCGTCGCGTCTGCTCTTCTTCAGTTTGAAGGCGATGCTGATGATCCCGATGCCCTGCATGTGCTGGCGGTATCGATTGTAGATGAGCTGCTTGATATTTATAACGATTATAAGATTCTTTATCATTTGTTCGGTGACGAAGAATATAAAGATATGATGAATTTTGTGCTGGAAAGCCTGCGGGAGCATTTCAGCTAGCCGGCAAAAAAACGGACGGTGACATATAAAAACCAGGGCAGACAGCCGGCAAAGATTACAAACGACATTCCTTTCAGCACTTTTTTCAATACGATATCAAATCCATCTCCGTCCAATAAAGCCATCATTTTCGTCATCATCTTTTCTCCCTCCGGGGCTTGTTTTTTTAAAAGTATATGAGCGGACAAAACGTTTAGAACTTTCGGGTATAATTTGAACGGTTTTTTCATAAAACATAAAAAAGGAGGCGGTGTTTGCATGAAAGAAATAGATCTTGTGATTGACACAGAAGAAATAGCTGATTATTTTTACAGTCAGCTTGCTATGCGCGGGTACATACCGAGTGAAGAGGAAATCTTCGAAATAGCCGACATCACCTTTGATTATTTATTAGAAAAATGTATGATAGACGAAGAGCTTGATGAAGACTGAAACTGCGGAACCGAAGTGAAAAAGCTTCGGTTTTTTCAATCAGCTCGGGAGAATGAAACATGGGGGGAAAACGTTGTACAAGCCAGCAAGTCTTTTCGCATTGTTTATTCTGCTCGCAGCAGCGATCCGGATAGAAGCCGTCCGGGTTTTTGATGAGCGTGTCATAGAAGCGGCTGTCAGGATCAGGGCTGCCTGGCTGAATGAATTGATGTTATGGATAACGGAGCTCGGCACGACCGCGGTGCTTTTGCCGCTTCTTCTTTTGACAGGCGCGGCTCTGTATATGTACAAAAAAACGCCGGATGTTGTTTTTTTGCCGCTTCTCTTTCTCATTGAACGGATTGTAAACATAAAAATAAAAGAATTGATTGAAAGAGCCAGACCCGCTTTTGAACCGCTCGTCCATGAAACCTCATACAGTTTTCCGAGCGGCCACTCCATGAATTCGGCAGTGATGTATCCCGTCATCGCTTACTTTTTGATCAAGCATGTTCTGTTTTTCACGAAAAGAAAACGGGCCGTCACCGTCTTTACCGGGGTTCTCGTCATTCTGATCGGATTCAGCAGAATTTATTTGGGCGCGCATTTTCCGACGGATGTGCTTGCCGGATTCAGTCTCGGACTTTGCCTCGTTTCGCTTTTTGCGCTTCTTGACGAAAAGTATCATCCGTTTCGACAAAAATAGAGACAGGAAAAATGAGAAAAAACGCTAATACTATTAAGAAATAAGAGGGAGGGATCTTGATGCTGTTATCGCTGCCCGTGTTTAAAAAAAAGACTTGCGCCTATGATGTGACGATTTTTCAAACACCCCGCTACGGCGAGAAAAAGGGATACAGGGTCGTCTATCGGACAGAGCTGGCCGCTGACAATCATCAAGACGCACTGGAAAGGGCATTTTCTGTTTTTAATGTGCCTGATACGGTCCCAAACGACTATCAAGCCAGATTCATAGCGACCGGAGATGTCATACTCATAGACGAAGGAAGAAAAGGAAAGACGTATTACAGGCTTAACCCTGCGGGATGGAGCAAAATTAACCGGCTGCTCGTCCAGCCGAGGTAAGACGGGGCCGGCTGAATCTTCAGCCGGCTTCCGTATTGTCTGGGAAAGACAGTGTTAAGGCTTCCGTTTAGCGGCGGAATGCTCTTTTTCATGCGCTTCATCAGCTGCAATGACGTCTGAAACGGGCACGTGATTGTTCTTTTTCTGGCCGGTCACCCGGTTGCGCTGTTTTTTGCCCATTATGTTCACTCCTTTTTCTTTAGGCTTGTCATCCCGCATATTCTGCCCAAGATCGCCCTGATCATGCTGATGATTGTCTCTTACCGTTATTCAGTGTACAATGGGTGGGAGTTTGAATAGGCAGGAGGAAAAGGAAATGAGTGTACATATAAACGCTGAAAAAGGCCAAATTGCGGATACAGTGCTTTTGCCGGGAGATCCGCTCCGAGCGAAATTTATTGCGGAAACTTATCTTGAAAATGTGGAATGTTATAATGAAGTCAGAGGAATGTACGGATTTACGGGTACATATAACGGCAAAAAAGTATCAGTCCAAGGCACCGGCATGGGTGTTCCGTCTATCTCTATTTATGTGAATGAACTGATTCAGAGCTATGATGTTCAAAACTTAATCAGAGTCGGCTCATGCGGAGCCATCCGTAATGACGTGAAGGTGCGTGACGTGATTTTGGCTATGACGTCTTCAACGGATTCACAGATGAACCGTGTCGCCTTCGGCAGTGTAGATTATGCTCCTTGCGCAGACTTCGAACTGCTTCATAAAGCGTACCAGGAAGCGCAAAAAAACAATCTTCCCGTAGCGGTCGGAAGCGTATTCACCGCCGATCAGTTTTACAATGAAGACTCCCAAATCGAAAAGCTTGCCAGATACGGCGTTCTCGGCGTAGAGATGGAAACGACTGCTTTATATACGCTTGCCGCTAAATACGGCAAAAAAGCGCTGTCTATCCTGACTGTAAGCGATCACGTATTAACGGGAGAAGAAACAACGGCAGAAGAGCGTCAAACGACTTTTCATGATATGATTAAACTGGCGCTGCATACTGTATCGTAAACTTGAGATGAGGGTTATGCTGATTAAAGCAGCCCTCTTCTTTATGCATCGCCCTGATTCAAAAAAAGAAAGGTAAGTGTAAAATGAAGAAATCCACTAAATGGTTCTCGCTCGCTGCCGCTCTCAGCGTAACCGCAATCGTGGGAACCGGCTGCAGCATTTCAGGCGGCGACAGCCACAAGGACACAAAAACAGCAGCTGAAACAAAACAATCAGATGACACATCAAGCAAAAAAACAACGAAGGCAGAAAACAGCGATTTTGTATTGGAGAGCAAATATTTTAATGATATTAAAGAAGTGAACGGGCTTGAGACCATTCAAAACCCGACAAATACACTTGCGCTCGTGAATAAGACATACACGCTGCCGGGAGATTATAAACCGAATGATCTCGTGATCCCGAAAGTCGAATTTTCTTTTACTGAGAAAATCGAGAAACGATATATCCGCAAACCTGCCGCCGATGCTTTGGCAGAACTATTCAGCGCCGGGAAAAAAGAAGGTTATGACCTGGTTGCCGTTTCAGGATACCGCTCTTATGACAGACAGAAAGTTATTTTCGATAATGAAGTCAGTCTGAAAGGTGAAAAAAAGGCGAAAGAAGCCGTCGCATATCCGGGGCAAAGCGAACACCAGACGGGGCTTGCCATGGACATTTCCAGCAAAAGCAACGGATATGAGCTGAATGAAGCGTTCGGAAACACGGCGGACGGCAAATGGGTGAAAGACCATGCGTATGAATACGGCTTTATCATCCGCTATCCTAAAGGCAAAGAAAATGTCACAAAGTATGAGTATGAACCATGGCATTTACGCTATGTAGGCAAAAAAGCGGCAAAAGCCATCCATGACCATCAATTAACACTTGAAGAATATTTTAATGAAGTAAAGAAAGTGTAATAAGAAGAAGCCCGCTTGAAAAATAGAAAGCGGGCTTTCTTTATTACCAGAAGAGTAAACCTCCAAGCGCAAATCCGGTAATGAAACCAAGGCCGATACCGTAGGCTGCTCCCCAGCCTCCCCAGCCTCCCCAATAGCCGAACCCGTATCCTCTGTGACGGCCGCCGACAGGGGCGATATACACTTTGCTGTTAGTCACCCGTACGATTCTTCCGACGTGGACTCTGCCGTTTCGTTCTGTAATTCTTGCTACTTTTCCCTGGTGCTGCCGGCAAAGATGATAATAGTTTTGCATCTTTTCTCCTCCTATCCAACCTATCTTTCTATGTCAGCTTATGATAGAGTGCGGTAAAAAGGTTGGACGAAAACAGGAGGACAATCGCCGTTTTACTTGTAAGCGACAAAAGCGCAGTGTCCCATATATTCACGGTACGTCTGCATAAGCTCGTAATGAGCCGTCAGCGTATCGTAGTGAACCGGCTGAATAACGGGCGATAAATCCATTTCTGTAGTCGGCTCCTGCGCATTGTTTTCATAGACAGCGGGAATGAAATCCGCGTTCTGAAAGCCTTGCTGAAGCAATCTCTGTTTCCATGCCGTTTCATCCTGCAATACGGTAAAACCGTAGAAGTCTTTTATCTGCGTGATGGCGTTTTCCGGCATGGGCTTTTGTAAAGCAGCTTCAATGCCGATCAGCATACCCCCGGGTTTAAGGACCCGCAGGATTTCAGACAGCGATGAATCAAGATTTGAAAAGGTGAGAACTGATTCGGAAAGAACGGCGGAAAATTGATTTTCAGCAAACGGAAGCCGCTCAAGCTCCGCCAAATAGCCCGGAATGGTTAAGCCTTCAGCGGCAAATCGTTTTGCTGCTTTTTCAAGCATAAGGGGATCCTTATCAACACAGGTGACGGGGTACAGCAGGTGGCCGAGATAAGCGGCCGTCTGTCCCGTTCCGCAGCCCGCGTCAAGAATCGGTTCGCCAGGAGGAGGAGCCGCTTTTGTGAGAACGGCTTTGGAAAAAGCGAGCCCGCCGGGGTGAGCCCCTCCGACTCCGAATAAGGACAGCATTTCTAAATATTTGCTCAAAGGCCAAATCCTCCTTTTTTCCTCAGCATATGTTGAGAGAAAAGCATAGGTTTGGGTAAACGGGAAAGAAGGGCGCCTCACGTTTGAAGTTGACGAATGAGCGTTCGTCTATGATAATAATGTAAGAATAAAAAGGTGGTGTTTTCTTGAAGCGGCAATTTAAACTGTTTTTTATTATATTGATCACTGCGGTCGCAGCCTCGGCGCTTACGCTGTTTATCACGGGCAATACGACCATTTTCGGACAAGGCTCGGCTGCTTTGACGAACAGCAAATTTGAGAAATTCAATAAAGCCTACGAGCAGATTAAAAGTGATTACTATCAAAAAACAGATGACAGCAAATTAGTAGACGGAGCGATAAAAGGCATGATCAGTTCCCTGGATGATCCATATTCTTCTTATATGGACCCGCAGGAAGGAAAGTCTTTTGAAGAAACCATTTCCGCTTCGTTTGAAGGCATCGGCGCACAAGTGGAAGAAAAGGACGGCAGCATCCTGATCGTATCGCCGATTAAAGGGTCACCCGCGGAAAAAGCGGGGGTTAAACCGAATGACCAGATCTTGAAGGTCAACGGCAAAAGCGTTAAAGGCCTTAATGTAAACGAAGCCGTCGCATTAATCCGCGGCAAAAAGGGAACAAACGTCAAGCTTGTGCTGCACAGAGCGGGTGTCGGCGATCTGAACCTGTCGATCAAACGTGACACCATCCCGGTTGAAACGGTGTACTCTGAAATGAAAAAAGGAGACATCGGCGAAATCCAAATCACATCCTTCTCCGAATCGACGGCAAAAGAGCTGAATTCAGCCATTGACAGCCTCGAAAAACAAGGAGCGAAAGGATACATTCTCGATTTAAGGGGCAACCCGGGCGGACTGATGGATGAAGCCATCAAAATGAGCAACATGTTTATCGATAAAGGGAAAAATATCATGCAGGTCGAATACAAAGACGGCACGAAAGAGGTCATGAAAGCGACGAAAGAGCGCAAAGTGACAAAACCGACAGTCGTCCTCGTCAATGACGGCACCGCGAGCGCCGCGGAAATCATGTCGGCTGCGCTGCATGAATCATCGGGCATTCCGCTGATCGGCGAGAAAACGTTCGGAAAAGGAACCGTGCAGACGGCAAAAGATTACAGCGACGGTTCTACCGTTAAACTGACAATCGCTAAATGGCTGACAGCGGACGGAGAGTGGATTCATAAAAAAGGCATCAAACCGCAATATCAGGTTAAGCTTCCTGAATATGCGAACCTGCCGTATTTAGATGCGAAAAAAACATACAAATACGGGGATTCCGGAACCACCGTCACCAATGCGCAAAAAATGCTGAAAGCGCTGGGGTACAGCGTGAAAGTAAACGGCACGTATGATAAAGCATTTGAACAAGCCGTTAAACAATTCCAAGCAAAAGAGAAACTGAAACAAACAGGCATTATAACGGGAGACACAACGGCAAAATTGATGACGGATCTGCAAAAACAGCTTGCGGACAACGATACACAAATGAAAAAAGCCGTTGAAACATTAAATAAGAATATGAAATAGTAAAAAACACCCGATGCGCCGCTCGCGCATTGGGTGTTTTCTGTTTGCGAAAAGCCCGTCTTATGTCGTTTCCTGTTCAAAAAGGTGGCTGTTCGCCTGAATGAAAAACTGTGATTGCTCATAGTGATAGGTGACTTTTGAGAAGTCAAACGGCTGGCCGTTGGTTAAATGAAAAATCGTTTCAACGCATAGCTTAGGCGCTCCTGTAAATAGACCTAAGTACTCCGCTTCTTCCTCATTTAACATCCCCGCGTACAGATATAAATCTGAAAAACCGCGCTTTAACCCGAGACCTTCTCGAATATAATCAAATATTGATTCTGCCACGATCTCTTTATTCAAATACGTAATAATCGATTTGTTGTAAAATGACTCTTCGATACACAATGTCAGCCCGTCAATATATCGGATTCGCTTGACATAATACACGTCGCCGTCAGGCGGCATATTCAGATTTTGGGCAGCCTCAGGCGTGGGTTTTCTCACTTCCAGCGCTAATAATTTGGAAGTGACATTAAAATCTTCAAGTGATTCTTTAAATCCCTGATTAGAAAGCAGACTGATATACCCTTTTCTTTTATTCCGTCTGACAAAAATGCCGCTTCCCCTCACTTGAAACACAATCCCCTTTTTTTCTAATAAATCTAAGGACTTGGTGATCGTGCTTTTGCTCACGTTAAACCGGCTCATTAAGGTTTGCAGCACAGGCAGTTTATCCCCTTGCTGCAGCTGATGTTCTTCTATGTATTTTTCAATATCTATCGCGATTTGCTGGTATTTTAACATATACATTCCTCATTCATTTATTGTCCCGCTTCTTTCAGAATTATAGCATAATCGTTTTTAAAAGCCATTTCGTAAATTAACTATAATTGTTTATGTATTGATAAATTATACCGGTACAATTATAATGTAAACGTATAATATGAAAATAAAGGCAGGCATTCTTCTGCACTTGCGAAGCGGATGCTTGAAGCGGCTGCAGTGCATTTATTCGGCATGCAAGCGGCAGTCAAATAAAGGAGGATATAAACGATGGGGACATTGCCAAAAGATTTTTTATGGGGAGGCGCTCTGGCCGCCCACCAATTTGAAGGGGGATGGAATAAAGGCGGCAAGGGGCCGAGTGTAGTGGACGTCATGACGGCAGGCGCGCATGGTGTGCCCCGGAAAATAACAGATACAATTGAAGAGCGGGAATTTTATCCGAATCATGAAGCGATCGATTTTTATCATCGTTATAAAGAGGACATCGCATTATTCAGCGAGCTGGGTCTGAAATGTTTAAGAACGTCCATCGGCTGGAGCAGAATTTTTCCTAAAGGTGATGAAGCCGAGCCCAATGAGGAAGGATTGGCTTTTTACGACCGGGTGTTTGATGAATTGCTGAAACATGGGATTGAACCGGTAATCACGTTGTCACATTTTGAGATGCCGCTGCATTTGGCGAGAGAATACGGCGGTTTCAGAAACAGAAAAACAGTCGGATTTTTTGTAAAATTCGCTGAAGTGTGTTTTGAACGCTATAAACATAAGGTGAAGTATTGGATGACGTTTAACGAAATCAATAATAAGATGGATGTGAATAATCCGATCTTTTTATGGACGAACTCAGGCGTCGCCGTCAAAGAAAACGAAAACGCAAAAGAAGTCATGTATCAGGCCGGCCATCACGAACTGCTGGCAAGCGCATTGGCTGTTTCGAAGGGAAGAGAAATCAATCCTGAGTTCAGGATCGGCGCGATGGTATCACATGTTCCGATTTACCCGTACTCATCTCACCCCGACGATGTGATGCTGGCTGAAGAAACGATGAGACAGCGTTTTTTCTTCCCGGACGTGCAGGTTCGCGGATATTATCCAAGCTATGCGTTAAAAGAGTTTGAAAGAGAAGGCTATCAGATACACTTTGAAGACGGTGATGAAGAGATTTTGAAAAACGGCCGAGTGGACTACCTCGGATTCAGCTATTACATGTCTACAACCGTAAAAAGTGATGTATCAAACGATAATACCGGAGATGTCGTAAACGGAGGATTGCCAAACGGCGTGGAAAATCCTTATATTACAGCGAGTGATTGGGGCTGGGCGATTGACCCGACCGGTTTACGGTACACATTAAACCGCTTATACGACCGCTACCAGATTCCATTATTTATCGTGGAAAACGGATTCGGCGCCATCGACACATTAGAAGAGGACGGTTCAATTCATGACACTCCAAGAATTGAATATTTATCGTCACATATAAAAGCTTTGAAAAGAGCAATCACATATGATGGTGTGGATGTAATGGGCTATACACCATGGGGAATTATTGATATCGTGTCATTTACAACCGGAGAAATGAAAAAACGCTACGGCATGATTTATGTTGATCGGGATAATGAAGGCAACGGTTCAATGAGGCGGCTTAAGAAAGACTCATTTGAATGGTATAAAAAAGTGATTGAAACAAACGGCTCATATGTATCTTAAAGGTGTAAAAAGGGAAGGCTTCACCGTTGTGTGAAGCCGGCTTTTTATCAGTAATTTTGAAAGCGCATTCATTCAAGCGGGAAGGAGGTGACTGTCCGGCTATTCAATTAGAATCGCTTATAAAAATAAGGAAAGGGATGGTGGTTCATGTTTTTTAAAAAAGGTCTGCACATAACGCTGGTTTTTCTTATGTTTTTCTTTTTCATATCAAGCAGCATGGAAACCGAAGTGTATGCAGCTGATCGGAAGGCTTCAGACAAAAACAAAGTAAGGGTGTGGTTCAGTTCTGAAAAAGATCCGGCTTCCCGTACGTGGTATGACGGGCCGCTAGAAGTGAAATACGCCTTAGACGAACAAACACCGCTTACATTGACAAAAAAGAAGGCTTCTGACTCCGCCGCTGTGTATATTGATCCGTCGCGCCGCTATCAAAGTGTGTTAGGCGTAGGATCGTCCCTGGAAGAATCCACAATCCATAATTTATCAAAAATGACACCCGCAAAAAGAAAAGAAGTGCTGAAAAAACTCGTTGATCCCAAAGATGGTATCGGAATGGACGTTATGCGCATAACGATCGGGACATCTGATTTTACAGCACAGGAATTTTATACGTATGACGATATGCCTGAAGGCCAAACAGATCCTAAGCTCCGTCATTTCTCGATCCAAAAGGATATTGATTTACACATTACAGCAACCATCAAGGAAGCGCTGGCGATAAATCCGGAACTAAAAATCATTGCCTCACCGTGGAGCCCGCCGGCTTGGATGAAAACGAATGAAAACCTCAAGCGGGGAAAGCTGAAAGATAAATATATCGGCACACTGGCCGTTTACTTCCGCAAATTTATTGAGGCGTACGAAAAGCAAGGAATTCCGATTTATGCGCTGACCCTTCAAAATGAACCTTTGCTGGAAATCGACTATCCGAGCATGTATATGCCGCCGTCTCAGCAGCGTAAACTGGCACTGGCCTTAAAAAAAGAAATGAAACAACACGTAATTGACACGAAAATTTGGATTTATGATCACAATGCGAGCGGGGCGTGGAACTATATTCCGCCGATTTTAGATGATAAAAAAGGAAACCGGGCGGCAGACGGCATCGCTTTTCACGATTATGACGGTGACCTTTCCGTCATGTCGGAAATCGGAAAGAGATATCCTGATAAATCTATTCACTTAACGGAGCGGTCTGTCTGGGGGACGGCAGGGGCGGACCGGATCGCGCAGTATTTCCGCAATGGCGCGTCGAGCTACAATGCGTGGGTGACGATGCTCGACAGTCAAATCAAGACGCATCATTGGATAGGCACCCCAGACCCGACGCTGTTTATTCAGGATGCTAAAAACCCTGACCGCTATTGGAATATCCCGATCTTTCATATGACAGGCAACTTTTCAAAATTTATCGACCGGGGAGCAAAGCGGATAGAAAGTAATTACGGCTCCAAAAACACAGTCTCGAATGTATCGTTCCTTAATCCTGATCAATCCATTGTGACAGTCGTAATCAACCAGACATCTTCAGAACAAAAATTCCATGTCGTTTCAGAAAATCGGCAGTTTGAAGCCGTCATCCCGGCTAAAACCGTGGCTACCTACAAATGGAAGCGAAAAAAGTAAAAAACCGGCACATTTACGTGCCGGCTTCTTTCTGTTAAGCGCCTTTTTGGTTCAGTTTATCAGAAGGCGCTTTATTGAATAAACCGTCTTTGACGGCGTTTGAAGCCGCTTTTTTTACAAAAAACGGGTTAAGGATAATAACGGCTGCCATGTTAGCGGTCAAACCCCAAAACCCTTCATATATACCGTGGGCGGATTGGGTGATATTTACCGTGAATGTCACGATAAGACCGACGAGAAGACCGATAATTGTCGCTTCTTTCGTTTGATTCTTCCAAAACAGACTGACGGCGATAGCCGGAAAGATCTGAACCATGCCGGAAACACCGAGAAGCTGAAGGGTAACGAGCGCAGTCGGGAACAGCATACCGAATAAAAGCGCGAGCCCGATGACGACAAATACCATTGAACGGGTGATCATCGTCAGTTTGCTTGGTGACACATTCGGGTGAATCAAATCCCGATATAAGTTATTCGCAAATAAGTTTGATGCTCCGATGGCCATGATAGAGCAGGGAATCAATGACGCAAGGGCAATCGTGGAGTAAGCAAAGCCCTGTGCGACTCCGCCGTAAGACGTTTGAATCAGCTTCAATAAAGCAAGCCGCGGATTGGTATCTTCCGGCAGGACAAGAAACGCGATAAAGCCGAGAAAAATAACAAGAATCAAAACAATATTATAAAGCGGCAGAAACATGCTGTTTTTGCGGACGGCATCTGCGCTTTTTGCCGTAAATACGCCGGTTGCCGCATGCGCCCACATAAAGAGCGCCAGCGCAGATACGATGGAAGCTGTGATAAACCAAGGAATTCCTTTCGGCCCCGAGTCCGGAATCGTCAGCATTTGCGGCGCTTTTTCAGCCAAAGTGTGAATCATCGGCGTCCAGCCGTGAAAATGGATCAGCGGGAGTGACACGACCATAAACAGCATAATCACCCACACGAGAATGTCTTTAATAATCGCCGTAAACGTCGGCCCTTTAATTCCGCTGAAAAAAGTATAAAGCGCTACAAGAATAAAAGAGATGATGACGACCATATTGACATTAATGACACCCGTTCCGGCCACCTGAAGCGTATCTTGAATTCCGCTCAGCTGGAGACAAATATAAGGAATGAGCATAAGAACGCCGACAATGGCGACAAGACTGGCCAAAAGTTTACTGTCAAAACGCTCACGGGCATAATCGGCAAGCGTCGTTAATTTGTGTATTTTTGCCACTTTCCACAACTTTGGCAGAAAGAAATAAGCGATAAAATACGCCAAAACAGAATACGGGATTGCAAAAAAAGCAACGCTTCCCCCTGTGTAGGCTGTGCTTGTTAAGCCTAAAAACGTATAAGCCGTATAGAGATCCGCGCCGACTAAAAACCAGACGAGGAGCCCCCCGAACCGTCTGCCGCCGACAGACCATTCCTCAACAGAAGTGCGTGATGATTTGTCTCTCCCGGCTATAAAGCCGATACAGACAACGGTTAAAACGATGACGGCTGTAATGATCAATGCTGTTATATTTGCGGGCATCAGTCCAGTCCTCCTTGTTTCTTCTGCAGCCTATAAATAAGAAACGAACATAATGGAGTGACTGCGATCCATAAAAGCAGCCAGAAATGAAAAAAAGGCAGCCCGATAATGATCGGATGAACCCGATTAGCGACTGACAGCAGGGCCAGCTGGCTGAAAGGGATTAAGATGAGAACGAAAATTAGTGCTTTTCTGACCATTTACTTTCCTCCTGAAACTTGATAATGCTCCTTATCATAGCAGGTGTCAGATAAGATCACAAGATATTTTTCAGAAAAAAAAGAATTCTATTACTTTTTTAACTGAAACACTTTAGTTGCATCTTCATTCATATTAAATTAGAATAGTTAATATCTCGAAATCAAGATATTTAGGAGTGAATACATTGAATACACAGGGATTGCACCATGTTACCGCATTTGCAAAAGATCCTGCTGAAAATCTTCGGTTTTATACTGAAGTGCTGGGTTTGCGGCTCGTTAAAAAAACCGTTAATTTTGACGACCCGGCCACTTATCACTTTTATTTCGGCAACCAAAACGGAGAGCCGGGTACGATCATTACATTTTTTCCTTTTCAGGGAAGCCGCCCGGGAACCGTGGGAAAAGGGCAGGCCGGAAGAATTTATTTCTCCGTGCCGAAAGGAGCACTCGCGTTTTGGAAGCGCCGGCTTGAAGAAAACGGCTTGTCTGTAAAAGAACAGATCATGCTGTCTGAACAAGTGCTTCTCTTTAATGATACAGAAGACCTGCCGCTTGCCATAATGGAAGATGAAAGAAGCGGACAGAGTGAATGGACTCCTGCGGGCATTACTGAAAAAGAAGCGATCACAGGCATGAGAGGTGTTCTTCTGTACTCGTACCGTCCTGAAGCAACCATTCAATTTCTCATAGAACGCTTCGGTTATTCAAAGACAGGAGAAGAACATCAGATTGTCAGGCTGCAATCGGAGGCGCGGATCGGACATATTATAGATGTTGATCTCGCGCCGAAAGAAGCAGGTATCGGCGGTTACGGGACGGTTCATCATGTCGCTTTCCGCACTAGCGAAAAAGAGCAGGCGGAATGGAAGGATATTCTTGCTGATTCTCATCTTGCTTCATCTGACATTCTTGACAGGTCTTACTTTACATCAATCTATTTCAGGGAAAGCGGCGGCATTTTATTTGAAATGGCAACCGATGAACCGGGGTTTATGACGGATGAATCCTTTGAAAATCTCGGAACAGAGCTGAAGCTTCCGGAATGGCTGGAAGAGCATCGCAGCCAGATTACAGCTGTTCTGCCCAAAATGGAGAAAGGAGAATGATGATGAAACATGTGTTTGAACAGGGAACGTCAGAAAATGTTCTGCTGCTTTTGCACGGAACGGGAGGAAATGAACATGATCTTCTGTCGCTCGGACGTTTTATCGATCCGAACGCAAGTCTGCTCGGGGTCAGAGGATCAGTGTCGGAAAACGGCATGCCCCGTTTTTTTAAGCGGCTGAAAGAAGGCGTATTTGACGAGAAAGATTTAATTGAACGGACGGAAGAATTAAAGAATTTTATTGATGAAGCGGCGCAAATGTACGGATTCAGCAGAGAAAACGTGATTGCTGCCGGCTATTCAAACGGCGCCAATATTGCAGCAAGTCTTTTGTTTCATTATAAAGATGTACTGAAAGGAGCGGTTCTGCATCATCCGATGGTGCCGATACGCGGAGTGAAGCTGCCTGATATGGAAGGGATGCCTGTGTTTATCGGTGCGGGAAAACGCGATCCTCTATGTACAAAAGAAGAATCGGAGGAGCTTTATCAGTATCTGACAGATGCCCATGCATCCGTTTCGCTTGTTTGGCAGGAGGGCGGTCATCAGCTCACACAGCAGGAAGCAGAGCAGGCACGAACCTGGTACAGTGAGCGATTCCTATAAAAAACCCTTAGTCTGCTTAAGCGGACTAAGGGTTTCTTTCATCTTACAGCCAAGTTGACACTTTAGATACAGGCAGCCGGTTGCTTTTATGCGCCGGCTTAACGGCTTTACCGATTGAAATCAGCATGACGGGCACGAAACGCTCGCTCACGTCGAATTCCTTAACGAATTGTTCTTTATTGAATCCGCCGATCGCGCAAGTGTCGTAGCCTTTTGCTTTAGCGGCAAGCATCAGTTGCATCGCTGCTAAAGAAGCGTTTAAAAATGCTGAATCACGGGCAAACTGATCATTTTGGTATGCACCGTTAATCTGGCCTAAAAGCGTTTGTTTAATCTCTTCTGTGATATTGCCTTGCTCAGCCAGTTCAGCATAAACGTCTTCACCATTTTCATTTGCTTTTAAATCGCCTAATACGGCAATAACTGCTGATGAATCAATAATCTGTTTTTGATTAAAAGCAACCGGAAGCAGGGCAGCTTTTGCTTCATCACTGTGAAAGACTTGAAAATGCCAATGCTGAAGGTTCCAGGCGGAAGGCGCTTGCGTTGTGATTTCAAGGAGTTCTGTTAATTCCTCTTTTGTAATGACCGCGTCTTTATCGTATTCTTTAACAGATGCGCGTTCCTTTAAAACGTCTAATACGGATGTCATCATGTTTCCTCCTTCGGATAAACGTGTTATCATAATAGAAAAGTTAGAAGCTTACTAAATGTAACTCGAAAACTAATTTTAATGGATCACAAAAAACTTGTCAATTCATAGATGAAGGGATGAACTCACGTGGGATATACAATGTGTCCTAAAATGGAATCCGCTTTTTCTCTTTTGGGAAAGCGCTGGAACGGCCTCATTATCCATGTACTGATGGACGGGCCGAAACGATTTAAAGATATGACCGAAACGATACCGACAATCAGCCAAAAAATGCTCGCGGAGCGGCTCAAAGAGCTGGAACAAAATGAAATCGTCGAGCGTCAGGTGCTGCCTGAAACACCTGTCAAAGTCATTTATAAACTGACTGATAAAGGCTTGGCCCTGCAAGCCGTTTTTCAGGAAATGCAAAAATGGGCAGACAGTTTTTGCGAGCCCGGGGGATCTGCCAACGACACATGTGATGAATAACAAAGGCTGCCCAAGGCAGCCTTTTCTTAATGATCATGTTTACTCTTCATAAAAACCATTAATATCAAAATTGTTCAGATTGAGGTTCAAGCCTTTTAATTGCTTTAATAAAGCATCGAATGTAAGGAAATGATCATTTTTACATTCCGCCGGGACATCATTTGGAGAAAATAGTTTCATTCCTCCCTCAATCCACTGTTTCCGGTATAACTGAAATGCCGCTTCAATTAAATGATCAGGCGTTACAATAAACCCTAAGCTTATGTCATGGTCCTCGCTGTAGCCGAATTCAAACCCGCAGCAGGGGCAAATATCAAATGTTTTTTGATATTCGCCGTTATAAACGGGACTTGTCTCTAATCCTTTAAATCCGCATATCAAACAAGGGTACAACTCACTAACCAACATACATCCCTCTTTTATTCAGTTTGCAATCATTCAGAATAAGCGGGGAGGCCTTTTACAGTTTCCCGGTTAAAAACTGAGCCTCACCAAGCCCGAAGCTCCAATCGGCGTTCCCGTTTTCTGTAATGGAAATCATGATGTCCTCGGGTGATATGCCGCATTCTGTTTTAAGCTGATCAGCCATCAGTTGATATAACGTTTCTTTTTGATGTTCGGTGCGCGCTTTGCTGACAATGCTGATGATGACAAGATCTTTGCTTCTTTTGAAACCGAGCCCGGTATCTTCAATGATAAGCTCATGAGGCCGATGCTGGTGAACGATCTGATAACGGTCCGTTACAGGGACGTCAAAAGCTTTAACCATGGCGTAATGGGCGGTATCCAGTAATTTTTTTAATGCTGCGTCATCCCGGCCTTCAATAACGTCAAAACGAAGTAATGGCATATTTTATTCCCCCTGATGGTTTTATATCATGTCGCAACTTGTAAAAAAGTATAACAGTTAATCAAAATGTAATCAAATTATAACCAAAATGTTTATGCATTAATGCAATATCAGAGAGAGGCACATGTTGTTACAATCGCCCAATCAATTTCCTCATTTTATGAATACGCTTAAGAATAGGCAGACATAAAGGAGGAAAAACATGTACCCTCGTCATGCATTGTATCGCGGGAATTTCGGTCCTGCCGGATTTCCGGCGAGAAGTCCTTTTTTGTTCGGCGCTCCTTTATTCGGCGGATTTTTAGGCGGTCTTCTCGGAGGCGTGATTGCCACAGGTTTCACAAGACCCCGCTATCCGTACGGGTTCGCCGGTTACGGATACGGAGGCGTCCCATACGGCGGTTTCGGGCCGGGAGCCGGCGGTTATCCGCCATTTTATTAAAGAAAAAACGGCCTGCATCGCGCGGGCCGTTTTTTTATCTTAAAATCTCCACTTCCGATAGATTGTAGTCTTCCTGTTTTGAAAACATAACTTCAATCATCCCGTCTTTATAGACTGCTTTTGTTCCTTTCCGTTTGACGAGGCTCGGAAGGACGATTTCTTTTTTTCCTTCTCCCAGACTGCTGTTCTCTACAACGAGGCTGTGTGACGTATGCTTAATCCTGATACGGTCGAGTTCCTCTTGTTCGGCGGGAATTTTCGCAAAAACATGATCGGATGTTTCAAAAAGGTCAATTTCCGGCTTGGGCGGTTCCGCTTCGACCGGATCGGCCTTTTTGGACATTGGGTCGCGAAAAGGGAACTGTCCGGCATAACCGGCGCCGAATACGCTTTCCATCACTCTGTTGACATATGTCTCGACATCTTTCGGATCAGCATTTTTAAACGTTTCTTTAGAGAACTGATTTTGGAAGGGAAAATATCTGTTCCAATCAAACACGGCATCTCACCCTTTCTTAACGGACAACATAGTATATGCCCGCCGGAAGCTTCCCGTGATATAATATAATCTGTTTACAGAAAGGAAGGGGAAGGCCGTGCAAGGGAATAACGCAAGAAAAGGAATCATTTATACCGCTTGTTCTTTCGTCATGTGGGGGCTGTTTCCGGTCTATTGGAAACTTCTTGAACAAATACCCGCATTGGATATTTTAGCTCACCGGATTTTATGGTCATTTGTTTTCATGTGTGTGCTTTTAACTGTGCTTAAGAAGTGGAAAACCGGATGGCGTGAACTGCGTCTTTTGAAATCGGAAGGGGGCCTGCTGGCGCTTTTTTTCGCTTCCGTTTTAATTTCCGTTAATTGGTTTGTGTACATATGGGCCGTCAATCACGGCTTTTTGCTTGAAGCAAGTCTCGGGTACTACATTAATCCGCTCGTTTCCGTTCTTTTGGGCATCCTATTCTTAAAAGAAAAGCTTAACAAGATGCAAACAGCAGCCGTTTCTATTGCCGGGGCGGCCGTGATCATATCTGCGTTTCAATATGGCGCGGTTCCTTATATCGCATTGCTGCTTGCATTCAGCTTCGGCCTGTACGGCTTATGTAAAAAAAGAACCCGCATGTCCAGCACGATCGGACTGACGCTGGAGACGCTTTTGATTACCCCGGCTGCACTTATTTATTTAGGATATACAGCTGACGGGAGCACTTCCGGGTCCTTGGGGGCAGGAACATGGGCGCTCCTATTTTTCGCAGGCGTATTTACGGCCCTGCCGCTGTTGCTGTTTGCAGAGGGGGCAAAGCGTCTGCCGCTGTATCAAGTCGGCATTTTGCAATATATAGCGCCGACCATTACCCTTATGCTCGGCGTATTTGTGTATCATGAACCGTTTTCCGGGCAAAAAGCGTTTACCTTCATTTGTATATGGGCAGCATTGCTTTTGTTTACCTTTTCACAGATAAAATGGAAGCGGCCGATAAAAAGCCGCTAAGCCTTTCGCTTTCCAGCGATAGCTTAAATTATGTATAATCATTACGAGTATGTAAAGGAGCTGTACAATGGGCACTGATAAAGACATAGCAAAAGCCTATCAGGCACTGTGGAATAACCGCACTCTCCCGGCTTCAACTCTTGAAGAAGCGGAGAAGGCAATTGATCTTGAACTGCTTGATCAAAGAACACATCCGAGGCTCCGGAAGTCACCCGAGGAAAAGTTTGCTCTGGCGGTGCAGCGAATTGTAGATTCCCGGCTGCGGCCGATTGAGAAATATGAATTGGTTGAACTACATACGAAGCGTTTGCAATTTTTAAAAGAAGAAAGAGGGGAGCAGCTATGAAAGCGATCATAAAAGAAGATGTGCAAACTTCTTTAGAGCGATATGCCGATCGTCCTGTATATATCCATTTGGAAACAACGACCGGTTCTTATTCAGCGCATCTGAATGAGAAAAACATGACGGTTGTAGCCTATATACGCAATGCAAAAGTGACGTACCATCAGGCGAAAATCAAAGGAAACGGCCCGTACCGCGTCGGTTTGAAAACGGAAGAAGGCTGGATTTACGCAGAAGGTCTGACTGAATATACAGTAGATGACGAAAACCGCTTGTTAATGGCAGGGCATCTGCCGGGCGGAAAATTGGCGATTTCGCTTCAAATCAGCGAAAAGCCGTTTACAGTTTAAAGAAAAGGGTGAAAATCATGAAAGAACATGTACTCGTCATCCTGCCTCACCCTGATGATGAATCATACGGAGTGGCAGGGCTGATTGCTTTACACAGACAAAAAGATATTCCCGTTACGTATGCATGCGCAACGCTTGGCGAAATGGGCCGGAACATGGGAGATCCTTTTTTCGCGAACCGTGAAACACTGCCGCTGTTAAGAAAACAAGAGCTGATCGACGCATGCAAAGCAATGGACGTTACTGACCTGAGAATGCTCGGGCTTCGTGATAAAACACTTGAATTTGAAGATGACGAGTGGCTCGCTGATATGATGGAAGAGATTATCGACGATGTAAAACCGAGTCTGATTGTCACATTCTATCCGGAGCACGGCGTCCATCCGGATCATGATGCATGCGGCGAAGCGGTTATCAGAGCGCTTTACAGAAAGAAAAAAGAGGACCGCCCGCGCACGCTTTGCATGGCAATCACCCGCAACAGGGAGGAAGCCGTCGGCAAGCCTGATGTTATTCTTGATATTAAAGAGGTTGCCGATATTAAAATGAATGCCTTAAAAGCGCACCGCACCCAAACGGAAGGCATGCTGAGAGAGCTGGAAGAAAAAATAAAAAATAACGAGCCGGTTCTTCAGACATGGTTTGAAGAAGAAGTGTATTGGACATATCCGTGGAAAGACTGATAAAAAAAGGGATAAGGCTGAAATGCCTTATCCCTTTTTTTGTGTCAGATCGGAAGCGATCGCTTCTGCAAGCGAAGACCTTATTGATAAATTTGAAAAACTCAGTCCCAGCTGCACTGCGGTTTGGGCGATTTCAGGACGGATTCCGGATAATGTCGCTTTCACGCCGAGCATTCCGAGTGATTCAATTAAGGTGAAAAGCTGTTGGGCAACCATCGTATCAATCATGGCTACGCCCGATAAATCAATGTACAGCTGCGTGATGCGCTTCTCTGAACACTGGTGCAGCGTATTCTCCAAAATCATTTTGGCTCTTGCCGTGTCAATATCCCCGATCAGCGGCAGCAGTCCGACATTGTCAAAAAGCACAATTACCGGCGAGCTCAGCTCGGTGATCAATTCTTTTTGCGCTTCAAGCTGAATGTTTGTGTTTTTATACATTTCTTCTATGAAAATATGAATGACCACATCAAAAGATTTAATCAGCGTATGGAATATATCTTCGGCATCTTCTTCTGTCACGGTGTCGGCATGAAGTCTGGTAAACTGCTTGACATGGCCGACATACAAATCACGAACTCTGATAAACTCGCGAATAATATAATGGATGGGAGTTTTTAAATGTTCTTTATCCCGTGCGGCTTCAAACGCCCACTTTTCCAATGCCGCTGTATATACTTCCTTCTCTTCAGAAAAAATCCGATTGAGTTGATAATTAAACGCCAGATTTTGTTTTTTCAGATTTGTGAGTACAGCCGGGTCAGTAGAAGCATAAACAGAATCAGGATCCGTTTCATGAAGCGTATCAAACCATGTCTGACTGATGTCCTCCGCCCGTTCAGTTAAATAATCGTACAGCAGTTTATGTTTTGGCATTGCTGCTCCTCCTTTATAAAATCGTCATTTTTTTCACATAACGCTTTTGCAGCTTCATCAGTCTGAAGAATAAACCGACAGCTCCTGCGGCAAGTCCCGCAATTAACCCGATCCAGTAGCCGTATGCCCCGAGGCCCGTATAAGTGCCGACTGCGTAACCGACCGGAAGCCCGATAATCCAATACGACACAAAAGCCGCGCCGAGTGTATAATTGACATCCTTATATCCTCTCAGAGCGCCTTGTATCGGAGCTGCTACGGCATCAGAAAGCTGGAAAAACAGCGCATAGATTAAAAAGTGCTGCGTCAACATGAGCACCGCCGGATCTGATGTATACATTCCGGCGATTTGCGGTCTGAACAGCAAAATGAAAGCCGCCGTGCATAAAGAAAAACAAAGGGCCATCACAATGCCGATATAGCTGTATGACCGGGCATCCCTGTAGCGCTTTGCGCCTGCTTCAAATCCGACTAAAATGGTCATGGCCATGGATACGCTGAGCGGCAGCATATACAAGAGGGAAGCAAAATTCATTGCCGCTTGGTGGGCTGCAATCGTCACCGTCTGAAAATGGCTCATAAGCAGTGTGACAGCCGCAAAAATGCTCGTTTCAAAAAATACCGCAAAACCGATAGGCAATCCGATTTTCAAAAGCTTCCTGCATTCAGACGGAGAAAAACGGTACAGTTTCCGAAATACAGAGTACCCGGCAAACGGCTCAAATCTGCAGACGATAAAAAAGCTGATGGCGCAAATACACCAGTAAGTCAGGGCGGAAGCGAGCCCCGCCCCGACTCCTCCCAATGCCGGCATGTTGAATTTCCCGAAAATAAATACATAATTTAAAACAAAATTAATAGGCAATGAGCAAAGCGTAATAAGCATAGTGACTCGCGTTTTGCCGAGTGCATCAATAAACGAGCGCAAAACGGTGTACACAAACAAAGGAAAAATACCGAGGGATAAAAAGCCTAAAAAGTGTTTTGCGATCGTCCGGACACGAGGTTCCAGGCCCAAATGTCCCAAGATCATATCAACGGTGAAAAAGCCGATCAGGATAACCGCCGCACTGAGAACGGCCGCTACATAAACGGCCTGGATGACGGAAAACGGCACTTCCTTTTGTCTGCCGGCTCCAAACAGCTGCGAAACAACGGGCGTAACGGCCATTAATATTCCTGCAAGGCCCGTATAAACCGGCGTCCACAGGCTTGAACCGATTGCAACCCCGGCTAAATCGGCAGCGCTCACTTTCCCTGACATCACCGTATCCAAAAAGGTGATCAGGGAAAGGCCCGCCTGTGTGATTAAAATCGGAATGAAGATATGTAACAGCTGTCTGACCTTTTGGCCGATCGAGTTCGTTTCTCTCAAGTTAGGTTCCCCGTTTCTTTATTTTAACGAGAGAAATTATAACATTTTATGTATAAAAAGCAATGAAAGCCGGCCTACTCTTTTTTGTCCGGTTTCGGCTTTTTAAACATCTTGGCATAAATGAATGAAAGTGAAATGACCCCTAAAAAGGTGCAGATATATTGCATCAGCCGTGCGAATTCCATATGATGTGCGCCTCCTTTCATGATTATGGTGCACACAGCGGCGCATATCCATGCGCGCGATGCAGAAAATAAGGGAAAGGAGCTGATGTGACATGCGCCACACTCAAATGACGGAAAGCGCGTTTACCGCTGCCGTTCAAACGTATTTGAAACAAATTACGGAGGATGCCGGAATGATACTGCGGACATTGGATGAAAAAGACCAATGCCTTCTTTGCGAATTAGATGAACTGGGACATACGTTTCAGGAAATGCAGGCTGTCGCTTCGTCGTTTTACCTGCAGTCATATATCGAACACTTTACGCCTTCCTATACAGAGCTGGCGAGGGCCGTGCAGCATCTGGCGGAAGAAAAACACGGAGCGCTGATTGTGATTGAACGTGCAGATCCGCTGGACGGAATGATACAAAAAGGGACCAGCCTGCATGCCGAGATCAGTGCAGCTTTAATTGAGAGTATTTTTTATCCCGGCAATCCGCTTCATGACGGAGCCGTATTGGTCAGAGAAAACCGGGTTGTATCAGCAGCCAATGTGCTCCCGCTCACAACAAAACATGTCGATCTCAAATACGGGACGCGCCACAGGGCCGCGATGGGACTTTCGGCCGTGACTGATGCACTCGTGCTCGTTGTTTCAGAAGAAACGGGAAAAATGTCCTTTGCTAAAGACGGCGGACTGTATCCGCTTGTTTCGCCGCGGGCGCTTCATACGAAATAATAAGAAAATGGGAATATTGTACCCATTTAATATTAATAAGGTGAACATCTTTACCTTTTTCTGTATTGATGTTATCGTTTAAATATACATAAAATTTAAAAGAATAGGGAGTGGAAAGATGGCAAATGTATTGATGATCGGCTTTCCGGGAGAAGGCCATATCAATCCGTCTTTAGGCGTCGTAAAAGAACTGAAGGCAAAAGGGGAACATGTCGTATATTACGGCGTGAAGGAATATGAGAACAAAATCGCGTCAAGCGGAGCGGAATTCCGTGAATATGAAGATTTCCGAAAAGATGAATTCGGAAAAAATGCAACGGGTGATGAACAGCGGGACGCTACCGAGTTTTTGCTATTAATGATTGAGACTTCCAAAAAAGCCGCACTCCGTATTCTTGAGGAAGTAAAAGATGAATCCTACGACTACATCCTGTATGATCATCATTTTCTGGCAGGAAGGCTCGTGAGAAACCAGCTGAAACTGCCGGCATATTCACTTTGTACGACATTTGCAATGAATGAAGCATTTATTAAAGAAGTGTTTTCAAATACAAACCTTGTATCAGAGGAATCATCTCATTATCCGGCTTATACCGAAGCGGTCAGCCGGCTCAATGAAGAATTCAGCGCAGACATTAAAACGCCGTATGATATTTTCTCAAATGACGGCAGAAAAACCATCGTATTTACTTCAAGAGCGTTTCAGCCGAAAGAAGAAGAGTTTGGCGATTCTTATCTCTTTGTCGGTCCGTCCATAACCGAAAGGGCGGCGGCTCAAGATTTCCCGTTTGAACAGCTTGAAGGAGAAAAAGTCCTGTTTATTTCCATGGGTACGATTTTTAACAATCAGAAGGAATTGTTTAATAAATGCTTAAAAGCGGTCAGAAACTTTAACGGAAAAGCCGTCATGTCAATCGGCAAACATCTTGATCCGGCGGAGCTTGATGAAATTCCTGAGAATGTCATTGTCAAGCCTTATGTTCCGCAGCTTGAGATCCTGAAGAGAGCAGACTTATTTATCACTCACGGCGGGATGAACAGTACGAGCGAAGGGCTTTACTACAAAACCCCGATGATCGTCATTCCGATGGGCGCAGATCAGTTCGCCGTCGGAAGCCAAGTGGAAAACACGGGCGCGGGCAAAATGTTTAAAAAAGAAGATGTAACAGCGGAACTGCTCACTGAAGCAATAAAAGAATTGAGCGAAAATCCTGAATATCAGACAAAAGCTTCTGAAATCGGAGAATCCCTGAAAGCGGCCGGCGGAGCACAGCGTGCAGCGGAATTGATAGCAGAAGACGTGAAAACTGCCGAGACCCGGGTTCTGTAATCAGCCGTCACCCGCTTCCTTTAAAGGAAGCGGGCTTTTTTTGATTGTTTTTCGGGAGGATTTTTCACGCCGTAAAGAGAATTGTATGAAAAACAGACAAGAAAGGTGGAATGTCGCGGAAAAAAGCCATGTTATGAAAATGATTCCAAAGTCTTTTGTGAAATGTTCTCAATTTATGTAAAATGTGTGGCATTGGTGATGATCTAAGGCCAAATGAATCGGAATTAATGTCGACTTCTGAATGAATCCTGCATAACAGGCGGCGTCCAAAGAAAAGGAACGTCCCTTTCAGCAATGATAAATAGGAGGTTTTTCGTTATATGAAGAAAAAAATCGCAGCCGGACTGGCTGTATCTGCAGTAATGACTTCAACCTTCGCCGTGCATCCCGCTGAAGCAAAAACCATTCAAGTAAAAAGCGGCGACTCTCTTTGGAAGCTTTCCCGGCAATATCATACAAGTATTTCAGCCCTGCAGGCGGAAAATAAACTGAAATCAACGATACTCCACCCAGGACAGCGGCTGCACATTCCCGACGGCAGCGGCACACATAAAACGGGGCAAAAGGGAAAACGAAGCACGGGTGCCTACACAGTTACATACGGAGACTCGTTATGGGTGATCGCAAAAAAATACAAAATGAGCGTTTCTGAGCTGAGAAGCCTGAACCGTTTGAGTTCAGATGTCATCTATCCCGGCCAGAAACTGAAAATTAAAGGGTCTGCCGGCGGCACGGACGGAGGCGGCAGACAGACAAAGCCTGATAAAGGCGCATCAGGGACTTACACTGTGAAGCCGGGTGACTCGCTGTGGAAAATCGCCAATCAAACCGGCATCACCATCGCCGAACTGAAAAAGCTGAATCAATTAACATCAGACATGCTGTATCCGAATCAAGTGTTAAAGATCAAAGGTTCTTCACATAACGGAAACAGCGGCACAACACCGCCATCTCATTCAAATCCTTCTGAGAAGCCATCCACTTACAAAGTAAAAGCAGGCGATTCCCTCTGGAAAATTGCTAATCGGTTCGGCATCACCGCTCAGCTCATCAGAGAAAAAAATAAATTGACAACTGATGTGCTTCAAATCGGACAAGTTCTGGTGATTAACGGAACGGGAAAAACAGAAGATCCTGTGCGGCAGCCGGATAACAAACCGGCAAAACCAAACAAGCCGAATACTCCCGAACCTCCGGTGACAGGGTCAAAGATTGACAGAATGATAGGCGAGGCGAAAAAACATGTCGGCGTGCCTTACCGCTGGGGAGGCAATACGCCTGCGGGCTTCGATTGCAGCGGTTACATCTATTACCTTTTAAATAAGGTAAGCTCTGTTTCCCGTCTGAGCACGGCCGGATATTGGAATACGATGAAACATATCAGCCAGCCGTCAGCAGGCGACTTTGTCTTCTTTACGACATATAAAGCGGGCCCTTCTCATATGGGAATGTATTTAGGCGGAGGAGATTTTATTCACGCAAGCTCCTCCGGGGTTGAAGTTTCAAACTTAAGCAATCCGTATTGGAAAAAAGCTTATTTAGGAGCGCGCAGTTATTTTTAAAAAAAGCCTTTCGGGGCTTTTTTTGTTTACCATTTTCACGTTTTGACAAGACTGATGGGTAAAAAAATAAGGGGGAGGAAGCATGAATCGTCTCTTGCTTTTTCTCATGCTCGCATCAATTACGCTTTGCGGCTGCGGGGGGAGACCCGCTCCTGTTCCGCCCAAAAAACATGGGGAAAGCCGCGCATTGGAAGCATCTGCATACCGTGAGCATGCCGGACTCATCAATCAAAACGGAAAAACGATCGGATATATCGAAGTGAGGGAATCTGATGATGAAGGGTCAGACATTCATATATCAGCGGGGCATCTGCCGCCCGGCACTTCTCTCGGGTTTCATATTTATGAAAAAGGGACATGTCAGGCACCTGATTTCGAATCAGCCGGCGGTCCGTTCAACCCTTTGAACAAAGAACACGGCTTCAACAATCCGATGGGTCATCACGCCGGGGATCTCCCCAATCTTGAAGTGGGGGCTGACGGTAAAGTGGATGTCATTATGAACGCGCCGCAAACTTCATTAAAAGAAGGGAGCAGACTCAGCCTGCTCGACCGGGACGGAAGCGCGTTCGTCATTCATGAACATACGGACGATTATTTGACAAACCCGAGCGGAAATTCCGGAGCCAGAATCGCCTGCGCTCCCCTGACAAAAAGCGCCCGCAGGGAATGAGCCCTTTTGTATTGAGTATACAAGGGCTTTTTTAGTATACTCGGTTATGGAATACAAATGGAAAGGAAACATCACCTATGACTTCAGAATTACAGCACCTATCACTTCCGGAAGATATACAAAACAAACTGCAGGCTTATCAAAATCATCCCGTTTCCCAAGAATTCCGGGATTTAATCGGATCATCAGGCTATGAGGCCGAAGATAAAGCGATTGTATTCGATGCCGTCATTGCTTTGACAATGGGAAAAAATATCTTATTAAAAGGACCGACGGGTTCAGGGAAAACAAAATTGGCGGAAACGCTTTCGAACTATTTTCATAAACCGATGCACAGCGTCAACTGCTCCGTAGACCTCGATGCAGAAGCGCTTGTCGGCTATAAAACGATTGAAAATGAACAGGGACAGGCGACAATTGAATTCGTTCCCGGACCTGTAACAACCGCAATGAACAAGGGACATTTTTTATACATTGACGAAATCAATATGGCAAAGCCTGAAACCCTTCCGATTCTAAACGGCGTGCTAGATTACAGAAAAATGATGACAAATCCCTTTACAGGAGAAGTGATTAAGGCAAGCGAAGGATTCGGTGTTATCGCCGCGATTAATGAAGGCTACGTCGGCACCGTTCCGCTGAACGAAGCCCTTAAAAACCGTTTTGTCATCATTGATGTTCCGTATATTAAAGGAAGCCTCCTGAAACAGGTGCTGACCTCTCAGTCTGTCTTAAAAGATGAGAAATTAATTGAGCGTTTTATGACGCTGTCTTCTGATTTAATCGCACAAGCGCATAACGGACAAGTGTCAGAAGAAGCGGCGTCCATCAGGGCTCTCATTGATACGTGCGACTTGGCTGCGTACATCCCGCCGAAACGGGCGATTGAAAGAGGCATCGTAGAAAAACTTGACGATGACAGGGAAAAAGCCGCTGTCAGAAATATTGCAGAAACGCTGTTCGAATGAGGGATATACAATGAAGTTTATCAAATTTAACGACAGCACGATTGATTCGTTTTTGTTCATGATGCTGACTGACCTGGCCAAAACACTGACCAGAAGCAGTGAAGTTGAAGTGGAATACGGCGTGCAGTCTTACTACAATCCCTTTGAAAAGAAAATTTACATGAGCCACTTTTGGAAAGACCGATCAGCCGGGGATATGGAAGCCGGCCTGAAAAGCGATGTCTATTTGCGCGCTGTCGGAACACGCAGCAGCTCATTTCGGGAATTTGCGGGGTTTTTAAATGACGTTCACCGGCATTTCACCCGCCAAAGCTTTGCCAAGCAGCTGTTTATGCTGCTTGAGGATATCAGAATTGAAGAGCTGACCAAAAAAGAACGGCCGGGAACGAAACGTGTTTTTCAGAAGCGGAGGGAGATGTACAGGAAATATTTCACGACGCAGCTGACATTGAATTTAGAACGGAGCATTTTCACCGACGCTTTGTATTGCGCGATGTTTGTCAAGCTGACGGCTGAGTCTCCGCTTGAAGGCATTCCTTCCATGCATGAACATATTGATATGATGATACCGTATATTGAACGTCAGCTCATCCGGGTGTATGAGGCGGATTCTACGGAACAAATCGCAAGAATAACGGAAGACCTCATGGAAGGCCTTGATGAAGTGCTTGAGAAAGATATGCTGAACACGTACTTTTTTCTGCCGGAACTTGATTACGAAAAAGCGGCTGAAGAGCCTTTATTCGAAAGTGTAAAAAAAGCGCCTTCGTTAAGTGACGATCTCACGCTCCCTGAGTCTTCCGACGGAGATGAAGAAATCTTTGAAGAGAAAATGAATACGTGGCACCGGGAAACCGAAGCGCCGGCAAAAAGTTTCCTTCAATTTGATATTGAGCACGGCGCGAAATCGGATCTTGGGAAAGACGCGGCCAGAGAAGGCGATGACGGTGACCAGGCGCTCGGCTCCGTTCAAGGTTCCGCACGTCAGACGAAAAGAGAGGATTACTCCAAACTGGAAGCGCTTGAATCCATTCAGGATGAACATGAGGGCGCGGGGCTGGCTGACGGAAAAGAAAACAAATTTGCCTTCCCGGTTTATCAAACGCCTCATAAAGCGTCTCCTGAAGAGGAGCAGTCTTATAAAGAACAGGCAAAAACGATAGAATCATATCAAAAACGCCTGAAGCAGATGATACAAAAAACACTTGAGCACAAAAAAACGCTCCCGCGGACCGACCTTCACGCAGGCCGGCTGAATCGCAAACTGATCCGCTATTTTACGGAGCGGAACCCGCGCCTTTTCTTTAAAAAGCAGGACCCGTCTTCAGACATTGACGCCGTTTTTACATTGCTTGTCGATTGTTCGGCCAGCATGTTCGACAAAATGGATGAAACAAAAAGAGGGATCGTTCTTTTTCATGAAGCCTTGAAATCAGTGTCCGTACCGCACCAGATCGTCGGATTTTGGGAGGATACAAACGAAGCGACCGAAACGAGCCAGCCGAATTTCTTCAATACCGTCATTCCGTTTGAAGAGTCGCTGCTGCAGGCGGCGGGTCCGCTGATCATGCAGCTTGCGCCTGAAGAAGATAACAGAGACGGATACGCCATCAGACAAATGACGAAACAGCTGATGCGGCGGAGTGAGTTGCAAAAATTTTTAATCGTGTTTTCAGACGGAGAGCCGGCAGCATTCGGATACGAACAAAACGGCATCGTCGATACGAGCGAGGCTGTCATCGAAGCGAGAAAAAAAGGGATAGAAGTCATAAATGTTTTTCTGTCCAATACTGCGATAGAGGAATCACAGATGAAAACCATTCAGGATATGTACGGAAAGTACAGTATTTTTGTTCCGGATGTCGATCAGCTGCCCGATGTGCTGTATCCGCTCTTGAAAAAACTGCTTCATAAAAGCATAGGATAGGCTTTTTCCTATGCTTTTTCGCTTTTTATTTTAAAATGATTTAATTTTTTCGGTATTGATCTGTTTTTTTTACTATTTTGTGAACAATCAAGGTAGAATCCAAACGCAATCAGTGGTAAAATATCCTTGGAAGCGTTTTTATTACATAATTTTGGGCACAGCGTTCAAAAGTTATTTCAAGATAGTGAATTGATCACTTGATTATCTAGGTTGGGGGTAATATTCAAATGTTTCAAAATAATATGAAACAAAGAATGAATTGGGAAGATTTTTACGGACCGAACCTCGGCTACGCACTGGAGCTGTACGACCAATATGCTGAAGATCCAGACAGCATTGATCCGGATCTGAAAGACATGTTTGACGAACTCGGCGCTCCGCCAAGCCAAATAAAAGAGGCATCGGGAACAAAGGAACAGGGACGCGTCACCGCAGATCTGATTCAAAAGATCGCAGCAGCAGTTAAACTTGCAGAAGATATTCGAACCTATGGCCATCTGAACGCTTCCGTCAATCCGCTCAGAAAGGATCCGAAAAAGAGCGAGCTCTTTCCGTTATCCGAGTACGGGCTTACAGAAGAAGAAATGAAAGCAATACCCGCGTCTGTCATCTGTAAGGACGCACCTGCCAATATAACAAACGGCTTAGAAGCCATCCAGCATTTACGCAATACCTATAAAAGAACCATCTCCTTCGAGTTTGACCATGTGCATGATTTCGAAGAGCGTGCATGGATTACAAAAATGGTCGAATCCGGAGAACTGTTCCGGAAAAATTCACCGGAAAAACTGTCAGCCGTTTTAGAAAGACTGACGGAAGTAGAAGGATTTGAACAATTTTTACACCGGACATTCGTCGGTCAGAAGCGTTTCTCAATTGAGGGATTAGACGCGCTTGTGCCGGTCCTTGACGACATTATCGCCCAGTCTGTGAAAGCGGGCACAACCAATGTCAATATCGGGATGGCGCACAGAGGCCGTTTAAATGTGCTTGCGCATGTGCTCGGCAAACCGTATGAGATTATTTTCTCAGAATTCCAGCACGCGCCGAATAAAGACCTTGTGCCGTCTGAAGGATCGACCGGCATCAGCTACGGCTGGACGGGCGATGTAAAATACCACCTCGGTGCAGACAGACAGCTTCAGGATGCTGAAACCAAAAGCGCGCGGATTACGCTTGCAAATAACCCGAGCCATTTGGAATTCATCAATCCGATTGTTGAAGGAAGCACGCGGGCGGCACAGGAAACAAGAACGCAAAAGGGGTACCCGGTTCAAGACGAAACAAAATCGCTCGCCATTTTAATTCACGGTGACGCAGCGTTTCCGGGAGAAGGCATTGTCGCCGAGACGCTGAACTTAAGCTCTCTGAAAGGCTATCAGGTCGGCGGGGCCATTCATATCATCGCCAATAATATGATCGGCTTTACAACTGAAAGCGATGAATCACGATCCACGAAATATGCCAGTGATTTGGCGAAGGGCTATGAAATTCCGATCGTTCACGTCAACGCGGATGATCCGGAAGCATGCCTGTCAGCCGTTAAATTTGCGGTTGAATACCGGAAGCGGTTCAATAAAGATTTCTTAATCGATTTAATCGGGTACAGACGGTACGGCCACAATGAAATGGATGAGCCGTCAACGACACAGCCGATGCTGTATGACGCCGTCAGAAAACACCCGACTGTCAAGCGGATCTTTGCGGAAAAACTCGTAAGTGAAGGACAGATCAGCGAGGAAAAAGCGCAAAACATCGAAACGACAGTGACAAAACGAATTGAAGACGCCTATAAAAAGGTGCCCGCCAAAAAAGAAGACGCCGTACGGGAAATTGAATTGCCGGAACCGGTGTCCAACGGTTTTCCAGACGTTGACACAGCCATTGATTTTGATGTTCTCCGCAAGCTGAACGGCGAACTTATCAACTGGCCGGAATCTTTTAACGTGTTCGGCAAGCTGAAAAGAATCCTGGAAAGACGTGCAAAAGCGTTTGATGATGACCGTAAAGTTGAATGGTCATTGGCTGAATCGCTTGCGTTTGCTTCCATTTTGAAAGACGGCACGCCGATCCGGCTGACCGGACAGGATTCAGAGCGCGGAACGTTCGCTCAAAGAAACCTTGTGCTGCATGACAGCGAAACAGGAGAAGAATTTGTTGCCCTCCATCACTTAGACGACTGCGCTGCTTCATTTACGGTGCATAACAGCCCGCTCTCTGAAGGATCGGTTCTCGGCTTTGAATATGGATACAACGTGTATTCGCCTGAAACGCTTGTGATGTGGGAGGCGCAGTACGGGGACTTTGCCAATGCGGCTCAAGTCTATTTTGATCAATTCATATCTGCAGGACGGGCAAAATGGGGACAAAAATCAGGACTGGTCATGCTGCTGCCTCACGGTTACGAAGGGCAGGGCCCTGAACACTCCAGCGGCCGCGTCGAGCGGTTCCTGCAGCTGGCGGCGGAAAACAACTGGACGGTGGCCAACCTGACAAGTGCGGCTCAGTATTTCCATATTTTAAGAAGACAAGCGAAAATGCTGCTTCGTGAGGAAATCCGCCCGCTTGTGATCATGACGCCGAAGAGCCTGCTGCGCAACCCGAATACGGTATCTGAAGTGCAGGAACTGAGCGAAAGCCGATTCAAGCCTGTCTATGAGCAGTCCGGTCTTTCCCATGCTTACGAAAAAGTGACTCGCGTCGTATTATCAAGCGGAAAAGTGTCAATTGATATCAGCGATCACTTCAACAAAATGGAAGGCGATAAGGATTGGCTTCATATTGCCAGAATCGAACAGCTGTATCCGTTCCCGGCAAAAGATACGAAGGAGCTTTTCGCCAAACTGCCGAACCTGCAAGAGATCGTTTGGGTTCAGGAAGAGCCGCAGAACATGGGGGCATGGAGTTATATCAGCCCGTATCTGACGGAAATCGCGCCAAAAGGAGTAAATGTCCAATACATCGGCCGAAGAAGACGATCCAGTCCCGCAGAAGGAGATCCGACAGTCCACAAAAAAGAACAGGAACGCATTGTATCTGATAGCTTGACTCGCAAAAACTAAGGGGGAAATGAAAAAATGGCGGAAATTAAGGTACCTGAATTAGCAGAATCAATCTCAGAAGGAACGATAGCCCAATGGTTAAAGCAGCCCGGTGATTATGTAGAACAGGGTGAGTACTTGCTTGAACTGGAGACGGACAAAGTAAATGTTGAATTGACAGCAGAAGAATCGGGTGTTCTAAAAGAGGTATTGAAAGATTCGGGTGATACCGTCCAAGTAGGAGAAATTATCGGTACTATTACAGAAGGCGCTGGCGAAAGTTCTGCACCCGCCCCTTCAGAAAGTGCTCCAGCCAATGAACAAACGAAAGAGGAAGCAAAAGCTGAACCTGCTGCACAAGAAGTCAGCCAGGAAGCACAATCAGAAGCGAAATCCAGAACGGTAGCGTCTCCGGCTGCACGCAAGCTGGCAAGGGAAAAAGGAATAGATCTATCACAAATTCCGACGGGAGACCCGCTCGGCCGCGTGCGCAAACAAGATGTGGAAGCTTATGAAAAACCGGCTTCAAAACCTGCGGCACAGCCGAAACAGCAGGCTCAAAAAACACAGCAAAGCTTTGACAAACCTGTCGAAGTGCAAAAAATGTCCCGCCGCAGACAGACGATAGCGAAACGATTGGTTGAAGTGCAGCAGACTTCTGCGATGCTGACTACATTTAACGAAGTTGACATGACGGCCGTTATGAATCTAAGAAAACGCCGTAAAGACCAATTCCTTGAGCAAAACGATGTAAAACTCGGTTTCATGTCGTTCTTTACAAAAGCCGTCGTGGCTGCATTGAAAAAATTCCCGCTCCTTAACGCTGAAATTCAAGGCGATGAGCTGATCGTGAAAAAATTCTATGACATCGGTATCGCTGTCGCGGCTGAAGAAGGGCTTGTCGTCCCAGTCGTGCGTGACGCTGACCGCCTGACGTTTGCCGGCATTGAAAGAGAGATCGGCGAACTTGCGAAGAAAGCGCGAAACAATAAATTAACATTAGGTGAGCTGCAAGGAGGCTCCTTCACGATCACAAACGGAGGTACATTCGGATCGCTTATGTCAACACCGATCCTAAACAGCCCTCAGGTTGGGATCTTAGGTATGCACAAAATTCAGCTGCGCCCAGTAGCGATTGATGCGGAGCGCTCTGAAAACCGTCCGATGATGTACATCGCTTTATCATACGATCACAGAATTGTAGATGGTAAAGAAGCGGTCGGATTCCTTGTCACCATTAAAAACCTGCTTGAAGATCCGGAACAGCTGTTGCTGGAAGGATAATTTGAGACAGACAAAAAGTACACTGCCCTTACAAGCAGTGTACTTTTTTTATTGAGAGAAGGGGAGAATTTATATGAAAAGCTGTTATCCGCTTGAGATCGAATTTGAATATAATGAAGAATTGCATTCTATCACTCCGGTTCTTCTGCAAGACGAACATGACACGATATTAATAGACTGCGGATATCCCGGTTTTACAAACCATCTTCAACATGCTGCTGCCCGGCATGGAATGTCGCTTCATTCATTGACAAAAATCATTGTAACGCATCACGACATAGACCATATCGGCTCACTCGCTGCATTATACCGTTTACATCCGGATGTCAGCGTGACAGTACATGAGCGTGAAGCGCCGTATATTGACGGCTCTAAAAAATCTTTACGGCTTGAGCAGGCTGAATCAACGTTTTGTTCATTGCCAGAGGATGCAAAGCCTTATGCAAAACAGTTCATCCGCTCGCTTCAATCAGTCGAATCGGCTCCAGTTCACCGGACAGTTACTGACGGCGAGCTGCTGCCTTGGTGCGGAGGCATTCGCGTTGTAGCCACGCCGGGTCATACACCCGGCCATATCAGTCTTTATCTGCCTGCCGAAAAAACTATGGTCACAGGTGATGCGGTCGTCATTGAAGACGGAAAGCTGAACCTTGCTAATCCCGGCTATACGTTACATATGGATGATGCGGTCCGTTCTGTGCAGCGGCTGCTCGATTATGATATCCGCCAATTGATTTGTTATCATGGAGGTTTATTTCAGGGGGATGTAAAAAAAGCGCTTTTGCGTCTGTTTCGTGATCTGCAGAATAAACAAGGATAGGAGCGGCAGCAGCCTATCCTTGTTCAGTTATGAAAACGGAATCTTTGCCGTTTCTTCTTCTTCGGCGCTGTTTTTCTCTTTTTTCTTAGACCAGTAGGTGGCAAGAACAGACCCCGACAGATTGTGCCATATGCTGAAAATTGCGCTCGGCACGGCTGACAAAGGGGAGAAATGCGCTGTCGCAAGCGCTGCGCCCAGTCCGGAGTTTTGCATTCCGACTTCGATCGCAATCGCTTTTTGTGAAGCATAATCCATTTTGAACAGCTTTGCAGTCAGGAATCCTAACAAATATCCGATTCCGTTATGTAAGATGACGACAGACACAATCAGCAGTCCTGATTGAAGCAGATGCTCACGATTTACGCTGACGACAGAGGATACAATCGCTACGATGCCGATTACCGACACAAGAGGAAGCGCGTGCACGGCTTGTCCGACCTGTTTTTTGAAGAACAGCTTCACAATCACCCCGAGGACGATCGGCAAAAGCACGGCTTGCATAATGGAAACAAACAGTGAGCCGAAAGAAACGGGGAGCCACTCTTTCGCAAACAGCATAATAAGTGCCGGCGTTACAATAGGAGCAAGCAATGTTGAGATCGTGGTGACCGCAACAGAAAGCGCCGTATTGCCTTTCGCCAAAAACGTCATGACGTTTGATGCCGTACCGCCCGGACAGCATCCGACCAGAATGACGCCCGCGGCGATTTCTGCGGGGAGGCGGAGCCCGATTGATAAACAGAAAGCCGTAAGCGGCATAATCGTAAACTGGGCAGCGACTCCGATCACGACATGCCAAGGCTTTCTGATTAATTCTTTAAAATCGTCTGCTTGAAGAGTAAGCCCCATCCCAAACATAATAATACCAAGGAAAATCGTCATATAAGAACTGATCCAAGAAAACAAATCAGGGCAGGCGAATCCTAAACCGGCAAAGACGATAACCCACAAGCCAAAGGTTTGGCCCGCAAACCCGCTTATTTTTTTCAGCCATTCCATAAACACAGCTCCTTTTACATTCAATCAATCAGTCAGAAAATATGACTGACTTTTCTGTATTCCATTATAAATAATTTTCTGAATAATTCAATATTAAATATAAGTTTTCAATAAAATTATTATGTAAACTAACATCTTCTTGACTATTCAGACATATATTCTTACAATTGATTTTTATACTGAAATGAATTGGGAGTGCTGAAGTGAAAGAAGCTAATCAATGGTCATCTAAGCTGGGATTTATTTTAGCTACGGCCGGCTCTGCAATCGGGCTCGGCGCAATATGGAAGTTCCCTTACGTAGCGGGAACCAGCGGAGGCGGCGCTTTTCTGCTTGTTTTTATTTTATTTACTGTTTTAATCGGACTGCCGCTTTTGCTTGCTGAATTTATTATCGGCAGAAAAACACAAAAAAACGCCGTTGAATCCTATAAGGCGCTCGCGCCGGGGAAAAAGTGGCACTGGATCGGATATCTCGGAATCATTACGTGTTTTATTCTATTATCCTTCTACAGCGTAGTGGGGGGATGGATATTAATCTACATTATAAAAGGCTTTACAGGCGGCTTATCGCTTTCTTCGGGATTTGATACGTTATTTATCGATACCATTTCAAATCCTTATGCAGCCGTTTTCGGCCAGCTGCTGTTTATCGTGCTGACGATTTTAGTTGTGTCAAAAGGGGTGAGCAGCGGCATTGAAAAAGTGAGCCAGGTGCTGATGCCGGCTCTGTTTATTCTGTTTATTCTCTTAATGATCCGCTCCGTTACGCTGCATGATGCAGCAAAAGGATTAAAATTCTTTTTTATGCCTGATTTTGGCGCGATGGATGCCAATACCATTTTATATGCGATGGGACAATCATTTTTCTCGTTAAGCGTCGGAGTGTCCGTAATGGTTACATACAGCGCATATTTAGAAAAAGAAGAAAATATTGTTCAATCCGCCGTATCGGTGACGGTATTAAATGTCCTTGTTGCTGTGATGGCGGGAGTGGCGATTTTTCCGGCGGTGTTTGCATTCGGCCTCAAGCCGGATCAAGGCCCGCAGCTTTTATTTAACGTGCTGCCGACCGTCTTTAACCAAATGCCGTTGGGCATCGTGTTTTTACTCGCCTTTTTGCTGCTGTTTTTATTTGCGACGCTGACATCGGCTTTTTCAATGCTTGAAATTTTAGTTGCTGTTTTGTCAAAAGGCGATTCGGCAAAACGGAAGCGGTATGCATGGATCGGGGGACTTGCTATATTTATTGTCGGGGTCCCTTCGGCGCTGTCGTACGGAATTTTGAGTGATGTTTCTATTTTTCACCGCAGTATTTTTGACGCTGCGGATTTTCTGGTCAGCAATGTCTTAATGCCGCTGGGCGCGCTTTTAATTGCCGTTTTCGTACCGCTGAAAATCCCGAAACAGATGCTGTTTGACGAACTGAAAAGCGGTTCCGGTATAAAACGAAAATGGTTTGCAGTCTGGCTCCTATTAATCCGTTATGTAGCTCCTGTAGCCATTATTATCGTTTTTCTGCACGTGCTTGGTATTTTTTAAACCAAAAGAAGCAGGCCCCCGTTCAAGACGGGGGCCTTTTTAATAAAGCGGCCATATCACGCGGTGCGCTTGCTCGAACCGTTTCTCCGCCTCCCGCCAATCAACGACATTCCACCATTGATCCACGTAAGCCGCTCGGTCGTTTTTATATTGTAAGTAATAAGCGTGTTCCCACACATCCAGCGGAAGCAAAGGAATGACGTCCCACTGGCTGTAGAGCTGATGCTTCTCAGCGGCCAAAATCTCCAGCCGCCCGGCGCGCGGCGCCCAGACTAGGATAGCCCAGCCGACTCCTTCGACTTTTTTCGCCGCTTGAGAAAATTGCTCTTTAAAAGCGGAGTAGCTTCCGAATGACACATCAATCATTTGAAAGAGCGCCCCCGTCGGCCGTCTTTTTCCGTTTGGATTCATCGAAAACCAGAAAATACTGTGCAAATAATGACCCGCGCCGTGAAACGCCAATTGCCGCCCCCAATGCGCCACTAAGTCGTACTGTTTCGTCTGTCTCGCTTTTTTGAGCTCCAGTTCTGCTTTATTCAGACCGTCAACATAGCTCTGATGGTGTTTTGTATGGTGAAGTTTCATAATCTCTCTTGAAATATACGGTTCCAGTGCGGAATAACTGTAAGGCAGTTTAGGGAGGACATGCTTGCCGATCGGCACATAAGCTCTGCGCTCATCCGGCTCTTCGGGTTCAGTAATGTCCCGGTAAAGTGCTGATGCCTGTTCGTACCATTCCGCCTCCGTTAATCCATCATCCTGAAGGGTGTGAAAAATCCGGTCGATTTGTGCCGCGAAGCGATCGAACCGACCTTGCTGAATAACTTGTTCCTTCAAGGTTTCACACCAATTCAGCATTTCGGTTTGATAAGCGTGCCGTTTCATTTTTCTTCCTCCTTTTCACTCATTTTCATAAAAGTGCTGAGCGCAAGCAAAGAAAACACATACGGGTAGCTGTGATACCTGATGTAAAACTGCTTCGGCAGGCCGATTCCGGTCGGATAGCTGAAAGCGGCTCCTTCGTAATGCCGGTTTTCAATAAGAAAAGATATGCCTTTTGTGACGGCTTGATGATGAGTTTTTTCGTATTGCAGCAAAGCTTCGGCCGCCCAAGCCGTCTGTACAAGCGTCCCGTAAGAAAGCGGAACATAGGTTTTCTCTTCTGCGCTTTTACAGGATTCCCCCCAGCTTCCGTCCTCGTTTTGAATGGACTTCAGCCAGCGGATCGCTTTTTTCACGGCCGGGTGGTTTTGGCTCACGCCGCAAGCCTTCATCCCTGTCAGCGCTGCCCATGTGCCGTAAATATAGCAGACACCCCATCTGCCGTACCACGATCCGTCCTCTTCTTGATGGCGGATCAGCCATTGGACGGCCTTTTCAATCTGAGGGTGATCAGAAGAAAGCCCCGCTTCTCCTAAACAGTGCAGCACCCGTCCGGTTAAGTCGCTTGTTGAGGGATCGATGGCAGCTTCCTCAGCCGATTCCAGCGGCAGCAGGCGGACCAGCGGATGATTGACATTTTTCTCAAAAGCAGAGAAGCCGCCGTCACTGTTTTGCATGGACAAAAGCCAGCTCAGTCCGCGTTCCCATGAGGCGGGATAAAGTTTTCGCGGAATGGCTTTGAGCACTGCGGCTGTGTCATCACAATCAGGATTATTTGTATTGATGTTTGAAAAACCCCATCCTCCCGGTTCAGCATGCGGGTTGTGAACGGCCCAATCAGCGACTTTCGTCTGCTGCCGTTCACGCAGAAACCGGGCGGCGCTGGTTATCATCTGATCGTTATCTGAGATGCCGCTTTTCATAAGCGCATAGTTGAGAAGCGCCGTATCCCAAACGGTCGACGTTGAATTTTCCAGGTACGGTATATCGCCGCAAGACGTGAGCAAAGCTTTCGTGCCGGCAAGTGCTTTTCTGATAACGGGGGAGTGGCGCGATACACCGAGAGCGAGCAGGCCGTACACCATAAAAATAGTGGCGCTCGCATAGCTGTATAATGTGCCGTCTTCTTCAATCCGGTCAAGCATATACGTTTTGGCCGTACGCAGACCGAGCTGGTGAAAAGCGGCAGGAATCTGCAAAAGCCGCTTCCAGTGCGCGAAAAGAGAAGAGAGGTCTCTGTTCTCATCCTGATCGGAACGAAGCCATGTAAACGGATTTTTAGTCATATGCCGATCTAAATGCGCGAGAGACGGAACGTTGGGATTTTTCAGCGAAAATCTTTTGTTAAGCGTCACGGCCATCGGTACAAAATGAATACGGGCGTATGTACTGAACTGGTAAAAATGCAGCGGGAAGGATGGGGGAATGACTAAGAAAGATAATGGCAGATGCAGCGCGGGCCATGGATAAAGGCCGTTTGCCGCAAGCATCCACTTTGTCATGAAGTGTACGTTGCGCAAGCCGCCATTTGAGATGATAAAGCGTTCGGCCTGAATCATATGCGCCTCAGAACGGCTATATAAACCGGAAGCCAGCAAGCCGGCATAGCCCTGTACAGTGGCGGTCACATTTCCTTTCCGGTCATCAGGATAGTTGGCAAAAGTTCCGTCCGGGCGCTGTTTAGCGCGAATGCCTTCTGCAAGCTCAGCGATCAGTTCTTTATCATTGTCTCCAAGAGAAGTGAGGAGGAGGATCAGAAAGGCGTTTGTCAAAATCGGTCCTTCAAAACAAAATGACCATGAGCCGTCCGCATTTTGCGTTTCTCTTAATAGGGAGATGGTTTTCTTTTGGCGGCTTCTGACGTTTTCATGAATTGTGCTCACACTCGCTCAACTCCTTCAGAAGCATATATATTCATATGTAAAAGGCGGCATGACAAAAGAAAGAAACTGCTGACAGGCAGCAGTTTCTTGTTTGATTAATCTTCCAGATTGATCCAGACGCTTTTCACTTCTGTATAATTATTCAGCGCGTAAGAGCCCATTTCCCGCCCGAGGCCGGATTGCTTATAGCCGCCGAAAGGAGATGCCGCATCGAAAACATTGTAGCAGTTGACCCAAATGGTGCCGGCTTGGAGACGGTCAGCAATGTAATGGGCGTTTTTCACATTCTCAGTCCAAAGTCCGGCTGCAAGGCCGTATTCCGAGCGGTTCGCCCGCTCAATGACTTCATCTACCGTATCATACGGAATGGCGGCTAAAACAGGGCCGAAAATTTCTTCTTTTGCGATGGTCATGCTGTCATCCACATCCGCAAATACAGTCGGGGAGACAAAATACCCTTCTTCAAACGGACAGCTGCCGCCCGCGACAGCTTTGGCTCCTTCCGCTTTTCCTTTTTCAATATATGAAAGCACGCGCTCATGCTGTTCCTGACTGACGAGCGGGCCGATTTGTGTATCTTGGTGAAGGCCGGCGCCTTGCTGTAGCGTTTTCGCATATGAAACCATTTCGCTGACGACCTCATCATATTTGTCTTTGTGAATGAAGACCCGGGAGCCTGCGCAGCATACCTGCCCCTGATTAAACATGACCCCGTTTAAAGCGCCGGGAATGGCTTTCTTCAAATTGGCGTCAGGCAAAATGATGTTAGGTGACTTTCCGCCAAGCTCCAGTGTCACGCGTTTAATTTTTTTTGCGGCTTTTTCCATGATTTTTTTGCCGATTTCTGTAGAACCGGTAAAAGCGAGTTTATCGACATCGTCATGGTTGGTCAGCGCTTCCCCGGCCGTCTCGCCGAACCCTGGAACAATATTGATGACGCCGTCAGGGAAGCCCGCCTGATCTATTAATTCCGCTAAATAGAGGGCGGTCAGCGGTGTCTGCTCGGCCGGTTTCAAAACGATTGTGCAGCCTGTGGCAAGGGCGGCGCCCATTTTCCACATCGCCATAAGGAGCGGGAAGTTCCAAGGGATGATCTGCCCCACGACGCCGACAGGCTCATGGCGGGTGTAATTAAAATATGAGCCGGCGACCGGAATTGTTTGTCCGGTTATCTTTGTAGACCACCCGGCATAATAACGCATATGCTCAATTGCAAGCGGGATATCCCCATTCGTCGTTTCATTAATCGGTTTTCCGTTGTCAAGTGTTTCAAGCTGCGCGAGTTCCGTTTTGTGCTCTTCCATTAAATCGGCAAGCTTATACATCAGCCTGCTTCTGGAAGCGGCCGGCATAGTGCGCCATTCGCCGTGATCAAAGGCTTTGCGTGCCGCTTTCACTGCACTGTCAATGTCTTCTGACTGTGCCTCGTAAAGCGTCATCAGCGTTTCTCCGGTTGCCGGATTCGGTGTGACAAATGTTGATCCTGAAGCGCTCGGAACAAATTTTCCGTCAATATAAAGTTTCTTCGTGCCCTGTAAAAATGTTTCCAGCCTTTTTGTGATCTGCATCGTTAAAGAACTCATTCGTAACAAACCTCCCGAAATTTTTTTATGGTCTGTTTTGAGCATCTTGATGTCCGCGCAAAGTAAGCGCATACAGTCATTCTATAATAACAGCCCCGGTAAAATCAATTGATAACCGTTATTGCAATTCACAAGAAAAAACGGCTACAATAAGCTTATCGATTAAGAAAAGGAGTTTTATAAATGATTCATAATAATTGGCAGACAAAAGAAAGCGTCAAAAAGGTCAAATGCGTACATACAGATGCGAAAAAATACATTGTCAAAAATGTGCTGACGCCGGGTAAAGAGTATGAAGTCAAAAATGAAACAGAAGAATTCATTTTTGTTGTAGACAATACAAACAAAGTCGGAGGCTTCTACAAAGAGTATTTTGAAGAAGTTTAAAGCTGAATGAATTCATTTTGCCTGAGCCATACTAAAAAAGACTACATATAAAGGGTGGCTGCAAAATGAAAAAAACAGAGCAAGACAAACAAAATAAAACATCAGATCAGCTTCAGCAAGTGCAACCAGAAGAAGGCACCGACACGACGATGGAACAAATTTCAGATACCTATAAAGAAGGAACAATTGAAGATACGGATCGTTGATGTTTTGTTGAAACCGCGGCATTGGAGAAGCCGCGGTTTTTTATGGCGAAGATAAAAAACTGACTTTTCGAAAAAAATACCGTTTTCTTGAAACCTTTTCTTTCGCTGAACCGTACTACTTCATAACAGCGGCACCTTTCGCGAAGGGCTTTTTTGATGAACGTTCTAAAAATGTAATCTGTTCGTAATGGTTTAAATGCCGTCTATGTCGTATTCTTATATAGGGATAAAGAACTTATTTTTTTATGATTGTAATAAAACAATAGTATAGAAGCAGAAAGTGGGGTTCTTCATTGGGAATTTTTTCTGTCAGCAGATCAACCGACACAAAAAAGCTGGAGGCTTTGCTCGTTGAGGGAGAACGGATCGAAACGATTTATAAACTGCGGGTTGACCAAATATGCTTTACGAATAAACGAGTGATTTTCTTTGATAATAAAATGTTCTCCAAAAAGAAAGTGCGCGTATTTCTTCCATATAAAACAATTGAAAGCTTCGCCATTCAAGAAGCGGGGATGTTTGATCCCGATACCGGGCTTGTATTAATGACAAGGGGAAAAACTTTCGAATTGGAATTTGCAAAAGAAACGGACTTGACTGAGGTTCAAGCCATCTTAACAAAATACTTATGCAGTTAAATATCACATAAAAGCCATCCGAATGCATGCGGATGGCCTTTTTATTATATAATGCTTGTTTTTCCGGAGTTCGAATCAATGAGATCCGGATCAGCAATAGAACTGATGGGGATATAAATCGGCGCCAAATCACCATTTTCTTCACCGAATCCGTAGTTGATCTTATTGGATAAAAAATAATCGATTTGCTGATACGGGCCGATCGTAATGGAAGAACCGCGGTCGACTGCATTTACTTTAAAGCCTCCTACATTTACCAAAACCGGCGAAAACATCATAATGGGCCTCCTTTTCCGGCAGGGATTTTATCGCATGCAGACTCAAAGGTAGATGGAGAATCAATTTGATCCCGGTCATCCACTTTGCCGTTCGTGCCGATGAAGCCGCTTGCATCTCCGAAGTTCTGTCCGTATCCCTGATTCTTTTTATCAGAATTCTGCCATTCCGCCAGTAAATTTTGTCCGACATTCACCGCTGAAGCATTTTCAAAGGAATTAATTTTCAACATGAAAATATTAATATTGATATATGGAGTTGGTTGAACCACAGGCAAACCTCCTTTAATACAGGTGTATGCCGGCTGTTATGACCGTATGCTTAGACAGGGGGCGATAAAAATGGATTTCGATAAGATGAAGCAATGGATGGAAATGGCGCAAAACATGTCCGGCGGCGACTTTTGGAAAAACGTTTTTGATGATGAACAACTGAAATCATTTCAAAACGGCCATTCTCATTTTCCCTTTCAACAGGGAGATGGGCAAATGAGAAGAAATGAGGATGCTTTTCCTCTTATAGATATTGTGGAAACCCATGATGAGCTCCAATTTTTACTGTATCTGCCCGGCTACCGGAAACAAGATGTTCAGCTGCTGTCCTACGGAGAATATATCGTCGTAAAAGGCACGAGAAAATCCTTTTTTAATGAACAGGATTTTAAACAGAAGACCGGAAAATACGGCGATTTTGAAAAAAAACTCGACCTTCCGCATTCCGCTCAGGGAACAAAGGGAATGCAGGCGGTATTCAAAGACGGGATTTTATATATATCGATTGCTAAACATCTGGGGGATGCAAGCCAGATCATTATCGAAGGCTGATCTTGTTTGCTGTGCCATCTATCAGATCTGAATCATCGATACTCATGATAGGGATGACGACAACGGTGCAATCACCGTTTTGTTCACCGTACCCTTCATTTCTTTTATTGGCTGCTGTGTTTCTCACCATAACGGAAGAGCCGGTGTTAAAAGTTGCTCCGCCGCTGATTCCGTTCATTTTTATATACTCAAAATTGATAACGGATGGAAAAAACATCATGATTCGCCTCCTTTTTGTATATCATGTTTATATATTCGCAATGCGGGACGCATAGAACTTTCCAAGAGTGACGGGGAAAGAAGTGATTTTCTTTGAAAAAAATAATGAAAGAGATTTTCAAAAAAGTGTGTGAAGAAGATTTAGACCGGCTTAAGAAAGTGGAACAACAGCTTGATGAGCTTCAGGATAAGTGTCATTTTGAGCCGCAGACGGTTGAAGGGGAAAAAACATATGTCCATATTGAGCACGTCAAAGTGGACAAGGTTGAATACAATATTGATTTTGAAAAGCTGAGTATAGAAGAGCTAAGCGGTATGCTGAATATCGGCGCCACTTACCATACACCGGCGCACAGGCTCAAACAAGCCTGCGCTGAAGAATTTCGGGACAACCCGCAAAATGATGCTGCGAAAGAAAAAAGACAGACAAAGCAGCAGACACCCAATGTCACCATCAGGGGGAGAAAGCATTGACCCCGTTGTTTCAGCCTCCTTTTTCAAGGGTATGTATTAACAGATGCAGCGAAGAACACAGACGAAAAAGGAGATGATGAATATGTCATTATCAAAAGTACAGCAGGACAGCCTTTATCATAAATTAATCGATTTAAAGGAAAGTCTTCAGGGAGAATCAAAAGAAAATCATTCAATGAGCGAAGACACAGGAGAACTGTCGAACGGAGTAGATAATCACTTAGCTGATCACGGAAGCATTTATTTGGACAGGGTCACGAATCAAACGCTGGACGGTGTCGATCAGAATCTTTTAGATGAGGTGAACGCCGCGCTTGAACGAATGGATAAAGGAACATACGGGATTTGCGAGAAAACGGGAAAAGAAATTCCTTATGAAAGACTTGAAGCCGTGCCGTACGCCAGAATGACCGTCGAAGCGCAGCGAGAAACAGAAGGGGATGTGAAAACAGACGCACCGTCATATGAAAGGGAATTTCACGAGCAGGTGAAAGACCTCTCAAATAAAGAAACCGTTGATCAAAAAAGCTCACAAACATACGAAATCCTGGATCGTGAGCAGGATTCACAATAATAGCAGCAGGTACATTCATATGTACCTGTTTTTTTATTCCATAAAAAATCTCAAAATCGAAATAAAATCATTGACTTTATATAAAAAAGAAAGTAACATACTATTTGTAAGTAAATATTAAAAGATTAGCGGGAGGAATTTAGAATGTCTCAAGTATTATTTGTAAAATCAAGTGACCGTACGGCTGAAGAAGGCGTATCCGTAAAATTATACGAAGCGTTTCTGGCTGCTTATAAAGAAAACAATCCGAATGATGAAGTGATCGAACTTGATCTTCATAAAGAAAACCTTCCTTACCTCGGAAGAGATATGATTAACGGAACATTTAAAGCTTCAAAAGGAATTGAAATGACAGACGAAGAGAAAAAACAAGCGTCAACTGCTGACATTTACTTAAATCAATTTGTCAAAGCTGACAAAGTCGTGTTTGCATTCCCGCTTTGGAACTTCACAGTGCCTGCCGTGCTTCATACTTATGTTGATTACCTGTCTCGCGCAGGAGTTACTTTCACATACACGCCTGAAGGACCAAAAGGTCTGATGGGAGATAAAAAAGTAGCGCTCTTAAACGCACGCGGCGGCGTATATTCTGAAGGACCGATGGCATCTCTTGAAATGTCATTAAACTTCATGAAAACCGTTCTCGGTTTCTGGGGTGTCCAAGATCTTCACACTGTTGTCGTTGAAGGCCATAATGCTGCACCGGATAACGCTCAAGCGATCATTGAAAAAGGACTGCAAGAAGCGAAAGATCTGGCTGCAAAATTCTAATTTTCATTAACTCTTGCGCCCTACAGGGTGTGAGAGTTTTTTCTATTATAGAAGAAACTGGCGGCAGCTTTCGATCTGATCTTATATTGATATATTGATATTTTGTCGAAAAAACAATTTTTATGTAGAATAAAGCATTTTTCACATAGAAAAAAGGTTTTCTGTAAAAGAATTAACCCTCTTGCCAAAATACGACTGATGGTGTAGGATATAAGAGAAGCTACATTGTTCGTATTGTTAATTAAGTTTTAACCTTTAAGCTGTAATAGGGAGTTTTATATCGAAGCCGGAATGTCATGCCTCCATTGCAGAGGACGACAGGAACGCTTCTGCAAACACCCACTTTGAGGAGTGGTGGTTTAAAACTTTCTTACTTGCGTACGGCATACGTAGCGAAAGCCATTTCCCTTGCGGAGATGGCTTTTTATTTTGAATTGCCCTTGAGCAGCGTACTTTATCAGTATGATAAAATAAAAGAATCAAAGACAAAGTGAGGTTTTACAACATATGCTGGAGAAAGCCCAATCCCTTCTGGCGCATTATTTTGGCTACGACAGTCTTCGCGCGGGCCAAAAGCAGGCGATACAATCAGTTGCAGAGGAGAGAAAAAACACGGTCTGCATTATGCCGACGGGGGGCGGAAAATCAATCTGCTATCAGATTCCCGCACTGCTGTTTGAAGGAACCACAATCGTTATTTCCCCTCTTATTTCCTTAATGAAAGATCAAGTCGACGCGCTTGAAGAAGCGGGTATCGCGGCAGCTTATATTAACAGCACTCAGACAAGCCGTGACATTCATGAGCGCCTGACCGGTTTGAAACAAGGGGCTTACCGGCTCTTTTACATCACACCGGAGCGTTTGACTTCTTCTGAATTCATTCACATCCTGCAGAATATTACGGTTCCTCTTGTCGCCATTGACGAAGCTCACTGTATATCGCAATGGGGACATGATTTCAGGCCGAGTTACCGGAATATCGAAATCCTTTTTAATGAATTAAAAGAACCGCCCGTCATCATCGCATTAACGGCGACGGCTACGCCTGAGGTTCATGATGACATCTGTAAGCAGCTTCATATTAAGAAAGAACAAACTGTATATACCGGTTTTGCCAGAGAGAATTTAACGTTTAAAGTAGTAAAGGGCGAAAACAAAGACCGGTTTATCGAGCGGTATCTGGAAAAAAATAAACACGAAGCCGGCATTATATATACAGCGACAAGAAAAGAAACCGACCGTTTATATGAGAAATTAAAACGCAGCGGCATCAATGCCGGCCGTTATCACGGCGGATTGGCGGATGATGACAGAAAAGACCAGCAGGAGCGGTTTCTTAACGATCAGATACAAGTGATGGTAGCTACGTCCGCTTTCGGAATGGGAATCGATAAGAGCAACATCAGGTTCGTTTTACACGCGCAGATTCCGAAAGATATGGAGAGCTATTACCAGGAAGCCGGACGGGCCGGGCGCGACGGTCTTAACAGCGAGTGTGTGCTCTTATTTTCGCCGCAGGATATTATGGTGCAGCGTTTTTTAATAGACCAATCGGCCGCCGGAGAAGAAAAACAAAAGCAGGATCTCAAAAAACTGAGACAGATGGTGGATTACTGCCATACGGAAGATTGCCTGCAGCGGTTTATTCTGAAGTATTTCGGCGAGAATGAGGCGGAAGCTTGCGGAGCATGCGGCAATTGCACTGATACAAGGACCGCCCATGACGTCACAAAAGAAGCGCAGATGGTATTGTCATGCATCATCAGAATGAATGAGCGCTTCGGAAAAACGATGGTGGCGCAGGTGCTTAGCGGGTCTAAAAATAAAAAAGTGCTGGAAAACGGCTTCAGCAGCCTGTCCACTTACGGCATTATGAAGCATCAATCCGCATCGGAAATCAGTGATTTTATCGAATTCCTTATTTCAGATGAATATATCAGAATGGCGGACGGCACATTTCCGACGCTTATGGTCACCCAAAAAGGCAGGGACGTTCTGCTTGGAAAAAGCGCAGTCGCGAGAAAAGAAGCTTTACAGGCCGCCGCCGTTACCGAAAATGATGAATTATTTGAGCTTCTCCGGCGTCTCCGCAAAGAGATTGCAGCTGAACAGGGTGTGCCTCCATTTGTCGTGTTCTCAGATCAGACGTTAAAAGAAATGTCGGCGAAACTTCCGAAAACAGATCAGGATCTTCTTTCCGTAAAAGGGGTCGGGGAACAAAAAAGATTGAAATACGGAGCAGTTTTTTTAGAAGAAATCCGAAATTATGTAAGAGAAACAGAGTGAAAAAAAGTTTTTTTAGAAATTTGCACATTGTGTTTTTCATTCGCGCCGGAAAAATCAGAAGCTTGAAAACCCTTGCTGTATCAGGGTTTCAGCAAGACTTACCAAGCGAGAGAAATGTTTCATGTAAAGGAACTGTAATCTAATTCAAATCGTTTTGTTATTGAACTGACATTTTCATATGTTACGATATCACCTGTTAGCCGCCAATAAAAAGCTAACAAGGGAGGATTTACTTATGAAGAAGACGATTATGTCCTTTGTCGCAGTTGCAGCAATTTCAACAACTGCATTTGGAGCTCACGCTTCTGCTAAAGAAATCACGGTGCAAAAGGGTGACACGCTCTGGGGGATCTCGCAAAAAAACGGAGTGAACCTAAAGGACTTAAAAGAATGGAATCAGTTATCTTCTGATTTAATCATTGAAGGAGAGAAACTGACTATTTCTTCAGTAGAAACAACCACATCTGGGCAGTACACAGTGAAGCAGGGCGACAGCCTCTGGAAAATTGCTCAGAAATTCGGAACATCAGTCGGCAATCTGAAAAGCTTGAATAACTTGCAATCAGATATAATTTACGCAGGCACAACGTTAAATGTGAAAGGTCAGGCTCAGGCTGCACAGCCGGCTCAAGAAGCCAGCCAGCCGCAAACTGAACAAAAACCAGCTGCCGAGACAGAACAGCCGAAACAAGAAGCTGTCAAAAACGAGCAGCCGAAACAAGAACCTGTTCAAGAACAACAACCTAAACAAGAAGCGAAGGCTGTCGAAGCAAAACAGCAGCCTGTTCAATCAAATACAAACCAACAAGAGCCTAAAAAGCAGCTGACAATGACTGCAACTGCTTACTCTGCTAACGACGGCGGCATTTCCGGTGTAACGGCAACCGGTGTTGACTTAAACAAAAACCCTGATGCAAAAGTCATCGCGGTAGACCCTAGTGTCATTCCGCTTGGCTCTAAGGTTTATGTTGAAGGTTACGGAGTGGCAACAGCAGCAGATACAGGCGGCGCAATTAAAGGAAATAAAATTGACGTATTTGTTGCAAATAAAATTGACGCTAACAACTGGGGCGTCAGAACAGTAAATGTTAAAGTATTAGACTAGTTTCATATAGAGATGAAGAACACAAGGCGAAATGCTTTGTGTTCTTTTTTTCTTCCCTTTTTTGACTGTATATAATCGTTATATGCGGAAAAAGAAAAAGCGTTTCTCTAATATAATAAGGAATGGATGTGAAAACGGAATCTGAAGGGATGTATGAATCTAATGGAGCCGGAATTTATATGTTTATGGAATGCCTTCACAGAATCACCGGTGTTTCATGCAGGTATATGCACCGCTTTCGCCATTGTGCTCGTTATCGGACTGTCTATGCCTGCTGTCAGGCTGTTTCAGGCGCTTGACAGAGGGAGAGGAAGGCCAGCCGTTATTGAAAAGGTGAGACGTACTGGCGTGATGAAGAATGGCAGGCACGAGCTTGTGCTTATTTTAAACGTAAAAAACCAAGACGGAACGCATGATAAACGTGAACTGACACATGCCGTATATAATGAAGAGATCAGCCGTTTTTATGAAGGAGCTTCCGTATGGGTGACGGCAGCGGCTGGCGGACGAATTATGATCGCTCCGCGCACGCCGCGGCATAAGGCGTCAAAATAAAAAGACGGGGCGGTTTTCCCGGCTTTATGTATTAATGCCGATCGATCCATATCCGTCCGCCTTCTGAGCCGGCTTCTATCCTGCATGTTCCTCCGATCGGGAATGTCATCAAAGGGGAGGTATGGCCGAAATCAGCATTTGCGATAACAGGCATGGATGACAGTTCTTCTTTTGTACGGATGACGGCACGCAGAGCCTCCTCAGACACATTTGAAGCATGCTGGAAACGTCCGATGACAATTCCCTTCACGGCTGAAAAAGCGGGAAGGTGGATGAGTGACTGCAAATCCCGGTCAAACATATGAATGTCCGACATATGATCATCTTCTATAAACAGAATCACTTGCTCCATCTCCGGAAAGTATTCGGTGCCCTGCAGAAGATTCAGCGTGCATAGATTTCCTCCGATCAGTGTTCCTTCCGCATATCCGGGTTGAATAACGAGCGGTCCCGGATTCCGATAAAAACGTCTGTCCTCCTGGTTCAAATACCATTTATCATCACTCCACTCGGATGAAGGCTTTACCTCATACGGGTTGTCAGAAGCACAGCAGGCCAAGAAAGAGTCAATCGTATAGTCCAGCCCTTTTTTCATGGCAAATGAAGAAAAATGGGGACCGGAATATGTAATAAGGCCGGTTTTTTGATATATGGCATGGCCGAGAGCGGTAATATCTGAATAGCCGCAAAGAATTTTCGGATGCCGCTTGATGTTTTCATAATCAAGATAGCGGAGCAGCTGATTTGATTGGAACCCGCCGAGTGTCGTCAAAATCGCTTTGATGTCAGGGTCAGCGAAAGCCTCGTGCAGATCCCGTACACGCGATTCAATGGATGATGAATCAAATTCATTTATTTCTTTCGCATGCTCTGAAAAAGAGACACAAAAGCCCAGCTCCTCCAATTTTGTCTTCGCGGCATTTATATTTTCATCTGACATAACGGACATGCTTGTGGCCGGAGACACAATACGAATGCCGTCACCTTTTTTCAATTTTTCCGGATACAAAAAAAACCCTCCTTATATGGTTTAATCTATTACACCATATAAAAGAGGGTTTCTCTATTATTTTTTACAGGTCGACCCATTTAATGCCGCCTGATTGCGTATCATTGTCAATCCAGACATCAAAGTGATGCTTTTCATAAAAATGAACGAGTCTGTCGACATGATCCCAATCACGCTTAGCGATGTCGCCCGTCACTTTCGGGATATTCTGCTCTCTGGCGATATGTTTTAAAAATTTCATGCAGATCGAGCCGTAGCCATGGTTCGGCGGGCCTTTAATGTCCCCGATATGAATGGCATTGTCATAATAAGAGGCGATCAGTGAAAAACAGCCTCTTCCCCGGTAGGCTGATTCACAATCAGTCAGCATAATCTTACATGTTTGGCCATCATCAATCGAGGAAACAATGATCCAATCGTCATTGTTCGATTGATCAATACCAAGCACTCGCGCGTCTTTTGATACATCTATCAGATTTTCCCGCATTCTGAAAATCTGAAATTCAAGTTTATGAAGCTCTTTTTCCAGCTCTTTCTGATCTCTTTCTTCTGCAGTAAACAAAATCATACTCCTTTCACAGCGTAAAAGTCTTAGTTAAACACAAGTATCCATTGTAGTAAATGATGTCTTGGTTTGTAAATGGGTTTTGCAAAAACTTTTTTAGAAAAGTCTGCCGTTTATATGTGGATTGACGTTTTTAAGGCGGTGCGGATAGGGAAAGGAACAGTGAGCAGCGGAAAAAGGAGGAATCTATAATGGCAATTGACTCACTCATCGGCAAATTGAAGTACGTAATGACGGAATCTCCTGATAAAATGCTTTCCTTATATGTAAATACGGATATGAGAAATCCGGATCAGCAGGGGGGAGAGTGGAAAATAGCCTTGAAAACCGGTTTTCGGAGATTAAAAGAGTATCTGTCTGCCAGTGATCCGGAAGAAGAAAAATCTCTCGTCCGCATCATGGAACGTGTCTATCAATATATCGATGGGCTTGGTAAAGAGATGCCGCGAAGTCTCGTATTTTTTGCGTCGGGAGAAGGCGGTATTTGGGAGACGATTGAATTGCAGGTGCCTGTTGAAACACGATTTTATTGGGAAGAGACGGCTGTCCTTGATCAATTAGAAATTCTTCGTGAACAATTTCCGAGCACGGCTTTTATTCTCACCCAGCAGAATGAAGTGAAGATCATAGAAACCGTACTCGGAAAAATTGAAGGAGTGGAGCATTATCATTACGACGTCATCAATGAATCGTGGAAACCGCAGGATGTAAGCGGAAACTCCGCATCGATGGACGAAGACGCCGCCAAAGCCCACGTCGAAGAAAACCAAAACAGGCTGTATAAACGATTGGCTTCGAACCTTGATCAGAAGGCCGCTTCACACCAATGGGAGCGTCTCGTAATCGCAGGGGACAAAGAAACAGCCGATATTCTCGATCAGCACATGAATAAACCGATTGATCGGATCATTCCAAAAAATCTGTTGAATGAAAACGAACATAAGGTGATAGAAGAACTGTTGAAGGAAGCATAATATGACGAAAGGCCGGGTCTCAAACACCCGGTCTTTTTAGGGCTTAAGTTTGTCTAATTTCTGACGAAGCGGGCGAAACCGTTGACATCAAAGCTGAATTCTCATACCATTTGGATAGTCAGTAAAATTGAGAGAGGTCATAAGATGAATCAGACAGAAAACAAACCTAAAAGTTATACCGGTATCGTGCTGACATTGACCGTTCTGATCAACGGGTTAATTGCGGTGCTGTTTTTTATGCCGAAATCGGGACAGGTCAGCATTGCCAATATTCATATTCTGCCGATGTTAAATGCCATTTTTAACAGCTTTACTTTTATCTTTTTGCTGGCAGCGCTCTTTATGATTAAGCAAAAAAATATTCAAGCGCATAAACGCTTTATTTTGGCGGCGTTTACGACGACTCTGCTGTTTTTGATCTGCTATGTCGTATACCACTCTGTGGCTGAAAATACTTTATTCGGCGGCCACGGCATCATTCGGGGGATTTATTTCTTTATTTTAATTACGCACATCTGTCTTTCCGCCGTTATCGTGCCGCTTGCGCTGTTTACGCTGATCAGAGGATTCAGCATGCAAGTGGAGCGCCACAAAAAAATCGCGAGATGGACGATGCCGCTCTGGCTGTATGTCAGTCTGACGGGTGTCATTGTATACTTAATGATCTCACCGTATTATTAAAAAAAGCCGTGCTCTGCGCGGCTTTTTTCTATTGATTGAAAAAGGCGCCTCATCAGGGCGCCTTTTACTCTTCAAGCGTTTCAAGTGTTGTTACATTTAAGGATTGTTCAACGGTTTTTGTTTTTGCTTTTACTTTTTCTGCGTACGTGTAATCACCATAGCAGTAGGGATAACGGAAATTGTCTTTGTTCCCTCCGCAAGTGTAAAGTTTCGGATTCTTTTTGACCTGCTGCTCGGAGTATTGTTTTGCCAGTTCCTCAGTATGCGATCTTCCATGTTCAGCCACAAAATCAATATAGCCGGCTCCCATGTTGTAGCTTTGTATAATCGTATCCAAGTCTACGCCTTTTTTCTTGCCTGTTTGGTACATGAGAGTGAATTGTTTGATTCCCTGTTTGATACTGGTTTGAGGGTTTTTAATCTCATTTCGCTTTAAACCCAGAGATTCTGAAGACTGCATGGGATCATTTCCTCTTCCTTTTGACTCCTGATATATCATGCCGAGTACAAGCGATGTATATTTGGTGAGTCCTTTTTCATCCAGCTCGTCTTCAACAAGCGGTTTGTAATCTGTCAGCCGTTCAAGGACGATCGGCTTGACATCAAACGGAAGACTTTTGAGCCATTCATTATTTGAAAATAACAGAATGAGGAAGAAGGAAACCATGACAAAAACACATATCATCATAAGACCCGCGGCAGCGAAACAGCCTTTTTTCTTTTTCTCCACTGTGTTTCACCCTCAATTTCAGGAGCATTATGACTTTTTCATTATGACACAGATGAATGCGCGAAACCAAGCGGAAACCCGTATTTGAAACATAAATTTAAAATAACGGTTCTTTTGTCAGGCGCAGGATGTATCTGCATCAATTGACATTTGGTATAATTGGGCTACTTGAGAAAAGAAGGGTGAGGTATATGACTGAATTTCACGAATCCGGAAACAAAAATGACCCCGCTGTCGATTTAGATGAGGAAACTTTATTTTTGGTTGCCCAGACTTTTAAGGCGCTGTCTGATCCGACCAGAATCAGAATTCTCCATTTGCTGTCACAGGGTGAGCACGCGGTAAATGATATCGCAGAAAAGCTGAATTTGCTGCAGTCTACCGTTTCTCATCAGCTGCGTTTTCTTAAAAATCTGCGCCTCGTCAAATCACGCAGAGAAGGAACATCCATCTATTATTCTCCTGAGGATGAACATGTGTTAGATGTGCTTCAGCAAATGATTCACCATACGCGGCACGATTAAAAAACATCCCTGCTTTTGAGACAGGGATGTCAGCCGTACTGACTGTTATTGGTTTGGTCTCTGCTCGTTTTTAAAACATAAAAAGAGAAGCCGCTGTAATAAACTGCGATGAAATAAAAGATACTGATGGACAGCGGATCGGCCCCGACCGTTTGGCTGTATGCCTCCGGATGGGTAAAGTCCGCTGTGACCCGGTAAATTTCAATAACGCGATAAACAAATCTCGATAGGAATAACGTTAATAGAATAAGTTCAATCCACAGGTGAGTGCGAAAATATATTTTTCCGCGGCGTTCTTCAAAAGAAATGTTCCGTTTAGCAAACAGGACCAGAAGCCAGCCGCAAAAAGTGCCGAATATAAGATGGCCGTATAAAGCCGGGTGTGTGATGCTGAAAAACGCCAGAGCTGCGGCCAGCAATGAAAACAAAATCATTCTTGTATAAAGCCAGCGGGGTTTCAAAGGCTGAAAGCCGACGGACCGTTTCACCTTTTTATACAGAAAAAAGGCAATCATTAAGACAGGGCAGATGCTTTGAAGTGTGATATGCATGGTGTGGAACTCCCCCTCCGTTGAGTAGTGTATGCTTATCCGGCTGGTTTTAGTAGTGTGATTTATTCGCAGGCTGAAAGCATCTTTTATCACATTATGCACGTTTCTTTTTTTGGCATAAGAGAATCGCCCGCGCCTTTTTCAGGATTTAAACATAAAACTCTTGAAAAACTAACGGTATTAGGTATAATAAAACTAATGATATTAGTTTTAGGAGGATGTTCATGAGAATCTTACAATACGGAACCGTTTGGCAGCTGACTTTTTTTCCAGCGCTTTTCCCGGTGAATTGTTATTTGGTTGAAGAAGAAGAAGGAGTAACCCTGATTGACGCCGGACTGCCTAACAGTCATAAAGGAATCAAACAAGCATTGCGGCAGCTTGGGAAGCCGCTGAATGACATATTACTCACCCACGCGCACGGGGATCACATCGGTTCGCTTGACTCATTAGCTGCGGAATTTCCGGATGCTTCCGTCTGTATTTCTGAGCGGGATTCTTTCTTGCTGAAAGGTGACACTTCATTATTTGAGCATGAAGCACAAACACCGATAAAGGGGGGAGTGCCGAAAAATGTTCAGACCGAACCTGATCGCCTGCTGAAAGGCGGCGAGCGGATCGGATCTTTACTTGTCATTCCCGCTCCCGGTCATACGCCGGGAAGCCTCGCTTTTAAAGATATGAGAAATGATATGCTGATCGTCGGAGATGCCTTTCAAGTACGGGGCGGCCTTGCTGTTTCTGGGAAGCTGAAATGGAAATTTCCGTTTCCGGCTTTTGCTACGTGGAATAAAGAAGAAGCTGTAAAAACAGCAAGAACACTTATCGCTCATCAACCAAGCAGTCTGGCCGCCGGACATGGAAATGTTCTCTGCAATCCCGTTGAAATGATGGCTGAGGCTGCTGAGGAAGCCGAACGAAGCCTGCCGGGAGGCCGATCATAATGTCACCGAGAGTCGGAATGAGCCTTGACATGATATTGAGAGCCGCAGCAGGCATCGCTGACGAAAAAGGGCTGAACGAAGTGACGCTTGCGGCTGTTGCAAAGTCCTTAAACGTAAAACCGCCTTCCCTTTACAATTTTGTCAATGGCCTTCAAGGAATTAAAACAGAGCTGGCTGTCTCCGGTTTAACTATGTTATATGAAAAAATGGCGGCCTCTGCAGAAGGACTGACGGGCGAAACGGCTTTGCTTGCTCTTGCCGATGCCTATATCAATTTCGCCGAAGCCAATCCCGGATTATATGACGCAACATTTCAAAAGATAAAAGACGGGCGGATTGAGAATCTGTCAAGCCTGCTTGTAGAGCTTGTTGTCAGGCAGCTGACTGCTAACGGTTATGCACAGTCTGACACTGCGATTCATGCTGCGAGAGGACTGAGGAGCCTTCTTCACGGATTTGCCGTGTTGAGAAAACAGAGTGCATTTGAATTAACCGAATCAATTAAGGAAAGCCGGAAGTTTGCAGTTGTTGCTTTTCTAAGAGGTTTGCAGGAGAGGGAACAATAATATTATTATGTAAACTAAATAAAAAGACGCATCATGTAAAAAGGAGGGACAAATGGATTCATTACAACATATCATTTGTGAGCGGCGCACCTATTCACATATATTTGATTCTCATGCACACACATACTGCCAAATGCTCTTTCCGCTCGAAGGACAGCTGGACCTGGAGACAGAAAGACGTAAAATCAGATTAAAACCTGATCAAATGTTGTATATTCCGCCCGGGCATGAACATCGGTTCCGTTCTTTGGAGCGAAATGAATGTCTCGTTCTCGACATACCGGCATATTTTTTCAAAGGTTCATTAGACCCCGGCGTTCTGAATAAGCTTGATCCTTTTTGGACATCGATTCGGTTTCTGCTGACAGAAGAGACAAAGCAGCAGTCGGCTCATTCATTGAGTCTGCTTGCAGAATATATTGCTGAAAAGATACAAGAAAACCGTACGAATGATTCAATTGCGTATATCCGCCGAAATCTCTCAAAGACTTTTACAATTAAAAAGCTTGCCGCAATGGAACATTACCACCCGGCGTATTATTCCGACTGGTTTAAAAAGCAGACGGGGAAAAGCCCGCAAGCTTATATTGCTGAGCTCCGTATGAAGAAAGCGGAACAAATGCTTATTGAAACAAAATGCCGGCTGACAGACATCAGTCAGGAGGTCGGCTTTCAAAATTTGTCTTCCTTTACCAGATGGTTTGTCAGACATAAGGGAATAACGCCGCGCGTCTTCCGAAACACCTTTCAATCTGATAAATAATCCTGAAAATCGGTTAAATAAACTGCTTCTTTTTTTGGTATCATGATTGTAAAAAAGGAGTTTTTGATATGGCAGTCATCGAAGATTTTATCAAGCTTGATCTTAGAATAGGAACGGTCGTAAAAGCGGAAGTATTCCCGGAAGCAAAGGTGCCGGCCATTAAGATGACAATAGATTTCGGCGAAGAGATCGGCATGAAACAATCAAGCGCCCAGATTACAAAACGGTACGAACCGGGTGATCTGATGGGCAGACAGGTTACAGCTATTGTCAACTTTCCGCCGCGGCGGATCGCCGGATTTAAGTCAGAAGTTCTCGTTCTCGGCGGCATCCCGGAAAAAGGAGACGTTGTCCTGCTTACGCCAGAGCAGACAGTACCGAACGGAACGAAAATCGGATAATAAAAAAAGACGTTTGCAGAAGCAAACGTCTTTTGCGTATTGAGGCGATACACCACACGCCACATTCGTGTGTGCCGCAAGGGCATGTGCATCGGCTTACACAATTCAGCTCATCGCTATATCAATATAGCATGCCGGGTGTGGAAATGCAAGAGATTTTTTAATATATGTTATATCTGGCTTTGTTTTACCGATCCCAGATTCCTTCGTGTAAGGTTTCATTTGAAATTTTATGATCTTGAATAAAGCAGTTCGACAAATGCAAGAGATTCATCTAATCTTATATCCTATGGTAAAATTTAGACAGAAAGAAGCAGAAAGAAGCCGTAAATGAAAGTATTTGAAGCAGCCTCGTTCATTTCAGCCGCAGAAAAGCGGGCAAAACAATACGATCAGATTAGAGAACAATTTATCAATCTCAGAAAAGCGTTTCAGGGAATGGCTGACTTAGACGACAGTGAGTTTTCAGGCAAAGGCGCAGACAACATCAAAGCATTCTTTCAAGATCACGCCGGTGTCACAGACAGCTGGCTTGATCTGATCGATATGAAGATTGCGTTTCTTAACAGTATTTCAGGAAAAGTAGCTGATGCCGGATTGGCCGCTTCGTTTGTGGAAGAGTCATTTTTAGAACATGAGTTGATTCATGCGAAGAATAAATCAACAGCTATCATGCAGGAGCAGCGCAATGAAATGAAAGGTATCCTTGATGAAATCAGCGATATCATTCATCTTGATGTTTTCTCTATAGAAGATGTCGATCAAAAGCTTAAGTCAGCAGATAAAAAAAGGAACGATACCATACATAAACTCGGCAAGCTTGATCACGATCTAACGAAAGAATACGCAGAAACCGAAGCAAACGAACAGTTCATCCAAGCCGACTTTCAGCAGCTCCAAAACGCCACAGGCAAAGGAAAAAGCGCCACGCCGCTTCACTACAACGCCAAAGCGTACCGTGAAAGCGACATCCATAAGAAAAAAGGCGATATCGCAAGACATTCGGATGCTTATTTGACGATTAAAAAGGAAGAAGCGAAAGAGCGGGAAATCAAGGATCTGAAGAAAAAGCTCGCTGACGGTGTGACCGATCCGGATGAATATTTGGAAATTGCGAAGAAGATCGGCTATGAAAACCTTGAACCTTCCCAGCAGCAATATGTCATTCAGCTTGAACAAGCAAAACAGCTGGAAGAAGCCGGAGAAGTGACTTGGGATATTTTAAAAGGAGCCGGCATCGGCCTTTATGATGTCGGGAAAGACACGGTTAGCGGGTTATGGGACTTCATAACCGATCCGGGAGAAACCTTGTCAGCACTGGGGAATGCAGTACTTCATCCAGTAAAAACATATGATGCTGTTTCAGCAGCAATCGAGGAATCGTATCAAAAAGATATGGTGAACGGAGATGCTTACTCCAGATCAAGATGGGTGACATATGCAATTGGTTCAGCAGCTGTGGCTGTCGTCGGAACGAAAGGCGCAGGAGCCGTTAACAAAGCTGATGCGGCGGGGAAAGTCATAAACAGGGCAGGACAGGCAGGGAAGAAAATTAAAGACGTTAAACTTCCAGAACTGCTTCCTTATAACTCTAAATATGATCTTGCTCTGTCGGGTGACGTACCATACAATGTGGTTGACAGCCAAAACCTTAAAAATGAACTTTTGACCAATGCAAAGAAAATCCCGGATGGAACGAGAAAGCCGTTTACTGGTCAAGAAATAAACCTTCCTTGGTTAAATAAAGAAAAGTATGGTGCTGTTGAAATAGACGGCAAAGTAAAAGTTAAAGGACAAATTAGAGATGTAAGCCGTAGAGTCTATACCTTAAAGGACATTGATATTAATCAAAAAACTCCAAAAGGAAAAACCAACCTGGAATTAATGAAAGATGGTAAGTCTCCTTATGCTAAAGACGGAACACAGATTAACTTACATCACCTCATACAAGAAGAAAGTGGACCGTTGCTTGAGATACCTAATAGTTTACATACAAAGTATAGCGACGTAATACATGGCCTTAAAGGTAATGGAGAAAGCTTCCGGAATGATGTTTACCTGGAGAAACAGTACAATAACTTTAAGACAAGGTATTGGAAGTGGAGAGCAAAACAATATGAGAAAGAATAAGGGGTTATAAACCATGGATTTTTATTTGAAAGTAACAGAATTCATAGCTGATAATGCAAAAGAAAAAGATTTTACGGGTGGGATTGGAGAAGATGAAATTTTAAAAATTGAGCAAGATCTTCAAGTCACGCTGCCGGATAGCTACAAATGGTTTCTTAGAAACTATGGTTCTGGCGGGGTTTATGGAATCGATTTATTAGGCTATGATTTTGGCGGTGCTTCAGTTGTAGAAACAACCAGGGAATATCATGAATATAGGGGATTGCCAAGTGGCTTAGTAGTCATAGAACATGTTGATTTTTTTGGGTATTGTTTAGATACCAATAAAATCAACAGTGAAGGAGAATGTCCAGTTGTTATTTGGAGTGAATTCGGTGGCTATAAAGAACTTAATTCTGCCCATTTTATAAAGTTCTTTTATGAAAGACTTCATGAGATGAAAGAAAACTGGGAAGAAGATGAAGACTGGGACGATTAATAAAAGAAAGCTCTCTTTTAGAGAGCTTTTTTCAGATTTTCAATTTTTAACAGGCTTTATAATGAGCAAACAGGCATTACTCAAAATACTCGCCGTGCCTATCCAAAGCAGCCATTGTGTTGCGGTCAGCCATGAGGCAGTTAGGATAAAGAGTCCAATGGCAATTGATATATAATTGCCGGCTCGGTCCAGTTTACGGTTGCAATGAATTTTATATTTAGCATGAGAAATAAATTGATCAATTTTATCTTTCAGCTCATAGCATTTTTCCTTCATTTTATCCTCTGTTTCTTTTACTTTTCGATAAAGCATATTATTCATCGTCTGCACTCCCATATCGCCGTTTTGAAAATTCAGCCATGATTTTTTCTTCATAGTCATCTGAGATGAATTGTGCCTGATCTTCAACTTTCAAATGTGCTTTTTCTTCAAAACCATCCTGTTCTTCACCATCAAAACGATAAAGTTTTTGCAATAGCCTCCAGAATGTTTCAATTTCATCAGTTGTGAAGTCATGAAACATATCCGCTAAAAAATAGGTGGATTTTTCTGAACAGGAAATTAACGCTTTTTTTCCTTCAGCGGTAATCTCAATATTGATTGCACGTTTATCCAGTTTGCTTGGCACAGTGTGAACATATCCTTTTTTCGCGAGGCTTGAAATTAATTTGTTAGCGGTTTGTTTTGTTGTGCCCAGCTTTTTAGCGATATTCATAAGTGTGGTATCTTCCGTCGGTAAATGGGCAATAGCAATAAGAGTCATGTGCTGTCGGGAAGTCAACATTTCTAAGTATTCGTCCCCCCGAGCCTGCACTTTATTGACAACCGAAAATAATGATGCGTAACTTTGTTGCATAACATGCAGTTCCTTCATTAATAAATTAATATCCATAAGGTATCTCCTATCTTAATTGTCACCATGTTGACAATTATAATATACAACGAAATGGGGAAAAAGTCAACATGGTGACTAATTGGAGGGGTTACGGCTGTTTTCAAAAATGTCACAGGCAGTCGGAGTGTTTACAGAAGGGGTAATAAGTAAAAGAATGCGAAAAGGCATTAATCCAAAGTGAGAAGGTGTTTGACATGCAGAAAGTGAACTGGTCAGAACAGTATGAATGGTTCAATAAACAAGATGAAAAAGACGGGCGTTTAATGGCGCTCCTTCGTCATGAGCTTACATATGAGGAAGTCATACGGTTATATAAGAAAGGGTTTTATTTGAAATCTAAAGAAGGGGATGTTTCGTTACGTAAGAATGATATCTGTCGTATGTTTGGGGTTGAAGAGAGGCAGGGCGGCGAATCTTAATAAACGGGAAGAGAAAAACTCTTCCCGCTTTTCATGGCAGCTGTTATTCTTTTTCCAGCATGGAAGTCAGCCATTCTCTTAATGCAGTTTTCTGTACATACCGCTTTCCGTTTCTCGTGATATGCGGAATGTCGGAGGTGTCGGGCACGATTTGTTTCGCTTCTTCCTTGGTAACTCCGAAATAATACCAATATAGAAGTGTAAATCTTTTTCTTTAATGAGAATGTGGTCAGTGTGTTCATGAGGATCAGGTGATTTAAAATTTTTCAATCCGTCTCCTATGAAATATCCGGCTAAAGCGATTCCGATGCCGGTATGATATCCATACAGCAAACCTCCAATAAACGTTATCACTTTTTATACGGTGAAGCCGGCTGAAAGGATTCAGCCTTCATCAAAACCGCCCGGCGTTTATTGCGGACGGTTTTGATTGCTGAGCTTTTCCACCTGCACCTTTCCGGAGAAGAAAACAGCGCCTCCGCCCATATCCGCCAGCCGATCGGGCGTGAGCGAATTGACGAGCTGTTTTTTATCATCCATATCGGCCCAAAGACCTTGGCTGACTGCAACGCCGGGAAGCACCTGTTCGCCGACCGAAACTGTCAATTCACACTCTCCGCGGTGATTCCAAACTCTAACGGTTTCCCCGTCTTCTATGTTCCGGCGTACAGCATCTTCTGTATGAATAAAAAGCTTTGGCGCTTTTTCCAGTTTTACGTGTTTTTCGTTATTCGAAAATGTCGAATTTAAAAAATTATGATTCGGTCCCGGGACAAATAAAAGCGGAAAATCGTCATCTCTCTCAAGAGGGATGTGTGTCGGCAGCGCCGGATAACCGTCCTGTTTCATCTTTTCCGAATATAATTCAATTTTTCCGCTCGGTGTTTTGAGCTTTCCCGGAAAAAGCGGTTTTTTCCGTTTGGCTTTCATGAAGGAATGGCGTGAGAGCGCTTCGTAATCAATATCCTCGATATACGGATTGTCGGGAAAGTCCAGCGCCTGTCTGATCAATTCTTCATCGGTATCCTGAAGCTCCTGCTCGGTAAATCCCATTGCTCCGGCAAGCAAACGGAACACTTCCGTATTCGATTTGCTGTCCCCGCAGGGTTCGATCACCGGTTTTTGCAGCTGAATAAAATGATGCCAGTAAGACGTGTAAAAATCCGTGTTTTCCAAAGCGGATGCAGCAGGGAGCACGATATCCGCGTATTTGGCGGTTTCCGTTAAAAACAGATCGTGAACGACTGTAAATAAATCCTCCCGCAGCAGGCCTTTTCTGACTTTATTCGCTTCCGGCGCAACCACTGCGGGATTCGTACCGTAAATAAACAGGGAGCGCACGGGCGGTTTTGTTTCTAAAAGAACGCTTCCGAGCCTGTTCATATTAAATGATCGTGGCTTCCTGCCGTAAAGCAGATCAGGCCGCTGGAGCGCTTGTCTGTTATAGTTTAATACCGCGCTGTTGTGCTTGATTGCGCCTCCTCCGGTGTTGAGCCACTGTCCTGTAACAGCCGGAAGGCAGGCAACGGTGCGGACGATCATTCCGCCATTGTCATGGTGCTGAATGCCGTTTCCGATCCTGATAAGGGAAGGGGAGGTTTCCCCGTACATTCTCGCAAGGCGTCTGATATCGTCGGCTTTAACGCCTGTAATAGCAGAAACCGTTTCCGGATCATAGTGTTTAACATGCGCTTTTAATTCGTCACTGCCTTCGGTGTATTCTGTGAGAAATGCTTCATCGTGAAGGTTTTCGTCGAATAAGACATGCATGATACCGAGGGCGAGTGCGGCATCTGTGCCGGGGCGAATGGGAATAAACCAATCGGCAAGCCGGCCGGTTTGGTTCTTATGTACATCGATAACGACAATTTTAGCCCCTTTTTTCCGGGCTTTTTGAGCAATCATGACTTGGTGCATATTCGTGCTGACGGCATTGATCCCCCAAAAAATAAAGAGCTTTGCATGTATGGTCTCCTCCGGATCAGTACCCGCTCCTTCTCCCATTGTATAGTTATAGCCTTCAGAACCGGCTTTGCTGCAGATCGTCCGTTCGAGATGACTCGCTCCGAGACGATGGAAAAAACGGCGGTCCATTCCCTCTGCCGCCAGTTTTCCCATATTGCCGTAAAAGCTGTACGGAAGAATGCTTTCCGCTCCTTCTTCGGCAATAAGCTCTTTCCAGCGCGCACTGATCGTATTGATCGCTTCCTCCCAGGAAATAGGCGCAAACGCGGCTTCACCTTTTTTACCGATCCGTTTTAACGGAACGGTTACGCGCTTTTCATCATAAATGCGCTCAGCCATGTGTCTGACTTTGTTGCAAATATTCCCTGATGTGACCGGGTGATCGGGGTCTCCCTGAATGTTAACGATTTTTCCGTCTTTTTTTGTCACAAGCAAGCCGCATTGATCGGGACAGTCTAGTGAGCATACCGACTTAAAGACCCCGTTCGGCTGTGTTGCAGCAGAATTCATAGCCCATTTCTCCTCTTTGTTTATATTGTAAGCATTATAACATTTCAAAATCGAACGTCAATTCAGAAAAAAAGTGTTGACATCACGGAAAGACTTTTCTATGATGAGTTTATTCTTTTAAACAGCCTGACAATTTCATCATTTTATTTTCTATCCAGAGAGGTGGAGGGACTGGCCCTACGAAACCTCGGCAACATTTATTGTGCCAATTCCAGCAAGCGTATGCTTGAAAGATAGGAAAGAATGATCTATACATATTTGTGCGCTTCAAGCGCATAAAGACGGTATATGAATCTCTTTCCTTCTTTGGGGAAAGAGATTTTTTTATGACAAAATTTATGTGAAAAGGATGTTTTGCACCATGACGGTTTTAATTACCGCACCATATCACGACGAGGGGCTGAAGGAGCTGACTGAGCTGTTCGGCCGGACTGTGCACCGGCCGTGGAAGAAGCACGGCCGGGCCTATCGGGAAGATGAATTGATCCGAATGATTCAAGAGACAAACGCGTCGGGGCTTATCACTGAACTTGATGAGGTGTCTGAGCGTGTTATTGACATATTGCCTGATTCCGCTTTTATCGGTGTCTGCAGAGGAATGCCGTCTAACGTGAATATTGCGGCGGCGACTAAAAGAAAAATCCCCGTTTTCTTTACACCGGCCCGCAATGCCCAGGCTGTTGCTGAAATGTTTATCGGAAATGTGATTTCATTTTTGCGTCATACGTATTCTTCCCATCAGTGGCTGAAGGACGGGAAGTGGAACGGTGATTATTTGCAGGCTTACGTCAAATTCAGAGGAAATGAGCTGACGGGGAAAACAGTCGGCCTTATCGGTTTCGGAGCTGTCGGACAGAGAATCGCCCGGCTATTGGCCGCTTTTGACTGCAAGGTGCTTTACTATGATCCATTTGTCCATCATGAAAACCGGGAGTATGAAAAAACGACGATTGAACGGGTATTTTCTGAAAGTGATATTGTTTCCGTTCACTTACCGCGCACAGAAGAAACCATCGGCCTTATCGGCGCCCGGCACTTTCAATTGATGAAACAGGAAGCTGTTTTTGTCAATACGTCAAGAGCGGCGGTTACAGACAGGGAAGAGCTGCTGCGGGTGCTGAAAGAACGGCGGATTAAGGGAGCGATCCTTGACGTGTTTTATCACGAACCGCCTGAATCTTCTGATTATGAATTGATCTCTTTGCCGAATGTGTTAGCGACTCCCCATTTAGCGGGCGCAACATTTGAAGTGGAAGATCATCATGTGAAGATTTTAAATGAAGCGCTTTTCAAATGGAAACAAGATCAAACCTGCTCAATACGTGAACTTTATAACAAAAGAGAACTTGAAACGGAAGGAGGAGGCTGTAATGGCTGAACAAAAAGGCTACCTTGTATTTGACATCGGGACGGGGAATGCGCGAGTCGCGGTCGTGACTGCCGGCGGCGAAGTGACCGCGCTTGAAAGGGAAGACATTGAATATGTGACGGATCCGCTTTATCCGGACGGACGATATTTCTCACCGGAAGGGTTATGGAAGCAAATCAGCGCTATGGCAAGGAAGGTTATTGGCAAAAGCCCTCATATTACATTAATCGGAATCACCTCAACAAGCCAGAGGCAGGGAATTGTTCTGATCAATAAAGATAAAAAGGCATTTCTCGGTCTGCCCAACATTGATAACAGAGGCCGTGAATGGGAAGACGGGATTGAGACAAAAGAAGAAGTGCATCAGCAAACCGGACGTCTTCCGAGCGCTTTATTTTCCGCCATGAAACTTGTCGGATTAAAAGCTAGACAGCCGTCTTTATGGAAAGAAGTGAAGTACATCACAAGCATCAGTGACTGGGTGACATTTGAGCTGAGCGGTATTTTAAGCTATGAACCGTCACAGGCTGCTGAAACACTGCTGTTTGACGTAAGGAAAAAGGCGTGGTCAGAGAAATTATGCAACATCTTCGGTGTGCCTTCTGCCATTCTTCCTTCACTCGTCCGATCTGGGACGGTTGTCGGAATGTTAACGTTTAAGAAAGCGGCGGTTCTCGGTCTATCTGAAAGAGTGCCTGTGATTGCAGGCGGGGGAGACACACAGCTTGCCATCAAAAGTGCAGATGCAAAGCCGGGAGATATCGTCATCGTATCCGGCACGACGACGCCGATTACAAAGATAACAGCGGAGACCGGAACCGAAAGTTTAACGAATGCATGGCTGAATTGCCATACAGAAGAAGGTCAATGGCTTCTTGAAACGAATCCGGGTGTAACAGGACTCAATTATCAAAAATTAAAATCCATTTTTTATCCGAATGAATCCTACGGCGTTATGGAACGGGAAATCGCAAGTCTGCCGAAACATGATCATGCTTGTATTTCTGCGTTAGGCTCCTATTTATCGCCTGAGAAAAACGCACTGGCAAAAGGCGGATTTATTTTTGACGCTCCGCTGTCCCAAAACTTAAGCAGAGCCCATTTTGTCAAAGCCGCACTGCTGGAAATCGCTTTTTCAATCAAATGGAACTATGAGGCGTTAACAGAGGTGGCTTCCTTTTCACAAGATGATGTGAAGGTGTGCGGCGGCGGTTTCCAAAGTGATGCTTTGACGCAGTTTCTTGCTAACCTTCTCCAAAAGAAAATCTATAAGAGAGAGGGGTTCAGCCAGGCATCCGCAATGGGAGCGGTGATGATTTGTAACGAAGCTCTCGGTGTGAAAGCAGAGCTTTCGAGCCGCACAAAGGTAATTGAGCCGGAAGCGGATCAGACGGATCTCTTCCTATATGAAGAATGGAAACATACGCAAAAATTATTTACTCATTTTCAGCCGGCGGTGAAAGCCTGACTTGGGGATGAGATGACAACATGAAAGATTGCTGAGGAGGAACAAAAATGCTTAATAAAATAGGAATTCCGAAACAGCTCGCATGGGGATTTTTGGGAGTCGTGCTGTTTATGATGGGGGACGGCCTTGAACAAGGCTGGCTCAGCCCGTTTTTAGTTGAAAACGGCTTGACGGTACAGCAATCAGCATCCCTGTTTACGGTTTACGGTGTTTCTCTCGCTGTGGCGTCTTGGTTTTCAGGGGTCTGCCTCGAAGCCTTCGGCGCAAAGCGGACGATGTTTATGGGGCTGTTGTTTTACGTTATCGGAACAGCCGCGTTTATCGCATACGGATTTGAAAATCTTAATTTGCCGGTGATGTATGTCACGTATTTTATTAAAGGGCTGGGTTATCCGCTGTTTGCCTATTCTTTTTTGACATGGGTGATTTACCGGTCGCCGAAAAACAGGCTCAGTACGGCGGTCGGCTGGTTCTGGATTGCATATTGCTGCGGGATGTTTGTATTCGGTGCTTGGTATTCAAGCTGGGCCATCAAATCCTTCGGCTATTTGAATACACTGTGGAGTTCAATTTTCTGGGTCTGCCTCGGCGCGTTTTTTGCTTTGATTTTAAATAGGGAACGCTTTGAAAAGAAAAAGGCAGATAAGCGGGAAAAGGCGCAGGAATTAATGAAGGGAATCACCATCCTTGCTGAAAATCCGCGTGTGCTCTCTGGGGGGATCATTCGGATCATTAACAGCATTGGTACATACGGATTTCCGGTATTTCTTCCGATGCATATGGCGCAACACGGCATTTCTACAAATGTATGGCTTCAAATTTGGGGAACGATCTTTCTCGGAAATATCGTCTTTAACTTAATCTTCGGCGCAGTCGGCGATGCATTCGGCTGGAAGAAGACTGTCATGTGGTTCGGGGGAGTGGGCTGCGGCATTTTTACTCTTTTATTATATTATGCTCCTGTTGTATCACATGGGAACTTGCTTTTCGTCAGCATTGTCGGTTTTATATGGGGAGGGCTCCTCGCCGGGTTCGTTCCGATCGGGGCTATCGTGCCGACGGCGGCCGGCAGCGATAAAGGTGCTGCCATGTCTGTGTTAAATCTGGCTGCGGGCCTGTCGGCATTTGTCGGCCCTGCGCTTGCCTGGGCGTTCATCGGACTTGTCGGCGCACAAGGCGTTGTATGGATTTTCGCAGCGCTCTATTTCGTAAGTGCAATCTTGACAAATCAAATCAAAATACCTGAAGAGAAAACGGCAAAACACAATAAAGCATTGCCTGAATACGCTTCTTAACAGCAGCGCCCCGAAAATTCGGGGCGTTTTTTTACAGCTGCTGAAGAAACCCGGCAAAGCGCTGAATTTGTTCACGTAACGATTGTTTGTTTTCGTGAAATTGTTTGAAACGATGTCCGTTTGCTCCGGACGGATGCGGGAAGCCTTCCAGAATGACCGCATGACCCATTCTGCCGTTCTTCTTCAGCATGCGGCAGGCTGATTCTGCTGCTTTGCCGAGAGGGATAAGCAGAATGTCCTTTTTCATCATTTCTATTTCATCCGGAAAACATGTCAGCGCGTAACGGCTTAGAAGAGCTGACCTGCTGATTGCCGGCCGATGTCCCGTATAGTTTTTCTGTTTATAAAAAACAGGGTGTTTGATAACGGACGTTGTATGAAGAAGCTCCCGTTTTGAATCAAATAACCGGGATGAATCCTCAACGTGAAGCGCGGCCGGCAGACCGCATTCATTAAGCATTTCGATGATGTTCTGTCTCATTGAACCGGAAAGTCCGGCCGCTTTTTTTGTTTCATAGGCTATCGTTTCAAGAGTTTCGCCATCTTTTAAAAGCTGTGCCGCTTTTTTGTAAGCCAGCTGCATTTGAAAAAAACCGGGTGTGATTCCGGAAATGGCAACGACTGCATAAGGGTTAATATATTCATTATGAGGCGAATAATACAAATCCAGATCTCCGTCCTTAGCTAAATGGAAAGCCGGAGTCAGCAAATCCGATTTTGTAAACCCTACCGAAGAAGATAGTGCTTTAAGCTGCTGCAAAAAATGCGCAAGCCGCTCACGATCGCAAATCATGTTATGCCTCCTTGAATCCGCCGGTTTCTCTTAGTGTCATCAAAAACGTCGGATGACATGCAGGCTCATACATCACTTTTACCGGCGTTCCAGAGCATCTTCAGGACGTGAGGCGTTCCTTTAACTTCGGCCGCCGTCGTTTGCACGGCTGTTTTTTTAGTGAGAAAATCTTCTTTCAGCTCTTTCTGCTTTTGCGATAACAGATCGGTTTCTGTTTTGATTTCATCAACGGCCGTCTGCATGGACGCTGTCGCGGCGTTAATCTTCTTTATATCAGGCGCTGTGTTTCTTTTAAAATGCGCGGCGGATACGGCTGCATAAATTAATGCGGCAGCCGCAACGGCAGCACTGATATACAAAATGATGATCATCTGCTTTTCACTCCTTTTTTTCAGTAGATACCCTTTACGGATCGTGTTGAATCATTTTATTTGCTAATTGTTTTTTTTCTGCTTATAATGTGAAATCGTACATAAGGACATTCAGAAAGGGTGAAAGACGTGGAAAGTTTACAAAACAAAACGGCTCTTATCACGGGTGCGGGCAGAGGAATCGGCCGCGCCGCCGCTATCGCTTTAGCCAAAGAAGGAGTCAATATCGGTTTAATCGGCCGCACAGAAGCAAATGTCGAAAAGGTTGCGGAAGAAGTGAAAGCCCTTGGTGTAAAGGCATCATTCGCTGCTGCCGATGTAAAAAACCAAAAAGAGGTAGAGCAAGCCGTCTCCTCTATTAAAGAAGAACTCGGTGAGATTGACATCTTGATTAACAATGCCGGAATCAGCAAATTCGGCGGATTTTTGGATCTTACGCCTGAAGAGTGGGAAGACATCATTCAAGTGAATGTAATGGGTGTATACCACGTGACACGCGCCGTTCTACCTGAAATGATTGAGAGAAAATCAGGAGATATCATTAATATTTCTTCTACGGCGGGCCAAAGAGGCGCCGCGGCGACAAGTGCGTACAGCGCTTCTAAATTTGCCGTTCTCGGTCTGACTGAATCTCTCATGCAGGAAGTCAGAAAACACAATATCCGTGTCAGCGCAATGACTCCGAGCACGGTTGCCAGCGACATGTCTATTGAATTAAATCTGACAGACGGCAATCCGGAAAAAGTCATGCAGCCTGAGGATCTTGCAGAATATATGGTTGCTCAATTGAAATTACATCCGCGCATTTTCATCAAAACTGCCGGTTTGTGGTCAACGAATCCTTAAACAAAAGGGGACCTGTCTTCGTGACGGGTCTTTTTTATTCCATTCGAAACGGTCCATCGGCTCTTCTGATTATCTTTTGAAGGGGATGTTAATAGATCAAAAGATTCGTCTTCTGAATTTCCGTGAACGGGGGAGTACCAGCGAAGCTGTCACAACCCGAAATAAGGAAATATCAAGATTAAAATAAGTTATAATTGGGGTAGCGTCAGAAAAATGCGGATTTACAACGTTAAGCAAATAAAGTTCCCAAAAGACGCTTTGGGAACTTTGGAAATTACAATTAATAATATAAACATTCAATCCTGCGATAATATAAAAAAAGTTGGATAACATACATTTATGATTATCCTGTTGTTTTTTATTTTTACTATAATCACTACAATTCTAAGTAGCTATCTAACTTGGTGATGGCACAATGTATAGCAATTTTTTCACCTGCGTACACCGCCAAATATTTTACAACTTTAACCTTGCTATGAATTCTAAGGAACAGTCTCTCATCAATCCAGGGGCATCTTTATTTTTAATTCAAAAATGAAGGCGCTTTATAAATTTGATATATCAGGAGTGGCAAAATGAAAAACAACTTAGAATATATCTCTCAATTGATTTATGACGCATACAATATCCCTCTTTTTGATCGCTGCATAAGCTGCATAGCCCTCCTGTCCTTCATTACCACTTCCAGAGCCAAAGTTAATGATTTTACCACCATTTTCTTTAAGGTATGGATAGCACAGTTTCATAAAATCCCATGTTGTAACGAGACCAGTCTGGTAACTTCTATCAAGTGTCTCTCTTGTATGATCCAAAAATGAATGAGGTGGCTCAATCGCCATCGCTAAATTTACTAAAATATCTATGGTTTGATATTGTACAACCGTATCCGAAATAAATTCTGTTGACTGCTTAATATCAGTAGCATCAAAAGCTTTTGCAAATACATCTGCACCTTTGCTTTTACATAATTCAGCTGTTTCGTTAAGCCCTTCTGCATTGATATCACATAATGCTAGTTTAGCATCTTCTTCTGCGAAGCGAAGTGCAATATATTTACCTAATCCGCCGCCAGCTCCTGTAATAACGGCTACTTTTCCAACTAATTTTTCCATTCTATCTTCTCCTTCTTTGCTAACAAATACTTTAAAATCGATTAAGCAGCATGTTAGTCAATAACAAAGATTTATAATACGGTTTCATTTTAAGCAGCTTTCTTTGTGTGAAATATGCATTTTTAAAGATTTTTATAAGAATTTATAGGATGTTTGTTTTTTATTATTCAAAATCTTTAATTTATTTCACCCAGGTTACGTAAGAAATAACCTATATAGGTCAGTAGGTACCATACAGCTTTAAAAGCTGAGCTTGTAAAGAAGTGTATTTAAAATAAGATAGAAAAGAATTATGTAGACAGTCACGGTCAAAGCGAAGTAGCTTTTGCCAAGATTAAAAGCTATCAATTCACAAAAACCAGCACCTGGATAAACGCTTGAAAAGGAATTAGGTAGTTGAAATGCAGTTGAATCTAGAATACGAATACGTTTGAAAACAGAAGTATAGGGAGAAGAAAACGATACAGATGAAGCTGATTTTTGGTTTAGTAGTTTGGCTATATCTGTTGCAAAAAATGAACAGCTTCCTGATTAAATCGTTGATTCAGTCCCTCAGGACTGATAAGCACTTCAGTTGATGCTTCTAAACAGCTAGATAGCTGAGTTAAAGAAGTCGTAGCAACTTTTTGGCTCATCCACACACATAAAGCGATTAAATCCTTTGCTTGGTACTTACTCAATTGCTGAACAAACCCAACTCCCTAGTAAGATTCTGTAAGGCGTTTGGAGATAAAAACCTTTGAATTTCTTGAGCAAATAATTGTAATTCATCAGATATAGAAATAGACATACAAAGACGCCATCCTTTCCTATGATTCTACGAAAAGAATAGCGTATTTGTTAAGTGACAATAAAGTTGTTTAATTCTTATTGGACTAACGTGCAGTTTAGTGCAAAAATCAAAGGTAAGGGAGGATTTTCACCTTACCTTATTTTAACTTTAGCTCTAGTATAGGGTATGGACGTCCAAAAGAATCTGTTTCCGTTTCACTTACTATAAAAAAGCCATTATTAATATAGAATTTAGTTGCACTCTTATTGTCTTTATTTACATCAACTGTTGTAATATCAAAGTCTTTAATTAAAGAATTAATAATAGCTTTACCGTATCCTTTACCTATTTTATTAGGTTTTAAGAATAACATTTCTAAGTGTTGTTTATTTATAGCAGAAAAGCCAATTAAATCTTCTTTCTCATACCATAACTGGACATTAAGATGTGGGAAATATGAGGGTATTTCTTTTTTAAACTCTTCTCTATCGGTATCTCTTAAAAAATGATGAGTAGCTAAAACCGACTCTTCCCATATATTCAAAATTGTATCATAATCTTTCTGATTTGCTTTTCTATATATCATTAATATCTCTCCTTTAGTTTTAAATTATCAACTCCTTCCTAATAAGTATTTTATGATTTTCATGTTATATAACCACGAACTTAAAATGTTCATTAATAAAACCTCCAAATAAACATTTCGATAATTTGATTATAATATCAAATCTTTATTATTACTTTACAGTATTTTTTCATTTTAGGGGTATTTTGTTTTTTAACTTGATAGTGATGTGGTACTACCCCTGAACGGAAGAATGAAATATCGGCACAAACAGGTTATAATATACTAAATAAACTATGTACCAAATGTTCAGTTATTCAATTTTTCCCTCTATCCATAAAAACAACAAGATACAAATAAAACTGATACAGCATATAAAAAAGGAAAAGGGCATCTATAGAGAATATTTAGTACATGGAATTATTCGTTAGAGGAAAGGGTGTGCACATATTGAAAGAAGAAAAAAGAAGTTCAACCGGTTTTTTAGTGAAACAAAGAGCTTTTTTAAAGCTTTACATGATTACAATGACAGAGCAGGAACGGCTTTACGGACTGAAGCTTCTCGAAGTGCTGCGTTCGGAATTTAAACCCATCGGTTTTAAGCCGAATCATACCGAGGTGTACCGTTCACTTCACGAACTATTGGATGACGGGATTTTAAAGCAAGTAAAAGTGAAAAAAGAGGGAGCCAAACTCCAGGAAGTCGTTCTCTATCAATTTAAAGACTATGAGGCTGCGAAGCTTTACAAAAAACAGCTGAAGACAGAGCTTGACCGCTGCAAAAAGCTGATAGAAAAAGCCATTTCAGATAATTTTTAAATCCGGCCGGAACGCCCCCGGCCTCCCGGGCTCAAAAGGTTTGTTCTGTGATTCATTATACATAATAGCAGGCTCGGAACAATACATATCAATAATACCTTCAAACTTGACATCAACTCCTGAAGTGGTAACATAAAAAACGTGTGAAAAATACGAACAAAATACGAACAAAATACGAACAAGGGAGATGTTACCGATCTTAGATCAAAAGAAAGTTGCTTTTATCGGAGCAGGATCAATGGCTGAAGGAATGATATCAGGCATGGTCCGCGCAAAAAAAATTCCCAACCAAAACATCTGCGTGACAAACCGCCGCAATACAGAGCGACTCGCTGAATTGGAACATCAATACGGTATTCAAGGCATTGCTTTTGACAGCATGAAAACCGAAGACATTGATGTCTTTATTTTAGCCATGAAACCGAAGGATGCTGAAATCGCTCTGGCTGCGCTGAAACGGCGTATTCAACCTCATCAGATCATCCTGTCTGTTCTGGCAGGCATAACAACCTCATTTATACAACAATCATTACATGATAATCAGCCGGTTGTAAGAGTGATGCCGAACACATCCAGCATGATCGGCGAATCGGCAACAGCTGCGGCTTTCGGAGACCATGTCTCTTACGGTTCAGCAAAAACCGCGGTATCCCTTTTGGAATGCCTCGGGGAAGTGTACGTGATCAAGGAAGATCAGATGGACATTTTCACCGGTATCGCAGGCAGCGGACCGGCGTACTTTTATTATTTAATGGAGTTTATTGAAAAAGCAGGTGAAGAAGCCGGCTTAGACAAACGGCTGTCCCGCAAAATCGGCGCGCAAACGTTATTGGGCGCCGCTAAAATGCTGATGGAAACGGGTGAAAAACCGGATGTGCTTCGGGAAAACATCACCTCTCCAAACGGCACGACGGAAGCCGGGCTCGATGCGCTCAGGTCAGAAGGCGGCGGAGAAGCCATTGCCAAAGCCATTAAACACGCGACCGAACGTTCTATTGAGATCAGCAAAACAATTGAAAAAACGGCAGCACTATAATCGTTAAAAAACAGGAGTGATACAGTGACGTCTCGGACGAAGATCAAAAGAGTCGCCGTGAAAATCGGCAGCAGCTCACTGACGAGCCTGCACGGGGAAATCAGCAGAAGAAAGCTGGAAGCATTGGTGGATCAAATCGCACAGCTGAAAGACAGCGGCTATGAAGTGATTTTAGTATCTTCCGGCGCAGTGGCGGCAGGTTATCGGAAGCTCGGATTTATTCAGAAACCGGAAAGCCTCCCTGAAAAACAGGCTTCTGCTTCCATCGGGCAGGGATTATTAATGGAGGCTTATTCAAAGCTGTTTTTAGCGCACGGTTATGTCGCATCACAAATTTTAATTACAAGAAGCGACTTTTCCGATGAATACCGCTACCATAATGTGCGCAATACGATGAACGTCCTTTTGGAACGGGGCATTATTCCGATTATTAATGAAAATGACACGGTCACAGTCAACCGGCTGAGATTCGGAGATAACGATACACTCGCAGCGAAGGTGGCAGGTTTAATTGATGCCGACATGCTTGTGATTTTATCAGACATTGACGGTTTATATGATGATAATCCGCGCAGCAACCCGAAAGCGAAAAGAATCAGTCATGTAAGTGACATCACTCCGGAAATAGAAGCAAGCGCGGGAGATGCCGGGAGTGAAATGGGAACCGGCGGAATGCGTTCGAAACTGGATGCTTTTAAAATTGTGATGGCCTCCGGTATTAAAGGCTTTCTCGGGCAGGCTAACATTCCGGACATTCTGCTTCAAGCGGTAGATGAGGCGGCTGAAGGAACTTATTTTGAAGCGAAAGGAACCCTGCCGTTAAACCACAAAGAACAATGGCTTGCATTTAATTCCGGCCCCGAAGGCGAAATTGTGATGGAAAAAGAAAGCAGCCGCGATGTCGCGAACGGAAATATGGAGCTGTCACCGCAGGACATCGAGCAGATTAAGGGCAGATTCAGCAGCGGAGCGGTTGTCAGGCTGCTTGATCAGCAGGGAGAAGAGCTCGGACTCGGCATCGTAAACTATTCCTCAGCCCAGCTGAAGACATTTAAAGAAACGCCGCCCAAACAGACCGATCAATCAGTCATTGATCCGGAAGCGTTTGTCTGCCACGTTGAACTATCCATTCCGATCGGCTGAGAAAGATCTATAAAAATATGAAAAAGCCCGAGGCTTCGTTTTGAAGCTCGGGTTTGTTTTTTATTGATATTGTTCAAGTTTGGAGAAAAATTGAATGACAAAATGATAGAAATCATTTGCAGACGGAGCCAGTTCCCTTCCTTTTGGTTTAATAATGCCTACGGTGCGCTTCACTTGAGGAAATTCAATCGGAATTTTGACCGTGAACCGAGGGGTGGTTTCTCCAAAGGTGCTTTCAGGTAATAAAGTAACTCCCATCCCCGCGGAGACTAATCCTTTAATGGCATCTAAATCCTCGCCTTCCGTCGATACAAGCGGCGCAAAGCCGGCCTGTCTGCAAGCGTCAATCGCCATGTTACGGAGAATAAACCCTTCAGGAAATAAAACAAATTGGTCGCCGCGCAGATCAATTAAATGAATATTTTTCTGTTTGGCAAGCGGATGGTGCAGCGGAACAAGCGCGTAAATCTTTTCCGTGAATAAGATATTGCCTGTTATGTCGGGGAATTCCGTCGGAACGGGGCCGAGCAGCGCAGCATCTATATCCCTGTTTCTTACGGCTTCAATTAAAAACTTATATGACCCCTGGCGGAGCAAAAACTCAACGTTCGGGTATTCCTCTTTAAACGCCGAAATCACCGTCGGCAAAAGCTGGCTTGCAAGGCTCGTCGGAAATCCTATTTTGACGGTTCCGCGATTCGGATCAAGATATTCATCAATTTGTTCTTTCGCGTAATCAATTGCTTTCATCGCCGTTTTAATATGTTCTAAAAATTGTTTGCCGATCGGCGTTAATTTAATATTTCTGCCTTCCCGTTCAAATAAAGTGACTTGCAGCTCTTCTTCAAGATTTGCAATCTGCCTGCTGATGGCGGATTGTGCGACATGCAGATGATCAGCCGCTTCTGACACATGTTCCCGTTCTGCTACCTCCATAAAATACCGAAGCTGGCGTAATTCCATTGCGTTCACACCTATCTATCTCATTTTGAGATGTATTTGATCTAAATTATATATTGTTTATATTGTTTTGAAAACTTACAATTAATTTAAAGTTGTCAGATTTTATGACCGATAATTAACGGAAACTGATCGGGGGAGAGGAATTATGACTTACAATCAAATGCCGAAAGCACAAGGTCTCTACCGTCCGGAATTTGAGCACGATGCATGCGGAATCGGCTTGTATGCCCATTTAAAAGGGAAACCTTCACATGACATTGTCAAAAAAGGACTGAAGATGCTTTGCCAGCTGGATCACAGAGGAGGACAGGGCAGTGATCCGAATACGGGTGACGGCGCCGGCCTGATGGTTCAGATCCCTGATGCTTTTTTTAAGAAAGAGTGCGGAAAGATGAGACTGCCGGAAAAAGGCCGTTACGGGGTAGGAATGGTCTTTTTCTCGCAAAATGAAGAGGAAAGAAAAAAGATCGAAAAACAGGTGAATGCATTCATTGAGCAGGAAGGACAGATCGTTCTCGGCTGGAGAACCGTCCCTGTAAATGTCGGAAAAATCGGAACAGTGGCACAAAGCACTTGCCCGTATGTGCGTCAAGTATTCATCGGCGCCGCAAACGATTTGAAAGACAGCCTTGCTTTTGAACGCAAACTGTATGTCATCCGGAAGCAGGCGGAAAATTGGGGCGTTCAAGAACAGCTTGATTTTTACTTCGCAAGCCTGTCAAGCCAGACTATTGTTTATAAAGGTTTGTTAACGCCTGAGCAGGTTGACGCATTTTATTTGGATTTGCAGGATGAAACCTTCGTATCTGCATTCTCACTTGTGCATTCAAGGTTCAGCACAAATACCTTTCCAACCTGGGAACGTGCTCATCCGAACCGCTATCTGATTCATAACGGAGAAATCAATACGCTCCGGGGCAACATCAATTGGATGAGAGCGAGGGAGCAGCAGTTCGTTTCAGAAAGCTTCGGAGACGATCTTCACAAAGTGCTGCCGATTTTAAATGCTGAGGGCAGTGACTCATCCATTCTTGATAATGCGTTTGAATTTTTCGTGATGGCAGGGCGGAAACCGGCACATACGGCAATGATGCTGATTCCGGAACCATGGACGGAAAACACTCACATGTCTAAAGCGAAACGGGCTTTTTATGAATATCACAGCTCTTTAATGGAGCCGTGGGACGGGCCGACCGCCATTTCGTTTACGGACGGAAAACAGATCGGCGCCATCCTTGACCGTAACGGCCTGCGTCCGGCACGTTACTATGTGACAAAAGATGACCATATTATTTTCTCATCTGAGGTCGGCGTTATTGAAGTAGAGCAGGAGAACATTCTTCATAAAAAACGTCTGGAGCCCGGAAAAATGCTGCTCATTGACTTAGAAGAAGGCCGGATTATTTCAGATGAAGAAGTGAAAACAGAAATTGCCAATGAATTCCCTTATCAAAAATGGCTTGAAGAAGAATTGGTTCAAGTGAATCCTGACCCGGAAATCCGGGAAGAGGAACAATTCGATGATCTTCTCGTCCGTCAAAAAGCGTTTGGCTATACGTATGAAGATATTCAGAAATATTTAATCCCTGTTATTAAAGAAGGCAAGGACCCGCTCGGCTCTATGGGAAATGATTCGCCGCTCGCCGTTTTATCCGACCGCGCCCAATCACTGTTTCATTACTTTAAACAGCTGTTTGCGCAAGTCACAAACCCGCCGATTGACGCGATCCGCGAGCAGCTTGTGACCTCTACGGTGACCTGGCTTGGGGCTGAAGGCGATCTGCTGCATCCGAGTGAAAGAAATGCACGCCGCATAAAGCTTTATACTCCTGTATTATCAAACGAACAGTTTTATGCGCTGAAAACACTTGTGCATCCTGACGTTAAGAGCCAGAACATCCGCACGCTGTTTTCCGATGACCTAGAAAAAGGCCTGGAGGATTTGTTTCAGCAGGCGGAAAAAGCGATCAAGGAAGGCGTATCTCTGTTAATTTTATCTGACAGGGCAATGAGTAAAGAGTTGACGCCGATTCCGCCGCTTTTGGCTGTCAGTGCGCTGCATCAGCATTTGATCCGCCAAGGACTGCGAACAAAAGCAAGCATTATCGTTGAATCCGGGGAAGCGCGTGAAGTTCATCACTTTGCGGCTCTCATCGGGTATGGTGCAGATGCTGTCAATCCGTATTTGACTTACGCTACGTATAAGCAGGAAATCGATGAAGGCCGGCTTGATATTCCGTATGAAGAAGCTGTCAGCAAATACGGAAAGAGCGTAACAGAAGGCGTCGTGAAAGTGATGTCAAAAATGGGGATTTCAACTGTGCAAAGTTACAGGGGCGCCCAAATTTTTGAAGCGGTCGGCATCGGTGAAGACGTTATCGCCAAATACTTTACCGGTACTGCATCTCAGCTTGGCGGAATCGATATCGAAACGATTGCGCAAGAAGCGAAACAGCGCCATCAAGCGGCGTACAAGGATGATTACAGCCAAACCCTTGATCCGGGAAGTGAATTCCAATGGCGGAACGGGGGAGAGCACCACGCTTTCAACCCGAAAACCATCCATACGCTGCAATGGGCCTGCCGCAAAAATGATTACAGCCTATTTAAGCAGTATTCTCATGCAGCGGATGAAGAACGAATCGGATTTTTACGCAATCTGTTCGCCTTCAAAGAAGACCGCAAGCCTTTAAAATTAGAGGAAGTTGAATCAGCTGCTTCCATCGTGAAACGTTTTAAAACAGGAGCGATGTCATTCGGTTCATTAAGCAAGGAAGCCCATGAGGCTTTAGCGATAGCGATGAACAGGCTTGGCGGAAAAAGCAACAGCGGAGAAGGCGGCGAGGACCCGAAACGTTTCGTTCCGGATGATAATGGCGACGACAGAAGAAGTGCGATTAAACAGATCGCTTCCGGCCGTTTCGGCGTAAAGAGCCATTATCTCGTCAATGCGGATGAATTGCAGATCAAAATGGCGCAAGGGGCGAAGCCGGGAGAAGGCGGTCAGCTTCCGGGCAACAAGGTATATCCTTGGGTCGCGGATGTCCGCGGTTCTACACCAGGTGTAGGGCTGATCTCACCGCCTCCTCACCATGATATTTATTCAATTGAAGATTTGGCGCAGCTGATCCATGATTTGAAAAATGCAAATCGAAGCGCGCGAATCAGCGTCAAGCTCGTGTCAAAAGCCGGCGTCGGCACGATTGCGGCCGGTGTGGCAAAAGGCACTGCGGATGTCATCGTCATCAGCGGCTACGACGGCGGAACGGGCGCGTCGCCGAAAACAAGTATTAAACATACGGGTCTTCCGTGGGAGCTTGGTCTTGCAGAAGCTCACCAAACGCTGATGCTGAACGGTTTACGGGATCGCGTGGTATTGGAAACGGACGGTAAGCTGATGACAGGCCGGGATGTCGTAATGGCCGCCTTGCTCGGTGCGGAGGAATTCGGCTTTGCTACAGCGCCGCTTGTCGTTCTCGGCTGCGTCATGATGCGCGCCTGCCATTTAGATACATGTCCTGTAGGTGTCGCGACGCAAAACCCGGAGCTTCGCAAAAAATTCATGGGCGATCCTGACCATATCGTAAACTACATGCTGTTTGTCGCAGAAGAAGTGCGTGAATATATGGCGCAGTTAGGCTTTAAGACGCTTGATGAAATGATCGGACGGACAGACGTTCTTCATGTCAGTGAACGTGCAAAAGCGCATTGGAAAGCGGGCCAGCTTGATTTATCCACACTGCTGTACCAGCCTGAAGGCGTCCGCACTTTCCGTACGGCGCAAAACCATAAAATCGACCAGTCGCTTGATATGACGGTTATTCTTCCGGCGGTGCAGGCTGCAATTGAAGCCGGACAGGAAGCGGAAGCTGAAATCAAGATCAATAATACAAATCGCGTAGCCGGAACCGTGACGGGAAGTGAAATTTCTAAACGCTACGGAGCGGAAGGCCTGCCGGATGATACGATCAGACTTCATTTTACCGGATCAGCCGGACAGAGTTTCGGAGCATTTGTCCCTAAAGGGATGACGCTTCATTTGAACGGGGATTCAAATGACTACGTAGGCAAAGGGCTTTCAGGCGGAAAAATCATCGTGAAAGCGCCTGATGCCTTCAATTGTGAAACACACGATAACGTTATTATCGGGAACGTCGCATTTTACGGAGCAACAAGCGGGGAAGCGTACATTAACGGGCGCGCCGGTGAACGTTTTGCAGTCCGTAACAGCGGAGTCAATGTCGTTGTAGAAGGTATCGGAGACCACGGCTGTGAATACATGACAGGCGGCCGGGTTGTCGTCCTCGGCGAAGTCGGCAAAAACTTCGGGGCGGGAATGTCAGGCGGTATCGCATACGTCCTCAGTGATGATGCCAAAGCATTTAAACGCAAATGCAACATGGAAATGATTTCATTTGAAAAGCTGACGGATGAGGCGGAGATCAAAGAAGTGCAAGAAATGGTCAAACGGCATGCGGTGCTGACAAACAGCAAAAAAGCCGCAGATCTCCTGGACAATTGGGAAAAAGCCGCAGAAACCTTTATCAAAGTCATTCCGAAAAACTATAAACAAATGCTCCTCAGCATCGAAGAACAAAAAGCGGCGGGTTTATCAGAAGAAGACGCAATTATGTATGCTTTTGAAGCCAATACAAAGGTCCTCCAAACGCCTGCCAAAGATCAAAAACAAGCGGTAGTACAGTAAGAAAGGGGAGAGGAACATGGGGAAACCAACTGGATTCATGGAAGAAAAACGAGAAAAACCGGCTGAGCGGGACCCTCTCACTCGCTTAAAGGATTGGAAAGAGTATTCGGCTCCGTTTTCAGATGAAGCGTCAAAGCGGCAGGGGGCGCGGTGTATGGATTGCGGCACACCGTTTTGCCAAATCGGCGCTGATATCAACGGTTTTACCTCCGGATGCCCGATTTATAATCTGATACCGGAGTGGAATGACCTCGTCTATCGGGGGCGCTGGAAAGAAGCCTTGGAGCGCCTTCTGAAAACGAATAACTTTCCTGAATTCACAGGGCGGGTCTGTCCCGCTCCTTGTGAAGGATCTTGTACGCTGGCTATTTCAGATCCGGCTGTTTCAATTAAAAACATCGAGCGGACGATCATTGACAAAGGTTTTGAAAATGGATGGATTCAGCCGAGAATACCAGCGAAACGCACAGGTAAAAAAGTCGCTGTCGTCGGTTCAGGCCCGGCAGGTCTGGCAAGCGCTGATCAGCTGAACCAAGCCGGTCATTCCGTAACGGTCTATGAGCGTGCTGACAGAGCCGGCGGTCTGCTGATGTACGGCATTCCGAGCATGAAGCTTGAGAAAAATGTCGTCGAACGCCGTATTAAACTTTTGACGCAGGAAGGTATAGATTTTGTAACAAATACCGAAATCGGCGTTGACATAACGGCAGATGAGCTGAAAGATCAATTTGATGCCGTCATTTTGTGCACAGGCGCCCAAAAGCAGCGCAATCTGCTGATTGAAGGCCGGGAAGCAAAAGGCGTCCATTATGCGATGGACTATTTAACACTGGCGACGAAAAGCTATTTAGATTCCAACTTCAAAGACAAACAATATATAGACGCTAAAGGGAAAGACGTCATCGTAATCGGCGGAGGAGACACAGGAGCTGACTGCGTGGCAACCGCGCTGCGCCAAAAAGCGCGCAGCGTGCACCAGTTCGGGAAACATCCTAAACTTCCTCAAACGCGCACGAACGACAATATGTGGCCTGAACAGCCTCACGTCTTTACCCTTGAATACGCCTATGAAGAAGCGCAGGCAAAGTTCGGCAAAGACCCGAGAGAATATTCAATTCAGACGACAAAAATGGTGGCCGATAAGCAGGGCCGCTTACAAGAGATTCACACCATTCAAATGGAAAAAGTCAGAAACGAATTCGGAAAGTATGAATTTCATGAACTGCCCGGAACAGAAAAAGTCTGGCCTGCTCAGCTGGTGTTCATCGCCATCGGTTTTGAAGGGACAGAACAGCCATTATTGAAACAGTTCGGTGTCGATTCGGCAAATCATAAAATTCAGGCGGCATATGGGGATTATAAAACGAATGTTGACGGTGTTTTCGCCGCAGGGGATGCGAGAAGGGGCCAAAGCCTGATTGTATGGGCGATTAATGAAGGCCGGGAAGCAGCGCGCGAAGTCGACAGTTATTTAATGGGGAGCACTGTTTTACCGTAAATAAAGGGGTTTATTTATAAAACCGGCTGGGATCAGCCGGTTTTTCGTATTGAAATGAAACCTCCTTCTTCCTTTATTGGTCATATAAGGGTAACGTGGAAGATAACATATGGAATTTTGTTTTACAGAGTGGAGAGATTGTTTTCTTCCGCAGACTGAGACGATTTGCAAGCCTTGAGCAGTCGATCACGGTGCTGCTGACGGGCTCTGTGTGTCTGCAGTCGATTTGCGGGCAGATTTTAATTGATGAAGAAAAACATATTGAATTTCAAGCGGAAACGCTTATAAACAAATAAGGAACGGACGCGTCCGCTCCTCTTTTTTAGACATCCAAACGAAAGCCGATATTGCCGAACTGCCGTCCTTCCCGCATTCTGTTAAAAGCGGCAGCTGCTTCACTGAGAGGGTACATGCGGTCGATAATGGGACGGATGCCGCAGCGGTTTACCAATTCCATCATATCCGCAAATTCCTCATTGCTTCCCATTGATGTACCGAGAATATGAATCTGCGGAAAAAACAGCGAGCGAATAGGGAATCCGAGCTGATCGCCTGAACTGGCGCCGAATGTTACGATCCGGCCATTCGGTTTCATAATGTCAAGATAGTGTTGAAACAAGGCGGGGCCTACACCGTCAAGTATGATATCTGCTTTTTCGCCATACAGCGCCTCATTCCAGTCACCGTAGCTGTCAATCGCCCGGTCTGCACCGTATGACAGTGCGGTTTGTTTTTTGTTTTCACTGCGGGAGGTGACGCTGACTGTCGCTCCGATAGCTTTTGCCATTAATAAGGCGTATGTTGCCACGCCGCTTCCGATGCCCGGAAGGATAAGGTGTTCGCCTTTTTTTAATTGTCCTTTTGTAAATAAGGCGCGATAAGCGGTTAATGCTGATAACGGCAGCACGCCCGCTTCCTCCCATGTCAGGTGTTCGGGTTTTAAAACGGCATTTTCCGCAGGAACGATGACATAAGGTGAAAAGGTTCCGTCGCTCGGACCGCCTAAAATATCAGGTACGGCCGGTACGTCCTCAACGGTCTTCCAATTCAGCACCGGGTTGATGATGACTTCTGCATGCAGTAAATGAGACCGGACGCCGTGTCCTATTTCGGTTACGATTCCCGCGCCGTCTGAACCGAGAGTAAATTCATGGTTTCCGGTTTCGTGGTTTTTCATTAAAAACAAATCACGATGGTTTAATCCGGCTGTTTTCAGCTTTATTTTTACTTCGCCGTTTCCCGGCCTTTTGTCAGGTGCCTGCCTGAAATCAAAGCCATTTTCGTGTATGATAAGGGCATTCATCATTCTTCTCTCCTTTATGATTGATGAGAAAGATTTTACAGGCTGTATCAGCTGCAGTAAATAAATGAAAATTGATAGCCGGCTATCAATAAAAATCATAGCAAGAAGGTGCCCTTACATGGAAAGCGGAGACTTAAAGATTTTTCAGGCTGTCGCCCGCAAAGGAAGTATTTCAAAGGCGGCAGAAAGCCTGCATTATGTTCAATCAAATGTGACAAACCGGATTCAGCAGCTGGAACGGCAATTGCAAACACAGCTTTTTTACCGCACAAATCGGGGGATGACGCTGACGCCCGCAGGTGAAAACTTATTGAAAGACGCAGACAGAATCCTTCAATTGCTGCATGAGGCGCAAAAAACGGCGCAAGAGGCAGGCGATCCGAACGGCCCGCTTCGAATCGGTTCTCTTGAAACGGCGGCAGCCGTCCATCTCCCTCAATTTTTCACAGAGTATTGCAGCCGCTGCCCGAAAGTACAGCTGTCTCTGTCAACCGGTGATACACATACCTTAGTGCAGCACGTCTTACACTATGAGCTGGACGGCGCTTTTGTTTATGGTCCGGTCGAATACGAAGATCTTGAGCAAGTCGCTGTAATTCAAGAAGAATTGGTCTTGGTTTCAAATAAGCGGGAAGGCAGTTTGCAAGACTTGTTGCGAGATCCGATTCTGTATTTTGCCGCGGGCTGTTCGCACCGCCGCAAAATAAAGAACATACTGAAAGAAGAAGCAGTACCCGCACATAAAATCATTGAATTCGGTACGTTGGAAGCCATTATTGGGGCGGTGCAGGCGGGGATGGGGGTTTCCTTTCTGCCTGCATCAGCCGTCCGTTATTTTCAAAACAGGAAAAATCTTTTTCTTCATGAGCTTCCTGAACAGTTTCGGGATATGAATATATCATTCATCTACCGGAGTGATTTATTTTTGACATCGGCGTTTGAAGAACTGCTGAATGGATTAAAAGCATTACCGAACGGAAGATGAGAAAACAGGACAGCTGTGTACGCCAATTTTTTTCGTTCTGGTTTTTCTCAAAAGAAAGCGGGTATCCGGGCTGAGCTTGATCAGCGTGATGAAAAACTCGGCTATAAAATCAGAGAAGCACAAATGAAAAAAATACCGTATATTGCTGTTGTGGGAGATCGAGAGTGCCGCCATCAATCTGTACATGTAAGGCAATACGGGCGGGAAGACACATTTGAAGAGAATGTGAGTGATTTTATTTCCCGGATCATAAGAGAGGCAAAACAAAAAATAGAGATTTAATAAAAACAATATTGACATATCGTAAAATCACGATATAATAAAGCGTATGAAACCTATTGATGTTTTTAAAGCGTTGTCTAATGAGTCACGGCTTGAGATTTTGCAATGGCTGAAAGAGCCGGACCGTCACTTCGCCCCGCATGATGGCATTGATATGAATGAGATCGGAGTATGTGTCAGCCAGATCACCGATAAGCTTCAGATGACACAGTCAACGGCGTCTCAATATCTTTCCATCCTTCAGCGGGCGGGCCTTATCCAAACAAAACGGATTGGCAAATACACCTATTATAAAAGAGATGAAGACGCGATAAAGGCGATGGCCGATTATTTTCAGCGCGAAATGTAGGCTGAATCCTTTAGAAGAGGGATTCAGTTTCTTTTTCCGACTACACATCGACATATTGCGATTTGTTTCTGTTTGTTCAACTCTTTATATCGATATATCACAATATATCTTTATATAAATCATCAATGAAGGAGTGTGTCAGGTGCAAAATACCTGGAAGATTTACATTTTGGCAATTATCAGTTTTTTAGTGGGGACGTCTGAATATGTGATATCAGGGATGCTTGATAAAATTGCAGGTTCCTTGGGAGTTACTGTGGCAGCGGCAGGGCAGCTGATTACGATTTTTTCACTTGTTTATGCAATCGGAACGCCTGTCATGATGGCCCTTACAGCAAAACTGGACAGAAGGAAGCTCATGATCTATGCTCTGGGGCTGTTTGTTATCGGGAATATCATTTCTTTCCTTGTGCAGGGATTCGGTTTATTTGCGGGAGCGCGGGTGATCATGGCGCTTGGAGCAGGAACTGTGGTGGTCACCGCGCTTACGATCGCAGCAAAAATCGCTCCCCCGGGAAAACAGGCAAGTTCTCTCGCAACCGTCATTATGGGGTTTACGGCGGCGCTCATTATCGGTGTTCCGATCGGAAGAACCGTGTCTGAAGCTTTTGGGTGGAAGGTGGTTTTTGCCGGAATTGCGGCAATCGGAATCATTGCCATGCTTATTATACGTTTCGCGTTGCCTGAGATAAAAGGAGATAAACCGGTGCCGCTCATTCAGCAATTTTCTCTTTTGAAGAAACGAAAGGTGGCAGTCGGGCTGGCCATTACGTTTTTTTGGCTCGGAGGCTATTCGGTTACGTATACGTACCTTTCTCCGTATTTACTGAACGTTACTCATATCGGAAGCGGAATACTGAGTACATTGCTGCTTATTTTCGGTGTTGCAAGTCTTGCCGGTTCTAAAGCAGGCGGTTTCAGCGCAGACAAATGGGGGGCGCGTATGACATTAACCGGCGGAATGGCGCTTCATGCTATCATGCTCATGTTATTGCCGTTTGTCACACATTCTGCTTTCGGAGCGGCGGCAGTGCTTATGTTTTGGTCCTTCGCCGCCTGGTCATCTGGGCCTGCTCAGCAGTATCATTTGGCAACGATGGAGCCTGAATCATCGGGTGTATTACTTGGCCTCAACCAGTCTGTGATGCAGCTGGCTATGGCGGCCGGGGCGGGCATCGGGGGCATTGTTGTCACTCATCTGTCTCTTGCATCAGTGACATGGATCGGATCAGCGGGTGTTGTCATCGCGATGTGCGGTGTGCTTTCGCTTGCGTCATTAACGTCTGAAAAAACCTCATCTGAATACAGTGCAGAATAAACAAAAGCCTCGTTTCTCAGCTTGAGAAACGAGGCTTTTTGTCTTGTTATTTTTTATAATTTTTCAAGTTTACGCCGATTGCGGCTCCGTTTCGGCTTGAGTCGGCGACTCCGGTGAAGGTGCCGTTTTCACGGTCGATCAGGATGCTTTGCACATTACCGATATCAACCGGGCTGCTGCCGAATTTATGCCCCATTTCGTTCAGTTTTGTGCGGGCTTCTTCCGGCACTCCTTTTTCATATCGATAGGATGTCATGCTGTTTGTGTAAATTCTCGGCTCTTCGACCGCCGCTTTCAGATCCATGCCGTACTCAACTTTGTTCAGGATCGTTTGCAGGACGGAAGAAATAATCGTTGCTCCGCCGGGGGAGCCGACAGTCAGGACAGGTTCGTTATTTTTGAATAAAATAGTCGGAGTCATGCTGCTGAGCGGACGTTTATTCGGCTGCACTTCATTTGCACCGCCAGGCACCGCATCGAAGTCTGTTAACTCATTATTCAACACAACGCCGTATCCGGGAACCATAATGCCGGAACCGAACAGCTGTTCAATCGTTGTCGTATAAGATACGACATTGCCGAAGCGATCAGTTACCGTGAAGTGAGTCGTTTGGCCTTCTTGTTTGTCAGTCGGCTGCTCCACTTGTTTATAGTTTGCAGAACCTTCCTGATAGGCCCAAGGGTCGCCGGCTTTCGGTTTTTTATTGACTTTATCAATATCTATCAGCTGTCTGCGGGCATTGATATAATCTGGATTCAAGAGGCCTTTGAGAGGGACGTTGACGAATTCTGGATCCCCGGCAAATGCGGCGCGGTCAGCATAAGCCAAATGCATCGTTTCTGCGAGAAGCTGATATTTTTGCCAAGAACGGATATCATATTGAGAAAGCTTAAAATCATCCAGAAGGTTCAGCATTTGCAACAGGAAAACACCGCCCGAGCTTGGAGGAGGAGCAGTTGCGATATGATAGCCCTGGTAATCTCCCCAGATCGGTTCGTCAATCGTCACATTGAAGTTTTTAATATCTTTTTCTGTCATTGAGCCGCCGAATTCCTGCACTGTTTCCGCAAGCTTTTTGGAGAATGCTCCGTCATAGAATGCTTTTGTGCCTTTGTACTTAATAGCTGTAAATGTTTTGGCTAAGTCTTTTTGGATGAGTGTGTCTCCTTCTTTCAGAGGTTCTCCGTCCGGAAGAAACACGTCTTTTGCAGCAGTGTGTGATAATTTGTCTTTATAATCTGAGATGGCATCAGCTAAAACCGAATCGATCGGAAAGCCTTTTGAGGCAAGTTTAATGGAAGGGGTGATGAGTTGTTTCATGGAGCGTGTGCCCCATTTGTCGAGCGCTTTTTCAAGTCCTTTTAATGTTCCCGGAACACCGACTGCAGTCCCTTTCGTAACGCGTTCGGAGAAAGGGATGGCTTTGCCGTTTTCGTCAAGGAACATATCCGGTGTTGCGCCTGCCGGTGCGCGTTCTCGGCTGTCGATAATGGTGGTGTCTTTCGTCTTCGCATCATAAACCATCATAAATCCGCCGCCGCCGATTCCTGACATCATAGGTTCAGTTACGTTTAATGCGAATTGAATGGCAACCGCGGCGTCAATTGCATTGCCGCCTTTTTTCAGCACGTCGGCACCGATTTGTGAAGCGAGAGGGTGGGCGGTGGCAACCATGCCGTCTTTGCCGACATCTACCTGTTTGTAGTCGTCATAGGAAAACGGGTGTTTCTTAGCCTGAGCGTGATAAGGGATGCTTCCGGCCGCGAGCAACGTACTGAGCAGAACGATAAAACAGAGATTCATAAACTTTTTCTTTTTCATAGTCTGCCTCCTTTGTTTTCCGCTTACAATTATAGAGTAAGTAAAATGTGCTGTTTTCACAAGTGACAAACGGAATAGTCCGGTGCGCAAAAAGCCGGAGTTTCTGTGTGAATGTAATCAGTCGCAAATAGGCTAAATGGGAAACCGGACTGAAAAAGCTGTGAAACAAGCATAAAGACAAAAAATAAGCTACAATGAACAAAACAGAATTCACTCACATGACATATGAAAGGAACGTGAGCCATGTATTTAACGATCAAAGAGACAGCGGAGTTTACCAGTCTTCCTGAAGAATATGTGCACAATCTTGTTTTGACGAATAAAATAAGGGCCGTCCATGACGGACAGCAATATTTAATCAACAAGGAACAATTTCAAACCCATCTCGAGCAGTTGGAAAAATACAAGGAAATGATTCAAGAGTTTTTAAATGAGCCGCTTCCTGAAGACATTGATGTAAAAGATGAAGACTAGGACACAATTTCATATTGTGTCTTTTTTTTGCATTTTTTTCGGTTGCTCACAAAAAAAACGGATGCTCAGATTTCATTTTAAGGCCGTTGTTTTCATTTTTTAATGCCTTGAGTCTCTATTTGTTTAAAAGCTTGTCACCGGTCTGAAAATGATGTTTTTGAGGAATTTGTTGAAACTGCGTATCTGATTCACCTTATGTAACACTATGTATATTATGTTACATAAGACCCTTTATCCTTTATCATTCAACGGGTTTCGGCTATAATAGTAACATAATGCTCAATATGTTACTTTACCAATTATAAGGGGTTTTTTGATGCATATCGTACAGCCGATCCGAAGTTTGGAGAAGATCCAGGAAGTCAAAGAGTATTTAATGCAAAAAAGTGATCGTGATTATTTTTTATTTATTTTTGGCATGAACAGCGCACTGCGGATTTCTGATGTTCTGCCGCTTCGCGTGAGAGATGTCAGGAACAAAGACCATGTGTGGGCAACCGAAAGCAAAACGAGAAAGAAAAGAAAAATTCTGATACTGGAGTCTTTAAAGGCCGACATATACGCTTATACAAAAGACATGAAAGAGGATGACTATTTGTTTAAATCGAAACGGACGAATAAGCCCATATCCCGGATTCAGGCATACAGAATATTAAAGGAAGCGGCTGCCGCTTGCGGGTTGGAGGAAATCGGGACGCATACGCTTAGAAAGACGTTCGGGTATCATTTTTATCAGAGGACAAAAGACATTGCTGAACTGCAGAGGATTTTGAATCATTCTTCTCCGTCTATTACAATGCGTTATATCGGAATAGATGAAGATACGACGAGAGCCGCCTATAAAGTGTTCGGAGGGCTGTAGGCTTGAAAAAAACGGCCGCCAGCGTTACTATAATAGAAGCAGGCTCTAGTAGCACAGCGGATAGTGCAGCAGTTTCCTAAACTGCAGGTCGGGAGTTCGAATCTCTCCTAGAGCGTTTCCAGCATAAGATAGGCGCAGATTAATAATGTCGGCAAAACAGAAACCCCCTTGTTATACAAGGGGGTTTTGAGTTGAATATTTTGTGAAAACCTGGTGGAAATTTATGTTTTGCACAAATTTTGCACATTGATATGCAAGTGTTTTTGCGGCCGTGTTGTTTTTTAAAAAAAATCAAGGGTATTCGTTTATCTTCTTAACAGAGTTCCTCCCATAAGCTGTTTCTTCTTAACCGTCAACTGCTTCTGAAAAACAGCCTTCCGTTATAATATGCCAGCATATCATTGAAAAAAGCCCGCTGTAAGCAAGCGGGCTTTTTCTTATATGACAGCATCAAATTGATTGACTTTCCAAACGTTGTTTTCTTTTACGAATGTTACATCGCGTTTTGCTGACGGAGAACCGTCAAGAGTCGGTACAGTGAAGCGGTATGTTTGGACGCTTCCTTTTTTAGAAAGAAGGGTCATTTTTGCTTTTTTCCAATTCAGGAGGTTATCTCCGTCGCCGACCGGAACAGCCAATTTGCCGTCTTTTACAGTGAAGTGGTAATCTTTGAGCCCTTTGTCAATCGCTTGCTTTGTAAAAGCGGGTGTCAGATATTTTACGGCTTTCGCTTTTGTTCCGAGGTCTTTGCACATAAATACATATTGCAGATTTTGATATTCAAACGGTTCAGATGTGCAATTTGCGTTTGATTTAAGCGCACCGCCGCTCATTGTGTTCCAGAAATGTTCTCTCGCTGACAGGGCCAGCTGAAGTGCTTGTTTTTGTGTAAGGTCATTAGGTGCATTTTTTGCAGTCGCCGCAGTGCCCAATGACAGAATCAATGTAATAGTAGTGAGGAATAATAGCCATTTTTTCATGATATAATCTCTCCTTCAATCAATCTCTTTCTCTTATGTTACAAATGTTACAATAATTACGATAAGATTACAATACCTTTTCAGAAATATTTTCCGGACTTTTTATTTTTATGGTTTATTTCCATGTAAGACGTGAGAAAAAGATAAAGAGTTTCATTGAACAAAAGGTTTTTACAAGCTGTCTGCTGAATAATAAAATGGAAGAAAATCAAAAAAGGAGTCCTACATATGGAAGTACAAGATCATTTAGAAACAGCGGAAGGCCGCGGCCAGTCAGTCTGGCGATCGATGTCACTGTTTTTAGTGCCGCTGCTTTTAAGCAATGTATTGCAATCTGTCGGCCAATTGGTCGGAATGGTATTTGTCGGAAGGTGGCTCGGAGTCGATGCGCTTGCCGCTGTATCGTCTTTTTTTCCGCTGTTTTTTCTGCTGATCTCCTTTACGATCGGAATCGGTTCGGGAAGTTCCATTCTGATCGGGCAGGCTTACGGCGCGAAAAACGAAGAGAGGATGAAGGCGATTGTCGGCACTACACTGACTTTTACCTTTATGCTCGGTGTTGTCCTGGCAGTTGTCGGCAGTGTGTTTACGCTTGATATTCTGCGGCTGATGGGAACGCCGGAAAACGTAATAGATGTCAGTGTCCGATATGCGCGCATTTTGTTTTGCGCAATGCCGCTGATGTTTTTATATTTTGCGTATACGACATTTTTACGCGGAACGGGAGATTCAAAGACTCCGTTTTATACGTTAATCGTCAGTACAGTCATAAACATCGGGCTTTTGCCCTTATTGATTCTCGGGCTTTTCGGACTTCCGAAGTTCGGCATTTACGGTTCGGCGTATGCAACCGTGATTTCAAACATCGTGACATTTATCGTACTCATGGTTTATTTGCGGAAAAGGAAACATCCATTGGCATTTGATCGGACTGCGCTCCGTTCTCTTAAAATGGACAAAAAGCTGCTCGCGCTTTTACTCCGTCTCGGTATTCCGTCGAGCATCAATATGATTCTCGTGTCACTTTCTGAAATTGCGGTCATTTCATTTGTCAATCATTACGGATCAAACGCGACGGCTGCTTACGGGGTCGTCAACCAAGTGGCGAGTTATGTGCAGATGCCGGCGGTAAGCCTCGGTATCGCCGTTTCCATTTTTGCCGCCCAATCCATTGGCGCCAATCAATTCGGCCGGCTGAAACAGGTCATCAAAGTCGGCATCGGCCTGAATTATTTGATCGGCGGGGTTTTGATTGTGCTGATTTATACCTTCTCCCGGCAGATACTTGCTTTGTTTTTAACAGATCAGGACACGCTCCACATTGCCCGCAATCTGATTATGATTACCCTTTGGAGTTATTTGATTTTCGGTCACGCTCAGATCGTTTCAGCGACGATGCGGGCGAGCGGTACGGTGTTATGGCCGACGATTATCAGCATTTTTGCGATTTGGGGAATTGAAGTGCCTGTGGCCTTTATTCTTTCTCATTATACGAATCTCGGCATTCTCGGCATTTGGGTCGGTTATCCGGCGGCTTTTGTCGTCAGCCTGCTGCTGCAATACGTATATTACCGGTTTGTATGGAAGAAAAAACAGATTACCCGGCTGATTCAATAAGGTTTTACCGCACATCGCTCAGTTCATACGGGCGATGTTTTTTTTAGAGAAGGAAAATGAGTTTAGAAAATGGAATTCCTATACATGCTAGAAAACAAGGAAAGGGCAGGTGCTTATGACGATTGAACATACGACTTATTTAGGGGCTTCAGCCATAAAAGCGGAGACTGATCAGGCTGAATGCATCATTGTGCCGGAGTGGGGATCAAATGTCATATCGCTTCGGGATAAAAGAACCGGTATGCGGCTTCTGAGAGAACCGGAAACTGCGGAGCAATTCCGCAAAAAACCGATGCTGTACGGCATTCCCGTTTTATTCCCGCCGAACCGGATTACGGATGGGACGTTTCGTTTTGACGGCCGCGCGTATCAATTTGAGATAAACGAAGAGGATAAACATAATCATATTCACGGCTTTCTTCACAATCAGCATTGGAAAGCGACGGCAGCGAAAGAAGAGGGGGATGGAATGAAAGTCGAAACAGAAATTGATCTTTCAAAGATTCCCCGTGTTCATAAACAATTTCCGCACGATGTCATTGTCCGGATGACCTATACATTAAAAGACAATGTGTTTACGCAGCGGGCGCTGATTATGAATAAGGGAACGGAGGCTTTTCCTTGGGGGCTCGGCTATCATTCAACTTTTGTTTTCAATGAAGAGCGATCCCGTCTATTTTTGACGGCTGACCGCATGTGGGAATTAAATGAACGTTTCGTGCCGACGGGCCGTTTATTGGATGTGCCTGATAAAGAAGCGTTCCGTCAGGGGGTGTCTTTGAAAAATAAACAGTTTGACGATGTTTTTCTTTCTTCCGGACGGAATGGCGGCAATAACGAAGCTGTTATTTATCATCCGGATGAGCAATTATCCGTGCTGTATCAAGCAGACATGTCTTTCAAGCATTGGGTGGTATATAACGGTGACGGAAAGCAAGGGTTTGTCAGTCTTGAGCCTTATACTTCCGTTACAGATGCATTTAATCTGAATCAGCCTGCATCACTGACAGGGCTTCAGATTCTGAAACCGGGCGAAGAAGCGGCTGCGTCATCCAGGATCACCATTTTGCATGACGAAGAATAGGAAAGAGGCGGGATAACATTGAAAACATATGTGAAACGCTTGAGCGCGGTGATTCTGCTTTTGGTCATTGCCGCAGTTCCTTATATTGATGAGGCGGCTAAGGCGGCTGAACAAAAAAATACTTTGCAAAAAGAGCTGGAACACATTCTGGATGAAGAACCTGCTTTAAAGGGAGTTTCAGCGGGCGTCAGTGTCCGGTCAGCAAAAACAGGGGAGGTGCTGTTCGGCAGCCGGGAAGATATGCGGCTGAGGCCTGCATCACTGATGAAGCTGCTGACGGCATCTGCGGCGCTTTCCGTTCTCGGAGAAGATTACACCTTTAAGACAGAAGTACGGGCAGACGGCGCCGTGAAAGGAAAACAGCTGCGCGGAAACCTTTATCTCAGGGGAAAAGGCGATCCGACCCTATTGGCTTCTGCTTTTGAGAAGATGGCTAAACAGGTCAAAGCCAGAGGCATCCATGTCATTAAAGGAGATCTGGTCGGGGATGATTCGTGGTATGACGATACCAGGTATTCAGTTGATCTTCCGTGGAGCGATGAAGGCCAATATTATGGCGCGCAAGTATCAGCTCTTACCGCTTCACCAAATGAGGATTATGATACCGGAACGGTGATTGCGGAAATCAGCCCGGCGAAACAGCCCGGTAAAAAGCCGCGCATTTCGATTTCTCCCCATACGGACGTCGTTCGGGTGAAAAATGAAGTGAAAACCGTCGCTTCTGATGAAAAGAAAGATTTGACGGTTGAACGGGAGCACGGTGGCAATGTGATTACGATAAAGGGAACCATACCTGCCGGCTCGGCACAGGTAAGAGAATGGGCGGCAGTGTGGGATCCGTCGTCCTATGCTTTAGATTTATGGAAACAAGCGCTTACTAAACAGGGGATAACTGTAAAAGGGAAAATCAGAACAGGGCGAATGCCGCACCGCACCCAGCTTGTCACATCACGGACATCCATGCCTCTTTCAGAATTATTGATCCCGTTTATGAAACTGAGCAACAACGGGCACGCCGAAATTCTGATCAAGGAAATGGGAAAAGTGAAAAAAGGGGAGGGCAGCTGGGAAAAGGGCTTGGACGTGATGAAATCGGAGCTCAAATCGTTCGGGCTGAATCCGGATGAATTGATTGCAAGAGACGGATCCGGCGTTTCTCATATTAACGGCGTATCCGCCGGCCAAATCGGAGAGCTTTTGTATGCGGTTCAGAAAGAAAAGTGGTACCCGGCTTTCCTTCGTTCGCTCCCTGTTGCCGGCGCAAGCGACAGAATGACGGGAGGAACCCTTCGGAACCGGCTGAAGAATACGCCGGCAGAAGGCAAAATTAAAGCGAAAACCGGGTCACTAACATCAGTCAGTTCGATTGCCGGCTATGCAGACACAAAAACAGGAGATACGCTTATTTTTTCCGTGCTTCAAACCGGGCTGCTTGACGAAGATGACGGAAAAGACATTGAAGACAAAATCGCAGTCGTGCTGGCAAATCAATAAGAAGGGCCGAATCCTTAGAGGATTCGGCTTTTTTTGATGTCTGTAAAACATTATATTGCGATTATGAATCAATCTTTTCAAAAAGTAATATCGGCAATATCCTTCCTTTTTTTTACATACCGCTTTCTTACATGTTCACCGATTATTCATTTTTTAACATAAAACTTCTTTTCGGGAGGAAAACCTTTTTAAAAGCGCAATTAATTATACATTTTATTCCTTATTATAGTGTTTAAGAACCAGTTTACAGTATGCATACATACCGTTTTACATGGTATAAAGATTATAGAAATGAAGAAGTGAAGTGAGGAATATATACTATATTCTAAAAAATGTTAGAGAAAATTTAATTTTTTATTGTGATTTCTAAAATATGTTTTAAAATAATGCTTATATGGATGATTAAGTCATATGCTGTCGAAATTTAATTGTAATTATTTCACTTTCTTATCCTCTTAAATTGAAGCGGAGGGATTCCATTGGAGAACACTGTTTATTCTTTAACTCACGCACAAAGAAGAGTGTGGTTTACGGAGCTGCTCGAACCGGGCACAAGTATCTGCAATCTCGCGGCATGCGTCAAATTCAGGGGGGACATCGATTTTGACGTACTGCGCCATGCTTTAGATTTTTCTATCTCGCAAAATGATTCGCTCAGGTTTCAACTGACAGAAGGGGACGGATCAGAACCCCAGCTGTATCTTGCGGGGCATCGGCCGATTTCTCTAGAGACTGTTGATTTTACTCATACTGATCAGGCAGAGCGGGACGCATGGATTGACACGCAGACCCGTGTTCCGTTCAAGCTGTTTCATTCACCTCTGTATCAATTTACTCTGCTTGTCATGTCAGACGAAGAAGTTTGGCTTTATTCAAAATTTCACCATATTATCATGGACGGCATCTCGCTCAACCTGCTCGGCAACCAGCTCATTGATATCTACCAAAAGATCATGCGGAGCGAGGATTTAACTGAACACCACAGACCTTCCTATCTCAGCTACATGGAAAAAGAACAGCAATACTTACAGTCTTCCCGTTTTCAAAAAGACCGTTCATTTTGGACTGAAACATACCGAACCGTTCCGGAACACCTTTCACTGGCGGAACGAACCTCTCATCTTAGACAAAGCACTGCGGCTTCCAGAGATACTATCACTCTTTCTCACTCCTTAGAACAATCAATCCGGCTTTTTTGCAAAGAAAATAATATCAGCATCATCTCTCTGTTTATGGCTTCGTTATACATATGCATCAGCCGTCTGACGGCTAAAAAGGATATTGCCATCGGCACTTATTACGGAAACCGGGGCTCCAGGCTCGAAAAGGATATGCTCGGCATGTTCGTCAGCACACTGCCGATCAGAATGACGGCAGATCCTGATGCAGAGTTCCTGTCCTTTGTCCGCAGCGTAGGAAAAGAGCAGCTGTCTGTTATGCGGCACCAGAAATATCCTTACAATCTTTTTGTGAATGAATTAAGGCAGACTCATCATGACCTGCAAAATATCATCGGTATTTCGATGCAGTATCAGCCGCTTGAGTGGCGTAAGGCAGACGGTTTCGATTATGAAACGGCCATGTTTTTCAGCGGACATACCGCAAACGAGCTCTCCATTTTAATTAAGGAGCGGACAGATACGGGATTGATTGAGCTGAATTTTGATTACCAATCCGCTTTATTTACTGAAACATCAATTAAACGCATTCAAACTCATTTGCTGACGATCGTTGAAAATGCCGTTAGAAATCCAGACCGGCTGATTCGGCATATTGATATGGCGGATGAAAAAGAAAAGAAACGGGTGTTATCTTCGTTTAACCGTACAGAAGCGGTTGAACCGCCGGCTCCGACGCTTCACGGGCTGTTCACCCGCCGTGCCGCGCTTTCGCCGCATCGTCCGGCGCTTCGTTTTCCGGGCGGTATGCTGACGTACGCCGAGCTTGACCAGTACACAGACAGACTCGCTGTTTGGCTCCGACAAAAAGGCGTCCGCAAAGAAAGCATGGTCGGCGTGCTCGCTGAACGCTCGCCGGAGATGGTGGTTTCAGTGCTTGCCGTGTTAAAAGCGGGCGGCGCCTACGTGCCGCTTGACCCGGAGTATCCTGAGGACAGGCTGCGCTATATGCTCGATGACTGCGGCGCTTGTCTCCTGCTTGCACAGCCGGGATTATCCGTTTCCGGTTTTTCCGGAGAAACGCTAGAAGTGTCTCTTTCTGTTGTGGTTGGTCGGCTCGCCGATTGCCGGGCGTCCGCACAAAGACCTTGAACCGATTCTCGGCATGTTCGTCAACACGCTGGCCATCAGAACGGAGCCGAAAGGAGACAAACGGTTTACCGATTACTTGGCGGAAGTCCGCCAGGCGGCGCTTGAGGCGTATGAGCATCAGGACTATCCGTTTGAAGAGCTGGTGGAACGGCTCGGCGTGCAGCGGGACATGAGCCGCAATCCGCTGTTTGATGCGATGTTTATTCTTCAGAATATGGAGCGAGAGGAGATAAATCTGGCCGGTCTGAAAGCGTCGCGATCAGAGCATACCGAACATGATGTATCAAGTTTTGACCTGACCTTATCAGCGGCTGAATCCGATGGAAACATCCGCTTTGAAATGGAATTCAGCACCGAGCTTTTTATGAAAGAAACGATTGAACGCTGGATGGGCCACTTACTGAATCTCTTGCGCCATGTTGCCGCCGAACCGGAAGTCACACTATCGAAAGCTGACATTTTGGATGAAGAAGAAAAACAAAAGTTACTGATTGAGTTTAATAACACACAAACCGAATTCATGGAAAAACACAAACTGTTTCACCAGTTGTTTGAAGAGAAAGTAGAAGAAACGCCTCATCAGACCGCTGTTATTGAAGGAGCACAACAGATCAGCTATTCGCAGCTTAATGAGCGGGCAAATCGGCTTGCGCGAACATTACACAAAAATGGATTCGGTCCGGGAAAAAGAGCAGCTATATTGGCAAACCGTTCGATTGAAGCGATCGTCAGTGTTCTTGCGGTCATGAAATCGGGAGGGGCGTATATACCGGTTGACTCCCATTATCCTGAGGAACGGATTCGCTATTTATTAAAAGACAGCGCGGCATCCGTCTTGATGGTGCAGTCAGAATACAAAGAACTTGCTTCACAGCTGACGGATAACAATTTATTTCTCATTCAGCTCGATCATGAAGATCAATACGATATTTGTGCAAAGAATATTCAGCCGGCAGCGTCTCCGGATGATACTGCATATATCATATATACTTCGGGAACAACGGGAACGCCGAAGGGAGTCGAAGTCAGAAATCGCAGCTTTACGCATGCAGCACTTGCATGGCGAAAAATTTATGAGCTTGATCGTAAACCAGTCAGAGTGCTGCAGATGGCGAGTTTCTCATTTGATGTATTTTCAGGGGATCTTGCACGCGCCCTGCTAAACGGGGGAACGCTTGTCATTTGTTCGGATGACGTCCGGCTTGAGCCACAACAGCTTTATCAGCTCATTGATCAGCACCGTATCACGTTTATGGAGTCGACACCCGCGCTGATTGTTCCGTTTATGGAATATATATATCGCCGGAACCTCGCGCTGCAAAGTGTAAAAATACTTGTACTGGGTTCAGATATGATCAAGTCGCAGGATTTTTATACGCTTCATGAACGCTTCGGAAAAGAAATGCGGATCATTAACAGCTACGGTGTAACAGAAGCGACAATTGATTCTTCGTATTATGAAGCCGAAATGAGCGAAGAGCCGCGGGAAGATGATGTGCCGATCGGTGTTCCGCTTCCGAATGTGCAAATGTACGTCTTAAACAAAGACAAACAGGTCCAGCCGATCGGCGTTTTCGGAGAGCTGTATATCGGGGGCGCCGGCGTCGCCAAAGGATATTGGGGACAGCCTGAGCTGACAGAGGACGCATTCAGTGACCCGTTACAAACGGGAGAAACGCTTTACAGAACCGGAGATCAGGCTTGCTGGCTGCCGGATGGTACTCTTCGTTTTCAAGGGCGGATTGATAAGCAGGTAAAAATCAGAGGCTACAGAATTGAGACGGGAGAAATTGAAAGTGTGCTTTTGAAACACGATCAAGTCAAAGAAGCGGCTGTTACCGTGATGAAAGATGCTGAAGGACAAGCCCGATTAGCGGCATACATCGTTCCTAAAGAGGCCGATATCTCATCACTTCGCCAGTCTCTTATGCAGGAGCTCCCGGCTTATATGATGCCGTCTCATATTATCGGTTTAGACAGCATGCCCCTGACACTGAACGGCAAACTTGATAAATCGGCACTGCCGGCAGAAGAGATACATTCAACACAGGCATTTGTCGCGCCCGGCGATGAAAAACAGGAGATGTTATGCCGGATTTGGGAAGATGTGCTTCATGTTCAGAAAGCGGGAATTCATCACTCTTTCTTTGAGCTTGGGGGAGATTCCATTAAGGCGCTTCAAGTGTCAGCCCGACTCGCGGGAGAAGGCTGGAACATGTCGATCCGCGATTTGTTTCAGTTCCCGACGATTGCAGAACTCGCGAAGCACCTCATGCCGGCTGTTGCAATGGCTGATCAGGGGCCGATAGAAGGAAGCGCTCCGCTGACACCGATCCAGCAGAGATTTTTTGAGGAGCCGGGTGCGTTTGAGCTTCATTATAACCAAGCGGTCATGCTGTGCAGTGAAGACAGCCTCGAAATAGATGCGCTGTATCAGGCGGTTTGCGCGCTGACAGAACATCATGATGCGCTGCGAATGACTTTCACTGAAAATGAGCATGGGGAAACGGTTCAATATAATCGCGGAATCACAAAGCAGTATGAAGAAATCTTTACGCTTAACGTCATAGATATTTCAGAAGAAACGCAGCCCGAAAAACGGATAGCCGCTGAGGAAAAAGAAATACAGCAGGCTATGCGTCTTGATCAAGGGCCTCTGCTTCATCTCGGAGTGTTCCGGCAGAAGGAAGCCGACCATCTTCTTATAACGATTCATCATCTTATCGTGGACGGCGTGTCATGGAGGATATTGCTTGAAGATCTGCAGACAGCTTATCAGCAGGCATTGGAAGGCAAACAAATCAAACTGCCGCCGAAAAGCGATTCTTATATAAAGTATGCCGAAGAGCTTTTTGACATTTCCAAAAGCAAAGCATTGCTGGAGGAAGCCGCATACTGGGACAGCGTGATGTCTAGTGAAACAGCGCCGCTGCCGAAAATAACTGATGAAAACGCCGGACGATTGCAGGAAAACGCGCGCACGGCATCGTGGATATTAAGCAGCGAAGTCACGAAACAGCTGCTGTTGGAAACACAGCAGGCATACGGAACGGATGTTCATGAATTGCTTTTAACGGCGCTTGGAATGGCGCTTCATGAGTGGACGGGTTCTGAACAGATCCTTATCAGCACTGAGGGGCACGGGCGCCAGGGGCATATGCCTGACATTGATATGTCAAGAACGGCAGGATGGTTTACATCTGTTTACCCGGTGCTTTTGGATATGAGAGTGCCGGGCGGCTCAGGCGAAAAAACCGCTCACCGCATAAAGTCGGTAAAAGACATGATGAGACGGGTTCCTCATCACGGAACCGGCTACGGGCTGCTGAGATATTCGCGAAACATTCTTTATAAAGACCCAGAAATAAGCTTTAACTATCTCGGTGCGTTTGACGGTCTTGAGGGAACGCTGAAGATGTCACCGTTCAAGCCGCAGCATGATATAGCGGCCGGGCGCATCCGCGAGTTTGATCTGGATATTAACGCGATGGTGGCGGCCGGGCAACTGGAGGTAAAAGCCGTTTATACCGATGTATTTGCACCGGGGGCAATCGAGTTCTTCATGAATCGTTTCCATACTCACATCGAGGACATCATCGCCCACTGTTCCGGCAAGAAAGAGCGGGAAAAAACATTAACGGATTACAGCCATACAGAATTGACCGCTCAAGCACTATCAAGCATTGAAGATCTCGTAAAAGGACTTTAATTTCATAAAAAGGTGTGTGGCATTCGTGACACAAGCGACAGAAATTCAAGATATTTACCCTTTATCATATATGCAGGAAGGCATGCTGTTTCATTCGCTTCTGGATTCCGGATCAAACGCATATGTCGAGCAGATTTCGTTTACAGTCAGCGGGGATTTATGCATTGATACATTCCAAAAAAGTCTGGATATGCTTGTCAGCCGTTATGATATTTTCAGAACGATTTTCATAAAAGAAGTGCCTGACCTTGAAGGGCCGCAGCAGGTTGTCCTTTCACGCCGTGACACAGCCGTACAGACTGAGAACATTTCAGATTATTCGGAAGAACAGCAGCAAAACATCATTAAGGAATTCAAGGAAACCGACCGGAATAAGGGCTTTGATCTGCAAAAAGGCCCCTTAATGCGCCTGACTCTTTTTCAAACGGGAGAAAACCGCCATACATGCGTTTGGACTCACCATCACATTATGATGGACGGCTGGAGCTTGGGCATTGTGCTGAAAGATTTCTTCAGCATGTATTATGCGATCCGAAACGGGCGGCCTGTAAACCTCAGCAGTCCGGCTCCTTACAGTTCTTATATCAAATGGCTCCGAAGCCGGAATAAAGAAGAAACGTCAGCGTTCTGGTCGCGCTGCTTGGAAGATTACGGAGAAGTCGTTTCCGTTCCGCAAACGAAGAATAAGCCGGCGCAAAACGGTTATGCATCTGAGCATTTTCAATTTTCCCTTGAGTCTGAAACCGTGCAAAAGCTGACAGACATTGCCCGAAGCACCGGGGTCACGCTGAATACTTTATTTACGAGCATTTGGGGACTGCTTCTCCACCGTTACAACGGCACTGAAGATGCGGTATTCGGTTCAGTTGTTTCCGGCAGGCCGTCAGCTATCGCCGGCATCGAATCCATGGCCGGACTGTTTATCAATACCGTGCCGATAAGGGTGCGCGCGGCTCGGGATATGACTTTTTCTTCTCTTCTCAAAAAGGTGCAGAAAGAGTCACTCGCTGCGGAAGAGCACAGCTATTATCCGCTTTATGACATCCAAAACGAGAGCGGCCTGCAACAAGATCTCTTGAACCACATCCTGGTTTTTGAGAATTATCCGGTTCAGATGCAGACTGCGGTAAACGGCTGGAAGCAAACGGAAAGCAGTGCGCTCTCACTTGAAAACTTTTCGATGGCGGAAGAAACCAATTACGATCTTAACGTCGTCATCGTTCCGGGAGAAGAGTTTTATGTGAAATTCAGCTACAATGCGGGCATCTACGATCGGGAAGACATGAAACGGATCAAAGGGCATATTCTGGAGGTCATCTCCTGTGTAACGGAAGATCCGGACAGGCTTTTATCAAGCATCAGTCTCGTGCCTCCAGAGGAAGAAGCCTTGATTCATTCGTTTAACGAAACGAACCGTCCGTACCCTGAGACAACCGTTCATGGGCTGTTTGAAGAACAGGCGGCAAAAACGCCTGACCAAGAGGCGTTGAGATATAACGGGGTAAGCTGGAGCTACAAGAAATTAAATCAGCGGGCGAATCAGATTGCGCATGCGTTAAGGGAAAAAGGCGCACGCCCCGACCAGATCACCGCTGTTATGCTGCGCCGATCAATGAGTACGGTTGCCGCTCTGCTCGGAATTTGGAAGTCGGGCAGCGCCTATATGCCGATTGATGCGGAATTTCCGCCTGAACGGATTTCATTTTTACTGAGAGACAGTGAAGCCTCACTGCTCGTGACTGAAAAAGACCTGCTCCCCCTCATTCCGCCGCATTTCAAGGGCAGCGTCGTCATCTTGGAGGAAACGGTTTCCCAGCAGACCGCACCGCTTCCGCCGGTATCTGACAGCGGAAATTGGGCGTATGTCATTTACACCTCCGGAACGACAGGCCGGCCGAAAGGGGTGCTTGTACAACACAAAGCGATCAGCAATACATTGCAATGGCGGCGTGAAGAATACGGGATGACAGAAGGGGACATAGCGCTTCATCTTTTTTCATACGTATTTGACGGGTCATTAACGAGTCTTTTCACTCCGATTCTGTCGGGCGCCTGTGTATTGTTAACTGATGAAGATGATGCGAAAGACGTCCTTTCAATAAAACAGAAAATCGCCCGCCACGGAGTGAGCCATCTTCTGATCGTTCCGTCTCTGTATCGCGTTCTGCTTGATTCGCTGACGAAAAAGGATGCGCAGACGCTTCGGGCGGTGACATTTGCCGGGGAAGCGGCCACTCCTGATATCGTGGAAGCGAGCCGCAACATATGCCCGAATGCCGAGCTGCTGAATGAATACGGTCCGACGGAAAACAGTGTGGCCACGACGATTCTGCGCAACCTGCAAAAAAGCAGCCGGATTACGATCGGGCGCCCGATTGCCAACACTTCTGTCTATATGATGCACGGAGATCGGCTGCAGCCGGTCGGAGCCGTCGGTGAACTGTGTATTTCCGGAAAAGGTCTGGCGGATGGATATTTTCAGCAAAAAGAGCTGACGGGCAAAGTCTTTACCCCTCATCCGTTTCGTGAAGGCGAACGGCTGTACAGAACGGGAGATGCAGCCCGATTTTTACCGGACGGAACGATTGAATATATGGGACGCTTTGACGATCAGGTGAAGGTAAGAGGTTACAGAATTGAATTGGGAGAAATCGAAACGGCACTCAGAAGTCTGTCCGGGGTAAAAGAGGCGGCAGTCATCGTGCGCAAAACGGCGGACGGGGAACAGGAGCTTGCAGCTTATGTCGTACTGGAAAACGCGGGTGTGACATTTGACCCTCATGCCGAATTGGCCGGGAGATTACCTGCTTATATGATACCGGGAAGCTTTACCAAATTAACGGAAATGCCGCTGTCTGTGAGCGGAAAACTTGATCGGGCCGCACTTCCTGAGCCGAAAGAAGCCGGGAGAACCGGTGATTATCAAGCTCCGCGCACAATGCTTGAGACTGAGCTGCTGTCTATTTGGCAAGAAGTGCTGAAACGGGAACACATCAGTATGAGAGATGATTTCTTCCAAATCGGCGGACAGTCGCTGAAAGCCGCGTCGCTTGTTTCAAACATACATAAACGGCTGCAAATTGAACTTGCCGTCCGCCATGTTTTTGAACATCCGACCATCGAGAGCATGGCCCGCTTCCTTGAACAGAGGAAAAGAGGAGAATATGCAGAAATCACGCCTGCTGTGGCAAAGGACTTGTACCCGCTATCTTTTGCGCAAAAAAGGCTCTATGCCCTTCATCAGCTGGCAGCGGACAGTACGGGCTATCATATGCCCGCTTGTCTGGAACTGAGCGGCAGACTCAACCGGGATCGTCTGCACGAAGCCTTTTCAGCGCTGTTACAAAGGCATGAAGCGTTACGCACATCATTTGTTTTACGAAACGGGGAGCCGATGCAGCACATACATGCACATGTCGATCTTGACCTCACAGAGATTCACATGCCATCCGGGAACCTTCTTCAAGAGGTGATGGAAACTTTCGTCAAACCGTTTGACGTGGAAAAAGCGCCGCTTTTGAGAGTGACTTTAGCCAAAGTTACTGAAGAACGTCATTTTCTGCTGCTTGATATGCATCATCTTATCGCAGACGGTGTGTCAATGAGCGTTCTGATTCAAGAATTGACGGATTTGTACAGAGGAAAAGAGTTGCGGCCGTTAAAACTCCAGTACAAAGATTTTTCCGTCTGGCAGCATGAGCGGTTTGCCGCTGAAGAATTCAAAAGACATGAGCGTTATTGGCTGGATGCGATCGGGGAAAACATTCCCGTTCTTGATCTGCCGCTCGATAAAAAGCGCCCTCAGCTTCCTGATTTCAGCGGGTCCGTTGTTCGAACGCGCCTTCAAAAGGAAACGGCGGAGAACTTGCGCCGGCTCATGGATGAGACGGGTTCGACACTGTATATGATTCTTTTGGCAAGCTACTCCTTGTTCCTTTCTAAATTGGGCGGGCAGGAAGACATTGTCGTCGGTTCACCTGCGGCCGGCAGAAGCCGCGCTGAGCTTGACGGGGTCATCGGCATGTTTGTAAATACCGTGGCAATGAGAAGCAGGCCGAAAGGGGATAAGACATTCCGCGCTTATTTAGAAGAGGTGAAAATGCTCGCCCTCGGCGCGGCCGAACATCAGGACTTCCCGTTTGAAGAACTTGCCCAAAAGCTTGATACACACCGGGAAGTCAATCGCAATCCGCTGTTTGATGCCATGCTCGTTTTGCAAAACAGTGATGATTTCGAAGTGAACCTTCCGGGCTTATCCGTTTCTTCACATGCAGTGAAGCATGACATTTCAAAATTCGACTTGACGCTTCATGCCGAGGAACGGCCGGATGGCTCACTGGATTTTCATTTTGAATACAGTACCGCGTTGTTTGAAAAAGATACGATCGAACGGTGGGCCGGTCATTTTAAAGAGCTTTTAGGACAAATTGCAGCAGATTACGAACGGAAGCTGTCTGACATTCATTTGCTGGGCATAAACGAGCGGCAGATGCTTCTTCAAGCGGAAAATCAAACGGCGGAGTATCCGAGGCATGAAACGATTGTCAGTTTATTCGAAGCACAGGCGGAAAAAATGCCGGATCAAATTGCAGCCGTCATGTCTCATGAGCGTCTCACCTACCGCGAGCTCAATGAAAAGGCGGATCGAATCGCCGATATGCTGTCGGAAAACGGCATCCGCTCCGGACAGATTGTCGGATTTATGACCGAACGATCTCCGGATATGCTGATTGGGATTCTCGGTATTTTAAAAGCGGGAGGAGCTTATCTGCCGATTGATCCTGACTATCCGGACGAGCGGATTTCATTTATGCTGACTGACAGCGGCGCGCGTGTTCTGTTGACGCAATCGGGTCTTGGGATATCCGGAATGGACGGGCTGCCGGTTTTATACATCGATAAGCCTGAATCCGTTTCAGCAGACAGAACGAAAGAAATAATAACGCCTGAACAGCCGGCTTACGTGATTTACACATCGGGCACAACAGGAAAACCGAAAGGCGTTATGACGGAACACCGCAATGTCATCAGCCTTATCACACATAAAGGACTGCCGTTTGATTTCGGCTCTGAAGACGTCTGGACGCTGTTCCATTCCTATTGCTTTGATTTTTCTGTCTGGGAAATATTCGGCGCGCTCTTATACGGCGGAAAGGTAGTTATCGTGCCGAAAGACACAGCCCGTGATCCGCATTTGTACCGGCAGCTGCTGCAAAGTGAAGGCGTAACGGTGCTGAACCAAACGCCGACGGCTTTTTCCGGACTCATTCATGAAGAGGCCGGGCATACGGACAAGCTGAAGCTTCGATATGTCATTTTCGGCGGAGAAGCGCTTCAGCCCGGCATGCTGAAAAGCTGGAAAGAGAAGTACCCGGAGACGGAGCTTGTTAATATGTACGGTATTACGGAAACCACGGTTCACGTCACATGCAAAAAACTGAATATGGATGATATTGAGAGAAACAAAAGCAATATCGGCAGACCGCTGGAAACCCTTCATGCTTTTGTTATGGACGCCTATATGAATCCGCAGCCGATCGGAATTCCCGGTGAGCTTTATATCGGCGGGGAAGGCGTCGCGAGGGGATATGTAAACAGGGATGATTTAACCGCCTCCCGTTTCATCACGAATCCGCACGTTTCCGGCATGCGGCTCTACCGGACGGGTGATATCGCCAAAAGGCTCTCAAATGGCGAGCTGGAATATGTCGGGCGGAAAGATGCGCAAGTAAAAGTCAGAGGCCACAGAATTGAGCTGGGAGAAATTAAATCAGCGCTGCAAGAGCTTTCCTCCGTGAAAGAGGCCGCCGTGATCACACGTGCTGATCAGCACGGTCAGCACTCCATTTACGCATACGCGGTCTTACACGGGAACGAAAAGATAAAAGAAGCAGAGATTCAGGCCTCTCTCAGAGCTTTTCTGCCGGAATATATGATTCCCGCCCGCTTGATAGCGCTTGATGAACTGCCTTTGACGGCGAATGGGAAGCTGGACGAGAAGGCGCTCCCGCAGCCTGAATTAAATGATAGCCTTGGAAATGATATCAGCCTGAGAAATGAAACTGAAGAAATGATGGCTGACATTTGGGAAGAACTCTTAGGTGTTGAAGGCCTCGGTCCCAATGCTCATTTCTTCCATCTCGGCGGGGATTCGATTAAAGCGCTGCAAGTATGTGCGAGGCTGAAACAGCAGGGCTATGAAACGACCGTCCGCGAGCTGTTCGAGCATCAGACACTGGGAGAAGTATCGATGCGGCTCCGGAAAGTCCGCCGCGTGATTGATCAGGCTCCCGTCATGGGAGACGTTCCGCTGACGCCGATCCAGCACTGGTTCTTGTCGCAATCATTGCCGCATGATCATTTTAATCAGTCGGTTATGCTCCGCAGTGCGGACAGAATCAATGAATCTGCTATGAGAAAAGCGTTGGCACAGCTTGCGGTTCATCATGACGCATTACGGATGGTATGCGGCACGCAAAACGGATCGGTGATTCAATATAACAGAGCGGAAAAGCTTTCTGAAGAAGAACTCTTTACGTTTGAAACGCTTGACGTGAGAGGGAAAGGGTCATTACAAGAGGAGCACGCCGCAATTGAACAGGCGGCCGCCTGTATTCAAACTTCCATTCGGCTGGAGACGGGTCCGCTCGTAGCTGTCGGATTATTTCACGCTAATGATGGCGATCATCTGCTGCTTTCCATTCATCACCTTGTCATTGACGGGGTGTCATGGCGGATTTTATTTGAAGATCTCACCGCATGCTACAGGCAGGTGCTCGAAGGAAAAGAAACCGCGCTTCCGGCAAAAACCGATTCCTATCAGACTTACGCGAAGCAAATCTCTGATTATGCTAAAAGCCGCCGGCTGTTACAGGAAGCAGACTACTGGTCCGAAAGAGAAAGAGCGGCGGTCGAACCGCTTCCGAAAGATGCCCGCATCTCTTCCAATCTTCTGAAAGATACAGATGTGATGACCGTTACATTGACGAAACAGGAGACTGAGCAGCTGTTAACGGAAGCGAACAGAGCATACACAACAGAGACGGGTGAATTATTGCTTGCCGCGTTAAGCCTTGCGCTGAACAGATGGACCGGAAACGAGACATTCAAAATCAGCATGGAAGGCCACGGAAGGGAAGAGCACTTGGAGCATCTTGATATCAGCAGAACAATCGGTTGGTTTACGTCAATTTATCCGGTATTGGTTGACGCAAGTTTTCAAGATCAGGCTGATGACGGCGAGCGGCTCGGCTATCACATTAAGCGGACAAAAGACATGATGCGCCGCATTCCGCATAAAGGAGCGGGATACGGGGTGCTGAAGTATATAAGCAAACTCTGGGAAGAGACTGAATCCGATTCTCCTGAAATCAGTTTTAACTATCTAGGGCAGTTTGACAGGGAGATCCGTTCCAGCGGCTTTGGTGTTTCTCCCGTAAAAGCGGGAAATGAAGTCAGCCCAGACTGGGAACGTCCGTACACACTTGATATCAGCGGCTCCGTATCGTCGGAATGTCTCAGCATGCATGTCGTGTACAACCGTTTTCAGTATCAAAAAGAAACGATTGAAGTTTTGACGGGATATTTTCATGCCTTTCTCAAGCAGATCATCTCGCATTGCACAGGCAAAGAGGAGCGTGAATGGAGCGCCGCTGATTTCAGTGACGAGGAGTTAACGCTGGAAGATCTGAGTGACATTATGGGAGCCGTCAACAAACTATAGAAAAGGAGTGGCGCAATGGGGCAGCAACCGGAAATACAAGATATATATCCTTTATCTTTTATGCAGGAGGGCATGCTTTTTCATTCTCTGTTGGATCATGACTCAAGAGCCTACTTCGAACAAGCGGTGTTTACGATCAACGGACAGCTTGACCGGGAACGATTCCAAAAAAGTATAGATGCTGTTTTTGAACGATTCGATATTTTCCGTACGACATTTATTCATAAGAATGTGGCGAAGCCCCGCCAAGTCGTGTTGAAAAACAGGCCGAGCCGCGTTCAGTTTCATGATATTTCTCATTTGGACGAGAAGGCACAAGACAAATATACCGACCGGTTCAGAAAAGAAGATAAAGATAAAGGCTTTGATTTGCAATCAGACCCTCTCATGAGAGTCTCCATTTTGAAAAAAGCGCCTGAACGCTATGTTTGTATCTGGAGCCATCATCATATCGTCATGGACGGCTGGTGCTTCGGGATTGTCATGAAGGAATTTCTGATGATCTATCAATCTCTGGGAGACGGGCGGCTCCCGTCTCTCGAGCCTGTTCAGCCATATGGTAAGTATATTAAATGGCTCATGAAGCAGGATCGTAAAGAAGCCGAGATTTTTTGGAAAACGAGACTTGCCGATCTTGAGCAATCGGCGTCTCTTCCGAAAAAATCCGCGGAACCAAATGGCGAACTTGAGCAGGCGGTTTTCACCATTTCTGAAGAGCAGACAAATGAGCTGAAGAACATTGCGGCAAGGGCGGGAGCAACGCTGAATACAGTGTTCCAGGCACTGTGGGGCATGTTGCTGCAGCGTGTCAGCCGCTGTGATGACGCCGTTTTCGGTTCTGTCGTTTCCGGCCGGCCGTCGGATCTCGCAGGCGTGGAAAAAATGGTGGGACTGTTTATTAATACGATTCCCGTGCGGGTGAAAAGCGGTTCATTTTCTTTTCTGGAGCTCGTCAGGCATTTGCAGCAGGAGACGCTGCAAGCAGAAGCGTACAGCTATTATCCGCTGTATGACATTCAAGCGCAAAGCCCTTTGAAGCAAGCGCTGTTTGACCACATTATCGTGTTTGAAAATGTGCCGGCCCAGCGTGAAATTGAAAATGTGAGTCAGTCCGGTTCATTTGATTTTGCGGTAGAAGATTTCACGATGGAGGAAGTCACAAACTACGGATGCAGCATAAAGGTGATTCCGGGAAATTCTCTTTATATCCGCTTAAACTTTGATACCGGTATATACGACAGCGTTTTTATGAAGAATATCGAAACATTTTTACGGCATATGATGAATTCAGTCATCTCCGATCCTGAAATTTGCGCCTCCGAGATCGCATTGCTTGATGCGCGTGAAGCCAGAAGTATGCTGGATGCGTTTAACCGTACAGAAACGGTTGAACCGCCGGCTCCGACGCTTCACGGACTGTTTGCCCGCCGCGCCGCGCTTTCGCCGCATCGTCCGGCGCTCCGTTTTCCGGGCGGTATGCTGACGTACGCCGAGCTTGACCAGTACACAGACAGACTCGCTGTTTGGCTCCGACAAAAAGGCGTCCGCAAAGAAAG
>NZ_JQKM01000003.1:0-948340 GCF_000746035.1 Bacillus sp. UNC69MF | reverse complement strand
ACCATCCGGTATTAGCCCCGGTTTCCCGGAGTTATCCCAGTCTTACAGGCAGGTTACCCACGTGTTACTCACCCGTCCGCCGCTAACATCAGGGAGCAAGCTCCCATCTGTCCGCTCGACTTGCATGTATTAGGCACGCCGCCAGCGTTCGTCCTGAGCCAGGATCAAACTCTCCGATAAAGTAGTTTGACTGACTACGCACATCACTGTGCGATTTATTTAAAACTTTGAATTAACAGGTACGTTTTGTCTTGTTTAGTTTTCAAAGATCATTACCGCTTGTTGAAGCAGCTTTATTATCTTACCACTCAGCTTATTTTATGTCAACAACTTTTTTTGAGTTGTTTCCGAAGCTTTTCGTTGTTGTCTGCTGTTCATCAGCGACGTTTAATAATATAACACCCTTTTGAAAATATGACAATAGTTTTTTTAAAAAAATCATTAATTATTTTCTTTCATACTTATTTCAGTTTCTCTTCTATAGAAAGATAAGCTGTCTTGTGGTTTGGCATATTTTCTTGTATAGTAAGATTGAACTAAATACTTGATGACCACAAGGGGAGCATTAAAGCTGAGAGTGAACATTTTGTTCTGACCCTTTGAACCTGTTAGTTAACGCTGGCGTAGGGATGTGGCAAAGCCAAATGATTTGCAGTTTATGCAAGCAGCGCGCGGACCTTTTCCCATCCTTCCCCGCGCTGCTTTTTTGTTTATCCTTGTTACGGTTGTCTGACCAGGGGGAAAACTATGAATCATTCAACACGGCTTGTGCGCTTAATTGAAATAGCGATTATGACCGGGGCGGCTGTCATTCTGGACATTGTCTCAGGTATGTTTCTCCGGATGCCCCAAGGCGGTTCGGTCTCTATTATGATGATTCCGATTTTTTTGATTTCATTCCGCTGGGGAGTGAAAGCCGGGCTTACGACAGGCTTTTTGACAGGGATTGTCCAGATCGCCATCGGCAATTTGTTTTTGCAGCACCCGGTGCAGCTATTTCTTGATTACATCGCGGCCTTTGCAGTCCTCGGTTTCAGCGGCTTGTTTGCTTCCGGTGTACGGGAATCGGCATTGAATAAAAAAAGAGGCGCTTTAACGATGTATGTTATAGGCGGTGTTTTCATCGGCAGTGTGCTGCGCTATGCGGCACATGTGGTCTCCGGAGCTGTCTTTTTCGGAAGCTATGCTCCGAAGGGCACGCCGGTCTGGATTTATTCGTCCGTCTATAACGCGACTTATATGATTCCTTCTTTTATCCTTTCGGCCATTGTCCTTATCTTATTATTCATGACTGCGCCGCGGCTTCTTGAAGCTAAGCGGACGAACTGAAACAGCAGGCGGTTTACGCCTGCTGTTTTTTTATTCCGGGCTGTGCCGTTCGTTTGAATCACTCAGTTCTTTTGTAAGTTCATTTATACTTTGTTTTATGTTTCCTTTACCTGAAAAATTCTCAATAAGCTCTTTTACATTGATTCCGGAAGATGCTTTTAAGCTTTCCTGAAGACCGGCCATTAAATTGGTTGCGTAGCCTGTGACTTTATTGGCCCCGCTGTTTTCACCGCTTCCTCCCGTATCAACGACGGTTATTTTATCAATGTTGGAAAGAGGCGCTGAGACTTGCTTCGCATATTCAGGCAGCATTTTCACAATCATATCAAGGATTGCAGCCTGCCCGTATTTTTCGAATGCTTCGGCGATTTTTTCTTTAGCTTCCGCTTCTGCGAGACCTTTCAGGCGGATGACTTCCGCTTCGGTTTCTCCTCTCGCCTTTTCAGCCTCTGCTTTAGCAAGACCGTCAATTCTCACGCGTTCTGCTTCCGCCTTGGCCATCGCTTCGATGCTGTACTGCTCGGCATCCGCTTCTGCGAGCTGCTTCGCTTTTGCGGCTTCGGCCGCTTGTTCCACCGAGTAACGGTCGGCATCGGCTTTTTTCTTCACTTCAGAGTCATATTGGCGCTCACGGCGCAGAATTTCTTTTTCCTCCAATTCAATCTGCTTTTGCCGCTCAATAATTTTAATTTGCATTTCCTGCTCTGTCACCTGCTGGCGGGCTTTTGCTGTTTCAAGATCATATGCCTGGTCGGCATTGGCTTTTGCTGTATCCTGCTCTCTTCTGTACTCCGCCATTTTCAGCTGATTGATTTTTTCCGCTTCAGCTATTTCCGTCGCCCGCTCCAGCTCTGATTTTTTTGCGTCTTTATCAGCGGCCGCACGTTTAATCCTCGTCTCTTTATCCGCTTCTGCCGTGGCAATGTCCGCATCCCGCTTGACTTGGGCGATTCTCGGCTTACCTAATGATTCAAGATAGCCGTTTTTATCGCGGACGTCTTTAATCGTAAAAGAAACGATCACGAGCCCCATTTTAGCAAGATCCTGAGACGCGACCCGCTGGACTTCCTGAGAAAACTTTTCCCTGTTTTTATAAATCTCTTCAACGGTCATGGAGCCGAGGATGGAGCGCAGATGGCCTTCCAGCACCTCCCGCGCCTCCTGCTCACGGTCTTCCTTAGATTTCCCCAAAAATTGTTCAGCTGCTGTTGCGATTTCACTGATAGAGCCTCCGATTTTAATAATGGCGGTTCCGTCGGCCATTACCGGCACGCCTTGTTCTGTATAGACTTCAGGTGTAGAGACATCAAGTTTGCTTGACAGTAAACTGAGAGGTTCTGCCTGCTGGAATACCGGGAGCACGAACGTTCCCCCGCCCCGGACGATTTTCAGACGATTTCCGCCTTCATCAATGTGGACGTTCTTATTTCCCAAATAACTTCCGGTCACGATAAGGGCTTCGTCCGGCCCCGCTGTCCGGTACTTCGTAATAAATACAGCAATAAGTGCGATGAGTAAAAAGAATACGATTCCGATAACAATGATAATCGGCATAGTCATAACAGTTCCCCCTTAGATATCAGATTGGTTCATGCGGCGTCACAAAAAGCACTCCGTCTTTCACGTCAATCACTAATACGGCCGTTCCGTACTTGATCTGTTCTTGATCAAAGCTGACGGCAGATTTAGAAATGGCGCCCCCTATTCCCTCTATGATCACTTCCCCATAGCCGTCTTTCGGGACGGAAGTAATGACCCTGCCGACTCTGCCCTTTAAATCCGTCTCCCGATAAGCGAGCGATTCTTCCGCTGATGAAAGCGGGACAAGGACGAAGAAGTGAAGCAGGCTGACCAAAAGAACCGAAAGAACAAATGAAAGCAACGCAATGACAGAACTTGATAGCGGAGCGGCGATTTCGCCGATATAACCTGAGGCTGAAAAGATTGTTAAAAAAGACAGAATCAATGCAGGGTTTAAAAATGAAACAGGAATAGCTTCCGAGAGGCCGTGAAACACATCTTGAAAAAACAGAATCAAAAGCGTGAGACTTCCCGAAATAATCAATGTGTAAAGATAGACCGTTTCAAGCGGCAGATGAAATATGTCCATCTTCTATCCTCCTTTCGGCCGAGGTGTCGGAGTGTTACTTTATATACGGATGTAAAGGTAAATGGTTTCAATTTTCTGATAAGGAAGGCTGATTACATGATTATCCAATCCGGATATGATATGTTTACTCTAAAGGAGGAGATAGGATGAGCATTTTTAATGAAGCCAGACAGCAGACCTGGGAAGAACTGAAAGGACTCTCTGATGAGGAATTCAACCGAAAGCCCGCGGCTGATGAGTGGAGCGTGCGGGAAGTCCTTGACCATTTAAAGAAAATTGACGAAACAGCGCAGACCCTTTTATCAAAGCAGGCAAAAGACGCACCGTTAAAAGAAATAGAAGAAAAACCGATGGAGTTTATAGAGGACAGAACAGATAAACGGCCGGCGCCGTCACACCTCGAACCTGAGCAAAACCGAATATCAGTCATTGAAGCAAAACAAGAATTAGATACGGCAAGACAGCAGCTGACCGCAGTTATTTCATCATTAAACGAGGAAGACTTTGAACGTGTGCTTCCGCATCCTGTTTTTCAAGAACTGACGATCCGCCAGTGGATTGATTTTATCGGCCATCATGAAAAGCGTCACATCAATCAAATAGAAGAAATCAAACAAAAAATCAAGAAGGTCTAGTCAGACCTTCTCGATTTTTTTCTTGGCGCGTTTCGGTTCATAAGAATGGATGGTGATCGCATCGCCCGTGCATATGTCACCCGGGCGTTCAACAATACAGACAATTCCTCTTCTGCCCATCGCGTGCCTCACAAACGCCGCGGCGAGTTTTGGCTGATCCGGATAAAAGGATTGAATGACTTCTCCCGGCTGAATGCACGGATCATTTTCTCCCTCGCACAACAGAGACGCACCGCTTGGAAATATCATTCTGCTTCCTTCTTTAAGCGGCGTCAGTGCAGAAAAACCGCTGATTGCGATGTTAGCGCCGAGCCATTCGGGAAAGATATGAGAAATCCCCATCTTCTCCGCAATGTCATCACATTCCTCCATGGACACGATTGAAATCTGTCTCCGGTTAAAAATTTCTGTTCCTCTTTCATACATCGGCTCACGCGCGCCGGCCTTTTTTGTCAGTCCGAAATGCAAGTCACCGGGGAACCCGCCGTATTCCGCGCGAAGCTTGTCCATCTTTTTGGTAACAAATTGTTCGGTATCCGCTATATATACGCCTTCCGTCTTTGCTGTTATGCGTTTCCACATCAGCCACCACCGCCTTTTTCTTGACATTATCCTTAAAAAACCCCGCTCTGTAAAGGAGCGGGGTTCATTTATTATACCGTTTTCGGCGTTAAGTCAAAGCAGCGTTTGTAAATCCAGTTGTATGCTTTCTCATTCAAATCTCTTGGATTTCCGAAAGTTTGCGGATCTTTCATGGCTTCTTTTGATAAACGTTCAATCATGTCCGGAGACACACCTTGTTCTTCTAAACTCGGCACCTCTAAATCTTTTACAAGATCATACATCCAGTTGACGGACGCTTTTGCCGCTTCTTCGGTTGTCATGTTGCTTGTATCGATTCCGAATGCTTTGGCGATACGGGCGAATTTTTCCGGATAGCCTTTCCAGTTGTATTCCATTACCGGCCCCATCATAGCTGCGACGCATTGTCCGTGAGCGACAGGGATGATGCCGCCGAGCGTCTGGCTCATCGCATGCGCCGCGCCTGCTGATTCACTGCCGTATGAAAGGCCGGCAAGCATCGCCGCCTGCGCCATGCCGTATCTTGCTTCCAAATCCTCTCCGTCCGCAAACGCGCGCTTAATATAATGCGCCGCATATTCAATGGCCATTAAAGCGACGGCATCAGTGATCGGCTGCGCGAATTTCATCGTATAGCACTCGATGGCGTGCGCAAGTGCGTCAATACCTGTCATGGCCGTCACATGCGGAGGCATGGACGTGTGCAGCTCAGGGTCAATGACCGTTAAATGCGCGGCGATAAGCGGTCCGCCCGTATTGAATTTAAATTCTCTTTCTTCATCTGTAATGACCGCCCATTGTGTGACCTCTGAACCTGTTCCCGCAGTCGTCGGGATCGTTGTCAGCGGAGGAATACGGTTTTCCAGCGGCTTTTTGCCTTCCGCGGCTTCATAATCAAGCACGCTTCCTTCGTGTGTCGCTTCTACCCCGATGGCTTTCGCTGTATCCATGGAGCTTCCGCCGCCGACAGCCACAAGACCGTTGCAGTTTTCTTTTTTATACAGTTCTGATCCTTCGTTTACAAGACGTACAGGCGGGTTCGGCTCCACTTTGTTAAACAGGACGACTTCGATGCCCGCTTCCTGCAAAGATTCAATGACTGGGTTTGCCACTCCTGCGTTATAAATTCCCGGGTCTGTTACGAGCAGCGCTTTTGTGACGCCAAGCGCTCTGACTTCACTTCCCGCGTGCTGAATCGCACCGATTCCGTGTTTAATGACTGTCGGGATTTCGAATGTATGGAATTTATGCATGCTTTCTACTTTCATATTTAATGTCATATTGTATCTCCTCCTCGTTATGCTTGAAACCAGTTCACAGCCGCAGGTTTCGTGTTGCGGTAAATATGTTTGATTTCCGTGTATTCTTCCAGACCGATTTTGCCGAGTTCGCGGCCGAAGCCCGATTGTTTGTACCCGCCCCATGGCGCTTGCGCGAAATACGGGTGGAAATCATTGATCCATACCGTTCCCATCCGCAGTTTGGCGGCTACGCGTTCGCATTTTTCAATATCCTTCGACCATACCGCTCCGGCCAGCCCGTAAATGGTATCGTTGGCAAGTCTGATCACTTCTTCTTCAGAAGAAAATGATTCAACTGTTAAAACGGGGCCGAAGATCTCCTCTTGGACTATCCGCATATCAGACTTGCAGTTTGAGAAAATAGTAGGTTCATAGAAGAAACCGTTTTGAAGGGCGGGATCATCAGGACGTTTGCCGCCTGTTTCCAGTTTTGCCCCTTCTTCGATGCCGATTTCTACGTATTTTTCGACTTTGGCCCGATGCTCGGCGGAAATCAGCGGACCGCTTTCCGTATCTTCATGAAAACCGTTTCCTAATTTGATGCGTTTCGTGCGCTTGATCAGCTCGGCTAAAAATTCATCATGAATGGCTTCGTCCACCAAAAGACGGGACCCTGCCGAACATACTTGGCCGGCATGGAAAAACACGGCGTTCAGCGCTTGATCTGCAGCTGTTTCGAGATCTGCATCTTGGAATACGATATTCGGATTTTTGCCGCCAAGCTCCAGAGCAATCTTTTTCACATTGCCGCTTGCCGCCTGCATGATTTTTTTGCCTGTTTCAATTCCGCCCGTAAAAGAGACCAAATCGACGTCGAGGTTTCTCGCCAGCTCGTCGCCGACAGAGGCGCCCGGCCCCAGCACGAGATTGGCGACCCCTTTCGGAATACCGGCTTCTTCTATTAATTGAAAGACTTTAATGGTTGTCAGCGGAGTAATCTCGCTCGGCTTTAAAACGATCGTGTTTCCGGCCGCAAGAGCGGGAGCGATTTTCCAGCTCGCCTGAAGGAGCGGATAGTTCCACGGCGTAATTTGTCCGCATACGCCAATGGGCTCTCTGACGATTTTACTTACGGAATCGGGAATCGGAGATGAAATGACCTCGCCTCCGTCTTTATCCGCCAAACCGGCATAATATTGAAATACATTTGCGATATCATCCATATCGGCTTTACTTTCTTCAATCGTTTTTCCTGTATCGAGCGATTCCAGCTCAGCTAATTCGTTCAGATCGCGTCTGATTAATTCCGCAATTTTCAGAACAAATTGTCCGCGCTCGAGCCCGGAAAGCACCGGCCACTCCCCTTCATCAAATGCTTTTCTGGCTGCGGCGATGGCTTTCACCGCATCATCCCGGTCTCCTTCGCATACCGTTGCAATTTCTTCTTGATTAAATGGATTAATGATACGGCGCGTCTGTTTTTTTTCTGCACTGATCCATTCGCCGCCGATATAAAGCGTTTTGCTCATAAGAGTCCTCCTTACCGAAAAGTAAGTTTGTTAAATAAAAATTTAATGTTTTTAACAATATTAATTTAACACATGTTTTTTTACCTGTCAAAACCCGGTCAGTCCGTTTAGATTTTGACATTTTGTCATGATTCGTTAAGATTAAGAACATAAAGAAATGACTTAACAAATTTAAACTTCAAGAGGAAAAGAGGGACAGTATGGATGAGAATCCAGAATTCGCAGCTATAGAACAAGCCAGGGATCTTGTCATTGATTCCATTGCAGAGACGATGGATCTTTACGGAATCACCCGGAGTGTCGGGATTTTATACGGAACAATGTATATGAGGGATGAAATGACGCTTGACGAAATGCGTGAGGAACTGCAGATGAGCAAACCGAGTATGAGCACAGGCGTAAAAAAGCTGCAGGATTTAAATGTGGTCAAAAAAACCTTTCACCGCGGCACACGGAAGCATACGTTTGTAGCGGAAAAAGATTTCTTTACGTTTTTCACGAATTTCTTCCCGCCGAAATGGGATCGTGAAGTTCAGGTGAATTTGTCCGCCATCGAACAGGCCCAGGCGGATTTGCAGTCCGTTTTGCTGGCCGAGGAAGGCAACACGGAATTACAGGAAGAAGCGCGGCAGTTATATGATCAGCTTGAAAGTTCGAAAGCTTATTATCATTGGCTGAAGCGTCTCGCTGACTCGGTTCAGAGCGGGGAAATTTTTAAATTTATTCCGATAGAAACGGACGAAAAAAACGCCTGAATCAAAAACAGGCGTTTTTTGTCGTGATTTGATTATTTTTGAGAAAATATAGGAACATAACCCCATTTACTTCCATTAAAATTGATGGTAAATTTTTATAGGTATGGTCGTTCTTTTTTAAGAACAACCAGCAAATTTTTTTTAGGGGGATTTATGAAAATGAAACAGAAATTTTTCTCAACTGTCATGGCAAGTTTATTCGGCCTGGTTTTGCTTCTTTCTCTGCCGACAGCGTCATTCGCCGCTGAGTCAGGCTCAACCGTTCACGAACCGGAAATGTCCACGAAAGCGACTGCTACCTTATTTGCAAAATATACAGGTGCCAGCCAGCAGGAATGGTCATTTTCTGATATCGAATTGACGTACCGTCCGAACACGATCCTGAGCTTAGGCGTTATGGAATTTACCCTTCCTAGCGGATTTGCGGCTACAACAAAAGATACAGTCAACGGACACGCTTTGCGTGAAAGACAGATTCTGAATAACGGCAAAACAGTCAGACTTCCGTTAAACATTGATTTGCTCGGCGCAGCGGAATTTAAGCTTTCTCTTAATAATAAAACATTGCCTGCTGCAGGTACATATAAGTTCCGTGCAGAAAATAAATCATTAAGCATCGGCTCTAAATTCTATGCTGAGGACACAATTGTTGTTCAAAAACGCAGCACACCGCCGACACAGCCTTGCAACTGCAAATAATTGCGAAAAACAGACCGGCACAAGCCCATCGCTTGTCAGCCGGTCTTTTTTTTATGCTGTTTTCTTTCTTCCGGCCCTCGCATTGACAAACCCTTGAAACAGGAGTACATTCTTGTTTGTTGTATTTGGAGTGACGAAAACAGTTTCTTAAGGAGTTATGAGGATTGGGAAAAATCAAAAATAAACAATTTGCCGTCATCGGACTCGGACGTTTCGGCGGAAGCATCTGTAAAGAGCTTTTTAAAATGGGGCATGAGGTGCTTGCGGTCGATATCAGCGAAGAGCGGGTCAACGCATACTCCTCTTATGCCACGCATGCTGTGCGGGCAAATTCAACGGAAGAAAGCGAGCTTCAGTCGCTCGGCATCAGAAATTTTGAATATGTCATCGTAGCAATCGGCGCCAACATTCAGGCAAGCACGCTGACGACGCTGTTATTGAAGGAGCTGAACATCCCTAATATTTGGGTGAAAGCACAAAACTATTATCATCACAAAGTGCTTGAAAAGATCGGTGCTGATCGTATTATCCATCCCGAAAAGGATATGGGCGTGCGGATTGCGCAAAGCCTTTCGGATGAAAACGTCTTAAATTATATTGATTTGTCAGATGAATACAGCATCGTGGAGCTTTCAGCCACGAAAAAGCTGCATTTAAAATCCATTCTTGAGCTCGGCGTCCGGGCCAGATTCGGCTGCAGCATTCTCGCCGTGAAACATAATGGAGACATTCAGCTGTCCCCTTCTCCGGAGACTGTCATTCATGAATGTGACTGCCTTGTGCTGATGGGGCATAAACGTGATATTAAAAGGTTTGAAACTGAAGGAATGTAAAAAAGCCGGCGGGCTGCCGGCTTTTTTTGATGCTTATGTTTCTTCACTTAACTGGACGGCGGTTTGGTCAACCCAGCCGATCAGCTCATCTTTCACTTGAATTTGGTACCAGACGGATTCTCCGTTTTGTTTTTCAGATACGACTTTAATATGCTGGCCGGTAAACTTTTGCGCCGATGCCAGTTTAATAGAATGCTGCTCTTTTGACGGCTTGGACCACACGTCTTCAATGGCGTGGTCTTTGATGGCGCCTTTCATATCAACTGCTTTAAGAGAGGCATTGATTTTGTCATATTCATTCAGATTATAGGTTTCTATGACATCTTTAATTTTTTCAGCATAGCCGGGGTCTGTGGCGTAGCCGGATTTTTGAAGGGCAGCCGCCGCTGTTTTATAATTGTCCGCTTCAATGACGGGCTTATACTTCTTTTTATTCCAAGACGTTCCGTTGACAAATAATTTGGCATGGTCATCCATTGATTCAAAAAACGTGCTGTATTTACGGAATTTTGCCCGAATCGTTTTTCGTTTTCCTTTTTCAAATTCATCCGTTTTCATCGTGACGTGTTTTCCTTTATAATCACCTTTTACACCGAACAGGTTGCGCGCTTTCCCCGCAAGCTCACTGTTCCCCCAGTCCGATTCGAGAATGGCCTGTGCGAGGGTGATGCTCGGAAGGACATGATATTTCTCATATAAAATTTGAGCATGCCCGGAAAGGCTGTCAATAAAGACCTGCTGCTCGTCCACCTCTTCAGGCGGTTTTTCTTCCGTCACTATGAATTTCGAAAACACCATTGATACCAGAAATAATCCGAATATAAGAGATACAGCAAAAAGGCACCCAAGCCCCCTTTTGGTCTTTGCTTTCTTTTTCATATCAACCTTCCTTTAATTCCGGAATCACTAGATTTATAATTTTACTGGTCATTGATGAAAATTTCAATAAAATAGGGAAAAAGACGGAGAAAGAACATATTGCGCAAATAAAAAAGACTCCTCTTTGAGGAGTCTTTTTGGTTATGCCATGCTCAGCTGAGGGCCGAACAATTCATATTGAACGGAATCAGAGTCAAACCCGAGGGCAAGAATCATATCTTTCATTTGCGTCATAAACTGCGCTGATCCGCACAAGTAACATTCAGCATCTTGATTCAGATGAAGCTGCTCCAGGAAGGTTTGATCAATCCTGCCGCTGTAAAAAGGCTTGTCTCCTGAGCGGTCTTGTTCTGCCGGTTCACTGTATACATAAATGACGTTAATATTCGGATGATTCTCCGCAGCTTGTTCAGCCTCTTTGCGGAACGCGGCGTACTCTCCGTTTTTCGCGGCATGAATAAAAGTAACGGCACGCTCCGGCTGTTTTTCGGCGGCTGTTTTCAGCATGCTCATCATCGGCGTGATTCCGGAACCGGCACTGATAAGAACAACCGGTTTTTCGGCAGAAGACAGCTTGAAATCCCCGGCGGGTGCGCTGACTTCAAGTTTATCTCCCTCTTGAACTTCATTGTGGAGATGAGAAGAAACCGCTCCGTCCTTTTTCACAGAAATCCGATATGCCCCTTTTTGAGAAGCATCAGACAGGCTGTACTGGCGAATGTGCGTATAAGGAGAATCCGCAATCCGCACCTTAATGCTGATATATTGTCCCGCTTCAAATCCAGGAAGCGAAGAGCCGTCACTCGGTTTGATATAAAATGATGTGATATCTTTGCTTTCTTTCGTTTTCTGTATAACCGAAAATTCTTTATACCCCTGCCATCCGGCTTCATTGTACATGTCTTTTTCAATGCCGATGAAAGCCTCCGCAATAACACCGTAAGCTTTTTCCCATGCCTGCATAATCTCAGGAGTTGCGGCATCCTGCAGCACATCCTTAATTGCCAGAAGCAGATACTTTCCGACAATCGGATAATGTTCCGGTTTTACACCGATGCTTGTGTGTTTATGGCCGATCTGTCTGACCGCCGGAATGATTTGTTCTAATTGATCAATATTCGCCGCAGCCGCAATGACTGCATTTGCCAATGCTGCGCGCTGAGTCTGTTTCTTTTGGTTCGTTTGGTTAAACATATTTAACAGTTCGGGATGATCTTGAAACATCAGGTTATAAAAGCGTCCGGTGATGTTTTCTCCATGTGTTTTCAATACGGGTACTGTGCTTTTGATGATGTCTATTGTTCTCTCATCCAGCATGTTAATCCTCAACCCTTCTAAAGATGTATTTTCAATATATCTTTATAGTAAGAGATATTTTGAATAAAAGATATATTGAAAATGAATCTTTAAAAAAGTCGTCACAATATTGTGTTGGATTTGGAATTTATGGATTTCACCTCCTTTTTTTATCACCCGGTGAAACAGGGACACATATATTTGGGAATATACGTTTAAAGATGAAAGCGGGGGAGTGCATGGTTTCCGATATCGATTACACGTCTCCGAATACACAGTTCACTTATGATGTGAATGAGAGCCGTTTTTTTACGAAAGATGCTCGGAACTTTATCAATGTATTGGGGATTAAACAGTTAAACACGCTTGAAAATATTTCATTATTAGATATCTTTCTGAGCAAAACAAATGTGATTGAACCGCATACCCATCAAAACGCCGCTGAATTGGTGTACTGTATTTCGGGTTCCGCGGTGGTATCGATGCTGAATCCGTTCACCCAGAAAATACGGAATTATCCGATCTCTTCAGGACAAGTGGCGAATGTTCCGCAGGGGTGGTGGCATTATGAAGTCGCCACTTCAGACAAAACCCACCTTTTGGCCATATTCGACGCCCCTTCGCCTGAAGTGATATACGGCTCGGATATTCTCCGTCTGACGCCGCCTGAGATCATGGCGCATACGTACTGTCTGAATGAGCATGAGTGGGAAAAAGCCGTTTCACCGATCCGGCAATCAACTGTGATAGGTCCCGATAAATACTGCGGACAGACTGAAAACACGGGTATTTATGATATGAATAAGCCTTATCAGCCAAATACGCATTATCCGAATGATCCGTATCGGCATTATGATACGCCGTTATATTGGGGATATTAAACGGAGAGCCAGAGCGGCATTGACAGAAAGAGCCCCTCATTGAAGAGGGGCTCTTGATCATTACGGTCCGGTTCCGCAGCTTACTTTGTACTCGCCTTCGGACGATTTTTTTGAATAACATACGTGCGGCGTCTGTCCGGTATCATCTTTCCAATTGAACCAATTTACATAATAAAGGTTCCCGGCCTCTCCGCCGCCTTCTTCTTTTCGAAGAATCGCAAAGTAGCTTTGATACGGATATCCTTTTTTATAAATGTCATGCCTGATGGCTCCTTTTTCTGAAGCAGACGTGAAGACGACGGGAGAAAGAGCCGGGAGCGCTGTTAAAAGAAGTGCCAGTGCCGCTGAAAGAGTTAGTAGAAGATAGATTTTCTTTTTCATTTTCTCTCTTTCCTTTATTTTGAGTTGTTAGAAATGAAGCAGAACATAGAGGCTGCCGCAGAAGATGAAAAAACAAAAAAACCCTTATTTATAGAATAAGGGTTTAAAGGTATGGAGCCAAGGGGGCTCGAACCCCTGACCTCTACGCTGCCAGCGTAGCGCTCTCCCAGCTGAGCTATGGCCCCGTGCTGTAACGTCATGTTTTATTATAGACGAGTCTTCTATGAATTTCAAGCAGAAAATTCAGTTTGCTCATATTTTCCTGAGACGTTTTTCGAACATAAAAAGAAGACCCTCCGGGGGGCCTCTTCGTTTATCGCACGAGCATGATTAAAATGATGCCGAGGATGACACGGTAAATGGCGAACGGGACAAGCTTAATCCGGTTAATAAGCCGAAGAAAAAATTTGACGACTAAGAGGGCGACGATAAAGGCGCAAATAAAGCCGACAAGAAAAAACGGAATCATGTCATAAGAAAGACTGCTCCAGTATTTCACCAGCTTCAGAAGGCTTGCGCCCGCCATAATCGGAATAGCCATAATAAATGTGAAGTCTGCGGCTGCCCGGTGATTCAAGCCGACAATGACACCTCCGGCAATCGTTGAGCCTGAGCGGGAAAATCCGGGCCATAAGGCGAGACACTGGAATAATCCGACACAGAAAGCCTGTTTGTAGGTGATTCTGTCCACCGTATCGATCGTTTCTTTCCTTTTATTGATCCAGTCCGCTATAAGCATAAGCACGGCTCCGGCAATTAATCCGTAAGCGACCGTTCTGACGGAGAATAAATAGCGGTCAATGAAATCCTCAAATAAAAAGCCGAGCACCGCCGCCGGAACAAGACCGACGGCGATTTGCGCGATGGTCAGCCTGTATCCCTTCTGCTGATCGCGCGTGACGTTTTTTTTGAGTCCGAGTAAATGTAATATCCGATCCTTAAACACAATGGCCACCGCCAGAATAGAACCGAGCTGAATCACCACTTTGAAGGAATTGGCGGCTTCCGGATTCATCAGGCTTCCGGATTTCAGCCAGATGTCATCCGCTATGATCATATGTCCCGTGGAAGAAACCGGCGCGTACTCCGTCAGCCCTTCCACGATTCCCAAAACGGCTGCTGTGAACATCTCCCATAGTGTCATCCCATTCTTCCCTTCATTCATCATTTACAAAAGAGAAGCTCTCCTCTGAAGGAAAGCCTGTCTTATAATAAATATCATATCCGTTCCGATTTTATGACTTCGATCCAGCATCATTTTTTTCTTCTTCATATAAATGCGAACGCATTTTGAACCAATCAAACAGATGGGTCGTGACCACTTTGATGACCGCATACCCCGGGATGGCTAAAATAATGCCGACAACCCCGAACAGCTTTCCAGCGGTTAAAAGAACAAAGATGATGGTAATCGGGTGAATGTGAAGATTTTTCCCCATGATCTGCGGCGAAATTAATTTCCCTTCCACGAGCTGGACAACGGTCCATACAATCGCAAGCTTCAGCAGCATAAGGGGCGAAGTGACCAACGCGATAATAATCGCCGGCGTGATGGCAATGGTCGGCCCTAAATACGGAACAACGCTCGTACAAGCGGCAATGACCGCAAGCAGTGACGCATAATCAAGTCCGATAATCAGATAGCCGATAAATAATAAAAACCCGATGCAGAAGCTGACGATGACCTGTCCTCTGATATAAGAGCTTAATCTGTGGTTCATTTCACTAAGCATTGTATACGTTTGTTCTTTCAGACGGGTGGGCACAAACTTTAAGATATAAATCGGCAGTTTTTTGCCGTCTTTCAGCAAATAGAACAGAATAAACGGCACGGTCACAATTGAAATAATCACTTCCGTCAGCGCGCCGATAAAATTCCCGACTCCGGTAAATGTGCTGTTTGCAATTGTCGCCGCCTGCGCCGATACTTTATTAGCAAGATCGGAAATGTTGATATTCATCGTCTTTTGCGCCTGATTTACAAAATCGCTTCCGATCAGGCTTTTCGTCTGATCTTCAACAATATCCACATATTTCGGCAGGTTGTCGATCAGGCTCATGATCTGTTCCTTTAAAAACGGAATAATTGAAACGACCGTAATCGTAATCAGCCCTATAATAATGAGGTAAAGGAGCAGGATGGAATAGACTCTTTTCACTCTTATTTTTTCCAATATATCTACGATCGGATTAAGCAGATAATAAACAATTCCTGTCAAAATGACGGGGAGCGCAATCGTTTTGAGCAGGACGATAATAGGTGTGAAAATAAATGATGTCTTCATAAAGACAAGGATATTGAGGCCGATGAGCAGCAATACAAGCAAAAACAAGACAAATTTATTGTCTAAGAAAAACTGTTTAAATCTGCCGCCCCATGTTTGCAATGTTTCCACTATTGTTCCTCCATCATATGTATTTTACTTAAATTGTACACTATCGTTCCTGTAATGAAAAATAATAACCGGTCTCTATGGGAATTTTTCCTATCCCTTTAGCTGGCAGCCTTTTTTCCATTTATGTTTCTCAGAAAAAAAGCTATAATGTAAGCCAATACATAGAAGGAGCGATAGCAATGATTCGATTTGCAACAGTCGGAACGAATTGGATTACAGAACGATTTCTGGAGGCGGCTTCTGCTATTGATGATTTTCAATTAACGGCGGTTTATTCCAGAACTGAGGAACGCGCGGCGGAATTCGCCGGCAAACACGGCGCTGCTCATTATTTCACCAGCCTGAAAGAAATGGCGGAAAGCAAAGCCTATGACGCGGTGTATCTCGCCAGCCCGAATGCATTTCACAAAGAGCAGGCGGTCCTTTTTATGGAACACGGCAAGCATGTACTGTGCGAAAAACCGTTTGCGTCTAACGCAAGGGAAACGGATGAAATGATTCACGCAGCCAAAACGAACGGCGTTCTCTTGATGGAAGCCATGAAAACAACGTTCCTGCCGAACTTCAGCATGCTTCAAAACCACTTACATAAAATCGGACCCGTCAGGAGATTCACAGCAAGCTACTGCCAATATTCATCACGATATGATGCATATAAGAACGGTACGGTGCTAAACGCGTTTAAGCCTGAATTATCGAACGGTTCGTTAATGGACATCGGCGTGTACTGCATTTATCCGGCCGTCGTCCTGTTCGGCAAACCGAAAAACGTCATTGCGACCGGTCATAAACTAGCATCCGGCGTTGACGGCGAAGGCACGGTCATTCTGTCATACGACGGATTTGAAGCGGTGCTGATGCATTCGAAAATCTCAAATTCGTTTGCCCCGGCGGAAATTCAGGGTGAAGACGGCACGATCGTTCTGGACAGCATTCACGGACCGGAACGGGCGGAAATCCGCTATCGTGACGGCCGGACGGAAGACATTTCAGTCCCTGATCTGAAACCATCGATGTACTACGAAACGGCTGAATTCATCAATCTTCTTCGAAACGGACAGCGGGAGTCTTCCGAAAATACATTTGAACGTTCTTTCATTACGGCAAGCATTATGGAAGAAGCGAGAAAACAAATCGGAATTGTCTTTCCCGCCGATCAAAACTAAAAACATCCGCCCTGATTCGGGCGGATGTTTTTTATTTGGACGCTAACAGGTCAGCAAACGCTTTTGCATACTGCGGAAGGTCGGGCGGGCGGCGGCTTGATACAATGTGGCCGTCAGTTACGACAGCTTCATCCAGCCACTGTGCCCCTGCATTTGTCATGTCGTCTTTGATGCCGGGCGTGCTCGTTACTTTTTTTCCTGCGAGAATTCCGGCAGATATGAGCACCCAGCCCGCATGGCAGATCTGGCCGATCGGCTTTTTCTGCTCGTTCATCGTACGGATGATGTCCAAAACTTCGGGATATCTTCGCAGTTTGTCAGGAGCCCAGCCGCCGGGCACGAGCACGGCGTCATACTCCTGAATAATCAGGCTCTTAAAATCGTAATCCGCCGTCGCGGGCACGCCGTATTTTCCTTTGTATGAACGGCCCGCTTCTTCTCCTATTAAATGAACGATCGCGCCTTCCTCTCTCAGCCGGTAGACGGGATACCAAAGCTCTAAGTCTTCAAAATCGTCACTGACAAGCGCTATGACTTTTTTGCCTTCTAATCTCATCACTGCCACTCCCTTCTTTTATACTAGTGTATCGCTTTTTTAAAATGAGGAAAAGAAACAGCTCGCTACAGCTGTTCTTCGTCTTCAGACTGAATCGTAAATTTCCGTGTGACCTGCTGCAGTTCTTCAGCCATATGCGCAAGCGTTTCGGCGGATGAACTGATTTCTTCCATGGAGGCCAGCTGCTCTTCAGCTGAGGCGGCGATGTCTTGAATGCCGGCGGACCCTTCTTTGGCGACTGAGGTAATGTCCTCCACCGCGTTTGTCACATTTTGCGACCCGGCTGCAAGCTTCTCAAGCGTTCCGTTCATATGCTGCAAGGCGCCTGAAATCTGAGTCGTCATTTCTGAGATTTTTTTGAAGCTTTCGGCCGTCTGATCCGTAATATCGAGGCCTTCCTTCACATCTTGATTCACCGCTTGGAATACGGAAAGCGATGTGGCGATTTCTTTGACGATTTCCTGAATCAGCGTTTCGATTTCCTTCGCGGAGCCGGCTGATTGTACGGCAAGCTTTCTCACTTCTTCCGCAACGACGGAGAAGCCCCGCCCGTATTCGCCTGCTCTGGCCGCTTCAATGGCAGCGTTTAAGGCAAGCAGATTTGTTTGATCGGCAATGCCGTTAATGACGTTGAGAATGCTCTTAATGTCGTGCGACTTCGTTTCCAGCCCTTTTACAACCGCTTCCGCCTGCTGTACGGAACGATCAATTGTTTTCATCTGGCCTACCGTTTTCGCCACTAATTCTTCTCCGCTTCCGGCGGTTTCAGAGGTTTGGATGGCGGATTCAGTGATTTCCGCCGATACATTCGCCGTCTCGGCAATGCCCGCATTCATTTGGGAAAGGTGATCAGCACTTTCTTCCAATTTCTCGCTTTGTGATTCGTTTCCGTTTGAGAATTGTTCAATCGCCAGTGTAATATGCTCTGTCGCCTTGCTTGTCTGTCCGGCGGATGCCGTCAGCTCTTCGGATGAAGAAGCGACATGTTCGACGGATGACTGGATGACGCCGATGACAGACCGGAGTGATGCCGACATCTCATTGAAGCTTTGGCTGAGCTGCCCGAATTCATTTTTCGACTTGATGTCAATGACTTCCGTTAAATTGCCGTCACTGATTTTAGCTGATGTCGAAACAAGTTTTTTGAGCGGTTTTGCAATCGAGCGAATGATAAAAACGATTAAAATACCGCCGACGATAAGAGAAACCGCCAGGATGATCAGCGCCATTTTCATGACAGGCGAGGCTGCGTCATGGATCTCACTGACAAAAAATGTGCCGGCGATTTTCCAGCCCGTCAGTTTGTTTGTCGTGAAGGCCATTTTCTTCTGCTGTCCTTCAAACATGTATTCAAACGATCCGCTTGATTTGGAAAATACTTCTTCCGTCCACTCTCCGGAGCCTTCCGTTCCCGCTTTTATAGTCGGATGGGCGATGTATTTTTTATCTCCCGTTGTAATGAAGGCAAAACCTTTATGACCGATCTGGACGCGTTGGGAGGCATTCAGCAGGTCGCCCAGATTAATATCAAGCGCCACAACGCCTGATCCGTCTTTTGTCTGCTGGGCAATCGTAACGACCGTCTGTCCGGTTGCAGCGTCTTTATAAGGCTCGGTAAACACTGGCTGTCCGCTTTTTTCAACCGCTTTTGTATACCACTCGCGCGTGAGCGGATTATAATCGGACGGCATGTCAACGGACGGATATTTCACGAACGCTTTGTCGCGAGACGCGGCGTAAATTGACGCGACATCGTCATTTACGGTGACATACTGCTTCATTTTGTCAAGCAGTACCGATTTATTTTTCGTCTCCAGTTTTTCCTTTGTGATTGATTCGCTGTAGTAGTCAATCGCTTTCAGCTTGCCTTCGAGCATGTTTTCCAGCACGCTGTTCAGTTCACTGACATTTCCCTGGGCGCTGTGGGTCAGTTCGCTTTCTAATGTACTCCCCGCCGTTTGGTAGCTGAAGTAGGCGAGTATGCCGACCGGAAGCACCAATACGGCTAAAAATGCCGCGATCAGCGGCTTGCTGATGGATGGCTGTTTGATCCAATGTATCAGTTGTTTCATTTTTTCAGTCTCCTTCTTTGAAAAGCTAAATCTAATATCGTCAGATAGGACAAAAGATTTATTAAAAAAACTAAAAAAAACACCCAAACAGCACATTTGGGTGTTCTATGACCTATTAATCTATTTTAAATCGTTTCGTCATATCACGTAATTCTTCCGCCATTTGGGATAACGTTTCCGAAGACGAACTGATTTCTTCCATTGAAGCCAGCTGTTCTTCGGCGGAGGCCGCAATATCCTGAATGCTGGCGGAGCTTTCTTTTGCGATGGACGCGATTTGCTCAGAAGCTCCTGAAATCTGCTGAGAGCCTGCTGTCAGCTGTTCTACCGTCGCATTCATATTTTGAATTTCTCCGGCGATCTGGTTCGTCATTTCAGAAATCCGTTTGAAGCTCGTTTCGGTTTGATTCGTAATATCCAGTCCGCTCTCCACCTCTTTGTTGACGGATTGGAACATGCCGAGAGATGTATTGATTTCGTTGACGATTTCTATGATTAAGCTTTCGATTTCTTTCGCTGAATCGGCAGACTGGACCGCGAGTTTTCTGACCTCTTCGGCGACGACTGAGAAGCCCCGGCCGTATTCACCCGCACGTGCGGCTTCAATTGCCGCGTTCAGCGCAAGAAGGTTTGTCTGGTCAGCGATTCCGTTAATGACACGGAGAATGTTTGTAATGTCTTTTGATTTTGTTTCAAGTCCGCGCACCACTTGTTCAGCTTCTTTCACTGACCGGTCAATGACGTTCATTTGGCCGACCGTCTGGTGGACGAGCTTTCCGCCTGAATTGGCGACTTCCGCTGATGTGGCGGAGGATTCGGTAATGACGGCAGATGCTTTCGCCATATCTTTAAGCCCGCTGTTCATTTGGTAAATATGTTCCGCCGCGCTTTCAATGTTTTCACTTTGGCTTTCATTTCCGTTAGAAAATTGTTCGATCGCCAGTGTGATATGTTCGGTTGCCTTGCTTGTCTGCTCCGCTGAAGCCGTCAGCTCCTCTGAGGAAGATGCGACGTTATTCACGGAATCCTGGATGGCATGGATGAGAGACCTGAGCGAAGCGGCCATATTGTTAAAGCTTTTTCCAAGCTCGCCTAATTCATCTTTTGACTGAATCTCGATCGTTTCTGTTAAGTCGCCTTCACTGATCTGTTTCGATGATGTCACAAGCTGCTTGAGCGGTTTTGTGATTGAACGGATAATCAGCACCATGACGATGGTTCCGATCACAATCGCTAATACGAGAACGAGCAGGGACAGATGAAGGATCGGCAGGGCCGCTTCATGAATTTCGTCCAGATACATTGTTCCGGTAATCTTCCAGCCTGTCAGCCCGTTTGTATCATAAGCCATTTTCTTTTCCTGGCCGTCGTATTTGTATTGAAAATCACCTTTTTTGCTGGTGAACAGCTGTTCAGCCCACTCCCCGTTTAATACTGTGCCTGACGTGCGGTTCGGGTGGGCGACCACTTTTTTGTCTTTCGTCAGGATAAAAGCGTAGCCGGATTTCCCGATGTTCACTTTCTTTGTCGTTTTCAGAAGCTCATCGATTTTCATATTGATGGCGACGACTCCTGAGCCGTCTTTTGTCTGCTGAACGACCGTCACGACCATCGTATTGGTGGAAGCCGTGCGGTAAGGATCTGTTACAACAACCTTCCCCTTATTTTCCACGGCCTTTTTATACCAGTCTCTTTCAAGCGGATTATATCCTTTAGGCATCTGCAGATCCGGATACCGTGTGAAATGTCCTTCCGTGTCACTCGTATAAATGGATTCCACGTCTTTATTGATCTTCATGTACTCTGTGAATTTATCGGTAATTTGCGATTGGTTTTTCGGCTTGTACCGATCCTTTGTGAGCCAATCGCTGAAATATGCCGTTCCGTCTTCCTTTTGGCTGATGCTTGTGTTGATCATATCGTTAATCTGCTGCACATTATCTAGTGCGCTTCCCATCATCTGCCTGTCAAGCGTGCTTACCGCCGATTGATAGGCGATAAAAGCCAGCGTTGAAATAGGAAGAATGAGAATGGCCAAAAAAGAAATGAGCAGTTTTCTTGTAAGCGATCTCTGCTTGATGATTTGCACAATTTTTTTCATCTGCTATATCTCCTCTTGCGTGTTTACCCTTCATATCGGCAATTACGGGTAAATATACACATCCAAAAAGAAGAAATATAACGAAACATACTTTTTACCTATCGTAAAATTAGTCTTTTAGACTTAATTAAGAGTTTATCTTAAAACGCTTTGTCAGTTCGCGTAATTCTTCCGCCATTTTTTCCAGCGTGACGGCGGAGGAACTGATTTCCTCCATGGACGCAAGCTGCTCTTCAGCTGAAGCCGCGATGTCCTGAATGCCGGCCGCGCTTTGTCTGGAGACGGCCGCGATATCCTCTGAAGCGTTTGATACTTCCTGAGACCCGGCAGAAAGCTGTTCCACGGTTGCATTCATATTTTGCAGTTCACCGGCAATCTGATTTGTTTTAACGGAAATGTCCCGGAAGCTTTTTTCCGTTTCGTCCGTTAACTGCAGTCCGCTTTTCACCTCGTGATTGACGGATTCCAGCATTCCGAGCGAAGTATGAATTTCTTTGACGATTTCATGAATTAAGGATTCGATTTCTTTCGCTGAATCGGCAGATTGGACGGCAAGCTTTCTCACTTCTTCGGCAACGACTGAAAAACCGCGTCCGTATTCTCCCGCTCTTGCCGCTTCAATGGCTGCATTTAAAGCAAGGAGATTCGTTTGATCGGCAATGCCGTTAATGACGCGCAAAATGCTGGTGATGTCCTGCGATTTGAGTTCAAGCCCTTGTACGACTTGCTCCGCTTTACTTACGGATTGGTCAATGGCGCCCATCTGGCCGGCTGTTTTCTTGACAAGCCGCTCACCGGCGCCGGATATCTCCGCCGATTCAATTGACGTTTCCGTCACCACGGCTGCCGCTTCCGCCAGATCACTGAGCCCGTCTTTCATCTCATTCACTTGGGCTGTCGCTTTATCAATACTCTCACTTTGGTCTTCCGTTCCATTAGAAAACTGTTCAATCGCAAGGGTGATATGTTCCGTTGCTTTGCTCGTCTGCTCAGCCGAAGCCGTCAGCTCCTCTGAGGAAGAAGCGACATGTTCAACAGAGTCCTGAATTCCCTGAATAAGCGAACGGAGCGAATCTGTCATATGATTAAAACTTTTACCGAGCACGCCCAGCTCATCTTGAGAGCTGACATCAATGGTTTCCGTCAGATCTCCGCTGCTGATTTTTTCCGCTGAAGCTACGAGACGTTTTAACGGTTTTGTAATTGAGCGGATGACAAAATAAATGAAAATCATCCCTGCGGCAATGGCTATCGCCAATATGATAACGGCCAGAGTCAGAACCGGTCTTGCCGCATCCTTGATTTCATCCACGGACATGGTTCCGCTGATCTTCCAGCCCGTCGCTTCATTGGTCACGTACGCCATTTTTTTCGCTTTCCCGTTCAGCGTATATTCAAAGTCGCCTTTTTGCCCGCTGAATAATGTATCAACCCATTTTCCCGATACCGCCGAGCCGGCTTTTTCATCACTGTAGGCAACGGCTTTTTTATTTTTGCTGAGGATAAAGGCATATCCTTCTTTTCCGATGTTCACTTCTTTTGTCATCGTGATGAGATCGTCGATTTTTATATCAATGGCGACGACGCCTGATCCGTCTTGCGCCGCGCGGGCCATGGTGACGACCATCTTTTTGTTTGAGATGGACTCATAAGGGTCTGTGATGATGGTTTGGCCTTTATTCTCCATGGCTTCCTGATACCAGCTTCTTTCAAGCGGATTGAAATCGGCCGGCATATCGGCATGCGGATAACGGGTAAACGTTCCTTCCTTGCTGCTTGAAAATACGGCGGACGCTTTATCATTGCTTTCAATAAACTGCTTGAACCTTTCTTGCATTTCCGTTTGGTTTTTTTCTTTAAATTTAGCGCTTGTCGCCCATTCGCTGAAATATGCAGAGCTTTTTGTAAACATTCCGATCCGGTCATCAATCATATTGTTTAAGATTTGCACATTTCCTTCGGCGCTTTCCATCATTTGCTTTTCAACGGATGAAGCCGCCGAACGGTAGGCGCCGGCAGCCAATACTGCTACCGGAATGATTAAGATCAGTAAAAATGAAATGATCAGTTTTTTGGCTATTGATTTTCTGGCGATTTTTTTTGCTGTTTTTTTCAATTTTGTAAACCTCTTTCAATCATTTACTGTTTATATCGGCCGACTCCCTTTTTATTACATTGAAAATTAAGTCATAAATGAAAAATAGTTCTATGTACTCCCTTTGTATGCAAGACTTTTTATTCAATTATCCGGCTGTCACTATAAAAAAGGACGCCTTCCATCCGGAAAGCGTCCTTTTTTACTAGTTGATTTTAAATTGTTTCGTTAATTCCCGCAGTTCTTCGGCCATTTGCGCCAAAGTATCGGCGGATGTGCTGATTTCTTCCATTGATGCAAGCTGTTCTTCTGCGGATGCGGCAATATCCTGAATGCTTGCTGCGCTTTCCCTAGATACGTCCGCAATATCCGTCACTGCGGCTGAAACGTGCTGGGAGCTGTCTGACAGCTGTTCAACCGTGCCGTTCATCGATTGAAGCTTCTCGGCGATATCGTTTGTCATGCCGAAGATATTCTGGAAGCTTTCTTTCGTGCGGTCCGTCACGGCAAGTCCTGATTGAACTTCTTCATTAACGGATGTGAACATGTGAAGTGATGTATTAATCTCAGCCGTGATTTCCTGAATGAGTTTTTCAATCTCTTTGGCAGAACCGGCGGATTGGACGGCAAGCTTGCGCACTTCTTCGGCTACCACTGAGAAGCCCCGCCCGTATTCACCGGCTCTTGCCGCTTCAATGGCTGCATTTAACGCAAGCAGGTTTGTCTGATCGGCAATGCCGTTGATGACTCTTAAAATATGAGTGATGTCTTTTGATTTGGCCTCAAGGCCTTTTACAACCGCTTCCGCCTGCTGGACCGATTGATTGATGAGATTCATCTGCCCGACGGTTTGCTGCACATATTCTTCCCCGGTGCCGGCAGCTTCCTTCGATTGTTTAGATGCTTCCGTAATGGATGATGATGTGCGGGAAACGGCGGCGAGTCCGTCATTTATATGATTCAGCTTGGCTGAGCTTGAATCGACTTTTTCGCTTTGCTCTTCGTTTCCGTTTGAAAACTGCTCAATGGCCATTGTAATATGTTCCGTCGCTTTGCTTGTCTGCGAAGCTGAAGCGGTCAGCTCTTCTGATGACGCGGCCACATTGTCGACAGAGTTTTGGATCGCGCTGATCAGTCCGCGCAGAGATTCTCCCATTTCATTAAAGCTCGCGCCGAGTTCGCCCAATTCATCTTTCGAGCGGATATCAATGGTTTCAGTCAAGTCTCCGCCGCTGATTTGTTTAGAAGAGCGGACAAGCCGTTTCAGCGGTGACGTAATGGATCTGACAATCAACAGAATTAAAATTCCCCCGATGATAATGGATGCTGCAAGGACGATCATTCCCATCGTCAGCACCGGTTGTGAGGCGTCTTTAATTTCGTTGAGCTCCATGCTCCCCTCTATTTTCCATCCGGTCAGTTTATTTGTCGTAAACGCCATTTTTTTATTTTGATCATCGAGCTTGTATGAAATAATGCCGCTGTCTTTGCTGTATACCTCATTCAGCCACGGGGTTGAAACTTTGTCGCCCGGTTTGTGGTCTTTATGCGCGACATAGGTTTTATTTTTGGACGTGATAAACACGAATCCTTTTTGCCCGATTTTGATTCCCTGCATCTGCTTCAGCAGCTGGTCAATCGTAATATCCATGGCCACTACGCCTGTTCCGTCCTGCATCTGCTTTGCCACGGTAACGACCATGCTGCCGTCGCTTGCCGCGGTGTAAGGGTCGGTGACAACGAGCGTGCCGCCGGCCTTCACAGCGTCTTTATACCAAGTGCGTGTTCTCGGATCGTAATCGGCCGGAGTATTCTCCTTCGGCGCCTGTGCGTAGCCGCCGTCTTCCGTTCCTCCGTAAATGCGGGCTACGTCCTTATGAATAGACGTGTATTGCCCGAACTTTTCTTCAAGAGCAGACATGTTTTTCTTTGAGAAGGATGATCCTTTTAACGTTTCACTGAAAAATTCAATCGCCTTTGCTTTTGAGCCGATATCATTTGTAATGGTTGTGTTAAAAGATTCGATGTTATTTTTCGCGTTGCCTGAAATCTGATCATCCAGCGAATTGCTCGCCGTATGGTATGAACTGAATTCTAACACGAGAATCGGTATGATTAAGATCACGATAAATGAAATGATTAATTTACGTGAAATCGATGCCTTTGTGCACCAATTAATGAATTTTTTCATATTAAGCTGCTCCCTCAAGTGTGATACCTTATATATCGGCTCAGTCTTCACATTTTGTTAACATTTCCTCCTTTTTTATGACTTGATTTTCATTGCCCAAGCTTCCTGCATATCTTATAAAAAAAGAGAAGGGGGGCGCGCAGATGATTATCATATCCGGCCAAGTGCTTCGTCCTCAGGACATCGCGAACTGGCAGACGGAAGAAAGCCTTGTTCCGTATATAAATGAACTGCTCAATTCTCCCGTACAATTCGATTACGGGTCGATTGCTGAACTGATGTTCGAGGTGCGGCTGCGCCGCCATATTGTGGAAGCCGCAAGAGAACTGCACGGATCAGGTGTGAAATTTGCAACTTTCGCCAAAACATACGGAAATACGGCTTATTGGAGAGTGACGCCGGAAGGAGCCTTGGAGCTGAAGTACAGAATCCCCGCTTCAAAAGCGATTCGGGACATTATTGAAAACGGGGCGTTTTACGCATTTGAATGCGCTACCGCCATTGTTGTGATTTATTATCTGGCCGTCTTAAAGACAATCGGTGAAGAACGGTTTAACCGGCGTTTCCGGGATATCACTTTGTATGACTGGCACTATGAGCATCTGCCGATCTACACGGAAACCGGCAGCCACTTTTTACGGGGAGATTGTTTATATTTTAAAAATCCTGATTTTAATCCTGCAAAGGCTCAGTGGCGGGGAGAGAATGTCATTGTGATGGGGAATGATCAATATTTCGCCCACGGTCTCGGGATTCTGACCGCTGAACAAATCATCCAGAGATTGAATTCTTTAAGAAAAAAAAATGCCGTGCAGCCGGCTTATCTGCTTAACCAGGCAACAAGGCTTGATGCACCCGCGCTTTATCAGATCATGCATTAAAACAATCCCATCGTCTGTCATTGTGACGATGGGATGCGGAATGCTTTTCTTTTCCGGTAAAAAGCCGTCGTGCCGAGCGCTTGGTTTGCAGCCCATTCAAACTTCTCTAAATCATGTCGGGTGACGGCTCTGTCCCGTCGGCTCCATTTAATGGCGCGGACAAAGTAATACCCTTTAATCGGCGCCATGGTGACTTTGGAATGCGGAAAATCTTCAAAGACAAACTCAATAGTCCCTCTTTTTTTGTAGGACATTTGAAGAATCTTCATCATCCATCACCTCACGATTTCTGGATTATGATTCGCACAATTCTTCCAAAACGGTTTTCACGTCTGTCGGCCCTTCAAGTTTCGCGGCGGACTGGCCGGCCCATAAAGACATATACTCCGCGTCTCCTGATTGAGCCGCGTGCCCGCGCATCGGCTTTGTCAGCGTATTATGCAGCGGATAAGGCAGCGTATTTCCCTCGTCAGCCTCATATGTTTTCATGAACTGATTCACGATTCCCCGCGCCTGTTTTCCCGAAAACAGGGTGGTCAGCCGCGTGTCGGCTCCTTTTGAATCGGCAATGGCTTTTTGATATCCCGGTGAGGCGCTGCTTTCTTCACAAAGGAGAAACGGTGTTCCTACTTGAACGCCGTCCGCACCCAAACAGCGGGCGGCCTGCACGCCGCGGCGGTCAAAAATGCCGCCTGCCGCAATCACCGGGATATTCAGCGCGTCTTTAGCCTGCGGAATCAGCGCCATAAGGCCGAGAGCCGGTTCTCCTTTAACCGGCAGAAACGACCCGCGATGTCCGCCGGCTTCTATTCCCTGAAGGATAACGGCGTTCATTCCCCGTTCTTCAAAAGCCTTCGCTTCCTCCGGCGTTGTCGCCGTGCCGAAAAGGAAACATCCGCTTTTCTTCAGCTTTTCCGCCGTTGCTTCCGGCGGCAGGCCGAAGGTGAATGAACACGCTTTGACTCCGTAACGGATCAGAAGCTCCGCTTTTTCCTCGAAATCATTCCATTCTTCTTTCAGATCAGAGAACGGCTTGGCGTCTTTTGCCCTCGGGATGCGGGCTTTCCATTTTTCAACCAGTTCCGCCTCAGGCATCTGCCTTTCTTCCGGAACGAAAAGATTTACTTGAAAGGAGCGGTTCGTCAGCTCTTTCATCTCGATAAGCTGTTTTTCAAGGGCTTGCGGGCTGACGTATCCTGAAGCGAGGCTTCCGAGCGCCCCTTCATTCGATACCGCCGAAGCCAGACGCGGCGTGACCAGCCCGCCGGCCATCGGCGCTTGAATGACGGGCTTTGTTAATGACAATGCACTCATCCACTCACTCATTTGTGTTTTCCTCCGTTTCAGCCTGTATTTTGATATAACATGTTCTGTTTCGCGGACCGTCAAATTCGCAAAAATAAACGCCCTGCCATGTTCCGAGTATCATGCGCCCGTCTTCTATGATGACATGCTGGGAGGCGCCGATTGTACTCGCTTTCATATGTGCCGCCGTATTTCCCTCCATATGCCGGTCCAGTTCGTGCTCCCACGGATACATTTCATCAAACCTTCTGAGCATATCCCTCTTCACATCCGGATCGGCATTTTCATTTATGGTAATGCCGGCGGTTGTATGGGGACAGTATATGAGCGCCAAACCGTTTTTCACGCCTGTTTTGCGGAGAAACGCTTCGGCTTCATGTGTGATGTCGATCATTTCATCCCGTCTGTTTGTTTGAATCTGCATTTTTTTCAGCATATGAATGCCTCCTTTCTTTTTCTCTTCCTTTCCCATATTCGTTTCTGTATTTGTCTTTTCCTGTCGGATCGCGATGATAAACGCAGATCACAAAAAACTTCAGCCTCGGGACTGAAGTTTTTCACCATATATATACGCGGGCCTCATAAGGCTTTAAAAGAAAGGATGTCACATGCCGATGCGGTGGTGTTTCCATGCTTGCGAGCACGAGCGTATCGGAGTCAAGCGGATAACCGGGATGCTTGTATAAAGCGGGGGTTTTAGACAGATTTGTGATGATCAGGGCGGTTTTTGTTCCGTTTTTTCTTAGATAGGCATAAATCTGCCGGTCATTCGGAAGCAGCAATTCATATGTGCCGCTGATCAATACGCTGTGTTCTTTTCTGAGGGCGAGCAGCCGTCTGTAGAAATGGTATACGGATGTTTCATCCTGCATTTGTGATGCAGCGTTCAGCCATGTGTGGTTCGGATTCACTCCGAGCCACGGAGAAGCATCAGAAAACCCGCCGTTCGCCTCACCGCTCCATTGCATCGGTGTCCGTGAATTATCCCGGCCCTTCTTCCAGATGATCTTCATCACTTTTTCATGCGGAACGCCGCGGGACGTCTCTTTTTCATACAGATATTTCATTGCGGCGTCATCATAATCTTCAATGGACGGAAACGAAACATTGGTCATCCCGAGCTCCTGCCCCTGGTAAATAAACGGCGTGCCTTTCATCAGCATATACATCGCGGCGAGTGCCTTGGCGCTTTCTGTCAAAAACCGTTCGTCACCCCATACCGAGACGGAACGGGGCTGATCGTGGTTCTCCATAAATAACGCGTTCCAGCCCTTTCCTTCAAGACTGTTCTGCCAGCCGGACAAGACGCGCTTAAGCGCCGGAATGGAGATGCTTTGATCATCTTCCGTATCCCAGAGGCCGAGATGTTCAAATTGAAAAATCATTTGAAAGACGCCGTGTTCTTCACCGGCCCAATCAGCCGCCTCCCAAGCCGCCACTCCGTTCGCCTCGCCGACCGTCATGATCGGATAGCGCGAAAATGTTTCCCGTTTCAGCTCTTTTAAGAGATCCATTATGCCTTCCCCATTCATATGGTACGGGAAAGACGGGACGTACGGGAGACCGTCCGGATTCGGCATGTCAGGGAGCCCTTCTTTTTTCTTAATGTGAGAAATGGCATCCACCCGGAAGCCGTCTATGCCTTTATCAAGCCACCAGCGGACCATCTCATAAACGGACTGCCTCATCGCTTCGTTTTCCCAATTTAAATCAGGCTGTTTTTTGTCAAACAGGTGCAGGTAATACTGGCCGGTCTCTTGATCATATTCCCACGCTGATCCGCCGAAAATGCTTTCCCAATTGTTCGGCTCTTTGCCGTTTTTTCCGTCTCTCCAGATGTACCAGTCCCGTTTTTCGGAATCTTTCGCCGAGCGTGATTCGATAAACCAAGGGTGCTCATCGCTTGTATGGTTGATGACGAGGTCTATAATCAGCTTCATGCCGAGCGCATGGACATCCGCAAGGAGCCGGTCAAAATCCTCCATCGTCCCGAATTCGCCGGCAATTTGTTTATAATTCCGAATATCGTAGCCGTTGTCCGCGCCCGGCGAGTCAAAAACGGGACAAAGCCAGATCACATCCGCCCCCAACTCTTTTATGTAATGAAGCTTTGCTCTGATGCCGTTCATGTCGCCGATTCCGTCCCCGTTCGAATCCATAAAGCTTCGGGGATAAATTTGATAGACAGCCGCCGTTTTCCACCAATCCGTTTTCATACCGACACTCCTTTCTTTACATCATATGAAGGAGCGGGACGAAGAAGCATTTTTTCCATAAAAAAAGCCTCATTGCAAAAGCAGGAGGCTCAGAAATCAGTTTTTTTAATTTCAACGAAGCGGATATGATGGTCTTCCGCTTCCAGCACCTTAAATTCACACCCTTCGGCATGAAACACATCACCATTTTTCAGCTCCATTTTTTGTGTTAAGAGCCAGCCGGCAATCGTGTCAATGTCTTCATTTTCGATGGCGATATCAAGGAGATCATTCACCTCTTCTATGAGCGCCTTGCCGTCCATCACATAATGGTGTTCGCCTTTTTTGACGATGTGGGGCATTTCATCCTGGTCATATTCATCACGGATTTCCCCGACGATTTCCTCCAATATGTCTTCGACGGTCACAAGTCCCGCCGTGCCGCCGTATTCGTCAACGAGAATCGCCATATGAATTCGCTCCTTCTGCATGCGGATCAAAAGCTCCTGAACGGGGATGCTTTCAATGACTCTGATGACCGGACGCATAATTTCTTTTAATTCAATGGAGCGGCCGAGAAAATACGCCTTAAATAAATCCTTATTGTTAATAATGCCGAGAATGTGATCTTTGTCTTCCTTAATAACCGGATATCGCGTATACCGTTCGTTGATGATCAAATGTATGGCTTCATCAACTGACTGTTCAAGCGAGATGGCGGCGATTTCGGTGCGCGGCACCATGATTTCTCTGGCGACCCGGTTATCGAATTCAAATATTTTGTTGACGTAACGGAATTCAGATTGATTGATTTGACCTTTTTTATAGCTTTCGGACAAAATCAGCCGCAATTCCTCTTCACTGACCACGACCTCATGTTCTTTCACCGAATGAAAACCGAACAGCTTGACCAAAAATCCGGCTGAACCGTTTAACAGCTTAATAAACGGATACATCACTTTATAAAACAGAATGAGCGGTTTCGCCGTCCACAGACTGACGGCTTCGGCTTTTTGAATGGATATCGTTTTCGGCGCAAGCTCTCCGATGACGACGTGCAGATACGTGACGGCGATAAACGCCGCAATAAACGTGACGACGTGCGTAATGGATGACGGCATTCCGATCAGGCTGAAAACAGGATGAAGAAGCCGCTGAATCGTCGGTTCACCGAGCCAGCCGAGTCCGAGCGCCGTAATCGTAATGCCGAGCTGGCACGCTGATAAATATTCATCGAGATTTGAAATCACCCTGTGCGCCGCGAGCGCCCGGCTGTCTCCGGTTTCAACCAGCTCCGCGATTTTTGAACCGCGGATTTTGACAATCGCAAATTCCGCAGCGACAAAGATGGCCGTTAATCCGATTAACAGCATAATGAGAATCAGTTTTAATATAAGCAAAAAAACCCCTACCGCAAACGGTAAGGGGCCACCTCCTTCGTGTTAATTCTCATCACGACCATTTAAGAAAATCATCACAAAACGAAGCAGCTCGAATAATGAAACGAGCGCCGCAGCCACATACGTCAGCGCGGCGGCGTTCAGCACTTTATTCACGCCGTGTTCTTCACTGTTGCGAATGAATCCTTCCGACACGATAATCCGCTTCGCCCTCGCGCTGGCATTAAACTCGACAGGCAGTGTGACAAGCTGGAAAAAAACAGCGGCCGAAAACAAAATAATGCCGAGTCCGATTAAGTTCAAGCTGCCCAGGAGCATCCCGCCCAAGAAAAGCAGAGGGGCGACCCCGGAGGCAAAATTGACGACCGGAAAAATTTTGTGCCTCAGCACAAGCGCGCCGTATGATTCCTGATGCTGCAAAGCATGTCCGACTTCATGGGAAGCGACGGAAATGGCGGAAATGGAGCGGCCGTAATATACCGGCTCAGATAAACGCACCACCCGCTCCGTCGGGTCGTAATGGTCTGTTAAAGTGCCTCTTACCGGTTCTACCGGCACATCATATAAACCGTTAATATCAAGAATCCGTCTTGCCGTTTCCGCCCCCGTCCGCTGACTGGAAGCTTCTACGTCTGAGTATTTCTGAAAATTGCTTTTCACTTTAAATTGTGCCCAAAACGACAATCCCAATGCAGCAATTGTTAAAAAGATAAACAGCATATTATCCTCTTCCTTTTTCTCTTATATCGTACGATTTGCTTATATATTATTTTAATGATTGTCCGCTTTCCTGTACAGAAATCCGCTTCTTTTTTCTGACAGGAATCAATCCTCCGAGCATGATGAGGATACACCCGGCCAATCCGATGTAAAACGGAAACGTGCCTGCGGTCTCTTTTGCAAAAACAAGCCATGAAAATCCGCCGGACATATGATTGTATCCATTCAAATCGAAAATAAGCAATACGGCCGCCGAAGCGAGCAGCTGCGCTCCGGCCAGCGCCGCCAGCAGTTTTTGAATGACTGTCATTTGACTCACCCTTTTTCGGTCCGCTTTCTTTATCATATGAAAAAATGAGGGTGAATATGTTTTCGGCGATTTTTGAAAGACATCAAACGAACTGGGACATACTGTATAAAAAAAGATACAGGTGTGATCGACATGAAAGTGACAAATGGCGAGAAAGAACAGCTGAGCAATGCGATAGACAGAATGAACGAGGGGCTTGACGCCTTTATCCAGCTCTATAATGAATCGGAAAACGACGAACCTCTCATTCAGTTTGAAGATGAGACGGCCGATTTAATCAGACATGCGCGTGACTCATACGGCCAGCAACAGCTGAACGAAAAACTAAACACCATTATTAAGCAGATTTTATCCATCTCTCTGTCGAAAGAAGAGCCGGGCGAATGAAATCAAACCGTTTATTTATTTCCTGGCTGAGATGGCCGTTATATGTTCGGATCGGACTGATCATTATCGCCTTGATTTTATTGTTCGGCCAACTCATTTACATGCTTGAGCCGAAGCAATTCACGTCTGTGTTTGAAGGGGTTTGGTGGGCGGTTATTACGGTGGCCACAGTCGGCTACGGCGATTACGTGCCCCAGACGCCGCTCGGGCAGATTGCCGGCATGGTGCTTGTATTAAGCGGAGCGAGTTTTGTAACCGCCTATTTCGCCACGCTTTCTTCAGCCGTGTTCAGCAAACAGCATCGCTATGTCGAAGGGAAGGTCGCCTTTAAAGGCAAGGGGCACGTCATTCTTATCGGATGGAATGAGAAGTCGCATATGCTGCTGAAAGAACTGCAGCACATCGCGCCGTCAAAAACTGTCGTCCTGATTGATGATTCATTAAGGGAAGGGCCGCTTATTGAAAACGTCCATTTCATCCGCGGACATGCCGCTGATGACAGTACGCTCAATAAGGCGAATATTACGGAAGCCGATACCGTCATTTTGACAGCAGACCAGCAGAAAAATGAATCCGAAGCTGATATGCTGTCGGTATTAACGCTTCTCGCCATCAAAGGGCTGCATCCGTCCGTTTATTGTATCGTGGAAATTTTAACGGAACGGTATGTCAAAAACGCCGAGCGCGCAGGAGCCAATAAGATTCTGTGCACATCACGCCTGTCGAGCCGGGTGATGTTTGAGCATTACCGGGTCAAGCTGCAGCTTGCCAAACCGCAAACGCTGTCAGATCTGACGCTGGAGAAAAAGGTGCGCATCATTCCCGTCCCCGAGGATTTAAAGGGTTCATCTTATCATGACTGTGCGCTCTATTATCTCAAACGGAATACCACGATCATCGGCATACAAAAAGAAGAGGGGCCGATGCTGACCCCTCCCCTGTCATACCAGGTGCTCGATACTGATCTGTTTTTGGCTCTTTAATGCAGCAGGACGTCTTCCAGCTCTTTTACAAGCGAGATCCCGATATCTGTATATGAGCGGTCAATTGCCGCATCCCGCCGTTTCGGCTCGGAGAATTGGTTGAATAATGACTCAAAAACACCGCCGCCTGCGTGATCATCCGTTTCCTCCTGATAGACGTGCCTCAGCAAAAAGGGGGTGCCGATTGTAACGGCGGCCCCCCGTTCATCCAGGTGTCCCTTATTTGCTTCAACAGGGATGCGGAGAAATAAATAGCCGTCCTGATCGGAAATTTTGTAATCAAAGAACCCGCGGTCATACTCCCAGCCGCCTCCGATGGTATAACCGATCGGTTTCAGCACCTGTTCCAGTTCGCGGAGTAAAAACGATTGCCCTTCAAGTGAAGATGGAATGCTGATCATGTGCATATGCTCCTTTTTGTCTTTAGCGTCCCCGCTCTGCGGCGTCTTCATACGGCGCCCGGGAAGAATCGGGAGCGGCAGACAGACGCTGGAAAGAGGTAACGGCGCATTCAATCAGAACATACGTCACAATTGCGGAGAGAACGGCTTCCGTTGAAATATAGAAAACGGCGGCATAGAGACAGCACTTCGTGATCAGCGACTGCATCCGGCCAATCTTCAGTTTCAGCCGGACCATGTCCGTAAACAAGCCGAGAGGGAAAGCGAAAAACAGGATGGTTTGTAAGAGGGATTCAGGAGACAGTTTTAGTGCCGAATAGACAATAGCGGCGGAACAGACGGAAATGACGGCATGCTTACATAAGAGTCGTATCATTCATCATCACACCTTTCACGGTTTAAAAAAGGCTGACCCGTCATGCTGAGGGCCAGCCCTTCTTTTTATTTTTCAAGGCGTTTTTCAAGCTCTGCTTTTTTCTCTTCAAAGCCCGGTTTGCCGAGAAGCGCGAACATATTCACCTTATAGGCTTCAACACCCGGCTGATCAAACGGGTTGACTCCGAGCAGATAACCGCTCATCGCCACCGCTTTTTCAAAGAAATAGACGAGATATCCAAATGTATATGCATTAAGCTCCGGAATATTGACAATTAAGTTCGGCACTTTTCCGTCTGTATGGGCAAGCATCGTGCCTTCGAACGCTTTTTTGTTGACGAAATCGACCGTTTTGCCGGCTAAGTAATTTAAGCCGTCGAGATCATTTTCCGCTTCTTCAATTGTCAGCTCATGCTTCGGTTTTTCAACGTTTAATACAGTTTCAAACAGATCGCGTCTGCCTTCCTGCACGTATTGACCGAGAGAGTGAAGGTCTGTTGAGAAGTTAGCAGAAGAAGGATAGATGCCTTTTTCATCTTTTCCTTCACTTTCGCCGAAGAGCTGCTTCCACCATTCCGCAAAGTATTGCAGCGCAGGCTCATAGTTGATAAGCATTTCAATGGTTCTGCCTTTATTATACAGAACGTTGCGGACGACGGCGTATTGGTAAGCCGCGTTCTCTTCTAATTCCGAGCTGGAAAAGTCTTTGCTTGCATCAAGAGCGCCTTTCATCATTTCATCGATATCAGCCCCGCTTACCGCAATCGGCAGAAGACCTACCGCAGTCAGAACGGAGAAACGTCCGCCGACATCATCAGGAATAACGAATGATTCGAAGCCTTCTTCATTAGAAAGCGTTTTTAAAGCGCCGCGCTCTTTATCTGTCGTCGCGTAAATCCGCGCTTTCGCTTCTTCTTTTCCGTATTTTTCTTCAAGAAGTTTGCGGAAAATCCGGAAAGCGATTGCAGGTTCCGTCGTCGTGCCTGATTTAGAAATGACATTGATAGAGAAATCAGCGTCTTCCAAAAGATCCATAACATCTTTCATATAAGTTGAGCTGATATTGTTGCCGATAAAGATAACTTGAGGGTTTTTGCGCTTGTCTTTCGGCAGAACGTTATAGAAAGAATGATTGAGCGCTTCAATCGCCGCGCGGGCGCCTAAGTATGAACCGCCGATACCCACGACGAGAAGCACGTCTGAATCTGATTTGATTTTTTCAGCGCTTTTTTTAATGCGCGCGAATTCTTCTTTATCGTAGTTTTCAGGGAGGTCCACCCATCCTAAAAAGTCGCTTCCGGCGCCTGTTTTTTCATGGATATTATGGTGTGCCGTTTTTACGAAATCACGTGCGTATGTAAGTTCATGTTCATTGAAAAAAGGTAACGCTCTTGAGTAATCAAAGCGTACATGCGTCATTTGCTTGTCCCTCCATCACGGTGAATTGTTTTCTCTTTCACTTTATATGAACTCACCCGCTAAATCAAGTCATGAAGAAGGCATGATGAATATGGGATTTGCGCTAAAAATGCATTCATTTTTTATACAATACCCCGAATTCGATATGGTTATATTTGTAATAATCGTGAGAGGGATAACGAATCGAATGTTGGTGATCCAGGAACGTATCACCTTTACTTTGGAGCAGGATGACATCCATCGCCAATCCCGATGGGCCGGTTCTTTTTATATAGTACTCCTCTTGAGAGGCTGCCACGAAGGAATATTAAGGCATAAATGTCCATTTTTAAAAATAGTGTCTATATTTGGGGTATCGTGTTAAGATGAAAGTGATTTTAAACCGGGAGGTGATTTTATGACTAAAACCATTGGTCTTATTTGTGGAAGTTTACGAAAAAACTCGTATAATCGAGCAATTGCTCAATCATTGATTGACTTTCGATAATGCGGCTCAATTTCGTTGGGTTGAAATAGACAGTCTTCCTTTTTTTAACGAAGATTTAGAAATTGCCGGAGCACCAGACTCCGTAACATCCTTTAGAGCTGATATACAAGACGTTGACGGCGTCATCATTGTAAGTCCAGAGTACAATTTCGGAATTCCGGGGGTATTAAAAAATGCATTGGACTGGGCATCGAGACCGCGGACCCCTTCTGTTTTAAACAGAAAACCGGTTGGCTTAATCGGAGCAACCCCCGGAGGGTTCGGTACTGCCTTTGGTCAAACGCAAATGAGGGAAGTACTCGAAGCTATGCAAGTCAATGTTTTGCCCTTTCAAAAAATGCTGATTTCGCAAGTCCATGAGAAAATTGATTCCGCTCAAAACATACTGACGGATGAACAAACAAAACGTTATCTTCAACGCTATTTACAACAGTTTATCCATTGGATTGATCATGCTCCGGTTCCCGTTCCAAATTAATTGAAGGATCATCCCCCTCACGAAAAGTCACCTCAGAAATAACTTTCTTTCTATACAGCATATGAATAGATTTACCGTTTTCAATTGACAAACTTACTTGCCTTAATTCAAGGAGGATGATAAAATGTCTGATCTTTATTCCCGTCTTTCAAAAGATGATGCTGCCGTGCTTTTAGTTGACCATCAAACCGGCCTTATTTCCGGTCTCGTGCGTGACTATAGCGTTGATGAATTTAAGAACAATGTATTGGCTCTCGGTGATACGGCTAAATTCTTTGATTTACCGGTTATTTTAACAACGAGTTTTGAAAATGGACCCAACGGACCGCTCATGCAAGAACTCGTTGATCTCTTTCCCGATGCGCCAAAAATAGCCCGTCCCGGACAAATTAATGCATGGGACAATGAAGACTTTGTTAAAGCCATTGAGGCGACTGGCAAAAAACAGCTGATTATCGCGGGGGTGGTAACAGACGTCTGCGTTGCTTTTCCTGCGCTTTCTGCCATTAAAGCAGGCTACGAAGTGTTTGTTGTGACAGATGCTTCGGGGACGTTTAATAAGCAAGTAGCAGATGCATCATTAACGCGTATGGCTCATGGCGGCGCGCAGCTTATGAACTGGTTCAGCGTAGCATGCGAGTTACAGCGTGATTGGCGCAACGATGTTGAAGGTTTTGGCGCATTAATCTCCAGTCATCTTCCCGGTTATCAAAACTTAATGGGAAGCTATATGGGGGCGCAGCGGGATCTTAGTACACAAAATGCATAAAAGGAGCGCTGATTGAATCAGCGCTCCTTTTTTAAATTCGCGGCTCTTCATGATTTAGATTTTGTGTAAATAGATGATCGGCAATCGCAAAGTTAATTGATCCTTTTCTGCTAAATGTACAGAAACAGGGAGTCAAATCCGCATCATGTGAGATTTCCATAGTTGTCTCATGGCAAGGGGTGTTTCACTTGCTCTTGATGCACTAATGAAGGGACTCCCAAAACGGTTACATCTGCAGCTTGAAAATCTATTTCATCTTCACCCCGGCCGGAAATGTATCTTACAGTGACGCCTTTAAGATAGCAAGTACGTCATCTTTGTTCAGTTTTTGGAAATTGCCGAATCCGCCGTATTCCATTTCTTTTGCGGCGATGTCTGCGATCAGCTCAAGTTTGTCTTCACCGATGTCATAATCCGCAAGGCGGGACGGTGCGCCGAGGCTTGTCCAGAACGCGGACAATTTATCGATCCCTTCAAGCGCAATTTCTTTATCCGTTTTGCCTTCAGTATCAATGTCAAACATGTTGAGCATCAGGTTTTTAAAACGGTCTACATTTGTATCCAGCGTGTATCTCATCCAGTTCGGGAACAGAATCGCAAGTCCTCCCGCGTGAGGGATGTCATAAACCGCTGATACGGCGTGCTCCATCGTATGGGAAGCCCAATCGCCGAAATAGCCCATTTGCAGCGTGCCGTTTAATGCGATCGTACCCGCGTATAAAATCGTTTCACGGTGCTTATAGTTCTCAAGGTCTTCCAAAAGTTTCGGCGCTGTTTCAATTACCGTCTGAAGGACCGCAAAACACATTCTGTCCTGAAGCGGCGTGTTTTCAACATTGTGGAAGTATTGTTCAAATACGTGGCTCATCATATCCACCATGCCGTATACGGTTTGGTTTTCCGGAACGCTGAAAGTATTCTCAGGATCTAAAATGGAGAAACGCGGATGAGTGACATTGCTGCCCCATACGAATTTTTCGTTTGTTTCCCAATTTGTGATAACGGAATCAGGGTTCATTTCAGAGCCTGTCGCCGCAAGCGTCAGCACCGTGCCGAACGGGAGCGCGTCCTGCGCCGTTACTTTTTTGCTGTAAATGTCCCATGCGTCGCCGTCATATTTCGCACCGGCCGCAATCGCTTTTGTACAGTCGATGACACTTCCGCCGCCGACTGCGAGAAGGAAATCAATCTCATGCTTTCTGCACAGCTCAATTCCTTTATTTACCGTTTCCAGACGCGGGTTCGGTTCAACGCCCGCAAGCTCATGAACGGTTGCGCCTTCTTCTTTTAAGATGCCTGTTACTTGGTCATACAGGCCGTTACGCTTAATGCTGCCGCCTCCGTATACAAGCAGCACGTTTTTCCCGTATTGCTTCAGCTCTTTTTTCAATTGGTCGATTTGACCTTTTCCGAAAATCAGTTTCGTCGGATTGTAGTACGTAAAGTTCTCCATTTATCATAACCTCCAAAAAAATCGTAAGGGAATTACTATAACACAGAAAAAAAGGAGCTGCCAATCCGGCCGCCCCCTTTATGTTATTACAATGATGCTTTCAGTATCGCAAGCACGTCTTCTTTCTGCAGTGACTTGAACTGTCCGAATGCTCCGTTTGCCATCGCTTTATCTGCAATCGTATCCAGCTTCTCATCAGAAATATCATAATCAGCGAGTCTGTTCGGAGCGCCCAGGCTCGTCCAGAAATCAGACAGCCTGCTGATTCCTTCAAGTGCGATCTCTTCATCTGATTTGCCTGTCTCGTCAATATCGAAGACACGGACGGCAAGCTGTTTAAAGCGGGCCGGATTTTCTTTGAGCACATGTCTCATCCAGTTCGGGAACAGAATCGCTAAACCTCCGGCGTGCGGTATATCGTAAACCGCTGATACCGCATGCTCGATGTTGTGTGTGGCCCAATCCCCTCTTGCGCCCATTGACAGCATTCCGTTTAATGCGATCGTGCCTGTATATAAAATCGTCTCACGAAGCTCGTAGTTCTCCAGATCATTGATCAGTTTCGGCGCTGTTTCAATCACCGTGCGCAGAAGCGATTCACACATCCGGTCCTGATACGGCGTGTTTGACGTGTGGTGGAAATATTGTTCAAACACATGGCTCATCATATCGACCATGCCGTAAATGGTGTGGTCTTTCGGAACGGTAAATGTGTTTACCGGATCGAGAATAGAGAATTTAGGGTAAACGAGCGGGCTCCCCCATCCATATTTCTCTTGTGTCTCCCAGTTTGTGATGACTGATCCGGAGTTCATCTCTGAACCGGTTGCCGCAAGTGTCAGCACTGTTCCGAAAGGCAGCGCTTCTTTCGGCTGGTGTTTTTTCGTGACGATATCCCACGCGTCGCCGTCATATTTAGCGCCCGCCGCGATGGCTTTCGTGCAGTCAATGACACTTCCGCCGCCGACGGCCAATAAGAAATCGATGCTGTTTTCTTTACAGAGCGCAACACCTTTGTTCACCGTTGAGACACGCGGATTCGGCTCTACGCCTGCCAATTCATGTACGGTAACTCCCGCTTTTTTCAGCAGTTCGGTTACTTGATCATAAAGACCGCTGCGCTTAATGCTGCCTCCTCCGTATACGAGCAGCACGTTTTTTCCGTACGGTTTGATTTCTTCAGGAAGTTTTTCAACCTCTCCCTTTCCGAAAATCAATTTTGTCGGATTCCAATATGTAAAGTTTTGCATGACATCTCCTCCTTTGGATTTATATTATGCAGAAAGATGACGTTCAATGTAAAGCAATCCGCTTTTTTGACGGCGCATCACATGGTTTACAGACATCGAATTCCCGGGAAAGGCACTTGTACAGCTTGAAACAGTGTGTGATTTACACGGCGGAGAATGTAGTATGCATAGATTCTTTGCTTTGTCACAATCTATAACTGTTTCACGAATTCATAGAGGAGGTTGTTTACATGAGTGTTATTCAGCGTATCTGTCTCGTATTAACGATTATCGGCGCTATTAACTGGGGACTGATCGGGTTTTTCCAATTTGATTTAGTAGCAGCCATCTTCGGCGGCCAAGGATCAGCTCTGTCGCGGATTATTTACGGCCTTGTCGGCATCGCCGGTCTGATCAATCTCGGCCTGCTGTTTAAGCCGAACGAAGAAACATCCCGCGAGGAAGCGGCAAATCCGGAAGTCAGATAAACATAAAAAAAGCACCGAACATACATATCCGGTGCTTTTTTTAATGATTATTTTTTGATAAGGTCTTTGCGGTTGGACTGTTCGATCCACTCTTCAAGCTTATCTTTCAATGTGTTGAAACCTTGCGGAGCAGATGTTTCTTCAGAAGCTTGAGCCGCTTTCGGTTTTCTTGGTTTGCTTTCTTTTCTTTCAGGCGCCGCTTGAGTCGCACGGATAGAAAGGCTGATTTTGCCTTTTTCTTCGTCAACCGCAAGTACTTTTACTTGTACTTCGTCACCGATAGAAAGGTGTTCGTTAATGTCTTTTACGAAACCGTGAGTGACTTCAGAAATGTGAACAAGTCCTTGAGTTTCTTCATCTAATGCAACAAACGCACCATACGCTTGTAATCCTGTTACTTTACCAGTGTAAACACTGCCCACTTCAAATTTTGCTGCCATTCATAACAACTCCTAAGTTAAATTAAATACAGATTATACGCAATTTAAAATTATATCATACAAGTTTGTTTTTCGCAAAGAGAACTTTTTTACATAATCAAGTTTAAGCACAGATAAAGGAGGGTATACTATGATTACGAAGGCTTTCTAGTATTCCCCCCCTTTTATTTGGATGCGAACCGGGTTCGTATCTTTTTTTATGCCCTTTTTTCAACAAACCGTTTGATTCTGACGAGCGCTTCCTGAATCTGCTCAATGGATGTCGCATAGGAACATCTGATGTAGCCTTCGCCGCTCGGGCCGAATACATTCCCCGGAACGACGGCTACTTTTTCTTCAATGAGCAGCTGTTCCGCGAATTCTTCTGAACTCATGCCGGTCGACTGAATGGAAGGAAAGGCGTAAAATGCTCCGCCGGGGTGGTGGCAGCCGAGTCCGATTTCGTTCAATGTCTCCACAATCAGGTTTCGGCGTCTCCGATAGCTTTTCTTCATTCTTTCGACGTCTTCCTGGCCGTTTTTCAGCCCTTCGAGCGCCGCATACTGAGCCATGGAAGGCGCGCACATCATCGCGTGCTGATGAATTTTGAGCATGGCATCCCTGATCACGGGAGGCGCCGCCGTAAATCCGAGTCTCCACCCCGTCATGGCAAATGCTTTGGAGAAGCCGGAAATAAGAATCGTGCGTTCCTTCATGCCGCGGATGGCCCCCATGCTCGTGAATGGCTCATCATACGTCAGCTCGGCATAAATTTCATCGGCAAGCACGATCAAGTCGTGTTTTTCAGCGAAAGCAGCGATGGATTCAAGCTCTTCTTTCGAATAGACGGAACCTGTCGGATTTGACGGCGAGCATAGAAGCAGCGCTTTTGTTTTGTCCGTCAGGGCCGCTTCAAAATCGGCTGCTGATGCTTTGAAACCTTTTGCAGCGACAGTCTGAATCGGCACCGGCTTCGCCCCCGTCAAGGTCACGAGTGATTCATATGCGACAAAACACGGTTCGGGAATTAACATTTCCTCTCCAGGATTCATAATGGCGCGGACAGCGAGATCAAGCGCCTGGCTTGCCCCTACAGTAACGATCAGTTCACTGTCAGGCGAATAACTCAGGCCGAACCGCTGATCTAAATAGCGGCTGATTTCTTCTCTCAGTTCACAAAGACCCGCATTTGCGGTATAAGCCGTATAACCCTGTTCTAAAGAAAGAATACTCGCTTCCCTCACGTTCCAGGCCGTCACAAAGTCAGGCTCTCCCACTCCCAGTGAAATGACGCCTTCCATCGTAGCGGCCAGATCAAAGAACTTGCGGATGCCTGACGGTTTAATCTGCTGCACGTAGTCAGATAAATAAGAAGTCTTCGTTTCCATTTACGGAGACACCACGATTCTTTTGTCATCGTCTCCGCTTTCAAAGACTTTGCCGTCATGCTTATATTTTTTCAGGATGAAGTGCGTTGTCGTGGAAACGACAGACTCAAGGGTGGACAATTTTTCAGACACGAAGCTTGCCACGTCTGACATCGTGTTGCCGCGAATAACGACAGATAAGTCATACACCCCTGACATCAGGTACACTGATTCAACTTCCTGGAATCTGTATATCCGCTCAGCGACTTCATCAAAGCCGACATTTCGTTTCGGAGTGACTTTTACGTCAATCATCGCCGTGACGCCTTCCAAACCGTCGACTTTGCGCCAGTCGATCATCGCCGCATAATCAATGATGACTTTTTCCTTTTCAAGCTTTTCAATGATGCTTTTGACTTCTTCAGCGGGAATGTTTGCCATTTTCGCAATCGTTTCCGCATCAACGCGGCTGTTTTCGTCTAAAATTTCTAATATTTCTGTTTCTTTTTCGGTCAGCTTCATACGTTTCACACCTTTGCATTATCAAAAATCTTCATGACATTATATCACGATTTTCGACAAATGCTAAGAAAAACCCGAAAGAAACCAGAGCTAAAATCTGACAATCAAAAAAGCCTTTACATTACACAAAGAAAGGACGGCGAAGGCTCTCATGGAAGCTGTTTCACCGATTAAACGGGCCGCGATAGACGGAGTTGAGCTGTATTACGAGCATTATGAAAATCCCGGCAGACAGACACTCGTCTGCGTACACGGTTTTTTATCTTCGGCATTCAGCTTCAGAAAACTGATTCCGCTGCTCAGAAACCATTATGATATTATCGCCGTTGACCTGCCTCCTTTCGGGCAATCGGAAAAGTCACGGACTTTCGTATATACTTACGCAAACCTCGCCAAGCTTCTGATCGGACTTCTGGAAAAGCTCGGTATCAGCCGGGCCGCACTCATCGGCCATTCAATGGGCGGCCAGATTTCCTTATCCGCGTCTCTTCTCAGACCCGAGCTTTTTTCTAAAATCGTCCTGCTGTGCAGCTCGGGGTATTTAAAGCGCTCGCACCCGTCGATTATATTCGGGACGCATCTCCCTTGTTTTGACCTGTATCTTAAGTATTGGCTTTCAAAAGACGGCGTGCTGAACAACCTGTTAAATGTCGTTCACGACCGGACGCTTATCGATCAGGAAATGATTGACGGTTACGAAAAACCATTTACAGACCGCCAGATTTTCAAAGCGATGACAAGGTTTATCAGACATAGGGAGGGCGATTTAGAGCCCGAGGATTTGAAGAAAGTGCAAAACCCCGCTCTTTTAATCTGGGGAGAAGAAGACCGTGTCGTTCCGGTCTCAGTCGGAAAACGGCTTCATGACGACCTGCCGGATTCCATTCTGTATTCACTCAAGGATACGGGGCACCTCGTACCTGAAGAGCGCCCGGAGTTTGTTTCGGAGCGGATTTTTGAATTTATTCAATAAAAAAACCGGCGAAACCGCCGGTTTTTAAGGGGTGCAGGAGCTGCTTTCTTTTATGAACAGAAGCTGCTCAGCGGCCTTTTGGCATCCTTCGATCGGAAGCTTTTGCTCAAATGAAGCTTCAAAGATATCCTGAATGGCTGCTGCCAGCTTGTCGGCACGGTCTTCACTGTAGACGGCCTGAACGATGTCGACGGCTTCTGTCTCATAAAAATCTTCTCCATATTTAAACGGGTCCCACTTGGCAATGATTTTCATCATTTCCATGACCGCTTGGCTTTCTTCCATTTTCATCACCGCTTATAATAAAGTTTGCAATTCTATTTTATCATAGATACGCTGTGCAAAATAATGATACTACAGGAGTGACATACATGAACTTTGATCTTCGAGAAAACCGTCTTGGCACACAATCGGTGAAATGGGACAAGGCGGAAGCGTTATTCGGCGTATCGGATGCGCTTCCGATGTGGGTTGCCGATATGGATTTCCGCGCTCCCGAAGCGGTCACTGACGCCTTAAAAGCCCGCCTTGACCACGGCATATTCGGTTACACGTCTCCTGACGAAAACACAAGAGAAGCCGTCGCTTCATGGCTTGAGACGCGGCACGGCTACCGGCCCGATCCCGCAAACATCGCGTTCAGTCCCGGTGTTGTCACGGCAATCAGCATGGCCGTACAAGCCTTTACCGAACCGGGCGATCCGGTGTTGATTCAATCACCGGTGTATACGCCTTTTTATCAGATGATCAAGGAAAACAAACGGCAGGTTTTACATAACCCGTTACGGGAAGAAAACGGCGTCTACTGTATGGATTTTGAGGATCTTGAGAAAAAGCTGAACGATTCTGAGGTCAAGCTGATGATTCTTTGTAATCCCCACAATCCGTCCGGCAGAGCGTGGAGCCGGGATGAGCTTATGAAGCTCGGATCGCTGTGCGCCGCCCATAACGTCACCGTCGTTTCTGACGAGATACATTCCGACTTGATGCTGTACGGAAAGCCGCATACGCCTTTCGCTTCTCTGTCTGAGGAGTTTGCGCGGATTTCCGTTACTTGTGTCGCGCCGAGCAAGACGTTTAATATTGCCGGGATTCAGGCATCCGCCATTATCATTCCCGATCGGTATAAGCGGGCGAAATTCTCCGCCGCATTGCATCAGAACGGAATTTCCAGCCTCAACACATTTGCGGTTGCAGCAATCGAAGCGGCCTATACAAAGGGAGGCCCTTGGCTTGACGCGCTGATTCCTTACATTGAAGGGAATATGAAATTGGCTGAGGACTTTTTAAGAAAAGAATTGCTGAAAGTCCGCATGATGAAGCCTGACGCTTCCTATTTGATCTGGATGGATTTCAGCGAATACGGATTTTCGGATGCCGAGCTCAAAGAAAGAATGCTCAAAAAAGGGAAAATCATATTAGAGCCGGGAACAAAATACGGACCGGGCGGCAAAGGATTTATGAGACTTAATGTCGGCTGTTCAGCCGCCGCCGTAAAAGAAGGGCTTGAGAGAATGAAAGCAGCGCTCGCTTAGCAGCGGAAAGAACGCCTTTATCAGATGAGATAAGGGCGTTCGCTTTAGAGAAATATATACTTTTTTTTCCGGTAAAGATGTTATAATAGATTCATATTTACATAGGAAAGGATTTCGCATAAATGGAGATTGTAAAGGATTACCTGCTTCACTTCTCTTTTATTTTATTCCCTATTTTTCTTTATCAAGTCTTCTGGCTCAGCAAGCCCGATTTGCTTGTGCCGAGAGCGAACCGCCTGCTGGTCGCCGTATTTGCAGCGTCATCTTCCTTATTATGTACGGCTTTTCCCATCCAGGAGCTTCATTCCGTCCGTTACGGTTTGCAGCTGATTCCCATTATCGTCTGCCTGCTTTATTCCGGTACCGCCGCAGGACTTGCCGCAGGGGCGGCATCCGTTTTTTTTCAGCTCATATGGTTTGAACCTTCCGCTCTTTTTTTCTTATCCTTAATTCCTTTTTTAATCATCATCCCTATCCAGCTCCAAACGAAATGGCCTTTTTTTTCAAAGCGGAAGAAACTGCTTTTCGCTCTTCTCATCGGCTGCACTGAAACCGCCTTATTAACCGCATCTGTCTTCATCTATTCCGCGACCAATATTTTCAATTTTCAAAATCTATCTTCCGTTTATTATGAGGCGGCAGTATCTGTTTTTTTTCAAGTCAGCGCCCTTTTGCTGTGCATTTATTTGATTGAGATCATTGATGAGAATGCGTCCATGCGGGCAAGGCTGATTCACTCAGAAAAAATGGCCGTCGTCAGCGAGCTTGCGGCAAGCGTCGCCCATGAAGTCCGCAATCCGCTTACGGTCGTCAGAGGTTTTGTGCAGCTGCTGTTCAGCGGCGAGCAGCTTCAGGACAAATCCCACTCCGGATATCAGAAACTTGTGCTGTCCGAACTCGACCGGGCTCAGACGATCATTACGAATTATCTCGATATGGCGAAGCAGGATGACTATGAAAAAGAAAAGTTTGATATTTCTCTGCTCGTAAAGGAAACAGGTTCCTTAATGGAGTCTTATGCCAATTTTAAATCGGTGACCGTTACGGTTCGAAGCGAGCCTGATTTATATGTGTTCGGCGATGTAAAAAAACTGAAACAGGCCTTCATTAATCTGATTAAAAACAGTATTGAAGCCGTGCCCTCTGAAAACGGCCGAATCGAGGTCTCCGTCCAAAAACAGGAAGAGATGATTCTCATTCAGATTACGGATAACGGAATCGGCATGTCCGATGAAGAACTGCAGAAACTCGGTAAACCATATTATACGCTGAAAACGAACGGCACCGGGCTCGGGCTTACCGTGACATTCTCGATTATTCAGCATCATGAAGGCTCCGTCTGTTTCACCAGCGGCGAGCACTCGGGCACAACGGCCTCAGTCAGGCTTCCGGCAGCTGTTCACTAGCCAACCGCGTTGATCTTTTATAGAATAACTAGAGAGAGGTGAACGCTATGAATACGTTTGAAATCGGCACAATCGTAAAAGGGTTTTATAAAACAGGAGCATACATAGGGGAAGTGACAGACGTCAGGCCCAATCACTATTTAGTGAAAATTAAAGCCGTTCTGACGCATCCCGCTCAAGGAGATCTTCATCATCCGAAGCAGGCGGATGTTCCGTTTTTTCATGAAAGAAGAGCGCTTGCATTCGGGGAACAGACAAACATACCGCATCAGATGGTCAAACCGTTTGATGGCGAGGTGCCTGATTATACGGCTTCCTTACAAGCGGCGTCTGCCCGGCTGAAAGATCAGCTTACAGCGGACGGCTCAGAATGGGCGGAACGTTCGCTCGACAACTTGGCCGCGTTAGAGCGTGACTATTTTAAAAGAACTTGACCCAGTCGGCATGATTGGGTTTTTTTATGTGGCCCGGCGAAACAGTTCAGTCAGATCGACGCGATCACCGATCGTCGGAGGTTTCGGTTTTTCAAGATATTGTTTATCCCGCTCGACAAGCTTGAATAATTTGTATGTCGTCCGCGCATCATCCAGCGCTTTATGATGCGTGCCCGTCCCTTTATCGCCATACTCTTCTGCCGCTTTCCAAAGGCCGGTCAATGTTCTGTCGCCGAAGAAGTTTTTGTATTCAAGGGACAGATCCCGAAGTTCTCCTTTGAACGGAAAAGGGATGTGGTTAAACATGCAATTTTGCTTTAACACTTTCATATCCATATTGCCCCAGGTGACGATCGTGCAGTTTTTATCAGGATCAAGCTCATTTAATTTGCGGATGAATTCATTAAACGTGATTCCGCCGTCCACGTCTTTTTGGGTGATGTTCAGAAAGGTTTTGCATCGTTTCGTCAGCTTCGGAAATTTTTTCGGTTTGATATAACTCGAAAACGTTTCAGTCACTTCATCATTCACCGTCTTGACAATTCCCGCTTCAATAATTTCGGGAAAGAAATTTTGCGGGCTGTATTTTCCGTCAGGCATCGTAAATTCAAAATCAATAATGAGCAGACTGCGCTGATCCACTTTTTTTACACCTGCCTTTCCTCCGATCAAAAATGATATTTTATGATAGTATATCAGTTTCCCCTCTGAAACTTTCTTCATTTTCTAAAAATAATGAATTTTCCTATATCCGCATCGAAAATACAAATACCGGATTCATTCCTATATACTAATGATTAGATACACGAAAAGTAAAGAAGGTGATGTTATTTCTGTCCGTAAGAAGAACTTCGTCGTCATTTGGATTACAAATTTCTTTATTTCCGCCAGCATGACCATGATTGTTCCGTTTCTTTCGTTATATATCGAAACGATCAGCCCCCATTCGGGCGGGTATGTGCAGAGATGGAGCGGGTATGTGTTCGGCGTCACGTTTTTAATGGCGTTTGTGATTTCCCCGTTTTGGGGCAGATTCGGCGATAAGCGCGGATACAAAAAAATTCTCTTGATTACAGGAACCGGCATTGCCGTCAGCATTTTATTGATGGGGTTTGTGACATCCGTTTATCAGCTGTTTGTCCTCCGGCTGCTTATGGGTCTAGTAACAGGCTTTGTTCCGACATCGCTTGCCATGATTTCGGCGCAGACGCCGAAAGAGACTGCCGGGAAGACGCTCGGCACGCTGCAGATGGGTCAGGTGTCAGGCACTTTATTCGGACCGATGCTGGGCGGGCTGCTCGCTGACAGCTTCGGGTTTACGTACACATTTTTTATTACGTCTTTTGTCATTTTCGCATCCGTGCTTCTCGTTTTATTTCAGGTCAATGAGCAGCCGCTCGGCGAGAAACAAAACAAGCGGAAAACCTATTCCAGAAAACAGGTGCTCTCCTATATTTTTCACCAGCCCGCGCTTTGGGCGATGATGGTGCTTACTATGATCGTGCAGACCGGCAATTTCAGCATCCAGCCGCTGCTCGCTTTATATGTCAATGAGCTGCACGGACCTGTTAATTTAGCCTTTTTCTCCGGAATGGCGTTTTCAGCTACCGGACTCGGAAGCTTACTGCTTGCCCGGAAATGGGGGGACTTCGGCGACCGCTTCGGCCACAGCCGGATCTTAATCGTGCTTTTGATTGCCTCAGCGGTGTTTTTCATTCCGCAGGCGCTCGCCTCCTCCCTCTCCATTCTGTTAGTCTTCAGATTTCTGTTCGGCATGGTCATGGGCGGCACGCTCCCCTGCATTACGGCCGCAATCCGCGTCAGGGCGCCGGGCAGCATCCAGGGAGAGGTGCTCGGCTATAACGTCAGCTTTCGTTTTCTCGGAAATGTGCTCGGCCCTCTGCTCGGAGGTGCGGTCTCAAGCGGTTTTTCCATTTCGGCTGCTTTCTACGTCACCGCCTTTCTCTTTTTAATAGGCGCGGGGCTCTTATGGATGGCGGGACATCTGCAAAAGGATACAGCGTCAAATGCGGGCTGACCGGCAGCGATCACGATTTCTTCTAAATTTAACCTTCTCGTATTCTTAAAAGAATGATACGATATGGCTAGAAATCAGGAGAAAAGAGAGTGACCATGGTACGTAAAATAATCGGATGGATTTTGCTGCTCGGCATTATCCCGTTGTGTGCATTTACAGTTATTGCTTCCGGCAAAGAGGTAAAACAAATCAAGCCTTTTGATCAGGTGCTCGATAAACATATTGATTTAAAAGCGATCAACCTGGTTCAAAACAGTTACATGTATGACAGGGACGGAAGCCTTGTTTCTGAGATTGTCAGCGATCATGAGAACCGCGTGATCGTGCCCTTTAATAAAATACCGAATGAGGTAAAACAACTGTTTTTAACCTCTGAAGACCGTCATTTTTATGAGCATAAAGGGTTTGACTTTATGGGGATGGTCAGGGCGGCCGCCTCCAATTTCAAAGATCATAAAATTGATCAGGGCGCCAGCACCATCACCCAGCAGCTGGCAAGGAATGTGTATTTAAGCCATGAACGCACCTTCAGCCGAAAACTGACGGAGCTGGCCTATTCCTATCAGCTTGAGAAAAAATACAGCAAAGATGAGATTTTAGAAGGCTACTTAAATACGATTTATTTTAATAACGGCGTATACGGTGTCGGTTCGGCGGCACAATTTTATTTCAGCAAGCCGCTGAAATCTCTCACTTTGGGAGAAATGGCCTTTATCTGCGCCATCCCTAATAACCCTACATTATATGATCCTCTCAAGCATTTTGATTATACGAAAAAACGACAAGTCAGATTGCTTAACGGATTAAAAAAAGCAGGCGTTATATCCGGGAAACAGCTGAAAAAAGCCGAAAAGGAAAAGATCAAGCTTGATATAAACGAAAAAACAAATAAATATCCTGACTATGTTTCCTATGTAAATGATGAATTCACACAGCTTGTTTCATCATCCGAAGGCTATGACAAACGTCTTGAAAAAGCTTCCGGAAAGGCGAAACAAAAAATACAGAGTGAGCTTTCAGACAGAGTCAGCACATTGTTAAAAGACGGCGTGAAGATTTATACGGCGCTGAATCCGTATATGCAAAACCAGGTCGTCGCCCAAGTGAATCAAAATCTGCCGTATGCAGGCGTCCAGGGCGGAGCGGCCGTGATTAATCATCAGACACATCAGATTATCGCGCTTTCAGGCGGGAAAGATTATCATAAATATGATTTCAACCGTGCCTATCAGGCATACAGACAGCCCGGTTCATCCATTAAGCCGCTGCTTGATTACGGACCTTACATTGAAAAGACCGGCGCAACGCCACACAGCAAGATTGACGCAAGCAAATTCTGCAGTGCGGATTACTGCCCGCAAAACTACAATAACCGCACGTACGGTACGGTCACGCTGGAAACGGCGTTTAAATACTCGTACAACACACCGGCCATCAGAATCATGGACCGCGTCGGCGTCAATAAGGCGTTCAGCTACCTTGAACCGTTTCATTTCGCGAAGCTGGTCAGCGCGGATTACCGTCTGCCTGCGGCGCTTGGCGGTTTTACAAACGGCATGACTCCGCTTGAAATGACCAATGCGTACACCACGTTCGGCAACAACGGCGTTTATACGCCGAGTCACGCGATTACAAAAGTGACTGATTTAAAAGGAAAAACGATATTAAAATGGAAAGATGAGCCGACGCAGGTATTCAGCGTGCGGACCAACATGCAGATCAAAGAAATGATGAAAGCCGTCGTCAAAAGCGGAACAGGAAAAAAAGCGAACTTTAAAGCTCCGTACGTCGGCGGAAAATCAGGAACGTCAAATGACTATCACGATATGTGGTTTGTCGGCCTGACGGACGCTTATACGATGGGGGTATGGGTCGGCAAGGATACACCGTCAAGCGTCGAATACCTTCATGACGCAAGCCCTCAGCTTTCGATCTGGAAAAACACGCTGCAGGCAGCTTATTAAAGATAACGGAGGGGATCCGCTTTGAAACCAGCTCAGCTTCCGGACCGCGTGCTTTTGTTTGACGGCGTCTGCAACTTATGCAACGGCGCCGTTCAATTCATCATTAAACGCGATCCGGCCGGCAAAATCTCATTTGCTTCATTGCAATCAGATACCGCCCGGGAGCTTTTGGCATCAGAAGGACTTCCGACAGAACAATTTGACAGCATGATTTTTATCGAAAACGGGCGGATATACAAAAAATCCGCAGCCGTGTTAAAGGTTTCCCGTCATCTCCGCGGAGCCTGGCGGCTGTCAGCGGTTTTTTTCGCAGTGCCCCGCCCTCTCAGGGACAGGGCCTATTCTTTCATCGCCCGGCGCCGTTACAAATGGTTCGGAAAAAGGGAAGCATGCATGCTCCCCTCCCCTGAGATCAAAAACAGATTTCTGTCTTAACAAAAATGGCTAGCTTACACAGGTAAGCTAGCCATTATGCTATTATAAAGCTTGATAAAGATGTACAAAATACCGATAACAAAAGTAAACCAAAACAGAATCTCAAGCAATATAAAACCGATCAGCGAAACGATCGAGAGTGTCGAATAGATTCTGTACACCATGAAAATCAAATAAACGAGCGTAACAACGGCAAATAACGCCGCAATCCAAAAACCATTCTGCACGAGCGCAAAGGAAAGAATTCCTCCGCCTACATAAATTAAAGAGCCTAATCTGATTTTTTTCAGATTGTCCCCTTCAGGGTCATTTGTGAAAAACAAAAGAGACAGCTCTGTCACTGTGTTTGCAATCAGCTTCAAAGCCGAAAAAAGCATAAAATACACAAGGGCGAACGCTGCAAAAAGCGCCAGTCTGATCCCTTTCTCAGAGAAATAATCCAGCATCCCCTGATACATGCCGAGCGTCTGAAGTATCTTCATGACATAAAGCGAGGTAGAAATGGATAATGACGAACTAAAAAGCAGAATCGCAACGAGCGGAAAATAACCCGTCCAATAAGTATTTTTCATATAAAAAGTCCCTTTCTGTAATCTACCTCACTTATTATGGAGGACTTAAAACACATTGACAAGATAAAAAATACCATTTTTCCTCACTTTTACGAAATAAGGGCCTGATCTTCACAAACCGGCTTTTTCGGAGTAAAGTAGAACGCGGGAATGATAAACGTAAGGAAGGCTGTTATGAAAAAAACATTAAAATTGCAAACCCGATTAACGATATTCGTCTGTATTGTCGTCCTTATCGCACTTTGTATCACCTTTTTCACGATCAGCGTCCAAACAGCAGACCGCGTGAAAGAAGAAGAACGGACGACCGCGCTGCGCACCGCAAAGCTGGTCGCGGAAACACCGAGTGTCGCGCGGGCATTGCAAACAAGAAAAGGGCTGAAAGAGCTCCGGGATTATACATTAGACGTCCAGCATACGACAGGAACCGAATTTGTCGTGGTGATGGATATGAACAGCATCCGCCTCACCCACCCCGACGCAAATAAAATCGGGAAGAAATTCACCGGCGGAGATGAACAGCCGGCGATGCACGGGCATATCAAAACGAGCACATCAGCGGGAACTCTCGGAAAATCCATGAGAGCCTTCGTACCGATCTATGGAAAAGATAAAAAACAAGTGGGCGTCGTTTCGGTCGGAATTTCGCTTAACAAAATACAGGATGTCGTCAGCCACAGTTTGAGACCGCTTTATTTCATCATCTGCGTAAGTATTTTTGTCGGCGTCATCGGAGCCGTCATTGTCGCCCGCACCGTCAAAAACATTATGTACGGTCTTGAGCCTTATGAAATCGCCACCCTCCTGGAAGAGCGGAGCGCCATGCTCGAATCAACGAAGGAAGGCATTCTGGCGGTTGACGCGCGGGGAAAAATCAAGCTCGCCAATGCGGAAGCGAAACGGCTTTTTATTAAAATGGGTATTCCGACTAATCCGGTCGATCAAGATGTGAACGATATTCTCCCGAAAAGCCGGCTGAAACAAGTGATTGAAACGAAAAAACCGCTTCAGGACAGGGATATCCGCATTAACGGGCTTGAGCTGGTCTTTAATGAGGTTCCGATTCATCTGAAAGGACAAACCGTCGGAGCGATCGCCACTTTCAGGGACAAAACGGAGGTCAAACATTTAGCAGAACAGCTGTCCGGTGTTAAAATGTATGCAAACGCATTAAGAGCCCAGTCTCATGAATTCATGAATAAGCTTCATGTTATTTTAGGGCTTGTCCAGTTAAAAGAATACGATGATCTCGGCACTTACATTAAAGACATTGCCATTCAGCAGAAGACGGAAACAAGCGAGATTATAAGTGATGTCAAAAGTCCGGTTCTCGCAGGGTTTCTTCTAGGAAAACAAAGCTACATACGCGAACAGGGCGCTGATCTGGACATTCAGCTCGGCAGCCTGATCCCGAATGCGGCGGATCCGGCCGTCATCCATGAGCTCATTACGATTATCGGAAACCTGTTAAACAACGCGCTCGACGCGGTGGCGCAGATGCCGAAAAAAAACATTACGTGCTCGATGCGGTTTCAGGATCGCCAGCTTGATATAGAGATTACGGACACGGGAGCCGGAATGTCTGCGGCAGACCAAGCCCGTATTTTTGAACAAGGTTATTCCACGAAAGGGACAAACCGGGGGTTCGGCCTCTATTTCACCCAGCAGGCAACAGAAAATTTAAAAGGCCATATGATTGTGACAAGTGAAAAGAATGAAGGAACGACTTTCAGTCTTCGCATTCCGTATGAACCGAAGGAGGAAAATGATGATTAATGTACTCATAGTTGAAGACGACCCCATGGTGGGTGAATTAAATAAACGCTATCTCAGCCAGATTGAAGGATTTCAGCTGAAAGGGATCGCATCATCCTTTCAAAGCGCGCTGCACGTGCTGAGCGAGCATCATATCGATCTCATCCTTCTTGACATTTACATGCCGGGAAAAAACGGGCTTGAGCTTTTAACGGAAATCCGCAAACAAAATGAATCGGTTGATGTCATCGTCATTTCGGCCGCAAGCGAGCTGGACGTCATCAAAAAAACGCTTCGGTACGGCGCCGTCGATTATTTAATCAAACCATTTGAATTTGACCGCTTTCAAACCGCTCTTTCCGACTACAGACGCAAGCAGAAAGTTTATCAATCACACAGAAGCATGACACAGAAAGAATTGGATGCCGAGCTTTTTCAAAAGAAAGAAGCGGCGGAAAAGGTTCACCTTCCGAAGGGATTGACAAAAAGCACGCTTAAACTCATCTGGGCGAGCATTGAATCTTTCGGTGACGGCTCTTTTACCACGGAAGATCTCGCCAAGCATACTGAAATCTCGCAAGTCTCCATCCGGAAATACCTTAAATTTCTGGAAGACATACAAGTGCTGAATGTAGAGATGGCGTACGGCACGATCGGCAGACCCGTCTTCCAATATCATATCAACACCGGCAATGTCAGCAGCATCAAACAATATTTATAATGTCAAAAAGCGCCGTTCCGCTGTGAACGGTGCTTTTTTACTGTCATATCCCGTGACAAAAGGATTGAGATTCCTTTTTTGTATGCTATATAAGGATAATGACCCGGCTGATCCTCCTCTGTTTTATCCAGATGAGGAAGCCGATTCATAAAATTTATATTTTTTAAAAAATAAGCAAATTTCTATTTATTTATGGCGGGTAAAATGATAAATTATGATTGGTTAGCAGATCTTTTCAGATAAGTCATAAGTCCCGAACCCGGAAGAGACAGCCGCTCAAGGCGGGAAAAAGAGAGACGTCTCATCATTATTATCAGAAAGTTTTTTCGATTCTGCATCCGGTACGGGGACTCAAGTCTGAATTGAACGGCACAGCCATATTTTACAGGGGGGTTATATCTTTGAAAAAACGCAAAATCGGAATGGCGATGGCGCTCATCGCGGCGGCCGGAACCATATTAAGCGCATGCGGTTCAAGTGACAAAGCAAACGGCTCCGGCAGCAAAAACTTTACCGTCGGCATGGTAACAGATATCGGCGGTGTCGATGACAAATCATTTAACCAGTCCGCCTGGGAAGGTATTCAGGCATTCGGAAAAGACAACGGGCTTACAAAAGGCAAAAGCGGTTTTGACTATCTTCAATCAAAATCAGATGCAGATTATACAACGAACTTAAATAAATTAGCGCGGGAACACTTTGACCTGATTTACGGCGTCGGGTATCTGATGCAGGATTCCATCAGCGAAATCGCCGATCAGCGCAAAGACACCAATTTTGCGATCATTGACGCCGTTGTCAAAAAAGACAACGTGGCGAGCCTTACATTTAAAGAGCAGGAAGGTTCATTCCTCGTGGGAGCGGCTGCTGCGCTATCGAGCAAAACGGGAAAAGTCGGATTCGTGGGCGGAATGGAGTCTGAATTGATCAAAAAATTCGAAATCGGCTTCCGCGCGGGTGTACAAGCCGCAAATCCGAAAGCGACCGTCGAAGTGAAATATGCGGGCGGATTTGACAAAGCCGATGTCGGTAAGGCGACGGCTGAAAGCATGTACAAATCAGGCGTTGACGTCATTTATCACGCGGCCGGCGCAACGGGAACGGGCGTCTTCACAGAAGCGAAAAATCTGAAAAAAGAAGATCCGAAGCGGAACGTATGGGTTATCGGTGTTGATAAAGACCAGTACGCGGAAGGCCAAGTCAAAGGCACAAAAGACAATGTCACTCTGACATCAATGGTCAAAAAAGTGGATACAGCCGTAGAGGACTTAACGAAAAAAGCAAGTGACGGGAAATTCCCGGGCGGCAAAACATTAACATACGGTTTGGCGCAAGATGCAGTCGGCATCTCGGATCACAAGGAGAACCTTTCTGACGATGTCATCAAAGCAACAGACGATTGGAAGAAGAAAATCGCGGACGGACTCGAGATCCCTTCAACTGAAAAAGAATTGAAATCCTTCAAGGCTGAGTAAGAACCAGGGGATAAGGAGACTTCCGTGCTTATCCCCTCTCTTTTATGAAAAGAGCGGTGAAGGAAAAGCTGCATCTCTTGCAGCTTTTCTTTTGCCAAGCTCTTTCTCATCAAAGTATCTCTGAAAAGGAGCGTCAAATCGGTGGATTATATCATTGAAATGCTTAATATACGCAAGGAGTTTCCCGGAATCGTCGCCAATGATGACGTCACGCTTCAAGTGAAAAAAGGCGAAATACACGCCCTTCTCGGTGAAAACGGCGCCGGAAAATCGACACTCATGAACGTTTTATTCGGCCTGTATCAGCCGGAAAAAGGCGAGATCCGGGTGCGGGGCGAACGCGTTCACATCAACAGCCCGAACAAAGCCAACGATCTCGGCATCGGGATGGTGCACCAGCATTTTATGCTTGTGGATACCTTTACCGTCTCAGAAAATATCATTCTCGGAAAAGAGCCGAAAACTTTCGGCCGAATTGACAGACAGCGCGCCGCCCGGGACGTGCGCGATATTTCCGACCGTTACGGCCTGCACATTGATCCTGAAGCCAAAGTTGCCGATATTTCCGTCGGTATGCAGCAGCGGGCGGAAATATTAAAGACCCTCTACCGGGGCGCCGACATTCTCATTTTTGACGAGCCGACCGCGGTGCTGACCCCGCACGAAATTCAAGAACTGATTCAGATTATGAAAAATCTTGTCAATGAAGGAAAATCAATCATCCTCATCACCCACAAATTAAAAGAGATTATGGAAGTCTGCGACCGTGTCACCATCATCCGGAAAGGAAAAGGCATTACAACACTCGATGTCGCACATACGGATCAAGATGAACTGGCAAGCCTTATGGTCGGACGCGAAGTGTCATTCAAGACGGATAAACAAGCGGCCGATCCGAAACAAGAAGTGCTTTCACTTTCTGATGTAACGGTTAAGGACGCGCGCGGCGTTGAGGCGGTCAAACAGCTCTCCCTCTCAGTCAGAGCCGGTGAAATCGTCGGCATTGCGGGCGTTGACGGAAACGGCCAGTCTGAATTAATTGAAGCCATTACAGGTCTCAGAAAAACGAATGCCGGCACGATCACGTTAAACGGCAAACAGCTGCAAAACATGCCGCCCAGGAAAGTCACTGAAGCCGGCATCGGGCATATTCCGCAGGACAGGCATAAACACGGGCTCGTCCTTGATTTTCCGATCGGAGAAAATATCGTGCTGCAAAGTTATTACCAAAAGCCCTACTCTTCTTTCGGCATATTAAATAAACACACGATTTATGACAAAGCGCGAAGCCTGATTGAAGAATACGACGTCAGAACACCTGATGAATATACGCCTGCGCGCGCTCTCTCCGGGGGGAATCAGCAAAAGGCCATTATCGGCCGGGAAGTGGACAGAAATCCGGATCTTTTAATTGCGGCCCAGCCGACGCGGGGACTCGATGTCGGCGCGATTGAATTCGTCCATAAAAAGATCATTGAGCAGCGTGACGCCGGTAAAGCGGTGCTTCTGTTATCTTTTGAACTTGATGAAATAATGAATCTCAGCGATCGCATCGCCGTCATCTTTGAAGGCAGCATCATCGCAAACGTCAATCCGCTTGAAACAAACGAGCAGGAGCTCGGACTTTTAATGGCGGGAAGTAAGCAAATGGAGGCGGGGAAAACACATGATTAATCGACTTTCTCATCTGGCTGTGCCGCTGATTGCGATCATCCTTGGGTTAGCTGCGGGTGCGGTCATCATGCTCGCCAGCGGCTACAATGTCGTAAGCGGGTATTCGGCTCTTTGGAGCGGCATTTTCGGAGAAGTGTATTACATCGGGGAATCGATCCGCCAGATTACGCCATATATTTTGTCCGGATTGGCCGTGGCATTCGCATTTCGGACCGGCCTGTTTAATATCGGGGTTGAAGGACAGCTCCTTGTCGGCTGGACCGCTGCGGTGTGGGTCGGCGCTTCCTTTGACGCCCCCGCTTACATCCACCTTCCGCTTTCGTTATTGGCGGCTGCGGCTGCGGGCGGCATTTGGGGCCTGATTCCCGGATTTTTAAAAGCCCGTTTTTTTGTCCACGAAGTGATTGTCACGATCATGATGAATTATATCGCTCTTCATTTAACCAATTATCTCATTTCCGATGTCATGACGGACCACCGGGACAAAACAGACAAAATTCATGAAAGCGCGTCGCTCCGCTCGCCGTTTTTAGAGCAGCTGACAGATTACTCCCGCCTTCACTGGGGCATTCTGATCGCTCTGTTTGCGGCAGTCCTCATGTGGTTTATCATTCATAAAACAAAAAGCGGATTTGAATTCCGGGCTGTCGGCTTTAACCAGCACGCCGCACAATACGCCGGAATGAGCGTCAGAAAAAATATGATGTACGCCATGATGATTTCCGGCGCCTTCGCGGGGCTTGCCGGCGCGATGGAAGGACTCGGAACCTTTCAATACGCGGCGGTTAAGGGCGCCTTTACCGGCGTCGGCTTCGACGGCATTGCGGTTGCGCTTCTCGGCGGCAGCACGGCAATCGGCGTTGTTCTGGCGGCATGTCTTCTCGGCGGCCTTAAAGTCGGGGCATTAAATATGCCGATTGAATCCGGGGTGCCTTCTGAAGTCGTTGACATCGTCATTGCCATTATTATTTTGTTTGTGGCATCAAGCTACGCCATCCGTCTCATCCTTGATAAATTGAAGAAAAAGGGGGCGAAGTAAGTGGACTTCCTGCAGATTTTATCCATTATTGTCCCGGCAACACTCGTATATGCGGCTCCGCTTATTTTAACCGCTCTCGGCGGCGTGTTTTCTGAAAGATCGGGAGTTGTCAACATCGGTCTTGAAGGACTGATGATTATCGGCGCCTTTACAAGCGTCATGTTCAACTTATTTTTCGGACGCGAGCTTGGCGCCGCCGCTCCGTGGCTCGCCTTGGCTGCGGCTATGATTGCCGGCGGACTGTTCTCACTGATCCACGCGGCCGCCGCGGTTTCTTTCCGCGCCGATCAGACGGTAACCGGTGTGGCGATCAATATGCTCGCGTTAGGAGCGACACTGTTTATCGTCAAGCTGATCTACGGAAAGGCGCAGACTGATAAAATCCCGGAGCCCTTTTACAAAACGAACATTCCCGGGTTAAGCGATATTCCGGTTTTAGGAAAGATTTTCTTTTCCGACGTATATTATACGTCGATTTTAGCCATCGTACTGGCCTTTGTTTCCTGGTTTATTTTATTCAAAACGCCGTTCGGCCTCCGCATCCGTTCTGTCGGGGAACATCCGATGGCGGCCGATACGATGGGAATCAACGTGTTCGGCATGCGCTATATCGGCGTCATGATCAGCGGGCTGTTCGGCGGGCTCGGCGGCGGTGTATATGCTTCCACGATCGCGCTTGATTTCACGCACTCCACCATTTCCGGGCAAGGCTTTATCGCTCTTGCCGCGCTGGTTTTCGGCAAATGGCATCCGATCGGCGCGCTCGGGGCTGCGCTGTTCTTCGGATTTGCGCAGAGTTTGAGCATTATCGGCTCGCTTTTGCCCCTGTTCAAAGACATTCCGAATGTATACATGCTGATGGCTCCTTACATTCTGACCATTCTCGCGCTTGCCGGCTTCATCGGCCGCGCGGATGCGCCTAAAGCCAACGGCATCCCTTACATTAAAGGAAAACGCTGATTGCCACAAAAAAAAGAGTTCCGCACCCTGGTGCCGGAACTCTTTTCATCTATATACGATTCTGATATACTCACGCGGCTGAAACGGTGTTTGCATTGATTCAGCCGCACTCAGCTTGTCTTCTGCGTATTCCGCACCGAGAAAAAAACGCTCCCAATTATCTGCCTCCGTCTGCTGCCGCGTTTTGCAGAAATCGTCCGCTATGAATGTTCCTGCAATAATAGAACAAAATATTCCAATACAGGCCGCCGCCTTTCTCTTCATCTGACCAGCTCCTTTTTTAAAAGCTTGATCTGAAAGATAAATGTATATACAAAGATCAGGATATTTGATAAATTTATTTTGGGTTCAAAAGACCACAAAAACACAGAGAGGAATACATTATGCCGTAGCAGGGTAAAAAAAAGTGCGATATAATTTGTACTGGGTCCTATGACCGTGAATTGATTGATTCACTCTTACATAAAGCAGTTGCTTGATGAAAAAACAAGCAAAGGAGGTCTTCTGTTGCAGCTGTTACATTTCGCGATTTTGGCGCCTTTTTTATTTGCATTTATCGTTCCCTTTCTTTATAAACGGGTAAAACAAGTCCATACAGGCTGGTTTGTGCTGATAGTGCCCGTTGTGCTGTTTGTTTACTTTATCAGCAAGCTCCCTGTCACAATGGCTGGGGAAACCGTCCGGTATGCGGCCGAATGGATTCCGTCCCTCGGTATTAACTATACCGTTTATATTGACGGACTCGGGCTGTTATTCGCTTTATTGATTACGGGCATCGGCTCTTTGGTGACGCTTTACAGTATTTTTTACTTATCGAAGGACAAAGAAAAGCTCGGCCCCTTTTATGTGTACCTGCTGATGTTTATGGGCGCGATGCTCGGCGTTGTCCTCGTCGATAACGTCATCGTGCTTTATATGTTCTGGGAGCTGACAAGCCTGTCATCCTTCTTATTAATCGGGTATTGGCATAAGCGGAAGAAATCACGCTACGGGGCGGAAAAGTCACTGCTGATTACCGTCGGCGGCGGGCTGTGCATGCTTGGCGGCTTTATCCTGCTGTATCTGATGACGGATTCTTTCAGTATCAGGGAAATGGTCAACCAGGTGCATATTATCGCAGGCCATCCGTTCTTTATTCCGGCGATGGTTCTCCTGTTATTGGGGGCCTTTACGAAATCAGCGCAGTTTCCGTTTTATATCTGGCTGCCTGATGCCATGGAGGCGCCGACTCCTGTCAGCGCCTATCTGCACTCGGCTACAATGGTGAAAGCGGGCATTTATCTGATTGCCAGATTCAGTCCGGTTTTTGCATTTTCACCCGTCTGGTTTTGGACGGTTGCCTCAGTCGGTCTGATCACGATGGTATGGGCTTCCTTTAATGCGATGAAACAAACCGATTTAAAAGCGATTCTGGCATTTTCCACAGTCAGCCAGCTCGGTATGATTGTATCGATGCTCGGCGCAGGAGCCGCCGCGCTTCATTACCAGCATTCAGAGTATTTTACGGCGGCTGTCACCGCGGCTGTGTTTCACTTAATTAACCATGCTACTTTTAAAGGAAGTTTATTTATGGCGGTCGGCATTATCGACCATGAAACGGGAACACGGGACATCCGCAGGCTCGGCGGACTGATGGCGCTTATGCCGGTAACGTTCACCGTTTCACTGATCGGAACGTTTTCCATGGCCGGCCTCCCTCCGTTTAATGGCTTTTTAAGTAAAGAAATGTTCTTTACAAGTATGCTGCGGATTGCTCATGCAGATATTTTCAGCCTGGATACGTGGGGCGTGCTGTTCCCCGTTCTCGCGTGGATCGGGAGCGTCTTCACTTTCATCTACAGCATGAAGCTGTTTTTCAGAACGTTCAGCGGCGCGCGCAAACCTGATCAGCTTGAAAAGACGCCGCATGAAGCTCCGCTCGGCATGCTGATTTCGCCGGTGATTCTTGCCGCTTGCGCCGTCAGTCTGTTTTTTGCACCGAACGTTTTGTCTTACAGCCTGATTGAACCGGCGATGAACTCCATTTTTCCGGCTCTGTTAACCGGCGGAGATACATTCCATGTCCATATTTCCCAGTGGCACGGGGTGACGGCTGAAGTAATGATGACCCTCGGCATCATCATTGTCGGCACGATCGGTTACGTAACGCTGTCTAAATGGGAGCGTTTGTACGGTCTGTTTCCGAAAAAACTGACGCTGAACAAGCTTTACGATGCGGTGACGGGCAGTATGGAAAAAAGATCTTACCAGCTGACGTCATCTTATATGACCGGATTTTTGCGGGATTATCTGCTGTATATCTTTGCGGCGTTTATCATTCTCATCGGAACGGCGTTCGTCACAAAAGGCGGCTTTTCCATGACAGCGAAAGGCATGGCTGAAATCGGCCTTTATGAAATCGTGCTGTCCCTCGTTATGGTGAGCGCAACGATTGCGACTGTGTTCGCCAAATCGCGGCTGACGGCCATTATCTCACTCGGTGTTGTCGGGTACACACTCGCGCTGTTTTTCGTGATTTTCAGAGCGCCCGATCTGGCGCTCACGCAGCTCGTCATTGAGACGATATCCGTCGCCTTGTTTCTTCTTTGTTTTTACCATCTGCCGAAAATGCGGCGGAAAAAGAAGACAAGAACATTCCGGATGACGAATTTTATCATTTCTCTCGGTGTCGGCGTCATCGTGACAATGCTCGGAATCGCGTCTTCCAGCGAAAAAACAAAAGACAGCATCTCCTCCTTTTTCACCGCTTACAGCCATAAGCTCGGGGGAGGAAACAATATCGTCAACGTCATCCTCGTTGATTTCAGAGGATTTGATACGATGTTTGAAATCACGGTGCTGTCGATTGCCGCACTCGGGATTTACGGCATGATCAGAACGAAAGTAAAAGAGGAGGGAGAAGAGCGTTGAGACAGCAAAACACAAACGACATCATCCTTCAGACGGCAACGAAGCTTGTATCTTTTATCATTCTGCTTTTCTCTTTCTATTTATTTTTATCGGGACATAACGCTCCCGGCGGAGGATTTGTCGGCGGACTGATTACGTCTTCGGCCATCGTGCTGTTGCTTTTGGCCTTTGATTTAAAAACCGTCAAATCGATTTTGCCCGTCAATTTTATTTATGTGGCGGGCGCGGGTCTGCTTATCGCGATTGCAACGGGTGCAGGTTCGTTCTTATTCGGAGCACCCTTTCTCACCCATACATTCGGCCATTTTCATCTCCCGGTGCTTGGGAATACGGAGCTTGCGACGGCCACTTTGTTTGATTTAGGTGTGTATCTCGTTGTTGTCGGCGTGACGATGACCATTATTCAAACGATTGGAGAGGAAGAATAATGGAAATCTTAATGTCTGTCATTGCCGGTATTTTGTTTATGGCGGCAACCTACCTGCTGCTTTCTAAAAGTCTGCTGCGCGTGATTATCGGCACCGCGCTATTAAGCCACGGCGTCCATTTGCTGCTCCTGACCATGGGCGGACTGAAAAAAGGCGCTCCTCCCATACTGGGCGGAAAAAGCACGTCGTTTGTCGATCCGCTGCCGCAGGCACTCATACTGACGGCGATCGTTATTTCGTTCGGCGTCACGTCCTTCCTGCTTGTGATGGCGTTTCGCGCCTATCAGGAACTGAAAACGGACGATATGGATCGAATGAGGGGAAATGATCAACATGAATAACTTTGTGATATTGCCTATTCTGGTGCCGCTGCTTGCCGCAGTGCTGCTGATTTTTATGAACAGACACGTGATGCTGAGGATATTCAGCACTGCCGCTTCCTGTGTCTCCATCGTCATCAGCGCCGCTCTCGTTCAGACGGTTTTCACACACGGGATTCAGACGCTGACACTCGGCGGCTGGAAAGCGCCGTACGGCATTGTGCTCGCCGCGGATCAGCTTGCCGCACTGCTTGTTTTGACAACCGCCATAATCGGGCTGCTCGTCACCCTGTACTCCTTCCGCTCCATCGGAGAAAAAAGGGAGCGCGCTTTCTATTATTCAGGGGTGCAGTTTCTTCTGGCCGGCGTAAGCGGAGCGTTTTTGACGGGTGACCTGTTCAACATGTACGTCTTTTTTGAGCTTCTGCTTATCGCGTCCTACATGCTGATCGTGCTTGGCGGAACGAAAATTCAATTAAGAGAATCATTGAAGTATATCGTGTTTAACATTGTGTCATCCGCGTTTTTTGTCATCGGCGTCGGTTACTTATATGCGGTGACGGGCACGCTGAATATGGCTGATCTAAGCGTAAAAATAAGTGAATCGGGCCAGACCGGGCTGATAACCGTCATCGGCGTCCTTCTTCTCGTCGTTTTCGGTTTAAAGGGCGGGATATTCCCGCTGTATTTCTGGATGCCGGGCTCTTATTACGCCCCGCCGGCTGCGATTTCGGCCTTATTCGGGTCTCTTTTGACGAAAGTCGGCCTGTACGCCATTTTAAGAGTATTCACCCTGATCTTTATTCACGATACGGGCTTTACCCACCAATTGATGATGTGGCTTGCGATGCTGACGGTGTTATTCGGCGTAATCGGATCTATCGCCTTTTCGGATGTCATGAAAATCGTCATCTACAATATTATTACAGCCGTCGGCGTGATTTTGTTCGGCATTGCCATGAACACGCCGGCCTCCATTCAAGGAGCGGTTTATTACTTGATTCACGATATGCTGATTAAAGGAGCGCTTTTCATGCTCGCCGGCACGCTTATCGCATTGACGGGCACTGCCAGCCTGCATAAAATGGGCGGACTGATCACCCGTTATCCCGTTTTGGGATGGATGTTCTTTATTTCAGCCATATCTCTGGCCGGCATCCCGCCGTTCAGCGGATTTGTGGGCAAGCTGAAGATCGCGGAAGGCGGGTTCGATAAGGGGGAAACTTTGTTTTCCGTATTGATTCTCTTATCCAGCCTGCTTGTGCTCTATTCCGTGCTGAAGGTTTTTACGACGGCTTTTTGGGGAGAAGAAAAAGAAGTCCCCGGCGCAGGCGGACGGTCCGCAAAAGGACTTCTTTATCCGGCAGCCGCTTTTCTCCTTTTGTCGCTTTTGTTCGGGCTCGGAACCGAATGGGTTTCACCGTATGTCAATCAGACGGCTGAGAATCTGCTGAATCCGGAAAAATACATTGAAGCTGTTTTGAAGGAGTAGATGGCATGGCTTTTCAACTATTATTAAATGTTCTTCTCGCTGTTTGCTGGATGTTTCTCACAAACAGCCTCAGCGCGGCGGGTTTTATGACCGGATTTATCGCGGGCTTGGCGGCGCTGTTTTTTTTCCGGCGCTTCTTCTCGCGGCCGTTTTACATTTGGAAAATATGGTCAGTCATCAAACTGGCGCTGATCTTTATAAAGGAATTATATTTGGCCAATGTCAGCGTGCTGAAAACCGTTATATCGCCGAAACTGAACATCCGCCCGGGCATTTTCGCGTTTAAGACGGAATTGACGGAGGATTGGGAGATCACGCTGCTCTCGCTGTTAATCACTTTAACACCGGGTACGCTCGTGATGGATATCTCCGATGACCGGTCGATTCTCTATATACACGCTATGGACATTGAAGATGCGGAGAAAGCGATCCATGACATCCGCGTCTCTTTTGAGAAAGCCATTCAGGAGGTGAGCCGCTGATGTTTACGTTTATTCTGCAATTATCACTTGGCATTATGGCGGTTTCGACTCTTCTGTACGTCATTCGCGTCATAAAAGGGCCTACGATACCGGACCGGGTCGTCGCGCTTGATGGGATCGGCATTAATCTGATTGCCATGACCGCGCTTGTATCCATTCTCTTAAACACATCGGCCTTTTTGGACATCATTCTGCTGCTCGGCATTTTATCGTTTATCGGCACGATTGCCTTTGCTAAGTTTTTGGAGAAAGGAGAGATTATCGAAAATGATCGAAATCGTTAAATGGGCCGTCGCCGTTTGTATTCTGATGGGATCGCTGATCTGCCTGGTCGCGTCTTTCGGCACACTCAGGCTTCCTGATGTGTATACGCGCGCCCACGCCTCTTCAAAAGGCTCGACACTCGGCGTTAATTTGGTATTGCTCGGGGTGTTAGGCTACTTGTGGATGCTGACCGGAGAAATTTCTGTAAAAATACTGCTCGGCATCATTTTTATCCTGCTGACGGCGCCGGTCGGAGCGCACCTCATATGCAGGGCCGCGTACAATTCGGGAGCGGCGCTTGATAAAAGAAGCGTTCAGGATGATTACAAAGGGATCAGAAACTTTGTGATCAAACGAAAAGAAGATTCATATTTGTAAAAACAAACAGCCGGACGATTCAGGGTTCCGGCTGTTTGTTTATTTTGTTATAACAGCCAGCGTGCAGCGGGAAACACAGATCAGCCTTTCCTGTTCATCGAAAATGTTAATCCCGTACACAATGGTTGCCCTGCCTGTGTGAACGGGTTCCGCTATTGCCGTGACCGTTCCGCCCTCTTTCACAGATTTTAAATGATTGGCATTAATCTCAAGCCCGACACACGCCTGGTTCGACCGGTCGATAAAATGCTGGGCCCCGACACTAGCAACAGTCTCTGCCAGCGCTGCTGACGCGCCACCATGCAGATATCCGAAAGGCTGCACCGTCCTCTTATCCACCGGCATCACCGCCACGCATCTCTCCGGCGTGTTTTCAGTGATTTCAATACCGAGTGCGCCGAGCAATGTATTGTTCAGATTCATAGGTCATTCTCCCTTCAAGATTTATAGTACGTTATCTGACTTGGCGATCAGCACCGCTTCAGTGCGGGAGCCGACATTCAGCTTGTTAAAAATGGATGTCAGGCTGTATTCAATCGACCGCTTGCTTAAGTGAAGCGCATCTGCGATTTCCTGATTGGTCAAACCTTTTTCGACCTCTTGGAGAATATGGCGCTCTCTCGGGGTTAACCGATCCTGCTCACTTTGAGGGGAAGAAGACGTTTTTGTTTTTTGCTGGGTCATCAGCTGTTTGAAATAGGAGAAATCAACTAAAATCTGTCCGTTGAGCACGTGATATATGTATTGCATGATTTTCTCTTTAGATTCAGTTTTGCTGATGGCGCCATGCAGGCCCGCGCGGATGGATTCTTCAAAATAATCTTCAACCTCATAGCCTGTGTAGACAATGATTTTACAGAGAGGATTCTCTTTTAAGATTTTCTTGGAAAGCTCTATGCCGCTGATGTCATCACCCAGATTTAAATCCATTAATATGAGATCGTAAGCTGAAAAATCATGCCGGAGAACGAATTGTTCACTGGCATCAGGACTGAGGCAATCGACAGAAAGATTCGTGTCCGTTTCCAGAATCGTCTTGGTGCCCTCCATGACAGCCGGATGATCATCAATCACTAGTATCTTTTTCATGGTTTCCTCCCTTTTACTCACTCATTTCCATTTTATTAAAAAGACTTGGCTTCTGCCAAGTCGATTTGGTGATAAATTGGTTACAATTCCATTTCAATATCTACTTTAAAACCGTTTCCTTCACTTGTGTCGATTTTCATCCGTCCGTCAAGCGCACGGACGCGCTCCTTAATACCCGAAAGACCCATGCTCATCGACTGGCCGCCGCCTTTTTCCTGATTGCAGCCGACACCGTCGTCTTCATAATGCAGAATCACTTTATTTTGAATGCTGATCAGCATAATCAGCACCTCATTCGCCTGTGAATGCTTCATGGCGTTCGAAAGAAATTCCTGAATAATGCGGTACAAATTCAGCTGCGTATCCAAATCCAGCGCCGCCGTAAACCGGCCCGTATTCAGACGGATATGAAACGGCGCACGCTCCTGCTGCTGCGCGGCAAGCTTGGATACCGCCTTGACCAGACCCAAATCATACAGCAGCTGAGGACGCAGCTCATGGCACGTCTCCCGGGTCATCAAAATGACATCCGACATCTGCTCATTCATCTGATGAAGCTTGTCCTGCACCTCTAACTGGCAAGGCTCCTCTTTCTTAAAATCGGCCAGAAACAGCTCACACTGGCGCTTCAAAGAAATTAAATCCTGCAGCACCGAATCATGCAGATCACGGGCCAAATCCGAACGCTGCTTTTCCTCGATCGTAAACATCAGCTTTTTGAGCCAGACCGGGTTTGTCTCTTGTTTCTTTAAATCTTCGAGATGATTCATAAGTTCTTCGATTTTAAGCACATTCTCCATCGTAATACTGGTGTAGAATGATAAGGTTTTTAACCAAGAAATCTCATCCCAAGTTAGTTTCGGAGTATTCATAAATGATAAACACAGTACAATGTATGATTTAGTGCCCCGTTCCCCTATTTTCATTAAAAACCCTTTATCCACCTGAACTATCTTGCCAATTTCGCTTGTCGTTTCAGCTAATTGATGAGAATACGGCTCCCATAATTTTTTCTCATTATCATTAAAAAAATACCTTACATTTAAGTCTCCTTCTACCTCTAAAACACATACTTTACTAACCATCAAAACTTCAAGTAGAGTAGATTCAAGTTCAGTGAATACTTGCTTTAAGGATGAAGCTCCTTTAATTATTTGAGTAAACTTGAATATGCTGTCCTGATAATTATGTTTTTCAGAAAAACGCTTTAAACGGAAACGAAAATCTAAGATCTCTTTTGAATAAAACACAGCCAACATAATAATATATGTCAGCAAAGTTAGTTTAAACGTATAAAACTCTGAGTTTGGATCTTGTACAAGATCATAAATTGTAATAATAAGTAAAGTAGGAGTGACAGCTAAAAGACTATAATATTTCAACCGCCCAATAATAAAATCAATTTCATAGATTTTATTAGTCATAAATTGATAAACTAAAGAAAAAGGAATTAATAAAAGAAAAGGCGCAACTAAAAAAGAAGAAACATAATAGTCATTAAAAATGATGTAGGGTGCCACATACAAAAATACAAATGGTGAGAAAGCAAAAATATTAATTAAAAGAAAAGTCTTAAGAATATTTGCTTGCTCTGTTTTTTTGTACTTTATTAAACCTACAGTAATGAAAAATAAAGCTATTAAATAAAGGAGAGATATTGATACTAAATTAACTTTCCCCACTACTCCTCTTTCAAAGCAATGCCTAAAAAACTCTAGTATTATATTAATAACAGGGACTGTATATAAAGCAACAAAAACTTTCCCGTTAAAAATCTTGTATCCAAATTCTTTGATATATTGGTAAATAAACAAGAGATAATTTACCGGTACGGATATTAAAGTTATGACATTTACGTATCGGCTTATTATATCTCCTTTTGATGAACCTCCCGCACTTACATATGCTATACCAGTAGTGAGTAAAAAGATGATCAATATAAAAGCTGAAACTGAATCTTGCTCCTTATTAATTTTTAAAATAAGGATAATACAACTAAGGCATACAAAGAAAAAAATAACAGGTATTAAATAGACAAATAAGTTGTCTTCACTTAATAAACTTAAATTTTTGAGATCAACTATTTCACCAGATCTTTCAACTGTCATAGATCTTACGTTTTTCAATGTATTTTGTTTTAAATCTTTTGGTTCAACGCTCTTATTCTGATTAATTTTAATTACAATGTCACCTTTTTTAACACCAGCATAATAAGCCATTGTGTAATCTGATACTTTGGTAATCTCTATTTGATTCTTGTTATTAACATTTGCGGTGGCTCCTACAAATAAATTATTTACATTTATATAAGTTAAATAGAAAATATAAGACAAGCTGAGTAAAATTAATAAAATGGAATACGTATTTTTAGATAACTTCATATTTACCCCTGTTTCATGACGGTTTCCAATATATCTCGTCTTTTGAACTCATTGAGATTAATTGATCAAATCCAAGCAATACCCCTTTCACCTCTTCTTTATCTAAACCTATGATACTGACTTCTTCTCTTCTCAATTTTTGAACAATTTCGGGATTACGAACTAAATAATTTACTATTTCCTGCATTTTTATCCACCTTCTCATTCTCGCAAATTTTTTTAATTAAATAGTTTTTGTTCTCTAAAGTCAAATTTAAATTTTCGAGTCCATTTTTCACTTTCAAATTATATACATTAATCATAACTGACATATAATGGATAACACCAGATTCTAAGAGAAGCCGTTTTAACTCTGATTGTTGAAAGTTGTTGTTTAACAATTCTGTGGATACTGTGTTGAATTTTTTCTCTAAGAACTGAATTGCCAAATTTGTCTTTTTGAAAAAGGTTTCCGTATTATTCACATACATTATCTCAAATAAATCATTTTTTAATTGAGCTGCAACCCCTATATAGAAAGCATACTGCTCCACATCTGATTGATAACGTTTAGTTGCAAGTACAGCACCCAGCATACTTGCTAAAGCTGTCAAAGCCCCTGACTTTTTCTTAATCATTTCAATGCATTGATTTTCAGTTAAAGTATTATCAACCAAATCAATGTGTTGTCCTTCCATAGCTTGAACTGTATATTTTAGAGCTGTCTTGAGTAATAACCCTTCCGGATCTCGAGATGATATCACTTGGAGAGCTATTGTATAAATTAAGGTTGCAATATTTAAAGATACAGCCTGATCCATTTTCATCCATTCTGCATTTGGACGATCCTTATCTTGTATGTCATCAAAAATATCAGCCGCTAAGATAAGCAGTTCAATCCCTGCTCCTAAATCTAGTATTTCTTCAAAATCATTCCCTCCAAAAGCCAAATAATGATCTAAAGCTAACTCAGCAAATGGAAAGTTGTTTTTTGTATCAGCAAAATTCAAAACATGTTTACTTACTTCTTTATTCACATCATTTTTTTTGAGAATATGGTTTATTGTGTCCTTTACATCTTCTGCTTCTAGAGTTAATTTCTTAGCTATATGAATCCCTCACTTTATTTTACTAAACCCTTTTGTTCAAATACAGCATGTTTATTGTTTTTTAACAATCATATAATACTTTATCCATTAATTGTATAACAAATGCACAAAAAAAAGACTTGTTTCCAAGTCTTTTTAAGAAATTTTCATAGCATATGAGAATTTATCGAGCTGATCAATGCTTTTGTTAATGTTTCGTAATGAGTCGGTTGTTTCTCTGATATCATTTTCAAGTCGGAATAATAATTGCTTTACTTCTTCTAATTTGTTTTCCACCGTTTCCACACTCCTTTTTTTGAAAGATCAATGAATTGTGTATGGTGAACGAGTCCTAGGTATTTGATCTGTTACTAATAGTGTAAACGTTTTTGCGGGATTTTTCACCGAAAAGTATGTGTAAAAGTATCTGCGTGACACCGCAAACCGTGGTAATCCTATAGTCCCGAATGGAGCATTTAGCGAACAGGACTATATAACTACCAGAAAGGCAGACGTTTAGGATGAAGCAGACCAATCTGGCGGTTCTGCTGTTTTTTTAACGGTTTTCCGACAAACCGGCAAGGACTATAGTCCCTGCCGTCGCAATTTCAAAACAGAATGGGCGAACAGCGTCGCATAACCACCGACAAACACCGAAAAGACCGCAACCCCCGCATTGTGGTCTTTTTGCATGTCATAACTCGTTATCACGCCGCCTATACTCATGTATAACCAATGTTTTCTCAGGAAGGAGGCCGCCGTATGCATTATGTGTATCCATGCTGTCCTGTTTTCGCCGCGCCATACCGGCATCCTGCGCCCAGTGCCCCGGTTCACGCAGATATTTTGACAGCGTCCGCAAAAGAGGCTGCGGGCATGCTGGAGGATGCGCGCCTGCTCCTTGCGCGGCTGTCGGCGTCAAAAGAGCTTGCGCGCCGTATTCTCACCGCAGCGCAATCATCTGACACCGCAGCGGTCAAGCGGCTCATTAAGCAGACCGGCATCAAAAATGACTTTGACGTGACGTATAATCCCGACGGCATCCGTGTCAGTCTGATCAGAGAGCAAAGCCGGTTTACCATCGCCCTCAGGTGGTCGGCTTAAAGCGGCTCAATCCACGATCAGCTGCCGGCACCATTCGATCGCCTGTAAGTAACATTCATACGCTTCTTCTTTGTTCAGTTCTTTTCCCCACTCGTCACAGTCCCAGTTGTTGCATTCAATGGCTTTGACGAACGCGAGCATCTTATAATAATCGTTTTCATAACCGAGCAGCGCCTGTCCGACTTCATCGATTAAAGGCAGTTCTTTGATGATATCCTCCAGCTCCCTGTGGAGAAGCGTATCGATGAGCGAAAACATGCCGATCAGCATGTAAGAAGAGGGCTGGGGCCTTCCGGTTCTTTTCGCCAGCAGTTCGCACAGTTTGGCCCTGATTAAGGAAATCTTAATGATTTCTTTTTGGCTTGAGTGGCTTTTCGCCGTTAAATCTCTGAATGAAAGAATGTAAATCAAGCGCTTAATCTCATTCAGCCCAAGCATCATGATGGCCTGCTGGATGCTGTCTATCTTTTTTTTCAGCCTTGTTTGCGATCCGTTTAAAAAACGCAGAATCTGATACGATAAGCTGACGTCCCGCTCTATGTATTCCGTCACGCGCTGTATATTGGGCTGGTCATTGTTTAATTCGCTTAAAAGCTGGTAGTAAGAATGAAAATGAAACGTCAGATCATTTCCGCTGATGACACGCGGTTCACTGAAAAAATATCCTTGAAACAGGTGAAAGCCGTCTATGGCCGCCTGTTTATAATCTTTTCTCGTCTCCACTTTCTCCGCTAAATAAATCAGACTTTTACAGCTGTACGTCTGAATGATTTTTTTGCGCTCCAGACGCGAGGATTGCAAAAAGTCGATTTTTAAAATATCAATATATTTCATCAGCTGTTCCACTAACTCTTCATTTTCCGGATTGATGGCGTAAAAATCATCAAGTGCTAATGTATATCCTAATTTCTTCAGCTGTCTGCATCTTGAGATGAGTGCCGGAGTGATCGGTATGTCCTCAAGAATTTCGATAATAAGCTGGTCAGGATCAAAGGAGGTAGGGAGATCTGAAAACATCAGGCTTTCTGTAAAATTCACAAAGCAGCGTTTCCCCTCAGTCAGCTTTTCGATTCCGATGTTGATAAAGCTGTTAATAATGAGATCCGTCGTAGCTTTATCTCCGTCAGCGGCCGAATAACGGTTCTCTTCGCTCTCCCGGTAAAGAAGTTCATAAGCAACAACCTGTTCGTTTCTGTTGAAGATAGGCTGTCTCGCAACAAACACCTTCATTCATTTACCCCCTTAGATGCGGCCTTCGAACATAAGTATATCAAATAACTTGACGAAATTTGTCTAAATGTGAAAAATATTATCACAACAAAAAGGCCTTTCCAGAGAAAGGAAAGGCCGCTTTGTCTTCTATTCAAGTTCCCGTTTCAGCTCGCTTTTGATTTCATGAATCCGCTGCATCTTGTTGCTCCAGCAGTCTTCGCTTAAATCGACCGGATATTCTTCCGGCTTGCTGATCCGTTTGTATTCCTCCCACAGAAGTTTGAGGTTATCCTGCACGTATTGCTGGATGTCGGTAATTTCGGGATTATCATAGCATAAAACGCCGTTTTCAAAAATCGGCTCATGCAAGTCTTTCGCATAGAAATCAGTGACGAATTTGCTGACGAACGTGTGGACGGGATGGAACATTTTTAAGCGTTTCTGATCATTTACCCGCTCGTCATAAAGCGCGATATAATCACCTTCCGAGTGGTGATTCAGCTTGTTGATAATCCGGTATACTCTCTTTCTTCCCGGCGTTGTCACTTTTTCAGGGTTTGACGAAATTTTAATGGTGTCAGTCAGTTTGCCGTCCTCTTCAATGGCGACAAGCTTGTAAACCGCGCCGAGGGCCGGCTGATCGTATGCGGTAATCAGCTTCGTGCCGATGCCCCACGTATCGATTTTCGCTCCTTGGGATTTCAGATTTAATATCGTGTGCTCGTCAAGATCGCTTGAAGCAATGACCTTTGCGTCTGTGAAACCCGCTTCATCAAGCATTTCACGCGCTTTTTTTGACAGGTACGCCAAGTCCCCGCTATCCAGGCGGATGCCGATGAAGTTGATCCGGTCGCCGAATTCCTTTGCGACTTTAATCGCATTCGGCATGCCCGAACGGATCGTATCGTACGTATCTACGAGAAACACGCAGTCTTTGTGGGTCTCCGCATATTTCTTAAATGCCGTATATTCATCGCGGTACGCTTGTACGAGCGCATGAGCGTGCGTGCCGGATACCGGTATATTAAAACGCTTTCCGGCTCTTACATTACTCGTCGCGCTGAAGCCGCCGATCAAAGCCGCTCTCGCTCCCCACATGGCCGCATCCATTTCATGGGCGCGCCGCGTTCCGAATTCGAGGGCGTCTTCGTCACCGACAACGCCTTTAATGCGGGCCGCTTTGGTGGCGATTAATGTTTGGTAATTCACAATGTTAAGCAGAGCCGTCTCAATCAGCTGGGCTTCGATCAGGGGCGCTTCGACCCGCATAATCGGTTCGTTGTTAAAAACGAGCTCGCCTTCTTTCATGCTGTAAAGAGATCCGGTAAAAGAAAGATCCCGTAAATACTCAATGAAATCATCAGCATAGTGCAATTCCGTTTTTAAATAATTCAGATCGCTGTCGGTAAATTTGAAGTTCTCCAAGTATTCGATTGCTTTTTCTAAGCCCGCAAATACCGCATAGCCGTTTTCAAAGGGAAGCTTTCTGAAAAAAAGCTCAAAAATCGCTTTTTTCTCATGAATGCCGTCTCTCCAGTACGTTTCGGCCATATTAATTTGATAAAGATCTGTATGTAAAGACAAACTGTCGTCTTTAAAACCATGCTCCACCAAAATTGTTTTCCCCTTCCTTACTCTGCCACTTGCGCTCCGATGCTGTTCTTAAAATGGGACAGGGCCCATTCATGCCCTTCCGGATTAAAGCTGGCCACAGCGTTTTGATGAATGACAATCTGAAAGCCCTTGTTGTAGGCGTCAACCGCCGTGTGAAGAACGCAGATGTCCGTGCACAGGCCCGCAAGATGCAGCTCAGTGATCTGCCGTTCCCGCAGTTTCAGCTCTAAATCCGTTCCCGCAAAAGCAGAATATCTCGTTTTTTCCATATAATTTACGTTTTTTGCGTGTTTATGTTTCTCATAAAGAGGCGATAGCCTTCCGTACAGCTCTTTGCCCTCCGTGCCGTTGATATTATGCGGAGGAAACAGGCGTGTCTCGGGATGAAAGTCATCGTCTGCATCATGCGAATCAACCGCAAAGACAACGTAATCACCGTTTTCTATAAATGCTTGCGTCAAACTGACAATCGTATCTTCAATCTGTCTCGCGGGTTCTCCGCAGGTTAATGCCCCGTTCTCTGCTGCAAAATCATTCGTATAATCAATGCATATAAATGCTTTTTTCATAGCCGGCCTCCCCGCCATTCATATGAAAACCATTATATCCTATCTCCACTTGTAAGTGAATTGGCATTGTAAAATGACAAACGGTGTTTTGCCCTTTTAAGATTTCAGGAGTGAGCGCTGAAAAATGTCATCCTGTACGTAAATGCCGTCAAGGTTCACGGCATAATCGGCGGCAAAAACCAGGCCGAGCGGCGTTTCGAATTGAAGATCCGATATGACGGAGCTTCGGACACCGGCAAGTGCGGCAAGCTTCATATATGGTGAATAAGCATGATACGGGAGCCTTCCGTTTATATAGAGCACCGCGTCTTTTCGGCTTTTCAGCGCCTGTTTCACTTCTTCATACGGCTGCTTTTGCAGCACCTGCCCCTTCGTCAGGGCAATGATGACTCTTTCACGCAGCGAGCCTAAAAATAAATGGCGTTCATCCGGTTTCGTCTGCAGAGGGCCGTACATCCCCTGCTGTAAATAAAGATCAACCGTTTTGTCGCTCATCGGCCTGTCCCTCCTCAGCTTGTTTTACAATTATCTCCCCGGACGGGACGCGGTAAACCGCTTCGTTACATTTCAGCCACCCAATGGGAGATCTTGCCGGCGAGCTCTCCGGCGGGTTCTTCTTCAATCAGCTTGCTGAATGATTGTAAAAGCCGCTGCGCCAGCGCCTTTTTCTCTTCCTCATAGGAAATGATCGTGCTCCACTCAAGTTCCGGAACGGCTACAAGGGTATGCTGTTCTTTTTTATTTTCATGCAGATATACATCACCGATCATTCCGGACTGCACGGTAATATTCGCTTTTCTGATTTTCATAAAAAATTCCCCTTTTATAAAGACTGATTCTATTATACTACAAAAAAGCGACAGCCTCCTAAAAGGAGGCTGTCACGCGTTAAACCAATCAGGTTCGTCAAACACATCGATGTCTTCAAAGCGCGTTTTGCTGAATTTATTAGTGACTTTGACAAAATCTCCGGAATGAAACGCCCCTGCCCCCGCGCCTGAGTGGTCAACGGCTTTGGGAGAAATGGCAAACACGTCACCGAAGCTCGCCGCAGCGTCTCCGGCTAAACTCATAATATAAATCGGTCCCACAATTGCAGGCATACCCGCACCTCCGCTTTTCTTTACAGCATTTTATGCGCTGCATCGGGAGTTGTGCCCGTTTTTATTTCGGCTTGCGGCTGTCTTCTAGCTTTGACCGCTGACGAAGTTTGATAAGCCGGACGATATTTAAGACGAAAGCTTTTAAAACCGCGTAAACCGGCACGGCCAGAATCATTGCGAGAATGCCGCCGAAACTGCCCGCTCCGATAAGCAGAAGAATAATGGTGAGCGGGTGGGTATTGAGCCGTTTCCCGATGACAAGCGGAGAAAGCAGATTCCCGTCAAGCTGCTGGACGACAACGACAACAATAACGGCAAACAGCGCCTTAGCCGGCGAATCCATAAACGCGATAATCACCGCGGGCGCCGCCCCGAGAAACGGCCCCAGGTACGGAATGATATTGGTGACGGCGATCACCATCCCGAGAATTAACGCATACTGCAGGCCGATGATCCAATATCCGATAAAGCATGCCGTTCCGACAAAGAGACAAATCAGCAGCTGTCCTTGGAAATAGGCGGCCAATGTGACATATAAGTCATTAAATATTTTGCGACCTTCCGCCCGGTAGGAAGTAGGCAGGATTTTAACCGCCAAGAGCGGAAACCGCCGGCCGTCCTTCAGCATATAAAACAAAATGAACGGAACGGTGATCACGACAAGCGTGATATTCGTAACGACGCCGAACACGGCCGACAGGCTTGCCGTAATATTTTGCGGAAGGCTTTGTAAAAATCCCGTCAGAGACTGCTGGACTTTTTCTATCGACACATAATCCTGCGTCATCATCCACGTAAACCATTTGGAATGGGATAATTGCGCCGTCAAGACTTGAATCTGATGAATGTAATCAGGGAAATTGTTAATCAGCCCCGTGACCTGGGAAGCCACAATCGGTCCGATGGCGGTGAACATAAAGGCAATCAGGCCGATGAAAACGAGATAAATGAGCAGGATCGCCAATGTCCGGGGGATTTTTTTCTCAAGCAGGCGTACGATCGGATTAAAAATGAAAAACAAAATGCCCGAGATTAAAATCGGAAAAAACAGAGTGGTGATAAAACCGAAAAACGGCTGAAAAATAAACGAGACTTTCGTTGATACGTAAATAATGAGCAAAACGAGCAAAATTTGCAGCGTCCAAAAATGGACCTTTGATTTCAACAAGCGGTTTCCTCCTATTGTCATGTGAACTTGTACTGTGATTGTACCAAAAAAAGCCGCCGTGCATCTATGTATCTCAAAAAAGAAGACGCACCGGGGTTCTATAGGGCCGCCTCCGGTTTGCGCCTTATTCGGGCTGTTACACGCGTTCGGTATAATCAGGCATGACGGAAACCACATGGCGGTTTCTGATATAAAATACACGGTCATGCGTTTCTTCAATGGCGATGTGATCCGGAGTGGCATCAATCAGCCGTCCTCTGACAATGCGTCTGACGGTTTGAATGATAAACCTTGAGCCGATAAGTTTATGGATGGTCTGATAAACGTAAGGATCCACTAACGAGACGATTTGCGGGCTTCCTTGATGGGCCATTTTCGCTGATCCCCTTTACTATGTTTTCCTTCAGCATATGCAGCGGACAAAGGCTTTGACACAGTACGTCTATCGGAGCGGAAAAGGTGTTAGTGAGCATGCGGAGTTATGTAAGCGGAAAAGGCCGCATGAGTGGCCTAGACTGAGCTTCTTAAGGGATATTGGGCTTGGTCAATTAACTGATCAAGCTTTTGGATTTGTTTGAGCGCGGCCGTGTGATCCATTTGGCGGTAATGGTGATGTCCGCCGGGTTCTTCATCGAGTTCATCCGCTTGTTTCACGATTTGCTGGAGCGTATTCTTGTCCAGTTCGCCTTCAGGCAGATAGGAATCGGTGTGAAGCAGAATCGCCAGCGCAATGTCCTTCGCCGCTTTCGGTTCTTCACCGAGCCGGATGAGCAGCTTATGCGCCCGTTCCGCGCCTTTAATGGCATGGATATCGTTTCTTCTGTACTTTTCATAATCCCATTTGCCGTCTGTGTACCATTCATAATGGCCGACGTCATGCAGTAAAGCCGCTTTCGCCGCAAGGTCCGGGCTGACACCTGCTTTTACGGCAAGACGGTATGCATGAAACGCGCAGGCGATCGCATGGGCGACACCGGAACGCTGTAAATACTTTTGTGCGATTGGATGGGTGAAGACATCCATTAACGTTACATTTCTCATGGAAACCCCTCCTTAATATATTTTTAGAATCCTAACATAAATCGAGAAGAAACTCAATTCATCTGATACATTTCTTATACCCCTTATACGTTGTTTCATTCATCATATGCCGCCGGACCCCGAAGTGATTGTACAAACAAAAAAGAGCAGCGTAAAAGCTGCTCTACAAAAATTCTTTAATATCGTATATCCGTCCGTTTTCCGGCTCGCCCGCGATCAGTGAGTGAATGACGCCGGCGATGTATTCCGGGCTTCTGAGGTTTTTCGTTTCTTTCAGATTGCGGAACCGCTCGATGTCATGGAAATCTTCTTTTGACGAAGAACGGATGACGGCCTGCATGTCTGTATCCATCACTCCCGGCGAGAATGAGATCATGCGGACCGGCAGCTCTTCATCTTCCTGTTCAAACCCGAATGTTCTCGTAAACATATCAAGCCCCGCTTTTGAGCTGCAATACGCGCTCCAGCCTTTATAAGGATTTTTCGCCGCGCCCGATGTGATGTTGACAATTGTTTTGCTGCCGCTGAACGCTTCGAAACGCTTTGTGAACATTTGGCTGAGCAAAACGGGCGCCGTCAGATTAAGGGTGTAATGGCGGTTCAATTCTTCGGCGGAAGCCTCTTTCGCCCGCTTGATCGGTTCCACCATTCCGGCATTGTTGATCAGTGTGACGGCGGAGTACCCCTTCTCCTCTGCTTGATCAAGAATCGCCTTCATCTGCCGCTCTGTATCTGCCAGATCGGTTAAATCAACACTGTATTCTGTCAGCCCCTCACGCTTTTCCCCGCTTATCGTTCTTGAAAGCGCGGCGACTTCGGCTCCTTCTTGCAGCGCCTGTTCCGTCAGCGCCCGGCCCAAGCCTTTTGACGCGCCTGTTATAAGAAAAAACTGCATGAAACTCCTCCTTTTTTTCTTATTTTACGGGCTGTCTTCCCGCAAACACAAGCGATCCGTTTACCGCTTTGCCTTTTCCTGCGCCGTGACTTTCGGGATCAAATAGATCATCGCCGCAATCCCGAGGAGGATCAAGACGGCATAAATGACAGGCAGCAGATAAGAAGTCTTTTTCTCCTCCGTTTCCATATCTGCCGAGGTATGCCGCACCGCAGGCTCGGCAAATGTGATACCCAGTTTTTTCGATTGCGCTTTGATCGTATTCGGCTCCGTGTCTGACGATGTAAACAACTTTGATATCAGTTTGTCATCCGGGTTTTCGGCCGGCTGATCAAAGGTAATATCCTTCTGTTCTTTCGGAAGCGCCGTTTTTTCCTCGGAGTAGGCATCGTCGTGCAGGTAATCCGTACGAATTTCAATGTCTTTCTTTTCATATTCATTCGGCTTGACATCAGTATTTTCCTCATTCGCGGCTGCGGCTTGGGGAAGGAAAAGGAAAAAGGAGAGAGCAAACAGCAGCAATCCTTTTTCCATGAACGTGTTACGCCTCATAAGACTGATCACTTTCCTCCGTTTTTTCCGCAAACAGCCGAATGACGAGCGGAAGCGCCGCCGCAATCAGCGTAATGATCGCAAGAACCGTTACCCCCATCGCAAACAGATGGCCCGTTCCGTATTGAATATCGATATAGACTTTCGAAACCGGACTGTCAAAGGTGAAGTTCGGCATAATCAGGTCGATCAAAGGCGCCACATAAAAGAGAATGAGCGCGGATGATGCAATCCATCCGGTGATTGAGCTGAAGACAAAGGCTGCCCGGATAAAAGCTGAACTCGCCGCAAGCAAGAGAATCGTAAAGACTGACCATTTAATCGTCTGATCGTCCGGAAGCGAGTAGATATTCAGACCGAACAGACTGATCATCAATCCGACCATAATGTTTAAAATCCCAAAGAGCGCGCCTTTGACAAGAAGCGGCGCCTGCTGATAATACGAGCTGAAATAGCCGATCAGAAGACTGCTGATCAGGACGATCACCAAAATGACGACCGGCGGAACATTCTGAACCCGGTCTTCCGGCACCTCTCCGCTGATTTTAAGCGGGTTGGCGAGATAATCGTAAACATAGCCGTTTTCCTGTCCGTCAACGAGCGCGTTCCCTAAAATGCCGTACACGTCATTTCTGATCAATTTCGTGGAATCGACGTTTTTGCCCCAGTTGCTGTTCAGGGTGTCCGCTTTATGCTGGACATCATTTACGCTTTGCTGCATATTGTCGGTATAGCTGATGATGCCGGACTGGCGTTCTGACAGATGGCCCATCGTGTCAGACATTTGCAGGACTTCGCGGCCGACGGTATCCTGAGCGCCGAGCGCCATCGTTCCGGTTAATCCGTCTCCGCTGAACGCGGCCGCTTCCTGCACGGCGCCTTCAGCCAGCTGATCGGATGCTTTCGCCGCGCTGTCTGAAATGCTGGCGAGCTCATCGAGCACTCCGGCTTGTTCATCTCTGATATACGAGCTGTAGTTATCCGAGAATTCGGTCATGCCTTTAATGAAATTGCTGATGTCTTCATCTGTCTGCATTTTGTTGTTTTTTAGATTTTCCCAGCTTGCTGTTTCTTCCGGTTTGATGGCGAGAACGGTTTGGACTTCGCCTTGCTGGGCTTTCAGCACCCTGTTTTTCACATCAGGCAGCGAGCCCGCGTCAAGAGAGTGATAGAGTGTGGCCTCATACAGGGATAAATCATTATAGTAACTCATTAAATCGGATATCTTTTTTGTATTAATGTCAGCGGCAAATATCTGTTCAAGAGCAGATTTGCGGCCGCTATCCAATGACGGGTAGTTCAAAATGTTCTGTTCTGTTCTTACAATCAATCTGTAAACGGTATTGAAGTCTTGTTTTCTCGTTTCTTTCAATTCCTCTAGCTTTTTCTTTGCACGTTTTTTGACGTCATCAATCTGGTCTTGAAGGCCTTGGATTTCTTCATCAAGAGCATCGAGACGTTTTTTCAGTTCTTCATTATGAGTCTGCTGTTTCTCTTCCAGCTCTTTTTCAATTTGCTGAATGCGCTCTGCGGCTTGGTTCAGCCTTTCTTTCGCCTCAGATATGTCCGTGCCGCCGTCCCCTTCAGAATCGTTCGGGTCGTCCGCCGGCTCATCAGCAGGCGGAGTGACGTTTTTAGCGGCTGTCGCGGCCTGGACGGTTTTTGGCTCCTGATCGCCTGTGTTATCGGAAGCAGGCTGCTCTTCTTTTGTGCCGTCTTCCGTTTTTCCGTCTTCTCCGGGATTCGTTCCGTTATCCGGATCGGTATCGCCGGAGTTTTCACCGTCATCGCCTTGGCCCGGGTTTTCCGGTTCCGGTTTTTCTTTTTCCGGTTCTTTTAATCCGTCAGAAATGTGATTGATTTCAGCGGAGATGCGTTTTAATTCGTCACGCTGATCGTCAAGGTCCATTTTCAGATCGCCGGGTTTTTCTTCTTCCGGTTTTTCTTCTTCCGGTTTTTCTTCTTCTTTCGGTTCATCCGAGCCGTCATCACCCGGGTCCTTTTCCGGAACGGTTAATGCCGGCCGATCCCTTTTCATAAGGGTTTGGATACTGTTCAGTGTTTCAAATCTTGCTTGAGCTTTATATTGAGTCAAATAATTGTCCAGTAAATTGGATTGAATATTCGCCATCCCGTGTTCCTGATCAGGAACCTGCGCTTCTCTCACCTGTTGAGCGGCAAGAAGAGCCGATCCCGTCTGGTCAAGCTGTGTCTGCGCCCGGTTTATGCCTGAAGACAGCCCGCTCATCATCGTGCTGAACTGGTTGGCGGCCTGCTGTGCTTTAATGGCATTCAGTCCGGTTGTGATTTGCTTTTGGTTTTGTTCCTGCGCGGCCATCAGCAGTTTTTTCTGATTTTCTTGATATTGTTTATAGCGCTCGACCGTGTCGGCAAAGTCTTTAAGCGTGGTTTTGGCTTCATCTGCCGAAGTCAATTTTTCTTTTGCCGCGCCCTGCGCTTCATTCATTGATTTTTTCAGTTCGTCAATCAGGTCTTTTTGCCGTTTGATTTCACCTGCCAAGTCATTGGAGCTCGGCTTGTAAAAGTTGTACATGACGTTTTGAAACTCTGATTCTTTATTGACGATCTTGTCAAAATCGCCTCGGACATTGTTCACTTTTTGCGAGACGAAATTCCAATATAATGCCGACATTTTTTTATTCATTGATTTTTGGGCGTCTTCTAGCTCACGCTGCACCTTTTCTTTGTTGACGGCGTTCAGGTTGCTTTGAATATTGAATGTCAGCGTGGCTTTTTGCGGACGCTCCTTGTCATAGCTTAAGATGTCTTTTGAAAAATCGGATGGAATGTAAACGACGGCGTCATACTTCTTAGCCGCCAGACCGTTTTCAGCCGCGCTCCTGTTGACAACCGTCCATGAATAATCCGGACGGCCGCCGAGAGCGGCCGCTACTTCTTTGCCGAAATGGACGGATTCCTCTTCCTCATTTTCATCTGTTTGTAAGCCCATGTCTTCATTCACGACTGCGATTTGGCGGGTGGCGTTGATTTTTTGTTTTCCCGGGTCATCGCCGATAAACCGGAAAAACAGCACCGGCAGCAGCAGAATGATGACGACCGCGGCTATTAATTTGATCAGGCTTTTTCGTTGTTCAGTCATCTGACGGCCTCCCTTTCCGCTGAACATAAAGGTATTTGGATTTTTTGCTCTTTCCCGTTTTCAACCAAATAGCCGAAGCCCGGCTGAATGTCCGGTTCCTGCCTTTGGTAAGGCAGCGGAATGACATTTTGTTCGGATTTTTTCACAAGCAGCATCGCGTGGCGGATCTGTTTCATTTCCGTCGTTAAGGAATCATAGCCTTTTGAGAATTCGCTGTGATTGCCCGCCGGGATAAAACTGAAGCCCACATGCGCGTAAGATTTCATAAACATCGCCAGCTTGTCCTGAATGGCGGTGTCGATCGTCTGCTGGAATCTTGTAATGCCGTCGGCCATTAACACGACCGGAGAGAAACTGAGTTTGTGCACATCGCCATTTTTGACGGCCTGCGCATACTGAGCTTCGCGCTCCGTGAAAATAGCTTCTGCCGTTTCGATCCACTGCCGGACGTCTTCTTTTGTGTCCAGATAGCTGACTTTTGTTTCCTGCGCATACTGCGACAGTCCGCGGTCAATCGAGTCAAACAGCCCGACCTGTTCCGTACCTTCACGCAGCAGGTGATTCAGCATCACTTTCAGGATATTTGTTTTTCCCCGCTGTGTCTGGCCTAAGATAAGGCAATGCTTATTTTTGCCCAGATCAAAGTACACAGGGCTGACCTTTTCCTCATGAAGCCCGACAGGAATGCGGAACGGTTCTTGATCCGGGCCGAGACGGAGTGAAAATTCGCCGGCCGTCAGCCTATCCGGAAGCATCGGAATCGGGTCTGGGCCGGCTGTTCCGGCGTGGCGCTCAGCTAATGCTTTGACATCGGCTTTCAGCGCCTGGAACATCTCGAGGTCATTTTCCGCTTCAGCCGGAAGAAACATTTGCGCGAAAAACAGTTCTTCTTTTTGGATCATCACGCGGCCCGGGATCGGTTCGAGACTGAACGGCGGACGCCCGTAAATGGAGTATCCTTCTGACTGATCCATTAAATAATGGACGACTTTCGTTTTTATGTTGTTTAACAGCGACTGGCGGACGGCGTTTACCCTCGTTGCAGTCAGCAGGAAGTAAATGCCTAAGCTTTGCCCGTCGCGTGAAATCTGGATAAATTCCGTTTCTAATTCATGCATTTCATCTTTTACGATGTCGAAATTGTCAATTGTGATAAATATAAACGGCAGCTCTTCTTCACTGAGCGAATTGTACATTTTGATATGGCTGACTTCTTTTTCTCTGAACAGCCGTTTCCGCCGCTCGATTTCTTCCTTGATGCGGATCATGAATTTTTCGATCTTTCTCATTTGATCCATTAAGAAATAGTCTGCGGTGTGCGGAAGCTTTGCCAATGGCAGAAGCGTGCCGTTTCCGAAATCAAAGATGTACATATGAAGCTCTTCCGGCGTGTATCCTTCCGCGAAGTTCATCAGAAAGGTGATGGCAGCCACTGACTTGCCGTAGCCGGATGAGCCGAAAATGCCGATGTTACCGTCATCCATCATCGTATAAGCGAGAGGCGCCTGTCTTTGCTGATCAGGCTCATCCACGCAGGCGATGAAGAAGCGGTCTTTTTCCTGCGCAGGGTAAAGCGTGCGCGGGATACGTTCGGCAAGCGGCGGAAGCCACGGGCTCGGCAGCTTTTCAATGCCCATTTCATTTTGAATCCGCTCGATTTCTTCGACTACGGCTTCTATTTCTGCCGGGGCGTCTTTTTTCGCCGCATCATCCGCATCCACCTCAGACAGCGGGATTAAGCCGGTGTCGGTAACGATGGCAATGTCATCCTCGGTGCCGTATACATCTTCCATGTAAGGGGCGCCGCTCCAGGCAGACTGGAACTGCTCATACACTTCGTTATTTCCGACTTGCAAGTAGCCGCGTCCGGTGACCGTAATATTCGCCGCATCACTGTTTTTCAGGATTTCTTTACTGTCACTTGCATCCTGCACTTTCAGCGCGACCTTAAAGCGTGAGTTGCTCCATATTTGGTCGTCAATGATGCCGCCCGGCTTTTGCGTGGCGAGAATTAAATGCACACCAAGGCTCCGTCCGATGCGGGCCGCGCTGACAAGCTCCCTGATAAAGTCAGGCTCTTCGCTTTTCAGCTCGGCGAATTCATCTGAAATCAAAAACAGGTGCGGCATCGGAATCTCCGTTTCTCCCTGTTTATACAGCTTTGTATAGTCATTGATGTGATTGACGCGATATTGATCAAACAGACGCTGCCGTTTTTTCAGCTCGCTCTTAATGGATGCAAGCGCCCTGATACTGAAGTTTCTGCTTCCTTCAATATTCGTGATGGTTCCGAGAAGGTGCGGCATCTTGCGGAACGGCTGGGCCATTCCTCCGCCCTTATAGTCAATCAGCAAAAACGCCGCTTCATGCGGGTGAAAGTGAACGGCCAATGACAGGATGTACGTTTGCAGAAATTCACTTTTCCCGGAGCCGGTCGTTCCCGCCAGCAATCCGTGCGGCCCGTGCGCTTTTTCATGCAGGTTTAAATAGACGATGTCGTCTTTTCCTTTATAGCCGATCGGAACAGCCAGCGATTTTGCAGACTCACTTGTCTCCCACTTCTGCCTGATGCCGATTTCTTTTACTTCCTTCGCATGAAACAGCTCCAGAAATGAGACCGTTTCAGGAATGGAATTCGTCATTCCGACCTGATGGTGCAATGTCCGAAGCGTCCGGGAAAACCGCTCGTTGTTTGTCCGTTCGTGCCTGTCCAGCTTAAACGGGATCTGCACCGCTTTTTTCTGCTGAATGAGAATGTCTCCCTCATCTTCATTAATGTAGCGGACGAGGGTGTGAATGTTTTCCGCCAGGCTTTCCTTCGTTTCCGCGGCGATGATTGCCGAGATGCCGAGATGCTCATGCCGGCCTTCGATGTATTCTAAAATGACGTGCTCTGCGATCAGCTGCTGATTTGTGATGACAAAGACAAAATGCGGCTGGAAGATCTTCTTTTCTTTATCTTCTTCCAAATCCCGCTCCCGCAGCAGCTCGTAAATGGACGATAACAATTGATCGCGGGTCTGTTCATTGTAAATAAATCCTTTCGCGTACATATGAGGCAGCTGAAATTGCGGCAGCCACTTCATCCATTCCCATTCCTTATATTCGTCCTCATGAAAGATAAAGACAAATCGCAGGTCATGGTAGCTGTTGAAGAACGCGAGCTGGCCGATCAGCTGATGAATTTCATTTTTGACGATCTGGGGTTTCCCGACAAGCCCCATCGGCCCTTCTTGTAAATCAACGGTCACGGGCGCATGGCGGATATCTTTATACACACGCTGCATGTGCTGCGACTGCTCCATCAAGTCATCCACATCACGGTTCGCCAGGTCTCCGCCGCTCATTGAAATCTCGTAGCTTGCCGGGACCGTGCCCGTTCCGAGCCGAAGCATCAGAAAATCCCTGCTTTCCAGCGATTTCTCCCAAATGCGGCCGCTGATTTCAGAAGTTAAATATTTCATTTTTTCAAACGGGGGAAAATGATGCGTCAGCACTTGCAGCTGTTTTTCCGACAGCGTCTGAAGCTCTTTCCGCTTGCTTTCTAAATACTGCTTGTACACACGCTCCCGTTTTTCCTCCCGTTTTTTCCGCTGGTTTTTTTCACGGAAATACTGCACGGTGGACGTAATGAGAGTCATCATAAACATCGCCAAAGAGACAAGGATGAATATGCCCCTCGGCTGTATAATGGCGACAACCCCCATTACAATCAGCATGACCAAAGGAGGCAGAATGACGAGCCACAGCCCCCGGTTATTCTGTTCGCTTTCCTGCGAGGGAAAGCTGAATGAAACGCGGTCTTCTGGAAGATCGTAGACCATACGCGGCGTTCTTCGATATTGCGGGTATTTCTTTTTCATTTCGGTGCTTGGTTTTACCGTTTTGGTTAAACCGGTTTGAAGCTTTTCGTGATGAACGACTTCTAAAAGGTCGTCCTCCGTCAGCCTCACACGCAGAAAATTCCACAGCAGCTCATCTCCCGTGCGGAGCCTTTCGGGAGCTTCTGCAAGTTTTCCGTTCACATAAACGTCCTGGCCATCAGGGACGACAGACCAGCATCCTCCCGACTTTCGCAGATAAAAAGCCCCTGTTTGAGCGGAGGACGGCTCTTTGTATATATCCGCTTCCTCTGTTTCTGATGAGAAAACGATCTCATCCTTCCCGCCGATAAAATAAACGGAGGATTCTTCTTTGTCAGGGATGAGCAGAAGCCGCATCGTCTCTTCTTCAATCCGGCAGGGCATTTCATTTCCTATTGTCAATTCGCCGGCACAGTTATTTCCCAGGAAAACATCATAACGATCTGTTTCTTTTCGATAAAGGGTTGCGGCGTTTTGCCGTAACGGAAGTGTGCCGACCGTGATTGTATCTTTCATATCCGGACCGATCGTAATCGGCTGAGACGGCGGGAGTTCAGACAGCTGAATCTTTTGTACGTGCTCTCGGTAAAAGACCCATAACAGACTCATATGGCGAACCTCCTGACAGCCTGATCGTTACCTGCGGCCATTTGATGTGTGCTGTTATTTTTTTTCATCTTTTTTCTCATCTTTCTTGTCGTTCTCTTTGTTATCTTTCGCTTTGTCTTGTTTGCTTTCATCCTGTCCGGCGGAAGCTTCGGCGGTGTCACCGTTTTCCTCCGCTTCTTTATGCTGCTCCTCCGCCTCTTTTTTCGCCTTCGCAAGCTCGCTTTCCACGGCGTCCAGTTCTTTCTGCTTTTCGTCGTCTTTCATACTGTCATCCGCTAATAATTGCTGTTTATATTTTGTAAGTCCGAGCCAGATGTACGGGTTGTACTCAAGATTGCGGCCGATTTTGATGGCTTCTTCATTTTCCCCTCTGCCGATATCAATCCAATAAAGGAAATGCTTCGGGTCTGATTGCAGCGTGACCAGATTCCCGATGTTTTTCCGCTGCTCTTCCCTCAGATTTTCAACTGCCACATAAGAGGAAGCAAGCTCGTACTGCACAGATTCCGGGAGGCTTTCCGCATCGTATTTGGCGAGTGTGTCAATGACTTTGCTGTACTGCTGATTTAAAAAATAGCGGTTGCTTTCCGTAATTGCCTCTTGCTTTGGCTGGGCGAAAAACAGAACGTATAAGGAGTAAAGAAGTGCCGGCACAAGGAGGACGGCAAGCGCCAGACCGGCGTATCTTTGGATTTTCCATTTCTTTTTCGGCAGTTTTATGTATGTCTTGTCCCTTTCTTCGAGGGAATCAATTGCGGTTTGAATGGTTTCTTCCAGTTCTTCAATCGTCTCCGCCTCTAGCACGCTTTTCACCTCAGGAGAGAAGTGAAGCGTCTCCTTGTACTTCAAATATTCATCGAAGGTGTACGCCCCGTCAGCTGCAAGCGCCGCACAGGCTTTGAGCTCTTTTAACACCCTTTCTCTATCTTCCTCATAAGGCGGAAGGCTCTCCTTTACGCCGTAATGAAGAAAGTAAGGCGTCAGCGCTTTATCAAACACGATATTTTCAGGGGCGGCAATCAGATTGAGACGTTTCAGCTTATGCTGTTTCACGGCTTGGACGAGACGGTAGGCAAATTGCCACCTGCTTTTTTTATCTTTTCCTTTTATATAGCGGAAAGCCTGATAAGAAGAAGGAGGTTTGATTGTGATGGTTACTTCGTCTTCTGAAACTGAAACCTCTTTTTGAAAAAAAGGATCAGCATCTTTAATCACGTTTGCTTCCAGCCCGTCAAGAAGCTTGATTTTTTCCCGCTGGAAGGTGAACGTGAAGCCTGATTCGGTTTCTTCCCGGACGGCGTCTAAATCTGTTTCTAAATAAGATCTGTTATGACCTGTCATTCCACCATGTCCTTTCATAAAATTTCAAGGCGGTCTCCGTTCGTAATGCCGCAGTCAGATAGCTTTTGTTCTCCGGAAAAAACCGCTTCTTTATTGACCACTCTGATCCAATAGCCTTCACGCGGCGGAACGGATACATGCTGAGCCTGCCGGGCAATATCAATGACTTTTTTCACAGAATGGTAATCTGACAATCTGAGATCGAAGACGCTGCCGTTATAATGTGTTAAATCTATTGTAATATCGATATACATATTCATATCACCCTTACATAGAAAGAGCGCCGTCTTCTTGATTGAATCAGGCGCTCCGTTTCTTCATTCATCTTATTATCCGCGAATTTGGTTAGCGATATCTTGGTCAGTAGACTCAAGCGTATTTGCCGTTTGATCGAGCTGATGATTCACATCTTGAAGCAATTCAGACATTTTAATAAATGAAGGTTTCAGCTGCTCATATTGATCTGCAAATGCTTCACTTGAAGCACCTTCCCACATGCTTTTCAAATCAGAAATCATGCGGTTCAGGCGGTCAACCTGATTCATGACTTCCTGACTTTCAACGCCATATTGCTTAGCCATCGCTCTTAGCTCTTCGGGTGTGACACGAATTAATCCAGACATATTCCTTATACCCTCCTGTGTCATCAGCCTAAATATGGGCTAATTCACTTATTTTTTGAACGTCATTATTATAAAAACAACCATTCGGCACAGTCAAACAAATCTGTTTTAATTTTACAAAATGAGTCTTATGATATATTGGATTTTTCGTCACATTTACACATTTTGTAAATGTAGTAGTATGATTTTCTTATTATTTTCGTTTTCATCAAATGATCTTATTGTCCTAGTCTATTTCCCTGCAAAGATGCCTTTCAGTCTGAAAAGCAAGATGGTAAGATCAAGATATGAAGCTATGAAAAAGTAGGGATACAGATGACCAATCCAAAGGATCCATTTAAGTACAGTTTCGACAGGCTTGAAGATGTTGCCGACCATATCAGTGAAGTTCTTCAATGCCCCATTACAATAGAAGACGTTAATCATAAACTGCTTGCATACAGCACGCACAGCGATTGTACAGATCCGGCTCGGACGTCGACGATTATCGGGCGGAGGGTGCCGGAAAAAGTCATCAACAAACTCTGGAAAGACGGAACCATTCCGGCCCTTTTAAAAACGGACCAGCCGATCAAAGTGAAAGAAATTGACGAGGTGGGCCTGAGCAACCGCGTGGCGATTTCCATCTGGAAAAACAGTCAGGTTCTCGGATTTATTTGGGCGCTTGAGATCAAAAAAAAGCTCAATGACGAAGATCTGAAGACACTTCAGCTGGCAGCCAAAGCGGTGCGGAACAAGCTTTTGCACCTGCAGATCCGCAAAACGAAAATCGAAGAGCGGGGCCAGGAGTTTTTTTGGAAAATGCTGACCGGCCATATTTATCAGGAAGCCGAAATGGCCGAAGGGTTTCATAAGCTCGGAATGGCGCTGCCGTCCGTGTTCAGCGTCATGATCATCCGTTTACATGATGAGCTGACTGAAAAGACGGAACAGCAGCTGCAATATTTGCAGGAAACGACACAGCAGATTCATGTCATGCTGGCGACTGTTGATTCAAATGAATTAATCTTATTAGCCGCGCCGAAAACCGATCAGCCTTTTAAAGATGTAAAGCACTTCGCCCTTCATATTCAAAAACAGCTGAAGGAACGATATAAAATTGAGGATGCGTCGATTGCGGTCGGCGGTATTTACGAATCGATTTCTTATGTTTACCGCTCCTATCAGGAAGCGCTTTCCGTATTAAAAGCGAAAGAGCGGTTTGTGAGAGAAACCAAACACCTTTTCAGCTTTTCGGAACTCGGCATTTATCAGTACCTGGATGTGTTGGATGAAAAACGCAAGCACAGCGGCTATATGAACTATTCCCTGTCAAAGCTTGAGCAGTATGACAGGGAGCACCAAGCCGATATGGTAAAAACGCTCGAACATTTTATTGATGCCGACAGCAATGTCAACACCGCCGCTAAAGCGCTTAACATCCATGTCAATACATTGAATTACAGGCTGAAAAGAATCAGCCAGATCGCAGAAATCGACTTAAAAAATGTGAATGAAAAGTTTACGATTTACCTTGATATCAAACTTCGCAGCATGGGTTCGTGAAATTTCACAAATCCGTGTTTTTTTATTTTCTGTTTCAAACAAAGAATTTTCGCAAAAATCGCGCTACACTTGAAGCATCACACAAACATTGGGGGAAACAGACATGATTATCGGGGTTCCAAAGGAAATCAAAAACAATGAAAATCGAGTGGCATTAACACCTGGAGGCGTTTCACAGCTTATCGGAAACGGCCATCGGGTTCTTGTGGAATCCGGAGCGGGACTCGGAAGCGGCTTTACAAATGAAGATTATGTATCAGCAGGGGCGGAAATTCTGGAGGACAGAAAGCAAGTATGGGATGCGGAAATGGTCATGAAGGTAAAAGAACCGCTGGCTGAAGAGTATGCGTATTTCCGTCAAGGTCTGGTCTTATTCACTTACCTTCATTTAGCTGCAGAGCCGGAATTAGCTAAAGCGCTTACAGAAAAAGGCGTGACAGCTATTGCGTACGAAACGGTAACGGACGGACGTTCCCTTCCGCTGCTTACGCCGATGTCCGAAGTGGCCGGCAGAATGGCCGCGCAAATCGGGGCTCAGTTTCTTGAAAAACCAAAGGGCGGAAAAGGAATTTTATTAGCCGGCGTACCGGGTGTATCCCGCGGAAAAGTCACGATCATCGGAGGGGGCGGCGTCGGAACAAATGCCGCGAAAATGGCTGTCGGACTCGGTGCCGATGTGACAATGATCGATTTGAACGCAGACCGACTGCGTCAGCTTGATGATATTTTCGGGCATCAGATTAAAACATTGATGTCAAACCCTGTAAATATTGCAGATTCCGTCGCGGAAGCGGATCTTCTGATCTGCGCCGTGCTCATCCCGGGAGCCAAAGCGCCGACTCTCGTTACGGAAGAAATGGTTAAACAAATGAAACCGGGTTCCGTCATTGTTGATGTTGCCATCGATCAGGGCGGCATTGTGGAAACCGTTGATCATATTACAACCCACGATAATCCGACTTACGAAAAACACGGCGTCGTGCACTACGCTGTCGCCAATATGCCGGGCGCCGTACCGCGTACGTCTACGCTCGCATTAACGAATGTGACCGTTCCTTACGCGCTTCAAATCGCCAATAAAGGCGCGGCACAAGCCATTGCAGACAGCCCTGCGCTTAAAGCGGGCTTAAATACGGCTAACGGACATGTCACGTATGAAGCGGTAGCCAAAGACTTAGGCTATGACTACGTGCCTGCTGAAAAAGCAATGCAAGGTTCGGCTGCAAAAGCTTAATAGATATGAAGAGGACAGCCTGATCAGCGGGCTGTCCTTTTTTCTTTCTCATAAAAGGAAAAACGGCCCCCTGTCTCGAATATCAATTCATATCCCGGAAGAAAAAGGAGGATTCATATGGCTGTTCAGCACTATGGTGTATTAAAAGGCACTGTGTCAGATATGAAAAGGGAAACAGATGATGATTCTCCGCATTTTCAAGTCGAGGTGCTAGGCGAGCCTGATACGCGCTATCGCTGTGCGATCAATGTCATGTCAAGTTCAAAAGAATCAGAGGTTCTGTATGCGGCACGCGATCATTTTGATGCAAGCGCGATCACCCTGCTGCCCAACATTCCGTATGGATATACCCCAATTGATGAAACCAGCCGTGAGCTGGCGCTGGATTATGTCCGCGGCGGATTGTTTGATCCCCGGAACATGGTGCCCCTCCCGCATGAAGTCACCGGTCCGGATAATGACTTAAATGACTTTATTGAGACGTACATGCAAAAAGCCAAATCAGAAAAAGCCACCGTCTATATTTACGGCTCTAAATTCGGGCCGGAGCCGGGCGCTGATAAGATTTTCGGGTTCAAGCCGACAAACGGCATGCATAATATTCATATGAATCAGGGAAACCCAATTGATACACGCTGGAAGAAGGATAACGGAACGTGGCACGACGGCGGTATTTTAATCCAGTTTGCAGACCAGTGGGCCGCGGTCTTTTTGGCTTTTCTGTCTCAGTCATGGTGCACGAATGAAGAAGGCCACCCTTATACATTTTGTGATCATACACAGCTTAACGGCTGATGTCCGCATAAAAAGCCTGCCGAAATAACGGCAGGCTTTTCTTATTACATTTTAGCGGCTTCGGCCTGTTTCAGGCTTTCCGGCCTCATATCACGCCAGTTTGTTTCAATATATTCGAGACAAACGGGGCGGGTTTCATTCGTGAGGCGGGTTTCCCAGCCGTCCGGCACATCCAGATAGGCCGGCCACAGTGAGTACTGGCCTTCAGCATTGACGAGCACATGGTATGAGCCGTCTTCCCGTTCAAATGGATTTGTCATATCATCTCTTTCCTTTCTTTACCGGACTGTACGCCGTCCGTTTAATTTCTCTGCCAGAATCGCGCCAATGTCGGCAAGCGGGCCCGGCTGGCACATATCTTTATGGCGGCAGTCTAAGTCATACCGCTCGATTTTCCCCGTAATATACGGTTTCCAAGTATCCGGCTCAATTGGGTCAAACCACTCCGGAATAATCGTTGATCTGAAGAACAGCACATCTCCGTGGAACGGTTTCGGCTTGTATGTTCCTAACAGCCCGACAGAATTAATGTACGTGTCTTTCAGATTCATCATCACTGACTCGTCCAGGCTGGCTAATGCGCTTCCCTCACGGCGGAGAATGGTCAGCGCGGCGTCAAAATCAAGCGGCTGATCCCCGAGGCTGTCCGGGTCGTACCCTCCCAGGGCGAGCAGCGCGATGACGGCTTCCTCGTCATCAGGCGCATTTTTTATCGGCAGAAAATGATTCGGATACGCGTCAAGCATCACCAAAAGCGAAACCTCTTCACCCCGGCTCTGTAATTGTGTCGCCATGGCCTGAATGACATTCCCTCCGAGAGACCAGCCGAGCAGACGGTACGGCCCTTTCGGCTGCACGGTACGGATTTTTTCAATATAATCCGCCGCCATGTCATCTAGGCTTTGCGGAAGCGATTCTTTTTTTCCGATGCCTCTCGCCTGTAAGCCGTATATCGGATAATCAGCCTCTAAAGAAGACATCAGCCCGGCATAACACCAGCTGAGACCGCCGGCCGGATGGACACAGAACAACGGTGTTTCTTCTCCTGCCGTTCTGAGCGGAAGAAGAACATCAAGCGCGCTTGCGCCCGTTCCTGACTCAAGTCTTTCAGCAAGGCTTGCCACCGTAGGAGCTTCAAATAATGTTCCGATACTCAGCTCGGCTCCCATCGCTTCCCGAATACGGCTCATTAAATGAACCGCAAGCAAAGAATGACCGCCTAAATCAAAAAATCTGTCATCAATACCGACACGCGGCAGATGAAGCACCTCTGCGAACAGCTCACAAAGCATTTCTTCCTGCGGCGTTCTCGGTCCCCGGCCGGTGACCTCCGTTTGGAAGTCAGGCGCAGGAAGCGCTTTTCGGTCAAGCTTTCCATTCGGTGTCAGCGGCAGTTCATTCATTTGGACAAAAGCTGACGGAATCATGTAATCCGGCAGGCTTTCTTCGGCAAACCGGCGCATGTCCCCAGTGTCCAAGGTGCTGCCGGCAGATCGGACAAGGTAGGCGGCCAGCCGTTTATCTCCCGGCCGGTCTTCACGGACGACTACGGCGGCATCCTCGACATCCGGATGTTTGACGAGAACCGCTTCGATTTCTCCCAATTCAATCCGGAAGCCGCGCATTTTAATCTGGTGGTCCGCCCTGCCCATATAATCAAGAGAACCGTCCGTCCGCAGACGGGCTAAATCCCCCGTCCGGTACATTCTCGTTCCCGGCGGGCCGTACGGATCAGCCACAAAGCGTTCGGCGGTCAGACTTTGCCGCCCTAAGTAGCCTCGTGCCACGCCCCCTCCGGCCACATACATTTCACCCGTGATGCCCGGAGGCACAGGCTCCAGCCGGTCATCAAGCACATATACGTTCAGATCAGGAATGCCGCAGCCGATGAGGCTGTTTGCTCTCAGTTCGGCAATGTTTTTGTCTAATTCAAGGTAACTGACGTGCACCGTCGTTTCCGTAATGCCGTACATGTTCACGAGCACCGGCTGATTGTCCGCGTGGCGGCTGTACCAACCCTCAAGCCGGCTCAGCTCAAGCGCCTCGCCGCCGAAGATGATATATCTGAGTGCGAGCTGACGCCCAAGCTCTTTGTGTTCTTTTTCCGCATGCATCAGCTGGTAAAACGCTGACGGCGTTTGGTTAAGTACGGTCACTCGCTCTTTCACGAGGAGATGTAAAAACGCTTCCGGCGATCTGCTGATGTCATGCGGCACGACGACGAGACGTCCGCCGTGAAGCAGCGGCCCCCATATTTCCCAGACAGAGAAATCGAAAGCGTAGGAGTGAAACATCGTCCATACATCATCAGAATGAAAGTGATACCAATGCCGCGTCGACTCAAACAGCCGGATAACATTGCTGTGCGGAATGATGACACCTTTCGGCACACCTGTTGATCCCGACGTGTAAATGACGTAGGCCGGGTGAAGCGGCGACAGCGGACGAATCCGGTCAGCGTCCGCAGGGTTCGTGACGGCATATTGCCGAAGTGTTTCCTTGTTCCGCGGATCATCCAAGATGAAGGCCGGCATGCCGCTTTCGATAGAGAGCTTACTTGCGCCTTCACGGTTGGTGAGCATAAATACAGGCTTGGCATCATGTAACATAAAAGCAATGCGGTCCGCGGGATAATCAGGATCAAGCGGCAAATACGCTGCCCCCGTCTTCAGGACGGCTAACAGCCCGACAACCATATCTAAAGAACGCGGCAGCGCCAGTGCGACAAACTGCTCCGGGCCGACGCCGCGGGCAATCATCATGTGCGCGAGCTGATTGGCTCTTTCATTCAGCTCTTTATAAGTGAGTCCGCTCTCTCCAAATACTGCCGCCGTTTCATCCGATTTTGCGGCGGCCTGTATTTCAAACAGTTCAGGCAGTGTCTGCCGAGGCTGAATATGCTGTTTTGCCCGTTTAACCGGCAAAAGCTTCCGGCGCTCTTCATCAGAAAGAATGGTTAAGCTTCCGATCGGTTTTTCCGGATGTGATGCGGCATCTTCGAGCAGAAGAAGCAGGCGTCCGGCAAGTGCTTCAGCCGTTTCTTTTCTAAATAAGTCCGTACTGAACTCCAGCAGGCCTTCAATACCGGCAGGCGTGCCGTCGTCATGGCGCTGTTCAGCCAATTCCAGCGTCAAATCAAATTTGGACGATCCGACACTGCTGATTTGCAGGCTTGTTTCCATATCAGGAAGACTGAGTACAGGGTCAGGCGTATTTTGGAATGCGAGCATCACTTGGAACAGCGGATGTCTTGATCGGGAACGAACCGGATTCAATTCTTCCACGAGACGTTCAAACGGCACGTCCTGATGTTCATATGCTGCGAGATTCATTTCCCTGACCCTTTCAAGGAGCTCACAAAAGCTCGGATCGCCAGAGGTATCGGTTCTCAGTACGAGTGTATTAATGAACATACCCACAAGGTCTCCCAATGCATCATCACTGCGGCCGGCTATTGGACTGCCGATCGGAATATCGGTCCCTGCACCGAGCCGGGTCAGTAACGCGGAAAGCCCTGATTGAAGCACCATAAACAGGCTTACGCGCTGATTTCTGGCAAGTGAGAGAAGACGGGCATGAAGCTCTTGGCCGATGTTGACCGGAATGACGCCGCCCCTGTAGCTTGATTCAGCGGGACGCGGAAAATCAGACGGCAGCTCCAGCTGATCCGGTACATTTTCAAGCGTTTTCTTCCAGAAATCCAGCTGGCGCGCAATTAAGCTCTCAGAATCAGACGCGCTGCCTAAAAGCTGCTGCTGCCAAAGCGCATAATCCGCATATTGAACCGCCAGCGGCGCCCATTCTGCTTTTTCACCTGTTTGCCGGGCGATATAGGCTATGGATAAGTCACGCATGAGCGGATTCAAGGACCAGCCGTCACCTGCAATGTGATGCAGGAGAATCATCAGCGTATACTCGCCGTCACCAAGATCAAACAGCTCGGCTCGGACGGCCGGCTCTTTAGCGAGATCAAACCGATATCGTGCCGCAGCGGCAAGCATGTCTTGGAGCTCGTTTTTGTCTGCACGTGTCACTGTAAACACAGGGCGGGCTTCTTCAGCAGATAAAATGAGCTGATGAGATGATCCCTTATTTTCCGGAAAAACGGTGCGCAGGCTTTCATGACGGCTGACAACATCGTAAAAGGCGTGTTTCAGCGCTGATTGGTCAAGCTTGCCTGACATGCGGACAATCACCGGAATGTTGTAAGTCGGGCTTGGCCCTTCAAGACAGTAGAGAAACCATAGACGCAGCTGCGCAAATGACAGCGGGATATGCTCCGGCCGGTCAAACGGCTTGAGCTTAGGCCGCGCACTCTTTGCGGTGTCAAGCTGTGCGGCGAGCCCGGCAACGGTCGGCGTATCAAACAGACGGCCGATGCCAAGCTCTGCGCCCATCGTCTCCCGGACCCGGCTCATCAGGCGTCCGGCTAAGAGCGAATGTCCGCCCAATTCAAAGAACCCGTCATCAATTCCGACCCGCGCGAGACCGAGAACCTCGGCAAACAGATCGCATAATATTTCTTCCTGCGGCGTCCGCGGCCCTCTGTCAGACAGGACAGCGGAAAAATCAGGTGCAGGCAGAGCGCTGCGATCGAGCTTCTTATTCGGTGTCAGCGGCAATTCTTCCAGCTGTACAAACGCGCCCGGCACCATATAATCCGGCAGGCTTTCGCCCATATATTCACGAAGTCCGCCGATATCAAGGGGCTGATCCGCGACAGCATAAGCCGCCAGCCGCTTATCTCCGGGCTGGTCTTCACGGACAATGACGGCGGCCTGCGAAATACCCGGATATTTCGACAGCACTGACTCAATTTCTCCTAATTCTATCCGGAACCCGCGGATTTTAATTTGGTGATCGGCTCTGCTGATATAATCAAGCGAGCCGTCCTCACGCCAGCGCACGAGATCTCCCGTCCGGTACATCCTCGCGCCCGCGGGCCCGTACGGATCGGCAATGAATCTTTCCGCTGTTAAATCAGGACGGTTATAATAACCTCTGGCAAGCCCCTCCCCCGCTATATAAAGCTCGCCCGCGATTCCCGGCGGGACGGGCTGCAATGCGGCGTCCAGCACATATACCCGCGTGTTCCAAATCGGCTTTCCGATCGGAGGCGCCCCTGTATGGTCTTTTGCAAGCGGCTGTGCGGCCGACCAGATTGTTGTTTCAGTCGGCCCGTACAGATTCGTCACCGTACAGCCTGATTCAAGCAGAGCATGCATAAGCGCGTTCGGAAGCGCCTCACCTCCGACAAGCACCTGCAGCGCCCGGAGAGAATCCGGTTCATTGGTGACTAATGAATGCCACAATGTCGGCGTTGCCTGCATGATTGAAATACCGTATGAGTGAATCATGTGCGCAAGCGCCCGCGGTTCCTGAATCGTCTCTTTACGTGCGATGACGCACCCCGCCCCGCTGATGAGCGGAAGGAAGAGCTCAAGTCCGGAAATATCAAACGCCGCAGTCGTAACGGCAAGCAGGCGGTCTTGTTCGCCGAGCGGGAACATTTCCCGCATGGATAAGAGGAAATTGCTTACGCTTTTTAATGTGACGACTACACCTTTCGGTTTGCCCGTTGAGCCCGATGTATAAATGATATAAGCGGGGTGCAAAGGCGAACATTCCGCCTGAGCGGGACAGTCAGCATTTTGAGCGGCAACGGTTTTTACCGTATCCGGGTCATCGAGAATGATCCTTTTTGCATCACTGTCTTCCGGCATGCGGCCGGATAATTCCATCGTTGTAATCAGGCATGCAGGCTGTGCATCTTTGAGCATGTATGTGATCCGCTCAGAAGGAAAATCAGGATCAAGCGGCAGGTATGCGGCTCCCGTTTTCAAAACGGCCAGCATGCCCACGGCCAACTCCTGTGACCGCGGAAGCAGCAAAGCGGCAAATTGTTCCGGTCCGAGCCCTTTTTCCTTTAGCATGCCGGCAAGCTGGTTCGCGCGCTTGTTCAATTCGGCATAGCTGAGCTCTTCGTTTTCGGTGATGATTGCCGGCCGGTCCGGTGTTTTTACGGCCTGTTCGTAAAACAGCTCCGGCAGACTTTTCTGCTTCTCGGCCTTGCGCGTGTCATTCCAGCTTTCCAGTACGCGGAGACGTTCACTTTCAAGCAGAAGGTTGAGTGTGCCGATTTTTTGTGTCTGGTCTTTCACAGCGGATTCCAACAGAAGCAGGAATCGTTTTTGATGGTTTTCAATATCTTCGGCGCTGTACACTTCCGGATTCGCATCAAAGTCCACACGCATTCCGCTTCCGTCCGCTCTGTCGTAAACGTTAATTGACAAATCATCAACGGGCCCTGCTGATAAATTATGAACGGTCCCCCGCGCTCCGGCGAAATCAAGCGCGTAGTCAAACGGCATCACATTGACTTGCGGGCCGAACAGCCTGCGATTTTCTCCGAGCAATTTAAGGTCGCGGCGCATGTCTTCATGGCGGTATTTCTGATGGCGCCGGATGTTTCGGATTTCTTTTGCCACTTGGCTGACGGCCTCATGAAAATTCATATCCGGGCGGAGAGAAAGCCGTAAAGGCAGAAGATTCATGACCATACTCGGAATATTCAGTGAAATTGAGCCGATCCGCCCCATCATCGGTAAACCGAGCACGATATCCCCTGCGTTTGTCATCCGATGGACATATACCGCCGCTGCGGCCGTGACGGCTTCATGCCAGTTCGGAATCGCTTTTACATGCTGTAAAGCCGTTTCAGAAAGATAAGCCGTGCTTCTCCGAAAACGTGTTGACGTTCGCGGCGCTCTTTCTGCCAAACTGACGACATCAGGTTCATCCGCAAATTTCTCCATCCAAAATTCCCGATCTTTCAGGAATTGATCAGACGCGCGGTACTCTTGATCTTCTTTTACCAGATCCTCCAAAGAACCGAAGGAGCGCCCGTTATCCGGACGTCCTTCCCGTATTGCGGTGTACATTTGCGCCGTACGCCGTGCCAGCAGTGAAAAACCGTAGCCGTCTATCGCAATGTGGTGAATGCGCTGATACCAGAAAAAGCGTTCCGGTCCCGCCTGAAATAAAATGTCGCGGAACAAAGGCCCGGCCGCCATATCAACGGGCTCAGCCAAATCTGTCTGCATGAGTCTGAGTGCGGCCTGCTTCGGATCAGCTTCTGAACTCACATCTATGACATCGATCGCAGCCTCAAATGGAGGATTGATGATCTGCTTCGGCCCGTCTGCTCCCTCCTCGAAGCGGGCGTGTAATGACGCGGCTTCCGTCAGCACGCGTTCGAGAGCGGTTTTAAATATGTTCACATCGATCGCGCCGTTTATCTCAACGTACTCGCCTGTATTGTAAATCGGATTATCAGGATCAAGCTGCTGCGCAAACCAGATACCGGCCTGTGCGCCTGTCAGAGGCAGCTGTTGTGTATCATGCATTCTATTCTCTCCCTTTATAAATAATCTGCGTTCGGCAAGACTTTTTGAGATCGGGAAGAAAGAAGTCTCCACCACTCTTCCAGCGTCGGGTTCTCCGCCAGTTCCACAAACGTCACTTCAGCTCCGTCACGGCGCCATTGTTCGACAAGGCTCATGATTCTGACGGAGTCAAGACCTCTGTCCAGCAGGTCTTCATGATCCGAAATATCAGACGGTGATTCTTGAAGAATCGCCGCAATTTGTTCCCGCACCCGGTCTTTTGTCAATACGGCGGAAACCTTCTCTTCTCCTCCAGAAACCGGCGCGCCGCCCAGCAGCTCCAGCACTTCGTTTGTCAAAGCTGTGTAAGCGCAGCGCTGAGACGCATATTCGATGGCCATCTTATGTTTTTCTGAAGAAAAATCAGCAACGGCGTCTCCGATAAAGAAGCTTTGGATATCATCCATAAATGCTTCACAGGCTGTGACGAGACAGCCGATGTGTGCATAAATTCCCGTAATCATGAGCTGGTCTCTGCCGCTTTCACGCATGATCTCAAGGAGATTCGTCCGTTTAAACGCGCTGTATCTCCACTTTGTGAGGACAATGTCCTGATCATCCGGGGCAAGCTCCGGAATGACCTTTTCTTCATAAGGCCCGCTTTTTAGCCCCGGCCCCCAAAAATCCGTCAGCAGCGCACGGTCCGCCGGGTCTTGGCTGCCCGGCTGTGCGGTATACACCACCGGAATGCCGAGTGCTTTGCATTGCTCTTTTATTTTTTTGATATTCTGAGACGCCTCTGTGATCGGAGCTTCACCTTTCGCAAAAGCATCGACGAAATAATTCTGCATGTCATGGATCAGAAGCACCGCGCGTTTCGGATTCAGCGTCCACGATACTTTATTTTCAGGCATATCTGACGCTGTCGGCAGCGCATATGCGGGAATAGACGGTATAGCCAATGTAAACACTTCCTTTTTTAAGATTGTTTGATTTCAGCCGGCTTTACTTTTTGGGCGATCGTTTCGCGAAGATCCTTTTTACTGACCTTGCCGACGCCGGTTTTCGGAAAAGAAGCGATAAATTCAATCCGGTCGGGGATTTTATATGCCGCCAGTCCGCGCTCACGCAAAAATGCTTTCAGCTCTCCCGGTTTCGGCGCTTCTCCTTTCGGGATGACGAACACACAGGAACGCTCCCCGAGAAAATCATCCGGCATTGAAACCATGGCCGCATCATGAACGGCAGGATGCGCAAGAAGGTGATTTTCCACCTCCTCAGCGGCTATTTTTTCACCGCCCCGATTGATTTGATCTTTCGCACGTCCTTCGACGATGATATAGCCGTCCGCCGTCAGTTTGACGATATCGCCGGTCTGATAAAATCCGTCGGCTGTGAATGATCTTTCATTATGTTCAGGCGCTTTATAATATCCGCGAATCGTGTAAGGGCCGCGTGTAAACAAATGTCCCGCTTCACCGGGGGCGACATCCCGCCCGTCATCGTCTAAAACCCTTACCTCATCAAAAGGGGACATCGGTCTGCCTTGCGTATTGACAATGATCTCTTCAGGATCATCCAGTCTCGTATAATTCACCAATCCTTCCGCCATTCCGAAAACCTGCTGAAGGGTGCATCCGAAAGCGCTCTTCACGCGGCGGGCCGCCTCAGCACTGAATTTGGCGCCTCCCACCTGCAGCACTTGAAGGCTTGATAAATCATCACTTCGCGAACCGGATGCGTCCATCCACACCATCGCAAGCGGCGGGACGAGCGCTGTAATCGTGACACGTTCTTTTTCAATTAACGGGAAGCAGTCATCCGGACTCGGCGTCGGTGACAGAACAACCCGGCCCCCGGCATATAAAGTTCCCAGCACACCTGGCGAGCTGAGCGGATAATTATGCGCTGTCGGCAGAGCGGCCAAATAAACGCTGTGATGATCCAAGCCGCATATTTCCGCACTGATGCGCAAACTGTATATGTAATCGTCGTGTGTTCGCGGAATCAGCTTGGACAGCCCCGTACTGCCTCCTGAAAGCTGTAAAAAGGCGACTTCCGCCGGGCTTATATCTTCCAGCTGAACAGGCTCTCTATGCAGGCTGCTCAGTTCTTGAAACTCTTCAGCTTCGCCGGCCACAATGACATGCGCCAAATCCGGAAGTTTGTCTTTCACCTGTCTGGCAAGCGCCCTGTAATCAAAACCTGAATGCATATCAGGAATGATGTATGCTTTCGCCTCTGCAAACTCGCAGAAATACGTAATCTCACTGCTTCTATGAGAAGGCAGCGCGAAAACGGGCAGCGCTCCCAGCCGGAACAGCGCGAAAATCACTTCAAAAAACTCAGCGATATTCGGCAGCTGAACGACAACGCGGTCTTCCTTTTGAATTCCGAGCTTATGCAGCCCCGCCGCTAAACAATCTGCCCTTTCATCTAATTCTTTGTAGGTCCAATGTACATCTTTACACGTCACGGCAGTTTGATTTCCGTATAAAGCCGCGCGCTCTTTCAGCATTCCTCCGAACGTCTCACCCTTCCAGCAGCCGTCTTTTCGGTATTTGTCAGCCCATTCTTCCGGCCATGGCGAAAATCCAGTCAGCACGATCCGTTCCCTCCTTTTTTACAACTCATCTTGGTAAAGCCCCATCGCCCGGAGCATGGTGCGGAATTTGGCCGAGGTCTCGTCCAATTCATCCTGCGGCTTTGATCCGGCGACAATCCCGGCACCCGCAAAGAGCCGGAGAGACCTTGTTTCCGCTTCGGCGCAGCGGAGTGCGATAATCCATTCTCCGTCACCCTCAGCATCACACCAGCCCGCCATTCCCGTGTAGAAATTGCGGTCAAACGGCTCAATATCCTGAATCGCTTCTCTCGCCGCATCCGTCGGCGTTCCGCATACCGCGGGTGTCGGATGCAGGGCGATGGCCAGCTCAAGTGATGTCGTTGACGGATCACGCAGCTCTCCCTTTACCTCGGTGGACAGGTGCCACATCGCCTCAGTTTTAATGAGTGACGGTTTTTCCGGCACATCAAGCACACGGCAGAACGGTTTAAGGGCGGCGGCCACGGCGGCCACGACTACGGCATGTTCATGCAGATCTTTTGCTGATTGCAGCAGTTCTTCCGCTCTTCTCTGATCCTCGGCGGGATCTGTGCTGCGAGGTCTGGAACCTGCCAGCGGATTGGACAGAATCGATGTTCCGTTTTTGGACAGCAGCAGTTCAGGACTTGCGCCGAAAAGCGTTTTTCTTGTTTCTGACGTTCCCGTCACATCCGCAGCGAATGTATAGCCGCGCGGGTTGTGCTGCGCCAAATGCTTGACGGCCTGTGGAATGTCGATATCCTTTTCAGCGGTCAGATGAAGCGTCCTTGACAGCACGATTTTGCTGAGCGGACCGTCCGTAATGCTGAATACGCCTTGTTCCACACCGCTCATAAAGCCCTCAGGCTCCGGAACGGGACGGATGTCATATGTATTGGATTGCGGCTTTTCTGCGGAAGATTCCGCAAACGAAAGCGGGCCTGCCGTATGGACATTCTTCGGTACAAAAAGCCGGGAAGCTTTTCTGCCGTCAAAAGGAATGGCGCCGGCCGCAATCGGATGTTTGATGCCGGCTTGCTTTGCCTCAAGAAGCGTCTGTCTCACGCGTTCAGGCAGTGAATCCAGCTGATTTTCCGCGTCTGTATCAGGCACTTCCGCAAACATTCCTTCCGCAAGCATCGTACTTTTCGGGGAAGCTAAAAAGAACGCCCCGGGCTTGTAAGCGTCCAGCACCTCTTTTGCAGACACTTCCGCCAATAAATGTTGATTTGTCATGTTTGTCCCTCCTTCTCGTTACATCAAACGCCTAAAGTAGCGCCGCCATCAACGCATAAATCATGCATCGTAATATGGTTTGCCTGTTCAGAAGCCAGAAACAAAACGGCATTTGCAATATCAGAAGGCTTCGCCAGCTTTTGAAGCGGAATTCCCGTTTTATATGTATCAAGCGAACCTCTGATGACGTCCCGGGCTCCGTTCCCGTCCTGCCACAGCGCCCGCTGCATGTCGGTTTCCGTTGAACCCGGAGATACGATGTTGCAGCGGATATGATGGGCCGCAAGCTCCAGTCCGAGGCATTTCGTAAACATGACGGCAGCCGCTTTTGACGCCGCATAAGCCGACATGGAAGCACGCGGAACGCCGGCTGCATTCGAACCGACCGTAACGATGGCGCCTTTTTGACGCTCAATCATGTATCGGCTTACAGCCCGTGACACATGAAATACGCCGGTCGTATTAACAGAAAATGTTTGATCCCAATCTTCATCACTGAGGGATTGCACCGGACCCGGCCGCAGCACGCCCGCAACGTTCGCCAATATTTCAATAGGTCCCATGTCGCGTTCAACGGCGGCGATGATATCATTGACAGCCGCACTGTCAGATACATCTGCGGCAAACCCCTGCGCCTGCACGCCTTTTTTCCGAAGTCTGTCAGTAAGCCCGAGAAGCAAGTCTTGATTTGTATCTATAGCTGCCACATTTACGCCTTGTTCAGCAAGGGCAAGCGCTGTTGCTTCTCCGATGCCTTGAGCGGCGCCGGTGACAACGGCCGTTTTCCCTTTCATTCCCAATGCGTCCATATTATCATTCCCTTTCTATATTGATAATGATTATCATTATCAACTATGATTCAAGACAATCATATCCAAATCAAAACACGCAGTCAATTAGAAAATTAGAATCAGCCGCATTTAGTTCGAAGGGCCTGTTTTTTCTCATGCGGGAGAATACGGGGTATGCGGTCCTCCCGGATTCAGGCAGAAACGCAGGGCCCTGCTGATTAAAACGGGCAGGACAGAAATATGGCCCTCTCCTTCAAACTCGCTGTATTCAGCACGGACTCCATCATCTTCAAATCCGGATAATAAAGAGTACAGCGCCTCTGCGTGCTGCGGGATTCTGCTTTTATGTGTTTTTTCAATTTCTCCCGCAGCCAGCAATACGCTGACTTGAAGATTTTCCGCAGAGAGCCGGTCTGACAAACGTTCCGCTTTTTCCTGAATAAAACGCTTGTTCCAGTGAATTGACGGACTCCCGGCAACATAGGTCTGGAACATGTCCGGCCTCATCAAAAGCACTTGCAGCACAAAAAGACCGCCCAGCGAATGGCCGAAAATCGTCTGCCTGCCTCTGTCGATCGGATAATCCCGCTCCATCGCGGGCTTTACTTCTTCTTCTATAAAACTCAGAAACGCTTCCGCCCCTCCCTGTTCGGGCCATGCCGCGCCGCGCGGATGCACCGGCAGTTCTGATTCAGAAAGCGGCATCGTAAAATCACTGTGACGTTCGGCGGAAAACGGCTGATCTGTCGGGTAGCCGATTCCGACAATCACCGCCGGAACAACGCCTGTTTTTTCAGGCCGTCGGCTTTGCACCCGCAAAGCTTCGGCCATTGTGCCGAATACGGAATTCGCATCGAGCAGGTATATGACGGGGAAGCCGGATGCAGGCGGTTCTTCCTGAGGAAAAGAGACAAAGATACGATACATACGGCCTCCTTTTGAGCGCATTTCTCTTACTTCTGTGCCCGGAACCGCGTATCGGCCGGCCGGCGCGAAACCCCGCTTTATTTGTTTTCCGTCCATTATGTGTTCATCCCCTTTGCGGCAATTGCTTTATCTATGCTTATTGATAATGATTTTCAATATCAAAAGACACCTCAAATAATAGGTTTTTTGCCAAACAAAGTCAATGGATTTTTGATATAAAAAAAGCACCTTATTTCAATAAGGTACCTAAGAACTATATAGTGATAGGGGCTTAATCCCATGTAAAGCGCTCATTCTTCCATGGATCTCCCCTCATATGGTAGCCGTTTTTCTCCCAAAAGCCGGGGTGGTTTTCCTTTGTGAACTGAATGCCGCGCAGCCATTTTGCGCTTTTCCAAAAATAAAGATGGGGGAAAACGCCTCTGAGCGGATAGCCGTGCTCTGGCGTTAACGGCTCGCCGTTATGCGCATATGCCAGCAGGGATGTTTCCCGCGCAAAATCAGAAAGCGGCAGGTTGGCCGTCCAGCCCTCTTCAGCGTGCAGAATGACGAATCCCGCTTCTTTGTGCACGCCCGCTTTCTCAGCGATGTCTTTGGCGCGTATTCCCTGCCAGATATTATCAAGACGGGACCAGCCCGTAACGCAATGAATATCATTTTTCACTTCGGCTTCAGGAAAGGATTTGATATCTTCAAAGCTTAACAGCATAGGACGGTCAACAAGTCCGTACACTTGCAGATTCCATTTTGACATATCTTCATAATAAGGAACATTTCCGGCGTGAAGCACGGGAAACTTCGTTGTGACATTTTGATTTGGCGGAATCCGTTCCGACTGTTTTGTTTGTTTCGTTTTCCCGAAAAACATATGGCTCCCTCCATTTAGTAAACCTGTGTTAAATCTTTGTTGACAATCAATCACCCTTCGATTACGCTAATCTGGTACAAGTGTAAGGGGGAAAAACAAATGAAACAACGCAACCTTCGCGCGGGCGATATGGCGCTTATCGGCATGTTTGCCGCACTGATGGCCGTCGGCGCCAACATTACATCAATGGCTCCTTTTTTGCAAGTTGCGGGAATTCCGTTATCGCTGCAGCCTTTCTTTTGTCTGTTAGCCGCGATGCTTCTCGGCGCCAGACGGGCAGCCATTGCAATGACGGTATACGCATTGGCCGGACTCGCGGGGGCGCCTGTTTTCGCTCAATTCTCAGCAGGCTTTGCGCCGTTTATCGGAAAGAGCGGCGGATTTATTCTCGCTTATATCCCGGCGGCATTTGCAGCCGGATGGCTGCTGGAAAAAACAAAAAAACCCGGCCGCCTGCATTATGCATGGGCCTCTTTGATCGGTACCGCCGTCATTTATATCATTGGCACGACCTATACGTATATTGCGCTGAAATTATGGCTTCATGCTCCGATCAGCTACGGAATGGCCTGGTTTTACATGATATGGTTTTTCATAAAAGATATCGTTTTAGCACTGTTATTGGCATCAATCGCGCCTGCCGTTTACAGGTCTATTCATAAAGCGACGGGGTTCAGCAGAAACCCGGCGTAAGATGTTCTCAGCATACAAAAAGGCTCCCCTTTCCGGGAGCCTTTTTTTACAGGACAAGTGCGGCAATCCAGCCGAATATCACAAGCGGAATGTTATAGAAAATAAATGTCGGTACGCACGTATCCCAAATGTGGTGGTGCTGTCCGTCGGCGCTGAGGCCTGACGTCGGGCCGAGCGTACTGTCACTTGCAGGAGAACCCGCATCACCGACCGCGGCGGCCGCTCCGATTACGGCGATCGTCGCCATCGGGCTGAATCCGAGCTGAGCGCACAGCGGAACGAATATGGTCGTAATAACGGGTACGGTTGCAAATGATGATCCGATTCCCATCGTGATTAATAAACCGACCACCAGCATCAGGAGCGCGCCCAATGATTGGCTGTGGCCGATAAAGCCTGTTGATGCTTTGACCAAGGAAGCCACATCGCCCGTTTTATTCAATACATTTGAAAAACCGGCCGCAACAAGCATGACAAACCCGATAAAAGCCATCAGAATCATGCCGTCCGTGATCAGCTTATCCGCTTCATTGCGCTTCATGACTCCGCTGATAAACAGCGTAAACAAGCCGGCAAGCGCGCCCATGATCATACCTTCCACTCCGAGCACTTGTGACAGATAGAGCTGAACGGCAAGCGACACGGCAATGGAGATCAAGGCGATGGCAATGCTTTTTTTCGTATAAGGAGAAGACGATAGTCCGGCAATCTCCTTCGTCTCATATTTCTTCGGTTTCCGGAAGACGATGACGGCTAAAATTAAACCGACTACCATCCCGGCCGTCGGAATGATTAAAGCATAAGGGATATCACTGAGCGGCACCTTTAAACCGGCTGCCGCCATATTATCTCTCAGCATCCCCTGGAAAATCTGTCCGAATCCGACAGGCAGAACGATATACGGCGCAGTCAGTCCGAATGTCATCACACACGCGATCAGTCTGCGGTCTATTTCAAGTTCGTTAAATATTTTTAAAAGCGGCGGAATCAATACAGGAATAAACGCAATGTGAACGGGCACCACGTTTTGCGAGAAACAGGATATGATTAAAATAATCAGTACGATTAACACTTTTGACAGTGCTTTTTTCCGCGAATCTTCCTTTTTTCCGATTAGTTTGACAGACGCTTCCACCATTGCATCGGGAAGCCCCGTCTTTGTCAGCGCCGCGGCAAATGCTCCGAGCAGCGCGTAGCTGACCGCGACGGTGGCATTTCCGCCGAGACCGTCCGTAAAAGCCTTCACCGTCTCTCCTAGGCCTAAGCCGCCGGTCAGCCCGCCGGCAAGCGCGCCGATAATTAAAGCTATAATAATATTGACACGCAGCAGGCTTAAGACGAGCATAAGCAATACTGCGACAACAACAGCATTCATTGATGAGTCCCTCCAAAAATCCTTTAGTTTGCTAATGTAGTAGATAATTAAAGTTACCATATATTCTGCGCTTTAGTCAACTAAAGATTTTGGAAATCAAAAAACCCGCTGCATCAAGGCAGCGGGATGCTGTTATCTTTCGGGCGTAAAGCGCTCAGTCAAAACAGCCAACGTCCTTGCCATGACGCCTGTTGCGCCGGCAGGGCCGAAGCATGTCGCTTTATTCGCCGTCGCGGTTCCCGCAATATCGAGATGAACCCACGGCGTGTTTTCCGCGAATTCACCAATGAATGCCCCCGCCATAATCGCGTGGCCTTCTCTTCCCGGAGAATTGTTCAAATCAGCCATCTGACTGTTTCTCACCCGTTTTTTATCCTTTTCTGTAATCGGAAGCTGCCAGATCGGCTCGCCGGATTCTTTCGCCGATTCCGCCACCTGTTCATAAAACGCGGCGTGATTGGTCATGGCGCCCGTCATTTCGTTCCCTAAGGCGACAATGACACCGCCCGTTAACGTTGCGACGTCTACAAGGACAGAGGCTCCGTGCTGCTTGGCGTATGTGATGCCGTCGGCAAGCACGAGACGCCCTTCCGCATCGGTGTTCAGGATTTCAATGGTTTTTCCGCTGAGCGAAACGATGACGTCATCCGGCTTCATCGCATCGGACGAAATCATGTTGTCCGTAGACGGTATGACAGCGAGCACGTTTTGTTCAGGCCGCAGTTCGCCGATAATTTCCATTGCCCCTAATACCGAGGCGGCCCCTCCCATATCGCTTTTCATGCCGACGATGCCGGTTTTCGGCTTAATTGAATATCCGCCCGTATCAAAGGTAATTCCTTTACCGACCAGGCCGATAACGTCTTCCCACTGATCTTTGCCCTGATACTTCAGAACGATCATTTTCGGCGGTTCGGATGAGCCCTTGTTAACAGCAAGCAGCCCGCCCATGCCGAGCTCTTCCATTTCATCTTTTTCTAAAATTTCACACTCGAAATCGTATTTTGCCGCCAGCTCAGCGGCATATGACGCCAAATCAGTGGCCGTCAGCATATTACCCGGCATATTCACAAGTGTGCGGGCTGAATTCGTCCCTTGGCCGTATGCCGCGCCGACGTTCAGGCCGGCCTGCACTTCCCTCAGGTCTTCTTCGGTCACGGCGCAGACTGATTTCAGTTCCTGATCCGGCTCATTTGATTTATGTTTATAATCCTGCACTTCGTAAACCGCAAGCAGACAGCTTTCTGAAAGCGCATGAGCGGCATCGGCGGCAGGCACTTCCCCGGAGACGAATGTATCGAGCAAAACGGATACTTCCTGTTTTTTATCTTGATGAACCTGCTGAAATACTCGTGCAAAGCATTCTTTCGTATCTTCAAACGAATAATCCGCTTCTCTTCCCAGGCCGATAAAATAAATACGTTTCATACCGGTCGCAGCCGGAGGGTATACTTTTGATACACGATTGCGTTTGGCGGACACATCACCATCCTTTAACAGCTGGGTCAGATGACCGTCCAATTTATCATCCAATTCCTTCGTAAATCCGTTCAGCGTGCTTTTTTGAAAAAGACCGATGACCAGTGTTTCGGGATGCCGCAGTTGATCAGATGCATAAAACATGAGTACACACTCCTTATGTGGGTATTTGTTATGTAAAGTGGTATAATGAAAAAACATTTTTCATTGATTTTATTTTACCAAACTAAGGGCGTTTTCTGCAGTTTTTCGATACGATCGGAATCAGCAGATACAGAAAGGATGTTGCATATGGATGTATTTATGAATTTTCCTTTACTGGCGAGTTTTGCCGCCATTATTTTTGCCCAAGTTGTAAAAGTGCCTATTCAATTTATCGTATCCAAAAAACTTGACTGGTCTCTTGTGACGAGCACCGGCGGCATGCCGAGCTCCCATTCCGCCGCCGTCACCGCGCTGTCAACCGGAATCGCTTTGGAACAGGGACTGGACTCGCCCCTGTTTGCAGTCGCCGCAATTTTCGCCGTCATTACGATGTTCGACGCTACAGGTGTCAGGCGGCATGCGGGTGAACAGGCGACGGTCATTAATAAACTGGTCATCGACTTTAATCGGTTTGTCAGCGAAGCGAAGGACTTTCAGAAAGCGGAAGAGAAGGAAAAACAGAAGAAACTGAAAGAACTGCTCGGCCATCAGCCGATTGAAGTGTTCTTCGGCGGCGTCACCGGTATTGTGCTGACATTGATTTTAGATTATTTCTTTATGTAAAAAACGCTTCAGCGGATGCTGAAGCGTTTTTATTCTTTTACCGTTTTGTATTGATTTCTGAACACTTGCATCGACTTGGTTTCGTTCAGCTTTACAAGTTCGTCCTCGGTCACTGTGCCGTTCCCTTTTTTAATCATGTAGACCTCAAGTGTTTTTTTGCCCCAATTGTTATAGACGTCCTTGACGGTGTCAAAGTAGAGGTCAAGGCGGCTGCCTTTAATTTTTGAGCCGGTATCGGCGACAACCCCGTAACCGTAATTCGGTATAAACAGAATCGTCCCGATCGGGAAAACAGACGGATCGGCCGCAACAGTTGAATATAAATCGCGTTTGACCTTCACGCCTGAATATGTAATTCCGTACTGCGGATGACCCGGAGATTTTCCGGTAGATTCCGCTCCGGCGGTATAACCGGTGGCCGTCACCTTTTGTGACGGATAGCGTTCCCAGTCAAAAGCTTCTTCCAGCGGTTTTTTCCTGCCTGATGCCTTCTTTTCCGGCTGATTCTGTAAGGATTGAAACGGAGTGCCGATGTTTTTCAAAACGCCGCCGCGATGTTCCGTCATCCAATTTGTCAGATCCTTTGCTTCAACACCGGTTATGGAAAAGTATGTCGCATGGCATGCGCCCAAAAAGAGCACGATCATGAATACGCGTCTGATTATCGTCAATCTGAAATCACTCTCCTCCGAGTCATTGTTCCCAACTCGGTGGGGTGCTATACAAAAAGCGCCGCGACACAAAAAAAGCTTTCTCGAATAAGAAAGCGGCTTAAAACATTTGATATCCTCTTTTTCTGAGCGCCTTTATGGCAATGCCTGACATGATGGCTCCCGCCAGTCCGCCCGCCAAAATCACGACATCCGCAACCGCTAATGACATGATACGCTGAAACAGGCTTTGAAAGGATTCCCCCGGCGCCTGCACGTAACTGATCATCTTTTTATTGCTGATAATGAAAAGGCATACAATCGGATAGACAACAGCCATAATCCACGACATTCTAAGCAGCATGTTCAACAGAAAGCCTATGCCGAAAAACAGTACGAAAAATAGTACGATTGAGATCAGGACAACCGGCAAACTAATCACAAACATCCACCCCCTACAGCACTTTCAGTGTACCTCGGGGGCGGTAAAAAAGTCAACGTCTGGAAAAATCAGCGTCTCTCTTTGCCGCTTCCCTGGCAGGAGGGACATGTTTCGGAGCCGCCAAGAAGCAATTGAAAATACCCTTTACCTGAGCAGAACGGACACGCCGCCGTGCTTTTTGCTGTCGTTTTCATGCGGATCACCCTTTTTCTTAATTTTCTGATAATATATCATATTTACTTGTCAAGCACCAAGTCAGAATATGTAACAAAATAACTCATGTAAGCGAAAACATTCATTTTTTTCTATTACATTCTTTTGATAGCGCTCTTTTTTAAAAGAAGAGAAAACCCGCGGCCGCGGGTTTTCAGAAGAATTTAAACTTCCCTTTTTTCAGCGTCAGGCCCAGCCCGCCGATCATAAAGAGCGAGCGGTTGTCAATGACCTTTTTCATAAAGGACGCCGGCGTGCCTTTGAGCTTCCTGCCGTATACGACTCCGACTGCGTTATGCTCACCGAGGGAGGCAACGGTTCCTTTAATGTCAGGCTTGAACTCTTCAAGCTGGCCTCCTTTAATCAAACCGCCCAGATTTTTGGCGACCGTTTCTCCTTGCTGCATCGCGATCTGAGCAGTCGGCGGGTACGGCCGTTCCGTCTCTTCATTGATAAAGAGCGAGCTGTCGCCGAGTATAAAAACGTCATCATGTCCCGGCGCCCGAAGATCAGGGTTGACCTTGACACGGCCGCGCATATTTTCAAAACCCGCTTCCTCCACGATCGGATGTCCGCGCACGCCCGCGGCCCAGACAACGGTCTGTGATTTGATTTCTTCCGGCTCTTCATCTTTCTTGCCGACTGTGACACCGTCTGCGCGGCATTCTTGAACCGCGGTGCCGATTTTAAATTCAACGCCTTTGCTCTCAAGGTATTGAACGGCGTAATCGACAAGCTCCGGATCAAATCCCGGCAAAACCGTCGGGGCGGCCTCGACACAGACGATCCGGACAAGACTTTCATCTATATCATAATATCTGCATAACTCCGGCTTGCGGTTCGCAAGCTCACCGAGAAATTCAATTCCCGTAAAGCCCGCTCCGCCGACAACGATGGTTAAGCGGTCAGGGCGTTTTTCGGCCTCCGTATTGTATGTCGCAAATTGGAGCTCAATATGGTCTTTCAGCTGGCGCGACGTATTAATATTCGCGATCGGAAAAGCGAATTCTTTTAAGCCTTTAATCCCGAATGTTTCAGGGACGGCGCCAAGCCCGATGACAAGATAATCATAAGGGATGTCCCCTTGTGAAAGCGTCACCTTTTTATTTTGCACATCTATCGCTTTTACCGTATCCTGCACAAATTTGACCCGTGATTCATTGATTACATCTTTTATTTGATATCTGCAGCGGTCATGATGCAGCGTTCCTGCGCTCGCTTCATGCATCCATGTCGTTTCATAATGATAATTGTGTTTATTGACCAAAGTAATGTCAGCGTCATTTGCCCCGATATGCTTCGGAAGCCTTGTTACTGTCATTAATCCACCATAACCTGCACCTAAAACCACGATTTTGGGTTTATTCAATGCCATCACATCCACCTTCTTTTTTTTGCTGTTAGACGCATAATCAAATCAACATTTGTATTAGCTTCAGCTTATTGGCGGGATTTTATGAAATGAAATATAAAATTTTTTAGAAAACCGCACATGTCTGCATATCACCATACTATCCGGAAGAATCAGAAAACATTCAGGAAAAAACAGATTGGAATTTGTCCCCATATTAGCGGCGGCCGCAATTTTTTTCAAGAATGAAGCGGCCGGGCGGTTTTCGGCACTCGTCATCCTTTTAAATTGTATGTTATAATTAATAACAATTTTCAATTAGGAGGCAATTTGGTATGCAAGAGGATTCAAAGGTTTATGATATTACGGTCATCGGCGGCGGCCCGGTCGGCCTGTTTACCGCTTTTTACGGGGGAATGAGACAGGCGAGCGTCAAAATCATCGAGAGCCTGCCTCAGCTTGGCGGCCAGCTCAGCGCGCTGTACCCTGAAAAATATATTTATGATGTAGCCGGATTCCCGAAAATCCGCGCCCAAGAACTTGTGAACAATTTAAAAGAGCAAATGGCAAAGTTCGATCAGACCATCTGCTTAGAGCAGGCCGTTGAATCTGTTGAAAAACAGGCGGACGGTGTGTTTAAGCTTGTCACGAATTCAGAAACGCATTATTCAAAAACGGTTATTATCACCGCGGGAAACGGCGCATTTAAGCCGAGAAAGCTTGAGCTGGAATCAGCGGAACAATATGAGGGCAAAAACCTGCATTACTTCATTGACGACCTCAATCAATTCGCAGGCAGACGCGTTGCCGTTCTGGGCGGCGGCGATTCCGCGGTTGACTGGGCGCTCATGCTTGAGCCGATCGCGAAAGAAGTCAGCATCATCCACCGCCGTGATAAATTCCGCGCGCATGAGCACAGTGTCGAAAACCTGCATAATTCTAAAGTCAACGTGCTGACACCGTTTGTTCCCGCTGAACTTGTCGGTGAAGACCGGATCGAACAGCTCGTTCTCGAAGAAGTGAAAGGCGACCGTAAAGAAATCATTGAAATTGATGACCTGATCGTAAACTACGGCTTTGTTTCTTCTCTCGGCCCGATTAAAAACTGGGGCCTTGACATCGAGAAAAATTCCATCGTCGTCAAAAGCACGATGGAAACGAATATTGAAGGCTTCTTTGCCGCCGGAGATATCTGCACATATGAAGGCAAAGTCAAGCTGATCGCCAGCGGTTTCGGCGAAGCTCCGACAGCCGTGAACAACGCGAAGGCCTACATGGACCCGAAAGCGCGTGTCCAGCCAATGCATTCTACAAGCATGTTTGAAAAATAATATAAAAAAGAGTCTGTGTCATACCGGCACAGACTCTTTTTTATTTAAACATCCAAATATAATTCATGACGGTTCCGACAACGAGCGCAATGACAAGCGCCGACACGACCCAAATCGTGCCTAAAATAATCCGGTCCTGAATTTTCTGGGCTTTCGGGCTGTGCCCGGGCTGTTTTTGTTCCACACCGGCCCCTCCCTTCTTTGCAAATCTATCTATCGTAACAAATGTCTTACAACACCCAATACTACTATGATAACCAAACTGCAAATGGATGACAAGCTGACCGCATATGAGGCAGCATGAAATCATTTGACATTCCTGACAAAACAAAGTACATTATAAAAAGACGAACATTTTAATTTTATTTAATTCTATTATTCGCTTTTAGGGGTGTTATATATGGAAAATGTATTTGATTACGAAGATATTCAGCTGATTCCTGCAAAATGCATTGTGGACAGCCGATCTGAATGTGATACATCAGTTACATTGGGCGGACACACGTTTAAACTTCCGGTCGTGCCGGCCAACATGCAGACGATAATAGATGAAAACATCGCGGCCTGGCTCGCGGAAAACGGGTATTTTTATATCATGCACCGCTTCGAGCCGGAAAAACGCCTGGCTTTTGTCCGGGATATGAAAGTGCGCGGACTGATTTCTTCCATCAGTGTCGGCGTGAAGGAAAATGATTATGAATTCATCCGGGAGCTGAAAGCACAGGAGCTTGTGCCGGATTATATTACCATTGATATCGCGCACGGCCATTCCAATGCCGTGATCAGCATGATTCAATTTATTAAAGAACATGTCCCGGAAAGCTTTGTCATCGCAGGGAATGTCGGGACGCCTGAAGCCGTAAGGGAGCTGGAACGCGCGGGCGCCGACGCGACAAAAGTGGGAATCGGCCCCGGGAAAGTCTGCATCACCAAAATTAAAACCGGCTTCGGAACCGGCGGATGGCAATTAGCCGCGCTTCGCTGGTGCGCAAAAGCGGCGAGCAAACCGATCATTGCTGACGGCGGCATCCGCACGCACGGCGATATCGCGAAATCCATCCGATTCGGCGCATCTATGGTCATGATCGGATCATTATTCGCCGGCCACGAAGAATCACCGGGACAAACGATCGAAATCGATGGAAAGCTGTACAAAGAATATTTCGGCTCCGCTTCTGAATTTCAAAAAGGCGAAAAGAAAAACGTCGAAGGCAAAAAAATGCATGTCGAACATAAAGGGTCTTTACAGGACACGCTGGTTGAAATGGAGCAGGATCTGCAATCTTCCATCTCTTACGCCGGCGGCAATACACTCGAAGCCATCCGCAATGTCGACTACGTGATCGTAAAAAACTCTATTTTCAACGGCGACAGATTTTAACACGCAGCAGAGCCGCAAAAAAAAATAAAAAAATGACATTCAATATGAATGTCATTTTTTTATTAAATACCGAAATAAAGAGCCGCACTGGCCAACAGATTAATCACAAAAATAAACAAAAAGATGTAACGAATGAATTTATTTTGCACCGGAGCAAATATAAAGAGATATAGTCCTGCCACCCCAAAAGTAAGAACAGGAAACAGCCACTCAAAGGATAAAGAAATGATATAACCGATAATCATAACAATCGGCACACCGATTAATGATAATTTACTTCTCATATGATTTCTGCCCCTTTTACTTAAAAATTGGTGTGATGTAAGCTTCAATAATGGCAGCGGCGATCAGCAGACAAATAATAAGCAGCACCAATATTCCAATATGCCTGAACATTGAAGCTATTATCTTTTTTTCCTTAGAAAAACACAGCCTGATGACCAATTCAACGCCCTTAAAACCAATGGCGCCACTTAATAATAACGCAGGAACTTCAAATATACCATGAGGAATTAGCAGTAAAAAAATCTGATAAAAAGGAACTCCGCTATGCAGATTTTCTATAATAGAGCCGCTTAAAATAAACCCGTTGGTGAATAAATAAAAGATTGAGGTCAACCCAAAGGTAAAAAACCCCGCGGCTAAAAACAGACAAGCGATTGCATTGTTTTTCAGCAGTTCAACCGCGCCTGACGAGCCGTTGTAAGACGCTGTTGAAACAAAGTGATCGGAAAAAAACGCAGCGATCACACCGCCTGAAAAAAACAGCAATGATGCGGTTAACGGAATGGCGGACGTCCTGATTGCCGGCAACATGCGGTTCATCATGTATAAATACTCTCAGCCAATTTTTCAATCTCTTCTAATGAATGCTCGGATGACTGATACTCCGCCGCAAAAACGCCTTCATGTATAATACCGATCGTATCGCACAGCGAATGAGCCAGCTCCAGCAAGTGAGTCGATAACAGGACCGTATGTCCCTGTTTGACGTATTCCTTTAATAACGTCCGTATCGTTTTACCGCTGATTAAATCAATGCCCGTCAGCGGTTCGTCAAGAATTAATATCTTTGGCTGATGAATGAGCGCGGCCGCAATTGATAATTTTTGTTTCATTCCATGTGAATATGTTTTAATCAGCTGATTTCCGTCTTGAGCAAGCTTCAGCGTCTCTAACATATTCTTTATATACTCATTTGTCCGCTGAGACGGTACTTCAAACATCTCCGCTGTAAAACGCAAGTATTCGACTCCCGTTAAGTAATCATATAAAAAGGCATGGTCGGGCACAAAACCGATATCAGCCGATATTTGCCCCCCCTCTTCTGAATCCAGTTCCTTACCGTCAATCATGACGCTGCCTGAAGTCGGTTTAAGCAGGCCCGAAATGATTTTCAAAGTCGTTGTTTTCCCGACTCCATTAGTCCCCAGCAAAGCATAAATTGAGCCTTTTTTCACCTCAAACGAAATATCTTTCAACACCTGTTTTTCACTATAGTTTTTTTGTATATTCACTAATTTAATCATTGTTCGCAAACCTTTCCGCCATATTGATTCTGCGAAGAAACAGAAACATGACTCCATAGTTTAATAGTGTGAACAGGACAAAAATACCTGATGCAGAATGAATAAGCATCGTTTCAAGTTCCGGCTTTTTATAGATAAAATACGACGTGATCGCAGCGATTTGAAGCGACACAATGAAAATGAAAGATCCGTATAAGTTGTTATACGTCTTTGCTTTCCCCGCTTCTCCAATTTCGTACATATGCTCCCAGTTTTTCTTAGGATACAGGGCGGTGCTTGAAATCTGGACAAGACTGTATAAAAAACCCGAACATAAAAACACAATAAACAAGTAAATCGTCAGCGCAGCGGAAGACGGAAAAAACACCGTAATCAAAATGGTGATGATGAACGAATAGATAAGAGCGGCGAGATTATAAATACATACTTTCGGAAACACCAGCTGCCACGCATGTTTGATATTCCGGTGAAACAAATGCTGATTTTTTATTTCCCCGTCAACTGATAATACTGTTTTGAGCGCATCTCCGACGAGCTGATACGAAAAGTTCGCAATGATAACCGCCGCAGACACGATGGCGGCTGCCGAATACCCGATAAAATGATGCGATAGAAGCGGAATACAAAAACCTAAAAACAGCATGAACAAATACAGCATACTGCCGAAGTTCCTGATAAAAAAACCGTCAATTCTCGATAAAAACAGCAGATCCTTTTGAAAAACGGCATGAAATATTTTGTTATTTCTATATAATTTCAGCTTTGGCGCAAAATCTGCATTTGTCAAAAACATATAAGGAATAAGGTCCATTTTCTTCAGCGTGGCCGACCATAGTTTAAACATCCCCGCCGTTAAAAGGACGGCGGCCGCAAACACCGCAGCGAAAACGAGCACGGAATGTGAGCGGAATGCTAACCATACATACGGCGTATTCATGAGGATGTTCCGGAAAGCCGGTGACTCCGTAAAGCTTGAAATATCCTTTGCGGTATACTCCCCAAACACGAGAAGATAAACGGCATACCCGACTGCAAGCGGAACCAGCAGGCTGACGCTGAATAAAATGCCTTTCATGATTTTCAAGTAAAACAATTTGCTCCACATATTTGTAAGAAGATAAACAACATAAGAAAACAGCATAGATAAAAATAAATTGAGAAGAAAATAAACGAAGCCCAAGAAAAATACGATGACCGCCGCAGACCCGGTCATGCCTGCGCTTGATAAAAATAAAAAGACCGGAAAAACAAAAAGATACCATACGAAAATGGTTTTTTTGATCGCCTGGCCGGCAAAAACAGAAAACAGCTGTAAAAAACGAACCTTTTTTAATTGATGAATGACCTTGCGCGTATCCAGCAGAAAGGCATTGTGGTGTTCTTTAAAGAAGCCGGCAGCCCAAAAAAGCTGCTCAAGTGAAACGGCGATTAAAACAAATTGCCCCCATGCGCTTAGGGGCAGCTGAATCAGTTTTGTCCCGAATACAACACCGCATCCCAGGAAAACGAGATATAAACATAACAGAGAAATAATAATGGCAGACAGCAGTTTGCTGTTGAGTTGAGGAATGCCCCAATCTTCCTTTCTTTTTCGAAACGATGACAGGGTATTATATTTGATAAGAGCCGCAATTTGTTTGACTATCATACTTTCAATCCTTACATATGTATTTGGGAGAGAGGCTCTTTTTGCAGCTTGTACAAAAAGAGCAATTATTTATTGATCGATTTTACCAAGCAGCTGCGTATTTTTTGCCGTATTTCTTAATCATTGTTTTTGCTGTTGCAACGATTGCATAAGAAATCGCGCCTGCGCCTGTAACGATACCGATAAGAGAAATGATAGAAGCAATTGTTGATGCCGCATCAATAATATCAATTGCTTTTTTAGCTGCTGCTGTAGAGATGCCGAGAGTAGAAGCTAATTCAGCATTGGCTGAGAATGCATGAGCCGCCGCCACGTTTAATTCAGTTCCCGTTAATAATAGTGCATAAACCAATGTTGCTGCAGCAAGAGCCGCGCCAAACAAAATGAAAGACTTTTTATTAGATTTTACTAAGTTCATCATAACATCTCCCTACTCTGTTTTTTTAATTTATAATAAAATTCAGCTTAATTGACTCTCTCCCGAGCTAAATTTTATCCGCCATAAAATAGTTTAAGAAAATAGTAAAGAGTTTTAGTAAAACAAAACATCCAGTCAAAATGATTCTCTTGCCTTTACTGAGATCGGTCAGTTTTCCCGCAGCAGCATAAAGAGCCGCGATTGATATGAGCAGAAATGGATCCAGCAGCTGCAGACTCAAGCTGGTGCCGCCGGCAGAATATATAAGCGAGGAATCAGCCGTTAAGTAGTTAACAACTGAAAGAATCAACATTTTAAATGCCGAGATTAAAGAAGTCAGCGTATATAGAAGCAAATATATTTTTTTCGGTTTTTTTGTACCGAGAATAAAAGCGGCAACGAATAAGAGAAATCCGCCTATCAGAATTTCCACAAAAGTTGTGAAGATCATAAACCCTTGCAGAAACATGACAATCGTACGAACACTTTTCTCCCCGATATCGTAGGTATTTTCTCCGACGGAAGAATAATACGACTGCAGAACTTTATCTGAAATACTGAATTGGAAGAGTAATGAACAGATCAAAATGATGAAAAAAGAACTTAAAAATATTTTTTTATTGCTCAATTGACCTATCATATTATCATCCTTTTCTTACAAAATAAATTAACTATTCTATACTTTTACAATTTAGTTTAATCCTATCAAAAAATCAATATCCTTTCGAAAAATATGACTTTAGAACGTGTTGACAAAGAGCACAACTTTCAGAGTTTTTGGTGCTATGTACCCTTTATTTTTTTTCGAATTTGCAAATAGTATGATTTAGACAATTGATTTGAAGTTTTAGGAAGAATCTGTCGAAAGAGACGCAGGATATAAAAAAGGAGGATATCGTCATGTATCCTCCGGATGTATGATCGCCAGCACCTGATGATCTTCCCATTTTCCATTTATTTTTACATTTTTTCTCGCAATGCCTTCTTTATGAAAGCCAGCTTTTTCGAGCACCCGGATTGACGCCTTATTGTTCGGCATAACTCCGGCTTCTATCCGATGCAGTTCCAGCTCATTGAATGCATATTCGACTGCCAGCTTAACAGCCTTCGTCGCATAGCCTTTTCCGTTATGTTCACCATCTAAAAAGCAACTGATGAAAGCGCTTTGGAGGGAACCCCGAACCACTTGAAAAAGGCTGATCGTGCCAATCAGGGTCTGATCCTGAAGAAAAATGCCGAAGCTGTATTCAGTATCATTTTCCGCATTCTTCAGTGATTGTTCAATTCGTTTTTTCCGGCCTTCCAGCGTATAAAAATCCTCTTGTCTCGACATGGCAAACCGTTCAAAAAACATGCGGTTTTCCGTCTGCAAAACCAGTTCCTGCTCTGCATCATTCAAGCTGAGCGGCCTGATATCAACGCTGTTTCCTTCCTGCATATGCATCGCCGTCCTTTTGTTTTGATCAGAAACGTTTTTTTAATTGCCTCTCACCCATATGATACGGTACGCTTTATCGCATCAAGAAAATTCTAAGACTTTACGTTCACCTTTCCTTTCGTGACCTATGTCTGATGTGAGTAACCGAAACGGAAGCACAAGGTTCTTTTGTTGACTTAAACCGTGCTTTAAGCCGTATCATCATATTGTGACAAGGAAAGAATAGTTTTGGCGGGTTTCCCGATGATCTAAAAATCAATTTTACAGAATCACTGCTGTCTTATTTCATGCCTATTTGCGGGATGAATATATTGATTGGATCAAAGCTGAAATGTTGACAAAGAAATGTAAAAACAATCGGAAAAGAGGAGTTAATATGAAACTGACGGGAAATACAATACTGATTACAGGCGGAAATGCCGGAATAGGATTGGCTTTCGCAGAACGGTTTTTAAAAGCGGGAAATAAAGTCATCGTGACCGGACGGCGTGAGCACGCTCTTCAAAAAGCAAAGGAAACATTCCCGGATCTTATTACATATGTCAGTGATTTGAGCATTCCATCTGAACGTATATCACTGTTTGATTGGGTGAAAGAAAATTATCCGGAAGTGAATGTGTTAGTAAACAACGCGGGGATTCAACAACGTTTTCATGTGCTGAAAGCGGATGCGAAGGACAATTGGGACTATTTCAATAAAGAAATCACAACGAACATTGAAGCTCCCTTCCACCTGTCTATGCTGTTCGCTCCGTTTTTTGCCGGAAAAGAAGATGCGGCTTTCATTAACGTCTCTTCGGGATTGGCTTTTACACCGCTTGCCATTGCACCGATCTATTCAGCAACGAAAGCGGCGCTTCATTCATTTACAATGAGTCTGAGACATCAGCTTTCTGATTCATCTGTAGAAGTGATTGAAGTTGCGCCTCCGGCGGTGAATACAGATTTAGGCGGAGCAGGGCTGCATACTCAAGGAGAACCGCTGGATGAATTCGCTGATGGGATTTTTAAAGGACTGAAAGAGGGCAAACAAGAAATCGGATATGGTTCTTCAGAAGAACGGCTGCGCATGTCACGGGATAAAGCCGATGAACATACGGCAAATATGTACCATGCTATGAAACATACAATCGAATAACCTCTTTGAAAAAGGAAAACCCGCTTCTGTTGAGCGGGTTTTCCTTTTATTAAACAGATAAACGCCTTTCTTAACAATGGTGCAAACGCCACCGAAAGAAAGACGTCATATTTTTTCATCCTAAAAATGACGGGTTGACCCTTAGCACTCTTCCGGCGTACCGGCGTTTTTGGCCGTGCGGAAAGATGAACCGCAGCCGCAGGAAGCGATGGCATTCGGGTTGTCAATGGTGAAACCGCCGCCCATCATGGACTGTTTGAAGTCAATGATCGTGCCGGTCATAATATCAAGGCTTTCGCTGTCGACCAAAACGGTGATTCCGTGCTGTTCAAACATGCTGTCTTTTTCGCCTTTTTCGTGCTCAAATCCCATTCCGTAAGACAGGCCGCTGCAGCCGCCGCCTTTTACGCCCACACGGAGAAACGCGTTTTCTTCTTCATGCTCTTTCATCATATCTTTTATATGCAAAGCCGCTGCTTCAGTGATGGTTACTGGAAAACTCATAGGTAGACCTCCTTTTTTAAAAACGGATGCTGATATCTATTATAAACCTTGAGGAGAGTATTTCTCAAACGAGCTGTTTACAAATAAAAGACGCCGCTGCATACGGTTTCGGCGGGTCCCGTCATCAGCACGTGCCCGTTGTCCTGCCAATTAATCACAAGGTCGCCTCCCGCTAAATGAACGGTGATATCCCGGTTTCGTTCAGAAACACCGTTCAATACGGATGCGACAGCCGCCGCACAGGCGCCTGTTCCGCAAGCCTGTGTAATGCCGGAGCCGCGTTCCCATACGCGGAAATGAAGTTCATCGGCGCTGACGGTTTCCACAAATTCGACATTGACGCCTTCCGGGAATTTCGGGTCTTTTTCAATGACGGGACCGAGCGTTGTAAGAGGCGCTTGATTGATATCCGCAACCGGAAAAACAATATGGGGGTTTCCCATTGATACGGCTGTTCCGGAAAGCTCCGTTTCTCCAAAAACAAAGGTTTCATCGATCGTCCGTTCATCTTCATTGCCGAGCATCGGCAGCTCTTTTTTGGTGAGGCGCGGTTCGCCCATATCGACGGCGACTTCACGCACAATCCCGTTGTCCTCTGTAATGTCTGCTTTCACAAGACCTGAAAGCGTCTCAATGAAAAAGGACGTTTCTTCTGTCAGCTTATGTTCGTATGCGTACTTTGCCACACAGCGAAGGCCGTTGCCGCAATTTTTCCCTTCTGAGCCGTCATTATTAAAAATCCGCATTTTGACGGGCGCTTTTTCTGACGGACAGATGAGGATCATTCCGTCAGAGCCGATGCCCGTGTGAATGCTGGACACTTTAACGGCAATCTCAGACAGCCGTTCTTCCGGCAGCTGTTCTTCAAATTGATTTACATATATATAACTGTTTCCAAGACCGTGCATCTTGGTAAAACGGAATGAATTCATATCGGCCTCCAACTTTTTTTCTTTTACTTAGTATAAAAGCTCTTCTGCTCGGACACAATACAAATATCCCCCGTTTTTCATACATAAAAGCTCCCTGCATATGCAGGGAGCTTTTATCGTTTACTAAATAAACATGCCGGCAATCGCCGCGCTGAGAAGGTTTGCGAGTGTTCCCGCAATAACCGCTCTTAATCCGAGGCGCGCAATGTCCGAACGGCGGCTTGGGGCCAAACCGCCCAGTGTGCCGAGCATAATCGCAATCGAAGAGAAGTTGGCAAATCCGCACAGCGCAAAGCTGATAATCGTAGACGTTTTTTTAGAAAAGTCCGCAATATGCGGACCGAAGTTTGAATAAGCGACAAACTCATTCAGCACAAGTTTCTGTCCGATATAGCTTCCCGCTCCGAGCGCTTCATGCCAAGGAACGCCGATTACAAATGCGATCGGTGAAAACACGTAACCGAGAATGGATTCTAATGTAATATGTTTGAAACCGAACCAGCCGCCTATTCCGCCGAGAATTCCGTTCACTACGGCGATGAGCGCGACAAACGCAAGCAGCATGGCGCCGACATTTAGAGCAATCTGAAGGCCCGTGGACGCGCCTTTTGCCGCTGCATCAATCACGTTAGCGGCGCCTTCGCCTTCTTCGTCCATATTAAAATCGCCTTTTATCGTCTGCGTTTTTTCCGTTTCAGGTATTAAAATTTTTCCGAACACGAGACCGGCGGGAGCCGCCATAAAGCTGGCCGCCAGCAAGTATTCGATCGGAATGCCTAACAGGGCGTAACCGAAAAGCGTCGAACCCGCTACAGCCGAAAGGCCGCTCGTCATAATCGTAAACAGCTCGGAACGGGTCAATCCCGCAATCAGCGGTTTAATGGCAAGCGGTGATTCAGACTGTCCGACAAAAATATTCGCAGCCGCCGCAAGCGATTCCGTTCTGCTTGTCCCAAGAAGTTTTGATAGTCCGCCTCCGATGACGCGAAAGATGAGCTGCATGATTTTCAAGTGATACAAAACGGCAATCAGCGCTGAGAAAAAGATAATGACCGGCAGAACGCTCAGCGCAAAAGCCGGGCTGCTGCCCACTTTTAACAGCGGGCCAAAAATAAAGCTGATGCCTTCGTTCGCATAATCAATGAGAAGCTGCACACGGCTTGAGAACCATAAAAATACGGCCCGTCCGGCGTCCCACTTTAATACGATGAATCCGAAGGCCATTTGTAAACATAAACCGACAATGACGGTTCGCAGGTTAATTTTGCTTTTCTTCTCTGATAACAAAAAAGCAATGGCTAATATAGCAACTGCCCCGAGCAGCCCCCAAACGATATTCAATGAATCCACCTCTAAAATTTTATTTAAAAAAAGTCTTTATTAAGATAACAATATTTATTTTTGCTGTCTACAAATTTTTTATTTTGCCAAAACCCGGGGCGCAATAAAAAAGAGACCCCGTTCGGAGCCTCTGATTAAAACATCGGATTTTCTTCTATGAATGTATATATGTTGTCAACCAGTTCAGCAGGCGTGCCTCCCGTGACCACTTCGCCGTTAACCAGGGCGAACAGGGACTCCATGCATTTCCCGCAATAGCTTAAACAGCCGTATTCAAGCACGTCCAAGTTCGGATCCTTCTCTAAGATCTCAAGTGCTTCCTGGGAACCGCGCGCTAAATTGCTGACACAGAATTCAATCATCGGATTCATGCGGTTTCACCTCACATATGTACCTTATCCTAACGGAATTTCCTCTATTCGTCAAAGATCCGGTTTCACGTTCAATGTTATCGTAACATATTAATTCAGGTTAAAGGTTTTACTATTACGTGTTTTCTGGTCAATTTGTAGGTTATTTTAAAACTATTATTGTGGTTTTAGATCAAATTCGATATAATTCTAGATGTTATTTTACATAGTTCGTTATTTTGTAACAACATTGACTACCATATTTTTCGGGCAAAAGGGGAATCATTATGAAAAAATTGGTCTTGATCGGCGGGGGTTACGGAAACATGCGGGTGCTGCACCGCTTACTGCCGAACCAGCTTCCGTCAGATATATCCATCACGCTGATTGACAGAAACCCGTATCACTGCTTAAAAACAGAATATTATGCGCTCGCCGCCGGCACGATTTCTGATCATCATATCAGGGTGTCTTTTCCTGAGCATCCGAATCTGGATGTTCAATACGGTGAGGTGGCTTCCATCGACACGAAAAACAAACAGGTTCTGTTTCATGACCGCGAACCGATTTCTTACGATGACGCGGTGATCGGACTGGGCTGCGAGGATAAGTATCATAACGTGCCCGGCGCGCCGGAACATACTTACAGCATTCAGACCATTGATCAGTCACGCGAAGCCTATCAAAAGCTGAACAACCTCGGCGCCAATGCATCTGTCGCTATCGTCGGAGCGGGATTAAGCGGCGTGGAGCTTGCCAGTGAATTAAGAGAGAGCCGTGACGATCTGAAGATTATGTTATTTGACCGGGGCGACCTGATTTTATCAAGCTTTCCGAAAAGACTCAGCAAGTATGTTCAGAAATGGTTTGAAGAACACGGCGTCACCATTATCAATAATGCGAATATTACAAAAGTGGAAGACGGGATCGTTTATAATCATGATGAAGGAATAGCGGCCGATGCCATCGTGTGGACGGCGGGAATTCAGCCGAATAAAGCCGTCAGAGAACTGGACGCTGAAAAAGATCCGCAAGGCCGCATCGTTTTAACACCGCATCACAACCTTCCGGGCGATGAGCATGTTTACGTCGTCGGTGATTGCGCGAGCCTGCCGCATGCACCGAGCGCCCAGCTGGCTGAAGCGCAAGCGGAACAAATTGTGCATATCCTCCTGAAACGCTGGAACAATGAAGAGCTGCCGGAAACAATGCCGCAATTTAAGCTGAAAGGCGTTCTCGGTTCACTCGGAAAAAAAGCGGGCTTCGGTCTTGTCAACGACCGTCCGCTCATCGGGCGTGTGCCCCGTTTATTAAAATCAGGCCTTTTATGGATGTACAAGCATCATAACGGCTGATAAGAAAAAAGCCGCTGATTGCGATCAGCGGCCATTTTTAAGAGCCCGCAACATAGCCGCGCTTTTCCATTTCTTCATATATATCTTTTAAATGCGGATTCCCTTCCCCCACAATGACATCCTCCACCAGCACGAGCGGATAGAAAAATTCATCGTTTCTGATGCGCTCCGCAAGCTCTTCTGTCTCCTTTTGCTGAGGCGGTGCGTCAATATCAATATACCGCATGTGAAAAGGCTGTTCCGGATATTTCCGTTGCAGCGCCGCCTCCAGCCATTCAAACGTATCTTTGGCGCTCGGCATATTCACGCAGCTTGCGCAAAGCGTTTCAGCGCCGTAAACACTGAGCGTAACCGGCTTAATCATGTATATCATCCCCTTTACACCAGTATACAAAGGACGGGGCAGCTTTTGTATAAAAAACGGTTTTTATGTTCAAGTTTAAATATGCTATAATGGGGAAAGCAGCTTTGCAAACCAAACATTAGATTTTTACCGTTACTGTGAATATAATGGTTTTATGTATATGAAAGGAGCGAATCTCATGACTGAGGTTGAAATGAAAGAGCAAGTACAGGAAGTATTGGATAAATTACGCCCGTTTCTGCTTCGTGACGGCGGTGACTGTGAGCTTGTTGACGTAGACGAAGGCATTGTAAAGCTTCGCCTCCTTGGCGCATGCGGCAGCTGCCCAAGTTCAACGATTACGCTGAAAGCCGGAATCGAACGCGCCCTTCTTGAAGAAGTACCGGGTGTCGTTGAAGTAGAACAAGTATTTTAATCATAAAACCAGGCTGCATGACAGCCTGGTTTTTTATTTTTTACAAATAGTCATCAAACCATGAACAAATATAACGGATGCGTTTCATCCGCTGTTCCGGATGGCCGCTTCTCGACAGCTCATGCGTGGCTTTCGGAAACCGGATGAACGACGTCGTTTTGTTCAGTTTCTTCAACGCGGTAAAGAGCTGCTCCGCCTGCTCTATCGGACAGCGGTCATCTCGCTCACCATGCAGGATCAAAAGCGGCGTCGAAACGCGGGACGCATATTTTACAGGAGAACGATCCCAAAGCTTATCCGCTTCCTCAAACAAATCATGCCCGAGCTGCCAGTCGGTAAAAAAGAAACCGATATCGCTGACACCGTGGAAACTGAACCAATTTGAAATGGAGCGCTGCGTGACGGCTGCTTTAAAACGGCCTGTCTGCCCGACAATCCAATTCGTCATAAACCCTCCGTAGCTTCCGCCCGTCACACCGAGACGGCCGCTGTCAATAAACGGATACGCCTGAACAGCTTCATCCACCGCCTGCATGACATCACGGTAATCTCCGCCTCCGTAATCACCCCTGACACGATTGACAAAATCCTGCCCGTAGCTGTGGCTTCCTCTCGGGTTGACATACACGACAGCATATCCTTGTGCGGCCAGCACTTGGAATTCGTGAAAATACGTATGGCCGTACATCATGTGAGGCCCGCCGTGTATGTATAGAATGAGCGGATAAGTTTGATCCTCTTCAAAAACGGCGGGCTTTAAAAACCAGCCGTTTACCGTCAGCCCGTCCTTTGTTTCATATTGCAGCTTTTCCGGCACGGATATGATGCGCTCCTCAATAAACCGATCATTGTCGGATGTCAATTGCTTCTCTTCCCCATCTTCGAGCGAAATGCTGTAAAGCTCGGAAGGCTGTGCGGGTTTGGCAATGACAGCGATACAGCTTTTCTGATCAGGATGAAAAGCAAAACCGTTCACATACTCTTCTTCTAATCGGATCGGATATACGAGGCCGTCAATCGAGATATAATAAATACCGGTGCTTCCCTGCTCGCTCCCGAGAACGTAAAAACCCTGCCCGTCGTTTGTCCATACCGGCCGAGGCGTCACTCCTCCTATGATTGAATCCGCAATCAGCGCATCGCTCAAATGAACATCCAGCATGTCGGTCAGGCAGGAGAGCCGCTCAGTTTTCACGTCGTACAGCCACGCTTTCTCTAAAGTCGCATTGCGAAATTCATTTTCATGGCCCAGCATCGCGATATAAGAGCCGTCCGGTGAAAACACGCAGGAACCGAAAGAACCGCGGTGCGGCGTAATCTGCTTCAGGCTTCCGTCCGCCAGATTCATCAGATAGACATCGCTCGGCTTTCCGGCGTCACCCGGCTCGCATAAATTGGCGGTAAACGCAAGCTGCCTGCCATCCGGTGAAAAGGCCGCGCCATAATGATCCGCTTCATGATCGGTCAGCTGCTGAATCTCCCCCGTTTCAAGATGAATCAGCACAAGCTGGGCCCAGCTTCCGTTCAGCAGGCCTTTCCCGTCACGTTTATATGTTAATGACTGAATATCAACCGGCTCATACTCGTCATGCTTCTTTTTTTCTTTCTCATCGGCGCGCTCCGCTGATGTCAGACTGACGGACACAAGCACGGATCTGCCGTCGGGCGCCCATATCGGATCTGATACGCCCCAAGGAATATCGGCCGCCTGCTTTGCCTCTCCGCCGGCAGCGTCGATGATGTACAGCTGAGGGACGCCGTTCTCCCTGTCAGAAACAAAGGCGAGGCGCTGTCCGTCAGGTGACCACCGCGGACTTGTATTTCTGTTGTCCCCGAAAATCCATGGGTTTGAGATGCCGGATTCTGTGTCATATACCATAATGGCTGAGGAATAGGAATCACGCTTATGATTGACTGTTGTCCGGACGTAAGCGGCTCTTCTGCCGTCAGGGGCATATTGCGGGTCTGTCACGGATACGAGAGTCGCAATGTCCTCCTCGGTTATGAGTTTTTTCAATCGTATCTCCTCCTTTTCTTTTTTATTTCGCTTCCCTAAATAAAAATCCTTCTCCAGAAAAAGAAAGCGTCCTTCTCTGATGGGAAGAACGCTTTTTTATCATTATACACTTTTCACCTGCTCTAAAGGATTCCGTTCAATTACGCTTCCTTCTGACGGGACGGTAAGCGCCGCAATCTCACAGTGGGGGAAATGCTCAGAAAGCTGCTTTCTCAGCTCTTCTCCCTTTCCTTTTTCAATCAGGACAAGAATCGTCGGTCCCGCTCCGCTCAGCGCCGTCCCGTAGGCGCCTTTCATTTCGGCCGCATGTTCCACCTTTGAAAGCTCAGGAACAAGCATGGCGCGGTATGGCTGATGGAGGATGTCTTTTCTCATCATTTTCCCGGCGAGCGCCCAGTCATTTGACATGATCGCAGCAACGAGAAGGTTGCTGACGGCGCTTGCTTTAACGGCGTGCCGGTACGGCAGCTCTTTCGGGAGCACGTCTCTTGCGTCCCTGGTCAGAACTTCGTAAAACGGAATCACTGCCACAACGTCGATATCCGCTTCGGCAACACGCACGATATGTGTTTCATCTTCTTCGTGAAGGCCGATCACAAGCCCTCCTGCAAGAGAAGCAGCGGCATTATCAGGGTGTCCCTCTTCAAGACTGGCTAAGTGCAGCTTGTCGCTTTCCGACAGCTGCAGGCCGCATAACTCATCCGCAAGCTCAATGGCGGCGACGATAGCGGCCGCGCTGCTTCCGAGACCCCGTGCAAGGGGGATGTCACTCCACACTTTGACATGGGCGGGCGGCAGCTCTTTCTGATAGCGGTCAGCCGTCCGTTTGGCGACTTGGTAGATGAGGTTGTCCGTTCCTTGAGGGATGCCCGCAACAGTTTCGGTTTCCGCCGAGAACTGCCATTCATCGTTTCGGAAAACCGAAAGCTTCAAATATCTGCTGAGCGCCATCCCGACGGAATCAAACCCAGGCCCTAAGTTGGCGGTGCTTCCCGGAACCGTAATGGAAAACAGCATCTCCGCCTCATTCATACACGCGCCGCTCCATTTAAGTATTCCAGAATACTGTCCTCATCTGTCGGCAGCGTAATCGGTTTTATGTCAGATACGTCTACAGCCGTGTTCGGATCTTTCAGGCCGTTTCCGGTCAAAACTGCGACAACCTTGCTGCCTTTTGGAATTTCACCGGATTTCACCTGTTTCAAAACGCCGGCGATGGATGCACAGGAGCCCGGTTCGGCAAACACGCCTTCTTCACGGGCAATCAGCTGATAAGCGTGAAGAATGTCTTCATCTGTGACTTCATCAATTTTTCCGGCTGATTCTTCCGCAGCGAGCACCGCTTTGTCCCAGCTGGCAGGATTCCCGATTCGGATTGCCGTCGCAACGGTCTCTGGATTTTTAATGACTTCGCCGCGGACGATAGCCGCAGAACCTTCCGCCTCAAAACCGCGCATCTTCGGAAGTCCGGTGCCGTTTTTCTCATGGTATTCTTTGAACCCTTTCCAGTAGGCCGTGATATTCCCGGCGTTTCCTACCGGGATCGCCAGAATGTCCGGCGCTTCGCCGAGCTGTTCGCATACTTCAAAGGCCGCTGTTTTTTGCCCTTCAATCCGGTAAGGGTTTACTGAATTCACTAATGCAATCGGTGATTTTTCGCAAATCGACCGGACGATGGCCAGCGCGTCGTCAAAGTTTCCGTCAATCGCGATGATTTCCGCACCGTACATGACGGCCTGCGCAAGTTTTCCGAAGGCGATTTTTCCGTCCGGGATGATGACGATGCATTTCATGCCGGCTCTCGCCGCGTATGCCGCAGCTGCCGCGGATGTGTTGCCTGTAGAGGCGCACATGATGGTATCATTGCCTTCTTCTTTCGCTTTGGCGACCGCCATGACCATGCCGCGGTCTTTAAAGGATCCCGTCGGATTAACGCCCTCTGTTTTCACATGCAGTTCAATTCCGAGCTTTTCGGAAAGTTTCGGCAGGTGAATCAGCGGCGTGTTGCCTTCATGCAATGTCAGGGCCGGCGTCTGATCCGTCACCGGCAGAAATTCTTTATATTGATGGATGAGTCCTTTCCACATTAGCTCCAACCGTTCCCTTCTACGCGATATGTGCTTTTTACTTCTTGTACGACTTCGAGGTCATTTAAGTTTTGCAGAATGTCACTGAAATCTTCTTCCGATGTATGATGCGTGACGATGACAATTTCCGCGAGGTCGTCATGGCCTTTGATCGGCAGCTGCAGAATTTTTTCAAAGCTGACGCCGCGCTCTGAGAAGGCCGATGTGATTTTTGAAAAAGAGCCGACCTGGTCTTTGACGTGAATTCTTAAAAACTGCTGGGCATAGATATCAGACGGCTGCTTCAGATTTCTTTCAAACTGCGGGGCGACAAAGCTGTTTCCGTTTACGCCGAGACGCATGTTTTTCATGACCGCGACCAGATCGGAAACGACCGATGTCGCAGTCGGCATGCTTCCGGCTCCGGGGCCGTAAAACATCGTTTCGCCGACAGCTTCTCCGTACACGTAAACGGCATTAAACTCGTTATGCACCGCAGAGAGCGGATGATGATCCGGCAGCAGTGTCGGCTGAACGCTGACTTCGATTTTATTGTCATCACGCTGGGCGATGCCGATCAGCTTCATCGTATAGCCGAGCCGTTTGCTGAAGCTGATGTCTTCATCCGTAATCCGGGAAATTCCTTTTACTTTGACATCGTCCAGATCGACGTTCATAGAGAAGCCGAGACGGGCTAAAATCGCCATCTTGCGTGCGGCATCGAGCCCTTCTACATCGGCGGTCGGGTCCGCTTCCGCGAATCCGAGATCCTGCGCTTCCTTCAGCACTTCTTCATACGGGCTTTTTTCTTTAATCATTTTCGTTAAGATAAAGTTCGTCGTTCCGTTGACGATTCCCATCATTTTTGTGATCCGGTCAGAGGAAAGGCCTTCTTCGAGCGTGCGTAAAATCGGGATTCCGCCGGCGACACTCGCTTCATAATACAAGTCACAGCCATTTTCCTTTGCGGCGGCTAAAAGCTCTGACCCGTATACGGCGATCAGATCTTTATTTGCGGTCACAACATGTTTTTTCGCTTTCAAGGCATCAAGAAGATATTGCTTCGTCTGTTCGACACCGCCGATGACTTCAATAATCACGTCGACTTCAGGGTCATCGATCACATCATAGACTTCTGTCGTCAGCACTTCTTTCGGCAGGTCTGCGTCTCGTTTTTTATCAATATCTTTAACTAGCACTTTTTTGATCGTCACCGGACAGCCGACCTGGTGCATAAGCTTATCCTGATGATCTTGTATAATTTTGACGACTCCGCTTCCCACGGTTCCCAGTCCTAACAGTCCAATACGAATCGCTTCCAAAGAGAAACTCCACCTTTCTTCCTTTCGTCCACTAGAAAAGGACAATTGTTAACCCTTCACAGACATTTAAGTTACAAATATTATATAAGCACGCATTTGTTTTGACAAGCGGCTGAATATTGTTTCTGCGTCTATGAAAACGCTTAACACACTGATATGACAAGATTCCCTATTTTCTAAATATTTTTACGTCATATTTTCTTACGAACTGATTCCTTTTCCGAGCCACGCCACAGGCGGGACAAAAACCTGCGCCGACCTGACATTCATCATGTTGTGACATGTCTGTAAAAACTGTTCATAGCGGGTGCAGTCGGCAAGAATGTAGTCAAGCTGCTCTTCGTAAAACTGTTTTTCAGAATCATGAGAAATGTAATAGCTCTCCACCGTCTCGAAGAAATGGAGCGGAAACAGCAGGCGGCTGTAAAACAGGCGCTTGGAAAAGGAGGATAACGGCGTAACTTGCTCATATTCCTGCAGAAACAAAAACCCATCTTTGAGCAGGTCGTCACGATAATACAAATATGTGCTGCGCATATATTCCGCAATATCACGGGCGGCATGGTCGAATACCCAATCGCCCGGAATGCGGATCAATGATTCCTCCGACCAGGTATCCCGTTCCATCCGCTGATGGCAGATTGTCCCCGAGTCTTCTGCGCCGGGATTGTCATCCAGCTCCGTATCCACTAAATATTGAATGGCATTTTCCGCTAAGCCTGAATAATAAGGAAATGCTTCGATCATTTTCTTTTCGAACGGTTCAAGCGGAGACATATGAATTTTCTGCATCCAGAATGATTCCAGCTGATCCACCCGTTTTCCCCATAAGTCCTTCCATTGGCCGATCCTGCCCGCTTCTTTCACTTCGTACGGAAAACCCCGCCCTTTTCTGTGAAATTCGGCAAGCTCCCCTCCGACGGAAAACGACCGGTTTGAGACAGGAATCGGCGCTTTTAAGAGCGCATACGTTTTGCCTTCGTCCTCAAAGGTCAGTTCTCCTTCCTTCGTAAAGATAAACACTGAAACGTATGGGTCACTTTGTTCTTGTAAATACTGACTCATGTAGTAAAGCTCCGTCAGCTCTGATTGCGAAAACCCGGAAACGGGAATTATAAGAAAGAAGGAATTAGGTGTCTGGAAGCATTGGTATTTCTGATAAACGGAAAGCTGTCTGACGTGGATGCCGTACTTTTCTTTAATGATGCTCTTCATCATAATCACCTGCCTGAAAAATTAGAGCTATTCACATCGTAGTCATACGCCGGCGGAATTATGAATACATATTGTAATCCTTTGAATCAAGTGGAGAAACATCGTACACATCGGAAGAGTGTTGTATAAACTAGTAAAAAAAGATTGGGTGAAGCAAATGTCAGAAAAGGAACAACTGAATCAGGTGGAAGCTGTCGCCAGGGCGCGTTTAAAAGAACGGGGGGTTGAGACGGACGATATTGCCGAGCTGGTGTATTTCCTTCAAAAAAAATATCATCCTGATTTGACGATGGAAGTATGCAGGCTCAATGTGGACCGTGTCATCGCAAAACGCGAGGTGCAAAACGCCATTTTAACGGGAATAGAATTAGATGTGCTCGCCGAACAAAAAAAGCTGTCTGAACCGCTTCAGACCATTCTGGCGATTGATGAAAGCCTGTATGGGGTTGACGAGGTGCTCGCCTTCTCTATCGTGAATATATACGGCTCAATCGGCTTTACGAATTACGGCTACATTGACAAAGAAAAACCCGGTATTCTCGGGCGGTTAAATGATAAATCTACGGGCGAATGCCATACGTTTCTTGATGATATCGTCGGCGCAATCGCAGCAGCGGCTTCAAGCCGGCTTGCTCACAGCGCAAGAAATACAGAATAAGGACGGCCGTCATGGCCGTCCCTTTTTTTATAGATGTTCAATCCATTCGGTTAAAGAGTCAATCGCATATGTCGGCTTTTGGCCGTAATCTGCCATATGCTCACGCTTTGTCACTCCGGTATGAACCAGCAGCGTATCCATGCCCGCATTGATGCCGGCCATAATATCCGTTGCATAGTTATCACCGACCATGAGTGTTTCGGAAATATCCGTTCCGAGCACACGCATCGCCTGTTCCATAATAATGGATTCAGGCTTGCCGATAAAGACAGGCTCAACGCCCGTTGACACCGTCAAAACGGATGTGAGCGAACCGTTCCCTGGTAAAAGCCCTCTTTCAGTCGGAATGGCGACGTCGCCGTTTGTTGAAATGAACCGGGCGCCGTTTCTGATCGCAAGGCATCCCGTTGCCAACTTTTCATATGTAATGCCGCGGTCGATTCCCACAACGACAAAGTCCGCGTTTTCTTCTCCGAAGCTCAGCCCGTTTTCTTCAATGGCCTGACGGATGCCTTCTTCGCCGATCACATACACCGACGCGTCTTTTTTCTCCTGGGCGATATGCTGCGCAGTCGCCATGCTCGTCGTGAAGACCTGCTCTTCAGATGCCGGAATGTCAAAGCTCATCAGCTTGTCCGCCACCTGCTTCGGCGTCCGGGAAGAATTGTTCGTCACGAATAAATACGGAATGCCGCGCGCTTTAAGCGTTCTCACGAATTCACACGCTTCTTCGATTTTTTCCGTCCCGTTGTACATTGTGCCGTCCAAATCTATCAAATATCCTTTATAATCCTTCATACTCAACACTCCTGTGGATTTTCTCACTCGTTGTTATTTAAATGCGGAAACAGGCCCTAATTCTGTTTCCAGATAGGTTCTTACACGGGCCGGAAAGGCTTTCAGCACATCTCTGTTTGACGTGATCAGCGTAAACAGCTCCTGATGGTCGGCGTGCTGATATTCCTGGACAAGCTGCTTTCTGGAAGAGATCAGCTGCTTCAGCTTATTTCCTTCATCCTCAGCTACCACCTTTTCATCCGTCAGAATATCCATGATGTCGTCATAACTGCCCGGATCGCGCATGATAAAGCCGTCAATCATATCATTTCCGACATCGAGAATGCATTCGATCATAAGATGGCTGATCCGCTCAAGCGCCCTTTTTTCGATCTCGCTCTCCCATGCAGGCGTGCTGTCAAACAGCGCCAGCTGGGTCTCAAAAAAACGGAGTGTTTGTTCGATATTATTTCTGTCAACAAAATACACGTGACAGCATCCCCTTCTGCATCAATTATTTTCTGATTCGTTTTAAAACAAAATACGCGCAGCCGAAATTGCAGTATTCGTAAATGTATTCGTCCAATGTGCTGATTTTCGTTTCAAAGGTTGCTTTTTGATTCTGGTCATCAAAGAAGCCTTTGAGCCGCAGCTGACTGTATCCCCAGTCTCCCACAATGTAATCATATTTATTTAATATGTCCGAATAGCGGGCTTTGAACGCTTCTTCATTAAAGCCGTTTTTAAAATCGTGTACGAGTTCAAACTCGGCATTTTGAATAAGAATCATGTCTTCACCTCTTTTATCACTCTTTACTATCATAATTCATTGACTTCTGTCCATCAATTGCAAAATGAGACGGTTCGGACGGACGGAGAATTTTTCCTCTTTATATCCAGTTTAGCGGTTCAGACGATCCTTATTCAAGAATGACTTTTTCCCTGCAAAAACGGCTCCATCACAAAAAACCCAAAACCTGCGGCGTTTTGGGTTTTTTCGGCTTATCTTATGCTTGGGCCTGGCGTTTTTTAGACGCTTCGTTCACTTGTTCATCCGCATGGTAGGAAGAACGGACAAGCGGGCCTGCTTCACAGTGGCTGAAGCCTTTTTGCATCGCGATTTCTTTCAGTTCGGCAAATTCGTCCGGATGATAATATTTTTGGACTTTTAAATGTTTTTTCGACGGCTGCAGGTATTGGCCGATCGCCATGATGTCGACATTGTTCGCAAGCAGGTCGTCCATCACTTCAATAATTTCTTCCTTCGTTTCGCCGAGACCGATCATAATGCTTGATTTCGTCGGGATGTCAGGCTGCATTTCTTTCGCACGGCGCAAGAATTCCAAAGAACGGTCATATGTTGCGCGGGCCCGGACTCTCGGTGTCAGGCGGCGGACGGTTTCAATGTTGTGGTTCAGAATATCAGGACGGGTATCCATTAATGTTTTCAGGTTGTCGTAATTTCCGCCCATATCGGATGGCAGCACTTCAATTGTCGTGAACGGGCTTTTTCTGCGGATCGCCCGGACCGTTTCCGCAAAGACGCCTGCTCCGCCGTCTTTCTGATCATCACGCGCTACGGCCGTGATGACGGCGTGTTTTAAATTCATCAGCGCGACGGAATCAGCTACGCGTTCCGGTTCCTGCAGATCCAGCTCGGTCGGCAGACCCGTTTTTACAGCGCAGAAGCGGCATGCTCTCGTACAGACGGAACCGAGAATCATGAACGTCGCCGTACGTCTGACAGCCCAGCATTCATGGATGTTCGGGCATTTTGCTTCTTCACATACGGTATGCAGATTATTTTCACGCATTAATTTTTTCAGACCCGTATAGTTTTCATTCGTGTTCAGCTTTATTTTGAGCCATTCCGGCTTTCTCAGATGCTCGTCTTTCTTTGCCATTTCCCCATCATCTCCATTATCCCTTTATTCATGTTCGTGTGCGAAAAATTTCTATTTCACGATGGATATAAAACTTGCGGATTTCTATTCAATAGTCACTTTAACATAGGAAAAATTTCTCGACAAGGGAAGAGAATTACTTACATTTTCTCGGATTGTTGCCGCAAACTATTTGTATTCAATCCTGAAAGGAGATCATGTTGTGAAAGTTCTGTTATCTGCTCTTCTCCTTTTTTCAGTTTTCTGTCCGGCTGCAAGCGGGAAAGAACAATCGGCTCTTGTTTACGGCGAACGGATGCAGTTGTACCGCAAAGCCGAAGCAGTCACGCAGATTCCTTGGTATGTGCTTGCGGCAGTTGATCAATATGAAGAAAATGTCCGCTCGAACCGAAAGGATCTGCCGGAAAAAGCGGGAATCATCAGCATTTATATTCCGGATCATTTGTGGAGCGGCCCTGAAAATCCAAATCCTAAGGACGATGCGCCTCTCAGCATTAAAGTATTTGACGGGATCGGCCTGGACGGCGACGGCGACGGAAAAGCCGAGGTAAGCAATGATGAAGATATCCTTTATACATTTGCTCAGTATTTAGCGGGATTCGGAACCGATCTTGACCATATCCGCATCGGTCTCTGGAATTATTACCGCCGTGATCAGACGGTCGGCATTATCACCGAATTCATGACACTGTTTAAAACGTTCGGCCGCCTTGATCTCGGAGAGCACGCTTTTCCGCTTCCCGTGAAGACGGATTACAGCTACCGCAGCACATGGGGCGCCGCACGGGGTTTCGGCGGGCGCCGGATTCACGAAGGAACGGATCTGTTCGCTCATTACGGGCTCCCCGTCAGATCGACCTGCTACGGTATTGTTGAAATGAAGGGCTGGAACCGTTTCGGCGGCTGGAGAATCGGTATCAGGGATATCAATAACACGTATCACTACTTCGCTCACCTGAACGGCTTTGCAAAAGGTGTGCATAAAGGCCAGATCGTCAAACCCGGAGAGGTGATCGGCTCTGTCGGCAGTTCCGGATACGGACCGCCGGGCACCGCGGGAAAATTTCCGCCGCATCTTCACTACGGGATGTATAAAGATAACGGCAGATCGGAATGGTCTTTTGATCCGTATCCCCATTTAAGGGCATGGGAACGAAAAGAAATCCGCAGGAAAAAGTAAACACACAGCCGCCAGAAAGATTGCGGCTGTGTGTTTTTATTTATCTTTCTTCTGTTTTTCACTCGGCAGCTGGACGGAAGGCGTCACACCTGACCCGCCGCTTCCGTTATAAAACTGCGGCACCTCTCCTTGAATCGCTTTAATGGAGACCGGAATATTATTTGTCACGACTGATGTCTTACTGGCAAACGGAATAATGACCTTCACTTTTATTTCCACAAAAATACTGATATCGATCAGGGCATTGTTAATGCCGTACGGCTTTATTTTTGTTTTCACATCAGTTAACGCATCACCGATCAGGTTAAAGCGCACGGGGATTTTCGGCCCCAGATTTCCGAGAATGCTGTTTCCCGTGACCTGCCCTAAGGGAATATCGATCATAATTTCATCGGCCGTTTTCGCGCCTTTTTCCGTTTCACGCTGCTTATTGTTCGACTCCGCTTCCTTCAGATGAGCCTGAAGCTGCTTTGTCACTTTCGCCTTCATACTGTTGACCATTTGTGTATTAAAATCCATCGTTGTGACTTTTCCGTTTTCATCCGTTTTCATATCGACCATATCTTTCACATTGTCGCTGTGAGACATGTATTCTTCAATGGATTCCGTAATGACCTCTGTCGCCACCCGTTTGGTTTCCATTTCTCCTATGTTCATCAGCACCGGTTTGATTGAGGAGTTGATCATCCAAAGGCTGATGACCGTCGATATGATAAAAAAAGCAAACGACAGAAGAAGCACATATCGAAAAGGCAAAGGCCCTCTCTTGCGAAGAGCGCTCCGGTATCTAGGCAAGAAAAATCCCCCCTTACATATCACAATGTATGCTTGTAAGAGGGGACATAGTATTTTATTTTCACTCTTAAAAAGTCCCGCTTTCACTCATTCGGGTGAAATGGAACGGCGGGCAGCTACATGACATTACGGCTGCCGCGCGAGCTTCCAGGCGAGCAGATCCCTTAAAAACTCCGGCATAAAGTATTGCTTTTCTTTTGAATCGCGGATGTAAGGGAACAGCTTTCCGAGTGTAAACATATCGAGAACGGCAACCGAGTATATCCGCTCCGGATCAATCTCTTCTCCGTTCACTTTCACATTGAGGAGATGCGTCACACCGTCTTCAAGGATGCCGGCCTCTGCCTCCGCTCCGGCATATACCATCCTGCCCATCACTTCCCCGCGGAAGCCGAGGCCTTTTATCCGCAGCTGCTCCATTTGTTCCGAGGCGGCCTGGCTGATTGTTTCCTGAAGTTCTCTGCCTGAAAGACGAACGGCCACCGGATTGATCGGATGAGGGCAGATACGGTGCAGATCAAGCTTTGTGACAGGCCCCTTCTGTAAAGGCCCCAAAATAACGCCTGAATTCACCATGCTGACTTCACAGCCGCACCAGCTTTTCAGCGCTTCGGCTAATAGAAGCGGGAGCGGCGATTCCTCAAACCACTTCACGCCGGCTTCTTCATTCAGGTTGGCGACTTGTTCGGAGAGCAGGTTTTCCGCTTCCCGTTCTTTCTCTTTCAGAAAAGCCGCCGTATCCTCAGATTCCCCTTGCCAATCAGCCATTTTCTGTACAGACGCCTGTTTGCTGACAATGGTTCGTGATTCACTTTCTAATGTCAGCTCGACACAGCCGACATAGTTCCCGTATTTCTCCGCACATGCAAGCAATACACCGTTTATGTCTTGTCCGTCCTCAAGAAGGTGGTGCGTATGTGATTCAAGAATGACATCGATATCGGGAAATTTTTCCGCTGCGGCCCGGTCATCGATCAGGCCTAAATGAGAAAGCAGAATGATGATATCCGCTTTGCCCTTGATATCGTCAAGTGATTCTTGAATGCTTTTTTCCGCATCCGTCACCGTCCAGCCGAGTTTTTGATAGACGGGATAATACGGCACCGTGACGCCGAGTATGCCGGCGGTCATCCCGTTTTTCAGCGTTTTGATCACGTAGGGCTCGGCCCATTCCGGCCGCTGTCCGTCCGCGTCAAACAGGTTAGACACAATGACGGGAAACGCGGCATGGGTATATAAATCCGCCAGCTCATCGTGAGGCAGCGTAATTCCTTCATTATTCCCGACGGCAGCCGCATCGATCTCAAGCCGGTTTAACAAGTCGACATTCGCTTTGCCGAAGGTCGCTTCCGTTATCATTTGGAATCGGTCCATATGATCGCCGATGTCGAATACGAGTGTTTCCTCCCCGTCCTTTTCATGTTCATTTCTCTTCTGCTCAATATAATGTACGATTTTCGGCCAATTTTCGAAATGGCTGTGCAAATCATTCGTATGATATAAACGGAGCTTCTCTAACATACCATCTCTCCTACCTTTTAGCTGAATATCCCTTGATAAATCAATTCACAGCCGATCAAAATCAAGACGACCCGCATGAAAAGCACGATCGTTTTCGTCTGCACCCGCTTATTGACCCACGCGCCCATTTTGCCGCCGAACCACGCGCCCGGAACGAGGCACAGCGCATACAGCCAATTGACATGGCCCTCTGCGATATGTGACACGGAACCCGTCACGGAGGATAAGAAAATAATGAGCATTGACGTCGCCACAGCCACTTTCGGCGGGAACAAAAATAACAGCATCATGGCCGGAACCATAAGAGAGCCGCCGCCAATGCCGAAAAGGCCGCCCAATAAACCGACGAAAAAGGCAATCACGATACCGGTGAAAATACGGTACGAATATGTATAAAGCTCACCCGATTCATCCTCATATGTCCGGATCATGCCTTTATGCGCTTTATTGACCGGTTTTGCTTTCGCCTTCAGCATTAATGTAATGGAAATCAAAATCATAAAAAGTCCGAACCAGACGGAAAACGTATGCGCATTAAAAAGTTTAGACAAATACGCGCCGATGATGCTTCCCGGGCCGGAACCGATAAAAAAGATCAGTCCGCTTTTGTAGTCAACGGTTTTATATTTCATATAGGCCAGAGTTGATGACAGGCCCGTAAAAATAATCACCAAAAGGGACGTGCCGATGGCAGTCTGCGGTGTTACGTCATGGAAAAACGGAGTCATCGTGCTTAAATAGAGCATCGCCGGCACGATGATAATTCCTCCCCCAAGCCCGATCAGGCTGCCGACCGTTCCCGCGATAAATCCTAATATGATCAAAATAAGATAAGACATGTGTCTTGAAACCTCTTTTCTAGCTGAATAGGTCGAGCTGCTTCGGAGCAAGCCCGGTATATGAGATATTTAACATTTCAAGCATCTCAAGCCCGTTATCGGCGGCGTCTCCGCCTGAGTTATTATTGAAGAGCACATACAGATTGCGCGACTGTTTTTTCAGCTCCTGAAGATTGTTTTTCCAATCTTTGAGCTCCTGTTTGTTATAGCGGTATAAATATCTGACCTCACGCCAGTTTTGTCCGCCGTCTGGTTTGATCCAGCCCTGTTTGTTCCGCCCGTGAAAACGGACAAGCGTTTTTTCTTCATCCGTTGCTTTCAGGACGGTCGGAATGCTGCCCTCGCCGATTTGCGGCTCGTCACATATGCTGTGAATCCAGCCTTCCTCCTTCATAAAGGAAAGCGTCTGTTCATAAAATGGCGGGGAAAACCAAGACCGGTTGCGGAATTCAAGCGCGCACGGAATATCGCCCATCTGCTGCCTGCACCATCTTAAATATGCGACGTTTTCTTTCTTGCAGTCAAACCACGGCGGGAATTGGAACAGCACCATGGCAAGCTTTCCATGCTCTATATACGGCGATAATGACAGCTTAAACGCCTCAAACATTTCTTCCTTCGATTCAAAGGGAATATCGCCTCGCTGATGGCCCGTCATTCCTTGATATGCCTTAATGACAAATTGAAAAGATTCCGGCGTCTCTTTGACCCATCTTTCATTATTGCGGGCGGGCTGTATCGCGTAAAAGCTCGCGTCCAGCTCAACGATGGGAAAATGGGAGGAATACGCCTGCAGTTTTTGCGGGCCCGCTGTTTTAGGCGGATAGATGCTGTCATGATCCCCCCACCCCGTCAGTCCGATATAAATCACAATCCTTCACCTCTCACTCTAGTTTATCACAGGTGTTTTTCTCTTTCTGTTTCCATGTTTTTTCTGAATGCACTTTTCAGGAACCGATACTGATGTTCATTGGTGTCCGAAAATGCCTCATCTCTGGAAGAAAGAATGTGCTGATAGACGATCGGCTCTGAAAACTGACCGCTCGTGAAATCATATATCTCCCCGTCTATTCGGTTATAAAAATGCCAGCTTGTGCCGGTTTTTGTTTTGAGAATGTCACCGCCGTAAACATCTTGGATGACTAAAGCCGTCACGCCGCACTGGCCTTTGGCCGGGCAATCTTCCGTCCATTTTGTACTAGTCTTGCGCGACCAGGATGCCGTTAATATGTTCAAGATTTGATCATACAATGTGTTTTACTCCTTTTTATAAAAAGATACCACGAGACCCGCTTTCCAAACGACAAAAAAAACCGATTCTCATCAGAGAATCGGCTCCTTTATTTGAGAAGGCTTCAGGAATGTTCCGAAAGCCCCGCTCTGCTTACGGCCGCCATCCTGGTACACACAGCGCCCCTTGCTGTAGGTCGCAGCAATTCGGTATGGAAAGGTGCGGCCTTCATACAGGCTTTGCTTATGTTTGGAAAACATCGTTTCTTTTGTGACGGTAAAAGGTTCCGGCCGGACGATGGCAAAATCAGCGTCAAATCCCTCTTCAAGCCGTCCTTTATTCGTTAAACCGAAGCGCTTGGCAGGTGCTTCGGCCGTCCATCGGGCCACATGTTCAAACGGAATCCCATGATCGATCGCTAATTGAATCATGCCGAGAAGCGTAAATTGGCCTCCGCTGATCCCGCCCCACGACAGAAACATATTATCCTCGCGTTTCAAAGACGGATGACAGGGAGAATGATCCGAAGACACCATATCAATCAGGCCCTCAGCCAAAACTCCGATCAATTCCTCTTTATCAGCCTCTGAGCGGAGCGGCGGAGCGCATTTGGCGGCCGCCCCTTTTTTGAGGAAGTCTTCAAAGCTGAATAATAAGTAGTGCGGACACGTTTCAACGGTGACATCCAATCCGTCTTTTTTCGCCTGCTGAATGGAGAGCACGGCCCGTTTCGTGCTGATATGTACAAAATGAAGCGCGCATCCCGTCGCTCTTGCATATTCAATCGCCCGCTGCACAGCCTCGCATTCGGCTTCTTCCGGACGTGAGGAAGCGTAAGCGCGGGCATCAATTTTCCCTTGGAGCGCGTACTCGGCTTCAAGGAATCGGGTGAGGGCGTCGCTTTCTGCGTGCAGGGCCAAAATCTTGCCGCACGCCGCGATTTCCTTCATTCCCTTTAAAAGAGTCCGTTCATCGGCTGATTGAAATTCATCCGTTCCCGATTTAGACAGAAACGCTTTAAACCCGATTGCCCCCGCTTCTGCCATCGGCCGGATATGTTCGGTATATCCGGGCATCAAACCGCCCCAAAGCGCAAAATCAACCGCTGACTTCCGTTCGGCGATTTCCGCCTTTGCCAGCAGGTTTTCAGCAGTTACCGTCGAAGGGATGCAGTTAAGCGGCATATCAAAATAAGCCGTACAGCCGCCGGCAGCCAGCATGTTTGAGCCGGTTTCAATGCCTTCCCATTCTTCTCGGCCGGGTTCATTGAAATGGACGTGACAATCGACCGCGCCCGGAAACACATACATGCCGTCCGCCTGCACCACTTGTTCCGCGTTTTCGTCAATGCCGGGTCCGATCAAGGCGATTTTCCCGTCCTTGACGGCGATATCAGCCCGCTCTGTTCCGCCTTTTCGTACAGCTTTCGCACCCTTTACAATTACGTCATAGGCCATTTTATCTTCCTCCCTGTAAGGATGACGATTTTCTGTCAGTTTTTATCACAACATGCGTCTATGATTGCCAGTTTACTGCTACTATGATCGTAATACATCAGCAAAACCGCTATAATTTTTGATGATTTTTATTCATATTAACCAATGGTTGTCTTTAGAACCTGAAAGGAGACTGACTGATGAACATTTATGACGTGATGAAGATTCCCGCTTATGAGCGGGCTGCATTAATCGCAGGCAAATCCGGCGGCTGGAGGGAGGTGCAGCACGTCAACATGATGGATGCGCCGGACATCGCTGATTTTTTACATAAAAACGAATTGCTCGTAACCACGGCTTACCACTTGAAGGACCGCCCGCAACTGTTGAAAGATTTGATCCGCCTCATGGCAAAACGGGGCTGCGCGGGACTGGGGATCAAAACGAAGCGTTATCTTAATGTCATTCCGAAAGATGCCGCGGAGCTTGCCGACCGGTATGAATTTCCGATTATTGAGCTGCCGGAAGACATCAGGCTGGGAGATATCGTCAACGCCACACTGAGCCATATTCTTGATATGCGTTCAAATGAGCTCCAGCAGGCCATTTACGCCCATAAAAAATTCACAAACCACATCATGAGCGGCAAAGGGCTGCAATCCCTGCTTAAGAAGCTCTCAGACATTCTCCGGCTTCCCGTGCTTCTTTTGGATCAGCATACAAAACTCTTATCATCGTCCCACCGCATACCCATTGACACGTCTTTATTGAAAAACATCTGTTATTCCCTTTCCGGGCCTTATTTCACCTGCTTTTCCATGCTGTCCGACAGAAAGGCGTATTCTGTCCTGCCGATTCTGAATGTTGAGAAAAACTGCGGTTATCTGGTGATACCGGAGCTGGTGCAGACCGCTGATAAAGGCATGATTTTGACAATTGAACAGGCGGCCAACGTCATTTCCTTTGAACTGCTGAAAGAAAATGCCGTCAAACAATTCGGCAGACGGGCGCGCAATGAATTTTTCAGCAATTTCATCGACCGCTCGTTTACCGGCCATGAAGAAATCAAAAGCCGCGCCAAAGAATTCCGGCTCCGCTGGGATCAGAAATACATGTGCATTTGCGGAAAGCTTGACCGAAATGAGAAAACGATCAGCTTTACCGAAAATCAGCTCGTTTCCGATCATGTATTTGATCTGCTTGAAGGGGAGCTGTCATCCTTTCCGTTTCCCCCTCATCTCTTTATTAAAGGAAATGTCGGTATTCTTTTAATTGAAGCGACAGACAGCTGGAATGAAATGCACGCGTCTGTCATCAGCTTTTTGGAGCAGTTTCAAAAGCAGGTCCGGACGCAGTTTAAACGGACTGTCTCCTTCGGCATCTCAAACATATGCCAAAAGCTGATCGACGTCCCTGACGCTTTTACTGAAGCTTCAGACGCCATTTCATCCGGGCATTTGTCCAGAAGCGCGGAGTTTATTCAAATCTATCATGCCAAAGACGTGCCGGAGCTGCTCCGCCTGCTTCCGGCGGAAGATGTGAAGAAGTTTTACGAAGCCACCCTCCAAAGCCTGGCCGACCGGCAAAAGGAGGACCAGAGCCTGCTTCATACGCTGTCTGTTTATCTGGAGACCCACTGCCAGATTTCAGAAACGGCTAAACGCCTGTACGTCCATCGAAATACGGTGATCTATCGTTTAGAAAAATGCGAGGAACTGCTCGGCAAAAGCTTAAAAGATCCGGAGACGACGATGCGCCTGCGGCTCGCGCTGAGAATGCAGCGGCTGATCGGTTAAGGAATCGTTAGAGACAGGGATGCGGGTGTTCTCCCGCATCCTATTTAAGGGGGATTGATTCAGCTTAATTCTCAAAAAATGCTGCCATCAACATCTGCTTCCGTTGATATTATCAGGCTTTTTCTAATATCCGGGATGCAACCGATAATCTCACTCTTTTTAATTTCATCCCAAATTGCCTCGGTACCTTTGTCACAAGCACCCATGATCCTTTTTTGATGGTTTCGCCATTCATTTAAAAATCAGCGGGGAGCGACATAAGACTCAACCACTTCACCAACGCCGCCCTGAAAGTCATGTTGCTTTTCTTTTTCTGATTTCATAAGAAAACTGCTTTTGATTAGCAGCCTTGTCTACGTATGAAACATGTGTGATTTTTGCATTTATCAGTTCTCTTGACATGTGTTCACCTTCTTTCAAGAAATTATAATTGTTTACTTTGCTTGTCTAAAATGCTTATTAGCTGTTCCATTAATTTAATGTTCAAATTTTCATATTCTTTTTCACTAAGAGCATTAACTTTTTCATCTCGGCCAAAAATCTTTGGAAAAAGCTCTTTTTTAAATGTTTCCTGATCATTACTCTCAAATGATGCTATATACGGATTTAATGTCTTTAATTCTACTTCTAAGGTTCTATTATTAAATTCCAATTCTTGATTTATTTTTGCCTGTCTCGCTGTATAGGCTGTCAATGAACCAAGTGAACCAATAACAAAAAATTTAGCCACTAAATTTGGCCACGATAGGGTGATTTCCTGAAAGAACAAAGCTATAATTGAAAACCCAATTGTAGCTACAAATGATACTATAGTTAGCTTTTGCCAGTTTTCTGCCGATTTCCTTGCTTTATCCGCCACCTCTTTATGATGTCCAGCCATTGAATTTGTCGACATTACACCTACTAATTCCTCAACAGACATTTTATGACTATTCAACATTTCATCATATTCCAATAATTTCTCTTGTGTTTCTGCAATGAATTGATCTTGCCCTTCCTGTAAATTGCTGTACAATTGATCAAATTCCTCTTTGCTTTCATCAAGTTTTTCCTTTATAGTATTATTCCACTCTGATATAAACTCTTCATATTTTTCTTTAAACTCTGTTTTCTGAGATATAAATTTATCATTTCGTTCATTTTCTTTTTCTAAATAATTTTGATGAAGCTCATCTAGTCGAGATTCCATATTAGACATTTTTTCATCAATTTTATCTCTAAAAGCTTCACTTTCATTTTGGCAACTAGTTAATTCACTTTGTACTTTATTACTAAACTCCTTTAAATCATTTACTTCTTTTTCTAAATTTGCTTTTTGAATACCTATAGATCTACGAAAGCTTGTTGCTGCTTCTTTGATATTTTCTAAGTTCTGTTTAGTGGGAACGGGAATATAAATACTATATTCTAGTAATTTATCTAGAGCCTGATTTAATGAATCTAATTTTTGTTGAATATCGAATAATTCATCATCATCTAACCAAGATTTTACATTATTGACTTGCGTCCTCATATTGCTCAGAAGTGATTCTGTTAATAACATACTATCCGTAGAATTAATATTAGTATCAATATAGTCTATAACTAACTTTGTCCTAATAATCAATTCTGTGTCACTCTTATCAAGTTCTGCAATAAACTCTTCTTCGTTAAGTAAATTATCTACTATAACCTTTATATCCGACAAGTCATTGAATAAACTATGATTATCTATTTGTTCCATTGTAGACATAAATTTTTTCTCCCCATTTATTTTAGTAAAATTATACATCATTTACTGCAAAAAGGAGAGGCTACTTTTTAAAGGATCTATATAGAATCCTTATATTTTTTCCATATTGTTTTTTTTCCTCAACTGAGAAAACCAAAATCTCATTATCAACCACAGGCAATAAAACACAATGACAATGAATTCGCTCTGCAGCTGAGAGTTTAGGGTCTCGCGGATGAATGCAGGTCTCACTGCTATTAGGTATCTGAAATTCTTCATCAACCCGTATTACTGTACCGTCAAGATCGGTGTGATATTCACGAGGGTTATTTTTCTTCCCTCAACTGTGCCACCATTTCATCTTAGATAGAACCGGGGACTGCGCATAAGATTCCTGCTGAGCGGCAGAGAAAGGCGCAAGAACCTCGGTTATGGACGTTGTCCTGGCTCTCGGTCTATCGAAATGCGGCATATCCTTCAGAGTCAGTTCAATCTCCTGGATAGACGAGCCTGAATCAATGGCTACCGTCAAGACCGTTTCCACCGCTTCATGTGTGTTGAGCTGCATAATCTCGGCCAGTCTCTTTAACCAAGGAATAAAGCATCTTCCTAAAGAATCTCAGTAAGTGACTTGATGTCTACTTTAACCGTACGATTTCTTCATCTTCATGAATATTCTTGCCTTTGGCTAACCCTTCTGCTTCGAGCAACAGTAATTCATATGAGTTTTCCAAGCCTTCAAGGCTGCTCATATAGTCCTGAAGCTGTCTGTACGAATCTTCCGAGAGCATTCCATTTTCGATCGTAATAGCAGTGAAAATATACCGGTCTTGTTTGATTAAAGTACATGAAATTCAGCTCTTCTACTTTGCGGGCTGTATAGATTTATAATATACCCCAAACCGCTCCCCGTGTTATAATTAATCGTCGAGATTAACAAAACCGGGGCTTTGTGCTGCGGTTTTTTATATCCCTTTCTTCTCTATCTTCATCCCAAGGCCTTCTTTTTTGATCAACTTTCGGCATCAAATTCGTCAGACTCGTCAAGCGATAAAGCTGGTTTTCCTTTATCTACACCTGTTCCGGTTTCCATTCGCGCTATGCTTGAGCATACGGAACAACTGATTTCCCTATAATTCACAATGTCGTTCGATATGATTTTCCCTCTATGCGCATCTCTGCAATTTCAGAGATGCAGACAGCCGAAGAATAAACGACAATAGCAAAAAGCCTCCGGATACACGGAGGCTTTGATTCTTATCCTTGCTGCGTGAACGGCCGGGTCTGTGTCTTTTTGCCCCAGCCAAGCGCGGCCAGAAAACTGATGGCGAGAATGGCCGCTCCCAGCATATACGGAAATTCCATATTTACGTCAAAGAGAAAACCGGCGGCTGACGGTCCGGCGATATTCGCTAAGCTGATGAATGAGGTGTTCATCCCGCCGGCAAACCCCTGCTGGTCACCGGCGAGCTTCGACAGCATCGTATTAACGGCCGGCCGGAGCAGCGATGTCAGCGTCAGGAAAAAGATTGCCGCGGCAAAAACGGCCCAATATGAACCCGCAAACCGGCACCACACAAGTCCTGCAGCAGCCCCGATCAACGTCACGTTAATCACGCGTTTTTCCCCGAACTTGCGGACGAGATAACTGACGCCGACCGCCTGCACAAACACGCCGATGAGACCCGCAGCCGTAATAATAAAGGCAATATCAGACGCTTTAAATCCGTGTTTATGGTCAACGTAAAGGCCGAAAACAGATTCAAAGTTCATAATTCCGAAGTTCAGCACAAAAACCAGAATCAGCATAAACGCGAACGGCGATTTGAGCGCGCGTGACATTTGCTTAAACAGATGCTCACGTTTTTCCGTTTTTGCCCGGGCTTCCAGCTGCTTTTCACGTCCCAGCGTTTCGGGCAGAAAGAAAAATGAAAGCACACTTGAAAAGCAGGCAAGACTTGCAGACACGATGAACGGCACAGACATGCCGTAATGAACCAAATAGCCTCCGACACCGGGCCCGATGACGACACCGAGCGTCATCGCCGCGCTGAACAGCCCCATTCCTTTCCCGCGTTCTTCTTCGGTCGTAATATCCGCTATGTAAGCGAACATTGACGGCATTAAAAACGCCGCGCCCATTCCGCCCAAAAGGCGGGATGCGAACAATTGCCACAGGCTTCCGGCAAAAGCGAAGATCAATTGTGACACGGCAAAGGCGGCGATGCCGAAAATAATCAGTTTCCGCCGTCCGTATTTGTCGGTTATTTCCCCGGCAATAGGCGCAAATAAAAGCTGTGTAAGCCCCGCCGCCGCAACAAGCAGACCCATCGTGCTCCCCGTCGCTCCGAATTCGGTAATATATGCGGGCATAATCGGAATAATCAATCCGATTCCAAGCATCGCAATAAACATATTCAGCATTAAAATTGACAATCGGCCCATGTACGCCATGATTTCTTACCTTCTCCCCAGACAAACAGATGATCGTTCCATATTTGTCATTTTTTATACCATTCAGTATAACGGGGAAAAGGGAAAAAAGTCCAGATGATTTCAATCTCGTTTTCATGTCTCATGACAGCACACCGGTTTCAGCCGGCAGATCATATATGTTAAGGGCCGCCTGCAGCGCTTCCCCGGCTTTAACGGCAACACCGTGTCTGATCAGAACCGCTTCAAGTCCGGCCAGCACAAACAGCACATTTTCCTTTCTGCAGCTGTAGCCCATCGTTCCGATTCTCCAAATTTTCCCCTGCAGCGGACCGAATGAGCTGGCGATTTCAATTCCGAATTGAGACAAAAGCATACTTCTGATCGATTCGCCGTCTGCTTCCGGCGGAATCTTCACGCATGTGACGACAGGCAGCTTCGCCTCCGGATCGCCGAATAAATCAAGGCCCATCGCTGCAAGTCCCGCCGTAAGCGCTTTTTCATGACGCTGATGCCTGCGGAACCGTTCTTCAAGTCCTTCTTCCAGGACAAGGCGCACACCCTCCCGCAGCGCATAAAGCATTGCTGTCGCTTCTGTATGGTGATTCAGCCTTCTTTCACTCCAATAATCTTCGAGCTGGCTCAGATCAAAATAGTTGCTCGTAACCGGCCGATTACCGGACAGCATTTTACCGTCAGCCGCAGTCGCAATGCCCCGTTCTACCTTTTTACGCGCGGCAATGACAGCTGCCGTCCGGTCATTATAAGTAATCGGCGCCATTCCGGAAGGGACCGATAGGCATTTTTGCGTTCCCCCGATGACTGCGTCAATCTTCCATTCATCCGTTTTTACGGCGCATCCGCCAATCGTGGCCACGGCATCCACGATAAAGAGTGCGTCTTGGGCGCGGCACGCTTCCCCGATTTCTTTCAGCGGGTGAATCCGCCCCGTTGATGTTTCTCCGTGCACCATAGCGACGATTTTCGGGGAAATCTTTTTCATCTCGCTGATAATCTCTTCAGGCCGGAAGACCGTTCCCCATTCACACTCGATCGTATGAACGTCCGCTCCGTACCGCTCGGCGATTTCAGTCAGCAGGTATCCGAAGCGTCCGTATATCGGAACGAGCACGCTGTCGCCCGGTTCTATCACACTTGCGAGAACAGCCTCAATCCCCGCTCTTGATGTACCGTCAATCGGATAGGCCCAGCGGTTTTCCGTTTGAAACAATTCCCGGAGCATTTGCATCGTTTCGTTCATGATGCCGGTAAATGCCGGGTCAAACTGGCCGATGATCGGAGCGCCCATCGCCCTCAGCACTCTCGGTTCAGCTTCTGTCGGTCCCGGTGTCATAATGGTTCTTTGCGGAATGCACAATTCTTTTCTGGTCGGCACGCCGATTCCCCCTTTACGTTAATAGGCAAGTTTATGTAATACATTCGCCAGCGTAAGGACGCCGGTTTCAAGCTGATGTGCGGGTGTGAATTCAAGCGGCGAGTGGCTGATCCCGCCACGGCTCGGCACAAACAGCATGCAGGCCGGAAAGGTTCTGCCGAGCATCTGGGCGTCATGTCCCGCTCCGCTTACGATTTTCTCCGGGTCCGCCCCCTGTTCTTTTGCAGCCTCCGCTGCGGTACGCGTCAGTGTCTGATTCATTTGAACCGGCTCTATCCTCATATATTCATCAATAACGGGCCTGACTCCTTTGCTGCGGCTGATGTTTTCAACAATCGACGCCAGTTTCTGATGGAAGGCTGCCAGCACGTCTTCCTCCGGGTGGCGAATATCAACGGAAAACTGGATACGGCCCGGAATGACATTCGCCATATTCGGTTCAACCGTCATTTTCCCGCACGTCAGGCGGAGCTCTTCCGGCTGTCTTTCCGCTGAGAGCATGAGTTCGTGGATGATGCTGCTTCCCGCCGCGAGCGGGTCTTTCCGCCATTTCATTGAAGTAGTGCCGGCATGGTTGCATTCACCGTCAAGCGTAACGGTATAGCGTCTCTGTCCGGCAATCCCGGTGACAATCCCGATATCCCTTCCCGATCGTTCAAGCGTTTGCCCCTGTTCAATATGAATTTCCAGAAAGGCACTAATATCAGTGCGCAGCGGTGCTGGATAACGACCTGCACCGAAGCCGTTCTGCCGCATGGCTTCTAACAGAGAAATGCCGGACGCGTCTTTCGGCGTTTCCGCATCTGATAGCGAGAAAGCACCGGTGATATTGCCTGAGCCCCAATAAGTGATGGGAAAACGGCTCCCTTCCTCTTCACAAAGCGACACAGCCTCCAGCGTTTTTTTCGGACGCCCCAACGTCTCATGCAAATGACGGATCGCCAGCATGCCCGCCAGCACGCCGAACGCACCGTCATATTTGCCGCCGTCAATAACGGTGTCAATATGCGACCCGGTCAGAATCACCTCATCAGGCGATTCTGTGCCGTTCAGCCGGCCGAATACGTTACCGACATCGTCAAATGCCGTTTCCAGCCCGAACGCCTCCATTTTCTTTTTGACGGCAAGCTGGGCGTCCATCCATTCTTTCGTATATAAAAGCCTCGTCACTCCGCCGGAAGCGGAAGCGCCGAATTGAGACAGCCATTGTATGTCATCGGAAATCCCGATATTCGCCGCCGAAAGCTGCTGATGTTCCATACACGCCCTCCTTTTAAACTGAAAAACTGACAAGATGATCTTCATTATAGAAGGAGCGCATAATGAGTTCATTATCATATCCTCTAAAAAATCAATGATTTTCCGGATACTTTGACCAATAAGCCGAAGGAACCATTTTTCAAAAAAGATAGAATATTAGATCTATTTTTTGGATAATAGAGGTAAAGGAGGGCAAGTCATGACAAAAAAACTTTGGTTTCTGCCGATTGTCTGCCTGTTTTTCATTTTTGGATGGGCCGCGCCGTCAGCCTCTGCGGGCGCGCCGGCTGACACGAATCTGTACAGCCGGATGGCGGTTTCAACTGCCGGCGGCACAACTCTTTTTCCGCAAACTGCCTCAGCTGTCATCACTCCGTCTGCGGATACGGACACATATTACAAAGAAGCTTCCGGAAAAAGCGGAACGGCCTTAAAGAGCGCCCTGCACCGCATCATCAGCGGACATACAAAGCTGTCTTACAGCCAAGTATGGAATGCATTGAAGGAAACTGACGAAGATCCGGCAAACCCGAACAATGTCATCTTGCTCTACACCCAGGAATCACGGGCCAAAAGTAAAAACGGCGGCAGCGCCGGGGACTGGAACCGGGAACACGTGTGGGCAAAGTCACACGGAAACTTCGGAACAGCTGCCGGCCCCGGGACGGACATTCATCATCTGCGCCCTGCAGACGTCCAGGTGAACAGTGCCAGAGGAAACATGGATTTTGATAACGGCGGCTCAGAATACCCGAAAGCGCCGGGCAATTATTACGACGGTGATTCCTGGGAGCCGCGCGATGAGGTTAAAGGAGATGTCGCCCGCATGCTGTTTTACATGGCGGTGCGTTATGAAGGAGACGACGGGTATCCTGACCTTGAGCTGAATGATAAAACCGGAAACGGCTCAGCTCCTTACATGGGAAAACTGTCCGTTTTGCTCAAATGGAATCAACAAGACCCCGTCGACAGTAAGGAAAAACGGCGGAACGAAATCATTTACGAAGACTATCAGCATAACCGCAATCCGTTTATCGACCATCCGGAATGGGCGGATGAAATCTGGTAATCGTATCATAAGAAGTGATAAGGGAGCCCCGATCATCAGGCTCCCTTTTTCAATATACGGCGTTTTCAGTGTCGGCATCAAAAAAGACGGCCCGGTTCATATTGACCGCAAGCAGAATGGCATCGCCGGGTTTCACCTGTGAAGCGCCGTCAAGACGGATCGTCATGCGGTCATCTCCGCTCACCGCATGAACGTACATCTCCGCGCCTAAGTTTTCACATACTTCCGCCACAGCGCGGCACACCGCTTCAGGCGGGTGCTCTGATTGTCCGGCAAGCGTCAAATGCTCCGGACGCAGCCCCGCAATCATCTCCTTACCGCTGTATCCTTTCTGCACAAGAACGGCCGCTTTTTCTTTCGGAATGGGCAGACGAACGGACGAACCGGCAAAATACCATTGCCCGTGACTTTCTTCAATGACGCCTTTTATAAAATTCATACTCGGAGAACCGATAAAACCCGCCACAAACAGATTCGCCGGATAATGATAAATCTCATGGGGGCTTGCGGCCTGCTGAATATCTCCTTCATTCATCACGACAATCCGGTCGCCCATTGTCATCGCTTCCGTCTGATCATGCGTCACATAAACGATGGTCGCTTTCAAACGCTGATGGAGCTTGCTGATTTCGGCGCGCATCGTCACTCGCAATTTCGCATCTAAGTTGGAAAGCGGCTCGTCCATCAGAAACACTTTCGGCTCCCGCACGATCGACCGGCCGAGCGCAACCCGCTGCCGCTGTCCGCCTGAAAGAGCCTTCGGTTTCCGCTTGAGCAGATGCCCGATTTCCAAAATATCAGCGGCCGTCCGGACTCGCTCTGCGATTTCTTTTTTCGGCAGCTTTCTGAGCTTCAAGCCGAACGCCATATTATCAAACACCGTCATGTGGGGATACAGCGCGTAATTCTGAAAAACCATCGCGATATCGCGATCCTTCGGGGGCAGATCGTTCACCGTGTCTCCATCGATATAAAGCTTCCCTTCAGAAATGCTCTCCAGTCCGGCAATCATTCTGAGTGTCGTAGATTTGCCGCAGCCGGAGGGACCGACTAGCACCAGCAGCTCCTCATCTTTTACATCTAAGTGAAAATCCTTCACTGCCGCCGATTGGGCGCCGTATGTTTTTTTGATATGGTCAAATGTTAATGATGCCATTCGAAACCTCCTCCAATACTGGAAACCGCCACATCTTTCTGTTATGTTAAAAATGTTCGGGGTTTCTGACAGATTCATAAATGAAAAGCAAATTTGTATTATAACGTCATAATACATATAATAGTACTACTACTTGACAAAGGAGGTCCGTCCCATTGTTAAATAACGGGAGCTCGAAACCTTTATATATTCAGCTGAAACAAATTATCGCGGACGATATCAAGAAGGGCGTTTATTCGCCGTCCGTGAAACTGCCGACCGAAAATGAGCTGTGCGAAACGTACAACGTCAGCCGCATAACGGTCAGGAAGGCCATCCTTGATCTTGTGGAAGAAGGCTGGCTCGTCCGGCAGCAGGGAAAGGGAACGTTCGTTAAAAGCCCTAAACTGAAGCGGGAGCTCATCGCGGTCAACGGCTACTCTGAATTTATGGAATCAACGGGGAAAAAACCGAAACACCAGATCCTTTCCCATGAAATCATTGAAGCGCCTAAATCCATCGCCCAAAAACTTCGCGTCGCTTCCGAAAGTCCCGTTCTTGAATTAAAACGCATTTTATTTCACGACGACCAGCCGCTCTCATTCGAAATCGCCCACTATCCGCTCAGTTTATTTCCCGACATCGGCAAGCATATTAAAGGCGGCGTGTCGATGCATGACATTTTGAAACAGCACTATCAAGTAGTGCCCACCCATAATACGAAGCTGTTAAATGTCGTATACGCCAAGCAGGAAGAAAGCCGCTATCTGGCTTGTGATATCGGGGATGCGCTTTTTGAAATTGACAAAACCGCTTTTATGTCAAAAGACCAGCCGATATACAGCTCGCTGTTTTTAATGCATACCGACCGCGTCACGTTTACCATTAACAGTCCCTATGCGTAACAAGTATAAAAAACGAGACAATGCTTATCGTATTCTCGTTTTTTCACTGCTTTTCCCGCCGCCCGGCCTGTAGGGATGCCCGTAACCGAACGCTCCGAACCCTTCGCATGTTTTGGCAGCCGTCCCGGCGGCTGCAGTAAGCGCTCGCCGAATATCCTGATGCTCGAAGAAATCGGTAAGAAACCCGGCGATAAAAGAATCACCCGCGCCCAATGTATCTATTATATCAGCTCTTACCACCGGCTGATGATAGACGCGTTCCCCATCCGATAACACCGCGCCATATTCTCCCCTTGTCAGACAGACGATTTTCGCTCCGAAACCGCGGGCTTTTTCGGCAAGCCGCATACATTCACTTTCACTCAAATCACTCCCGGAAAAAAACGCATACGTCACGTACGGACAGACCGCTTCTAAATAGGCTTCGTCACGTTTTACAGAGAAGTCAAAGGAAATCGGCACATGGCCGCTCAGCATCGGGAGGTCACGTTCTATCCTGCTGTATACGCTCGTATGCAGCAGATCATGTCCGGCGATAAATGAGATGTCATTCTCCTGAAAAGCGAGCGTCAGACGCGATTGCACGCCGCCTTTATTTGATCCGGCAAATATCCTGTCCCCTCTTTCATCAAGCGTGACGACCGCCATCCCGTTTTCTCCGTATGCCCGGCGGATCAGATCGGCATTCACCTTTTCCAGTTTCAGCACATTCAATACGTGATCCGCCGCTTCATCACTGCCGAGAATCCCGATATAAGAAGTTTCGTGGCCTAAGCGCCGGGCAAGCACGGCTACGTTTAACGCATTTCCGCCCGGGTAAAACGTCTCCTGATCCTGATAATAATCTACTACATTATCTCCGGCCGCTATCAGTTTCATCTTTTCATCCTCCTTATCCTTTCACGCTTCCCGCAGCAATGCCGCGGATAAAATATCTCTGCATCAATAGAAACAGCGCGATGATCGGAGCAGCAGAAATCGTCAGCCCGGCCAGCAGCACGCCCCAATCCGTCTGCAGCGCATCTCTGAACTGCATCAGCCCGGCCGGAATCGTCCGTAAATTTTCATCATCGATAAAAATAATCGCAAACATAAACTCATTCCATGTATGGTAAGCCGTCAAAATGCCTGATGTCACCAGAATCGGCACGCTCATAGGTAAGAATATTCTGAAAAATATTCCGAAACTTGTACATCCATCCAGATAGGCAGCTTCCTCAAGCTCTTTGGAAATCGACAAAAAATAGGAACGGATCAGAATCACGGTAAACGGAATACGGTAGGCGGCGTACGGAAGAATCAATGCCCAATACGTATTGTACAGTCCCAATGACTGGATAATGGAGTACAGCGGCACAAGACTGACCTGCGGCGTCAGCATCAAGCCGCCAAGACAAATGATCAGCACAAACCCTTTTCCTTTAAATTGAAAACGGGCCAGCCCGTATGCCGCCCAGGCGCTCACAAATACGGTGATGAGACAAGTCAGCACGGTCACAATGACACTGTTCATAAAATAAGCGGAAATCCCTTGGTTCCATGCGGATACGAAGTTTTCGGGATGCCAGACAGAGGGCAGCGACCAGCTGTGCTCAAAAATCTCATCCGAGCTTTTAAAGGCGCTGACCGCCATCCATAACAGCGGATAAGCAACGGCAATGAGGTAGATAAAGAGAAACAGCCACACAGACGTTTCCCCGACATACCATTTTCTCGGTTTTCCGCCTGTTCTGACGGCCTGACGGGCATGACGCAAGTCCGTCTTTTCAGGAAGCATCGGCTACTCCTCCTTTCCGGTCTTAAAGAATTTCATCTGAATAAGCGACAGAGCAAGCGTCAGCAAAAGCACCACCGTCGCGATCGCAGAAGCGTAGCCCATCATATCCTTTGTAAAAGCGCTCTTATACAAAAATGTGCTCAGCACTTCTGAAGCATTGCCCGGACCTCCGCCGGTCAGAATATACGGTTCATTAAATACGGTAAATGCGCCGGTCAGCGTCATCACCACAGCAACAAACGACATTTCTTTCGTCTGCGGCACCGTAATGTGAAAAAACTGCTGGATTTTTCCGGCTCCGTCCAGCTGCGCCGATTCATATAATTCAGCAGGAATGCTCTGAATCGAGACAATGTACAGCATGGCGATGTAACCGACAGACTGCCATTGAGACACAAAAATGACAGACAGCATAGCGGTGTTTTCATCGCCCAGCCACGCCCGGGTCAGTTCATCAAGTCCGACGGCTTCCAGCAGCTGATTCAAAAGCCCGATTTCCGGGTTATAAATAAAATCAAACAACAGCGCAATGACGGTCATGGAAATGACGACCGGAAGAAAAAAGACCGTGCGGAAAAACGGCGACCATTTTCTTACCAATCTGTCTTCCAGCACGGCCGCCAGAATTAAGCCGCCGCCAACCTGGCAAATCAGCGATATGACCGCATACAGCACATTGTTGCGGAGCGCTGTAAAAAATACGGGATCGTGAAACAGGTCAATATAATTTTTCAAACCGATAAACGTCTTTTCGGGTTGAAATGAGCTCCATTCAAACAGACTGAAAAACACATTCTCAATAATCGGAATGTAAACGAACAGCAGAAAAATCAGCGCGGGCGCGAGAAACAGATACGGAATGAAACGTTTTCGGCTGACCAAGGAAATCCTCATCTCCTTTCTCCAAAGAAATCTGTTCTATTCAGATGACGCTTTGACTTGACGCGCCGCTTTCTGCACGGAATTCATCACCTCGCGCGGTGTCATTGTGCCGCCGAGCATCTGCTGAACGCCTGCCGCATACACATCGGCGATTTCAACGTCAACATCCATATCAAACCACGGCACCATTGTTTCGGCGCGGACGATATCCTGCACGGCTTCACGCTGGATCGGGGTGGAATTGTTTTCTGTCGCCGTTCCCTGAACCGCGCTGTATTTACCGACGTCTTTTATCAGCTTCTCTCCCATTTTTTTCGAGGTTAAAAACTGAAGAAATTCCATGGCTTCTTTCGGGTGCTTCGTTTTTGAGGAAATCATAAATCCTTCCGGAGATCCGGTCAGTGCACGGGGAGATCCCTTTTCGCCGCTGATTTTCGGGAAAGGAAACAAGCCCAGATTGACCGGTTCGACGAGCTTAATTTCTGCCGTTTCCGCATAAATCATCGCCGCTTTGCCGCTCGTAAACTGCTGGCGCACGTATTCGTGATCAACGGAGTTCACGTGCTTTGTAAAGTACGGCAGAAGTTCCTGAAGCTTTTCAAGCGCTTTGACATAGCCTTCGTCCGTAAACTCCCCGGTTTCCGGGCTGTAATCCTTCGCCCGCGTTTTTTCATCCACCATACGCTGGTTCAGCGTCCCGATATAATGAGAAATGGTCCAAGGCGCTTTTGTTCCGAAACTGATCGGAATATATCCGTTCTCTTTCAATTTCTCAGAGACTGTGATCAGTTCATCCCATGTCGCCGGGGGCTTCAAATGTAATGAATTAAAAATGTCCTTATTATAAAAGAATGATTTAGCGTCCATTTGCCACGGAACACCGTACTGTTTTCCGTCATGCGTAAAAGGTTTGATTTGTGACTGCACAAGCTGTGAGGACCAATCTTTATCCTGCTGATAGTAAGACGACAGATCGAGGGCTTTATCTCCTTTGATGAATTTATAAGCAAACCGGTCGCTCCATGAAAAGAAAATATCAGGGGGGCTCGTTGTTCCGAGCATGACTTTCACCTTGTCTTTATAAGAATCGTTTAAGACCGCTTCCGTTTGGATATGAATATCCGGATGAGCGGCTTCAAATTCTTTGACCGCTTCTTCAAAATAGCTTTTTTCCGGCTCCTTCGGCCACCTGTGAAAAAACTTCAGAGTCACTTTTCCGTCAGAGGAACTGCTTTGGCTTGAACAGGCGGCGGCTGACAGACATACGGCTAACAGAACGAACAGGCAGATGAGCTTTTTCAGATGCTTTTCCTCCTTTGTCACCGGACTATAACGTTATATATCATTATAGTCCGGTGAAATATAATGCGCGTTCTTAATATTCGACTTTCCACATGTAACGCCGCTGGCTTAACGGATGGTTCCTTGCTTCCGCCAGCGCATCCGCATAGCTTCTGAGCACCCGGTTTAATACGAGAGGAGCCAGATAGCCTTTTACAGAATCGTCAATTCCGGAAAAATCATATGCTGCCGCATCAAGCACAGTCAGTTTTTTGCCGTATCTTTTTGAGAAGGAAAGCGCCCGCTCTTCAAGGGGTCTTGTTTCGTCTAAGCCGAGCAGGATAATAAATGGAACGGATTCATCAATGATTTCGAACGGTCCGTGAAAATATTCTCCGGCATGAATGGCGTGGGAATGAATCCATTGCATTTCCATGAGAATGCAGATGCTGTAGGAGTAAGCGACGCCGTAGTTCGCACCGCTTGCCATCGTGTAAATGATATCTTCTTTTTCGTGGGCTTTCGCGAATGCCTTTGCGTGATCCGCTTCTTGTTTAAGCGCTTTGTCATATACGGTCTGGAGCTTATTGAGTCCGTCGATCGCCGACTCAAACGCGGGATGGTTTTCCAGCACGTGTAAAGCGCCGAACACGATTTGATACAGAACCCCGTAATTCGTATTTATCGCCTGTGCATTCTCACCCCAGTCATACACCGCGACATATTCGGCTTCTTTCGCTAGCGGCGAATCAGGCTCAAAGGTCATCGCAATCGTAAGCGCGCCTTTTTTTCTGGCGAAACCGGCGGCTTTCACCGTTTCCGGCGTATTGCCTGACTGAGAACATAAAATCACGAGAGAGTTCTCTCCGAGCTGAACGGGATTGCGCTGAATAAATTCATTTGAACTGTAGAGATCAGAGCTGATGGCTTTCGCCTCTCTGTCAAACACGTACTTGCTCGGATACATAATGGCTGAAGAACCCCCGCAAGCGACGAAAAAGACGTGGTCAATCGTTTTTCCTTTCAGATCATCCAAGAAAGCCTGAACTTTGTGATTCACTTGTGCGGCAGTTTGACTCAAATCCTTCACTCCTCAGTGTTTTATTATATAACGTTATATAACATTATATAACGTTATATTAATCGCAACAAAGGTGCGTTGTCAATCATATTTTCTGAAATTTCTAAAATATAAAATAAACCCGTCTTATTTCCCGCCCTCTCTTGACCTGACCCTTAGAGACACGTTTAGAATGAAAAACAGGGAGTGATTCAGAATGAATATAAAAGAAGCCGCCAGACAGACGGGTCTCACGAAAAAAGCCATCAAATATTATGAGCAGGAAGGTTTAATCACCGTCAGCAAAAACCCTGATAACGGATACCGTGAGTATTCCGCTCAGAACGTGAATACGCTGAAAATGATTGCCGCCCTCCGAATGCTGGCACTGTCTGTAAGCGATATTAAAGCGTTCCTCTTAGAGGGCAGCAGTCTGCATGATATACTGCGCCAGCAGCATCAAAAGCTCAGCCGGCAGATTGAAGAGCTTGAGCAGGAACGGAAACTGACTGAAATGCTGATCAAGCGCGTGGAAGATGCGGAAAATGTCGATTCAATTCTGCATGATATCGGCGAGGTCAAAATAGATGAACCGAAGTATATGGGACTTCAGCTGAAAAAACTGTTCCCGGGAGATTTCGGAGAATTTATCGCCGCGCTGTTTGAACCGTTCCTCGACTTTTCTATTGATACAGATGAGAAAAAAACGATATGGGCGGAGCTTATTAAAGTATTGGATGATATGGAAGAAGTTCCGGCTGCACACCCGATGATGCAGCTGGTCGGCAAGGAGGATCCGGCTCAGCTCCAGCAGCACAAAGTACAGCATGATCAATTTATCGAGCGGATTTTGGAGAGAGACCCCGCCACTTGGGACACTCATAAAAACATCATCATTCAGCTTGTGAAAAGAGTGCAGACAGATGAAGAATACAGGGAAAGCCTGATCAAGGTCGGAGAATCAGCTTCTGATCTGCCCGCGCTGAAGGAGGGATCGCCTTTCAGCAATCTTCTTCAAAAGCTCAGCCCGAAATATGACACGTACGTGCGACTTCAGCTTGAACTGAAAAAAGAAGCCGACGAGGAACTCGGCTTTGATTCAGAAGCATATTTAAAACAGATGCTTCAATCAAAAAAACGCTAAGGTTCGTCTCCTTAGCGTTTTCTTTCTTCAGCCTCAGTGCTGCGCGTTAATGCGGTCAACGACATTAGCGATGAGCTGCTCTTTTCCTAAGTCGGAATCTTCGTCAACGCTTGCTACTGTCAAAATGATGGCCGCTACCGCAAGAGCGATCGTCTCAATGGCGGCCGCCGCGTTTAAAAATACCCATACAGCCGTTGCGCATTGGCCGATGGCCGTTGATTTTCCTTTGTCCATGCTCTTTTTGTCAAACTCTTCTTTCAGCACTTTCGCCATAATCTGCGAACCTTGATCAATGACGCTGTTCACTTTCTCATAATCGCCGCTGTAGACCGCCGCTTTCAACTCTTTAAAATAATCCGGCGATGACTTTTTAATATCAGCGATCACCTGATCGGAAACTTGCTTTAATTCATCCTGATCAATCTTTTTGACAGCCTTGGTATCCCATACTTCAGGAAGGAGTTTTGCGACCTCACCTTGTCCGAAAAAGATGCCGGAAAAAATGTCTTCACCCGAATAAGAGACCGACGGCTCAGTTTTCGCCGCGGCATGCGGGCCGACTAATGCGACCATTAAAACAAACACCAGCATCATGGCAGCTGCGGACTTCTTGCTTTTAACCAAATAATTTCCTCCTTTTCCTTTTATTGAAAAAATTGTATCTGATAAAAAGGGGATTGTAATGGTTCAAAGCTACTGTTTTCTCTGCCGGCACCAAAAACAGGACCAAAATACCAGCCACCGTAATGGAAAACGAGGTAAGCCCCAGCATAACGGCAAAGATTTCGTGCATAAAAATGGAGATAAACAATATCAGACGCCAATATGTTTTCGGAGCGAACAAAGCGCAGAACATAATGGTTTGCACAATGAGCGTGCCCCAAGTCGGGATGATGACAAGCTTGGACTGCAGGATAAAGTCAAACAGACCGTGAAGCGCATCCGGCAGACCCAGCATCGGATCATTCAAATAGTAATAAACGGCGGTTCCGTTCTGCCACTCTTCTTCCATCAGTTTGGCAATGACAGAGTTAAAGTAAAGCATCGCGACCTGTATTCTGATGATTGTCAGCGTCGCCCAGCATAAGGAGCGGTAATAAGGCTCAAGCGGCCTTTTCTCAAAAGACGCCTCGTACGGAGACCAGTGCCATTTCCGCGGATCGGTTAATGTCAGCGGAAGCAGCAGCAGTGTAAAAACGGCAGCCACCTGATCTCCTCCGTCAAGGGTAACGGCGGAGTTTTGGAAGCTGTACGAAATCCACCAGTGAAAAAAACCGGTGATTCGCGGCCGCCAGCCAATGACGACAAGGATTAACATACAGATACAAACGGCTTTGACGATCTCAATGTAACGGAAATCGGGAAACAGCAGAAACAGGCTGAACGTGTCGGAAAAACTGAGCATTTGATTTTGCGTTTTGAAGAAGACAGACGCCGGATTGAACAGCAATGTCAGCAGCGTACCGAGCGCGATTAAGCTTCTGGCAAGCCCGTACACATTTGTCCAAGGCGGATTCTTCATCATCCATAAGGTGAGCTGCTTTTTTGCATCCTGAATCAATTGACATCCACTCCGATGTATTTTTTGATGGTTCTTTTCGTTTCGGTATGCTGGCTCCATGCCCATGGGGTAATGCGTTCATATGTAATGATCATTTTCCCTTTCAGCCTTGGGGAGGGAGACTCATTTTTCATTTTCAAAAATGTGGTATCCTTAATGTCTTGGCCAGTCGTGAAGTCGTTCCACTTCTCTTTGGAAGGCAGCTTTTCCAGCATAAGGCCGAGCTCTATCCCTTGCGTCCGGCCGTAGCGGTTTAAGCCGATGACATTTTTCAGAGAATTATTCGGCCATCTGAGCTCCTCATCGGAATCAAGAAGATAGATATTCAAGCTGTCTTCTCTCGGATCTTTACTGAAAAATCCCCAGCTTTGCGGATAAATCATGGAAACGGTTTTGGATTGATGCTTGGTTAATTGGATGGCGGAGCTTGGCAGTGCCGCGATGACGGTAAAAAACAAAACGATGATCCAGGCGGCCATGATAAAAAGAAAGAATGAAAACATGCTGGTTTGCTTCTTGTCAGTCAATTGAAACCCTCCTAGCGTATGGAAATTTCATTGACATGATTATACACCAATCAACAGGTAAAATATTGATAAATTAGATTTTTCGGACTAATATACTATTATATGTAAAAAGGGGAGTGTTCATATGTTTTTGATGAATGATAAAGTGCTGTGGGGAGCTGTAGTTCTCGCCTTTATTCTGTCGATTGTGTTTTATCCGTTTCTTCCTGCTGATATGGCCATTCACTATGACGTGTCGAACCGTCCGAATACATCAATCAATAAAACGGCCGGCGTCCTGATTTTTCCCGTGCTCATGATGATCTGCATGTTATTCAGAAAAAAGGTCGTCCAGCTATTCCTCGTCGTTTACTGTCTGCTGATCGTGCATATTGCCGTGATGTGGCTGGCACTGTAAACATAAAGAAAACCGGAGCCCTTAAGCTCCGGTTTTTCTTATTTATAAAATACTTTCTCAATGTTGTATTTCGACTGAAGGGTATTGATCGCGTACGTTTCGTAAATCTCCCTTTCCATCGGATCATTTACGACACATACTTCAATTTTATACACTTCGTCCCTGTGATGTTTAACAGGCGACACATTGTCTTCAAAATGCTTTTTGATTCTTTGTCTTAATTTACGGGCTTTCCCGACAAACAGCAGCTCATCATGAATGTTATAAAACATAAAGATGCCGCCTTTGTCTCTCGGAATTTGGTGAAAATCAATGAAACCGTAAATCGCTTTAATCGCCGGTTCATTCTCCGACGGTGACTGCTGCCGTTCCGTAATGGTTACATCAGGAGCAGGAAGGTTTATTTTTATCAAATGGGTCACGTCCTCTTATTCATTAAAGCTCCATCCTATCATAAGAATGCGCCAAAAGCTATTTTTTATTCAAGCGCCCCGGCCGGATCATAAAGGCTCAAATCAATTTCCGTCTGCTGCCCGAGCGCGAGTTTCGCCAGTTCAGCCCCCAGATACGGCCCGCTCGTCAGCCCTGAGGCGCCCAGCCCGTTGGCAACGAGGAGTCCGCTGATATTCGGCACTTTGCCGATGACGGGAAGAAAACCGGGAGTAAACGGTCTGAAACCGACTCTTGTCTCTATCACAGTACTGTCTGAAAGCCCCGGCGCCACGGTTAATGCTTTGTCAAAAATCTCGCGGAGCCCGCCGGCCGTCACCCGCAAATCCATGCCGGTATCGTTTTCATGAGTCGCGCCCGCTATGATTCTGCCGCTGTCAAAGGCGAGAATGTATTGATCGTTTGGGGGCATGACGACAGGCCAGCCGCCCGTATCCTCTCCTTGAAGCTCTAAATGAACGATCTGTGCCTTTTGGTATGATACTGAAAAACGGATGCCGAGCGGCTCAAGCAGCTCTCTCGCCCAAGCGCCGGCCGTTACGAGAACCTGGTCGGCAGTAAGCGTGCGTTCTGCGGTTTTCACACCGATGACGGCACCATCCTCTGTCAATATTGACGCTTCTTCATTGTAAACAGCCGCGCCGTGCTTAACGGCCGCGTTTAACAGCGCCTTACGAAGCGCCCTCCCGTTCACCCGGGCCGCGCCGCTGACATGAACCGCCCCGTATTCCTCCGACAGCGCGGGGAACAGCGCCTTCGTTTCTTCCGGAGTCAGTCTTGTAATGTCACCGATTTCAGGGGCGTCCTCTCTTCTTTTATAAGCTCTTTCCTCCATTTGGCTGAGCTTTTTTTCATCCGTATGGAGGCTGACGGCACCGACCTTTTGATAACCGGTGTCCGTTTCTCCGTCAGCTTCAAGCTGCTGTATCAATTGGTTATAATAGCGGGCTCCGCCTTTTGCGATCGCATACCATGCCTGATTGCGGCGCTGTGACAGCCACGGGCAGACGATCCCCGCCGCGGCGTCAGTCGCCTGCCCCGGGTGCTTCCGGTCAATGACCGTTACATCCGCCCCGGCCTTTGCGAGATGATAAGCCGCGGACGCACCGAGAATGCCGGCCCCGATAATCAAATAAGACTTCATGTATAACACCTTTTCTATCTGTTTTGTCTTATTTATTTTAACAAATGGAGCGCCCGGTTCCTACTGGAGTCCTGACAGCAATGATGAGTTTCGAAAACGGAAACGTATAATAAAAGGAATACGTTCTTGTCTGAAAGCCGTTTTCCTCAAGAATCTCTCTGTATTGTGATGTATTTTTTATATCTGACACGGCCAAAATGCCGCCAGGCTTCAGCACCCTCACCATTTCCGCAATCGCCCGTTCCCTCTTTTTTCTGCCTGAAATGTTGTGTACGACAAAATGCGAAATGACAAGATCAAACGTCTCATCAGGAAACGGCATGTCTTGCGCCAGTCCGTCATACAAATCAATTTCCGGCGCTCTTTCAGCCTGTCTGTTCTTTTCAAATGCGTCTCTTCCGTTTCCGACCAGGTCCCAGCTTGACCATTTGTCAATCGCTGAGACGTCAGCGCCTTTTTGAGCCGCGGCGATGGCTAATAGCCCCCGCCCCGTACCGACATCAAGCACCTTCATGTCCGGCTTTAAACCGGATAGCGCAAGAATGCGATGGCGGTGTAAAAGTTTAATGGCCGTTGAATACAAGAGCATCCAAAGACCGAGCAATAAAAACAAGGTGCCCGTCAGCCAGCCCCAGTAAGGAGGAATCATGCCGTATAACGTGCCTGCGGCATAAAGGAGCGCAATAAAGATAAATCCAAACGCTCCATAAGGCGCATCAATTCCGTATCGTGTTGTCATAACACCCACCCCTTTCAATATTTATCCAAATGGTATACCATATTATTCTAGCAAAAGCCAAAAGGAGATACGACCATATGAAACGCGGCATTACTTTTGACATCCCAAATCAATTCGGACGGTTTGCGGCAGATATATTACAACCGTTCCCCATCTCTTCCTATACGTGGTTTATCGGTGATGGAGAGGCGTATACGGAATTCAAAGAAGGCATCGATACAGACCTGTTTCCGCAAAATCAGCGCATCATTCAGGGTCAAGAACTCCGTCAGCGTCTGGAAGGAAACCCTTATTATATGATTTTTGCTGAATTGAAAGCTTTCCCGGGCGGGATGGTAACGGAAATCAATACGTACGAGGAGTATTTGGAGAGTTCCTGTGAACTTGTGCTTCTCATCGCAGATTGCTCGTATGTAACGTTATATTGCAAAGATCCGGATATGCTCGAAGCCCTTTATCAGCAGGCTGTACAATGCGGGTTTCACCGCGTTGACTATGTTACAGATGAGAATGACGCGAGAACGGGATTGTCTGTCTGATGAAGGTGCGTTCTTTTTATGAAGCGCCGGATAGGGCTTAGGTTTCAAAATATTGACAAATTCGTGTGTTTTCAACAAAAAAACAACCCCCTCATGTATACTGAGTGCGTAACTTACATATGAAAGGGGTATGGCAATGAAAATCAGTTTGAAGAAAAAAGCAGGTTTTTGGAAGAAGACGGCGGTTTCATCCCTTATTTTCACCATGTTTTTTACCCTGATGATGAGCGGTACGGTTTTTGCGGCCGGGCTGAATAAGGATCAGAAGCGCCGGGCGGAACAGCTGACCAGCATCTTTGAAAACGGAAAGACGGAAATCCAATACGGATATATTGAAGCGTTGGATGACGGAAGAGGTTACACTTGCGGGCGGGCCGGCTTTACGACGGCTACCGGAGATGCGCTGGAAGTAGTCGAAGTATACACGAAAGCGGTGCCGAATAACAAATTGAAAAAGTATTTGCCTGAATTGCGTCGCCTTGCGAAGGACGAAAGCGATGACATCAGCAATCTGAAAGGATTCGCTTCTGCCTGGCGCTCACTTGGCAATGATAAAGCCTTCCGCGCTGCCCAGGATAAGGTAAATGACAGCTTGTATTATCAGCCGGCGATGAAACGTTCAGAAAATGCCGGACTGAAAACGGCCTTGGCCAAAGCGGTGATGTACGATACGGTGATTCAGCATGGCGACGGCGATGATCCAGACTCCTTTTATGCCCTGATTAAACGCACGAACAAAAAAATGGGCGGGTCACCGAAAGACGGTACTGACGAGAAGAAATGGCTCAATAAATTCTTGGATGTGCGCTATGACGATCTGATGAATCCGTCAGATGAGGACACCCAGGACGAATGGAGAGAATCGGTTGCCCGTGTCGACGTTTTCCGCGATATTGTCAAAGAGAAGAACTACAATTTAAACGGCCCGATTCATGTCCGGTCAAGCGAATACGGAAATTTCACTATTCAATAAACAAAAAAACCCCGCCATATGGCGGGGTTTTACTATTAACCGATGGAGCCTTCCATTTCGAACTTAATCAAACGGTTCATTTCAACTGCGTATTCCATCGGAAGTTCTTTTGTGAACGGCTCGATGAAGCCCATAACGATCATTTCTGTTGCTTCTTCTTCAGAAATACCGCGGCTCATCAAGTAGAAAAGCTGTTCTTCAGAAACCTTTGATACTTTCGCTTCGTGCTCCAATGAAATGTTGTCGTTCAGGATTTCATTGTAAGGGATTGTATCAGAAGTTGATTTGTTATCCATAATGAGCGTATCACACTCGATGTTTGAACGGGCGCCGTCCGCTTTTCGTCCGAAGTGGACGATACCGCGGTATGTTACTTTTCCGCCCTGTTTGGAAATCGATTTTGATACGATTGTGGATGACGTATTCGGTGCAAGGTGAATCATTTTCGCGCCTGCGTCCTGATGCTGTCCTTTACCCGCAAGAGCGATAGAAAGCGTCATGCCGCGCGCGCCTTCACCTTTCAGAATGACAGCCGGATATTTCATCGTCAATTTAGAACCGATGTTTCCGTCAACCCATTCCATCGTCGCGTTTTCTTCACAAACCGTACGTTTCGTTACTAGGTTGTAAACGTTGTTCGCCCAGTTTTGAATTGTTGTATAACGGCAGTAGCCGCCTTTTTTGACGATGATTTCAACAACCGCGCTGTGAAGCGAGTTTGTTGTGTACACAGGAGCCGTACAGCCCTCTACGTAATGAACGCTTGCTTCTTCGTCAACGATGATCAGCGTACGTTCGAACTGACCCATGTTTTCAGAGTTGATGCGGAAGTAAGCTTGAAGCGGTGTTTCAACCTTCACGCCTTTAGGCACGTAGATGAAAGATCCGCCGGACCAAACAGCTGAGTTCAGCGCCGCAAACTTGTTATCAGTCGGCGGAATGACTTTCGCCCAGTGCTCGCGGAAAATGTCTTCATTTTCTTTCAGCGCGCTGTCTGTGTCTTTGAAGACGATGCCTTGCTCTTCAAGATCTTCTTTCATATTGTGGTAAACAACTTCGGATTCGTACTGTGCAGAAACACCGGCAAGGTATTTTTGCTCAGCTTCAGGAATACCGAGTTTGTCGAATGTCTGTTTAATTTCCTCAGGCACTTCATCCCAAGAACGCTCTGAACGCTCAGACGGCTTTACGTAATACGTAATTTCGTCAAAGTTTAAAGAGTTTAAATCCCCGCCCCACTGCGGCATCGGCATGTTGTAGAAATGCTCAAGAGATTTCAGGCGGAAATCAAGCATCCATTGAGGCTCTTCTTTCATGCGTGAAATTTCTTCTACGATTTCTTTTGTCAATCCGCGCTCTGAACGGAAAATGGAAACGTCCTTATCGTGAAAACCGTACTTGTATTCACCAATTTCAGGCATTTTTTTAGCCATCCATTTTCACTCCAATCTTTTAATTGCCGCCTTTTTCGCCAGCGACTCCTTTTTCAAGTGCTTTCCATGAAAGGGTGGCACATTTAATCCGGGCCGGGAATTTCGAAACGCCTTGAAGAGCTTCAATATCCCCGAGATCTATCGAGTCGTCATACTCTTTCCCTTGCATCATGTCTGAGAAAATCTTAGACATGGAAAGGGCGGTATCAATATCTTTTCCTTTAATCGCCTGCGTCATCATGGAAGCTGAAGCCATGGAGATAGAACAGCCTTCTCCTTCAAACTTCGCTTCCTGAACGGTATCGCCGTCAAGCTTCATTGTCAGTCTGATCCGGTCGCCGCAAGTCGGGTTGTTCATATCGACGACGATGCTGTCATCCAAAACCCCTTTGTTGCGCGGATTTTTGTAATGATCCATGATCACTTGTCTGTATAATGTATCTAAATTTGCATTAAAAGACATTTGTAAAGTACTCCTTTGTCTTTTGGAGGGCTTCCGCGAGCTTATCGATCTCTTCCTCTGTATTATACAGATAAAAACTCGCTCTCGCAGTAGCAGATACATCCAGCCATTTCATGAGCGGCTGGGCGCAATGATGGCCGGCTCTGACCGCAATGCCCTCAGCATCGAGGACAGTCGCGACATCATGAGGGTGAACCTCATCAAGATTAAATGTCACAAGTCCCGCCCGCTCTTTCGGACCGTATACCGTCACGCCGTCTAGCTGCTCGAAACGGTCAAGCGCATAGGCTGCAAGCTTATGCTCATGCCGGGAAATCTCGTCGAGTCCGATCTCTTCAAGAAAATCAATCGCGGCTCCCAATCCGATCGCGCCTGCGATAATCGGTGTGCCTGCTTCAAATTTCCACGGAAGCTCTTTCCAAGTTGATTCATAAAGCCCTACAAAGTCGATCATTTCGCCGCCAAATTCGGCCGGCTCCATATTCTCAAGCAGTTCTTTCTTGCCGTACAGCACGCCGATTCCCGTCGGGCCGCACATTTTATGGGAAGAAAGCGCGAAGAAGTCGCAATCCAAGTCCTGAACGTCGATTTTCATGTGCGGTGTGCTTTGCGCCCCGTCCACCACGATGACCGCGCCATTGTCATGAGCGATTTTGGCGATCTCTTTAATCGGGTTGATCGTGCCCAGCACGTTTGACACATGAGCGACTGCCACGATCTTCGTATGGCTTGTGACAGTCTGCCGGACGTCATCTAACGAAAGCGTGCCGTCTTCCTGCATCGGGATATACTTTAAAGTCGCGCCGGTTGCTTTTACAGCCTGCTGCCACGGAATGATATTCGCATGATGCTCCATTTGGGTGATGACCACTTCATCACCGGGTTTTAAGCTGGCGCGGGCATAGCTTAGCGCCACCATATTCAGTGAAGTTGTCGTGCCTTTTGTGAAAATGACCTCAGCCATTGATTTCGCATTGATAAACTTACGGACTTTTTCACGCGCACCTTCATAGCCGTCTGTCGCTCTCGTGCCAAGAGTATGAACGCCTCTGTGGACATTGGAATTGTATTTGCTGTAATACTGATCCACTGCTTCAATGACAGCACGCGGCTTCTGGGAAGTCGCCGCGCTGTCAAGGTACACGAGGTCATGTCCGTTCACTTGCTGATGAAGGATCGGGAACTGTTCACGAATATCGGTGATATTCATTATTTTACTTTCCTTTCGATGACGGAGACGAGCTGTTTCTTAACTCCTTCAATCGGAAGCTCTTTTACCACCGGAGCAAGGAATCCGTAAATGACTAAGCGCTCCGCTTCTTCTTTCGGAATTCCGCGGCTCATTAAGTAGTAAAGCTGGATCGGGTCCACACGGCCGACAGATGCCGCATGTCCTGCAGTTACATCGTCTTCATCAATTAAAAGAATCGGGTTTGCATCTCCGCGTGCTTTTTCACTCAGCATCAGAACGCGGGATTCCTGTTCAGCGTTTGCTTTAGACGCGCCGTGCTCGATTTTGCCGATTCCGTTAAAGATGGAAGATGCGGCATCTTTCATGACTCCGTGCTTCAGGATATAGCCTTCAGAAGCCTTACCGAAGTGGATGATCTGCGTCGTAAAGTTTTCCGTCTGTTCTCCTCTTCCGACAACTACGGTTTTCGTATCGCCGTATGTGCCGTCTCCGTAGAGGTTTGTCGTGTTTTCAGAAATCGTGTCGCCGTCGTTCATCAGTCCGAGCGCCCACTCGATTCTGCTGTCGCGTCCGCGCGCGGCTCCGCGGCGGTTAACGTATGTTGTGACGCCTGCTGACAGGTTGTCAACGGCACCGTACGTCACGCTGGCATTATCACCTGTGACCACTTCACTGATAATGTTGAATACAGCTTCTTTCGGATTCACCGTGCTGATGTAGTTCTCAACGTAAGTGACGGAGCTGTGGTCTTCAGCGACGATCAGCACGTGGTTGAACAATGCCGTGTCATTGCTTTCATGAACGTAAACGGCTTGAACAGGCGTCTCCACCTGAACGTTTTTAGGAACATAAAGGAATGCCCCGCCGTTCATTAATGCTGCATGAAGCGCAGTCAGTTTATGTTCGTCGACCTTAACGCCGTCTTTCATGAAATACTTCTCAACGAGGTCGCTGTGCTCACGGGCAGCCGTTAAGATGTCCGTAAAGATGACGCCTTTGTCTTTCAGTTCTTTGGAAAGAGAAAGGAAAGCGGGCGTTTGGTCACGCTGCACATATAACGTTTTGTCTTCGTTTTCGATATCGATCAGCGCTTTTGCTTCATCAGCTAAATCTTCTAAAGAAGCAAGCGGCGCATTTTCTACTGTATGCTTGTTGAACTTTGTAAAGTTCCAATTTGTGATTTTTGTTTTATCAGGCTTAGGCAGCGGCAGATCTTCAGCTTTTTCAAGAGCCTGTAAGCGCAGGTTTTTCAGCCAGGCAGGTTCTTGATGCTTTTCGGAAAAGCCTTTGACATATTCCTGATCTACGGATAGTTTCGTTTCCAATGTCATGATTATCCCCCTAACGCTTACGCTTCTTGGCCTACAGTTTCGTCTTCAATGCCTAGTTCTTGTTTAATCCAGTCATAACCTTCCGCTTCAAGGCGCTGTGCAAGCTCCGCGCCGCCGGATTTCACTACGCGTCCCTGCATCATAACGTGAACGACATCAGGCGTAATGTAGTTCAGAAGGCGCTGGTAGTGAGTGATCATTAAGCAGCCGAAGTTTTCGCTGCGCATTCTGTTGATTCCTTTAGAAACGACTTTAAGCGCATCGATATCAAGACCTGAATCGATCTCGTCAAGAATGGCGATTTTCGGCTCGATCATCATAAGCTGAAGGATTTCGTTGCGTTTTTTCTCCCCGCCTGAGAAACCTTCGTTCAGGTAACGCTGCGCCATTTCAGGGTCCATTTCAAGGAACTCCATGTTTTCGTCCATTTTGCGGATGAATTTCATAAGAGAAATTTCATCGCCTTCTTCACGGCGTGCGTTAATCGCAGAGCGAAGGAAATCGGCATTTGTCACACCGCTGATTTCGCTTGGGTACTGCATCGCCAGGAAAAGACCCGCCTGAGCGCGCTCGTCCACTTCCATTTCCAGTACATCCTTGCCGTCAAGCGTGATGCTGCCTTTTGTAACTTCGTATTTCGGGTGTCCCATAATCGCTGCTGAGAGCGTGGATTTACCGGTACCGTTCGGCCCCATGACAGCGTGGAATTCGCCGCCTTTTATTTCAAGGTTTACACCTTTTAAGATCTCTTTTCCTTCGATTTCAACGTGAAGATCCTTGATCGTTAATGTTGAAGCAGCCATATCTATACCTCCAAAATATATAATCATTATTCTCAATTTATTCTCATTCTAATTTTATAACAAATGAAAAGTAAATACAACTTTTTATATTACCCGGAACATTCCTAAAGTTTATCAAAGATCAAGGCGTAATTAAAGCTGTTTGAAACAGAAAAAGGGCGGAAATCCACCCTTTTTTACTGACCGATTTTCTCATTAAGCTGCGCTGCGAGGAACTTGCTTTTTTGATATTCAAGCTCCCTCTGCCGTTCGACTTCCATCCTTTTTGAAAGACGCCGTCCGTATTCCTCGTAGCCGATGCCGTGTGACTTCTGCATCGCTTTTTCCATTTCAGGCGTATAGTCAAGGTCCAGTCTCTCGTGGCTGGTGCAGATAATGAATCAATCCCTTCATATATTTGTTTCTATTGTAACAATGATCCCCTGCTCCGGCCAAAGAGAGTGTGCCCCTGAATCCTTTCGAATGTGCCGGAAACCGGCGCTCGCTTTATCTGAAAAACGGTATTCACACGATTGCTCATTCTAATGCGTCGTATGTCCGAATTCCTGAATGCACTGCTGCACGAGGGTCACTCCCTGACTGAGAGCCGCGCCGCCCCCGAATGCCGCCGCGACGCTGATGACCTCAAGGATGTTTTCTTCTGTGGCCCCTTGGTCAAGGCAGCCCTTCGTATGATAAATCATGCAAAATTCATCTTGAGCGCTGATGCTGATACCCAGAGCGATTAATTGTTTCTCTTTTTCAGTTAATGAATCCGCTGAGAAACACTGTTCAGTAAATTCATTAAACTTCCGCCCCATCATCGGCATTTTTTGTTCAAATATGCCTAAACCTTCTTTGTATTGTTTTAACGCGTCATGCACGCTTTTGCCGTTATCCTGGTATTGAGCCACTGCCATTCCCTCCAATAAGTTAACCTTCCCTTTTATTATGGACAGTTCTCCGATTAATACCCGAAAAAAACCCCGGATGACTCATCCGGGGTTTTCGCTTTATTCAGATACGGGAAGCACGGCTCCGTCGTATTTTTTCTCAATGAAGTCTTTGATTTTCTTAGAGTGAAGCACTTCCATAAGCGCTTTGATTTTCTCTGATTTTTCGTCACCTTTGCGTACGGCGATGATGTTTGCGTACGGGTTGTTTTTCGTTGATTCCACTTCAATCGCGTCTTTTAACGGATTCAGTTTGTTTTGAATCGCATAGTTGACGTTAATGAAGACTGCATCGCCTTCTTCTTCATTATATGCTTTCGCCGTTAATTCAGGGGCGATTTTTTTGAATGTCAGGTTTTTCGGGTTTTTCGTAATGTTTTTCGTAGTCGCTTCAATCGTTTTCACCTTCGGATCAAGTGTGATCAGTCCGGCTTTTTCAAGCATCGCCAGCATACGGCCTTGTTCAGCGACATTGTTAGTCATGATGATGGTCGCGCCTTTAGGCAGGTCTTTCAGTGATTTGTATTTTTTCGTGTAAATTCCGAATGGCTCAAGGTGAACGGCTCCGGCATTCACGAGTTTGTAATCTTTATTTTCCTTCATTTCCTGTTCAAGGTAAGGAACGTGCTGGAAGTAGTTCGCATCCACTTCATTATCAGCTAACGCTTTGTTGTACATTTTGTAATCGTTCAGCACTTTTACTTTTAATGTGTAGCCTTTTTCCTTCAAGAGCGGTTCCGCTTCTTTTAAGATTTCAGCATGCGGTGTTTTTGTCGCGGCGACGACGATTTCCTTTTTATTCGAGCCGTTTGATCCGCAGGCGGCCAAAACTCCCGCGAACACAAGCAGCAGCGCACTTAATACAATCTTTTTCAATGTAAATCCTCCCTTATCTTTTGTCTATTATATTTGTAATTACATCACCGATAATCTGAATGATAAAGACGATGATGAGTATAAATACTGTCGCTACAAACGTTACATCCGTATTATTGGACTGGTAGCCTTCTACATATGCAAGGTTTCCTAGTCCGCCTGAACCGATGGCGCCGGCAATGGCGGTAGATCCGATCAGGGCGATGGCCGTAACGGTGATGCCTGAAATTAACGCAGGCATTGATTCAGGAATCAGCACTTTGAAGATAATCGTCGATGTCTTTGCTCCCATTGATCTGGCAGCTTCGATGACTCCTTTATCGACTTCCCGGAGCGCAATTTCCGCAAGACGGGCGTAAAACGGCGCGGAGCCGATAATCAGCGCCGGCAATGCGGCGTTCGGTCCTAAAATCGATCCGACCAAAATCTTAGTAAAGCCGAGAAGCAGAATAATTAAAATAAGAAACGGAATAGACCTGAAAATATTAACGACCGCCGCAATCACGGTGTTAATGATTTTATTTTCCCATAAGCTTCCCTTGCCCGTTAAAAAGAGCAGCAGACCGAGAACCGCTCCGATGATAAATGAAAAAACTAAAGCGATGACCGTCATATAAAGGGTCTCGTATGTGGCCGTCCACAGCTCGGTTATATCAACGTTCGGGAACCATTTTTCAAACATTTGTGATCACCTCTGCTTCTACCTGTTTGTCTTTGATGAACCGGATCACGTTTTCTACTTCTTTTTCCTGACCGTCAATATGAATGAATAAAGAACCGTAGGCTCCGTCCTTCGTCTGTGAAATTTTCCCCTGCAGAATATTGACGTCCACATCAAAGTTTCGGATCATTTCCGTAATGAGGGGCTGCTCGGCGGCCTGCCCGACAAATGAAAGCTGAATCGTTTTTCCTGTCGCTGTTTCCTGCAGAAAATGCTGGATGGTTTCTTTCGTCTCCTCCGGTTCTGTCACCTGCTGAACGAAACGCTTGGTCATCGGTTCGCGCGGGTTTCTGAAAACTTGGAGTACTTCGCCTTCTTCAACGACTTTCCCGTTTTCCATGACTGCGACTCTGTTGCAGATTTTTCGGATGACGTGCATTTCATGGGTAATGAGCACGATCGTCAGACCGAGTCTGTCATTTATATCGGATAAAAGATCCAAAATTGAATCGGTCGTCTGCGGATCAAGCGCTGATGTCGCTTCATCGCACAGAAGGACTTTCGGATTATTGGCGAGCGCCCGGGCGATGCCGACACGCTGCTTTTGACCGCCGCTCAGCTGCGACGGATAAGATTTTTCTTTCCCCTCTAATCCGACCAGTTTAATCAATTCATCAGCGCGGCGAACCCGTTCGCTTTTTTTCACGCCGGCGATTTCCAGCGGGAACATAATGTTCTCCCGAACGGTGCGCGACCACAGAAGGTTAAAATGCTGGAAGATCATGCTGATTTCCTGACGCGCTTTTCTCAGCCCGCGGCTGCTTACTTTATTTAATTCCGTCCCCGCGACTTCCACGGTTCCCGACGTCGGCTTTTCAAGGCCGTTCAGGAGACGGATTAAGGAACTTTTACCAGCTCCGCTATATCCTATAATTCCAAATATTTCGCCCTTTTTGATATCAAGAGTGACATCTTGGACAGCATTGACATCCCCATGCTTCGCTTTGTAAATTTTTGAAACATTTTGAAGATGGATCAAAGCAATCACCCGCCTTACACTATTCTAAGAAATCTTCCGGGTTTCTCCGCAAAAGAAAAGCCTTTCTGCAAAAATGAGCAGAAAGGCTTATTGAAAAAGGCCTTTCTCTCATCTTTCAAAGCAGACCGCTTCGAGTGAATTGGCACCATTTCAACATTGTTGATGGTTGCCGGGCTTCATAGGGCACTTCCCTCCACCTCTCTTGATAAGAGAAAACATATCGTATTTTCGTCCGGAAATTCTTACTGTAGAATAGCACGGCGAATGATAAAAAGTCAATAAAATAAATATTGGAAGCTATTGTCACATAGTAGATTGGCAGTTTACGGCCGTTTACTGATCGCCTGAAAAAATCCGTTTGTCAGCCAGAGGATGGCCTCCAGCTTCAGCAGAGCTCTGAATGATCCTTTCACTTTGAGTTTTCCGCTTTGGATAAGCTTTTGCAAAGAGACATCACCATGCAGGAGATGAATGATTTCCGTCTGGTTTCCGTAAAAGGTCAAATTAGATTTTTCCTTTGAAACCGACGTTTTTCTCATTTCTCCCTGTCCGTTAATTGAGACCGTTAAGGCTTCTGTTTCTCCTTGGAATGTAATCAGCAGCGTTGAGGCGTTTAATAGCGGTTTCAAAAACAGATGCTGTCCGTCATTCTCTGAAACTTCTATTTTCTCCACTCGTATAACCTCCCGTTTTAATGGCCATACATACACTTTCTCTTTTTAACGGACAGAACCCTTTATAAACCGCACGACATTTTCCTGTAAATATTGTCACATCGGGAACGTTTGCGATGTTTTTTGTTTAATCAGCTCATATAAATAGGAAACGGAGCGGAAGGCGTATCCTTTCTCAACAAGCTCTCCGCCTTTAAACAGCAAAAAGCACGGAACGCTTTCAATCTGATAGGCTTTGGCGAATGCGGGGGAATAATTCACGTTGTTTTTATAGAAGGCGGCGCCGGGCAGCATTTCTTCGACGACAGTAAGCATTTTGGACGCCAGCTGGCATGTGCCGCAAAACGGGGTGTACAAATACAGGAGATAAACGTCATCCTGAATCGATTCGAGTTCATTTTCTTGGAGTTCTTTCATGATTACCACCTCAGGTCGTTCTTTTTCAAAAATACAGTGTCAGCATCAAAGCCGGCTCTGATCAGCACAGATGCGAGATGATGGCCCGGGCACGACTCGACTTGCCTGTATGTTCTGTCTATATAAATATGGCGCGCTTCGGGAAGCTCCCGTTTCAGCTGTTTTCTTAATTTTTCTCCGGAGTCATCTGCGTCCGTTAAAATATAGACGTCTCTGTCAAACAGGCGGTCCGCCAAATCTTCCAGTTCGGTTTGGCCGATCGTCCCGTTTGTACAGATGATTTCCGCGGGTTCGATGAGCACTTCCCTGACTTTGATTTTATCAGATTTTCCTTCTACGATAATGACCTTTTCATCTCCGTTGTACATAAGCGCGTCACCTGCCGATTGTTTTAGCGTCAGATTGAAAAAGAAGGCAGTGAAATTCACCGCCAACTGTTAACACCAGCCATTCTCATAATCGCAATCGACATATTTCGGATCGCTGCCGTTTATGACATCGGCTGTTTTATAAAATTTTTGATTTTCAAATGAAAAGCCCTGTTTGAGCTCGTACTGGTCCATGCCTGTCATCTCGCCGATGGCTTCATTTTCATGAAATAAGGAAAACCGGCCGTTTTGAAAGCGGCCCGTAACGTTCTCCGTCACATCGACCTTTTGTTTATCAAAAGCCATTTTAGACACCTCCCGTTACAGATAGAATGTCCAAATGGCCCCTTTGCTATCCGATCAGTCTTCCTGTGTCATTTCGTCATATTGCTCGGAAGTCATGAGGTTTTCGATTTCTTCAGCATCAGCCGGTTCCACGACGATCATCCACGCTTTTTCATACGGAGACTCGTTTACGAATTCAGGACTGTCATCAAGGTCTTCGTTCACTTCCGTCACCGTTCCGTTAATCGGTGCGTACAGTTCGGAAACGGTTTTGACGGATTCCACGCTGCCGAATGGCTCGTCCGCTTTAATTTCGGCGCCGACTTCCGGAAGCTCGACAAAGACGATGTCGCCAAGTTCGGCTTGCGCGAAATGTGTAATCCCGATGCGGGCTTTTCCGTCCTCAACTTTGACCCATTCGTGCTCTTTGGAATAACGCATATCTTTCGGTGTGCTCATCTAAATCCCTCCATTTTTTTCTTATAATAAGAAGATACCATAATTCTTTGAACCTGGCATTACATCCAATATTTTTCGAATTGGTCTTCTTTAAAGCCGACAGTGACTTTTTCGCCGTCTGTCGTAATCGGGCGTTTCAGGAGCATACCGTCTGATGCCAGGAGTTCGAGCTGTTCATCCTCTGACATATGGTACAGTTTTTCCTTTAAGTTCAGCTCGCGGTATTTCATTCCGCTCGTGTTGAAAAACTTTTTGAGCTCAAGACCGCTCTTTTCATAGAGGTCTTTAATTTCTTCTTTCGACGGAGTTTCCTCCGCGATATGTATTTCGTTTATTTCCTTACCGCGGTCTTCCAGCCATTTTTTCGCATTACGGCACGTTCCGCATTTAGGGTACCAGTAAAAATTTAACGACATCTTCTTCACCCCTTGTAAATGATCGTCGTTATTTTAACACAATCACTTGTAAAAACCTATAACGTTGCTTCATGAAAAAGCGCCCCTGATGAAGGAGCGCTTTCAGCATGTGATCAGACCGTATATTTTTCTTCACGGAAGACGGCGGCTGCCGCTTCACGTTTTTTCTGAATGAGGTTTTTCGGCGTCAGGCGCGTCAGTTTGCGCAGCACGGAAAGCATCATGCGGAGGGAATCTCCTTCCTCCATGGCGATCAGTGATTCTTTGGCGTGCGCTTCAATGTTCTGAAGGGCTTCCTGGGCAAAGATTTCCGTATATAACAGCTTCTGCGCGGCTTTTTCGGCACCGTCCGCCGCAATTGCTTTTTCCGTTCTGAGGACGGCTGATTCCAAAGCGTACAGCGCGCTGACAATATCGGCAATGTTCACCATGATTTCCTGCTCGCCTTCGATCTCTTTGCCGTATTTCTGCGCCGCGAGACCCGCTGTCAAGAGGGCGATCTTTTTCGCCTGTCTGACAATGTATTTTTCCTGTTCAAGAGGTTCTGAGCCCGGCTCTTCAGGCATCAGCATCATGAGTTCTTCTTGGAGCGCTTTTGCTTTTTCAAAGAGCGGCAGCTGACCTTTTACGGCTTTTTTCAGGAACGTGCTCGTTACGATCAGGCGATTGATTTCATTTGTGCCTTCAAAAATCCTGTTGATTCTTGAGTCGCGATAAGCGCGCTCCACTTCATATTCCTGCATAAATCCGTAACCGCCGTGAATTTGAACGCCTTCGTCGGCAATATAATCAAGCGTTTCAGAACCGCACATTTTGTTGAGCGAGCATTCAATCGCGTACTCGGCGATTGACTTCGCGACTTCGCGTCCGTCTTTTTGCTCCTCTTCCGTCAGTCTGCTCATATTATCTTCGAATAAGCCCACTGTTCTGTATACAGAGCTCTCCATCGCGTAAAGCCGAGCTGACATCGTCGCAAGCTTTTCCTGAGTGAGCGTGAAGCTTGAGATCGGCGTTTTAAATTGCCGGCGCTGGTTCGCATAAGCGGCAGACAGCTCAATCACCCGTTTTGAAGCGCCGATTGTGCCGACGGCAAGCTTGTAGCGCCCGATATTCAGAATATTAAAGGCGATGACATGTCCTTTTCCGATTTCGCCGAGAAGGTTTTCTTTCGGGACTTCCGCCTGATCTAAAATCAGCGTTCTTGTCGATGAACCCTTAATCCCCATTTTTTTCTCTTCCGGGCCCGTTGACACGCCCGGATAGTTCTTTTCTACGATAAATGCAGAAAACTTATCTCCGTCCACTTTAGCGTAGACGACAAAGACATCTGCAAAGGCGGAGTTTGTAATCCATTGCTTTTCTCCGTTAAGAATATAGTGTGTGCCCGCTTCATTCAAAACAGCCGTGGTTTTCGCTCCGAGGGCATCTGAACCTGAACCGGGCTCAGTTAAGGCGTATGCCGCGATTCTTTGTCCTGAAGCCAAGTCCGGCAAATAGGTTTTTTTCTGTTCTTCCGTTCCGAAGAACACGATCGGCAATGAGCCGATCCCGACGTGGGCGCCGTAAGATAGCGAAAAGCTGCCCGCACGTGAAAATTTTTCCGTAATGAAGGCTGAACTGATTTTATCCAGGCCGATTCCGCCGTACTCTTCAGGCACGTCTGCTCCGAGGAGGCCGAGATCTCCGGCTTTTTTCAGCAGTCTGACCGAATGCTCGAACTGATGGTTTTCAATTTCATCGATATAAGGAAGCACATCGTTTACGACATAGTCTTCTGTCGTTTTGCCGATCATTTTGTGTTCGTCTGTAAAGTCCTCCGGAGTGAATATTTGATCATATCCCGTCTCTTCAATCAGAAAGCTGCCGCCTTTTTTGACGTTGACCGTTTCCTGTTTCATGTTCGTTTCCCCCTTTTTTTAAATGAGTTCAAATACGCCGGCAGCGCCCATGCCGCCTCCGATGCACATCGTCACCACGCCGAATTGCTCGTTTCTCCGTTTCATTTCATGAATGAGTGACAGGGTCAGCTTCGTTCCGGTGCATCCGAGCGGATGTCCGAGGGCGATGGCGCCTCCGTTGACGTTCACCTTTTCTTCATCTATCCCAAGCGATCTGATGACTTGAATGGCCTGTGAAGCAAAGGCCTCATTCAATTCAAAAAGTCCGATATCCTGCAATTCGAGTCCGGCAAGCTTGAGCGCCCGCGGGATGGCTTCAATCGGACCGATCCCCATTACCTCAGGCGGAACGCCCCCTACGGCAAAGGAACGGAATTTGACAAGAGGCGCCAATCCGAGCGACGAAGCTTTTTCGCGATCCATCAGCATGACAGCCGCCGCGCCGTCACTTGTTTGTGAAGAGTTCCCGGCCGTCACGGTCCCCGTTTTAGAAAAAGCCGGGCGGAGCTTCGCCAAGACGTCAGCCGATGTGCCGGGACGAACGCCTTCATCTTGAGAAAAGGTAAATTGTTTTTTCCGCGGCTTATGGTCATCACCGACTTCTGTCAGCGATACTTCAACCGGCACGATTTCGTCATTGAATTTCCCTTCTTTAAGGGCTTTTGCGGCATTCTGATGGCTGCGGACGGCAAATGCATCCTGGTCTTCTCTGGATACGCCGTACGTTTCGGCGACCTGCTCCGCTGTGTGCCCCATGCTCATGTAATACTCAGGCGCATGCTCCGCCAAAGCGATATTCGGGCGGGTCACATGCCCCATCATCGGAACTTGCGACATGGATTCCGCACCGCCCGCAATGACTGTGTCACCCGCGCCGATCATGATTTTTTCAGCACCGTAAGCGATGGATTGGAGCCCGGAAGAGCAGTAGCGGTTCACCGTAATGGCCGGCACCGTATGAGGAAGCCCCGCCAGCGCACCGATATTCCGCGCCATATTTAATCCTTGTTCGGCTTCAGGTGTTGCACAGCCGATAATTAAGTCATCGATATTTCCTTCATATCCGCCTGCCCGTTTCAGCGTTTCTTTTACACAAAGCGCGCCTAAATCATCAGGACGAACGGCTGCAAGCGATCCTTTTTTCGCTTTACCGACCGGGGTTCTCGCACCGGCCACAATGACTGCTTCTCTCATAAACACCCTCCTAGTTCCGTAAAGGTTTGCCTTTGACGAGCATATGCTGCATTCTCGCTTGAGATTTCGCCTCGCCAGCGAGGCTTAAAAAGGCTTCTCTTTCAATCTCAAGTAAATATTCTTCTGAAACCTCCGTGCCGAACGGGACTCTTCCGCCGGCAATGACATGGGCCAGCTTCTTCGCAATCTTCATATCGTGATCGGATAAATAACCCGACCGTCTCATTTGGTCTGCTCCGAGCAGTAATGCCGCACATCCGGTTTCCCCGGTGACTTTCACTTTTTTGCGGGCAGGCGGGCGGTATCCGCTGTCATATAAGGAAGCAGCCAGCTGTTTCGCATCGTGCAGCAGGTGATCCTGATTCATGCTGATACGGTCTGCCGCGGACAAAATCTGCATATCACGGGCTTCGTGTGCCGAACCGGACACTTTGGCAAGCGCGATTGTTTCGAAGGTTTTAATCGCTGCGTCCATCAGTTCACTTCCGCCGTCCAAATAATTCATGTACAGCTCTTTGTTTCCTCCGCCGCCCGGAATAAGGCCGACGCCGGTTTCAACAAGACCCATATACGATTCGCTCGCCGCCTGAACGCGTGCCGCCGGGAGACAGACTTCCGTGCCGCCGCCGAGTGTCATCCCGAATGGCGCCGCGACAACGGGTTTAGCACTGTATTTGATGTTCAGCATCGTCTGCTGAAAACGGCGGATGACAAAATCGACTTCCATGAAATTATCATCCTGAGCTTCCATCAAAATCATCGCAAGGTTTGCCCCCGCGCAGAAATGTCTGCCTTGGTTTCCGATGACAAGACCTTTATAATTCCGCTCCGTTTCCTCAAGCGCATTGTCAATCATCTGAATAATGTCTAAGCCGATCGCGTTGCTTTTCGTATGAAATTCCAGCAGCGCGACATCATCGCCGAGATCAATCAGACTTGCGCCGCTGTTTTTAGTGATAACGCCTTTTGTTTCTTTTAACGTTTGCAGGCTGATCCGTTTCGGATTTTCTTTCACAGCCCTGTATTGGCCGTCTGAATAGTAAAATGGTGTTCCGTTTTCCTTCATATAAAATGTTTCATGGCCCTGATCAAGCATTTCTTTCACCCAGCCGGGGAGTGCTGCGCCTTCTTCTTCGAGCCGCTCCGCTGATTTTCTGACGCCGATGGCATCCCACATCTCAAACGGTCCGAGCTCCCATCCGAAACCCCATTTCATGGCGTCATCAATTGCTTTGATATCATCAGCGATCTCACCTAAAAGCCGGGCTGAGTATAAGAGTGTTTGCGATGTAATATTCCAAAGCAGGCGTCCGGCGCGGTCATCAGAGTATATAAGCGCTTTCATTTTGCCTTTGGCACCCTTTGCCTGTTTGGCGGCTTCTAAAGCGGGTGTCTTCATTTTCGAGCGCTCACCGTATGTCATGGTCAGCGGATCGAGTTCATATATTGTTTTACCTTCTTTTTTGTAAAAACCTTGGCCTGATTTGCTGCCCAGCCAATTGTTTTTCAGCATGTCATTCATAAATTCAGGAAGCTTAAACATGTCTTTTTCAGCGCCGTCGGCTTTATCATACACATTTTTTGCCACATGGGCGAAAGTATCAAGCCCCACAACGTCAAGGGTTCTGAAGGTCGCGCTTTTCGGTCTGCCGATCAAAGGCCCGGTCACCGTGTCCACCTCGCCGATGCGGCAGCCGGAAGAAAGCATTTCTCTTACCGTGACCAGCAGGCCGTACGTACCGATGCGGTTGGCGATAAAGTTAGGCGTGTCTTTTGCGATGACGACCCCTTTCCCGAGCGTGTTTTCTGCAAATGAAGTCATAAACTCCAGCACGTCAGGATCTGTTTCCTGAATCGGAATGATTTCCAGAAGCTTTAAGTAGCGGGCCGGATTAAAGAAATGGGTTCCTAAGAAATGAGCTTTAAAATCGGCAGATCGGCCTTCCGCCATTTTTGTGACGGAGATACCGGACGTATTGCTCGACACGATGCTTCCCGGTTTCCGGTATTCATCAACGAGTGAGAAAATCTGTTTTTTTACGTCAAGATTTTCGACGACGACTTCAATAATCCAATCAGCATCCTTCAATTGAGCTGCGTCATCTTCCAAATTCCCCGCCGTTATATAGTCGAGATTGGCAGCCGAAGTCAGCGGCGCCGGTTTTTGCTTCAGCAGCTTTTGCATGGCCGATCGGCTCAGCCTGCTGCGGACCTCCGGGCTTTCTAATGTCAGCCCTTTTTTCATCTCATCCTTTGTCAGCTCGTTTGGCACAATATCAAGCAGCAGGACGGGAATTCCGATGTTAGCCAAGTGCGCGGCAATTCCGGACCCCATGACGCCTGATCCGAGAACGGCTGCTTTCTTTATAAACTTGTGCATGAGTCATCCCCCTTGAACTTTGAATGAATAGTCATTCATTTTTTCGGCAAAAAAAATGAAACCCTTTTCTTCTTACATCTTAAAAGATTTTCAGGATGACTTCAATAGCAAATATGGAATTTTTTTAAATTTTTCTGCTTCCGCATGTTCCGTGGCGCGGGCGGGAAACTTAAACCCGGAGGTGAAGGGAATGGTGCGAGGGAGAAAAGATCCGTCTTCTGCCGCAGTGAGCGCGGCCAGCATGAAAGGAAATGCGGGACCGAAGCAAAAATACGGCGGCGGCAAACGGACGAGCCAAAATCAGCAATATAAAAAAGACAACATGGAATAACATGCTGCGGCTGCTTTTTGGAGCAGCCGTTATTTTTTGAAGATCCCTTTCAGCACAAATGCCGCATTTGCCGGGCGCTCGGCAATTCTTCTCATCAGGTACCCGTACCAATCGGTTCCGTACGGGACATACACCCTCATCCTGTATCCTTCTTCGGCAAGCTCCTTCTGGTGCTCCGTTCTGATGCCGTACAGCATTTGGAATTCAAACTGCTCCCGGGGAATCTGATGTTCGCTGATGAGTGTTTTCGTATAAGAAATGATGTCATCATCATGTGTCGCCACCGCCGTTTCATGGCCGCTCAAAAGCTGCAGCTTAATCAGCTGCTGAAAATGAAGATCGGTTGCTTTTTTATCAGGGAATGCAACGGCCGCCGATTCTTTATAAGCGCCTTTTACAAGCCTGAGCCGCGGCTTGTATGGCATCAGACCGCTGATGTCTTCAGCTGCGCGGTACAAATAAGCCTGAATGACGGTGCCGAGCATCGGGAAATCCGGCTTGCACCGCTTATACAGCTCAAGCGTACGGCCGCATCTTGAATAGTCCTCCATATCAATCGTTACAGGCACGCCGCGTTCTTTTGCCTCCGTCAATATGTCTCTGACATGCTGTTCCGCAAGTTTCTCGGAAATATCCAGACCGATGGATGTTAATTTCAGCGACAGCTCACAATCCAGTTGATTCTCGGCAATCGCCCTGATTGCTTTTTTACATTCTTCCGCCGTCCTTTTCGCATCCTTCTCTGAACCCGCATATTCACCTAGATAATCAATCGAAGCCGACAGCCCTTTTTGGTTCAGCCGCTTTACCGTTTTCACAGCTTCCGTGAGTGTTTCCCCTGCAACGAACCTTCCCGCACCGAAGCGGATTCCGTAAGCCTGGGCGAATTTTGTAAGCATTTTATTTTTCGACAAAAATAAACATATGCTCCGCAGCAAGGATGAACTCCCTCCTTTTTCTTTTATTCGTGTATGAAATCCCGATCGCAGAGAAAGCTAAAAAGAACAGAATTGAAGGAGGCGTTTATATGAACAATCAAGAGCAGCACGGAAACTTGCCGCCTGCCGTCATCTCAACGAAAGACCATTTGTATCTTGAGGACATGCTGAACTGGAATCTGCTTGCCATGAAAAAAGCGCATTTTATGGCGGAACACTGCCAGAATCAGACGTTAAAACAAGAGCTTGATCAGATCGGCCGGATGCATGAGAAGCATTATCAGCACATATTAGGCCGCTTGAACCCCGATCAAGGCGGACAGACAACAACAGGCTATATGCAATAGGAGGACAATACATGGAACAGCAAAACCAAAAAATCACGAATCCGCAAACGCCCGTGCCCAATACGGCGCAAATGAATGACAGAGACTTGGTGAATGAGCTGCTGACGACGGAAAAATACATCACGGCTTCATATTGCACAGCCCTGCACGAGTTCAGCCACGAGTCTCTTTATCAAGATATTCAGGCGATTTTCGATGAGTCACAAAAAGCGCAAAGAAGATTATACGATGTGATGTTTCAAAATGGCTGGTATTCCATTGAAGCAGCCGATACCCAAAAGCTTCAGCAATCGTATCAGAAGTTCCGGCAGACCATTCAGCAGCAGTCTCCCTACCAGCAGTAAAACGAAGAAGGGTTTGATGTTTTCGACAAGCATCAATCCTTTTTTTATTTTTGCACAAAAAGATTGACTTGTCATTAATCCTTATTTATATTTAACTAATGTTAATTATTTTCTCGAGGAACAAGATGAGGAGGAGTTATGAAAAACGCGGATCAATATGTGTCTGACATCCAGAAATCTCTTCAGACGCTGCTGCAAAACATACAGCCTGAAATGGTGGAAAGTATGGCAAAACACGAGGTGACGCCTGCCCAATTATTTGTTTTAGCCAGCCTGAAAAAACACGGGAGCTGCAAAGTTTCCGAAATTGCGGAACGCATGGAGGTAAAGCCGAGCGCAGTGACGCTGATGGCCGACCGCCTCGAACAAAAAGGACTTATCGTCCGCAAACATAACCAGCAGGACAGACGCGTCATCGACATCAGCCTCACCAAAAAAGGCGAAACAAAATTCGAAGATGTTGTGGAAGGACGGAAAGCGATACTGGCGCGAAACCTATCCGTTCTGACTGACGATGAACTGATTCAGTCCGTGAACATCATCCGCAAAGTAGCGGAAGCCGCCGAGAAATACGCGGCTGATCAAAAAGAAAACGAATAGAAAAGAGGAGCTGCCGAAACATGAGCATTGAAAAGAAAGATCCAAAACGCACATTATTAATAACCGGCTTAATTATCGCCATGTTTTTCTCAGCCCTTGACGGCACCATCGTAGGAACGGCGATTCCTAAAATCGTGGGTGACCTCGGGGGATTAAGCATGATGACGTGGCTGACCACGGCATATCTTTTAACTTCGACGACGATCGTTCCGATTGCGGGGAAACTTGCAGATTTATTGGGGCGTCGCGTCGTCTATGTATCAGGTTTATTGATTTTTATGGGAGCTTCCGCACTGTGCGGAATGGCCAGCAACATGACGGAACTGATTATTTTCCGCGGACTTCAGGGAATCGGCGGCGGTGTCATGATGCCGATGGCTATGATCGTCATCGGGGATTTGTTCACAGGGAAACAGCGTGCCAAGTTCCAAGGGCTTTTCGGAGCGATTTACGGGCTTGCTTCCGTGATCGGCCCGCAAATCGGGGGCTGGATTGTTGACTCATTAAATTGGAAATGGGTTTTCTACATCAACCTGCCTGTCGGAATTTTAGCCGTGATCTTTATCGCAAGAGGACTTCAAGGCAGAAAACAGACCGGGCCGATTAACTTTGACATCGCCGGCATTTTCACAATGATCGTCGGAATCGTCAGCCTCCTCCTCGCGCTCAGCTTCGGAGGAAAGGATTACGCATGGGGCTCTTGGCAGATTCTCGGTCTCTTTGCGCTTGCACTTGCCGGGATTGTCGGATTCATTTTCGCTGAAATCAAAGCAAAAGAACCGATTCTGCCGATGTACCTGTTTAAAAACAGAACGTTTACCGTACTGAATCTGATCGGCTTTTTCATGAGTATCGGCATGTTCGGCGCCGTTACGTTCGTTCCTTTCTTTATGCAGGGAATTATCGGAGTCAGCGCCACCGCGTCCGGCACGATTATGACGCCGATGATGGTATCTATGATTATCACAAGTATTATCGGAGGCCAGTTGGTTTATAAGATCGGTATTAAACCGCAAATCATGATCGGCATGCTGATCATGGCCGTCGGCTTCTTCTTATTAACGACTTTGCAGCTGGATACAAGCAAGCTCGCGGCTACATGCTATATGGCCGTGATCGGTCTGGGAATGGGGCTCGTCATGCCGCTTCTCACACTCGCTCTGCAAGAAACGTTTTCAAAAGAAGAGCTGGGTGTTGTGACCTCTTCAAGCCAATTTTTCCGGATGATCGGGGGAACGTTCGGCATTACGGTGCTCGGCGCTGTCATGAATGCCAGATCAGGAAGCCTTTTAACCGACAGACTGGTGCCTTACTTAGACTCACTCCCGAAACAGGCAAGTGCCTTTGCCGCCCAGTTTAAAGGTATGATTGACAAGAATCCTGAAGGGCTGCTTCAATCCTTGTTCAGCCAGGAATCGATTAAGCAGATTCCGGCCGCATTTTCTTCCCATATCGTGCCGGTTTTGAAAACGTCACTGATGGATTCGCTTCACAGCGTGTTTTTCACAGGCCTGGCCTTTATCGCTGCCGGATTGATCCTCACGCTGTTTGTTAAATCAATTAAGCTGACAAATAAAAAGACAGGCAAACAAGAAGAAAAGGCGAAAGCCGTTTAACAAAGAAAAATCCCGCGGATGCCGCGGGATTTTTTTATATCATCTGGGAATGACCAGTCTTCCGCCTCATTGGAAATGGGGGGTGAAAATTCAAAAAAATAGTGATGGAATTCTTTAATAAACCTTAAACATTTCATAGTTATCTTTATAGTACGACATAATAAAGTCACGAAAATTTCTTACCGAAGAAGATAATAGCTTATGTCTCATCCAAGATAAGCCGACTGGATATGAAGCAGAGTGATCAGTCACTTTTATAAAATTCAGCCCCAATGTTCTGCAAACTGAAATAGGAAGCAACGCCACACCTTGATCCAGCTTTATAATCTCGACCAGTAAATGAGAATCTGCCTCAAATGCAATATTTGGGGTGAAACCAGCTTTCTCACAAAGCGAGGCTGTGAAACCTCTATACTCTTCATTATTAGCAAGGGTAATAAATGGTTCATCGGCGACAAGACGTAAAGAAATTTCTGTTTTACCCGTAAATCGGTGGTTTGAGGGCAAAGCCAGAACGATATCTTCATTTACCAGCACACAACTCTCTATCTCTTCATCTTGAATCGGATGACCTGTTATTCCTAAATCAATGTCCCCTTTTTTTAAACTTGTTATGATCTCGCTTTTAACTCCGATTGCTTGGAGAATTTTTGATTGAGGAGAGCGGTTGATATATTCACTCATCAGTCCTGCAAGGAATCTTGGATTGGAAATAGATATTCTGATGGTGTCAGAAATTTGATGTTCCTCCAATTGAATTTCCGTTTGTGCATTTTCAATCTCAGTAAAAATCCTGTTTACATGTTTTAAAAGAATTTTCCCTGCTGAACTCAGCTTAATATTTCTGCCTTTTCTCTCAAACAAGGTTGTTCCCAGTTCATTCTCAAGTCTTTTTATAGTGAGACTTAAAGAAGGCTGGGCAATCTTTAATTGTTCTGCCGCTTTAGAGATATGTTCAGTATAGGCAACTGTCTGAAAGTATTTTAGCTGCAGCAATTCCATCTGTCTGCACCCCCCTCATTTATTTCAATAAATATATATATACCTTATTATGTATTGGATTAAATGTAAATGCGAATGTAAGATAATAGCATAGTTAAAGAAAAGGAAAGGGTGTCATTCAATGAAAATTGATGTGAAAGATATAGCAAAAAATTTAAATACGCCACTAACAGCCCCTGCTTATCCTATCCCAAATTATAAATTTGTTAACCGTGAATATTTAAATATTATTTACCGAACGGATGAAAAAGCTTTACGTGCGGCAGTGCCGGAACCTCTTGAAATTACTGAACCTTTAGTGAAATTCGAAGTCATGTGGATGCCCGATGTTTCCGGACTTGGTGCCTATACAGAGGCAGGACAAGTCATCCCTGTCAGCTTTAATGGTGAAGAAGGAGATTATGTACATTCTATGTATGTTGACAATTTCCCGGCTATTGCAAGCGGACGGGAACTTACTGCATATCCAAAGAAATTGGGTGCCCCTAAGCTGTATATAGACTCTGATACTCTTGTCGGCACATTAGATTATGGCAGTCTTCGTGTGGCAACTGCGACTATGGGATATAAACATTTCGAAATGGATAAGGAAAAAGCGAAAAGGGAAATTTGCCGACCTAATTTTATGGTTAAGATTGCCACTGATTACAATGGTGATTTAAGGGTTTGTGATTTGGTGCGGACGCAAATAACGAATATAGAAGTTAAAGGTGCCTGGACTGGACCGGCGCGGCTTCAATTATTTGAACATGCTCTGGCACCTCTTGCAGATTTGCCTGTATTAGAAGTCGTTTCAGCATCTCATATTATTACGGATTTAACCTTAAATGCAGCACAGCCGGTTTATAACTACTTAGAGGAAAAATAAGGAGCGTTGACAATGAGAATTGCAGTTTTAGGAGCAGGTTCTTTAGGAACCATTGTTGGAGCATATCTGTCTGCTGGCGGAATGGATGTCGAATTGATTGATTCATACAAAGAACATGTAGATACCTTAAATCAAATAGGTGCTAAAGTAGTTGGTACAACGGAATTTCAAGCAAAGGTGAAAGCTATCACCCCTGAAAACAAATCAGGAAAGTATGATTTAATATTACTTCTGACGAAACAATTATATAATGACTCCATCCTTAAAGAGTTACTGCCTTTTTTAAAGGATGACAGTGTAGTATGTTCCTTGCAAAACGGTATACCTGAACAGAAAGTTGCTTCGATCGTTGGTGATGAACGTGTTATTGCAGGTTCTGTTGAATTTGGTGCTACGTTTATTGAGCCGGGCGTATCCAGACTTACAACTGAGTATACTCAATTTAAAGAGTACGCTTTTCAAATTGGAGAATTACATGGTGAAACAACAGAAAGAATCCAGCGTATTAAATCGGTTTTAGACCTTATCGGCGGAACACATATTTCCGATAATTTAGTTGGAACGAAGTGGTCAAAATTACTTATCAATAATGCATTCAGTGGTTTATCGGCAGCATTAAACGGAGAATACGGAGACATTCTTGACCATGAAATCGGCATTGTTAGTGCAGTCCATATCGCAGATGAGACGATTAAGGTTGGACACGCCAATGGTGTCAAATTTGCGAAAATGGGCGGCCTTGATTTAGAATCTTTGGAATTAAGAAGTGAAAATGATATTCCTGAACGTATCCAAACTTTTAGGTCAGCCATGGCACCATCTAGGCTGCTAAGAGCAAGTATGCTCCAGGATCTTGAGAAAAAACGCAAAACTGAAATTGATTATATTAATGGAGTTATTCCCAAAATGGCAGAAGGTACTGGCATTTCAACACCTTTTCATGATTTGGTTGTAGCACAAGTCAAATGTGCCGAGGAATCTCAAACAGTGCCCAATTTTGATACAAATATAAAAGCATTTGAAGAGTTATTACGTAGCCGAAAGGAAATGTGATATATAGGAAAGAGAGAAAGGGATTGCTGCGGCGGTCCTTTTTTCTTGGTTCAGCAAGCGGAAGAAATATACGTAAACAAACGGGTGCATTAGTTATATTAAAGTTCTTCGCCTATGAATTGAACGAAGCCTTTATTGATTCCTTTTCAGAAAAAAAGCTTCCGGCACCTCTCTTTGATGCCGAAAGCTTTTTTATTGTTTTTTTCTGTGTGCTTCATTGAGCTGTTTAATATGCTGTATCGCAGCTTTGATGCCCTCTTTGGCGTCCGGGTAGGATTGATTCCAATGTTTGACGAGCGGAGGCATGCTTTTTGCGATATGTGTATACAAAATCCACTGCCTGACTTCTTCCTTTACATCCGGGTTTGTTTCGCCAAGCAATAGTTCCGTGTATTTCTCAAGCAGGCCGTCCAGCTGCTGCTGCAGTTTCTCTTCCATACCGTTCCCTTCCCTTTTTCATGATTATGACAATCGGGCGGTGAGGGCCGCTTCCTGCACGATACATCTGCCGCGTCCGTGCGGAATGCAAAGCGGCGTGCCGAACAGCGGGTCTTGCGTTACCTGGCAGTTCATCGCAAAGACCTGCTGTACAAGCTCGCAAGTGATGACTTCTTCGGGACGGCCCTCTGCGTAAATCTGTTTATCCTTAATGGCGACCAGATAATGGGCATAACGGCATGCCAGATTGAGGTCGTGCAGCACCATGACGATTGTGCGTTTTTCTTTTTCATTTAATTCAAACAGCAAATCAAGAATTTCAATTTGATGCGTCATGTCGAGATAGGTTGTCGGCTCGTCAAGCAGAATGATATCCGTATCCTGAGCGAGTGTCATCGCAATCCATGCGCGCTGGCGCTGTCCGCCTGACAAGGAATCCACCGGACGGTCGGCCATTTCCTCAAGCTTCGTCGCTTTAAGCGCTTTTGCCACTGCGTCTTCGTCCTCTTTGGACCATTGCTTCAGCCAGCTTTGATAAGGGTATCTTCCCTGCTTCACAAGCTGATGCACCGTCAGGCCTTCGGGAGCTGACGGACTCTGCGGCAAAATAGCGAGCTCTCTTGCCACTTCCTTCGTCGGAAGCTTAGCGATGGCTTTTCCTTCTAAAAGCACAGTACCGCCCCTCGGTTTCATCAGCCGGGCCAATGAACGTAAAAGCGTCGATTTTCCGCAGCCGTTGCTTCCGATCAATACAGTGATTTCGCCTTTTGGAATCGCGACATCCAATTCGTCAATGATAACAGTCTCTCCGTACCCTAAGCTCAGCGTCTCTGTAGAAATTGCACTCATACCGCTAACCGCTCCTTTTTTGAGTTTCCCAACACTATGTATATAAACAAATTGCCTAAACATTCAACGTGAGATCATGATTATATTGTAACAGAAATTAATGACTCTGAATATCATTATCAATTAGTTTTGGGCAAAAAAGCAGCGGACGGCGGTTATTTTTTTATTTCCGTCATTTCTCCATCATTCTTTTTCAGTTTCAGATAAAAATGGTCATAGCGGCTGTCCAAATTAAAAGCCGAGAGCACCTGCCTGACGACCTCACTTTCCTTCATCCGGCTGTTTACGGCAAGTTCTCCAAGGATCATCTTCATTTCATCAAGCGCTTCCTCGCCCTCTCTGTGAACCCCTGAGAGCTTGTCCCGGATGTCAGCCTTTTCATGACCGCCTTTTCTCTCATACAAACCTTCATAGCGGTTATGCTCTCCGGCTCCGTAGCTGACGCGAAGGGCAAAGCTGCTGTAAGGAACCGGCTTCGCGGATGACACGGGTGTGCTGTCTTGTTCCGCTTCCCGTTTTTCTTCATTCAATCGGCAGCCGGCAATCAGCATCAGCGTAAGACATAAAACGCCCGCCGTTCTGATCCATTTCATGCGATTCACTCCCATTCCATTCCGATCGTTTTTAGGTATTTCCAAGGGAGGCGGCTGTCATTCATTAAACAAAAAAGAACCGGAGCGGTAACACTCCGGCCGGTTCATCTCCAGATTATCATTCAGTCAGCTCTAAAAATTCCTGCACATCCTGTACGGCAAGGCGGACCGCGTCTTCCCAAAACGACCGTTCCGTCAGATCCGCTCCAAGGTGCTTCATCGCCAAATCCTCAACAGTCATCGAAGCCGTGTCACACAAAAGCGCGATATATTTTTCTTCAAAATCCGCTTTTTCCCGAAGAGCTCTTGCATATATTCCAAGCGAAAATAAATAACCGAACGTATACGGAAAGTTGTAAAACGGCACTCCCGTAATATGAAAATGCAGTTTTGACGCCCAGAAATGAGGGTGGTATTCCCCTAATGAATCGCAAAATGCTTCTTTCTGCGCCGCTTCCATCAGTTCATTCAGTTTCTCAGCCGGAACGACGCCCTGCTTGCGCTCTTCATAAAAACGCGTTTCAAATAAAAATCTCGCATGAATATTCATAAACATGGCTACGCTTCTTTGAATTTTATCTTCAAGCAAGAACACCTTTTCATCCTTTGTCTCCGCTTGTTTCAAAGCGGCGTCGGCGACGATCATTTCCGCAAAGGTCGAGGCTGTTTCAGCGACATTCATAGCGTAGGCTCTGTTCAGCTGCCGCACTTGAAGCATGGCCTCCTGATGGAACGCGTGACCGAGCTCATGCGCCAGCGTCGATACATTCGAAGCGCTTCCGGAAAACGTCATAAAAATCCGGGATTCTCCGCTGTCGGGAAAGCTGGTGCAGAAACCGCCGACCCGTTTGCCGCTGCGGTCTTCCGCTTCTATCCACCGATCACGGAACGCTTTTTCCGTAAATGCGGACAGCTTTTTGCCAAACGTCGAAAATTGGCTGACAATCAGATTGGCCGCTTCATCATATGTGTATTCTTTCGGAGCCTCGCCGATCGGCGCGTCCACATCATACCAGTTCAGCCGCTCAAGCCCTAAAAGAGACGCCTTTCGATTCAGGTATTCGGCAAAAGGCTTTTTATGATCGGTAATGACCCGCCACATGACATCCAGCGTTTCTTTTTTCATCCGGTTGATCGCAAGCGGCTCTTCCAAAGCGCTTTTCCAGCCCCGCGCTTTATAGATTTCCGTGCGGAAGCCGGCCAGATGGTTCAGCGTGCTGCCGAAAAGCTCCTCTTCTCCTTTCCACGCTTCATTAAGCTCTTTGAACACTTGATGTCTGATGCGGCGATCCGGGTGCGCCATCATATTTTCCGCTTGGCCGACCGACAGCTCTTTATCCTCAAATGGAATCTTCATTCTGCCGACAGCCGCATTATACAAGTCGCCCCATGCGTGATAGCCGTCAACGGCCAGGCCTTCAATCAGCCTTTCTTCTGAAGCGCTGAGCTTCTCTTTGACCCGGTCTCTTCTCTCATTTAAAACATATGTGAGATCCTGAAGTTCCGGTTTTTGCAGCAGCTCCTCCCAGACCGGCTCGTCAATCCGGGCAAGTGTATCGTCAAGGGTGACCAGAGCGGATTTAAAATCACTGCTCAGCTGATTGATCCGCGCCCTCCATTCATTCGCTTTCTGATCATGAGTGTTCTGAGCCTGAAGACAGCCGACGAACGCTCCCGCCTGCCTGATCATGATCGCTGACCGTTCAAACCTATCAATCAGATTGATCATCTCCCGGCTTTCATCCGCATGCGTCGGAACCGTAAACGCTTCAACCGCATGTTGAAAAGCGCTTAGATGCTTTTTGAGCTCTTGTATGTATTGCTGAAACTCTTCCGACCGGCTCCCGCCCTCAAAAATGGAGTTTAAATCCCATGTTTCCTTCAATCCCTCTAATGCCATCTTTTCTTTACCCCTTTCTATCCGAAGCTGACTCCATTATAAAACAATTCTGACATATTTCCGAACGATTTCTCCTTCTTTCCGCGAGATGTTATACACTATGAGATAAGAACAAACGGGGAGGATTATAAGATGAACAGAAAAATTGCCATTGTAACCGGCGCGACGAGCGGATTCGGGCTGCTGACAGCGCTGAAGCTCGCCCGGTCTTATCACGTCATCGCAACAGCCAGACAGCCGGAGAAAGCTGAAATACTGAAAGAGGCCGCCGCTCAAGCGGGTGCATCCGAACATGTTACGGTCGTTTCTTTAGATGTGACAAATGAGCAGTCGGTGTCTGACTTCGGGAACACCATCAGCGGTTTCGGACCGATTGACCTGCTCGTCAATAACGCCGGCACTGCGTACGGGGGGTTTATTGACGATGTGCTGATGGAACATTACAGACAGCAGTATGAATCAAATGTATTCGGTCTGATTCACGTCACAAAAACCGTGCTGCCTTATATGCGAAAACATAGCGGGGCGAAAATCTTCAATATCAGCAGTATCAGCGGACTGACCGGTTTCCCGGCTCTATCTCCGTATGTCTCTTCCAAATTCGCGGTTGAAGGGTTTACAGAGAGCCTGCGCCTCGAACTGCTGCCTTTAGGAATTGATGCCGCTTTAATAGAACCGGGCTCCTACAAAACATCTATATGGGAAACGTCTCTCTCCAATCATCTTACGGCACCCGGCAAAGATTCGCCTTATTACCGCTATTATCAGCAAATAGAAGCTTACTTCAAAGCCAACGCATCCAAAAGCGGCGATCCTGATGACGTAGCGGAGCTGATTTATCAATTGGCACAAAGGAAACGGCTGAAGAAACTGCGGTATCCGATCGGCAGGGGCGTTAAGCTGACATTGGCTTTCCGCTCACTCTTTCCGTGGTCCGCCTGGGAATCGATTATAAAGAAAAAGCTGTTCACTTAAACCTAAATTATAATTATTATAATTTAGTATTGATTTTTATTTAATATGTGATATAATTAAATTATCAGATCACAGGGAGGACGATGAATATGAATACACAAAACGCGAAAAAAACTGAAACTCTTGTTGAGAAATCAATGAACACACAATTATCAAACTGGTTTATCCTTTACTCTAAACTGCACCGCTTCCATTGGTATGTAAAAGGCCCTCATTTCTTTACGCTTCATGAAAAATTTGAAGAGCTATATAACGAAGCGGCGGAAACGGCGGATGCCATCGCAGAGCGACTTCTGGCCATCGGCGGACAGCCTGCGGCGACTTTACACACTTACCTTGAACAAGCTTCCATTACGGATGAAGGCCAGGAAAAAACGGCTTCTGAAATGGTGGAATCACTGGTTCAAGACTATAAACAAATCAGCCGCGAATCAAAATTTGTCATCGGCATCGCCGAGGAACAAAATGACCCGTCAACTGCCGACCTGTTTGTCGGATTAGTTGAAGAAGCGGACAAGCATGTGTGGATGCTGTCAGCCTACTTGGGAGAATGACGAAAAAAGCTGAACCTCAGTTGAAGGTTCAGCTTTTTTTATGCGTTCAGCTTGCGCTTTCGGTTTGTTTCGTTAATGTGACGTTCAGCGTCTTTTTGCTTCCGTTTCTGAGAACTTGAACAGTCGTTTTATCGCCGATTTTCAGCTGGTTATATAAGATCTGTCTGATATCGGCGCTGCTGCCGACATCTTTGCCGTTCAATTGTACAATGACGTCATTTGATTTGATGCCCGCTTTCGCAGCCGGTGAGCCGGATTGCACTTCTTTTACGTAAACACCCTTAGACAGCTGGTCGCCGAACAGTCCGAGCGTGTTTTCCTGATAAGTTTCCGGCACTTGCGCCATGTCAATCATCTGCACACCTAAAAATGGGCGCTCGACTTTTCCTTTTGCAAGCAGCTGGTCGACTATCGGTTCTACATCATTGCTCGGAATGGCAAAGCCGAGTGACTCCACGCCGTTTTCACTGACTTTCATGCTGTTGATCCCGATAACTTGGCCGCTTGAGTTGATTAACGGGCCGCCGCTGTTTCCGGGGTTAATCGCCGCATCCGTCTGAATCACGTTCATTTCCACCGTGCCTTGGGATGTATCGGCGTCTACCGTTCTGTTCAGCCCGCTGATGACACCTTGTGTGACGGTGCCGGAAAACTGCTGGCCGAGCGGGTTGCCGATGGCAATCACTTTATCGGCAATGCGGAGCTTGGAGGAATCCCCGAAGCTGGCCGCTTTTTTGACATTGGACGAGCTGATTTCCAATACAGCCAAGTCACTGATGGCATCCTTTCCGACAAGCTTTGCCGTTTCGGTTTTCCCATTGTAAAGAGTGACCGACAGTTTGTTCGCACCTTCTACGACATGGTTGTTTGTAATGATGTACGCTTTTTCGCCGTCTTTTTTGAAGATGACGCCTGACCCCGTGCCGCTCTCCGTTTCAGAGCTTGAACCGCCGTCAAGTCCGAACTGGCTGCTTTGCGAAGCTTGGTAGTTGGACACTCCGACAATCGCGGGCTCCAAGTCTTCCACCATATCCGCTACGCTTGAGGTATTTTTCAAAGGCGTTGACGTAAAATTCGAAGACTGAACTTGTTTCGTATCAGAAACGGCTTCTGTCTTATGCTGCTCACCCGGCAGGTTCGGCACAATGCCAAGCACGAGGCCGCCGCCGATAATGCCGCCTAAAATCGGGCTCAGCCAAGCGGCTCTCCGTTTTTTTTCTTTTTTCACGGCAGCCGTTTTTTCAAATTCCGTACCGGCCGCCGTCTCGTTTTCCGCTTCTTTCGAGACGGGCCCTTCGAGCAGCTCGGGCTCCTGATGGCTGATCTGCTGCTGTTCATTTCTGTTTTGTTCCGTATGTGAAAGATCTGACTGATCGCGGCTTCTGCCGTCATCTCGATGATCATTCATATTCACGCACACTCCTTCAGCATGTTTTCATTCTATCGATTACATATTCATCGCATGTACAAGTTCTATTGTCCCAATAATAAGGAGAAAAGCAAAGCTCCAAAACAAAATGTGTTTGAACATGTTATCTTCCCCGCTTTTTTTCTTCCTTTCTTCCCTTATACACATCATAAACAAACATTGTGGGATAAAAATGAAAAGAATATGTGAAATTATGAAAATGCGGCTTGAGTATGTTAAAACTAGTATAATGACGTTGAAAGGATGTGAAATGCCTTGTCATACACCATTTATCTAGTTGAAGATGAGGATAACCTGAATGAACTGCTCACAAAATATTTAGAGAATGAAGGCTGGAACATTACATCTTTCACAAAAGGCGAAGATGCCAGAAAGCAGATGCAGCCGTCTCCCCACTTGTGGATTCTTGACATCATGCTTCCGGATACGGACGGCTATACATTGATAAAAGAAATAAAAGAAAAAGATCCCGATGTGCCGGTTATTTTCATTTCCGCGCGGGATGCCGATATTGACAGAGTCCTCGGGTTAGAGCTTGGAAGCAATGATTATATCGCCAAGCCTTTTTTGCCGAGAGAACTTATTATACGGGTCCAGAAGCTGCTCGAGCTCGTGTATAAAGAACAACCCGCCGCAAAGAAAACCGGCATCACCGTTTCTTCCTACAATGTGATCGAAGATGCCCGAGAGGTTTATGATGAAACCGGCAGCCTGGTCAATTTGACGTCTAAGGAATTTGATCTGCTGCTTTTATTTCTTCACCATAAAGGACACCCCTTTTCCAGAGAAGATATCCTGCTGAATATATGGGGCCATGATTATTTCGGCACTGACCGGGTGGTCGATGATCTTGTGCGGAGGCTGCGGAAAAAAATGCCCGGGTTAAAGGTTGAAACCATTTACGGATTCGGCTACAGGATGATGACGTCATGAAAAATAAGCCGCTTGCTTTTCAAATATGGGTGGTCATCTCAGGCATCCTCTTAGCCATTTCGATTCTGCTTCTCGTGCTGTTCTCAAATACGCTGCGTAATTTTTTCACGGATGAAACGTATACGACCATTGAAAATGAACAGCATGTACTGACGGAGTACCGGCTGCCCGGATCGATCGAGCGGGGATATTACAGCGAGGATGCGACCGCGCCGACGACTTTCCGATCCGTTCAGCACGTTCTTCTGCCGGAACGGGAGGAGTCGGCCAGTGACAAAGACTTGAACTACTTTTCTTCTTCCTTTATCCATAAGGTGTACAAGCTCGCGGGCCGCCAGCACAGCGTCACGAAACGATACAGCGCGGACATCAGCGGTGAAAAAGTGTTTTTCGTCATTAAAAAAGGCCTCACCATTAACGGCCAGGATGCGATGATGCTGTCTTACGCCCTTGATTCTTATCGTGATGATCTGGCATTCACCCTGTTCAAGCAGCTGCTCTTTATCATTGCCGGCGTGATTTTGTTAAGCTGGATTCCGGCGATTTGGCTTGCCAAATATCTCTCGCGCCCGCTCGTTTCCTTAGAGAAGCATGTCAAACGGATTTCAAAACAGGATTGGGATGATCCGGTCATCGTCGACAGAAAAGACGAAATCGGAAAATTAGGCCATACCATTGAAGACATGCGGAGCAAGCTGGTGCAAAAAGACGAAACGGAAAGAACGCTCCTGCAAAATATCTCTCATGATTTAAAAACGCCTGTCATGGTGATAAGGGGCTATACTCAATCAATAAAGGACGGGATTTTTCCTAAGGGGGATCTGGAAACCACAATTGATGTCATTGAAGGCGAAGCAGAAAAACTTGAGAAGAAAATTAAGGATTTATTATATTTAACGAAGCTTGATTATTTAATGAAGCAGCGGGTGCACCATGAGACATTTGACATTGTGAAGGTCACGGAAGAAGTCATTGAACGGCTCAAATGGGCCCGGAAGGAATTATCGTGGACCGTTGATACAGAAGATGCATTAATGATGCCCGGTGATCCGGAACAATGGAGCAAACTTCTTGAAAACATTCTCGAAAATCAAATCCGCTATGCAGAAACGGCGATTCACATTCGGATCAGCCAAAATCAGCAGCAGATTGTCATGACGGTTGAAAATGACGGGCCTCCGATTGAGGATGAGATGCTATCCAGCTTGTACGAGCCTTTTAATAAAGGGAAGAAAGGCGAGTTCGGCATAGGACTCAGCATCGTAAAACGGATTTTAACCTTGCATAAAGCATCAATTTCAATTGAAAATGACCAATCGGGTGTAATCTACCGAATTATCATACCAAAGTAGACTGTAGTGTTCCATTGCAGTCTTTTTTTATGTGAAGGAATAGCCGTTAAAATCTCTGTAGTTTGCTTTCAGCGGTTTTTGGCATTGATGAACCCATTTCTTTTCACAAATTGTCTTTTTCGGATATTTCACCTTTTCGACTTTAATTCCTCTGTTTCGCAAGCGGCTGATCATTTCATCTAATTCTTTCATTTTCAGATTCACCCTTTCGCCAGAACTTTGACCATTCGGTCAGCTCACTTTATAATATAAATAAAACAAAACAAAAAAACAAGTTACAATCAGGTTAAATTTACGGAATATCAATATGACCATATAGTCATACAAGAGCAGCACAAGCCAGCCTCCTGGCTCCGAAAGGGTGGAACCATTGAAGGAAAAAGAAAAGCTGATCATTGAAGCAGCAATTAAACTGTTTGCCCGAAAAGGGTACAAATCTACATCGGTTCAGGAAATCGCCGATGAATGCAAAATCTCAAAAGGCGCTTTTTATCTATACTTTCCTTCCAAAGAAGCACTGCTTCTATCCATGCTGAATTACTACTATGATAAAACGTTTACCCGAATCACGACGATCCAAACGGAGGGCGACAGTCCGAGAGCCGCTTACCAAAAACAGCTTGCGGTGTTTTACGAATCGATTCTCGCCCATCAGGATTTTATTACCGTGCAGATGAAAGACGGTTCACTTCCTTATACCGAAGAAGCGGCGCAGTGCGGAAAGAGAATCCGCCGGTCGATCCTGCAGTTTCATATCGACAGTCTTCTTGCGATTTACGGAGAAAAAGCTGAACCATACACAGCCGAGCTTTGTTTTTTAATAGAAGGAATCAGTCAGATGTATCTTGAATATCTCATTCTGACCGGCCGGTCCGTACAGCCTTCGCTTTTGGCAAATACCGTGATTCACAGAATTGATGACATCGTAAACGGAATGGCGGACAGACATGATGAAGCGTTTATTTCTCTTGATGAGGCAAGCTCACTGTTTGGGCCCCTTCATAACGGGCAGCCCGATCCTTTAAGCCAATCGATCTTGCAGACCCTCCGCACGCGCATCGGCACGATGGACAAGGCGCAAGCATCTGAATTCACCGAGAGCTTGGATATTCTGGAAGCAGAAATGAAGAAAAAGTCGCCGAAACCGGCAATCATCAAAGGAATGATACTGAATTTGAAGGAATCCGACCTGCTGGCTGAAGATGCAGAACAGCTCAGATTTTTACTGAAACAGCAGTTTATTTAGAAGAACGGCCGCAATGACTGCAGCCGTTCTTTCTTTTTATGCTTTCGGGTGCACCATATCTTCCGGACGCACCATTTCATTAAATTGTTCTTCTGTCAGAAGGTTCAGCTGTAATGCCGCTTCTTTCAGCGTCAGGCCTTCTTTGTGGGCAAGCTTGGCGATTTTCGCGGCGTTTTCATAACCGATGTGCGGGTTAAGCGCCGTAACAAGCATTAATGAGTTAGAGAGATTTTCCTGAATCGTCTCTTGGTTCGGCTCAATACCGACAGCGCATTTGTCATGGAAGGAATTCATTCCGTCACTGAGCAGCTGCACGGTCTGCAGGAAGTTATAGATAATAACCGGTTTGAAGACATTCAGCTCGAAGTTTCCTTGGCTGGCCGCAAATCCGATTGTCGCGTCATTTCCCATCACTTGCGCGGCGATCATTGTCAGCGCCTCACTTTGCGTCGGGTTGACTTTGCCCGGCATGATAGAGCTTCCCGGCTCATTTTCAGGAATGACGATTTCGCCGATTCCGCAGCGCGGGCCGCTTGCCAGCCATCTGACATCGTTGGCAATCTTCATCAGGTCGGCAGCCAATGCTTTTAACGCGCCGTGAACGTGAGTGATTTCATCATGGCTTGTGAGCGCGTGGAATTTGTTAGGCGAACTCTTGAATGTCTGCCCCGTTACTTTTGTGATTTCTTCCGCGACGAATTCACCGAACTGCGGATGGGCGTTGATTCCCGTGCCGACTGCCGTGCCTCCGATGGCAAGCGCGCGGATTTTTTCCGTTGACTCAAGAATCATTTCTTTCGAACGGTCAAGCATGTATACCCAGCCGCTGATTTCCTGTCCGAGCGTCAGCGGAGTGGCGTCCTGCAAATGCGTGCGTCCGATTTTCACAATATCCTGATAAGCTTTCGCTTTTTCATCAAGCGTCGCGCGCAGCTGATCAAGCGCCGGAACGAGCTGCTCATATACGGCAAGAACCGCCGCAACGTGCATCGCCGTCGGGAATGTATCGTTTGAGCTTTGGCTGCGGTTAACGTCATCATTCGGATGAATCTTCAGCTCGGAATTTTTTTCTTTCAATAAAGCAGTCGCGCGGTTGGCCACCACTTCATTCATGTTCATGTTGCTTTGCGTGCCGCTTCCCGTCTGCCAGACAACGAGCGGAAAGTTATCGTCGTATTTGCCGTTTAAAACATCGTCACATACAGCGGCAATCGCCTGTGCTTTTTCAGACTCTAAGTTGCCGAGGCGTTCGTTGGCGATCGCTGTGCTTCTTTTCAATATTGCAAACGCCTTCACAACACGCTGAGGCATTTTTTCTGAACCGATTTTGAAGTTCTCTTTGCTGCGCTGTGTCTGAGCGCCCCAAAATTTATCTGCCGGAACTTTAACTTCTCCCATGGTGTCTTTTTCAATTCTGTAGTCCATTTATGTATCCCTCCATAACAGTTGCTTCACCCTGAGTATTATTCGCCAGTAACAGATGAAACCCTTTTTATTTTTCGGCCTTGGCCGTTTTTAATTTCAGCTCAAGATAGACGCGCGAATCCTTAGAGTATTTATACTTCGGATTTGTTTTACGGTATTCTTTCGACGTGTAAGCCACTTCGTAATGCGCTTCAAATGATTTGATGAGCTGTTCAATTTCTTCGGCATTTCCTGCCAGTCTGACTTGTGCCACATCTCTCCTCCGCTTTCATAAAAAACTTGTACCATTAAATACTTTATCATAGTATATCATTTTTTTAACAGGAAAAGATAACCTCAATTAAGGATTGGAAGGCGGGTGACTGTCGATGGCGCAATCGGAATTCAAGGAATACATACACGTTAATCTGGCACTAGTGCTTCCCCACGTAGAGCAGAATGATGACCTGGTTCAAAATAAAAAGATGCTTCCAAACGGGCTTGTTTTTTATTATATGTATCTGAGGGAAATGAACGACGAAGACAAAGTAAAAGAGGCGATTGAAACGCTGCTTCGGGAGGAAGACACTCTGACGCTGGATACGGTGACGAAACGTCTTGATAAGATCGACGCCCGTCCCGTCTTTACGTCGAAGGAAGCCGTCATCTCCATTCTGCGGGGAAAATGCGCCGTGTTTATTAACGGACTTGACAGCGTATACATTTTGTCCACGGGAAAAAGAGAAAAAAGAAGCGTGAATGAACCCACATCCGAAAAGGTCGTAAGAGGTCCGAAAATCGCCTTCATAGAAGATTCTGATACAAACGTCGCCATGATCAGGCAGCGCACGAACCATCCGAAGCTGAAAACGAAAAAGGTTCCGATCGGAGAAAATAAGTTAAAATACGCCACGGTCATGTACATAGATGATAAGGCGGACCCATCTGTCGTCAGCGATGTTGTAAAGCGCCTCAGCGAAGTGAAGATGGACGACATTCAGGATTCCGGAACGCTTGAGGAGCTTATTGAGGATAATAAGTATTCGCCCTTTCCGCAAATACAAAATACGGAACGGCCTGATAAAGTCTCTTCCGCCTTGTTCAACGGCCGCGTCGCCATCCTTGTCGACAACTCGCCGTTTGCGCTGGTGGTTCCGGCTTCTTTAGGAATTTTAATGCAGTCTCCCGATGATTATTATGAACGGTGGATTTCCGCCTCGCTCATCCGGGTGCTGCGGTTTACGTCTATTTTTATTACGCTGTTTTTTTCGTCCATTTATATCGCCCTCGTTTCGTTTCACCAAGGGCTGCTGCCGACATCGCTTGCAGTCACCATCGCGGCGAACAGAGAAAACGTTCCCTTCCCGCCTATCATTGAAGCGATGGTAATGGAAATTACGATAGAGCTGCTGAGAGAAGCGGGCTTGAGGCTTCCCAGCCCGCTCGGCCAGACGATCGGATTGGTGGGCGGAGTCGTCATCGGCCAAGCGGCCGTTGAAGCGAATATTGTCAGCTCCATCATGGTCATCGTGGTCAGCATTGTCGCGCTTGCTTCATTTACGGTGCCGCAGTACGGGATGGGTCTGTCATTCCGTGTGCTCCGTTTCATTTCGATGTTTACCGCCGCAGCTTTCGGGCTGTACGGCATGATTTTATTTATGCTGGCGATCTACACTCATTTATCGAGACAGCGAAGCTTCGGTTCTCCGTATTTCTCGCCGAATGGATTTTTCAGCTTAAAAAACGCAAACGACTCTATTCTCCGTCTCCCTATTAAAAATCAACCAAAAGAGGCGAAAAACGTAAATGAGCCAGAAAACAACTCTCAATAAGCTTACAAGCTATCAAGGGACGGCATTGATTTCCAACACGATGCTCGGGGCGGGACTCCTTACCATGCCGCGGTCGCTGTCATCAAGGGCGAATTCGCCGGACGGCTGGATTGCATTATGTCTGGAAGGCGTCATCTTTATCTTTTTGATTTATCTCAATACGCTCATTATGAAAAAGCATCAGTACGGATCATTGTTTGATTATATGAACGAAGGCCTCGGCAAATGGGCGGGAAATATCGTCAATCTTATGATCTGTCTCTATTTTATAGGAGTCGCCAGCTTCGAAGCCCGGGCGATGGCGGAAATGGTCAAGTTCTTTTTATTGGAGAGAACGCCCGTGCCGGTTACGCTGTTTATCTTTATCGCCTGTTCCGTTTATTTAATTATCGGCGGCATGAGCGATCTCGGCAGGCTCTTTCCTTTCTATTTAACGATTACGATCATTATTTTGCTGGTGGTGTTTTCTTTCAGCTTTAAAATATTTGATCTGGACAACCTGCGGCCGGTGCTCGGACAGGGGTTTTCTCCCGTTATGGCTTCCTTGACCGTCGTTTCTGTTTCATTCTTAGGAATTGAGATTATGCTGTTTCTCCCTGAGCACATCAAAAATAAAAAGCACACGTTCCGTATGTCGGCCATGGGCTTTGGCATCCCGATTATTTTATACATCATTACCTACGTGCTCGTCGTCGGCGCCTTAACCACCCAGGATGTCAAAACAATGATCTGGCCTACGATTGCGCTTTTTCAATCATTTGAAATCAAAGGGCTTTTTATCGAAAGATTCGAGTCTTTTTTGCTTGCCGTCTGGATTATCCAATTTTTCGCCACCTATGTATCGTACGGATATTTCGCGACATCGGGTCTTAATAAAATTTTCGGGCTGAAGCACAAAAAGGGCATCATTTTCGTAGGCATTGCGACATTCTTCGGATCATTGATGCCCAAAGACGCTAACAAGCTGATGCTGTTCAGTGATATTCTAGGCTATATCTTCTTGGTTTTCTTTTTGCTGCCTTTACTGATGTTTGCAGTCGTCGCTGTGAAAAGGAAGGTGAAAAAAGCGCAATGAAGAAATATATCGTAATCATTCTTTGCACATTGCTTTTAGCCGGATGCTGGGACAGCCGCAATATAGAAGATTTGAGTCTCGTTATCGGCGTCGGGCTCGATAAACCCGAGGAAGAAAACGTGGAAGTGACGCAGCAGATTCTGGTTCCGCAAAAAGCAAGTTCCCAGCAGTCGTCGTCAGGGAGCGACACGACAAAGGTGACTTCCACTTCCGGAGAAACCGTCCATCAAGCCTTACGAACGGCATCATTAAAAAATCACCCCGCTTTCTCCCAGCACTTGCGTATCATGCTGTTTTCCGAGGCGCTGTTAAAGGACGACATCCCGCTTGACGCATTGATGAACCAATTTATCAGGGACAACGGTACGAGAAGAAGCTGCAATGTGATGACGGTGCCGGATAAAACGAAAGATATTTTCAAAATCAGTGACCAGGGAGAGCCTGCGTCAAATACGATCTATGACTTAACGGAGAATAATGCGGTCACCATCCGGATGATGGAGCCCGTGACATTGGGGGAAATATCCGAGAGAATCGCCAAGGGCGAGACCTTTGCCCTTCCTCAAGTTCGCCAAGTGGGCAGCAGACTGGAAATCTGGGGCGCTACCATTATTAAAAATAAATTCTGGTATGCGAATCTAACTCCTTTACAAGTCCAGAATATGAACCTGTTCACAGGCACGGTAAAGGGAGGCGTTACGTTTGCAAAGCATGACAATTATTATTTGTCTTTCGAGGTATTTTCCAGCAAATATGATGTAAAAACACAATATAAAAACGGAAAATTCAAGTTTATCGTTACCCGGTTTGTTGAAGGCCGTCTATCTGAGGATTGGAACCCGAAAGAAGATTCCTTCAAGGAGTCCTATATAAATGAAATCAAAAACGCGGTAAAACGCAGCATTCATTCAGATGTCATGGCATTCATTGATTACATGCAGCATGAGTTGAAAGTGGATATTACCGGGTTAGGCGATCAAGTCCGGATTCATTATCCCGATAAATGGAAAAAGATATCCTCTGACTGGGATCATCACTTCAGTGAATCGGATATTGAATACAAAGTCAAAGTCGCCATCAGGGATTTCGGAACAAAGGGAATGTCCCAATGACCCCGTTCCTCGGGAGAGTGTGCTGGCACCGCTCTCCTTTTCTTATGTCACGAGATGATTGCGGTGGGCATATACGGCTGCCTGCGTGCGGTCACTGACATCAAGCTTTGACAATATATTCGTAATGTGGGTTTTCACCGTTTTAATCGTAATGAACAGCTCTTCACCAATCTCTTTATTCGTCTTGCCTTCCGCGACGAGACAGAGGATTTCCAGTTCTCTTTTTGTCAGCGTTTCATGCGGAAGCTGATTCTCTGAATGGCGCAGCCTTGACAGCACTTTTCCCGCCACCTTCGATTCAAGCTTCGGTTCGCCCTTGGCAGCCGCTCTGATGGCTTCGGCTATTTCTGCCGCCTTGGACGTTTTCAGCAAATAGCTGAGCGCTCCCGCTTCGATCACCGGATACACTTTGTCGTCATCAATAAAGCTCGTCAGCACGATGATTTTCGGGTCATTGAGTGTCGCGCAGATCTGTTTTGTCGCTTCGATACCGTCCATGCCGTCCATGACGAGGTCCATTAAAATCACATCCGGCAAAAGCTTTGCGGCCAGATCGACGCCCTGCTGCCCGTCTGATGCTTCACCGGCGACTTCAATGTCCGGCTGTGCTTCTAAAAATGCGGCCAGACCCATCCTGACCATTTCATGATCATCAATCAGTAACACTCGAATCACTGTCGTTCTCTCCTTTTGTTTTCTGATAAATCGGGACTTTCACGTCGATCTGCGTGCCTTTTCCCTTTACGGAGATAATTTCCGCTATGCCGCCGATTTCACTCGCTCTTTCCTTGATGGAATGCAGGCCGTATGAGGATGCTTTCACTTGATCCATCGTAAAACCCGCCCCGTTATCAATGACTTTAAGCTGAAGTTTTTGATGTTTCGCGCCGAGCCTGACGGTGACCTTGGTCGCCTTTGAATGTCTGAAAACGTTGGAAAGCGCCTCCTGCACGATGCGGAACAGATGGTCTTCAACGCCTTTTGACACACCCGTATCGCTGATGTCCCACTCAATATCCAGCGGCTGCTTCGCTTTGAACTCTTTTAACAGCTCAATCAGCCCTTCTTTTAAGCCTTTTCCTTCTAAAGTGACGGGCCGCAAATGCAATAGCAGCGCTCTCATCTCGTTTTGCGCTTCCCCCGCCATATGTTCAACCATGCGAATCCGTTTGACGATTTTGTCATCCGCATCTTTCACCTGCTCTAAGACGGCGGATGTCATCATAGAAATGGCAAAGAGCTGCTGGCTGACGGCATCGTGCAGATCGCGCGCCAGCCGCTGGCGTTCTTCAGTGATGACTGATTTTTTCATTTGATCCTGCCATTCCGCCCGCTCGTTGGAGAGCTTTTGCAGCGATGTAACCTGGAGCTCGACCCGCTTGGCCATTTCGTTGAGCTGGTCTGCCGCCAGACCGATTTCATCATCGCCGAGCGGCGGCACCCGATAAGCAAAATTGCCGTTTTCAAATTTCAAAACCGCTTCAATCAGTGTATCCATTCTTGTTTTCAGGCGGCCGCCATATACATAACCGGAAATCAACCCCGCCGAAAGAGACGCCAGAAGCAGGATGACCACAAACGGAATACCGAACCAGCCGGAAGAAAACAGCAGCATCGGGTCAAGCCCGTAATACAGCAGCATCAGCGTAATAAACACCGCGCAAAGGAGCAGACTGAGTCCCGCGGTCATCCGCATGGCGCGCCACTGAATATTGGCGAGTAATTTTTTCCTCATAAATACTTCACATCCACATCGCCGATGAATAACGAAATTGAAATTTTAATCCGCCGCGGCGAGTCGCCGTACTCAGACGATACTTTATACAGATTCGGGCTCATGCCGCTTTTCTTAGAGCCGAGCAGGTTCATATCGCCGATAAAAGCCGATGAACTGACGGACACTTCGATATCCGGCGGGACGTACACATCGACATTGCCGATGACACCGCTGATGGTCATCGTGCTTTCTCCTTCGGGAATCATCGCTTTTGACAAATCAATTTTCACATCGCCGATGAATCCGGAAACATTTAAATCATTCAGCTCAAACGGGTCCTTCATCATCCGGAGCTCGCCGATAAAAAAGCTGCGGAGGTCCGGCTGTCTGCTTTCCGTCTGGGCGGAAGACTTTGGCTGCTCTTCTTTTTCAAGATTGATTTTCTTCTCTTTATGTTCATGCACGCGCTTTCCTTTCAGGAGCCTGTAGCCCGCGTATATGAGAAAGGCGGCGAAGGCATAGCCGAACAGGTTAAAGGTGGCGCTGAACAGGTTCCTCAAAAATAAAAAAGCGGCAAAGATATACAGGACGGAGCCGAGCCAGCCGCGGGAATATTTATTAAAAATATAACCTGTAATCAGAAAAAAGAGCGGCCAAAACAAGAAGTCGCCGATGCCGATAATACGCAAAAACATGCTGACGCCTAATAAGGCGATGATAAGTCCGAGAATCTGTTTTTTTGCCATCAGCTGCTTGCCCCTCCTTTCCTTGACTATTGCAGTGCAATATTGCCGCTCGTCACTTTTATATCAATCGGCCTGGCGCCGCTGCCTTTCATGCCGGTAAATGCTCCGCCTTCCTTACTCGTTTTCTCAAAGGAATAAGACGGCCGAATCCTTCCGCTTGCCGTCTCGGCGTTCACCGTAAAACTTCCGTCTTTCGGCAGGCTGATCGCTGCGCTGCCGCTCGCAAGCCTGACGGATACGGGAGCATCCGCCGTCTCAAGCGAGGCGTCGACACTGCCGGAAGCGACCCGCACGTCAAGGGCGCCCGCCACATGTTGAAGCCCGACATGTCCCGAGGATAAGCGGACAGCCCCCGTTTTTGCCGCAAGGCCTGCTGCTGTGAGATTGCCCGACAGCCCCTTCGCTTCAAACACATCCGTCTTCACGTGCTTCAGCGACATGTTCCCGCTTACAGAACGGACGCCGAGGTGCGCAAGAGACAGCCCCTTGTTTCCGTCGACGGCAATGCTGCCGCTTGATGTATGGACGGTGATGTCCCGATGATAATCATACGGAATGCGGACAATCAGCAGAGGGCGCTGAAAGAGATTCAGAAATTGGAACCCTTTCTCCTTCGCTTTGAGATTGAGGGTCTTTCCCCTGCTTTGGACAAACATTTTCCCCGCCGGTCCCGTCATGTTTGCCGCGATATCATTCCGCGCTTCCGCGATGATTTTTACATCCGTCTGTTCCGATGAAACCGACAGGCTGTTGACGGCACGCGGCGGTATGCTTGCCGATTCCGCTTCTGTTTCGTACAGCGGAAAAAAACGCCCGGCAAACACTTCTTTCACCAAAAACAGACAGCAGATCAGAACGGACGCCGCCATCAGTCCTTTGGCAATCTTACGCTTCATTACGTTCCATCCTTTTTCATTCATTTTATTATAAAGGAAAAGCCGGAGAATTGATACGTGCGTATAGGGAAGAGGCGTAAACGCGCCGATCTTCCCTTGTGCACATTATTCATGAGCCGCTTTTTGACGCTCTGTTTTTTCCAGAGAAAGCGAGCGCATTTTTTCAATCTCAGCTTCCACCTCGTCTGAATATTGGGAGCGGCTGTATTCTGTGTTCGCCTCAGCTGAAGTGCCGTATTTGACGCGGACTTCCATTTCTTCAATGCGGCTTTCCATTCGAAGGAACTCTCTGTAGGCGCTTTCGCTGTCAATTTTGTCGAAAGAAGCGTTCATATGTTCCTTCGCATTTGCCGCGTTCGCGCGGGCGATGAGCGCCTGTTTTTTATCCTTTACGTCGCGGAGGCGCGTTTCTAAAGTTTCCAGCTGCTCTTTCAGCTCTGCCAGCTGTGTTTTCGCCTGCTCATACGCTTTTTCATGTTCGGCCGCTTTTCCCTCAAGGTATTTCATTTCAGTCAGCGCCTTTTTCGCCAGCTCCTCTTCCCCGGCGTCAAAAGCAAGCTGAGCTTGGTTTTTCCGTTTTGCCGCCGTTTCGGAGGCGTCTTCCTGTTTTTTCTTAAACTGATGGACGATCGTATGCTGTTTGACAATCGTTTGTTTCGCCTTAGCGATGTCACTTTCCATATCACGCACATATTGATTCAGCATGACTTTCGGATTTTCTAATTTATCAAGCCCTTCGTTAACAGATGCGACGAACATATTTCTTATTCTTTTTAAGACCATTTTGTCTTCCTCCTTATTTTTTCTTCAAAAATTCTTCCCATTCAGAGTCAAATCCGGATTGATAGCCCGGTGATGCCGCTTCCGGTTCATACTGGCGGGAAGCGGTGTCTGAGCCGCCCTGCTTCATCATCTTCCACCCGAAATACACCATGGCGCCGGCCAGTCCGATCGCAACGATAAATGGAAGAGAACCGACGAGAATCATAGCTCCGATGACGCCCGCGATGATACCCGATACCGCCCGGCCTTTTGAAAAACGTTTGATTCCCCAGTAAAGCATCAGGCCTCCGATCGCCAGCGGGATGATAAATGCGAAATGGCCTCCTCCGAAAAAGACAGAAAGTCCGAACACAATCAGCAGAAAGCCGCCTGCCGTTTTACCATTTATATTCATGCAGATCCTCCTTTCGTTTTCCTTGTCTTTACTATAAACAAATCCCGCGGCCGGCAAAACGAGTCAGAGATTGATTTTCATATCAGACCGGAGTCGTATAAGCCCCCGGACCTTCGCATAAAAAAACGCCGCTGCACCGGACGGCGCAGGGCGTTTTATGAAAAATCTATATTCTGATGCTCGCTTCTTTTTCCCTGATGAGATCTGAGCGTTCGGCTTTGGCCAGCTTCGTAAAGAACAATATTCCGAGACCGGACAGGACTTCAACGAGACCGCCTGCGGCAATGACTTTTCCGGGGCCGAAGGCGTTAGCCGCGTATCCGCAAAGAACCGCGCCGAGCGGAATGGATATGTTTGAGATCATATGGATGACGGCATAGACTTGCGGCTGGTCATCATGGTCCACAGACGTCTGAATAATCGTATATTCCGGCACATTAATAGCGCTGACGGCAGATCCGAACGCAAACGCGGCGAGGAAGACGAGCGGCAGAAAAGTGTTGAGGCCGGTGATGAAAAATGCCGCTCCTTCTATGATTCCCGCTGACACAAACAGGAGACCGTATTTGTTCACCTTCACCTTAGCCAAAATAAAACCCATTAAAAAGGCTCCGCCCGTGCCTGTCGCTTTCAAAAGCGAGTAGATGATCGGCGGCATGTTTAAATCTTCGGCGACATAAACGGCAGAGAGCGCCTCCCACGGAGCGGCCGCAAAATTCATGAAGATACAATAGATGGCGAGCGGGTATAAAATCTGGTGTTTCCTGACAAGAACGAAACCCCGTTTGAGCCTTCCGAAATACGTCCCGCGCTGTCTGACGGCGACTGGATCCTGTTTGGCATGCTGGACTTGGTATGACATAAAGAGTACGAGAAAACCTGATAGAAGATAGAATATAAGAGCGATAAACAAAGAATAAGCGGGACTGATAAATGTTAAGAACACCCCGCTCAGCGTAATGGCGGCAAGCCTGACGATCTGGCCTGATGACTGGATGACCGCATTCGCTTTCTGCAGGCTGCTTTCTCCGACAATATTGGGGATTAATGAGATAGATGCAGGATTATAAGCGGCTCCCGTGGCTGAATGCACAATCATGAGAAGCATGACAAACCATAAAGGAGAAAAACCGTTAAAGTAACAGACCGGAATGATCAACACGACCGCCGCGCGCGTCAGGTCGGAGAAATACATCCAGAATTTCAGCGTATGCTGCTTCATAAAAGGCCCGGTAATCGGCGCCAGCATCGCCTCCGGAAGGAACGTGACCGCAATGAGCAGGGACGTGCCGATCGCGCCTTCCCCGTCAAAAATCAAAAACCATAGAATGGAATTAAAGGCAAAACCGTCGCCTGACAATTTAACCAGCCTTGAGATAAACAGAAGGGTGAAATTTTTATTCCAGATGCTCTCGCTCTTATTATATGTATCCATCTATCAAATCCCCCATTATTTTACAATGTTTCTTATAATATCTCATTTTTTAATTTTTCAGTCAATAATGCATAAGATACATTTTCCTCTTGTCAATAAAGGTTCAATTGATGGATATCTCTATAAAAAAACAGCCGGCTTGCAGCTGCCGGCTGAACAAAACGTTATTCATCATCACGGAATACCGCGGCGCTTCTTTCATACTCTATATCCTGAACGCCTTGTCTTGCGTTGACCGCTCTTGCCGCCGCGAAAAAATAATCAGACAGGCGGTTCAAGTAACGCATCACCGTATCATTTATCTCTTCTGTTTTGCCGAGTTTGACGACGAGACGCTCAGCCCGTCTCGTGACGGTCCGCGCGATGTGAAGCTGAGCAGCCGCCTTATGCCCGCCCGGAAGAATAAATTTCTCAAGCGGGGGCACTTCAGCCGTGTAACGGTCTATGCAGTCTTCCAATGCGGAAATAGATGTCTCTCTTAATGTATAGCTTCTATGTTCAGTGACCGTCGCCAAGTCGCCGCCGCAGTCAAACAGCTCATGCTGAATGTTTCGGAGTTCGGCTTTCACATCACCGCAATTCTCACAATCATCAAGCTCCGCAAGCGCAAGCCCGATAAAGCTGTTCAGCTCATCGATCGTCCCGTAGCTTTCAACCCGCAGACTGTCTTTATCCGTTCTGCCGCCGATCAGGCTTGTCTGTCCTTTATCGCCGGTTTTCGTATACAGCTTCATCGTTGTATTCCTCCTTCTTCCGCCGCTTTTACACATGCCGCGGTTCCTCTTCTGACGGCTCTTTCCGCGTGAGGGACGTCTATTGCCTCTCCTGTCTGCAAGACACAAATGACAATGTCGCCTTTTGCCTGTCTGCCGGAAAGAGCCTGCATTCTCACTTCAGCCGCTGCCGTTAACAGCCGTACAAATCCCTGTTCCGATAAACGTCCGCTGATCAGCACCCAAACGGTATGCTGCGCAGTCACGGCAATTGTGACCGAATCAAACGTACGGCAGATCAAACCAGCGGCAGCTGAGCCGGAAAGCCGGCGGCTCCACGAAAAGCCCGGGCCGTCAGATGCGGTTGACAACATTCTGAACGGCCGTTCTGTATGAAGCGTTACGGTATTTCCGCTTTTGTTTATCAGAGAGGCGAACGGAACGTTGACAGGCTCTCTTTCCTCCTGCGCTTCCGGCATGAAAGCGATCAGCGGTTTCGGCGACGATTGCTGGGCAACAGCGCTGACGGTGATGCCGTAAATGTCTTCAATCGTCTCTTTTTTCAAAGCCTGATCCGGCGTCTGCTTCGGAAAAGCGCGTCCGTCTTTCATCATCAGGAGCTGATCACAATATTGGCCTGCGGCGTTTAGGTCGTGAAAAATACTGATGACCGTCAGGCCTCTTTCTCTCGTCAGCCGCTTCACCGTATCAAGCAGGTCTTTCTGATATTTGAGATCAAGAAAGGTCGTCGGCTCATCCAGACACAGTACCTCAGGCTGCTGAGCCAGCGCCTGCGCCAGAAAGACGCGCTGCCGCTCCCCGCCGCTCAGATTGCGGACGGATTGCTGCGCATATCGGTCGATGCCCGTCATTTCCATCGCTTCCCGGACAATGTCTTCGTCATGTTGATCCATCTGTCTGAAGAGTCCTTTTTGATACGGGTATCTGCCGAAAGACACTGTTTCCTTAACGGTAAATGTAAAAGCTTGCTCCGTATGCTGCGGCAAAACGGCCATGATTTTCGCAAGTTCCCGCGGCTTGTATCCGCCGACGGGCCTGCCTGCTACGAGCGCCTCGCCTTTTGACGGAGAGAGCATTCCCGTCAGCAATTTCAACAGCGTTGTTTTTCCCGAGCCGTTCGGACCGAGTATGCCGACAAATTCACCTTTTCCGGCGGTAAAGCTGACATCTTCCACAATCATCCGGCCTCCGTACCCGCCGGACAGGCTGCTCACCCTGATCATAAGCGTTTCCCTCCATGATGCTGGTGAAGCAGAATCAAGGCAAACACAGGCGCTCCCGCCAAAGCCGTCATAATGCCGATCGGCAATTCGACAGGCTCAATGACGGTGCGGGAAAACAAATCCGCCAAAATGAGAAACCCGGCGCCCGTCAATGCTGACAGCGGCAGTAAATGGCGATGATCCGTTCCCCATAAAAGCCGTGTCACGTGGGGAATGACAAGGCCGACAAATCCGATCGTCCCCGAGACGGCAACCGCTCCTCCCGTCAGCAGAGATCCGGCGGCGATCATCAGCCATTTTCTTTTTCCCGTACTGACGCCTAACAGCCTTGCCTTTTCTTCTCCATAAGTCATAATGTTTAATTCTCTGCCATTGATAAGCAGAACCGCCGTCCCGGCCAGAAAAAAAGGCAGAAACAGCGCGACATAGCCCCAGCCCCTCATTGACACGCTTCCTAACAGCCAGCGGACAATCGGGAGCAGATCATTGCCCGTTAAAGCGATCACAAGCGATATGAGAGCTCCGAGAAAAGAATTCATGATGATGCCTGTCAAAATGAGCGTCGAAACCGACATCGACGCATGAACGAGGCGGCTGAAAAACAGAACCGCCGCCATGACCGCAATCGCTGCGGCAATGCTGACAACCGGTAGTGTGAACCGGCCGATGACGGGAATCTGAATGCCGAAAAACAAGGTGATAACGGCTCCCGCCGAGGCTCCCGAAGATACCCCGAGTGTATAAGGGTCGGCGAGCGGATTTTTCAGAAGTCCCTGAAACGCCGCTCCCGCAATGGATAACGCGGCTCCGACAAGGGCAGCCAGAACGACTCTCGGCAGGCGGATATTCATCATAATATTTACATTCATAGGATCAGCCGAGGATGTCCGGCCGATCCCGATCCAAAAAACGTCGGATAAAGGAATATGCAGACTGCCGATTGAAATGCCGAGTGCCGTACAAACGGCTAAAAACAGCAGGCTGACCGTGTAGGCCAGCGGGCGGTTACTTTTTAAACGTTTCAGGATAAACGCTTTCTGCAAGCTTCTCGACCCCTTTGACAAGGCGCGGGCCTGAGCGTGTGACAAGGTCGGGATCAACAGAATAGACATTGTGGTGTTTGACCGCATTGACGGCACCCCAGCCGGCGCGTTTTTCCACTTCAGCGGCCTTTACGCCGTCTGTCGTAATGATGACGTCCGGATTCATTTTGACAATCGCTTCATCCGTCAGCTGAACCCAGCCGGTCTGGCTGCCGGCGGCGTTTTTCGCGTGTATATCTTCAAGCATTTCGTTCATAAACGTGCCTTTCCCCGTCGTGTAGCCGTCAGGAGACACTTCGACGAATACTTTCTTTTCGTCTTTTTCAGAAATGGCCGCCGCTTTCTTTTCTATGCCGGAAAGGTCGGATTTCATCGATTTGATCAGCTTATCCGCCTGCTTTTCTTTGCCGGCCGCTTTGCCGATCATGCTGATAGATTTGTACACGTCTTGGAACGATTGCGCATCATTGACCGTTAAGACGGTGATGCCCGCATCTTTCAGTTGCTTCATCGCATCGGCGGAAGCGGACATAGAGGACGCGTGGGCAAGCACAAGATCCGGCTTCAGCGCGATGACTTTTTCAGCGTTCACATTCATATCTCCGACTTTCGGTTTTTTTACCGCTTCTTTCGGATATGTATCATTTGTCGTGACGCCTGCGACCTTATCTCCCAGTCCGAGCGCGTATGTAATTTCCGTATTGCTCGGCATGAGGGAAACGATTTTTTCCGGTGCCTGCTTTATGGTTACTTTTTCGTTCGCGGCATCCTTAATGGTTACCGGGAATGCTTCGGTTGAGACGGCTTTTTGTTTGGCCGCGCTTCCTTCTTCCTGTGCGCCGGAACAGCCGGCGATCACAAAGGCGGTGACCAAAAGCGCCGCCCAGACGGCAGTGATCTTCTTCATTCTTTTAACTCCCCCTGATTATGGTAAACGATTGTCTCTTTGACATTCGTATCCTTTTTTCGCAGTAATTATACTATAAGTCTTTAAGGCTTGTATATCCGGCCTTTTTGCATGAAAGCAAATTGTTCGTACACACTAAAATTCATCATGTATACTGTTACACAATGGTGTAAAAAGGAGGATTATTATGGAATTACAGCTTGAACGAAAGCTCGTGTTGATTACAGGATCAACCTCAGGCATCGGAAAAGCTGCGGCAAAAAGCTTTTTAGCCGAAGGCGCCGAGGTGATTATAAACGGAAGAAAAAAAGAAACTGTGGAACGGACGGTTGAGGAGCTTTCCGCTTACGGAACGGTTCACGGCATCGCTGCGGATTTATCGCGTCAGGATGAGGCGGATGACTTGATAAAGCGCGCCGGCGGAATCGGGGAAGTCGATATTCTCGTCAATAATCTCGGTTTTTTTGAAGTAAAAGACTTCGCTGAGGTGTCTGATGACGAATGGACTCGGTATTTTGAAGTGAATGTTATGAGCGCCGTGCGCCTGTGCCGGCGTTTTCTGCCGCAAATGCTCGAGAGAAACAGCGGACGGATTCTGAACATCTCCAGTGAAGCCGGTGTCAAACCGCTTGCGCAAATGATTCCGTATTCAATGACGAAAACGGCGTTAATCAGCTTGTCCCGGGGAATGGCGGAAATGACGAAAGGCACAAATGTCACGGTCAACTCCGTGCTGCCGGGACCGACATGGACCGAAGGCGTCGCTTCTTACATGGAAGGAGCCGCAAAGGCTGCCGGAGAAGACACAAACAGCTTCGTCCGGGATTATTTTAAAGTGAATGAACCGACATCATTGATTCAGCGCTATGCAACCCCGGAAGAAGTCGCCAATACGATTGTATTTCTCGCTTCATCAGCGGCTTCTGCCATTAATGGCACCGCACAGCGGGTTGAAGGCGGCATCATCCGCTCCATTTAACACAAAAAAGCCCGGCACAATGGGGACTTCCCCATATGCCAGGGCTTTTTTTTACATCATGCCTGCAAACGGAACCGGCTCCCAGCCGCCCGTCTCAAGCTCTGCTGAAAACAGGCCGCCCGCATGCGGCTGCTCAAGTCTTTCGGCTTCCGTCAATTTTTCCGTCGCGGTCGTAATGTATAACGTGTTCAATTCTCTGCCTCCGAACGCGCAGCAGGTGACGTATTTCGCCGGAACTTCGATAGATGCAATTTCCTTATGCAAAAACGGGTCAATCCGGACGGCACGGCCGCCTCCGAACAGAGCAACCCACAGCATTCCGTCACGGTCAATGGTCATTCCGTCGGGAGATCCTTGCGACTTTGGAAAGCGGTAGACCGTTTTCGGATCTGATACGGCTCCGGTTTCAGGATCGTATGCATAACAGACGATTTCCTGCGTCGGAGTGTCGATATAGTACATCAAGTTTCGGTCCCGATCCCAATCCAAACCGTTCGAGGTGGAGACCTGGTCTTTTATTTTGGCAAGGCTGCCGTCCGTATTCAGACGGTACAGCGAAGCCTCCTCTTCTTTGCCTTCCATGCTCGTCGTTCCCGCCCATAATCTGCCGGACGGGTCGCATTTTGCGTCATTGAAACGGATATCTTCCCGCATATCTTTCGGCTGCTTCATCTTCGTCAATGTGTCTTCCCGAAGATTGTACAGGTAAAAACCGTCTTTCATCGTCATCACCAGCTCTTCCTTTGAATACAAGGCCAGAGCCGTGACAAATGATTTGAATTTAACGGAACGGTTGATTCCGTCAGCCGGAGTGAAGATATGCAGCTGGCTGCCCAGTATATCCACCCAGTACAGGCATTGCTTGTCCTTGTCCCATAAAGGGCCTTCTCCGATAACTGCTCTCGTATCTGCTCGTAATGCTGCTTCCATGTGTGAACACCTCTTTTGCTTGTCAGTCTTCTATTGTTATTCCCGACAAAGCGGCGTCCAAACTCAATCTTTTTTAAAAAGAATCGTAATCACCGTTCCGGCGCTGATTCTGCTGTTGACATGGATGGTTCCGTTATGAAGGTGAACCAGCTCCTTGGCAATGGCGAGCCCGAGTCCCGTTCCTTCTGACGGTCCCTTCGTATTCGTTCCCCGATAATAACGGTTAAACAGCTGGTGAATCGTTTCATCGTCCATTCCTCTTCCGTTATCTTTCACCTTCAGAATGAGCTGTTCGGCTGATTCCTCAAGCACGACCCGAATGGCGGTCCCTTTCTTATTATGCTTAACCGCGTTTGCCAGCAGATTCTCCAGAATACGGCGGAACCACGCTTCATCAATGGCGAAAAGAATGTCTTCCTTTTTGGTTTCAAAGGCGATGTCATAGCCTTCCGAGAACGTGTTTTTCGTGAAATCGTTCGTGACGTTTCTGATAAACGGCACGACGTTGATCAGCCGCCGTTCGATCGGGAGGGCCGCGTTTTTGAGGCGGTATGTTAAGTTTAAGTCCTCAATCAGCTTCGACATATATTCTGATTTTTCCCGGACGATCTGCCCCATTTCTTTGACTTCTTCCGGGGTCCAGTCGTATTGCTTCGATTCAAGCATCATGCTGTAGCCGTAAATCGTGCTCAGCGGGGTTTTTAAGTCATGGCTCAGCCCGGCGATCCACTCTTCCCTTGTCGCCTGGATTTTTTCTCTGTTTTTCTTATCCCGCTTCAGCGTGTCGGTCAGCTGATCCATCGATTCGAAAATCTCGGCGAAAAAGCGGAACGGCTGTTTTGTTTTGCCTTTTTTGTTTTTGCTGACCGGCTGTCCTTTGCGGTTCTTCGGCTCTTCAAGCCGGCCCTTTGATAAATTGACGAGCCATTTGATGGTATGAAACAGCGGCCAGCCGAAACGGAAAGAGTACCAGATGGTCAGGATGCAGATCATAAATACCAGGATTCCGATCAAGAGGAAGAGGGTTTTCATCACATTTCTCAAAAATGATTTGTTAAACTCGTGATCGGGGATGTACACGGGGTTCGGCACCGACGCGACCATCCATTTCGTTTTATCGAGTCTTTTAAAAGAAATTTCCCGTTTGTAATTCCACGGCTTGGAACTGTATTTCAGCAATTCAAGCTCATTGACGGTGCTCCGTTCTTTTTTCGTGCTGTTGATATCCCCGAGCAGTCTGCCGCTGTCTTCGAGAAGGTAGACCGCCCCTTTTTCCCGTTTAATATAATCAACCGTGCTCTTTTTATATTGAGAAAGGGAAGCGAGGGATGGCTCCTGTGATTCGATGTAAGTGAGAAGCTGCTCACTGGCGGATTTCCAGCCGAACAGAATCAAATAGGTCTCATCATTTATCGTGACCGTCCAGTAATTCAGCTTGTAGTTGTCAAAATTCCGGTACTGGTAAATGGATAAGAGATCTTTTCTGCTGTAATGGCTCGGGACGTCTTTCGGCACTCTGTACGCGTAGTCCGTTTTTTCTTTGTCATTAATGATCTGCAGCCAGCCCTTCTGCTTTCTGACCGACATCTTTAAAAATTCATCGACATCCCATGTGCCGTCTTCGTTTTTATCAAGCCACGCTTCAAACGAGTCTGCCGTCGCTTTGGTCAGTCCCGCATTGGCTTCCGCTTCGCTGAAACGCCAATCCAAATAGAAGAAAGAAGCGACGGCCAAAACGGACATCAGCAGGATGACAAGCAGAAGCTGTCCGAAAAAGTGGAGCAGAAATTTTCCGCGCATTCTCATGAGCGGGTTCCTTTTTCTCCTTGATCGGGAATAAACCGATAGCCGAGGCCGCGCACCGTTACAATATAAGACGGATTGCTGGGGTCTTTTTCAATCTTTTCTCTGAGCTTGCGGATATGCACCATGACGGTGTTGTTATCGCCGTAAGACGGATATCCCCATACTTTTTCATAGATCTGATCTTTTGAGAGCACCACATCAGGGTGTTCACAGAAATATTGAAGCAATTGCAGAAGCTGTGCGGAGCAGCTGACGGGCTCGCCCCCGACGATCAGCTCGGCGTTTTGCGGTGAATAGGAAAAATGGCTGTATGAATACGTCTTTACCGCCGTTTTCTCTTCGCGCTTATAGGTTCTCTTTAACGTCGCTCTGATCCGCGCCGCCAATTCGAGCGGATTAAACGGCTTTGTTATATAATCGTCAGCTCCCAATGCAAATCCTGACAGCTTATCCGCATCAGAAGAACGGGCAGTCAGAAAAAAGATCGGAGCGTCGGTATAGTTCCGGATTTCGGTGCATGCTTCAAAACCGGACATGCCTTCCATCATCACATCCAGCACGAGCAGATCCGCGGTTTCATGTTTAACAAACTCGATCGCTTCCTCAGCGCTTCCGGCTGTCTTAATGTTGTGATAGCCTTCTTTGACGAGAACGCGTTTGACCATATCAACGATCGCCTTCTCATCGTCTACAATTAAAATTGACGCATTTTCCACCTTGGACGTTCCTTTCTCTTTGTTTTTTTCATCATATCATTATATGGATAAGATTTGGTACCTTTTTAGTGCGGAGGTCTTGCGGGGAAACAGAAAAGAAAAACGAGACCGGACATCTCTTCTCGTTTTTCTCACGTTGTCAGAGCGGAATATCCATCATTCCGCCGCTTTTGTCAGGAGCTTTCATTTATAAGATGAAGAATAAATTCCCAAAAACCCGGCACTTCCTGGCATAACAGCATGTCCGCTTTTTCAACGATTTTAATCTTCAATTCTTGTTCAAGATCTTCTCTTTCCTGGTATGATGTATTGCTCAGTTTTTTTTTTATCATTGGCGAAAAACGCGAAATCAAAAGTTCCATTTCGTCGGTATCTGTGTTCTCTTTGTTGAAGTCAAATGGCCCGTTCACTGCTTATTTTCCCCCTTTTTTTGCTTGTCCAGCTGCTTTCTGAGATTGTCGAGCCCTTTTTTATGAATATTGGAAATGTTCTGCCGTGATTCACCCAGCGACTCGGCAATCTCCTTCATCGTCGCTCCGTGAAGATAAATATTCGTCAGCACGCTTTTTTGTTTATCGGTTAACGTCTGAAGCGCTTCGTATAAATCACGGTTTTGGACATGCTGGCTCAAATCCCCCTGCTTCCGTAGAAACTCTTCATACGCGTCTTTTCCCATTTCATAGGGAAGCGCTTCACCTCCCTCCGGCTGATCCACCGTCAGCGGATAGCGCTTCTGATTTTTACGGATGCGCTTGTCAAAATCGATGGAGAAAATCCGGATCATAGAGTTCATATATTTGATGATCCGGATTTCCTTATAAAACTGTTTAAAATGGTCGTCCAGTGATTTTGCATCCTTCTCGTCTGAATGTTCCAGCACATTTTTAAATTTCTCGTAATGCTTTGGGTCACTTAAAAAATGTTTAACGATCGGATGTTTCATAATTTCCTTGCATTTTGACCGTAAAAGAACTTGATAGTCCATAAAACCGCCCCCTATTTAAATTAAATGAAAGAAAGCAAAAAAAAGTAAACTACTCCTTTCCGACTAAGATTCCGCACTCCTTATGTCCCGGTTTTGCCGGAACAAAAAAAAGACCCTCAACCGCGATATCAGGTTTACAGGAGCCGCTCTTTCTTTCACTTATATACATGACTGCAGGTCAAGTCAGGAGGTGGCTGATAATGGATCAGGTTTTTATAGAAGAAGCGGTCAGACAGCTCGGCAATCTCGGCTTTCCGGCTCTGATTGCCATGTATCTTCTCACACGGTTTGAGAAGAAGTTTGACGCCCTGATCGAACTGATGACGGAACTGAAAGATCAGAAAATGAAAAATTAATTTTCACACGAAGTTGACTTTTCATCGGAACGCATCACTTAACAAAGCAGAAGGGAAAACGAAAGGCCTTTCACATTCTCTTTCTGAAAAAACAAAGCTTGAGAGGAGACGATTTACATGTCAAAAGAAAACAACTGCAATATCCCGCAGCCGATCAGAGGAGACAAAGGGGCGACCGTCACGATTCCGCGCAACCTTGAAAGAGACCGCCAAAATCCGGATATGCTGACGCCGCCGGAAACGGATCACGGCACAGTGGATAATATGAAATTCTCTTTCTCAGATGTGCACAACCGGCTGGAAAAGGGCGGATACGCGCGTGAGGTGACCGTTCGCGAGCTGCCGATTTCTGAGAATCTGGCATCTGTCAACATGCGTTTAAAACCGGGCGCCATCCGTGAGCTGCACTGGCATAAAGAAGCGGAATGGGCATATATGCTGACGGGCAAAGCGCGGGTCACGATTGTTGATGAACAGGGACGCAGTTTTATCGATGACGTGAAGGAAGGAGATCTGTGGTACTTCCCGTCAGGCCTGCCGCACTCCATTCAGGCGCTGAAAGAAGGCTGTGAATTCCTCTTGGTTTTTGATGACGGTTCTTTCTCAGAAAACAGCACATTCCAAGTGACTGACTGGCTTGCCCACACACCGCTTGATGTCATCGCCAACAACTTCGGGGTTTCAGAAAAAGACCTCGCCGGCCTGCCCGGGAAAGAAAAATATATCTTTGAAGAGCCGGTTCCCGGGAAGCTGAAAGATGACATTGTGGAAGGCCCGAACGGTGAAGTGCCTTATCCGTTCACTTACCGCCTGCTGGATGAAGGCCCGACTGCTGAGACAGATGGCGGCAAAGTATATATCGCGGATTCCACAAACTTCAAAGTGTCCAAAACGATCGCTTCAGCGCTTGTCGTGGTCGAACCGGGCGCAATGAGAGAGCTGCACTGGCATCCGAACACGCATGAATGGCAGTATTATATTTCCGGTAAAGGACGGATGACGGTTTTTGCATCGGACGGCCATGCGAGAACATTTAACTATCAGGCCGGGGATGTCGGTTACGTCCCGTTCGCAATGGGCCACTATGTGGAGAATTTGGGAGATGAGCCGCTCGTCTTCCTGGAAATCTTCAAGGATGACCACTATGCCGATGTGTCCCTGAACCAATGGCTTGCCATGCTTCCTGAGAAATTCGTCCAGCAGCATCTGGATCTGGGCAAAGACTTTACGGATATTCTTTCGAAAGAGAAACACCCTGTCGTCAAAAAGAAATGCTGAAGATACACACCGGCTTGCAGAGTTCCGTCTCTGCAAGTCTCCTCTGTGTGAAAAGGAGCTGAACAGATGATCAATCAAAACGGGACGAAAATGTTTTTTCTTCATGTGCTCCGGTATGCCCTGGCAGCCGCTGCCGTATTATTCGGGTATTTCATCGTGATGATGGCTGTATTTTCATTAGCCGGGACGAGCTACGGATCGATGGCGTACGTCTTGCTTTTTTCCGTGCTTTTTATTCTTCTCGGTTTATGTTTTGAACCGCTTGAGCGGCTGATGATACATAGCTTTACCTTTTTTGGGACGGGCAGGCTGCCTTTTCTCCTTTTAGCCAGCACCGTTCAGCTGCTGTTCCTCTGGATGACCGCGTATACGACGGATAAACTGATTGAAAAGATTTGGCTGTCAACGACGGAGGAGCTGATTGTGGCGGGGGTTTTTTTCGTTTTGGATAAATGCGTCTCCGGACAAAAGCAGCCTCGGGCGCAATAAAAAAACGCAGGCCGGAATGGCTCTGCGTTTTTTTTCATCATACCGTTGCGTTTTCATGCCGGATTAAATCGTAGGTTAAGCAGACCGGTTTGTTCGTGCGCGGATCTTTTACAATCTGTGCGTCAATTTGGAAAACGTCTTCCAATATTCCGGGAGTCATGACTTCCTCCGCCGTTCCTTCCTTGATGACGCGCCCTTTTTTCAGGGCGATCATGTAATGAGAAAAACGGGCGGCATGGTTCAGATCATGAATGACCATTAAAATGGTGCGGCCCTGCTCCTTGTTTAATTTGTCCAGCAGCTGCAAAATTTCAAGCTGATGGGCGAGATCTAAATAAGTGGTCGGTTCATCAAGAAGCAGCAGCTCCGTTTCTTGAGCGAGCGCCATGGCGATCCACACACGCTGCCGCTGCCCCCCGGAAAGCGCTTCGATCGGCCGGTCGTAAAATTCGGCCATCCCCGTCTCTTCAAGCGCCCATTTGATCATGTCACGGTCTTTATCACTCAAACGGCCCATTCCGGACTGATGCGGAAACCTGCCGTAAGAAACAAGTTCGTACACCGTCAGCCCGCTCGGCGCTTCAGGCGTCTGCGGAAGAATTGCCATTTCCTTGGCGATGTCCTTCGTGGATTTTTGCATGATCGCCTGTCCGTTTAAATAGACGGCGCCGGATTTCGGTTTCATGATTCTTGACATCGTTTTGAGAACCGTCGATTTTCCGCAGCCGTTCGGACCGATCAGCGTTGTAATTTTTCCTTTCGGGATGGCGATATCCAATTCTTCCGCTATCAAACGGTCGCCATAACCGACAGTAAGCTGTTCCGCCGATAATGAGTTCATCGCGGCAGTCTCCTTCCTCTATTTCGTTTTCATCAGCAAATATACAAAATACGGCGCTCCGAGCACGGAAATCACCAGGCCGACGGGAACTTCGGACGGTGCAAGCACATTTCTCGCCAGCGTATCGGCAAGCAGAAATAAAAATGCTCCGATTAAAGCCGAAACCGGGATAAGCGTCTGGTGGCGCGGTCCGGTAAGCCTTCTGGCCAAATGCGGCGCAATGAGTCCGAGAAAAGCGATTCCGCCGGCTGCCGCAACACATGACGCGGTCAGGGCAACGGCGCACATCAGCAGAACTCGCCGCTCCTTTTCAACCCGGGTGCCAAGCCCCGCCGCCAGCTGATCACCGAGCTGGAGCACATTTAAATACCTGGCTTTATAGAGGGTGAACGGTAAAAGAACCAGCAGCCACGGCAAAATGGACAGCACCATTTTCCAATTGGCGTTCCAAATCGAACCGGAAATCCATACAAGCGCCTGCATGAAATCCCGCGGGTCCATTTTCAGCTGAAAAATCAAGAGCAGCGCATTAAACCCCGCATTGACGCCGATCCCGACCAAAACGAGCCGGACAGGTGAAACGCCTTTTTTCCAAGCCATCACATAGATGAGCAGCGCAGCCAGAAAAGCCCCCGCCAAAGCGCTCACCGGAAGCAGCCATGTACCGGCCATGCTTAAATCAACAGCTGATCCTTGGAAAAAGAAGATAAACAAAACGACCGCCAAAGACGCCCCGGCGTTAATCCCGAGAATGCCCGGCTCCGCCAAGTCATTTTGAGACACGCTTTGAAAAATCGCGCCTGAAACCGCGATTCCGGCGCCGACCAGCAATGACAGCACCATGCGCGGCAGTCTGAATTCAAATAAAACGAGCTGATCCCGGGCATCCCCTTGTCCGAAAAAGACACGTAGCGTATCAAGAGGCGCAATCCGGATCACGCCCATGTTTAAGCTGATAAAAAAGACGATGCATATGAGCAAAAACGTAACGGCCATGACCGCCAGCGGTTTTTTCGATTTTACATTCATTACAGCCCTCTCCTTTCCCTGCGCGCCAAATAAAAGAAAAAGGGAACGCCGATAAGGGCGGTTAAAGCGCCGACCGGTGTTTCAAACGGCGCATTGACGAGTCTTGCGGCAATATCACTGAAGACTAACAGAACGGCGCCGAATACCGCCGAACAGGGAATGATCCACCTGTAATCTACCCCGACTAAAAATCGGGTGATATGCGGAATCACCAAGCCGATAAAAGAAATGGCTCCGGCGACTGAGACTGAAGCCCCCGTCAAGAGGACAACGACAAACATTCCGATTACTTTCACAAGCGATGTGTACTGCCCGAGCCCTTTGGCCAGCTCCTCACCCAAGCTCAGCACCGTCACTGAGCGCGCAATCAGAAATGCCAGCAAAAGTCCGATAACCCCGACCGCCAACAGCAGCTGCACGCCTTCCCATTTCACGGAAGCGACTCCTCCGGCGTACCAGAACTTCACATCCTGGGCGACATCAAAACGGATCGCAATCGCGCTTGAAAGCCCCGTTAAGAAATAGCCGACTGCCGTACCGGCCAGCGCGAGCTTCACCGGTGTCAGACCGCCTTTTGAAAACAGGCCGATGCCAAACACAATAAGCGCTCCGATTCCCGCTCCCGCGAAGGACCACAAAACAAGTCCCGCCGCAGACAGGCCCGGAAAAAAAGCAAACGCCAATGCGATCGCAAATCCTGACCCCGACGTCACGCCCATAATGGAAGGCTCAGCAAGCGGGTTCCGCGTCAGCCCCTGCATAATCGCCCCGGACACAGCTAAAAAAGCCCCGACGAGCGCGGCGGCGGCAGTTCTCGGCAGCCTCAGATCGCGTATGATTTGATGAGATGTATTTTGCGGCTGAAAGTGAAAGAGAGCATCCCACACCGTCCGCAGATGAATATCGGCAGCTCCGATGGAAACAGACAGAGCCGCGCCGATCAATAATACCGCAATACCGGCACACAGCAGCACAGCCGCTCTGAATGAACGCGCCGTCCACTGGATTTCACTCCCTGATGCCCCTTGAGCCGTCATTGTCTGTTTCTTTTTCAATAGACCCAACACTCGTTCTTCCTTTCTCAAAACAAGAATGGTAATGATAATGATTATCAATGACTTGTTTCAGTATAGCACTTTTATATTCTCTTTTAATAGACCTAATTTCATATAAAAAAAGAAAGTTTTTCTTAAAAAAGAGCGTGCTTCTCTATGAAAGCAGTGATATAATCACACTGATAATGATTCTCTTTATCACTAATTTTTATGAAAGAAGGAATGTCAAATGTTCCATACATACAAAAAAATCGGCGCAGCGCTGATTGCCATGCTGCTCATCGCCGCTTTGGCCGCATGCGGCAATTCTTCAGACACGAAAGGTTCTTCTGAAAAAGAAGAAACCATCACGTATAAAGCCGAAAACGGCAATATTAAAATTCCGAAGCACCCGAAACGGGTCGTCGTCATGGCTGACGGCTACTACGGCGACTTTAAACAGCTCGGCATCAATGTTGTCGGCGCGCCGCAAAACGTATTTAAAAACCCTTATTACAAAGGAAAAACAAAAGGTGTCACAAACATCGGCGACGGCACGTCCGTTGAAAAAATCATTGACTTAAAGCCGGATTTAATCGTTGTCTGGACGACACAAGGCGCCGATATTGAAAAACTGGAAAAAATCGCGCCGACCATCGCCATTAAATATGACAAGCTCAGCAACATTGATCAATTCAAAGAGTTTGCGAAAATGACAGGCACTGAAGATAAAGCAGACAAATGGCTGGCTGAATGGGATAAGAAAACCGCTGCCGCTAAAACAAAGGTTCAAAAAGCGGTCGGGTCAAAAACCATCTCCATCATGCAGACAAACGGAAAAGACATCTATGTATTCGGTAAAGACTTCGGCCGCGGCGGAACCATCATTTATGACAAACTCGGGCTGAAGGCCACAAAACTGACGCAGGAAAAAGCCATTAATCAAGGGCCGGGCTACGCCAGCATTTCACTCGAGAAACTGCCTGACTTCGCGGGAGACTACATCTTTATGGGGCCATGGCAGGCCGGCGGTGACGACAAAGGCGTGCTTGACAGCTCAATCTGGAAGAACCTCGATGCCGTCAAACAAAACCATGTCTACCGCATTGATCCGATCGGCTTCTATTTCTCAGACCCGATCTCACTTGAAGGCCAGCTCGACTACATCACAAAAAGCTTAACGAAGTAACCCCGAAGCCGCTGTCACAGCGGCTTTTTATTACGCTTTACACTGACCGTTTTTTCAGCGGACGCACTGACCATTTAACCGCATTCGAGACCATTCATTATATACACGCTGCCGCAAATAAAAAAGACATCTCACAGACGTGAGATGTCTTTTTGTCATACCGATTGTCTGTTGTTTGCAAATTTCTTTGAGACGAAAGGATATAACAGCAAACCGACGAAGAACAGCCCGATACCGAGAATAAAGGTCGTTAAATCGGCCGTTCCGGTAATAATGACATAAAAAGAATAAATGCAGGCAAGGATGGCGATGATACCGTCTCTTACTCTTGAACCCTTTATCTCGTCATACGTTTCACCCGTAAAAATGAGCTTCAGGCTGTAAAACGCTGACACGAGATACGGAATCAGATAAGCGAGCGTCGCCGCTGTCGTTAAAAACGTAAACGCGTCACTGATCGTCCGGGAAATAACTGAAAAGATAAAGATCTGTGACATCACGTTCGTTACGATTAACGACACAACCGGGCTGCCCTGTTTATTCGTTTTTGCAAAAGCAGCGGGAAAGTCTCCTGATTTCGCCGCTTGATACGGAACTTCAGAGCCAAGAAGAATCCAGCCGAGCATCGTTCCGAACAGACACAAAATCGCCAGAATCGCCATGATGACACTTCCCGCATTGCCGACGATCGCGTACAATACGTCAACAAACGGTTTTTCCGAGCCGACAAGCTTACCATGCGGAAGCACGCCCATCGTAATCAATGTCACGATGATATAGATGCCAAGCGCGATCAATAATCCGGTAATGGTGGCGCGTTTCACGTCGCGCTGCGAACGGGCGCGCCCGGATAAAATGACTGCCGATTCAATTCCGACGAACGCCCATAATGTTGAAATCGCCGCATTGTGGATCTGTCCGCCGATTCCCTCAACTGTGTGAGGACCTGTTTGAACCGGAAAATAAAAATGATCGAAAAACGACGTTTGAAACACAAATAAACCTGCAATGATAAAGAAGATAAATCCTAATACTTTTGAAAACGTCGTGACGAAATTTAATTTACTCGCACCGTTAATGCTGGTGACGAGAATCGTGTGAGTGCCCCATAATAAAACCGTACATACGGCAAACGTCAGCAGCTGGCCGAGCGTAACCGCCTGACCGCCGATCGAAAACATTTCACGCTTATCCGTTAAAATCGGGAAAAATGATGTTAAATATCCGGCAAGGCTCGTGATGATCGCCACGTTGCTGATCCAGCTCGCCACCCAGTAGCCCCACACCATCGTGAAGCCCGCTGCATTCCCTTTTTTCCGATCGCTGAACAGCGCACGCGCATAGCTTTGCGGCCCCGCCGTCAGCTCAGGCTTGCGGATGGATAAGTGGCCGAAGACCAGCGCGATCATTAACACACCGGCTCCCGTTAAAAGCCATGCCGATGTGGCGCCGAACGGGCTCGCGATTTTTGCGAGCGAACTCGGAAGCGAAAAGATGCCCGAGCCTACCATATTTCCTACGACAAACGCCGTTAATAACCAAAAACCCCATTTTTTCGTCTGTTCCATTCCTGTACCTCCTGGTTGTTCATTCGTACGGACCAGACCCCGAGATCATATTTACACGCAAAAAAAGCCTGAACAAAAGTCCATGCTTAAAGAAACACACACACCCTTGATCTCCGGATAGCCCTCCGCGAAAAAGCACGCGGCAGTCCTGCACTTATTCAGATACAGTCCCAGCATAAAGAAGGATCGGCTTTCTTTACACTTCGGCGCTGATGCCTTTAACACATGTTTCGCAGCCCCTATCAGCCTGGCATGTGCGACTCATCATCAAGCGCAACCTCTACCTCACCGAGAAAGAGTGAGGATTTTTATCATTCAATTCTACTCAGAGGTTATCAGAGATAAAAAGATCTGTCAAAGGGAAAAATTAGATGGAAAACGGATAGAGCGTTCGCCCTACCCGTCTTATATGGTCAGCGGTTGTTTTTTTTCTTTTGAACAGCTTCTTGAAGCGGATCGTCTTTCAGAGCTGCACCGGCGTCTTCAAGCGCGCCTTGAATGACGTTTTTGTTTTTATCGCTGTTTTTTCCTTTTTCTTTGTTAAAGAAAGCCATCTGTATCACCTCTTTATCAAATATAGGTACACCTATAATGTGTCTTTTTCCGCGGCAGAATATGCGGAATCCGCGTCTCCTTCCTTTTGGCGGAACAGGTAAAGTTTGTTGATCAAACATGCATTCTCTTGATATATTTGTAATTCAGGGGATTTTGGCAAAAATAAAAAGGAGAAGCGAAAAATGACAGGAAAAACACACATCATGGGAGGCATCGCTTCTTGTTCCGCAATTGCGTATTATTACGGGTATGATCCGGTCCTTATGACCTCAGCGGGTGCCCTCGGGGCGCTGATTCCCGACATATGCCATACGAAAAGCAAAATCGGCAGGACGCTGCCCGTTCTGTCCAAAATCGTAAGCACGGTGTTCGGCCACAGAACGTTTACACACAGCCTGCTGTTTATGCTTATTATGTTTTTCATTACGGCAACTTATATTCCGAATCCGAGCATTTCCGCCGGACTGATGATCGGAATGGCGAGTCATCTTGTGCTTGACGCATGGACCGTCAACGGCATTAAACTGCTGTTTCCGTCCGCCATCCGCTTCCGTCTGCCCCTTTATATGAGAACGGGGAGCTTTTCGGAGCAGCTTGTGCTGGCCGGCCTAACGATTGTATCCTGCTATTATTTATACGAACTGGTTCACGGCCGCATCTCTTAAACAAAAAGCATCTTTCGCTTTTAGGGTGAGGAGTCATACATATGAAGAAAACCTTTTTCAGCAATCATCGGTTTTTATGCCTGTCCATCCTGTTCATGTGGATGAAAACCTATGCCGTTTATAAGCTCGGTTTTGATCTGCAGAACAATTCGGTTCTTGAGGAATGTCTGCTTCTCATTAATCCGCTGAGCTTCATTGTGCCGCTGTTCGGCATCGCCCTGCTGCTGACGGAAAAAAAACAGCGGATCTTTCTGCTTTCGGCGAATGTGATGCTGACGGGGATTTTAATCGCGAATACGGTGTTTTACGGGTTTTATATTGATTTTATCACCATACCGGTTTTGTTTCAGGCGAGCAATATGGGCGATATGGGAAGCAGCGTCCAAGAGCTGTTTCACCCGCTTTATATCGCTTTATTTTTGGATATTGCGGTTTTGTTTTATCTTGGTAAAAGGCATAAAGCTGGTAAAGGTAAAGCCAGCACCCGTACCGTTAAAGCGTATGCGTGGGCATCAGCCGGCCTCATGCTGTGCAACCTTGCGCTGTCTGAGGCCGAGCAGCCGAAGCTGTTCAAGCACCCTTTTGATCGTGAAGCGCTCGTAAAAGGAATCGGCCTGTTCCACTTTCATTTGTATGACACCATTTCGCAGACGCTGAATGCAGGGGCAAAAGCGTTTGCCGATGAAGACAGCCTTGCGGCGGTCGCAAATTACACTCAAGCCGACTACAGCAGGCCGTCCGATTCAAAATTCGGGCTTGCAAAGGGGCGCAATGTGATTTTTGTTACGCTCGAATCAACACAGCGTTTTGTAATGGATGAGCGGGTCAACGGGCGGGAGATTACCCCGTTTTTAAATAAACTGCGGAAAAAAAGTTATGACTTCACTCATTTTTATCAGCAGACTGAACAGGGAAAAACCTCAGATTCAGAATTCATTACTGCGAATTCGCTGTATCCGTCTTCAAGCGGCGCCGTTTTTTTTACAAAAAGCGGCCACCGGTTCAATACGATGTACCATATGTTAAAAGACCGTCAATACTATTCAGCCGTTCTGCATGCCAATCATAAGGCCTTTTGGAACCGGGATGAGATGTACGGGGCATTCGGAATCGACCGTTTTTTCGACGCGGATGAATTTAAGGTGACACAGGAAAATTCAACAGGCTGGGGCCTGAAGGATAAGGAATTTCTCGAACAGTCAGCGGAAAAATTAAAGAAGCTTCCGCAGCCGTTTTACGCGAGCCTGCTGACTTTGACCAACCATTTTCCTTTTGAAATTGATAAACAGGATCAGCTCATTGAGGAACCGGACACAAGCAGCGAGTTATTAAACCGCTATGTGACGACGGTCCGCTATGAAGATGAGGCCCTGAAACACTTTTTCAAGAAGCTGAAAAAAGAAGGACTGTATGACAACGCGATGATCGTCCTGATGGGAGATCATTACGGTATATCCGAAGCCCATAATCAAGGACTTGCCGAATTCTTAGGGAAAGAGGAAATCACTCCGTTTGATACGGTTCAGCTTCAGCGCGTGCCGTTTATCATTCATATTCCCGGGGTGACCGACCGTGCGCCGGAAACGATTGCTTCGGCCGCGGGACAGGTTGATGTAAGACCGACGCTGCTTCACCTGCTCGGCATTGAAACGAAAGGCAGCATTCAGTTCGGCAATGATCTGTTTTCCGGAGAGCGGACGCCGTTTGCGGTGCTGAGAAACGGCAGCTTTATCACGGATGATCATATTTATACGAAAAATACGTGTTACAGCCGTAAAACGGGTGAACCGCTTTCTGACATGAGCGCGTGCAGCGATGAGAAAGAAAAAGCGGAACAAGAGCTGATGCTTTCCGATAAAATATTAAACGGCGACCTGCTGCGGTTTTATAAGCAATAAAAAAATCCCTCCGTTATATGGAGGGATTTTTCATGTTTCATATATGAGCCGTCCGGTCATTTTCGTATCATATCCGGATAATTGAGAAAGCTGGGACTTGAATTCCTCAGAATTAAGAATGTCCTGCACGCTTTGAACAAGCTCCCGGTTTTGTTTTAAGACGACCACATCGTACTGCTCACTGATCACCGGGATAAAGTCCGTGCCCGCCATATGCGCCGCATGCTGCGACCCGACTCCGATATCCGCCTTTCCGCTTGATACTTGTGAAGCCGCTGACAGATGATCCGTGACAATGTCATGATAGCCGGCGACATCATTCGGCGTGATGCCGAATGATCTGAGCTGTTCATCCAGCAGCACCCTCGCGCCTGATCCTTTTTCGCGATTGACGATGCGGACATCCTTTCGGCTCAAATCCTGAAAGCCCTGAATGTTCAGCGGATTGCCCTTTTTCACATATAATCCGGCCTGACGAAGCACGACATGAAAAAGCGCAAACGGCTCCCCTGAAAGGATGCGCTTCACATACGGGATGTTATACTGCCCCGTCTCCCCATCGTACAAATGCAGACTGACGATGTCACAAGCTCCGCGGTACATCTCGATCAGGCTGTTCAAACTGCCGCTGTACTTGCGGAGCGGAGCCGCCTGTATTGTTTGTTCCAGCTGTTTGCTGAGAAGGTCCATCGACACATCCTGCCCGCTGATGATAACGGACTGCCTTTTTTCCGGCTCCCGCCCGCGGGACGGGTCAGGTGCTTCTGATACGGATGGCTTTTTTGACATTCTCATGTTTGCTTTATATTGTTTTAAGTCCTCTTCATCGACCCTCATCTGTCTTCCGACCCTGTACGCCGGAATGAGTCCTTTTTTTATCAAATCATATACTGTCAGTTTGGAGACCTTCAAAAGGCCCGCAACTTCTTCTATTGTATAGGAAGTGGCTTCTGTCATATTATCACGCTCCGTTTTTATTATAACTGTTCAGATATTGAAAAAAAACCGCACCATCACGTACAATTGCGTTATAATTAGTTTGATCTAATGATATTTAGCTATAAGGGGTGCACAATGTTGAAAAAGAAAGCGACACTACTCACAACTGCGGCTATGGCCGTTTTCCTGGCAACTGCGGGCTGCTCATCCGGACAATCGTCCAAAGGCGGACAAAACGAAAAAGTCACGCTGACCGTTTCTGCGGCAGCCAGCGCTCAGGATGCACTTGAAGAAATCCAGACCAACTACGAAAAATCTCATTCAAACGTAACCATTCAAGACAACTTCGGATCATCAGGCACATTGCAAAAACAAATTTCACAAGGCGCGGGAGCTGATTTATTCTTCTCGGCAGCCGAAGATAAATTCGAAAAGCTCGTTCATGACGGAGATATCGACAAAAAGGACAGCACGGATCTTTTGAAAAATGATCTCGTCATGATCGTACCTGAGAAAAACAGCGCACACCTGACACATCTGAATGACCTGAAAAAAGACAGCGCGGAAAAAATCGCGCTCGGCACGCCTGAATCCGTTCCGGCCGGACAATACGCCAAACAGTCATTGACGGCATTATCCCTGTGGGACAAGGTAAAAGATAAAGTCGTCTATGCAAAAGACGTTCGCCAGGTGCTTTCTTATGTTGAAACCGGAAATGTCGATGCCGGGCTTGTCTATAAAACAGACGCGCTGATTTCGAAAAAGGTGAAAATCACCGATGAAGCGCCGGCGAAAACGCACGATCAGATCGTTTATCCGCTCGGCATCGTCAAGGATACAAAGCACCGTAAAGAAGCAGAAGCGTTTTATCAGTATCTGCAGTCAGATGAAGCAATGAAAGTGTTTAAGAAATATGGATTTACTGCCAAGTAACATTACGGCTTCGGAATTTTTCACCCCAGTCGTATTGTCTTTTGAGGTGGCTTTGGCATCAGGCATCGCCGTCATCATTCTCGGGACGCTTGCCGGCGCCTGGATGGCGAAAGCGCGATTTCCCGGAAAAACGGCTGTGGAGACCCTGTTTATGCTCCCGCTCGTTCTTCCGCCTACCGTTGTCGGCTTCATTCTCATTATTATTTTCGGGAAACACAGCTTTATCGGCCGGACGATCGAGCGGATTTTTCACCAGCCCGTCATTTTCACGTGGTCGGCCGCGGTGATCGCTTCGGCCATTGTCGCCTTCCCGCTTATGTATCAGTCCGCTAAAACGGGCTTCGCCGCGGTTGATGCCGACATTGAGGGAGCGGCGAAAGTAGACGGAGCCGGCAGGTGGCAGGTTTTCACCCGTATTTCCGTCCCGCTTGCCTTTCCCTCCCTCTTGACCGGAAGCATTCTCAGTATTGCACGTGCGCTAGGTGAATTCGGGGCGACTTTAATGTTTGCGGGAAATATTCCCGGTGTCACCCAAACGCTGCCGACAGCGATTTACGTCGCGATGGACTCCGGCAATGAAACACTCGCCTGGGTGTGGGTGATCTGTATTGTGATCATTTCTTTCCTGATGCTGTTTTTCATCCAATTGAAAAAACCCGCTTGACCGATCCGCCTTCCGCGCACCTTTCGCCGGGAGGCTTTTTGATTTAAAATCGGATGGTATATAATGAAACAAAAAACACACAAAGGGTGCGGCCATGAAGATTAATGTCATTATCGCGGATGATAATTCTTTCATCAGAGAAGGAATGAAAATCATTTTGCATACATATGAGGAATTTACTGTATCGGCAACGTTGGAAAACGGCCTCGAGGCGGCAGAGTATTGTAAACACAATCCCGTCGATATCGCCTTGCTGGACGTCCGCATGCCGGTGATGAACGGCGTCGAAGCCGCAAAACGGATCGCGGAGGAAACGGATACGAAGCCGATGATCCTGACGACATTTGACGACGATGAGTATATTTTAGAAGCGATTAAAAACGGCGCGAAAGGATATTTATTAAAAAATACCGAACCGGAACGGATCCGCGATGCGATCAAAAGCGTTTTCAACGGGCACAGCATTCTTCAGGACACCGTACTGGATAAAATAAAAGACAGCCTTTCCCGGCCGGCGGAAGCCGCGCATCAGATTGATGAAAGCCAGTTTACTGAAAGAGAGCTCAGCATCATGTCGCTTATTGCGAAAGGATTCTCGAACAGGGAAATTTCAAAACAGCTTTTCATTTCTGAAGGGACGACGGCCAATTATATTTCCTCTATTTTAGGGAAAACGGGGCTTGAGCACAGAACGCAGATCGCGATTTATTATATCACCGGGAAGGTGGATAACGGGCGTTGAACGGTATGGATTTTTGGATGCTGATGAGCAGACTGATCGCCATTTTTTATACGGCTTTTTTGTTCGTATCGGCAGACCGCCTTTACACACCGTACGCCGTCTTGTTTCTGCTGCTTTATCTATCTTTGGGCATTGCGGTCTGCATGATCAGGCAGACCGCTTGGAGGCGCGGGATCACCCTCATGGCGCTGGCATTGACCGCTTGGCTTTCCGCCTTAGGCCATCCGGCGTTTCTATTTCTTTTGCCGCCCGCCATTTTTGCCGTTCTTGCCGAATATCCGGTTCACCGCTATGTGTTCTGCCTGCTCGTGTTTTTGCCGTTTTTATTTATCCCGTACGGCGACCTTCCGACTTATATCGTCATGACGTTGTTCTGCTTGGCGATATTCGTTTTGGCCGCCCGGTCCAGCGACCGGCTGAAAAAATATGAAGAGCAGTCAGACAACATGCGCTCAAGCATTGAAAAACTGACGAAACAGCTGCACAGCAGCACGGAATATATCAAACAATCGGAGTATACCGGCAAACTCGAAGAAAGAAACAGATTGTCCCAAGCCATCCATGACAAAATCGGCCATTCCATGACAGGCGCGCTCATTCAGATGGAAGCGGCGAAACGGATGCTCGGCTCCCATCCGGACAAAGCGGCTGAACTGCTCCAAAATGCCATTACCATTTCCAAAGAGGGCATAGAGGATATCCGTATTACGCTGAAAAATATGAAACCGCCCGCTGAACAAATGGGCATTCACAGATTAAGAACGTTTATTGATGAATTTTCGGCCAAAAACGGGATGCCGGTTCCGTTTACGCATCAAGGCGATTTGGACAGGCTGACGCAAATGCATTGGAGAGTCATTCAGGAAAACGTAACCGAAGCCTTGACCAATGCAATGAAATACGCCGATGCCACGCAGATTTTCATTGATATCCATGTGCTGAACAAAGCCGTGAAAGCGGAAGTGAAAGATAACGGAAACGGCGCCGTCCGCTTTAAAAAAGGCCTCGGCATGCTCGGTATGGAAGAACGGGCGGCCGTCTTGCACGGAACCGTTATTTTTGACGGCACGGCCGGTTTTTCCGTCACGACATTGCTTCCGGTTGAATAAGTGAATGTTTTCATGTGAAAAATATGAAGATTCTCATGTCAAAGGAATGAACAGCTGCACTAACGGCCGTTCATTCTTTTTTTTATAATAAGAGCATCATAAGACATAGAGGTGGAAACATGAACATTTTGGAGCTCAAACAGCTGAGTAAGAAATTCGGTGATTATGCCGCCGTTGACCAGATGTCGCTTGCCGTAAAAGAAGGTGAGATTTTCGGGTTTCTCGGCGCAAACGGAGCCGGAAAAAGCACGACGATCAATATGATCTCAGGCCTTTTAAAACCTTCAGGCGGAGACATTCTGTTTCTCGGAAAAGATATTTTCAAATATAGCAAAGCAACGAAAATGAATATCGGCATCGTCCCTCAGGACCTCGCGATTTACGAAGAATTAAACGCCTATGAAAATGTGAAGTTCTTCGCCGGGCTGTACGGCCTGAGAGGGGCGGCTCTGAAAGAACGGGTCGAGGAGGCCCTGACATTCGTCGGCTTGAGCGATAAACACAAATATTTGCCGAAGCATTTTTCCGGCGGAATGAAGCGCAGGCTTAATATTGCGTGCGCTCTTGCCCACCGGCCGAAACTGATCATCATGGATGAACCGACGGTCGGCATTGACCCGCAATCAAGAAATTATATTCTGCAATCAGTGAAAAAGCTGAATGAAATGGGCTGCACGATCATCTACACGAGCCACTACATGGAGGAAGTGGAAGAAATATGCACGCGCATCGCCATCATTGACCACGGAAAAGTCATCGCAGAAGGCACAAAAGAACAGCTGACCTCCATCATTACCGACACGAAGGACGTCGTGATTGAGCTGTCATCCGGAAACGGCATCAGCCTCGGCGATATTCAGGAGCTGCCCGGCGTCAGAGCCGCCACACTGGAAGAAAACAGCGTGAAAATCAGCTCTGACACAGGGGTCAACAATTTAAACCGCCTGATCCGGTACTTCATGGACAAAGGAATTGAAATCCGCTCCTTGCAGGAACAGGCCCCTGACTTAGAAACGGTATTTCTCACGCTGACAGGCAGAAGCCTGCGCGACTGACCCCACTGAAAGGAGGATTGCAAATGAATATTCTGCACATCGCCGGGAAAGAAATCAAAATCAGTTTTCGCGACAGACGGACTTTTATTTTCATGCTTGCTTTTCCGATCGTCTTCATGCTGATTTTCACTGCGGCATTATCAAACGCCTTTGATTCAGAGGTGACGGTCGGAAACATCAAGGTCGTATATACGGACCAGTCAAACGGCCCTCTTTCTCATGATTTCACTGAGTTTATGAAAGCCGCCAAAAAAGAGCATGTCTATTTTCAAAAAGCGGACACGGAGGCAAAAGGCAAAAACGAGGTTCGAGAAAATCAGGCGGATGCTTTCGTCACTGTAAAAAACACCGGTTTTCAAGTCTATACAAATGACCGGAGCGGCATAAACGGCACGATCGTCCAAGGCATGCTGACCGCTTTTACCAATCAATACAAAGCAGGCGCCGCCGCTTACAAGGCGCATAAGGCGCCTTCCGCCGGACAAATCAAAAGCGATTATATGAAGCAGACGTCTTTACACAAAGCGAAAGAACCGAAAGCGAAAGATTTTTACGCGATATCCATGACGACGATGATCGGGCTGTACGCCTCGATTTTTGCAAGCAGCTTATTCCGCGGGGAAAGAATACGGCACACCGCAGATCGCCTGATCGCCGCCCCGCTCCGGAAAAGCGATATCTTTCTCGGAAAGATGCTCGGCATTTTGGCTGTGAATGTTCTGACGATTCTTGCCGTTGTCGCCTTCAGCAAATTTATCTTAAAAGCGAATTGGGGCAGCCACATGGGACTTGTGCTTTTGATTCTCGTTTCTGAAATTCTTTTGGCCGTCAGCTTCGGACTCAGCCTGAGCTATTTGACCAGAAAACCCGAAAGCGCCAGATTAATCACCGTCATCATCGTTCAGGTGATGTCCATTATCGGCGGCGCCTATTACAAATATGAAGGCGGAGGAATTTCCGCCCTGTCGCCCTTATCCTGGATCAATAAGGCGATTAACAGCATCATTTACGCAAATGATGTATCAGCGGCATGGCCTGCACTCGGTTTAAATACAGCATTGGCGGCACTCTTTTTGCTGATCGCCGCATTTACGTTTCAAAGACGGGAGGGACTGTAATATGAAAAACTTCTGGTGGCTGTTTGCGCACACTCTCAAAGGGATTACAAAAAGCAAAAAACAGCTCATTCTTTATATCGGGGCTCCGCTGATCGGCGTCTTCCTCTCCTTCATGACCAATGCCAACGGCGGAGCCGAAACGCTCAATATCGGCATTCTCGATCAAGACGGCGGAGAAGTGGCGCAGGATACGGCCGCGTTTTTAAAAGGACTGGATCATGTGAAGATTTCGGAGGAAACAGCTGCGTCCGCCACATCAAAAATCGCTTCAGGAAAAATGGAGGCGCTCATTACGTTTGAAAAAGGCTTCTCCCAAAGCGTAAAAGACGGGAAACCGTCTCACATCGGCATGACCTCGCTGAAAGGCGCCCAGGTCACCGGATATGTCAGCTCTTATTTGTACAATTATATGAACAGCATCGCCTCAATCGGCAAATCCTCCGGCGGAGACGCAAAGGCCTTTCAGGCGATGTACGCCGATTTCAAGCATTCTCCCATTCAAACGGAGTCCGCTGTTTTACAAGATACATCGAACCATAAAGAAATGACTTACTCAGTCATCGGGTATCTCATTATCATTATGCTCTATTCCGCAGGCAACCTGACGGAACTAATGATTAAAGAGAGAGAAAACAGGACATACTACAGGCTTCTGTCAACGCCGATCACATCAAAGCAGTATGTATTGGCGAACGCGGCGGTGAATATCATTATCATGGCCGTCCAAATTCTATTCGCCGTTCTCTTTATGGGCGCCGCTTTTCATATTCATCCGTCATTCCCGCTGTGGCAGCTGTTCGTCCTGATGATGCTGTTTGCATTAAGCGCGATCGGGGTCGCCTTTATTGCCGTCGGTTTTTCCAATAGCAGCGCTTCGGCATCGGCGCTTTTGAATTTGATCGTCGTGCCGACATGCTTGCTGGCCGGCTGCTTCTTTCCGGGCAATATTATGCCGAAAACGGTGCAGACAATCGCCGAATTTCTGCCTCAGCGCTGGGTGCTCGATACGGTGGATCAATTGCAGCAAGGCCGCACGTTCCAAAGCCTGATGCTGAACATCATCATTTTGGGAGCCTTCGCCGCCGCCCTGTTATTAATAGCCGCATACAGGTTCAGCGTAAAACGTCAGACACAGACATTTATGTAAAGAAAAACAGCCCCGTAAAGGGCTGTTTTTTTCTTAGAACAGAAGCTCGTCCGGATTCGGGCCGACACGCTCGTCTTTGTTCAATGCGCTGATCTTTTCCATTTCTTCCTGTGACAGTTCGAAATCAAAAATATCGGCATTTTCTATGATGCGGTGCTCTTTAATCGATTTCGGAATGGTAACGACTTCGTTCTGAAGATCCCAGCGCAAAATCACTTGAGCAACCGATTTGTTATGTTTTTCCGCAATTTGTGACAGCACTTCGTTATCGAGGAGCTGTCCCTGCATCAATGGAGACCATGCTTCCACTTGAATGCCCTGCGCTTTGCAGAAATCTCTTACTTCTTTTTGAGTCAGGCGCGGGTGGAATTCAATCTGGTTGACCATCGGCTTGATTTCAGCATCTTTCAGCAGTTCTTCTAAATGATGCACTTGGAAGTTGCTGACGCCGATTGCGCGGATTTTACCGTCTTTGTACAGCTTTTCAAGAGCGCGCCATGTGTCTTTATATTTATCCTTGCCCGGCCAGTGAATCAGGTAAAGGTCGAGGTAATCGAGGCCGAGGCGCTCAAGGCTTTTCTCAAACGCGTCAAGTGTCGTTTCGTATCCTTGATCTTCATTCCACACTTTTGACGTGATGAACAGCTCTTCTCTGGCAACGCCCGCAGCTCTGATGCCTTCGCCGACACCCTCTTCATTTTTGTAAATAGCCGCCGTATCAATGCTGCGGTAGCCGTTTCTGATTGCCGCTTCGACGGAGTCCGCCGCTACGCTTCCGTTTTCCACCTTGAAGACGCCAAGGCCGAACCACGGCATTTCAACGCCATTATGAAGCTTTACAGTATCTTTTAAGCTTTTTGCCACGTTGAACCATCCTTTCTAGTCATTATGTAAACGGTTATTATTATCTCACATTTCCGCTGTAAGAAACCAATTATACGCTCATCGTCATCACAAAAACCATCTTTAGTGCCCAAGCACCACTTCCGTTATTATTTTCCTATTTTTCAAAAATTCCGGTTAACCGGGTAACTGTCCGGGTAAATCGCTACTGTAGCCACCACACAATTGAAGGAGGAAATCATATGAAACGTATGCGTATCCCGATGTCCGTTGCCCTTGGCGCCGCTTTGTCTCTGACTCCTCTGTCCTTTGTATCCGCAAAAGAAACCCCGGTCCCTCAAAACATGGCACAGCAATCATCAGATGCCTCAGCAAAAGATGTCGGATTAAACATTGACGTTGACCTGCTCGGCATCGGCAATTCGATTGCTGACGCGATTAAGTCGGCGCAAAACCGTGACGGCTTCGTCAAAAACTTAATGGAATCTTCATTCTACGCTTCCGGACAAAAATATAACGTCATGGTGTTTAATTTAAGCCAGGAATATGAAGATCATTTTAACGGCGTTCAGTTTTACGGTTCCGCCGTTTATGACGGCATCACGTACGGCATTTGGGTGTTTGAAGACGGAAGCTTCACCAATAAAGGTGATGGCGGCTGGATCAACTGGGCCTTCAGAGGCTGGTTTGACCGCGACGGCGATCACGTCGAATTCCATCGTCCGTAATCAAAAAAAGTCCGGCGACAGATGCCGGACTTTTTTGATTTATTCATCTCCGTCAAGCATGGCCGCTTCCACATCATTGATGTATTGGCGAAGCTCATGTGACATATCGCGGGAAATTTCCCGCTCTTCGAACAATGTTTGGATTTCGTTGCGGATGGCCTGCACGGCCCGCAGTTTGATTTCGAGTTTTTGATTTTCAAAACGGCGGCTCGGATTCTGTTCGTGATACGAGTGCCCCAGCCTGAAAATCAGGTGATTGTAAAAGGAAATGACGGCAAGCGTCACATCTTTATTTTCTTCAGTCATGTGTTTTTTCAGGCTTTCAATGGCCGCTTTTGCCGTTTTAACCCTTGTGGCGCGGATGAGGCCTTCTTCATTTAAAATCGTCATTTCCGGCTTTTTTTGTTCACCGAAAAAGATCCAGTACATCAGGCGTTTCAGCTTTTTCTTAGATAAGCCGACTTTAAACGGATTCGTATACAGCACTTCCAGTTCATCAAACCGTTCCTGAAGGCTGTCAGCCGTTTCTTCCGGTATGTCGCCCCGCTCAATCAGCCGCAGCAATTCTTCCTGTTCAGCCTGTATCCCTTGGGCGCGGACTTTCCGCTCATCTTTTTTCGTGCGGTTTTTGACGGTGAACTGCTGAAATCTGAGATTTTTCATTTTCTCATTGTATTCGGCAATAACCGCAAAAGAAGCCGTTTTGTTTGTCTCATTCATATTTTCTTTAATGGCCGTTAAGGCTGCCTTTATCAGCTTCCGTCTCGCTGTCAGCAATTTGACTTTCTTCTCTTTCACATTGTCTTCCGGCTTATCTGTCAAAATCGGCAGTACGATTGTCGCCAGCACCAATGTGCACATAATAACACCCGCGGCTAAAAAGAGAATCAAATTCCGTTCAGGAAACGGTGAGCCGTCAGAGAGCACGTAAGGAATGGAAAAGGAACCCGCAAGCGTGACCGCTCCCCTGACGCCTGAAACCGAAATCAGCAGGGTCGAGCGCAGGCCGGGTTTATAAATGCTCTGATCCTTGTTAAAAAACCACTTGCCGTTCCAAAAAAACAGCACCCACAAAAACCTGAGAATCATTAACGTCAGCGTAATGACGATAATGTACCCGATGACCATCATATTGTTAAACGCGGTATCATTAAAGATGACGGAGACCACATCCGGTATTTGCGCCCCTAAAATAACGAAAACAAGACCGTTCAGAATGAACAAAATAATATTCCACGTACTTGAAGAGACGATTTGCAGTTTGACCATCGTTGATTCAAGACGGTCCTGCTCCACCGCATGCGTGATGCCGCCGGCCACAACAGCTAAAATGCCGGAAACGCCGATTTCTTCAGCCGCGAGATAGATGACGAACGGCGTCAGAATTTGAATCAGCATATGCATCGTGACATCCTGCATGCCGAGGCGGCGCAAAAACAGCCGGAAACGGATAATCAAAAAAGAAATGACGACACCGCTGAGTAAACCGCCGGCTGAAATCAGAACGAAACTGAAGGCGGCCTGCGCCAGCGAAAATGCGCCCGTCACGGCAGCCGCAATCGCAAATTTAAAAGCGACCAGGCCGGATGCGTCATTCATCAGTCCTTCTCCTTCAAGGAGACGCAGAATGCCTTTTGGCATCTTCACTCGCCCTGACAGCGCGCTGACCGCGACAACGTCAGTCGGTGACAGTATCGCCGCCAGCCCGAACGCGGCAGCCAGCGGAATGCTCGGAATCATCCAATGAATCGTGTAACCGCCGACAATCACCGTGGCAAACACGAGCCCGAGCGCAAGCAGCAGAATCGGCGCTCTTAAATTCCAAAGTTCCGCACGCGGCGTCCGTTTTCCATCGTTAAAAAGCAGCGGAGCGATAAACAAAACAAAAAACAATTCGGTATTCAGTTCAAAGTGAAGCCCCTGCGGAAATGACGCCGCAATGATACCGAGCGCCACCTGAATCAAAGGCACCGGGATAAAGGGGACAAACCGATTTACGATATTTGAGATCGCGATGATGGTTAAAAGTACGAGTACGACTAAAAATATGTCCAAAGCATGACCTCCTTCATCTGCTGCATCATATCATTATTGCCTGATCTCTGCCTTTGCCAAAGGCCGGAGCCGATGATCGGGCAGATTCAATATATTTTCCGCACGCAACCATTCTTCTTTTATTTTACCCGTTTTTATTTAAAATTTCTCATAACGTGCTCACGGGGAACTTTTTTTGCCTTCAGCTACATTTTTTCCGGAAAAAGAAAAAGCCTGTTTTCTCTGAAAACAGGCTTTTTCGCAAGCTGCGTCATCTGTTTCATGACGCGGTGCAGCGTTTATGCTTCTTAGTAAAGGATAGAGAACGCACCGTCAGTGTGTCTCTATCCTTGGTTTTAAGTGCTCATCTTATTCGTGAAAATTCGTGCCGTCTGTCGTCGCTTTAATGATGCCGGCGCGGATGACGAAATCGCCGAAGTGTTCGCCTTCCTCACGCTCTTTCGCGTAGCGCGGGAGAATGGTGCGAAGCTCACTCAGAATTTCCTCTTCACCGATATTTTCCCGGTACATTTTGCTCAAACGGCTGCCGTCAAACGCCGCTCCTAAATACATATTATATTTTCCGGGCGCCTTTCCGATAAATCCGATTTCGCCGAGCGCATGGCGGGCGCAGCCATTCGGGCATCCGGTCATACGGATGGTGATTTCTTCATCCCGCAGCCCGTTTTCGTCAACAATGTCTTCAATCTTATCAATCAATTTCGGCAGATAGCGCTCGGCTTCGGCCATGGCGAGCCCGCATGTCGGAAGCGCGACGCAAGCCATTGAACTGCGGCGGAGGGCGGAATGCTGCCGGCCGTCTGTCAGACCGTATTGTTCGATTAATGCGCTGATTTGTTTCTTTTTCTGGCTCGAGACATTGCCTATAATCAGGTTTTGATTAGAGGTGAGACGGAAATCTCCCGTATGGACTTTGGCGATTTCACGTAATCCCGTCATCAGCTTGTAATTCTCATAGTCCGTGACGCGGCCGCCTTCGATAAACATCGTAAAGTGCCATTTACCTTTTACACCCTTCACCCATCCGTAACGGTCGCCGTTATGGTCAAAATGATAAGGTTTCGCTTCATCCAGCTGCCAGCCGAGGCGGTTTTCCAGCTCGGCTTTTACGTTTTCCAGCCCGAGACGGTCAACAGTGTACTTGAATCTGGCATTCTTTCTGACGGAACGGTTTCCGTAATCGCGCTGAATCGTAATGGTTTTTTCCGCTACATCATACAGCTGCTCCGGTTTGCAGAAGCCGATGACTTTTGAAAGCTGCGGATAAGTGGCCGTATCGCCGTGCGTCATTCCCATACCGCCGCCGATTGCAACGTTGAATCCGATAAGACGGCCTTCCTCCACGATGGCAATGAAGCCGAGATCTTGAGAAAAGACATCGATATCATTGGACGGAGGCACGGCGATTCCGATTTTGAATTTCCGCGGCAGGTACAGCGGCCCGTACATCGGTTCCGTTTCCGTGTCAGGAGTGCCCGCCACACGTTCCTCATCAAGCCAGATTTCATGATAGGCTCTCGTGCGCGGAAGAAGGTCATCGCTCAATTTCTTCGACCATTCGTATACTTCCGCATGAATTTCAGACTGGTGCGGATTTGAAGCGCACATGACGTTTCGGTTGACATCTCCGCAGGCCGCAATGGTATCAAGCAGCGCCGCATTGATTTTCTGAATCGTTTTTTTCATGTTCCATTTTAAAATTCCGTGCATTTGGAACGTTTCACGCGTTGTCAGCTTCAATGTATTGTTTCCGTATTTTTGCGCCAGTTCATCCATGACAAGCCATTGTTCCGGAGTTGACACGCCGCCTGGCATCCGAACGCGCAGCATGAACTGGTAAGCCGGTTCAAGCTTTTGTTTTTGACGTTCATTACGGAGATCGCGGTCATCCTGCAAGTAGCTTCCGTGATGCTTCATCAGCCGGTTGTCTTCGTCCGGGATGCCGGCTGAAATCCGGTCGAGCATGACTTCTTTCAATGTGCCGCGCAAATAATCACTTTTTTCTTTAATTTCCTCAACATCACTTGGAGGGCCTTCCGGCGCTTTTAAAATGTTGTTCACCATGCTGAATAAGCTCCTTTCAAACCAAAATCAATATACGTCACGCTGGTAGCGTTTTTTCTGCTGCATGTCTGCCAGGAAGCTTTCCGCTTTTTCACGGCTCATGCCGCCTTCTTCCTGAATGATATCGAGAAGCGCCTGGTGCACGTCATGCGCCATATGCTGTTCATCACCGCAGATGTATACGGCGGCTCCCTGCTGCAGCCATTCATACAACTCTTTGCTTTGTTCTTTCATGCGGTGCTGCACATATACCTTTTCCTCCGAATCCCGGGAAAAAGCGACGTCCATTTTTGTGAGAACACCGTTTTGCAGCCATTTTTGCCATTCCGTCTGGTACAGAAAATCAGTGACAAAGTGCTGATCCCCGAAAAACAGCCATGTTTTCCCCTCAGCTCCGGTTTCTTCACGCTCCTGCATAAAGGAACGGAACGGCGCGATGCCTGTCCCCGGCCCGACCATAATGACCGGTGTATCCGGGTTTTCCGGCAGCTTGAAGTTTTGGTTGTGCTGAATGTATATCGGAAGCGTATCTCCCGGCTGGAGTCTTTCCGCACAAAGAATGCTGCAGACGCCTTTTCGTTCTCTGCCGTGCGCGTCATATCTGACCGCTCCGATTGTCAGATGCACCTCTTCCGGATTCGCTTCTAAACTGCTTGCGATCGAATAGAGCCGGGCCGGCATTTTACGCAGGATGGAAAGAAAGTCTTCCGCTGTCGCTTCCCACGGACCGAAATCCCGGACGAGATCAAGCAGATCACGGCCGTTGATGTATGCTTTCAGCTGCTCTTCGTTTCCTTCGGCCAGAAGTTCACTCAGCTTTTGGTCAGCCGTAAACTGTGCGGCCTTTTGCAGGAACGGTTTTGTTAAGACGGTTATTTCAAAATGAGAAGTAAGCGCATCTTTCAGCGGGAGGCGCTCTCCTTGTTTATTCACCGCCACTTCCTGTTTTGGGTCCCATTTCAGCTCATTGATCAGCTCATCAACGAGCGCCGGATCATTTTCCGGATAGATGCCGAGGCTGTCTCCGGGCTGATACGCGAGGCCCGATCCTTCAAGCGAAAGCTCGAGATGGCGTGTTTCTTTATTCGAACCGCGTCCGTTCAGATTGATGTTCTCAAGAACCTCCGCCCGAAACGGGTTCGTTCTGGAATAAACGGATTCACCGAGAGCCGGCGTCTCGGCAGGCGCTTCGGCTGTTTGATTTCCCGCTCCTTCGTTCAAACCGCCGATGACCGCGTCAAGCCATTCAGAAAACGGCTCATCATAATCAAGATCGCAATCAACCCGCGGCGCAAGCTGTGTGCCGCCGAGCTCTTGAAGACGCTCGTCAAACTCTTTGCCGGTCTGGCAGAAAAATTCATACGAGCTGTCCCCGAGCGCCAAAACGGAGTAACGGAGCGCTTCAAGCTTCGGCGCGCGTCTGCCGTGAAGAAATTCATGAAAGGCCAGCGCGTTATCCGGCGGATCGCCTTCTCCGTGCGTGCTCACAACGATCAGTAAATTGTTTATTTTTTTCAGATTATTCGGCTTAAAATCGTTCATCGACGCGACGGTGACCTGGAATCCCCGTTCCTCAAGCGTCTTTACCGTCTGTTTCGCAAGACCTTCCGCATTTCCCGTTTGCGATCCGTATAATACGGTCACTTCTCTTGAGACTGCCGGGCTTTCTGCAGGAGCCGGAGCAGCGGGTGCGGCTGTTTCACCGGATTCGGACCGGGCCGCAGCCAAATAACCGCTCAGCCAGATTTTCTGTGATTCTGTCAAGGTCGGCAGAAGGCGGTTAAGGAGCTCTGCCTGCTCCTGATTAAACGGACTGTTCATGACCTGAAGTTGCAACGATATCCACCTCACAAGGAATTAAACGTAACGTACGTTATTTCTATAGGAATTGTCAAAATAATATTCTAATTGAAACTTTACCGAAAGTTTGTATGTAAGTAAAATATATAATCATGATGACAACGATTAAGATTACTAATGATAAAAAGCCCTTTGCACTTGGCAAAGGGCTTACACGAATAAGCCGGCGGGCACTTCTTTAATAAAAGGAGAGTGTTCTCCCGGAGACAATACGGTCAGATGATGCATCGCCCGCGTACAGGCCGTATATAACAGCTTACGGTCATGTTCGCTTTTGTACTGGGCAGCAGAGGCATCAGCGGCAATGACGGCGTCAAACTCAATGCCTTTTGCCAAATAAACGGGAATGACGCATACCCCTTTTTGAAAAGGCTGGTTTTCTTTATTGATCAAGCGGACACCGCTCTCGGCGCTGACCGCCTGAAACACTTTTTTGGCTTCCGCGGCCGTTTTGCAGATGACGGCGACCGTCTCCCAGCCTTTTTGTCTGAGCTCCCGGATTGTATCCGCCAATTGTTCCTGCCGCGCATTTTCTGTATCCGTCCGCAAAACACGCGGTTTTTCCCCGTTCCGGTTAAAAAGCTCAATGTCATCGCCGTCAGCCAGCAGCGCTTTCGTAAATTCAACAATCTGCCGCGTCGATCTGTAAGTCCGCTTCAGGCTGACATACTTTTCTGCACCATTGCGAAAGCAGCCGGCGAGGGAAGAAGGGCCCGTAATGGTGTGGGCATAAATCGACTGGCTGACATCACCGAGCACCGTCATCTTTGCCGCTGGGAAGATGCTTTGAATATACGTGAGCTGAAATGGGGAATAATCCTGCGCTTCATCAATGAAGACGTGCTTCATTTGTGTGTTTTTTCTTTTTCCTTCTAACAGATCCTGCAAATACAGATACGGAGCGGCATCTTCATACGGAAGTGACCGTTCTGCAAATGCGTTTCTGGTCAAAGCGCCGATGCTCTCCCAATGATCGGGCTTTTCATCAGCTCCCCAGTCTGAAAACAGCCGGAGATACATCCGTTTTATATCGAGAAAGCCGAGCCGTCTGACGGCCTGCTTAATCGGTTTAAAGGCTTTGCCGACAATAATGGCGCCAAGCAGCCGCTGTTCGCGCTGATGGTCGTCAAATGCAGGTTCATCATCTGCCGCCTGCTTCTTGAGTGTTTGATAAACCTCAGCATAGTCTTCCTTATCAAGCAGCTCGCTCTCCTGCAAGACCCATTCCTTCTTACGCTCCTTTTTTTCGAGAGCGCTGATTTCCGCGAGAAGCCATTCCGCTGTCAGCTCCGCTCTGTTCGGAATCGGCAGCTGCTGATCAAGCGAATAAAAATAGGCTTCAATCCGTTCTTTTGAAATCAGGATGTCTCCCCGGAAGCTGATCTGTTTACACATCAGGCCAGAGCCGGAAAGCGAGCAGGCGTAGCGGTCAATCATGGCCTGGAAAGCTGATGACGCTTTGTAAGCAATGGCTGCGAGCCTTACGGAAAGTGCGTCCTGAATTTGTTCAGTCAGGCAATATTCAAGCTGCTCGTACGGGCTTTCACAATCAAACTTTCGTCCGAGCCGGCGGATGATATATTCCTGAAAGGTGGCCTGCTCCATATTCTCTTCTCCCAATTCCGGCAATACGGCGGACACATAACTGTTGAACAAAATGTTCGGGGAAAACAATACAATCTGACGGGCATCAAGCACCCCGCGCCCGCGGTACAGCAAGTAAGCGGCCCGCTGAAGCGCCGCGGATGTTTTCCCGCTTCCGGCGGCTCCCTGAACAATGAGATATTTGCTTTTTTCATCCCGGATGATTTCGTTCTGTTCTTTTTGGATGGTTGACACGATGTTTTTCATATGCTGTCCGGAATGCCCGCTCAGCACCTCTTGCAGCATTTCGTCACCAATCGTCATATCCGTGTTAAACATCGCTTTAAGCGTCCCTTTTTTAATGATAAACTGCCGCTTCAGTGTGATGTCTCCTTCTATCGTTTCTTCGGGAACTTCATAGCGGGCTTTTCCCGGGGAATATTGATAGTAAAGAGATGAGATGGGCGCGCGCCAATCATAAATGAGAAATTGCTCGTTGTTTTCATCCATCAAAGAAGTCAGCCCGATATAAATCCGCTCGGAAGAGGACTCCCCTTTTTCCGTAAAATCGACACGGCCGAAGTAAGGAGAGGTTTTCAGCTTTTGGATTTTTTGAAGCTGCCGGTATTGAAGCCGATGCGTCCGTTCACGTTCTGAAAGCATTTCTGCCTGCTGTTTAATGCTTGAAAATGTCTCAGCCGCTTCGTGGGCGTCATCCATATTCACGGTGACATCATCCCAAAACGTTTTTCTCAGCCCGACAATATCCTGCTTCAATCCGCCCGATGAGGCTTCAAGATGAGTTTGTTTCTGTTCCAGTTCCTTCATGACAAAATTGATTCTTTCCTGCTCTTCTTTCCACTCTTTATCACGTTTTGCCATCAGCGGCACCTCCGACATCAAGCTGACAAATCCGGCTTTCATCATACAAACATATATGCAACATATTATTCAGCATTATGGTCAAATACCCTTTTTCTTATCATATCGGGCGTCTTTTTTTATCAGAAGCCGTTATGAAAAAAAACCGATTTCGTTTGTGAAATCGGTTTTTTACTGATCTATATGATAGGAACGATTCGGCAGGCGCCACCTGAACACATAACTGCAGATGCGGCATGCCACAAGCACAAGAAACAGCACATACAAACCGGCGGCATCCCCGGCCCAGCCGAGGCCCACGATTAACCCTCCGAGCGCGGCCCAGACTGCATAAATTTCCGCCTTGAGCACAAGCGGCTTCCTGCCCGCGAGCAAATCCCGTATGATGCCGCCCCCGCTGCCGGTGAGGACCGCTGCCGCAATCACCGCACTGAGCGGATGGCCCATTTTCACGGCATATAAAGCGCCTTGGATGGCAAACGCCGAAAGCCCGATGGCATCGGATAGGTTGCCCCATTTACTCCAATGTCTTAACAGCAGCTTCGGAAACAAAAAGACAATCGTAACTGATGCGAGAGCGATTTGAAAAAACGCGCCTTGCTCCCACAAGGCGGAGACCGGAACACCGATCAGCAGATTTCGGATCGCTCCTCCGCCGAACGCCGTTACAATCCCCAAGATGTACACGCCTAAAATATCATACTCCTCTTCCATCGCAACAATCGCTCCGCTGACCGCAAACGCAATGATGCCGATTACACTAAGCAGCTCCCAGGCCATTCCATATGCTCCTTTTTATTTGTTAAATTTTCTGACGACCATTAGATTTTATAATCGCTTTCTCTTAAAATCAACCTTATTTTTGAAAGATTCTGATTCCTAATCCGGGACAACCTCACTCGCAACGGCTGGGAGCAAGAACATTTACCTATTTTATACTATTTTGGGAGGTTTATTGGAAGTTTCATTGAATACTTTCTCTAACAAAAAGGGGGTTATGAGATGAAAATCAGTTCACTTGTTTTTCCTGTTTTATTGGCCGCCGGATTAATTCCCGGACTGCCGTCAGCCGAAAGCCATACGCATTCGCACACTCATGCGGAGCCGGCGAAAACGGTGTATACGGACCCGCTTCCGAAAGCCGATCATTTTAAAGATCTGAAGGGCCCGGTCCAAGTCGAACAGACGGTTGACACAAAAATTCTGGATGAAAACGGCAAGCAGGTCGGCACGAAACGATTCAATGCCAATGTCAGTCAGGATAAAGCCTCAACTAAAGCCAGCACGGGCAGCCAGAAGGTCAGAGTGCTGGCGGTGGCGGACGCTGAATACCGCGCCAAATACAGCGACTGGCAAACGCGAATCGTCCAGATCGTGGAGCAGGCGGATGTTGCTTTTAACCGTGATCACAACATTGATTTCGTCGTACAGGCCGTGCAGGCTTGGAATTCCTCCGGCTCAAACAGTTCTCAGATTTTATCGAATCTCCAAGGCAGCTTCAGAAATCAAAATTATCATTTTGTCGTCGGTTTTACCGCAAAATCAAGTTTTGACGCCGGCGGTATCGCGTATGTATATAACGGCAAACCGAGCGGCCCGGCTTTCAGCGTGAACCTTGATCAAGGAACGGCCAACACGGCGAAAGCGGCACAGCACGAGTTTTCCCATAACTTCGGACTTCAGCATGACGCCCAAGGCAGCGGCATCCGCTGCGTCATGAATTATGATTATGCCTATTCCGTGGATATTTGGGACAGCTCCCATAACAGACAGATTGCGACAAACAAAGCTTGGTACAAATAATAGAAAAAGAGCCGCTCCCATGGAGCAGGCTCTTTATTTTGCCGTGCGTTCCGTTTTGACAAAACACATGCAGATAATAATGAGAATAAATGCCGTCAATGCCAGGAAAGGAATGGTAATGAAACCGAACCAGTTTATATATTCAGATGAGCAAGGCACGCCGTAGACACACGGCTTGATGCCGCTAAAACCGGGCACCTTCTGCTCAAGGTAATGCATGATCGATATAAACGCGCCGATGACGGCCATCGGCAGCACGTATTTTTTCACGCGCGTGTCACCCTGGAAGGTGGCGATTCCTAAAATCAGGACAAGCGGGTACATGAGAATTCTTTGATACCAGCACAGCTCGCACGGTATGAATTTTCTGATCTCGCTGAAATAAAGGCTGCCGAGCATGGCAGCAAGAGCTATCACCCAAGAAGCATATAAAAATACAATTCTATTTTTCATTTTTCAGCTCTTTCTTAATCGTTTTTGAAATCTCCTCATAATCAGAGAATTTTTTAATCACTTTGTTATTTACGTAAATCGTCGGTGTCGCCGTTATGTTTAATTTATCATTCAGGTCAGTGTCAGCTTTCAGCTCTTTTGCAAATGTCTCTTTATCAAGGTTTTCCTTCAGCTTGTCAGGATCAACCTTTTTTGCGGTGCTTTTGACCGTCTTTTCAAGCAATGCAGGCGTGACCCATTCCTGTTCGCTTGACGGCTGCTGTTCAAACAGCTTTTCATGGAATGCCCAGAATGATGCCGGGTCTTCTTTCCACACTTCTTCTGAAGCAAGAGCCGCCAGACGCGAGCCGCTTCCGTGGTACATGACGTTCACAAATGAAAATTTCACGTCGCCTTTATCGATAAAATCTTTTTTGATTTTCGGAAAGATATCGCTGTTAAATACTTTGCATGACGGACATTTGTAATCTCCGAATTCAACTACCGTAACAGGCGCGCTGTCTTTGCCGAGCACGGGCTGTCCTTTAATAGAAGGCTGTTCGGCGACTGTTTCGCCCGCTTTTTCCGTTTGGTTGTTAATAATTACGATGGCCGCAAATAAAACGACAACGATTAACGTCAGAATCACCGCAAATTTCGCAGACGATTGTTTCTTTTTCACTCAGACACCTCATTGTTTTTAAAATAAAAAAGAAGCGGATGCCGGATGGCCCGCTTCTCTATTTTACCAAGACAACCTTGTTTAAGAAAACCCTGAAAAACGAATTATCTTTGACAATTATTCCGCTTTCACTCTCATGACGCGCATCGCGTTGGCAACGGCGATCAGCGTGACGCCTACATCTGAAAAGACCGCTTCCCACATGGTGGCGAATCCGAATGCGCCAAGCAGGAGAAAAATGATTTTTACGCCTAAAGCAAATCCGATGTTCTGCCAGACGATCCGGCGTGTTCGGCGTGCAATCCGGATGGCTTCGGCTGCTTTTGACGGCTGGTCTGTCATCAGGACGACATCGGCCGCTTCGACGGCGGCATCAGAGCCGAGAGCCCCCATGGCAGCTCCGATGTCAGCTCTGGCAAGCACAGGCGTATCATTAATCCCGTCGCCGACAAACATCAGTTTTTCATTCGGTAAAAGCGCCGCTTCAAGTTCTTCGACGCGGTCTACCTTGTCACCCGGCAAAAGCTCTGTGTACACGTCATCAATACCGAGCTCTCGGCCGACAGCTTCTCCGGTCTGCTTTGAATCACCCGTCAGCATCACTGTCCGCTTCACGCCGAGCGCTTTTAAATTGGCAATGGCCTGTTTGGCGTCCTCTTTGATTTCATCGGCGATCACGATCGCCCCCGCATACTGCTGATCAACGGCGACATAGACGACGGTTCCGTTGTTTTCAGCTGTGCCGGAAGCGATTTGTTCTTTTGCCATCAGTTTTTGATTTCCGGCTAAAATCGTTGATCCGCCGGTTTTCACCCGAATGCCGTGTCCGGGTATTTCTTCATATTCTTCAATCTCCTCAGCCGAGAGCGGTTGATTGTAAGCTTCACGGATGGAAGAAGCAATCGGATGATTGGAATGGGCTTCCGCAAGCGCGGCCGCATGAAGCAGGCTGTCTTTTGTAAACCCTGCCGCCGGTTTGATATCAGTAACGGCGAAATTCCCTTTCGTTAAGGTTCCCGTTTTATCAAACACGGCGTATGCCACCTGATTGAGCGCTTCTAAATAGTTGCTTCCTTTCACGAGCACCCCTGCTTTAGACGCAGCTCCGATACCGCCGAAAAACCCGAGCGGAATGGAGACGACGAGTGCGCACGGACAAGAAATCACAAGGAAAATCAGCGCGCGGTACACCCAGTCGGATAGCGCGGCTGAAGGCACGAGAAGCGGCGGTAAAAAGGCGAGAAGCACCGCAACAATGACAACGGCCGGTGTATAGTACTTGGCAAACTTCGTAATAAAGTTTTCCGTTTTCGCTTTGCGTCCGGCCGCATTTTCGACCAGATCCAATATTTTTGACACGGCAGAGTCTTCATATCCTTTAGAGGTTTCAATATGAAGCACGCCGTTCTGATTCATAAATCCGGCCATCACATCTTGCCCCGGCTCCGCTTTTCTTGGCACGGATTCGCCCGTTAAAGCGGATGTATCAACCATCGAAGAACCGCTCAGCACCTTTCCGTCCAACGGAATCCGTTCTCCGGGATTCACGACGATGACCTGTCCGACTTTGACGTCCTGCGGCGGAACGGCAGTCATGCCGTTTTCCGTTTTCACATTGGCGTACTCAGGACGGATGTCCAATAACGCGCTGATCGATTTTCTGGATCGGCTGACGGCCGCTCCCTGAAACAGTTCACCGATTTGGTAGAACAGCATGACCGCGACGCCTTCCGGATACTGATGAATCATAAATGCGCCGATCGTGGCAAGCGCCATCAGAAAATGCTCATCAAATACCTGGCCGCGGACAATGTTTTTTCCCGCTCTGGCTACGATATCGCCGCCGATAATCAAATATGAAGCAAAAAAGAGCAGAAACTCAAGGACGGCGCCCGTGTGTGCGAAGTAAGCGATGACGGCCAAAACGGCTCCCGCTCCCAATCTCACTAACATCAGCTGCAGCTTTTTGCGGTATTCATCCTCGCCGGGTTTGTCTTCGTGCTTCGAACGAACGGTCACATGAGGATCAATGGACTTTACTTTTTTCGCAACCTCATCTTTCATCCATTGCTCGTTTTTGCCGCCGGCTGAGACCGTGATGGTGCTTGCCGCAAAATTGACAGCACAGCCGTCTATGCCGTCAATGGCTTTTACGCCGTTTTCTATTTTTTTTGCACAGTTGCTGCAATCAAGTCCGTCTAATACAAATTCACCTTTGGCTGATTTCATTTTCGACTCACCCTACTTTCCGTAATAGGATTCCCATAACATCAATACAGCTAAACGAATTTATATATATGAACATATACTCATATATGTGTTTTCTCTATTATATGCAGGCTTTGAATAAAGTGTCAATAAAAAAGACAAAACAGGCATCAGCCCATTTTGTCTTGTTTCACCTTCTGTAAACGCAAAGCATTAAGGACGACCGATACTGAGCTGAACGCCATGGCAGCGCCTGCCACCCACGGGGCCAGAAAGCCGGCCGCCGCAATCGGAATGCCGATGCTGTTGTATCCCAATGCCCAGCCTAAATTCTGCTTGATGTTTCTCATGGTCAGCCTGCTCATGCCGATGGCGTCGGCAATGCCGTTCAGGTCACCGCGGATCAGCGTAATATCGGCTGCTTCCATTGCGATATCTGTGCCGGTGCCGATGGCCATTCCGATATCGGCCACAGCCAGCGCCGGAGCATCATTGATGCCGTCACCGACCATCGCCACGCGCCGGCCTTCTTTTTGCAGCCGGGAAATTTCCGCTGCCTTTTGTTCGGGAAGCACTTCGGCGATCACGCTGCCGATGCCCGCGGCTTTTGCAATGGCTTCCGCGGTCTTTTTGTTGTCACCGGTCATCATGATGACGTCAAGCCCCATATCATTCAGGCGTTTCACCGCGGCCGGAGATGTGTCTTTGATTGTATCGGCGACTGCGATAAGCCCCGCCGCTTTGCCGTCTGCCGCAATAAGCATCACCGTTTTTCCTTCCGCCTCCAAGCGGGCCATGTGAGGAAGCAGCGCCTCATGTTCGATGTGTTCTGATTCCATCAGCCGTCTTGATCCGGCAAGAATCGTTCTGCCGTCAGCCTCGGCATATATCCCCGAACCGATCCGGGCTTGGAACCGGGTGATTTTTGGGATGGCAATCCCCCGTTTTTCGGCTCCTGAAACGATGGCTTCTCCAAGCGGGTGCTCTGATCCCGTTTCGGCGGCCGCCGCCAGCCGCAGGAGTTCCTCTTCGTTCATTCCCGCTGCCGGTACGGCATCTGTCAGAACCGGTCTGCCGTTTGTCACCGTTCCTGTTTTATCCAGTACGATGGTCGTCAGACGCTGTGTTTTTTCTAAATGCTCTCCGCCTTTAAAAAGAATGCCGAATTCAGCTGCGCGGCCGGAGCCCGCCATAATGCTCGTCGGAGTGGCGAGCCCGAGTGCGCACGGACAGGCAATGACAAGCACGGCGATGAATTTGCCGATCGCTTCAGAAAACTGTCCCGGCGCGGCCCATACATACCAAATGAGAAAAGTCAGCACGGCCAGCCCCAGCACAATCGGAACGAAAATGCCTGAAATGTGATCCGCGAGCCGCTGAATGGGGGCTTTTGACCCTTGGGCTTCTTCCACGATTTTAATAATGTGTGCAAGCGCGGTATCTTTCCCGACATTCACCGCTCTGATTTTGAGAAAGCCGTTTGCATTGATCGTCGCCCCGGTGACGGTGCTTCCGGGAGACTTATCAACAGGCATGCTCTCCCCCGTAATCATCGATTCATCAATTGCGGAATGTCCTTCAATCACTTCGCCATCGACAGGAACACGTTCTCCCGGTTTCACATATACGATATCCCCCGTCCGGACCTTGTCAATCGGAATCACCTGTACCTTCCCTTCCCGCTCAACCGCCGCCGTCTTCGCCTGAAGCTTCATTAACTTTTTAATCGCTTCTGATGAGCGGCCTTTTGCTTTCATCTCTAGAAGCTTTCCAAGCAAAATCAAAGTCAGCAAAATGGCGCTCGTTTCATAATAAAGCCCCTCAACATGTCCGTCTCCTCCGAGAGACGCAATCGTCATGTACAGGCTGTATGCGTAAGCGGCCGTCGTTCCGAGCGCCACGAGAACATCCATGTTGGCGCTTTTGTTTCTCAGCGCCTTATACGCTCCCATATAAAAAGGCCAGCCGATGACGAGCTGCACCGGGGTGGCAAGCGCGAATTGCAGCCACGGATTCATCAGGATATCCGGCATCCAGATAAAAGAAGTAAAAGAAAAATGGCTGACCATCGACCATAGAAGCGGAAATGAGAGAACGGCAGAAAATATCAGCCTGATCAGCTGTTTTCGCTGCTCTTTCTCCTTTTGAGATAATCCGCCGTCTTGGCCGTCCGCTTCCTTTTTTTCTAATCGGTAGCCGAGTTTTGCCACGGTCTCTTTCAGTTCTTTCGGTGTCACCTCTTTCGGATTGTATTCAACGGTGACCGTTTCCAGGGCGAAATTCACCGGTGCGCTCACAACACCCCCTATTTTGTTCAGGCGCTTTTCAATCCGGTTGGCGCAAGCGGCGCACGTCATGCCTTCAATCTGAAACTCGGCTTTTTCCGTCACGACGTGATAGCCGAGTTTTTCAATTTTTTCTTTTATGGCGCTTGCTTCGATTTTGTCAGGGTGATAGGAAATGTTTGAAGTCTCAAGCGCAAGATTGACGGAAGCGTCATTGACGCCGTCCATCCGTTTCAGCCCTTTTTCAATTCTTGAAGCGCAGGCGGCGCATGTCATGCCCCCCACTTGAATGGTCATTTCTTTCGGTTCACTCAATGTCCTCATCTCTCTCCATAAACCCCATGGGGGTATAATTATGATAAAAGAAAACCGCGCCCGTTTCCGCAGCGCGATAAATCCTATACGACGTCATAACCTTGATCTTCAATCGCGTCTTTTATATCTGATACGGAGACTTTGTTCTCATCAAACGTCACATCCACCTGTCCGGCTTCCAATTTCACCTGAACCGCCGTCACTCCGTTCAGTTCTCCTACTCCGGTCTCTACTGCTTTGACGCAGTGCTGACATGACATGCCTTCGACTTGCAGTGTTTTTTGTTCCATGATGATTCCCTCCACGTCTTGTTTTTTCTTCTTCATGTTACCATACCCCTGTAGGGTATTTCAAAACATTTTATTTTACGATTTTGCGATTTTTTTCACAACATCAAGCAGCTCGGCAATCGCCTGCTCCCCGTTTCCGCTCTCAATGGCGCCGGCTACGCAGTGATGGGCGTGATCTTCCAGCAGATGAAACGCGACTTTCTGCATGGCCGCCTGTACGGCTGAAATCTGCACGAGAATATCCACGCAGTATCGTTCGTTATCCACCATATTCTGAATGCCCCTGACTTGGCCTTCAATCCGTTTCAGCCGGTTCAGGATCTGGTCTTTTTCCTTGGCGCTTTTATGATTTAACGATTGATGCTCGGTATGTTTGTCCATTTTCCACCTCGGTTTTTTTCTTCGTTATCTTCATTATACAGACTTGAAAATCCGGTGTAAAAAATTTTCAACACACAAGTTTTACCAGTACACCCGCGGGGTATATAATGTTATCACTTATCAAGAGGGGGAAACTCATTGAAAACGATACAAGTTGGCATATTGGGATATGGTTTGTCGGGTAAAGTTTTTCATGCGCCGCTTTTGGACGTCCTTGATGATTATCAGATCAAAAAAGTCATGACGTCCAGAACGGATGAGGTCAAACGTGATCTGCCGGGGGCTGAAGCCGTGCGCGCGATTGAAGACATTACCGGTGATCCTGACATTGATCTCGTCATCGTCACGACACCGAGCGGAACGCATTATGAATCAGCGATGAAATGTCTTCTGGCGGGAAAACACACCGTCGTGGAAAAACCGATGACGGCGACTTCAGCAGAAGCGGAGGAGCTGAGAAGAACGGCTGAAAATAAAGGCGTCTTACTGAGCGTGTACCACAACCGGCGCTGGGACAATGACTTTTTAACGATACAAAAGCTGATTCGGGACGGGGCGCTTCAAGACATTCATACATATCAAGTCAGCTACGATCTATACAACCCGGTTGTACAGGAAAAATGGCGCGAAAAGAACGGACCCGCCACGGGAACGCTGTATGATCTCGGTTCACATATTATTGACCAGACACTTCTGCTTTTCGGAATGCCGGAATCCGTCACCGCACATGTGATGAAACAGCGGGACAACAGTGAAACCGTTGATAATTTTCTGGCCGCGCTCCATTACGGCAAACTTCAGGTCATTCTTCAATCCGGCTCCATGAATGCGGCAAGCGGCCCGCGCTATCAGATTCACGGTCGGAATGCAAGCTTTATCAAATACGGAATGGATGGACAGGAAGATGCGCTTTCAGCGGGCAAAAAGCCGATTGACGACAGCTGGGGCGCCGATGATCCTGACAACTTCGGAGAGCTGACAATCGCAGCGGATGAAAAACGGCATACAGAAACAATCCCCTCTGAGAACGGCTCTTACCTTACGTACTACAAACTGCTGGCAGACAGCATCTTAAACGGAAAACCGCTTCCCGTTACGGCAAAAGAAGGCATCGATGTCATCCGTGTCATTGAAGCGGCGATGAGAAGCAGCGAACAAAAACGGACGATTGCCCTTTAATATGAAAAACCTCCCAGCCGTACGGCGGGGGGGTTTTTTTAAGATCAGAATGATTTTCCGGCTTCTTTCGCGCGGGCAATCGCATCTTCTTTAATTTGCTGTGCTTTATCCGGTTCAGCATTATGGCCTTCAACGATTAATCCGTCAAAAGAAGGAACGCCGAAGAAGTTCATCATGATGCCGATGTAACGGTGGCCCATTTCCATATCAGCCGCCGGTCCTTCAGAGTAATAGCCTCCGCGCGCCTGAATGTGAAGCGCTTTTTTGTCTGTCAACAGACCGATCGGGCCTTGCTCTGTATATTTGAATGATTTTCCGGCTACAGCCACAGAATCAAGGTACGCTTTCATAACAGGCGGGAATGAGAAGTTCCAAAGCGGTGTGACGAATACGTATTTGTCAGCTGACGCGAATTGATCGCTCAGCTCGTTCAGACGGCCGACTTTCGCTTTTTCGTTTTCAGAAAGCTCGTCAAAACCTGTGCCGGATTGAAGTTTTCCCCAGCCGCTGAATACATCCGCATCGATATGAGGAATGTTCTCTTTGTAAAGGTCGATATGTACAACCTCATCATTCGGGTTTGATTCTTTATAAGAATCGATAAACGCTTTTCCTGTCGCCATGCTGTAAGATGTCTTTTCATCATGAGGATGAGCAGTGATATAAAGTACTTTTGCCATTGTAAACAGCCCTTTCGTTTTCAGATTACACACACATTTATTATGAAATATGAATGTTTTTTTATACTGATCAGTTCTGTAATAATTATAGTTACAAAAAAATCTTTTCGCAACAATAATATCTCGAAATCAGTGTATTTTTTAAAAAAGGCTGCAAGAAGTACCTCCAGCAAATCGAAAAAAACCCGCGTTAAGCAAATTTCGACAAAGAAAAGACCGATTTTGACCATGTTAAGCCTAAATCGGCTGTTTCATTTCAGACAGTTGTGTGGAATTTATCCATGCAAAATGTTCCTGCTCTTATATTAGAGACAAACGAATTCCGCTTCATACGTTCGAATTTATCACACTCTTTTATTGCAGGTCTGCTTGCCAGTTTAACAAATGCTTCATTTTCTGTTCTGTTTCACCTTCTTGGCGAGGTTGGTAAATGGTTAATTTTAGTTCAGGGGCATCGTACACTTGAAGAGTAATATGATCCATAATCATTTCTCCAACTAAAGGATGCAGCAGTGTTTTTTTGCCGCAAGGAGTACCTAGAACTTCATGTTTGGACCACCAATTACGAAACTCAGGGCTCTTATTGGTAAGTTCTTTAATGATATCTTTGAACCACTCATCACCGACAAAACGTGTATAGGCTAAACGAAATTGAGCAATCAAGCGTTGCGCATGATCTTCCCAATTAAGAAAGAGGTCTCGGTATTCTTTAGACGTAAAGCAACGCCAGACTGCATTACGATCTCGATCATTCATTTTATTAAAGTCACCAAAAACCACGGCAGCAGCTTTATTCCAGCTTACTATGTTCAATTTTTCGTCGGTTACATATGTAGGGCAGTATTCTAATTGACTCAATACATTTTTCAGGACGCTATTTACACTTTCAACGAGAGGTCTTCCCACCTTAGATAGCAATGGCCGATTTGCTAATAAAAATAGATGCTCTTTTTCCTCTTCATTTAACCTGAATACACGCGAAATAGCCTCCAATACGTCTGAAGATACCTGTATATCACGCCCTTGCTCTAACCATGTATACCAGGTTACTCCTATTCCTGCCAGCTGAGCTGCTTCTTCTCGGCGCAGTCCTTCTGTTTTTCTGCGCGGACCAATAGGTAAACCAAAGTCTTGAGGAGATAATCGCGCCCGTCGTGTTTTTAAGAAATCCCCTAGTTCTTTCCTTCTTTCTTTGTCACTTAACATGAACTTCTCCCCTTATAAGTAGTAGTTTTAATAATAGGATAAACACACTCCTATTCCCATTATAAACCTTCATCTATTCTAATAAATGAAGGAGGTGAGTTTTATGGTTTTCAAAAATAGGGCTGAGCCTTTCCCAAAAGGATTAGTTCTCCTCATGGCTGCAGCATGTGGTTTTACAGTAGCTAATGTCTATTTAAATCAAACGCTCTTAGTCAGTATGGCAAATACTTTTCACGTTTCTGAAAACTATATAGGAATTGTAGCAACTTTAACTCAAGTGGGATATGCATTGGGAAATCTTTTATTGGTACCATTAGGTGACATTTTTGAACGGAGAAAATTGATCCTAAGTTTATTATCTATTGTATGTATAATTTTAGCCGCAACTGCTTTATCAATGAATGTAACGTGGCTGATTGCAGCAAACTTAATTCTTGGATTTGTTACCATAGTCCCTCAAATTATTGTTCCTCTTGCTGCTAATTTAGCTTCAGAAGAGAACAGAGGAAAAGTGTTAGGGAATGTTGCCATTGGCTTAGTGTGTGGGATTTTAGGCGCTCGATTTATCAGTGGTTTTGCAGATTCCCATTTTGGATGGAGATCAATGTATTGGGCTTCTTTTGCTGGCACAATGATAATGATCATTTTAATGGCAATGTATCTTCCAAAAAGCAAAGGAAATCATGCAATGCAGTATAAAACATTACTTGCATCTTTAGGCCCGTTATTTAAAAAAGAAAAAGTGTTGCAAAAAGCTTGCCTGAGTCAAGGAATGATGTTTGGTTCCTTTAGTGCCTTCTGGACAACTCTTATTTTTTTATTAAATACTTCTCCGTATTCTTATGGGAGCACCGCGGCAGGTTTAATAGGTTTAGTGGGAATAGCTGGAGCCTTTGCAACTCCCATGATTGGCCGGGTGATCGATAAAAAAGGATCAAAATTTGCTAATACCTTATGTATGTTTATTTCTTTAATCGCTTTTCTGACCTTAATATTCTTAGGATATTGGTTACCGGGATTAATTCTTGGCGCACTATTAGTAACAGTTGGCACGCAAGCAAATCAAGTTGCTTGTCAAGCTGCTATCTTTCAACTATCTCCTGAAAAGAGAAGCAGATTAAATGGTTTATACATGGTATCTACATTCTTAGGCGGATCTTTAGGATCATATCTAGGTGTACTTGCTTGGAGCAAATGGCATTGGTATGGAGTATGTACAGTTGGGATACTCATGATAGGTATTGCTTTTAGTTCCTTATTTAGCTTACCTAAAAAAAGAACAGTAAAAAATAGAGAATTCGAGAAAGGAAGTCATATCTAATGTCTGAAAATACAGAAAACTACAAAAAGGGATTGGAAGTTCTATCAAAAATAGATCCGCACAACTATCAAAATATCGTGAACAGTTTTAAAGATTCAGCAGCACCTGACTTGGGAACTTTGGCTGTGGAATTTAATTACGGTCAAATTTTTTCCAGACCAGGATTAGATTTAAAATCCCGCCTTCTTGCAGCAGTTGCTGGTCTAACTGCTTTAGGAAATACGGAACAATTAAAATTTTATATTAACGGAGCTTTAAATGTCGGATGGACCGAAGAAGAAATTGTGGAAGCTATGATGCAAATGTTAATTTATGCAGGCTTTCCTGTCGCATTAAATACCATTTTAACAATAGCTACTGAAGTATTTTCTAAAAGACGAAATCAGCTGTCAGCCAATTTATTGGAAGGAGAGTAAAAAATGATCATTGATAGTCATGCCCACGTAGTTCTACCTGTAGAAAAACACATTGAAATGATGGATTCAAGCGGGATAGATAAAACTATTTTATTCTCTACGCTTGTTCATCCAGAAAAAAGTGAAAGCTACGATGAATTTATTCAGGAAATGGATGTACTGAATCAAATTTTAAATAACGAAATAAATCCCCTAGAAGCACGATCAAAAGCTTTAGAAGAATTGAGGGATGCTATCGCAAAATATCCTGACCGTTTTATTGGATTTGGATCAGTTCCCCTTTTAAGTTCCTCCGGAGAACTGCATGATTGGGTTGAGAAGATTGTAAAAGATTATAAAATGAAGGGACTTGGAGAATTCACCCTTGGTTCAGGTCAAATTAAAATGCTTGAGCCTGTATTCCAGGCAGCTAGTGATTATAATTCCTTTCCGATTTGGGTGCATACATTCCATCCACTCAATTTAAATGATATTCGGGAATTGTTCGCTTTAACTCGAAAATATCCCACTGTCCCTGTAATCTATGGCCATTTGGGAGGAATTCATTGGCTGCAAGTTATTGCATTAACAAAAGAAACAAAGAACGCCTACCTGGATATCTCTGCATTTTATACAACCTATGCATTATCTTTGGCTATAAAAGAACTCCCAGAGAAAACTTTATTTAGTTCTGATTTTCCATATGGTGATCCATTCCTAAATAAGTTGGCAGTTGAACGCCATGCTTCAAGTGAAGAAGTCGTACAACGAGTACTAGGCGGAAATATTGCTAACCTCTTAAAGATTTAACTTATTTTTATAACAATTTCTTAAGGAATATAAGTTTGAAGGATTGCATTCAGCAGGTTTTCATTCCTTACGTCTTTTAAATAATAAAGAGCCGATTTACTCTTAACGGTTAACGGGGTAAATCGGCTCTTTTCTTATCCAAAATGCTGGCGGGATCCCTTTAATGACGGGAATGGCAAGCAGCAGAAAAAGCAGAAACATTTAGTTTCTGCTCAACATCGGATTTGATTTACAGACCGGAATATCCAACCCGAGATTCCCCCGCAGTGTATCCGCCGGATAGCTTTTTCGGTACAGCCCCTTTTCCTGGAGGATCGGTATGACATGATCCACAAAAGCTTCAAGCATGCCGGGGATGTCAGAGTGAATGATAAACCCGTCCGCCGCTTCCCGCTGAAACCATGTTTCAATTAATGATGCCACATGTTCCGGTGTGCCGATAAAATGGGTTCGCGGAAACGCGGCTTCGCGCGCCACTTGACGCAGCGTAAGATTCCGGGCTTTCGCCTCCCTTTTGATACGGTCTGTCGTGCTTTGAAACGCGTTTTTCCCGACGTCGCCCAAATCAGGAAACGGCTCATCCAGCGGAAAACGGCTCAGATCATAATCGTCAAAAAATCTGGCCACATATTTAACGGCGTTCTCTATGGGAATCAGCTCGGCGAATTCTTGGTATTTCGCTTCCGCTTCTTCTTGTGAGCCGGCTATAATCGGACTGATTCCCGGAAAGATCCGCAGCTTGGTAGCGTCCCGGCCGTAATCCGCCGCCCGCTTCTTCACATCATCATAAAAAGCTTTCGTTTCCTCAAGTGAATTGGAGTGCGTAAAGACTGCATCTGCATTCCTCGCGGCAAACGACCGGCCGGTTTCTGAAGACCCCGCTTGGAAAACGACCGGCTCTCCCTGTTTGGACCGGCCGATATTCAGCGGGCCCTCCACTTGAAAATACTCGCCTTTGTGATACAGGCGATGCAGTTTGTCAGGGTCAAAAAACTGCCCGGTTTCTTTGTTGCGGACGAAGGCATCTTCTTCCCAGGAATTCCACAGACCGCGCACCACGTCCACATGTTCCTGGGCGATGGCATAGCGCCGGCTGTGGTCGGGAAGGCTTTCTTTGCTGTGATTGCGCGCGGCTCCCGCCTGCGGAGAGGTGACGAGATTCCAGCCCGCCCGGCCGCCGCTGATATGGTCAAGAGACATCAGCTGTCTTGCGATGGTGAACGGCTCAGTGAACGATGTGGAAAATGTGCCGATTAAACCAAGATGGGTTGTAGAGGCGGCAAGCGCCGATAAGATAGTGATCGGCTCAAACCGATTTAAGAAATGCGGGATGGACTTTTCAGAAATGAACAAGCCGTCCGCAATAAAAGCAAAGCTGAACAGCCCTCTTTCTGCAGTCTGCGCTTTTTGCCTGTAAAACGCCGCATTCGTGCTTGCTGTCGGATCGGCGTCGGGATGACGCCAGCCGTCCGTTGTGCCGCCGACACCGTGAATCATGGCTCCGAATTGAATTAGATCCGTCCGGCTCATTTTCTCTCCCCCTTTTTCCCCTCGTAATCGGCAAGCGCCCGTTCTACATGTTCAATGCCGACTTGAGTAACGGCCTGATACACACGGCTGTCACCGCTACCGAGTTCAACGACGGGGACATGACGGATGCCGTATTTCATCTGCAGCACGTCACGCAATTCGTCCCGCTCTGTCACATCAATTGTTTCGTATGCAATGGCCTTTTCCCGCAAATATCCTTTCACTTCATCGCAATACGCACAGCCCTGTTTGCTCCAGACCACAACGTTTACTTCATGACTCATGTTCATCCCTCCTATAATTGTGGGGCCGGCTGCACCGCTTCGCTTAACAGCCGGTAAGACAATCGTTTTTCCTCAGCGTTTTTGATAGGCGACAAAATCACAAAATCAGTAATGCTGTACTGAACGGATAATCGTCGCAGCTCGGCGGCAGTCTCTTCTTTTGTCCCGGCAATCACACCCGTCTTTTGTGTAATCAGCTTATATGGCTGCGTGACTTGTTCAAGAAACGCTTCCGCTTGTTCCCGGGAACCGACATTCACCTTTTTGCCGTCTTCGAGAATGATTTTGACCGACTCACGCGATACGACGTGTTTTTCCGCTTCTGCTTTTGTATGCGCGGTAAATACCATCGGCGCAAGGTGAAATTCCGCCTTCGATCCTTTCGGCAGATGCTCGTCAAAGGCGTGGCGCGCTTTTTCTAACGCAGCCTCTTCACCGTTTATGAAATAGGCGAAAACGAAGGAAATGCCGAGTTTGGCCGCGGATATCGCGCTTTCCGCGCTGCCGCCGAGCAAAAAGAGGTCAGGCGCATACTCAGTATGCGGCGCCGGCCGCAATGACGCATAGCGGTGTGAGTCCGGAAAATCATTTCGGATGAAATGAGTCAGCTCCTCAAGCTTTTCTTCAAATAAACGGGCGGGCTGGATAAGCTCCCGCTGCAGCGCATCGGTTGACAGCTGAAATCCGCCGGGCGCTTTGCCGACACCAAGCGCCACACGGCCGGGAGCAAGAGCGGACAAAACCCGGAACTGCTCCGCCACTTTATAAGGACTGTAATGCTGCAGCATCACCCCGCCGGATGCGAGACGGATTTTTTTCGTGCTTGCGGCAAGATACCCCAGAACAATTTCCGGCGCTGATCCCGCTATCTCTTCATTGTTATGATGCTCCGCCGCCCAGAAACGGTCATATCCGTATTGTTCAGCCTCCTGAGCCAATTTCACCGTTTGCCGCAAGGCTTCTTCTGCGGTTTGGTTTTCCGCGGTGACACTTTGGTCTAAAATGCTTAAACGAATCATACGACAGGCTCCTTTATGCGCTCTTTTATGTCATAACCGTAATCAGGCAGCACGCGGCGGAGGAACTTCTTCGTTCTTTCTTTTTTCGTCTTGTAAAAGACTTCCTCAGGCGTTCCTTGTTCCACGATTGCTCCTTCATCCATAAACACAATTCGGTCGGACACTCTTCTGGCGAATTCCATTTCATGAGTAACAATGATCATGGTGGCGCCGGTCCGCACAATGTTAAGCATCACCTCGAGCACCTCGCCGACAAGCTCCGGATCGAGGGCTGCGGTCGGTTCATCAAACAGCATCACATCAGGATGAATGGCAAGCGCCCTGGCAATTCCGACCCGCTGCTTTTGTCCTCCCGACAGCTGATTCGGATAGGCGTGCAATTTATCCTGAAGCCCCACCTTGGCCAGTTCCCGCTCGGCAATGGCGTACGCATCTGTTTTTTTCATTTTCCTTGCGATCGTCAGGCCTTCCATAACATTTTGAATCGCCGTTTTATGCGAAAACAAATGATATTGCTGAAAAACCATCGCCGTCTGTTTCCTCAGTCTGAGAATGTCTTTTTTGGCAGGCTTTTTGCAGTTAATGACTTCACCGTGCAGCGAAATGGCGCCTTCATCCGGCCGCTCAAGTAAATTAAGGCAGCGCAGAAAAGTGGTTTTCCCGGAACCGCTCGGGCCGATGATGGTCACGACTTCTCCTTTCCGGACACTTAAATTGATGCCCTTTAGCACGTGATGACTGCCAAAATGTTTCTGAATGTTTCGGATTTCGATCATAATGCGCCTCCTTGATATCTGGCTGCCCTTTTTTCTGCCAGACTGTTTACAGCTTCGAGAATCAGCGTTAATCCCCAATAAATCACGGCCGCCCCGATAAATGCTTCCAGAAATGCATAGTTATCGGATGCCGCAATCGTCGCCGTTCCTGTAATTTCAGGCACCGCAACAATGGCCGCGATGGAAGTGGTATGCAAAAAGCCGATGCCTATGTTGGTGAAGTTCGGCAGCGATATCATGAACGCCTGCGGCAGAACCACACGCCGAATCATCTGGCCCCGCGTCAAGCCGATTGAATATGCCGCCTCCGCCTGCCCCGTATCGACGGCCATGATCCCGGATCGGAGAATTTCCGTCATATAAGCGCCTGCCGTTAATGACAGTGCCATGATGACAAACACGGCGACCGGAATCTGATTGGCCGACCAGCCGAGATGAAACGCGCGGCTGAATTGATCGGCAATCAGCGGAACCCCTAAATAAATCAGCATAATATGGAGAATCGCCGGGGTGCTGCGGAAAAAAGACACGTAAAACGCTGAGCAGGCCAGCAGCCATTTGATGCGGAATATACGCACCGTGATATTGCCGAGAGCTATGAAAAATCCGGCAATAATCGGAATGACCGTCATCGCCAATGTAAGCGGAACGGTTTTCATCATTTGTTTGATCGCAGTGCCGATAAATGGAATATCCAGCTCCACTGTTCTCCCTCCTTTTCAGCCGTGCGCGCTCATGTCAAAAACCGTCACAAGGCGCGTCTCATCTTTCTTGATTCGTTTTTCGGCCCATCTGAAGACACATTCAAATAAAAGGGCGGCCGCATAATACAGAACAGAAAGCGAGATATACACTTCTAAAGAATGATTGCTCGATGTAATCAAGGTCTGTCCTCTGCCCGACATATCCATCACCCCGATCGAAAAAGCGAGCGATGTATCTTTTAAGAAACCGATCACCATATTCCCGATGTTGGGAAAGGCCTGCACAAGCGCCTGCGGCAGAATGATGCGCCGGAATGTCTGCCCCCCGTTCAGCCCGATGCTGAAAGCCGCCTCCGCCTGCCCGCGGTCGACGCTGTTCACACCTCCCCTGATGATTTCGGCCGCTCTTGCCGCGCTGCTCAGCGCATACGTGGCGATGGCCGCATACAAAGGGTCCATTTTGGAGGTATCAATCCCGGCGAGCGCCGTGAGCGCCGGAATACCGTAAAATACAATGAACAGCTGCACCATGATGGGCGTTCCTCTGAAAAAAGAGATATACAGCTTCGCAAACTGATTCAAAACGGGAATGCGATAGATGCGGGGCAGCGCCAAAAGCAGCCCCAATAGAAAGCCGAACAGCAAAGACACCGCCAATATATACAGCGTGACGGGCAAATACCCGAGCAATGTCGGCACAAAGGACGCGATCATACTGATATCAAACGCTTTTTCCATTGCCGATCCCTCTCTTTTTCACTTAATATTGCTCCTTTGAATAATCCGCGCCGAGCCACTTTTCACTCAGCTTTTTAAGCGTGCCGTCATCAATGATTTCCTGCAGGGCTTTATCAATGTCATCGCTCAGCGTTTGTTCATTTTTGTTAAACATAAAGAACACTTTGGCATTTGACAGCACCCCGCCGACCGTTTTTTCTTTGATCGCGCTCGTTTTGTTTTGGAAATCGACGGCAAACGGCGTAGAAATCGTCGCATCGGCGCGGCCGGATTTCAGCTGATTGGCCGCATCGTTGGAGCCTTGGCCGGCATAAGCAATTTCAAACGGACTGCCGTGTTTTTCATTCCATTTTTTCAGCACAAGCGCGCCGTTTGACGTCGGACTTGTAATGACCCGCTTTCCTTTCAAGTCCTCAATGCCGTGAATGTTCCCGTTATCTTGAAGCACCGTGATTTTCAGCGGGAAGTTGTTATACGCGACTTGATTGAACAGAAATTTTTTCTCCCGTTCGGCGCTTTTCTCCATTTGATGGGCTACGATATCGACTTTATGCTGGCCGAGGCTGACAAGCAGGTTGGAGAAATCCATCGTTTTAAAAGTGAAACGATAGTCCGGCAGGCGCCTGTCAAGCTCTTTCACCAGCTCAACGTCGTAGCCCGTCAATTTGCCTTTATCATCAATAAAGCAAATATTCGGAAATTGAGTGCCGGTGCCGACCGTAATGTTCTTCACGTTTTTCTGATTTCCTGATGCCGCCTCCCCGCCCGCGCCGCAGGCTGATAACGCCGCCGTTGCGGCAATTGTTAATGACATGACCGCCAATCTTATTTTCATGTGATCGCCCCGTTTTCTGCTTCAATTATTTCGTGAAACTTGATTTTGAATAATCCGCGCCGAGCCATTTTTCACTCAGTCTTTTCAATGTGCCGTCCTTCTCAAGCTTTTGAATCGCCCGATCCGTATCGTCCGCCAGGGTTTGGCTGTTTTTATTGAACATAAAATACACCTCGGTATCCAGCAGCACATCACCGACCGTTTTTTGTTTGAACGCGTGCGTCTTATTTTGAAAATCGACGGCAAACGGCGTGGATACGGTGGCGTCAGCGCGTCCTGTCTCAATTTGGTTTGCTGTATCACTGCTGCCCTGCCCGGCGTATTTCAAATGTATCGGGCTGCCGTGGGTTTTGTTGTATGCCGTCATATAATCCGCCGCGTTTGACGTTGCGCCGACGATGACGGTTTTCCCTTTTAAATCCCGGAGCGTGTGTATCGCGTCATTATCCGCCTTCACCGTGATGTACATCGGCGAGTAGTTATACGGGATTTTGTGATACAAAAAGCGTTTCTCCCGTTCCTTATTTTTCGCCATATTGTGCGCGATCACGTCAATTTTCCGGTTTCCGAGACTTGTAAGCAGATTCGAAAAATCCATCGTCTTAAAGACAAATTTGTATTGCGGCAGCTGTTTATCAATGGCTTTTATCACTTCAATGTCATAGCCGGTCAGCTCGCCTTTTTCATCCATAAAAGCAATGTTCGGAAAATCAGTTCCCGTGCCGACAATGACGGTCTGCACGCCGCTCCCCGCTTTTGTGCTTTCTCCTTGCCCGCACCCGGCCAGCACACCGAGCAGCAGAAGCAGACAGCCGGCTCTGATCCGTTTTTTTATCATTGCGCCCAGCTCGGTGTGCCTAACAGCGACGCGTCAAACCGCTCCGGTATGAGCACCTTTCTCATCATGACTCCGATGTCTCCGTCTTTCTCCTGCTCAAAATACACTTCATACCCCCTCCGTCTGTACATATCGACAAGCCAGGGATGCTTGCGCGCCGAAGTGCCGAGCGTGATGGCCGGGGCCTTCAGCGTATCCCGCAGCACGTGTTCCTCCACATAAGTCAAAAGTTTGCTGCCGATGCCCTGCCCCTTCAGCTCAGGAAGCGTCGCAAACCACCAGACGAACGGATATTTTGACGGAGGCGTGTCACTCTCCCACGGAAAACGGATCGTAATGGTTGAAAGAAGCCGTCCGTCCCGTTCGAGCACGACGGCTGAATGATTTTCAATATTTTCTGTTACCATATCGATGTCGGCCCGCGCCGACGGCCAGTCAATCTCCAAATTGCGGATCGGCTGAAACGCGCTGTACAGCAGCTCTAAAAACTCCGGCGCATCCTTTTTCTCAGCCAATCGAAATATGTCTTCACTCATTCCGGTCACTCTCCCCGCAAAAATATATAATTCCAATTTGTTTACTAAGCTTTGATTGTTTATACTATAAAGCAAACTGATTTATTTGACTAATCAAAAAAAGTAAAGGAAAGGTTCAAGAAAATTAATGAACAGCCGGGAGGGGATTTCGTTGGAATTACGCACCATTAAAACGTTCCATACGATCGTACAGTCAGGCAGCTTTTATAAAGCCGCCGAAATTCTGAACTACTCACAGCCGACAATTTCAATGCGGATTAAACAGCTGGAACAGGATGTAGGCGCGCAGCTGTTTGAACGGGGAAAGAAGCTGAAGCTGACAAGGGCGGGGCGGCTGTTTCATGAGCGGGCCGGGCAGCTTCTCGCGCAATACGAGGTGCTTGACCATACTCTGGCCGATATCAGACAGGGCCAGGCCGGCCTTATTCAGATCGGCATATCCGAACCGACGGCAAGCCTGATCTTCCCTGCCGTACTGCGGGGGTTTTTAGATGATTATCCTGACATGTCGGTCAATGTCAGCGTGGATGATGCCAATACATGCAGCCGCAAACTGCTGGAGGGCGCCATTGATTTTGCCGTATGCGGCGAGCCGGAGCTGATTCTGGAAAATTATTTCGATCCGTTTTTCCATGACTCGCTCAATGTCATCGTGTCCGACAGACATCCCCTTGCCGCCAAAGCAAGCGTCAATCTCGAGGATTTAGAAAATGAATGCCTGATTTTTACGCCCGCCAATTGCCCGATCCGGATTCAAATTGAACAGCACCTGCAGCGGGCCATCGGCAGCCGCTATCGAAAAATGGAGCTGACCAGCAGCATGGCTCACCAATACTATGTCAGGGAAAATATCGGCGTCTCAATCTTTACGGCGACGGCGCACTCAGAACCGATCGAGGGCACGAAGGTCATTCCGATTCATAACTTAACAATTTCACCGCCGGTCGGGCTGTTGACAAACCAAATAGAAGAGCATTTTGACTCCGCCACAAAAGATTTAATCAGCAGGATCATCAGCCGGTTTCAGCATGATCCGCATTAAAAAAACCCCCGCTTTACGGGGGTTTTTGTACGTTCATCTTATATAATGCTCCGCACCAAGCCGCCGTCGATCCGCAATGCAGATCCGTTAATGGCAGACGACAGCGGGCTGCTTAAAAAGGCGACAAAGTGGGCGATTTCTTCCGGACGGATCAATCGCTGAATGATCGACGTCGGACGATTCTCCTTCATAAATCGTCTCTCCGCCTCCGCCGCGGTCAGGTTTTCACCGGGATAAAGCGACTCGAGCATTGTTTCGACGCCCTCTGTTTTCGTGGAGCCGGGCATGACCGTATTCACCGTCACATTCGTCCCTTCCGTGAGCTCGGCCAGACTGCGTGACAGCGACAGCTGCGTTGTTTTCGTAGCGCTGTAATGGGCCATTTCCTGAGAAGGCATGACGGCCGCTTCACTCGCGATAAAAATCACCCGCCCTTCCTTCCGTTCAATCATCCGCTTTGCATACCGGCGTGTCAGCCTCACGCCGCTCATGATATTCACCTCGAAAAACCGGAGCCACTCTTCGTCAGGAATATCAAAGTATTCCGCAGGTTCAAAGATTCCTAAATTGTTGACGAGAATATCCACATCAGGGTACTGCTGAAAAATCGCGCCGCATCCTTCCGCCGTGCCTAAATCAAATGCGGCCGGATAGAGACGGGCATCCGGCGTCTGTTTCTCTAGTTCCCGGATCGTTTCGTTCACCTTTTCTTCACGGCGGCCGTTAATGATCACGGCCGCACCTTCTGCAATCAGCGAAGCCGCAATCGCCTTCCCGATGCCTGACGTAGATCCCGTCACAAGCGCCGTCTTTCCTTTCAACTGCAAATCCATCATCCATTCCTCCCTATCGCAAGTCTCTTCTTATATATGGACAGAAATCGAAAGCCTGAAACCTTCCGTCCCTATTATCGGATAGAAAAATAGATGAGGGGAAGTACGCACTTTTTAGTGCCTGTCCGTTGTCCCGGCTGACGGCTGATCGATTTAAATGAAAAATTCACCATCTAATTCTGCCTGAGCCTTTTTTAATATCCTTAATACATTATCAGCATCCGAACCCAATTCCTTCTGACTGATGTCAAAATTCTTCCACACCAAAGTCAGCGGAAGTTCGATCCAGCCTGTCAGACAATCCCATAAGGCATTCAGATTTTCACCATAAAAGTCCGGGAATTCTAATTGATCTTTTAAGATTCGGTGTAATGCTTCTGTGCTTGTAACATCTTTTCCGTCTATGATGACGATTTCCATTTACATTCACTCCTTTTTTCGGCATGAAAAAACCGCAGTGCGTCATGTGACAGCACTGCGGTTCCTCTGTTATGTATGGAGACGGTGGGAGTCGAACCCACGTCCAGAAACATCGATTACTTAAGCGTCTACGAGCGTAGCCTGCATATTTCGTGTTTCACTCGTCTTCGTGCCTGCGGGCGGGCCTTCCGAGAGCTAGTCTGTCAGTCTCTTCTTACGTTCTCAGACGGGAACGCAAGCGTAGCCTACTTGGATGTGCTCTTCACGGACACATAGGCAATGTCAGGAAGAGCTCGCTGCGTTTATTAGGCAGCTAGTGCTAAGTTTTGGTTAAAACTTTTAGTTTTGCCAGTTATATTTAGGTGCGTGTTAACGAGATCGCCTCTCGGCTCGCAGCTCAAGCTCGATCCATCCCTGTCGAATCCGTAACGTCCCCTTGTTAAGGGTATACGGGAGATCTATCAAGCTCTTGCTTAACTGGCTGTACTGTTATTATATCATGATCACAGACAAATTCAATTGGGAATGTCTTCAATAAACAGCCTGTGAATTTGATGTGTGAACAGTATAGCATACGGCAGTTATCACATCAAGGCTCAGGCATCAGAAGCCTTTTTGTCTGTCTCTGAACGCTCTTTCGATTTCTCTTTTGGCGTCTTTTCGTTTTAAATCTTCGCGTTTATCGTATGTTTTCTTCCCTTTTCCGAGGCCGATTAACACTTTGGCAAAGCCGTTTTTCAAATACAGCTTCAGCGGCACGAGGGAATAGCCTTTCTCTTTTGTCAGGCCGATCAGCTTATTGATTTCTTTCCGGTGCATCAAAAGCTTTCTCGTCCGGAGCGGGTCGTGGTTATAGCGGTTTCCCTGCTCGTACGGGCTGATGTGCATGTTGTGGAGGAACACTTCGCCGCGCTCGATTTTCGCAAAGGAATCCTTCATGTTTACGCGGCCGGCGCGGATGGACTTAATCTCTGTTCCCTGCAGCACGATGCCTGTTTCATAGGTTTCTTCTATAAAGTAATCATGGTTTGCTTTTTTGTTTTGCGATAATACTTTGCCTGATCCTTTTGGCATGCCTTCTCCTCCTCTCTCCGCAAAAACCGTTCATGTGTGCGATACGCTTTATTTTAGCAAATGGAGCGTTCCGCGACAATGAAAATGCGGCTTGCGAAAGAAAGCAAACAGAGCATTTTGCCCCATTTGCTTTTCGCATTTACTTCTTCTTTTTGCGTTTTTGTTTCGGCGCGTTTTGGAAACCCCGTTTTTTCTTTTTCTTCTTCGGTTTTGTAAACCATTCCCCTTTTTCCTCCGATTTCGGCGGTGAAGCCGGGGTATTGCTGTTTAACACGCGTTTCCGCGCCGGTCTGCCGCGTTTTCTGCGGTCGCCTGTCGTTTCTCTCGGACGGCGGGTGCCTTTCATGCCGACAATTTCAAAGTCGATGTTTCTCTCATCTTTATTGACGTCGACGACTTTGACCGTGATTTCGTCTCCGATCCGGTAAACGTTGCCCGTGCGTTCGCCGATCATGGCGAAATGCTGCTCGTCAAAACGGTAATAATCATCCGTCATAAAGCTGACGTGCACAAGACCTTCAATCGTATTCGGCAGCTCGACAAACATTCCGAAATTCGTGACGGAACTGATCATGCCGTCAAATTCCTCGCCGATTTTATCAAGCATATATTCCGCTTTTTTCAGATCGTCCGTTTCCCGCTCTGCATCAACGGCGCGCCGTTCCATTGTTGACGTATGGTCAGCGATTTCCGGAAGGCGTTCGGCCCACTTTTCTTGAGTCGCTTCGTCCGATTGTCCGTTGATCAAATACGTTCTGATCAGCCTGTGAACGATTAAGTCAGGATAACGGCGGATCGGCGATGTGAAGTGCGTATAAAATTCAGTCGCCAGCCCGAAATGGCCCAGGCTTTGCGGGTCGTATTTCGCCTGCTTCATGGAACGGAGCATGACGGTTGAAATCACCGTTTCTTCCGGACGGTCCCGCACTTCATCAAGAATGCTTTGCAGCGCGCGCGGATGAATGTCTCCGGCTTTTCCTTTAACGATATAACCGAATGTCGTGACGAACTCCAAGAACTTTTGCAGTTTTTCGGCGTTCGGCTCTTCGTGAATCCGGTAAATAAACGGCACGTTCATCCAATGGAAGTGCTCGGCCACCGTTTCGTTTGCGACAAGCATGAATTCTTCAATCAGCTTTTCCGCTACTGAGCGCTCTCTGATGACGACGTCTTTAACGGCGCCTTCCTCATCGACGAGCACTTTCGCCTCTTTGAAATCAAAATCCACGGCGCCGCGGTCCATCCGTTTCGCCCGGAGAATTTCCGCCAGACGTTCCATGTCTTTAAACATCGGGACGAGCGGCTCATATCTTTCTTTCAGCTCGGCGTCGTCTTCTGTGAGTATCTGGTTGACATCTGAATAGGTCATTCTTTCCGTCGTTTTAATGACGCTTTGGAAGATCTCGTGCTCTGTCACCTGGCCCTGCTGGTTGATTGTCATTTCGCAGGAAAGCGTCAGCCGGTCGACCTTCGGATTTAAAGAACAGATTCCGTTAGACAGTCTGTGCGGAATCATCGGAATGACCCGGTCAACCAAGTACACGCTTGTCCCTCTTTCCAGCGCTTCTTTGTCAATCGGGGAATTCTCCGTGACGTAATGGCTGACGTCGGCAATATGGACGCCGAGCTTGTAGCTGCCGTTATCAAGCTTTGTCACGGTGACGGCGTCATCCAGATCCTTCGCATCCGCGCCGTCAATGGTGACAATGACCTGATCGCGGAGATCACGGCGGTCTTTGATGTCTTTTTCATCGATGGTATCCGGCGTGCTTGTTGCCTGCTCCATCGCTTCAGCCGGAAAATCTCCCGGCAGGCCGTGCTTATGGATAATTGATAAAATATCGATGCCCGGATCATTTTTATGGCCGAGTATTTCAACGATTTCTCCTTCGGCGTTCATTCTGCCTTCAGGGTAGCTTGTCAGTTTGACGACGACTTTATGGCCTTCCGCAGCGCCGTTATTGGCATGTTTCGGAATAAAAATATCACTCGTGATTTTCTTATCATCCGGGATGACAAAACCGAAGCTTTTCGTTTCTGTGTATGTGCCCACGACGCGGTCGATGCTTCTTTCCAAGATGCGGATGACCGTGCCTTCCTGTCTCGATCCGCTTGACTGGGAATTGAGCCGCACCATGACGATATCGCCGTTCATGGCCGTATTCAGCTCATTCGGCGGAATAAACACGTCGCTTAAAGAGGTATCCTCCGGCAATAGAAACGCGAATCCCTTTGCATGCGCGGAAATTTTTCCTTTTACTAAATTCATTTTTTCCGGAAGCCCGTAGCGGTTGCTTCTGGTGCGGACGATCTGTCCCGTCTCCTCGAGCGCCACCAGCGCTTTTACCAGCTCTTTAAATTCATCTGCTTCCGTGATGTTCAGCATCTCCTCAAGTTCCTGAACGGTAAGGGGCTTGTACGCCTCTTCCTTCATAAACGCGAGAAGACGGTCCATAAACGCTTCTTTTTCCATTATTCGACCTCCTGTTTGTTACCAATCGAGTTTCTCTAAAAATTCGTACACATCCTGATGAACGAGATCCCGTTCTTTATCGAGCGTAATGACATGGCCTGATTCTTCATACCATTTCAGCTGTTTGTCGTCCGTTTCCACCTCGTTGTAAATGATGTTCGCACTTTCTGTATTAATCATATGGTCATGCCGTGCCTGAACCACAAATGTCGGGGAATAGATCATGTCGACGTTTTTGCGCACATCGGCAATCAGCTCCTGAAGCGATTTGAGCGTATTCATCGGTGTTTTTTCAAACTCCTTCATTTCCTTTTCAATCTGCTCCGGCTGTTTTCCTTCGAATTTTTTATAATTGCGCGCGTAGGAAAGAACTCCTTCGTACATAACCTCTTCACTTTTAATGTGCATCGGCGCACACATAGGAACAATTCCCTTTATGGGTACAGTGTAACCCAATTTCAATGAAAAAACCCCGCCAAGCGACAGTCCGCAGGCCGCAATGTTTTCATAGCCTTCAGACCGTAAATATTCATAACCGTCCATGACGTCTTTCCACCAATCTTCAGGCCCTGTATGTACCAGCTCTTCCGGCGGAACGCCGTGCCCTTTATATTGAGGCGCGTGACAAGTGTAGCCGCGCTCATTCAAGTAGCGGCCGAGCATTCTGACGTCTGCCGTATTTCCCGTAAATCCGTGCAGCAGAAGCACCGCTTTGTCTCCGCCTTTAAATGTAAATGGTTTTGGTGTCACAATTTTCATGCTCATAACCCCTTTTTTGCACATTCAATTTAGTTTTCCACAGTTTTGCGAGAAACAAACGCCGTCTCTCAACAAGAAAAAGGCCTGATATTAAATCAGACCTTATACAAACATTGCCTTATACGATATACGCTAGCGAAATCGTCAACACGAAAAACAAGACTGCCAGCACAACGGTTGTGCGGTGAAGAATCAGATCAAGGCCCCTTGCTTTCTGTTTTCCGAAAAGCTGCTCCGCCCCGCCTGAAATTGCACCCGATAAACCGGCGCTTTTGCTGGTTTGAAGCAATACGACAATAATAAGTGCAATACTGACGATGACCAATAAGGTAATCAATAATGTGTGCATCCCATACACCTCCAGACTGACTGGCCTACATTGCTTCTATTTTACATGAAAAACAAAGGCATGTCACGCCGTATCGGTGCACATCATGTCAGAAAAACGGAAATGCGTTTGAATCTTCCATCATCATTGACTTTTGTCAACAAAGTCGTAGTAAAAAAGATCTTCAAATTTCATGTCAAAGTAATAGAGCATTTTTCCGATGACCAGCTGGCCCGGCCTCCGCTCTCCATTCAGTACACGGCTCAGTGTGGCGGGAGATATTCCGATCTCCAGGGCGAGCTGGTTTAACGAGTAGTCATTATTGACCATATACTGCAGCACATAATCTCTTCTGATCTGTATCTTTTCGACCACTTTCTTCACCTTCCGTTCTGTCAAATACTTTCTTTCTTATACATAAGATACGGCTTTTGTTAACTTTTGTCAATACTTTTCCAGCCTGGCTATTCCCTTTAGTCAATAAACATACTAGAATATAAATAGACCGCGGGAGGGGGAGAGACTGTGGAAAGCTTCGGGAAACAATTGCGGACATTGCGGGAAAAAAGGCATCTGACAGTGAACCAGCTGGCAACGTATTCAGGCGTGAGCGCCGCGGGAATCTCGCGGATTGAAAACGGCAAACGCGGGGTGCCGAAACCTGCAACCATTAAAAAGCTCGCAGATGCGTTAAAAATCCCGTATGAGGAACTGATGCAGACGGCGGGATACATAGAGACCGTTCAGGAAACGAGAGCCCCGTACGACACGGGCTGCACCTTGCTGGAAAAAGCCGAAACGTATGAGCTGCATGATTTATCCCTATTGGAGCGGGAGAACTGGCGGCACCTGTCGAAAGAAGACTTGGTTCTGCTTGATAAATACTTTGCGTTCTTATCGGCTGAAGCCAAAAAAAGAACAAATGAAGACTCATGACTTTGCACATGTGAGGCGATCTTATTGAACACATTCGGAAAGCAATTAAGAGAGCTGCGCCGCGCCCGGAAGCTTACCGTCAATCAGCTTGCCGTCTATTCCGGCGTCAGCTCGGCGACCATTTCCAGAATTGAAAACGGGCACCGCGGCATTCCTAAACCCGCGACCATCCGAAAATTGGCGGACACATTAAAAATTCCGTACGAGGAGTTAATGGCGCGGGCCGGACACATCCAGGCATTTCAGGAAGAAATCCGCGAAACCTCCGAAAGCTATCAATCCATCTGCGCCATCTATCAGACCGCCGTTGACAGAGGCGCGGAGCATCTGCCGCTGTTTGACAGCAAAAAGTGGCAGCACTTCACAAAAGAAGATATTGAAAGCGTCAGCAAATACTTTGATTTTATTGCGGCTGAAGCGAAAAAACGCTCCCCGGATTCCTCATCCTCTTTTTGATCCTCTCCTCAACTTAACAAGCGCCAGACGTACGTTCCCTCCGATTTTGCGGTATAATAGCAGAAGACGAGGTGAAAAAGCATGAACCAATCAGAAATGTGCCCCAGATTCGAAAAAGCGGTCGACATCCTAAGTAAACGCTGGGTGGCTCTAATCGTCTTTCAGTTATTGAACGGACAGCAGCGATTTAGCGAAATTGAAGCGGCGCTTCCGAATTTAAGCGGAAGAGTCTTGTCAGAACGTCTGAAAGAACTTGAAACAGAAGGTGTCATCAAACGGGATGTTATCCCCGAAACGCCTGTCCGCATTGAGTATTCTTTAACGGAAAAAGGCTGCGCATTAGCCCCTATTTTAGAGGAAATTTCCAAGTGGTCTTCAACATGGATTGATCCTTCCTGATAAACTCTTTTCCGCATAAGCGGCTGATCTCTCAAACGGACAGCCGTTTTTATTTTTGCTTTTCTTAAACAGAAAAACAAGCCCTCAGGCGTGCAGGGCTTGTTTTTGTCTGACGCCTTCCAGCGGAATTCGAATCTCCGCCCGGGCTCCTCCAGACTCCTGATTTTCAAGTATTAATTCGCCGTGGTGAAGATGTACGACATGATGGGCGAATGTAAGCCCCATGCCGTGATGCCCCGCCGAATGTCTGCTTTTATCCTCCGTGTAAAAAAGCTGTGTCGCTCTTTTCAGCGCTTCCGGCGAGAACCCGCTTCCGCTGTCGGATACGGCGAGATGGAGGGCGGAATCGGTGCACAGGACGTCCACACGGATTTCCCCTCCTTCCGGCGTATAGTCGACGGCATTTGCCGCGATATTCATGACCGCCCTGTGGAGCAGCTCATGATCGATCGGCGCTTCTTTTCTGTCAATTCCCCGTTCGCTGAGGACGAGATCAATCTGTTTCGGGCCCGCAAGCGCCGCCGCGTCACGATATATGTTTTGAATCCACTCTTTGAGGTCGGTATATTCCACATGAACGGCAACTGCCTCCTCCGCTTTAGAAAGCTGGATCAGCTGTCCGACATAATGCTCGATTTTGTTTCCGGCATCCAGAATATACTGCGCATATTCCGCCTGCTCCTCATCAGGCTTTGTTAACTGAAGCAGTTCGGCATTTCCTTTAATGATCGTTGCCGGAATTTTAATATCATGCGCAAGCGCGCCGATTTGTTCTTTCTTTATCCGCTCCGCCTCCCATTGCGCCGCCAGAGATGCCTGAAGCGCGTCTTTCATTTTCAGCAGAGAGTCAATGACATCGTCAAATTCTTTTATACGCGACCTTTTTGGATTGATATTTAAATTCTGTTTTTGAATGCTTGCCGTAATGGAGCTGAGTGTGCTGAAATGCCGTCTCAGCTGATTGGCGAAACGCGTCGTCACAATAAAAACGGTCAAAAGAAGCAAAGTGATCAGAATCGTAAGACCCGTCCATTCATAATTCGGCAGATAGCGCCTTAACAGCAGCGACTGAAATTCCGACCTGAGTGAATATTGGAGAACGCCGTATTCATCTTTCCGATTTATCACCATGAATCCTTTTTGAGCATAATTAAAATACGGCTGATGCTGAATCTTTTTTCTCGCGTTGGCCGCATCTTGTTCCGTCATCGTTCCTTTTGTCATCCGCTTTGTTTTTTTATCAAAAACGGCGTATGTCATACCTGCGGGGATCATGTCTTCTGTTATCTTTTCCGCTGATTTCAGGCGGGGTTTGATCTGTTCCGCCTCATGCTCGCTGTAGTTTGCGGGCAGGATCGCTCCGGCATTCATAGCAATGGCATTTAAGGCGACACATAATGCCGCCACCCCCATCGTGCTCAGACACAGTGTGATCGTAAATTTGACAAGCTCTTTGCGGATGCTGGATTTTCCTTTTGCTATTCCCATTTGTATCCGACACCCCACACCGTTTTGATCGGATCAGCCCCGTGTTCTTTACATTTTTTCCGGATGGTTCTGATAAACTCCGTAATGGTTGAATAGAGCGCATCGCCGTCCAAGCCGTACACTTCCTCGTAAATCTGCTCCCGTGAGAATGTTCTGTTTTTATGCTGTGCCAGACATTCAACGATTTTATATTCGTTTTTCGTAAGAGGCAGTTTCCGGTCATCAATCCATACTTCTTTATTGTCAAAATCAAACATGAAGCCTGATATCAGCCGTTTCGTCTGATGCTTTTCCCGCCGTTCCCTTCTGACATGCGCGTTTACCCTTGCCATCAATTCCTGTACGCCGAACGGCTTTGTGATGTAATCATCAGCGCCTGTCATGAGGCCTTTCACAATGGATTCTTCGTCAGACTTTGCCGTTAAAAACAGGATCGGGCTGTCCACCAGCGGGCGAATCCGCCGGCAGAGTTCAATCCCGTCCGTTCCGGGCATCATGATATCAAGAAGAATCAAATCATAGCCTTGAAAAAAATCCAATGACTGATCCTCCGCTTTTTCCAGAATCGTTACTGTATGCTGATCACGCTGTAAAATGTTTCTGATCAGAACGAGAATATCTTTTTCATCATCAATTGCTAAAATGTTTGCCACCGGCCGAATCGCTCCTTGCCTTTATTCATATGAACGCCGCCCTTCCCATCTTCTGCACCAATAGAGGCCGGCCAGACATAATATCACTATAGAAAAATATAACATTATTTCTCCGAATCTCATATCGTATCTTACATAAGGGAGGAACTCTTTTTTGACTTTGTCAAAATGCAGCAGTCCTGCAAGGCCTGAAAGCCGTACGCTCCATGCCCACGGGAAAAAACGCCAGATGGTATCGCCAAGTCCCGTATTCATGAGCGCCGCCATTAATAAACCTGCTCCCCCTAAAAGCCCGGACGGTCCCATGCCGTACTTTATGCCGACAAAAAAAGACATCATATAAAGCGGAATACTGCCGGCAATCAGCCACGCCCCTCCTTTTAAAAAGAGAAGATACGGGAGATCATTGATGTGAAGAACAAATTTCATCCCCGCCAAATAAAGACAGATGGCGAGACCTACCGATAACACATTCAATAGGAGCAGCAAAAGCAGCTTGCCCGCAAAACTGATGATTTTAGAATGCGGGACCGCCAGCATCATCTGAAAATGGCCCGCCTGTTCCTCAACCGAGGCAGACATGCCGCAGACAATACTGATGATTAAAGGGTATAAAACGGCAATCGCGCTGAAAAACACACTGTACAGCATATAAGGCTCCTGAACCCTTCCATACATATACAACAGGAAAAATCCCGCGCATAAAACCGGCGCCGCAGCATGCATCCATATGAGCGGCGTGCGCTTCATTTTTAATACATCGGCCCACATATATCGTAAAAGCACGGTCATGACCGGTTTCCCCCTTTTGAAAAAGACACGGCGGAAACAAAACTTACCGCGATAAAAGAAAGAATAGAAAGAATAATAGCCGGAATGATCACGTTTCCGTTTAATAAGCCGCTGTTTGCAGGAAGCGGAATTCCGTTCGGATGGATCCCGAGAATCGGTGACATCACCCGGACTGACCAGCTCCATGGACTCAGCCACCACAATGAACCTGACGCCGGCACAATGCCTAAAACAAAGGCGGCGATCATATTCATGAGGATGACTGCCGTAAACCCGAACTGTCTGGCAATCCATAAGCAGAACGGAATTTCCCAAAGCGTAGACAGCCACAAAAGGGAGCTTGCTTCAATACCTTTCAGCTGAACCGCAGCAATTGCCGGAAACATAAGGCCAAGCAAAAACATGATGACTAAAAAGACGATTTGCGACAGGAGTGAATACAGCGCGATCAAGCTTATTTTTGAGAACCATATGCTCTTCAAGTCAGCCGGCAGTGAGTACACCGCACGGTCATTCGCAGATTTTTTCTCTTTTTTAACAGATAAACCGCACATTAGAGCAATCATAAGCGGCATGAAAATAACCGCCCACCAATTGAACGTGCCCGTCATAAAATAGGCGGCATTCAGCAGAAAAGAAAAAGCCGTGTTCAGAAGCGGAATCAGAATGATCAGCTTTCTGATAAATGTTCTTTTAGATGTAAGATGTTCCGCCTGCATGTACTGAATCATTTCCCTGTCCCCGCTTTCTCCCGTGTTGATTTGACTACCTCCAGAAACAGCCGCTCCAGATCGTCTTCCCGGCTGATTTCTCCCTGATATCCTAAAACGCCGTCACTGATGATTCCGATATGGTCTGCGATCTGCTCGACTTCTGATAACAGGTGACTAGATAAAATAACCGTCATTCCCTGTCCGGGCAGAGAGCGGATAAATTCCCGCAAATCCTGAATTCCCATCGGGTCCAATCCGTTTGTCGGCTCATCAAGAATTAAGAGCGACGGACGGTTTAATAATGCTAACGCAATGCCGAGACGCTGCTTCATTCCCATAGAAAATTGTCCGGCGCGCTTTTTTCCGGTTCCCGTTAATCCCGTGATTTCCAGCACTTCCGCAATTCTTGAATCAGGCAGTCCGAGCATCACGCAGCGGACTTTCAGATTTTCAGCGGCTGTCAGGTTGCTGTAAAGCGGCGGCGCTTCAATCAGGGAACCGATGCTTTTCAAATCTTCGCGCTTCCATGTATGTCCGTCGAACAGAACCTCGCCGGATGTTTGCTGCAGCATGCCGGTCAATATTTTAAGTGTCGTTGATTTTCCCGCGCCGTTCGGACCGAGCAGGCCGTATATACTGTTGCGTTTTACTGATAGAGACACATCAGCCACTGCCTGTTGTCTGCCGAATGATTTTTGCAGCTGTCTCGTTTCTATGATGTTGCTCATTTGATTACCCCTCTGCTTTGTTATTTGATAAGTAAGACTTTACAGCGCAGTTATCAAAATTTAATCAAGAAATCAAAAAAAAGCATCCTTCACGCGGAAGAATGCTTTTTTCATTAGGCTGAGCGTACGATCAGCTTTCTTTTTTGTTTTTTCACCGGGCTGAGGGCTCGTTCCAGCCACGCCATCAGCAGGTCTGCGGCTACCGCCATCAGCGCGGTCGGGATGGCGCCCGCCAAAATAATGGCGGTTCCGTTTGTCGCGTTCGACCCTCTGACGATCATATCGCCGAGGCCGCCCGCACCGACGAAGGTGCCGATCGCCGTGATGCCGATCGCAATGACGAGCGCCGTTCGGAGACCCGCCATAATGACGGAAAGCGCAAGCGGCAGCTCCACCATACGAAGGATTTGGTATTTCGTCATGCCCATCGCTTTTCCCGACTCGAGATAAGCGTGCTCGATATTGATAATGCCCGTGTGCGTATTTCTGAGAATCGGCAGCAGTGAATACAAAAACAAAGCCGTGATGACCGTATTGGCGCCGAGTCCCATGACGAGCATCAGGACGGCGAGCATCGCAAGCGCCGGAACGGTTTGAATCACGTTCGCCACAGCAAACACCCAGCCGGCGAGACGCCCGTGCCTTGCTGTCACAATTCCGGCCGGAATGGCGAGAACGGCGGCGAAAACGACGCCGTACGCCGACATGAGAAAGTGCCGCCAGCACTCATACAGAACATAACTGCCGTTTTGAGCATAATACGTAAACAGCTCCTTCATCGTGTCCATCCGCACATCTCCTTTCCGTTATTCAAAGTAATGATGTTTTTCTAAATATTCCTTGGCCACGACGGACGGCTCTTTTAATCGGCCGTCAACTTCGTAATTCATTTTCTGCATCATCTTTGTATCAATCGCGCCGATCATTTTATTGATCACGCCCTCCAGTTCGGGATGCTCTTTTAATACTTGATCCGGAACGACGGGTGAACAGTCATACGGAGGAAAGAACCGCTTATCATCCTTCAGCGTTTTCAGTCCGTAAGCGATGATTCTTCCGTCGGTGGAATAAGCGAGCGCGATATCCATCTTTCTGCTTTTCAGCGCGTCGTAAACAAGGCCGATCTGCATCGGATACGTACCTTCAAATGACATTCCGTATGTGTTCATAAAATCCTGATATCCGTTGCCTCTCAGCTTCATCCAGTAGTTATCGACGCCGAATTTCAGATGAGACGCTTCTTTTTTGACATCGGATACCGATTCTAAATGATACTTGCGGGCAAGCTGTCCGGAAACGGTAAAGACGTATGTATTATCAAAGCCGTAAGAATCAAACCATTTCATGTCATATCTGTTTTGAAATTCACGCTGAACGAGCCGCAGCGCTTTGTCCGGGTCTTTTTCCGGCTCCATGCGAAGCGTGCCCGTCAGCGCGTCTCCTGTATAGCGCGTCGCGGCGATATCAATATCACCGTTTATCAAGGATTGCTGCTGTACGGCATTGGAGCCGAGATTTTTAATAACCGTTGTCTTCAACCCGCTGTGATGTTCGATCATCTGTCCGAGCATGCTCGCGATGATTTCTGATTCGGTCATGCTTTGCGCGCCGATTTTAATGGTGTCCTCCGATGCGGCGCTCAATCCCGGGAGCGAGCATCCGCCAAGGAGCAGCATGCCGATACAGGCGATTGCGAGCAGCCGTTTTTTGCATCTATTCCCCATGAGAGACCTCCTCCTTATGAAGCGTCCTTTATGCTTTTCAGCCCGTCAGGCGTGACTTTCCGTTCTGTCATCCCCAGCATGTAATCGACGGCTGCCGCCAGCACTGTGACCGGAACGGCGCCTGCGATAATATACTCCGGCTGATAAAGGTTCAAGCCGATAAAAATGTAATCTCCCAGCCCGCCTCCGCCGATAAAGGAGGCGAGCGTCGCCCAGCCGATTAAATAAATCGAAGACGTCCTGATGCCCGCCATGATGACAGGAGCGGCAAGCGGGAGTTCTACAAGCCTGATCTGCTCCCATGCCGTCATGCCGATTCCTTTTCCCGATTCCAGAAGATGCCGATTGACGCCGAGAATCCCCGTATACGTGTTTCTGAGAATCGGCAGCATGGAATAGAAAAACAGCGCCGCAACGGCCGGGATCTTTCCTACGCCTAAAAGCGGAATAAAAAACGCAAGAATGGCAAGGCTCGGCAAGGTTTGAATGATGTTGACGATGCCGATGACGGCACCGGCTCCTCTTTTCATCCTCGTCAGCAGGACGCCGAGCGGAACGGCGGCGAGAATGCCCGCCATGACGGCGATTAATGAGATGTACAGATGCTCCCATGTTTTATAAAGCATCTCTCCTCCATTTGCCTGTAAAAATTGCACGGTCTGATTCATATCAATTGAAGCCTCCTCATGACATCACCGCGAGCTGATTCTCTTCTCCCCAGATGGAGTCATAGACGATGTCAACGAGGCTTGCCCTTGTCACGATTCCCGTTAGCCGGCCGGCTTCATCAAGGACCGGCACAAATTTCATGCCTCTTTTTAAAATTTTATGGACGGCGTCGCGGAGCAGAGTGCCGCTTCTGACCGTGTACAGATCCCGGTCAAGCACTTCCGCGACGGTTACCGCTTGTCTTCGATTGCGGTCAATCATCTCCACATCGACATAACCTTGGAGAACGTTCTTTTCATCAATGACGAGCAGCGAATCCACCCGCTCGGCACGCATCAGCTGAATGGCGGCTGACAGTGTTTTCTCAGGTGTTACCGTCACGGGATCGGGATTCATGATCTGCTCCACCCGTTCAATATCAGGGCTGGATGATTGGATCAGCCGTTCCTTGCCGATAAACTCCTCAACAAATTCATTCGCCGGAAATCTGAGAATCTCATCAGGCGTTCCGGCCTGGACGATTTCTCCCGCTTTCAGAATGACGATTCTGTCCGCAAGCTTGATGGCTTCGTCCATATCATGGGTAACAAATACGATGGTTTTATGTAAGGTTTTTTGCAGTTTTTTAAATTCTTCCTGAAGGGAATCTCTCGTAATCGGGTCAAGTGCCCCGAACGGTTCATCCATTAAGATGAGCGGCGGCTCTGCGGCAAGTGCCCGTAATACACCTATTCGCTGCTGCTGTCCTCCGCTCAGTTCATGAGGGTAACGGTCTAAATATTCAGGCCCCATATCAACGAGCTTTAAAAGCTCCCGCGCCCGTTCCTTCCGTTTTTCGGCAGGATGCTTTAAAAGCTTCGGAACGAGCGTAATGTTCTGCTGAATGGTCATATGCGGAAACAGCCCGATCTGCTGGATGACATAGCCGATGCTTCTTCTGAGTTCCACCGGGTCTTGTTCCATAATGTTTCGGCCCTCTATCAGGATTCTGCCTTCTGTCGGTTCAATTAAGCGGTTGATCATTTTCATCGTCGTCGTTTTGCCGCAGCCGCTCGGCCCGATAAAACAAATAAATTCGCCTTTGGCGATATTCAGGTTGATGCTGTTGACGGCTTTTTTCCCGCCTTTATACATTTTCGAGACATTTTCTAATGTCAGCAAACACTCACACCTCCACGATTAAGTTTATTCAATTCGTTAAATTCAAATTTAACTTTTCAGACAATTGAACGTTTTCCATTATAAATTAAACTTTGTAAATTAAAAAGTTTACAATTTGTCCATATTATATATAAAGGTTGTGTAAGCACTGATTAACCCGTATTGACCGGCAAAGTTCTTCTTATTGCTCCGGATTACTGCCAAATTCTCTCGGAAGAGCATTTCCGCCGGTTTAAAAATGTGGTATATTGACATCGGAATTGCTGACTGAAAGGATTGAAACTGTTGGAGAAAGATCCGTTACACGTAATCGAACAAGCTGAAGATCATTTGATAGAACGAATCGCTGAAAATATGCATACATTCGGAATGCCCGCGACGGTGGGGCGCATTTTAGGCATTATTTATATGAACCGCAAGCCGATGACCTTAACTGAATTATCAGAAGCGACCGGCATGAGCAAGACGAGAATGAGTCAGGCGGTCCGTGAAATGCTTGACGTCAATCTGGCGGAAAAAGTGTTTGAAAAAGGCGTCCGCAAAGATTTATACGACGTCGAGCAGGATTATTACCAAACCTTTATTACGCTGTTTACGGCCACATGGAGCAAGGTCGTCAGCAAAAATAAAATGATGCATAAAAAGCTGAACCGCGAACTGACAGCCGTCCTTGAAAACGGCGTGCCGGAAGAAGCTGAGGAAAAAATCAACGAACTGCTGAAAGAATTAAAGGATTGGCTAGATTACTACAATTGGATCAGCCGTCTGATCGAGTTTTTTGAAAGCGAAGAAATTTTCAAGCATGTTCCGAAGCCATAAGAAAAAAACGCCCTGACCCGCAAGGCGTTTTTTTCATGCCGCATTCGGCGCTTTGGTTCGTTTTTTCTTTCTCACCGGACTCAGCGCCCGCTCCAGCCATGCCATCACAAGATCTGCGATAACGGCCATCAGCGCTGTCGGAATGGCGCCGGCCAAAATAATCGCGGTTCCGTTCGTGGCGTTTGAGCCCCTGACAATAATGTCACCGAGTCCGCCCGCGCCGACAAACGTACCGATTGCCGTAATGCCGATCGCGATGACGAGCGCCGTCCGCAGCCCCGCCATGATGACGGAAAGCGCAAGCGGCAGCTCCACCATGCGGAGCACCTGAAATTTGGTCATGCCCATCGCTTTTCCCGATTCAAGATAAGCGTGTTCAATGCTGGCGATGCCCGTGTACGTATTCCGGATGATCGGAAGAAGCGAATATAAAAACAGCGACAATATCACCGTATTGGCGCCGAGCCCCATGACGAGCATCAGCACCGCAAGCATCGCAAGCGCCGGCACGGTCTGAATCACGTTTGTCACCGCGAATACCCAGCCGCTTAATGTTCTGTGCCTGGCAATGAAGATGCCGAGCGGAACCCCGACGATCGCCGCAAATAAAACGCCGTATACCGACATGAGAAAATGGCGGTAAAACTCCTGAAGCACATAGGCGCCGTTTTGAGAATAATAAGTGCCGAGCTGCTGCAGCACTTCCATTTGCCCCACCTCATTTCTTATTCAAAATAATGATGTTTCTCCAAAAATTCTTTAGCGACGACGGACGGTTCTTTCAGCTTGCCGTCCACCTCGTAATTCAATTCCTGCATCGTTTCCGTATCGATTTTGCCGATCAGTTTATTCACAATGCCCTTCAGTTCAGGATGCTGCTTCAGCACGCTGTCGGGAATGACCGGCGAACAGTCATACGGCGGGAAAAACTGCTTGTCGTCTTTTAAAATTTTCAGATCGTACGCTTTAATCCGTCCGTCCGTTGAATAAGCGAGGACGGCGTCCATTTTCCCGTTTTTCACGGCATCGTATACAAGTCCGATCTGCATCGGATAGGTTGTGCCGAATTCAAAGCCGTACGTGTCGGTAAAGCCCTTATAGCCGTCACCTTTTCTTTTCAGCCACGCATTGTCTACACCGAGCTTAAATTGATCCGCATGCTTCTTAATATCGGACACTTTGTCTAAATGGTCTTTTTCCGCAAGCTCTTTCGTGACGGTAAAAGCGTATGTGTTCTCAAATCCGTATGAATCAAACCATTTGTAATGGAAGCGTTTCTCAAATTCTTTCTGTACGATGGATAATGCTTTTTTCGGGTCTTTTTCCGCTTCCATGCCGAGGGTGCTCGTTAAATCCGTTCCCGAGTAGCGCGTCGCGGCGATATCGATTTCACCGCCGAGCATCGCTTGCTGCTGGACATAGTTCGATCCGAGGTTTTTAATTAATGCCGTATTCAAGTCTGTATTGTGCTCAATCATCTGTGCGAGCATATTGGCGATAATTTCTGATTCCGTCATGCTTTGCGCCCCGATTTTGATCGTATCATCGGAAGCCCCGCTCAGGCCGGGAAGGGAACAGCCGCCTAGAAGCAGAGCAGCTGACAGCGCCAGTGCGCACATCCATCTCTTTTGGTTTCTTTTCAAAACAGCCAACTCCTTATGATACTTCCTTCAGTCCTTTCAGCCCTTTCGGCGTCACCTTCCGTTCCGTCGCCGCTAGCAGATAATCAATGATAATGGCTAAAATGGTGACCGGCACGGCGCCGCCGATAATATATTCAGGCTGATAGAGATTCAGGCCGATAAAAATATAGTCTCCGAGCCCGCCGCCCCCGATAAAGGAAGCAAGCGTCGCCCAGCCGATCAGATAAATGGTGGATGTGCGGATGCCCGCCATGATCACCGGAACCGCAAGCGGCAGTTCCACAAGCCTGATCTGCTCCCAGACCGTCATGCCGATGCCTTTTCCCGATTCCAGCAGATTTTTGTTTACGCCTTGAATGCCGGTATACGTGTTCCGGAGAATCGGCAGCACCGAATAGAAAAACAGCGCGACGATCGCGGGCACCTTTCCCACGCCTAACAGCGGGATAAAAAACGCCAGTATCGCGAGACTCGGCAAGGTCTGCACAATGTTGACGGCGCCGATGACGGCGCCTGCGCCCTTTTTCATTCTCGTCAGCGCCACTCCGAGCGGAACGGCGACGACAATGCCTAATATGACGGCGATGATCGAAATGTATAAATGCTCCCACGTTTTATATAACAGTTCTCCGCCGTTCGTCTGCAAAAACTTGATCATTTCATTCATTGTAAGCGTTCCTCCCCTTGTCAGCCTGTCACCAGCTGGTCTTCCTCACCCCAGATTGAATCGTAAACGATGTCGACAAGGCTCGCTCTCGTGACAATTCCGACTAAATGCCTTTGTTCATCAACGACGGGTACATATTTCATTCCGCGCTTTAAAATTTTGCGTACGGTATCGCGCAGCAGTGTCCCCTGCTCGACTGTATACAGATCAGAGCGGAGCACGTCGCCGACGAGGCTCGCTTTTTTCCGGTTCTGATCAATGATTTCGACATCCACATATCCTTGCAGCACATTCAGGTCATCAACGACCAGCAGGGAATCGACACGGTGTTCCCGCATCACCTGTATCGCCTGCGAAAGCGTTTTGTCCGCCGTAACGGTGACAGGCTTTTTGTTCATCATCTGCTCGACGCGTTCAATATCCGGTCTTGATTGCAATAACCGTTCTTTGCCGATAAATTCTTCGACAAACTCATTAGCCGGATTCCGGAGAATGTCATCAGGAGTGCCGGCCTGAACGATCTCTCCCGCTTTTAAAATGACGATCCGGTCAGCCAGCTTAATGGCTTCATCCATATCGTGTGTTACAAACACAATCGTTTTATTCAATGTTCTTTGCAGTTTTTTGAATTCTTCCTGAAGGGAATCCCGCGTAATCGGATCAAGCGCTCCGAACGGTTCATCCATGAGAATAAGAGGCGGTTCCGCTGCAAGGGCGCGCAGCACGCCGATTCTCTGCTGCTGTCCCCCGCTCAGCTCGTGAGGATAGCGGTCTAAATATTCCGGGCCCATATCGACGAGCTTCAAAAGCTCCCGCGCCCGTTCCTTCCGCTTTTGTTCCGGCCATTTCAGCAGTTTCGGCACGAGGGAAATGTTCTGCTGAATGGTCATATGAGGGAAAAGTCCGATCTGCTGAATGACGTAGCCGATTTTCCGTCTCAGCTCCACCGGGTCCTGCTCCATAATGTTTTCGCCATCGATAAAAATCTTTCCGGATGACGGCTCAATCAGTCTGTTAATCATTTTCATCGTCGTCGTTTTTCCGCAGCCGCTCGGCCCGATAAAACAAATAAATTCGCCTTTTTCGATATTTAAATCAATGCTGTTGACAGCTTTTTTTCCGCCTTTATAGACTTTTGATACATTTTCTAATCTCAGCAATCCGTGCACCTCCGAAGGGTTCCGTTATTTTTCTGAAAAGTATAATCTTTATTATAAGATGAAATTTGTAAAATAAAAAGTTTACAATGTGTTGAAATTATATACAATATACGTATTTTTTCATGTTATCCCGCTGACAATGCGGATGTTCTTACAATCGCTCCCGATAGCTCGCATATCCTGCCGCATCATCTTTTTCATCAACTGTAAAAAATATGATATATTGTCAGCATGAAAAGCCAGTGAAGGGATGATCAGCCGTGGAAAAAAACGCTCTTGATATCATCGGGCATGCTGAAGAGCATCTCATTGAGAGAATCGCCGAGAATATGCATACATTCGGAATGCCGGCCACACTGGGACGTGTGCTCGGTATTATTTATATGAACCGCAAGCCGATGACGTTAAATGAGCTGTCAGAGGCGACCGGGATGAGCAAAACGAGGATGAGCCAGGTGGTCCGCGAAATGACCGATGTCAATCTGGCTGAAAAAGTGTTTGAAAAAGGCGTTCGCAAAGACCTTTATGACGTGGAGCGTGATTATTACCAGACGTTTATCTCCCTGTTTACGGCAAATTGGACAAAGGCGGTCAGCAAAAACAAAATGCTCTATAAAAAACTGAACCGCGAGCTGACTGAGCTTCTGGAATCGGAAAATCTCAGTCCCGATATTGAAGAAAAAGCCCGTCAGCTTTTGGATGAACTGACGGATTGGCTCCATTATTATGACTGGCTGAGCCGTTTGATAGAATTTTTTGAGAGTGAAGAAGTGTTTCAGCATGTGCCGAAAATAGAAAAAAGCAGCACCCGAAGATAACCGGGCGCTGCTTTTTTAAGTCAGGAAACCAATATCGGGAACATGCCTTTCAGACCGGCGCCGATCATGCCGATGGCCACCACCGCCAAAATCAGCCCCATCAGTCGGGTAATGACGTTCATTTCGGTTTTCCCGAGCTTATTGCTGATGAAAGATGAATAGTGAAAGAAGATGAACGTCATCGCGATGACGGCCGCAATGCCGATAAGCACGCTGATGTAATGGAAGATGCCGCCATGGCCGGCCGACAGACTCATCACCGTCGCGATCGTACCGGGTCCGGCGATAATCGGAATCGACAAAGGCGTCACAGATATATCGGCTTTCTCCTTGCTCTCCCCTTTCTCTTCATGATGGAGAGACTGTACATGAGATTTCTTCGCGTTCAGAAGATTATAAGCGATGCCGAAAATAAAAATGCCGCCCGCGATACGTAAGGCATGAATGTTAATGTCAAACAGTTTAAAGATCAGATGGCCGAAGATTAAAAAAGCCGCCAAGATGATAAACGACAGCACGGAAGCCTTGCGCGCGATCGCTGTCCGTTCTTTCTCCGAGTACCCTTCCGTCAGTGAAAGGAAAATCGGCACGTTTCCGATGGGATTGGAGACTGCAAACAGTGAAATGAAGACATGAATGATGAATGAAAACATGCGTACCTCCTTATGACTTGCCGTTATTGAGTTATGTTTTGTTCTCCGCTGTTTCTTATGCATGGTTTTTACCCCGGGGTCTGCTTTTTATAACCTCAGCCGGACGATCCGGAAACAGAAAAAACCGTCCTTGTAAGGACGGTTTTTTCTGTTTGCTATCTCCATAAGCCTTTTCCGAATTTCAACAGCCGATAAAGCATTTTCAATTTTTTTAGCATGCGTTAATTTCCTTTTTCACTCTGAATCAATGCGCCGAGAGACATGATATCTATCAGCTCCAATAAAATTCTACCATAAAGGGTACTTTTTCTCTATTATCAATTCATAGAGAAGGTGATTTGTATATCTTTAGAAAACTCCGTTACATCCGCCCTATTTTCTTTTATAATGTAAATATTGAACAAAATCCCTATATTACTTGTAAAAGGAGTTTTAGAATGTATTGTTCTCAATGCGGCCATCATACTGATGGCGGAAAGTTTTGTGAAAAGTGCGGGGCGCCCCAGCCCGGGCAGGGAGGCGCAGGCCAAACGCAGGGCCAGGCCGCTCAGGCCGGCGCCGCGGCTAAGCAGGCTTCAAAGCAATTTGCCTTATTCGTGCTTGATGTGTTAAAGCGACCGTATCAAACATGTAAAACGACAGGCGGCGAACAGCTTGTCAGCAGCATCATCAACATGGTGCTTTTCTGCCTGGTGACGCCGGTTATGTTTTATATTCTCTTATCAGACGGCTTTCGTGACGTCAGTTTTACCGCGGTTGTGATCAAGCCGGCGCTTACCTTTGCATTATGCGTTTTTTGCCTGTATCTCTTGATTTTTATCGCTTTGAAGGCCGGCGGCGCCCAGGTGTCATTTAAAGATTCGCTGTCCAGATTCGGGGCATTTTTGATTCCGTTTACAGCTATTTTGCTTCTTGCCCTCATTTTTATGCTGCTTCATACAACCGTTTGCTTCACCATTCTGGCTGTCGGTCTTTTAGGAGCGGCGTTTGCCGTGCCTCCGCTCATGCTGGCGAGCTATCAGCATCAGCTCACTACTAAGGCGGATATCATTTATTCTGTTATCGTCATCTATTTGATCATTTGCGTAACGTTTCAATTCACGATCAAGCATTATATAAAAGAACTCATGAATTATTTCTTCTTTTAAAAACGGAAACCCCCGCCGCCTGATTGGCGCGGGGGTTTTTTTATTGAATGGATGTTAAATAAATTCTTCCGTCTTTAACAACGCCGCCATACGTCCAATTGTATGTTCTGAGCTTCGGACTGCCGCCGGCTTTCGTAATATAAAACTCCTCGTACGTGTGAATCGTCAGATGAGAGCCTTTCTGTGAAAAGCTTTTGACATTCACTTCATTAAATACTTCGGTCGTCCCCTCGCTGTGCAGTTTTTTGACCAGTTTCTGCTGATCAGCATACAAAGGGCTTCCCTCTTCTAAATTACCCGCCATGATGGCAAAATTGTTAAGGCTGACGGCGCTTGATTGATTTGTCAGGTAATCAGTCATAAACGATGTGACTTGCTCGTTTGTCACGCTGCCTGAAGCTGTGTTTCCTTTGGAAGATGCCCATGCGGATGTATAGTTTTTCGGCTGGTCGTTTTTTATTTTTTTTACATTTGTCCCAGAAGAATCTGAGGCAGGGTCAGCTTTTTCGAAAACCCATTTTTTATGTTTTGTATCATATGAGAGTACATAGTGAAAGCTCGGCTCAGCCTCTTCCATATCAGGCTTCGTATTCCCGTCGAAATAAGCAGACTCATGAAGCTCTTTACCCGTAACAGTTACTTGCCAGCGGCCGTTCTCTTGAGAAATCGCAAATGAATCCAGATCAAAGCTTGTCTCTTTATACTGATCCTTCAAAAAGGTGCCGGAACTCTTCATGCCGGATACCACTTCTTTCGTCTGCTCTTTCCAGGCGGAACCAGCCTCGGTCATCTGATCGGTATTTCCGTCTGCCATCGCTTTTGTATACTGCTTCGTTGTTTTGACAATCGTGTCCATGATTGTTTGCTGTGTATCTTGATCCGGGATAAGCGTTAAGTCCACATCAGTACTGTTGATCGGGACATCGGCAGTTTTCATTTTCCCCCAAGGAAAATCAGCCTCCACGGCGGCTGTCATGGAACCGTCAGTTAAGAGCGGACCATATGTAACGGATGTAAACGGATCTTTATGGACGGACTTGCCGTTTATCAGCAGATCGCCTTTCGCGCTTTTGAAGCTATCTGCCGGAGTGAATGTCACATCCTCGGCGTCTAACGGCAGGTCAAACTCAACATTCCGGCTTCCGGCCGCCTCTGCCTCTTGCTTTTTGACAACGTCAACCGTCTCATTTTTAAGCTTGGCTTCCGCCGTGTAGACACCAGGTGCATACGGGCCGAAGATTTGGGTTTCATCGGCTTTTTTGACCGTACCTGTTTTCTCGCTGTTGATATAAAGATCGGCGCCTTTATAATTGCTTGTGACGCGGAAATAAACCGGATCGACTTTCAGTTCGTAATGGTCAAACAAAAGAAGGGTTTTTCCCTCTTTTTTGACATATACCGCATCTGTTTCTGATGAATTGCCGCGAAGCGCTGCCAGCAGTTCATCGTGTTTCTTTGCGTATGCAAGGAGCGGTTTGACATTGGTCTCATTCAGCTTCAGTTTTTTGTCTGAAGGAGTGAGCAGGGCTGCGAGCTTTTTCGTGTCCCCGTCATGAACCGCCTGTTCGAATTGATCCGTGAGCCTTTTTTCAGATGTCAGCCAGGCTCCGGTTTTATATGCGGCAATCAATAAGATCAGCGCTGCGGCAATGCCGCCCCACATGAAGAGCGTTTTTTTAGGGATCGGCTTTCTCATTTGTGAAGCAGGTTCAGCCGCTTTTACAGCCGCCTGCCGCTCCAGCCGGCTTCCTTTCCCGATCGGTTTTCCGCATTCTTTACAGAAATGCGCTTCTTCATTGTTCTGCTGGCCGCAATGCTTACAAAAAAACATGACTTTCCTCCTATTCAATCTGCAAAACTTGTATAACTTTTCCTATGTTTCATATTTTATAATAAAGTAGAATGATTTTGGAGTTATTTTCAAAAATAGCTGTCGATCATAACGGAGGAGGAGAAACGGACATGCAAAAACTGAGCATCCGAAAAGCCGCGGAGCCGGATGAAGCGCTGTATGAACTATTGCTGCTGGCCGATCCGTCGAAAGAGATTGTCGATGATTATCTTGTAAGAGGAGAATGCTATACGGCCTGGACGTCAGACGAGCTTGCAGGGGTTTACGTTTTATTGCAAACAAGGCCTAAAACGATAGAAATCGTAAACATCGCGGTAAAAGAATCGCTGCAGAACAGGGGATTCGGAAAACAGCTGGTGCGGGATGCCATTGAAAAAGCGAGACAATCGGGGGCTGACACGATTGAAATCGGCACCGGAAATTCCAGTATTCATCAGCTGTCACTCTATCAAAAATGCGGATTCCGCATTCAGGCTGTCGACCATGATTTTTTTATCAGACATTATGATGAAGACATTTTTGAAAACGGCATTCAATGCCGGGATATGATACGGCTTTATTTGGATTTATGATAAAAAGGGCGCCGGCTGACATCGGCGCCCCTTCGTTTACCATTCAGACGGATTGATCCGCTTGTTTCTCTGTATTTCTTTGACTCCCTTGTCTGACTGAAAAAACAGCAAAAACGATCGTAAGGGTCAGTCCGACCGCCGCAAAAATATAATCCGCATTCATCAACAGCAGAAGCCCTGTGTAGACAGCGGCCGACAGCGGTTCACCCATTTTGACAATGGAAAAAATCAGTGCAAAGACCCTTCCGAAATATGCGGCCGGAACCGTCTTTTGGAAATACAGCACCGTTTGCACATCAATATACGAGATGATGATGCCAAGCACCAGGAAGATGATGCACTCAAATCCATGAAGGGGAAAAAACAGGAGCATAATGAGCAGTCCCGCTGCCGTTAACGTCCGCGGGTACAGCCGGTTCAAGCGTTTTGTATTCCATTTGAAAAATACGGCCAGATTGCCCAAAAGCATCCCCGCCTGAAACATTGAATACATGACGGCAAACCATACAGAATAGTTCTGCTGAAAACGCTCCACAGCAAGAATCGGCCCCATTACTGAAATAAGGCCGGCAATGACGAGATTTACGACGAAAAAGTATCCGACCGATGTCAGCCATGCCGCATTTCCTTTCAGCATTCTGTAACCGGCTTTTACATCTTCAGTTCCGTTGCTTTTTTCATTGGGCTGTTCTGAAATACGAATAAACGCGATAAATGCCGCAGAGATCAAAAAAGCAGTTCCGTTTATGGCAAACAGCATCCCGAACGGAATAGCCGCAATCATGATCCCGCTGATCAATTTTCCGACGATGAGTCCGATCAAGTCACTCGTATTGATCAGAGATGTCGCCTGATCAAGATGCTGTTTGCGGACGAGCAGCGGAATGATCGCAACTTTCGCCGGCGCAAACAGCATCGATTGCAGAGATAGACAAAAGGCGCACACCCCGGCTATCCACACGGTTAATAAATCGTTCGCGCTGAGCACCGCCAAGAGGATCATGATGACGGCCCGGCCCGTATTGCACAAATACAAGATCGACTTTTTTCGGAATAAATCAATCAGCGGTCCCGCCAGCACGCCAAATGTCAACGGCACGAGTTCGATAAAAGAAATAACGCCGACAAGAATTTTGCTGCCGGTCAATTCCAGCACTAACAGCGGCAGTGCAATAAGCCAGACCCCGTCCGCTGCTGAAGAAAACACCTGTGCACACCAAAGCTTTGCATAGTTCGGTGTTCGATATGTCATATCAGGCCCTTTTTTGATCCTCGTCATCAGAAACACCGCCGAACCATTCCAGCGTTCTCCATGATTCCCGTCTTTCCGTATAATCCTCTTCCATCACCTCAAATACAATGCCGGTATCTTGATTCCGATAAAGCTCCTGCAAAGTATCTGCAGCCCGTCTCAGCAGCTCCTCAGCGATCGTCCCTTCACTCGGATGGCGGCCCTCAAAACAGCGGACGCCGCCATGCGGGAACGCAAGCTGGCGAAATGAGCTGAAGTGATAATGCTTAATGTTCTCTTTTATCGACAGAAACTGAAAGAAATCGGGATATTTCAGCTGATCATTTCTGAACATAAGCGCGGAAGACAAGTGAGTCTGATAGGTAATCGCCCAATGGCACAGATCCCACGTAATACCGACATGCTTCAGATCCATCTGCACCAGCTCTGTAAAATCCTCAGGATAAATGAAAATCGGATCAAAATCCTCTCCCAGATTCCCGATGATCGGAAGGTTTTCCACACCGATCCAGATGTCCGTCCCTTTCAGCCGCTCATCAAACTCCGCGAAAAACTCAACGATTTTTTTACGGTTTCCTTCCAGGTCATAGACTTGAAATTCCTCAACCGTCATAAATTGATTCGCATGAACGGTTATGCCTTTGGCGCCGTATTTCACAGCGAGCTCCGCAAAGTGATAAAGCTGTTTTTTGATGTGATCTTCATTCACATAATCGGCATGATCTGTCGGGAAATGCAGCGTCAATAATGAAGGATCAAGCTGTTTCGCATATTCCAGCGTCTGATTAAATGTTTTGATATAATCCGCTTCCTCAAAGGAATGGCCGTCAAAAATATTCGCTTCCAGACCGTATCCCGCTTCCACCCATTTCTCATCGATTTGCTTCGGATCAAGTCCGAAAAACGGAATTTGAGCAATCATAGGACAGTCACCATGTTCCTCTCACAAGCATAAACGCTTCCGCAGCGGTAAAACCCGATTTTGCTCCCCACACATGGGCATTATGTTCGATCGCCTGCAAAGAGCGGGGATGAGGGAAGTCTCTGAGCTCGGAGCCGTAACACGCCATCGATTTCAATTTCGTTTCAAGCTCGTCTTCAATATTAACGAAGAAATTGGCATGAAACTGATCCTTCTGACAGTAATTCCATTCCGTCGAAGACAATGTTTCATAGGCAAAAACCCGTTTTACCGTATGACCGGGAAGCGGACGGGTTGCCGTCATGACCGCTCTGAATACGACGGAGTGGTCAATATTAATGTCACCGCCGTACTGGGTATACACAATGTCAGGCTGAAAACGATTGATTTGTTTCTCCGCTTCCTTCACGACATCCAGCAAATCCATTGAATCCATTCTGTTATCAGGAAGGTTCAGCCTGACAAAATCATGGATGCCCAAAGTGCTGAGCGCCTGCTCCGTTTCTTGATTAGAATGCTCCATAACGGAATCTTCAGGCTTTTTGTAATCCGTTTTTCTTGATGATTTGCCTTCCGCCATAATGACTGCCGACACGCTGTCACCTTGGCGGACATGTTTGGCGAGCGTGCCGCCGACGCCGATAATTTCATCGTCGGGATGCGCTGCAAATACCATTACTTTCATCATATTGCCCTCCTTTAACTAACATTTCAGCTGTATCCGCTCCGCAGTTCATCAGCATATCGAGCATGGAGAGGTGAGGGATATGCTCCCCGAATAATTGAGGATAGCCAAAATGTCGGATCTGCTGATACTCAATGACAATTCCGTTTCTTTCAAAATCGCTTTCTATTAAATAGTCGGAACCCTGACTGCCTGAATAATAACGGTCCGCCCCCAGCTCCTGACAAAGCGCTAAAACAAAATCGCTTTTTTTCTCCTTCCGGCATTCAAGCTCAGAGACATAACAGAGCGGCGTTTCAATTCGGAGCTCTTTTCGGAAAAATTCAATGATGTGCATATTCAAATCATGGAGATATTCCCACTCCCGCTGATAGACATCTTGAAAAAAATGCTGGTATCGCTCAAAATAGGGAGCTTTCGCATAGTTCATTTTAATCGCCATCCAATGTTTTTTCCGCCAATCCTGTGTCTGGTCGATTTTCATATGCCGAAGCTCTATGTCTTTATATTGTTTCATCTGCAAAGGCACTGTCAGCCATCTGGGGCCTTGCGGCGTTTTGATTCTGTTGCGGTTGAGAAATCCTTTTTTCTCAAATTGGGCTGTGTCATGAATGGCAAACAGATCCGACTTATACATTTTTTCAAAAAAACCGTACCACGGCAGATAACTGGATTGATGGCCGCTTATTGTTTTCATTCCGGTTTCGTAAAAAGTCGGCATTGTTTTTCTTCAGCTCCCCAATATCGTTTCGGTCTCGCTATTTCTTTACTGTGTGAAAAGCCAAAATCAGCCCATTGAAGCTTGCGGCCAATGGCGAATTGCAGGGCGTCACGCATCAATAAGTAAGAGGCCTGCGCTTTTTTTCCCGCCAGGCTGTTTACATTCTGCCAATAATAGAAATGAGAGCGGTCATAGAGAAAAATACTGCTGCTGATCAGCGTCTCATCCTGATATGCTCCGACCCAAAACATTCGGTCCGCAAACGTGTCAAGCAGCTTTTGGAAAAAGCCCTGGCTCAGCACATAAGCCGCGCCGATTGCCGCCGTATGCTCTTTGTAGAGGTCATAAAACGCGCCAAGTTCTTTTCGCCCGATCAGCCGGGTGACAATATTCTCTTTTTCAGCGTATCTGACTGCCGTCCGGGCTTTTCCGGAAATGCCCGTCCAAAGCTCGTCAAACGTGTCCGGAAGCGAAAGAATCCGCGTTGCCTTTTCCGTCCATCCTTCCCTGATTTCTTCTGTAAAAGAAGTCTGACCGTACGGCAGCAGCATCCGGGATATGTTCCGGCCGAATATGGCCTGGATTTCACTTTGAAGCCATTCAAATGAGATGGGGCGATCTGAAATAACGCCGCCGTATCCGATCATGTTGCCGGATAATACGCCCTTCTGTTCAAAAAGCGGAAGATAGATGACTTGTCCTCCGTCCGTTGTCAGTCTGACAGGGTGAAATGACGTGCCGGGAAGCTCTTCCATGAGGATTCCCCAATCATAGCTTTGAAACAATCCCGCCTGATACATGTCAGCGGCCCGATCCCATGCCTGGCGGGTCGTGCATACTGCTGTTTTTTGCATATTTATCACCACTATTCAGTCTTATTCTGTTGCTCACAATATGATAAAACGGATTCGGCTATATATCTGACTTGCTCCTTTTGAAGAGGAGGTTTAAACGGCAGGGAAAGAACTCTCTTCCAAAGCGGGTCTTCCCCGCCTTCCCCCGCGTATGTTTCATAAATCGGAATACGTCCGAGGGGAAGGTAGTTCCAGCATGTTTGGATGCCTCTTTCGGCTAAATAAACGGAACACCCGTACCGCTCTTCATCCCGGGGAAATACAATTGTTAAATAATTCAGATGTTCTCCTTCTTGGGGCTGGATCATTCTTATGCCGTTTGTTTCTCCCGCCTTTGCAAAGATTTCTCCCGCCGTCTGTAAGTTTCGAAGCGAAGCTGTTACAAGCTGATCTATACGTGAAAGCTGATCATCAATAATGGCTTCCCTTGCCGGATGCATACGAAGCACGGGTACAACAGCCGGTTTATCCGGCAGAGCTTCGAGCTTTGTGGCTTTCATGGAAGGCATGGCGCCCGCTTTTCTAAACATATATGAAATAGGATGATGCCGTTTCCGTTTCATTACAGCTTGGATTCTTTGATTTCTGATATAGATTCGATAGTCAGCTGCCACTTGGCTGCGCTGTTCCATCGGGAGATTTGCTTTTTGCCGAAGCCATTCTTTCGGCGCGATTAACGCGCCGCCTCCGATACTCGCAAGCGGCTTTGAGGGGCCGAAGCTTAAAATGCCGAAATCGCCCAAACCGCCGGCAAATGTATCGGCTTGTTTTGTAAACATGGCTTGAGCGGCATCATCAATGACAGCAATTCCGTTTTCCTTCGCCCAGTCAATGATAGCGGTATTTTCTCTCCGGCCGTATACATGTGTGAGGATAACCGCACACGTACGCCTCGTCACTTTTTTTTTGACATCCTCAAAAGATAAGGATAGATGCTCATCCAGCTGCGCAAACACAGGCGTCGCACCGGATTGAAGCACGGCATCAATGACATTCGGGCAGCTGAAGGATGAGAAAATCACTTCTTTCCCCGGCCCGGCTCCCGAATAAGTTAATGCGAGCACCAGTGCCGCACTGCCGCTGGAGGTCAGCACAACCCCTTTTCCGTAACGTTTTTCCAGTTTTTCAGTCAGTCCGCTTTGTCCGGCAGTAAGCAAGTGTTTCACTGCGCGCAGACGGCCGCTGACGGAAAACTGTCCGGGATAAACGGGATATTTGACCACTTCCGGGTTTTTAGGAAAGTGAAAGTTTGTGCTTTTGTCTTTCATCTTTTATGATCTCCAGGCCTTCATTCAGACTTACTTTCGGAGCGTAACCGAGCAAACGTTTCGCCTTCTCGATTGACGGCGCCCGTTTAAAAATCTCGATGTCTTTTCCCCTCACGCCGTCTTCGCCCAGCTTTTTAAACAGATAGTTATCCTTCTCTCTGCCTGAGAGCACATTGACTTTTTCAGCCAGTTCTTTTATCGTGATCGGCTGGTCGTTCCCGATATTGAAGTCTTCAAAGACGGCTCCTTCATGAATGAGAGCGAGATAAGTTCCGGTGACGATATCACTGATGTAGCTGAAGCAGCGTATTTGTCCGCCGTCCCCGTAAAGAGGCAGCTCAGAGCCATTCTCGGCCATGCTGAAAAACTTGTTGATGACAAAATCCTCGCGCTGTTTCGGCCCGTATACATTAAAGTACCGGACGACTCGAATATGAAGTTCGTCGGTAGCCTGTTCTCTCAAATATTCCTCTGATTGCAGTTTGGCTTTTCCGTAAGCTGATTTCGGAAGCTTTCTGCTTGTCTCGGTATAAGGAAAATCCGGTGAATCTCCGAACACTTCTGAACTCGATGAGAAAAGAAGTGTGCTGATTCCCAATTCACCGCATACCTCAGTGACGTTTTTCGTTCCTTCAAAATTGACCCGTATGACGTCTTCTTCATTGCTTCGGCAGCTGTCCACTCCGACCATTGCCGCTAAATGGACAACCGCATCCGCTCCCCGCAGTGATTCGCGGAGGGACGTCCGGTCAAGGATATCCGTTTGGCGGTATTCAGTGTCAAAAGCCGGCTTTTTTTGATCTGCAATGATGGTGTGATAACCTTTAGCCTGTAATAATGCCGCCAGTTCGCTTCCGATAAAACCGGCTCCTCCGATAATCGCAATATGTTTCATGATCCTACCTCCTGGCTGATAGTCAAAACTTCTTTTATAGACTTGACAATATAACTGCAATCCTCATCTGATAACTGGCTGTAAAGAGGCAGTGATACGATCTCCCGGAAAACACGTTCAGTTACCGGCAGCTCGGCAGGATAATGTTTTTGATAGTAAGGATGCAAATGCACGGGAATAAAGTGCACGCTCAGCCCGATTTGTTTTTCTTTCATTTTCTCAATAAACAGATCTCTGTCCATACCGCCGTTTTCTCGAATCCGTAAAATAAATAAATGCCATGAGTGCGTTATGCCGTTTGGAATGTCAGAAAGCGGAAGCGCCGCTTTATCAGATTGGCCCGACAGTTCACGTACATAAAATTGAGCGATCTGTTCCCGTTTTTCTTGAATTTCGTTTGCGCGTTTCAATTGAACCAGACCGAGCGCAGCCTGAATATCCGTCATATTATATTTAAAACCCGGCAGTAAAACGTCGTATCTCCAGCTGCCTTTTTCACCGTACCGGTTCCAGGCATTTTTTGTGATGCCGTGCCAGCCGTACAGCCTCGCTCTTTCTGCGGCCTGTTCGTCTTTCATGACGAGGGCTCCGCCTTCCCCCGTTGTAATATTTTTGGTGGCATAAAAGCTGAAGCACACGGCATCGCCGTGAGTGCCGATCATGCTTCCGTTATATTTTGTACCGAGCGCATGAGCGGCGTCTTCAATCAGATACAATCCGTTTTCTTTACAAATGGATTGCAAGTTTTCCAGATCAGCCGGATAGCCGGCAAAATGAACCGCAATTACCGCTTTTGTGCGCGGCGTTATTTTCTTCCTGACATCTTCAGGATCGGCACATAGACTTTTCTCGCATATATCCGCAAACACAGGAACGGCTCCGGCGTGCAGGATGACATTGACACTGGAACAGAACGTGAAGCTCGGCACGATGACTTCATCGCCTTCTCCCACACCGAGCGCCAATAAAGCCATATGTAATGCAGCTGTGCCTGAATTACAGCTGATGACGTGTTCGGCTCCTATACATTCTCCCAGCTTTTTTTCAAAATTGATTACTTTCGGGCCTTTCGAAATCCAGCCCGATTGAATCGTTTCGGTTACGCTTGCGATTTCTTCGTTTGTCATATCAGGTCTGTGAAAAGAGATAAATCGATTACTAATGACCGTTCCCTCCTATAAAGTGACAACTCTGCAATTGTCGGCTGATTTTTCCTTGCATACATTTCTTGTGTCAAAGATAATCGGTGAGGCATCCTTCAAAATACTGTAGTCGATTACATCGTGATCTGTATGAATGATGATGACGTCGTACTGATTGATTTGTTCTTTTGTGAAAGGGACAGATTGTTTGCAGCTTCCGTCATTCAAGCGGATCTCGCTGATAAACGGATCATGATAATCAATCGCGCATCCCTTGTCCATCAATTCTTCCATTATCGTAAACACTGAGGATTCACGCGGGTCATTTGTATTTTTTTTATAAGCGGCCCCTATTATTAAGATGCTGCATTTGTCTTTGCCCGCCAGTTTCAAAGCATAGTCAGAGACAGAAATCGGCATGTTGGAATTGATTTCGTCCGCGAGATCAATTAATTTTGTCTGCAGCCCTTTTTCATTCGCGATCCATTTGAAGTAAAAAGGATCAATCGGGATACAATGGCCTCCGACTCCGGGACCCGGGATAAATTTTTGAAAGCCGAACGGCTTCGTGTCCGCCGCGCAGATGACTTCCCATATATCAATATCAAGTTCACGGCAATTAAGCGCCATTTCATTGATAAGAGCTATATTGACATAACGATAAGTATTCTCTAGGAGTTTAGCTGTTTCAGCTACTTCGGGTGAGGTGACCGGGTGAATGCTTGTAACAATGGTGCTGTAAAACGCTGAGGCAAGTTCTGTGCAAGTCTGTGTGGTTCCGCCGACTACTTTAGGAATATCTGAAACTTCATATTGCCTGTTGCCCGGATCGATTCTTTCCGGAGAATAAGCCGTAAAAAAGTCTGTTCCTATTTTCATGCCGCGGCTTGATGCCATTCTGTCGGCAATCTTTTTTTTCGTTGTTCCGGGATAGGTGGTGCTTTCTAAAATTAAAAGCTGATGCTGCCTTCCATAAGCAATCATGCTGTCAACTGCACTGTCGATGTAGGTTAAATCGGGGATCTTGTCTTTTTTGTTCAGGGGTGTCGGCACACATATCACAATGATGTCGCATTTTTGGATGAGCGACATGTCGGCGCTGATTTGAAAGCGTTTTGTTTGTAAAGCCGAGTTCAGTCTGTCGTCCTCTATATCTTGAATATGGCTGCTTCCGGCGGCTAACAAGGAAACCTTTTCACTGTTTTTGTCGAATCCGATAACATTGTATCCTTTATCGACACATTCCAGCGCAAGAGGAAATCCCACATATCCCATGCCTAACACGCCTACAATTGCCTGCTTCGTTTCAATCAGATGTAACAGCCGTTTTTGACCAAGGTTGCTGGCTTCTTTTGTGACAGTATTCATTTTTCGCCCCCTAATAGATAGAAAAGAGTATTGTTTTTTACAATTTAAAACAAATATCGATCGATATCGCAATTATAACAAAAGTTAAAATTTGATAAATGAGTTTTACATCCTTTTATAAATTAGGTATTATCTATTTATTTTTCTTTTATTTGTAAAATAAAATCCTGTCAAATGGTATATATCTGGTAACGAGTGAGAAAATCTCCCTTAATTGAGAGAATATACAGAAAACAATATAAAAAAACAGGCCGAAGCCTGTTTTTTATTCTTTCACTGCCTCAGTTACAGCCGCGGAAACGAGTGCTCCCGCTTTCTCTAATCGTTCTTTGCTGATGTGTTTCATATTATCATTCTCAGTGTGATACCAGGGCCCCGGCTCCTGTGTATCGGGGCTGAGCCAAATCCAGTTAGCCGACGGAATCCCTGCTTCATAAAAAGAGACATGGTCTGAGTAACCGAGCTGAATCAGGTTTGGCTTGACCAACCGGGATTTTTCAGCGGCTTTTTCAGCATACCGGACGCTCGGGTTTTCCTTGCCGTCAGGAGTCGTGACACACATTTGACTCGCTTCTTCCCAGTCAGTCGCAATCATATCGGCATTAAAATTGGCTTGGCTGTGCTTTCTTTCATTGTTCGTGAGTGTACTGACGTAATAAGATGAACCCGCAGACCATAATTCTTCTGCACCGAACAGGATAAAGCGGATCTCTTTGTCTTTCGGTATGTGTTTGAGTTGCTTGCTGATTTCCAGAACGGCAGATGTGCCTGAGGCGTTATCATCCGCTCCGGGCGCGCCTTTTACGCTGTCATAATGCGCTGTGACATAAATAATATCAGCATCAGAAGAGTTGGCCTGTGCTGCTTTGCGCGTTCCTATAATATTTTGTGAGGTGCGGTTTTTATAGTTTTTAAATTGAATGACTGCCTTCTTTTCCTGCAGCAGTGCTTCACCGTCTTCTTTTTTCATACCCGCCGCCGGTATCGTGATTCCTTTATCGGTATGCGGACGGACGGCGAGCGGTTTTGTTGTCTGATTATAAATAATGACTGCTTTGGCTCCCGCTTGTTCGGCATGTTTGATCTTTTGAGAAACGGGGATCTTTCCTTCGCGTATCACTGCAATCTTTCCTTTGGCTCCTGTTACGTCATCGCGTGATCCGCAGCCGCCGTCAAAAATCCCTCCCTCAATTCTCAGCTCTTTTTCAACAGCGGATTGATCAGCGGAGCGGAGCGGAAATTCATGATCTCCCGCTGTGACTGAACCTGAAAAGTACTTTTTCAACGGAAATGACTGTACTTTGACACTGGCGCCCTGAGCCCGCAGACGATTCGATATGTATTCAGCCGCTTCCTTTTCTTTCGCAGTTCCGGTTTCCCGCGGTCCGATGGTTTCACTCAGATCATGCATCGTGTCCAATGCCTCATCAGCATCAAAAACCGGCGCGGTCACGGCTGAATAAGCATGAGTTTCGGACAGCGGCCCGGCAGACGCGCCCCATATGAGGCTTGCTGCCACCGCGGCTGACATAAATGAAAATTTCATCATAATCCCTCCTCTTATTAACACCTCTTCCCTTTCGATTGAAGAACACTGATTCCTTTAAAAAGGGGAAAAATGAATATTATTGACCAAATGAAGATGATGAAAAAGGAGGGAAAAGCCCGGGAGCATAAAAAAACGCCGGGAGAATATCTCCCGGCGTCCATTCCATTACTTATTCAAGTTATAGAAAGAGTTGATACCGTGGTATTGAGCAGTTTCAGCCAACTGATCTTCGATGCGAAGAAGCTGGTTGTATTTCGCAACACGGTCCGTACGGGACGGAGCACCTGTTTTGATTTGTCCTGCATTAGTTGCCACAGCGATGTCAGCGATTGTGCTGTCTTCAGTTTCACCTGAACGGTGAGAGATAACGGCAGTGTAGCCCGCGCGTTTCGCCATTTCAATCGCATCGAATGTTTCAGTCAATGTACCGATTTGGTTTACTTTGATCAGGATAGAGTTGCCTACGCCGTTTTTGATACCTTCAGCAAGCTTTTTCGTGTTTGTAACGAAAAGGTCGTCACCGACAAGCTGAACTTTTTTGCCAAGACGCTCTGTAAGAAGTTTGTGGCCTTCCCAGTCGTTCTCGTCAAGTCCGTCTTCGATAGAGATGATTGGGTATTTAGAAACCATTTCTTCGTACCAGTCAACCATTTCAGCAGATGTTTTCACAACGCCTTCGCCAGACAGATGGTATTTGCCGTCTTCTTTGTTGTAGAACTCAGAAGATGCAGCATCCATCGCAAGTTTCACTTCTTCGCCAGGTTTGAAGCCGGCTTTTTCGATTGCTTCAACGATTGTTTGAAGCGCTTCTTCGTTAGAACCAAGGTTCGGAGCGAATCCGCCTTCGTCACCTACAGCTGTGTTCATTCCTTTAGCAGAAAGAACTGATTTCAGGCTGTGGAAGATTTGAGCGCCCATGCGAAGCGCTTCACGGAAGTTAGGCGCGCCTACAGGCATGATCATGAATTCTTGAATGTCTACGTTGTTGTCAGCATGCTCTCCGCCGTTTACGATGTTCATCATCGGTACAGGAAGCGTTTTTGAGTTGAATCCTCCAAGGTATTGGTAAAGAGGAATCTGTAAGAAATCAGCAGCTGCGCGCGCACAAGCCATAGATACGCCAAGGATTGCGTTCGCACCGAGTTTGCCTTTGTTTTCAGTTCCGTCAAGCTCGATTAAAAGCTGATCGATTGCGTTTTGTTCAGTTACGTCAAAGCCGAGAAGCTCTGGAGAAATGATTTCGTTTACGTTGTTAACAGCAGTTAACACGCCTTTTCCAAGGTAACGGTCTTTGTCGCCGTCACGAAGCTCAACCGCTTCGTATTCACCTGTAGAAGCTCCGCTTGGCACTAATGCGCGGCCGAAAGCTCCTGTTTCTGTATATACTTCAACTTCAACTGTTGGGTTGCCGCGGGAGTCAAGGACTTCGCGTGCATAAACATCAACAATGTATGGCATGAGTTTGTCTCTCCTTTTGATTTACGCTTATTTTTGAATTAAAGATGTTCCGGTCATTTCTTTCGGTTTTTCAACACCGAGAAGGTCTAATAACGTTGGTGCGAGGTCGCCTAGGATTCCGCCTTCGCGCAGCGTCACACCTTCTTTCGTCACAATGACAGGGACTGGGTTTGTCGTATGGGCAGTGTGCGGTTCGCCTGTTTCTGTAATCAGAATGTCTGCATTACCGTGATCAGCGGTAATGATGGCATGTCCGCCTTTAGCGATGATGGCGTCAACCACTTCGCCTAAGCATTCATCCACTGCTTCAATTGCTTTAATCGTCGGTTCGACCATTCCGGAGTGGCCGACCATGTCAGGGTTTGCAAAATTCAGGATGATCGCGTCGTGCTTGTCAGCCGCGATTTCTTTTACAAGAGCATCCTTCACTTCATACGCGCTCATTTCAGGCTTCAAGTCATATGTCGCGACCTTCGGCGAGTTAATGAGGATGCGCTCTTCGCCCGGGAATTCTTCTTCGCGGCCGCCGCTCATAAAGAACGTAACGTGCGGATACTTTTCAGTTTCTGCAATGCGAAGCTGTTTTAACCCGTGCTGTGCCAATACTTCACCGACCGTATTGTCAAGGTTTACCGGTTTAAAAGCCACATATCCGTCAACAGATTCACTGAAGTGAGTCAGGCAGACGAAATACAGGTTTTTCGGATGATTTTCACCGCGGTCGAAATCGCGGAAATCTTTGTTGGTAAACGTGTTTGAAATCTGGATGGCGCGGTCTGGTCTGAAATTATAGAAAATCACAGAATCGCCGTCATGAATTTTCGCAACGGGTTCACCGTTTTCTTTTGTGATGACGGACGGAATGACGAATTCATCATGAATGCCGTTCGCATAAGAATCGTCGACTACATCCATCGCGCTGCGGTAAGACGGGCCTTCGCCGTAAGCCATTGCGCGGTACGCTTTTTCCACACGGTCCCAGCGTTTGTCGCGGTCCATGGAGTAGTAGCGTCCGGAAATGCTGGCGATTTCGCCGACACCGATTTCTTCGATCTGCTCATTCAGCTGCTGAATGTAAGTTTTCGCCGTTTGCGGACCTACATCGCGGCCGTCGAGGAAACCGTGAATATACACCTTCGTCAGTCCTTCACTTTTCGCAAGCTTCAGCAGCGCGAATAAATGATTGATATGACTGTGTACGCCTCCGTCAGAAAGAAGGCCGAACAGGTGCAGCGCTCTGTCGTTGTCTTTCGCATTTTTGATGGCGTCAAGGAACGTTTGATTGCGTTCGAATTCGCCTTCGCGGATGGCAACGTTCACGCGTGTTAAGCTTTGGTACACAATACGTCCTGCGCCGATATTCAAATGACCGACTTCAGAGTTCCCCATCTGTCCTTCAGGCAGTCCGACTGCTTCGCCTGATGCCGTCAGCGTCTGATGAGGGTATTGGTTCCAATAACGGTCGAAATTCGGTTTTTTCGCTTGTGCGACTGCGTTTCCGACTGTTTCATTGCGTAATCCGAACCCATCAAGAATGATGAGTGCAGCTGGTTTTTTACTCATATTGACCTTCCTCCAATAATTGAACGAATGACTGCGGTTCAAGGCTTGCGCCGCCGACCAAAGCACCGTCAATATCGGACTCTGCCATATATTCTTTAATATTTGCAGGTTTTACGCTGCCGCCGTATTGAATGCGGAGCTTGTCAGCAGTTTCCTGGCTGAAGCTTTCAGCAACGACTTTACGGATATGCGCGCAGACGTCGTTAGCATCTTTCGCTGTAGAAGATTTGCCTGTTCCGATTGCCCAGATTGGCTCGTACGCAATAACGGAAGCGGCAACTTGCTCTTCAGAAAGACCCGCAAGACCTTTTTTCACTTGATCGGCAACAAGATCATTTGTTTTTCCGGCTTCGCGCTCTTCAAGCGTTTCACCTACGCAAATGATCGGCACAATGCCGTGTTTGAAAGCGGCATGCGCTTTTTTGTTAACTGTTTCATCAGTTTCAGCGAACATTTCACGGCGCTCAGAGTGGCCGATGACGCAGTAATCCACGCCAAGGTCTTTCAGAGCGACCGGGCTGATTTCACCTGTGAACGCACCGTTTTCTTCAAAATGCATGTTTTGGGCGCCGACTTTCAGGTCAGTTCCTTTAACAGCAGAAGTCAGCTTTTCTAAGAAAAGAGCTGGTGCGCAAACAACGGCTTCCGCTTTGTCTGCTGCTGGAATGGAAGATTTCACTTCTTCAACGAAGCTGACAGCCTCGCCGAGTGTTTTGTTCATTTTCCAGTTACCGGCTATAATTGGTTTTCTCATCTGTTCCACTTCCTTATAGCAGTTTTTATTTATCGTTCAGCGCAGCTACACCTGGAAGCTCTTTGCCTTCCATGAATTCAAGGGATGCGCCGCCGCCTGTTGAGATATGGCTCATTTTGTCAGCAAGGCCGAATTTTTCAACGGCTGCCGCAGAGTCTCCTCCGCCGATGACAGAGTATGTATCATTAGCCTCTGCCAATGCTTCTGCAACCGCTTTTGTGCCTTGAGCGAACAAGTCGATTTCGAATACGCCCATCGGTCCGTTCCACACGACAAGTTTGCTGTTTTTGATAACGTCAGCATACGTTTCGCGTGTTTTCGTTCCGATGTCGATCGCTTCTAAATCACTTGGGATCTCAGAGATCGGCACGATTTGGACGTTTGCATCGTTAGAGAAATCATCAGCAACGAGAACGTCTTCCGGCATATAGAATTTAACGCCTTTTTCTTTCGCGCGGTCCATGAATGATTTTGCAAGTTCGATTTTATCTTCTTCAAGAAGAGATTTACCGACTTCATAACCAAGCGCTTTTACGAATGTGTAAGCAAGACCTCCGCCGATGATCAAGTTGTCCACTTTATCAAGCAGACTTTCGATTACGCCGATTTTGTCTTTTACTTTCGCGCCGCCGATGATTGCCGTAAACGGGCGCTCAGGATTTGTCACGGCTTTGCCGAGAACGTCAAGCTCTTTTTCCATCAGGAATCCTGCAACCGCCGGCAGATGCTCGGCAATTCCGGCTGTAGATGCGTGAGCACGGTGGGCAGCACCGAATGCGTCATTGACATATACATCCGCAAGCTCAGCAAATGCTTTAGCAAGCTCAGGATCGTTTTTCTCTTCACCAGGGTAGAAACGTACGTTTTCCAATACAAGAACGTCTCCGTCCTTCATATCAGAAATTTGTGCTTTTACAGCATCGCCGTAAGCTTCATCCGCTTTTTTCACTTCTTTGCCGAGCAGTTCGCCTAAGCGTGCAGCGACAGGAGTTAAACGAAGCTCCTCAACCACTTCGCCTTTCGGGCGGCCTAAGTGGCTCGCAAGAAGGACTTTCGCGCCTTGGTCTGCAAGGTGTTTGATTGTTGGAAGCGCAGCGCGGATACGAGTATCGTCTGTTACTTCCCCGTCTTTCATTGGAACGTTAAAGTCAACGCGGCAGAATACGACTTTGCCTTTTACGTCGATGTCTTTTACTGTTTTTTTATTCATGCCTTAGGAGATCCTCCTTCAAAATGGTTTGCATAGCACGAAAAACGTGAAACGTGAAACCGCCTCATGATGCTTCCGCCGCGGGGCAGATTGCAGCTTCCGGGCACGGGGCAGATCGTCTTCTGAGCCAGGGCAGGCGGCTCAGAAGACGAAAGTGCCGCGGAAACTTCAAAACGCGGACGTTCTGCAGCAATCCGGCGCTTTCTGAAAGCCGGTTCTCATGGAAAAAGGGAAAGGGAGTCCGTCCCCTTCCCTTGTCCGCTTTCATTATAGCGTTTCTGTCCGAAAGAACCAAGTCCGGCCCTTTCCGGGAGCTATGAATTAAAGACCTTGTTTTGCGATGTAAGCTGCAAGGTCAACAACGCGGTTAGAGTAGCCGCTTTCGTTATCGTACCAAGAGATTACTTTTACCATGCTGCCTTCCATAACCATTGTAGAAAGAGCATCGATTGTAGAAGAGTTAGCATTGCCGTTGTAGTCTCCGGATACTAATGGCTCTTCGCTGTAGCCAAGGATTCCTTTAAGATCGCCTTCAGCCGCTTCTTTAAGAGCTGCGTTTACGTCTTCAGCCGTTACGTCTTTGTTAAGTTCAGCAACTAGGTCAACAAGAGAAACGTTTGGAGTCGGCACACGCATAGCTCCGCCGTTCAGTTTGCCTTTCAGTTCAGGAAGAACAAGGGAAACTGCTTTAGCAGCACCAGTTGATGTAGGAATGATGTTTTCAGCTGCTGCACGCGCACGACGGTAGTCTTTGTGCGGAAGATCAAGAATTTGCTGATCATTTGTGTAAGAGTGAACAGTTGTCATCATACCGCGTTTGATGCCGAATTTGTCGTTAAGTACTTTTGCAAACGGCGCAAGGCAGTTTGTTGTGCAAGATGCGTTAGAGATAACATGGTGGTTAGCCGCATCGTATTTGTCTTCGTTAACACCCATAACGATTGTGATATCTTCTTCGTTAGCAGGTGCAGAGATGATAACTTTTTTCGCGCCTGCTTCTAAGTGTTTCGCAGCGTCTGCGCGTTTTGTGAAGAAACCAGTAGATTCAACTACGATTTCAACGCCTTGTTTGCCCCAGCTGAGTTTCGCAGGATCGCGCTCAGCAGAAACTTCGATTGTTTTGCCGTTAACAACAAGGTTGCTGCCGTCAACTTTAACTTCTGCATCTAATTTTCCGTGTACGGAATCATATTGTAAAAGATGAGCAAGCATGTTAGCGTCTGTTAAATCGTTAACCGCTACTACCTCAACTTCAGGATTGTTTAATGCTGCGCGGAATACGTTACGTCCAATACGACCAAAACCGTTAATACCGACTTTTACTGCCATGATTATTTCCTCCTTTAAATAAGTGAGAGATATTTATATTGAGGGACTGTTATCCCTTAATAACTTCTTTGCGGCTCCTTCGTCCGTGACGAGAACCGTGTTTCGCTGCTTTTTAAAATAAGCTTCGATTGCTTCTGCTTTTGATGATCCGCCCGCTACCGCGATAATGTCGGGAATGGCATCGAGGTCATCAAGCTGCATTCCGACTGAATGCACCTTGTGAACGACTTCTCCGTCCGCATTAAAGTAGTAGCCGAATGCCTCTGTCACCGCATGATTGTCATCTATTTTCTTCAAATCTTCCAAAGGCGTGTTTCTTCGCTCCGCCATTGTTCTAGCTTCGCCGATTCCGTGAACGAGCATACTCGCTGATTTAATCGTGTGAAGCACCTCTTTTACGGAAGGTTCTTCAATAATAGATGAGTAGGCGCCTTGTGACAGCTGTCCGGGAACGAACAAAAGCCGATAAGTGCCTGAAGCCTTTTCCGCCATATGCGCGCATATGGTGTTCGCCTGGTTTTTCACATCTTCGCCTAAACCGCCTCTTGCGGGCACAAACAGGAGCTCGCGGTTTTTTGAATCCGGCGTCATCATATCGGCGACGGCTTCAATTGTCGTACCGCCGGTTACAGCGACGATATTTTTGCCTGAAAATCTCTTTTTCATACATGCAACGGCCGCTCTCCCTAATTCTTTTTTGACCCAAGGAGATTGGTCGCTGTCTCCGGAAACGATAATGGCGTCTTTCAGATTAAGCCGCTCTTTTAATGTCTTTTCCAGAAGCGTCAATCCTAAAACATCCTTCATCGTATCTTCCAGAATCGAAAGCAGTGAATAGCCCTCTTCCGTCATTGTCATGCCGTTTGTTTTAATATCGATGAGATTCTGTTCTTTCAAAAACTGAACCTCGCTTCTGAGAACGCGCTCGGTCAATCCGAGACTGGCAGCAAGACTTCTGCGGCCGATCGGTTCGGTAAGCCTGATATACTGCAAGATTTCAAATCTTTTCTGCATCACAAGCAAAAGATCAGGCAATAATTTTTTTTGAGCTTGTATTAACTGGTTCATGACTCAAACGTTCCTTCCTATTCATACTGGACAGAAAATGTCCCGCTATGACAAAAAACGTCCCATCATAGCCAAAAAAAATTATGTCTGCTTTCTTTAATTATTTTAACAGGATGACATTGTTAATTCAACTGTTAAAGGTCAATTCCTCGACATTCTTCGCAGGATTTTCCAGTATCTCCTTGATACAGTCATTATATACAGAAACGGAATGAAGGTGACAGACAAAAGCCCGCCGGAGCGGACTTTTGTCGTAAAACGCTTTCATTTTATCCAGAGTTTTTCTATTTCTTCTAATGATTTATTTTTCGTCTCAGGGCAGATCGTCACGACAAACAAGAAACAGAGAATATTAATGACGGCGAATATCCAGAAGGTGTACGCGAGCCCTAACCCGCTGATCATCATCGGCACGAACTGGCCGATCGCCCAGTTCGCCCCCCACAGGAATATCGTCGCGATACCGGCGGCGCGTGCGCGGAGGTGGTTCGGAAAGATTTCTGAAATCATGATCCACGTAATCGGCCCGACTGAAACGCAGAAAGCGGCGACGAATCCCAATATAATGACGACTAAAGCCGGCCCGCTTGCAAGCTGAAAATAAAAGGATGCCCCGATTAAGATCATGAACAGCGCCATAAAGGCAGATCCGACCCCCATCAGCTTTTTCCGGCCTACCTTATCGACTAAAAGAACCGCGATAATGGTGAAAATCACTTCGACGACACCGACGATGCATGTCGTGATAAACCCCGCATTCTGTCCGAAGCCCATCATTTTGAAAATTTCCGGCCCGTAATACGTAATTGCGTTCATGCCGATGACCTGATTGAATAAAGCCAGCAGAATCCCGATCACAAGCGCTTTTCTCAGCCCCGGCTTAAACAGCTGAGACAATGAACCCATTTTTTCTAATTGTAAAGACGTTTCGATTTGTTTGATTTCTTCTTTCGCGGTCTGCTCGCCGTTAATGCGCGTCAGCACGGCGAGGGCTTCATTCTGGCGCCCTGCTTTCGCAAGCCAGCGCGGACTTTCCGGCACGATAAGCAGCACGATAAAAAAGATGACGGACGGAATCATGCCGTAAGCGAGCATCCACCGCCAGCCGGTGTGCACTCCCCATTCATACGAGCCGGACTGCTGGACGGCGAGGTTAATAAAATAAGTGCCGGATATCCCTAATATCGTAAACAGCTGATACAGTGAAGACAGACTGCCGCGTATGGCCGGCGGAGCGGCTTCGGTAATATACGTGACAGAAAGCGAGGAGCCCATGCCGATTCCCAGACCGCCGATGACTCTGGCGATCACTAAGGAAGACACACTTTGAGAAAGCGCAGAGACAACCGCTGACACCGCAAACAACAGCGCCGCTGCCATCAAAATCTTTCTCCGTCCGAAACGGTCACTCAAAAATCCGGAAATCCCGACGCCGAAAACACCGCCGATCATAATGCTTGAAATCACGAGCCCTTCCATAAAAGGACTTAAGCGGTACAAATCTTTCAGGAAACCGATAGCGCCGGAAATCACCGCCGTGTCATAACCGTACAAAAGCCCTCCCAGTCCGGCCGCGCATGAGATGAGAATGACAAACCACTTGGAATGCTGCCGAGTGACAGGTACATTTGAGCCAATTGGTGCCGGGTGATTCTTCATGAATTTTACCCTCCCGCGAATAATAGAATAAAAACGCTTACAAATCTGAGTGCGGCGCTTGATGTTGCTTTGTTTTCTTCAGAACCGCCACATTTGTACGTACTTATAAAGAATTTTATCTAAAAATAAGGGAAATTAGTACGTACAAATAAAGAATAAGCAGTTTTTCATAATCTGTCAATTATTTTTACAGCTTGATGAAAGGGCTTACTATGTTATACTGGAATTTGTCCGTATACATTTTGGAGGAATTGATATGCTACCGAAATATGCTCAAGTAAAAGAAGAAATTTGTTCATGGCTGAATCAAGGAAAAATACAGCCGGACGAAAAGCTGCCTACGGAAAATGAGCTGATGCAGCAGTTCGGCGTCAGCCGCCATACCATCAGAAAGGCGATCGGAGATTTGGTCTCGCAGGGGCTGCTGTACAGCGTTCAGGGCGGAGGCACCTTTGTCGCTTCACGCACGGCGAAATCAGCCATGCATTCAAACAAAACGATCGGCGTCATTACAACGTACATATCAGACTATATTTTTCCGAGCATCATCAGGGGAATCGAATCTTATTTAAGCGAACAGGGCTATTCCATGCTGCTGACGAGCACCAACAACAATACAGAAAGTGAACGGCGCGGTCTTGAAAACCTGCTGTCCAAAAATATAGACGGGCTGATTGTCGAGCCTACGAAAAGCGCGCTGCAGACGCCCAACATCGGCTACTATCTCAATCTGGAGAAAAACGGCATTCCGTTTGCCATGATTAACGCCTCTTATGCGGAGCTGGCCGCACCAAGCTTTTCCGTCAATGATGTCAAAGGCGGCATGATGGCTTGCGAATACGTCATGTCCCTCGGCCACACGCACATTATGGGAATCTTTAAAGCGGATGACACGCAGGGCGTCAAACGGATGAACGGCTATCTGCAGGCGCATCGGGAGCGCGGGATTTTCCCGTCTCCGGACATGATCGTCACTTACACGACTGAAGAAAAAGAAACCGTGCTTCTCCAAAAAATTAAGCATACCCTTGAGCAAAACAGCGGATCACACCCGACGGCCATTCTTTGCTACAATGACGAAATTGCGCTGAAGACGATTAATCTTCTCAGGGAATTCGGGTTAAAGGTACCTGATGACGTATCGGTCATGGGCTATGACGATTCACATTTCGCCCAGATTTCCGAGGTGAAGCTCACCTCTGTCAAGCATCCGAAATCCATTATGGGGAAAGCGGCGGCAAAATACGTCATCGACTGCTTAGAACATAAAAAACCGAAGAAGGACGACGTCGTGTATGAACCGGAACTCGTCATCCGGAATTCAGTCAAGCGGATCGGCGAATAAAAAAAGCAATGTGCGCGGCACATTGCTTTTTTTGCTCAGCTGTTTTTTAATTCGGCAATGATTTCAAATGATCTCATTCTGTCGGCATGCTCAAAGCTTTCTGAATTCACCATGATTTCATCCGCCTGTGTTGTCCGGATGAAGCTTTCCAGCTTTTCCTTCACACGCTCCGGTCCGCCGACGATCGTTGAACTGAGCTGTTCATTGACCATCGCTTTTTCATACGGCGACCAGATTTGATCCATGTCTTCAACAGGAGGCTTCAGCTGGTTCGGCGTGCCGCGGACGAGGTCTAAAAATCTTTGATAATGCGATGTTGCCAGATGCTCCGCCTTTTCATCCGTATCGGCGGCAATGACGGTGACGCCGACCATCGCGTACGGTTGATCCAGTACGTCTGACGGACGGAAGGAGCTGCGGTACAGCTCGAGGGCGGGCACGGTGTTTTTCGGTGAAAAGTGAGCCGCAAAGGCGAACGGAAGCCCGAGCTCTCCCGCAAGACGCGCGCTGAATCCGCTTGAGCCCAGAAGCCAGATCGGCACGTCCAGCCCTTCGCCCGGAATGGCGCGGACTTGATTGCGCACATTGCCGGACGGTTTGAAGTAATTTCTCAATTCTTCAAGCTGCTCCGGAAAATCTTCCCCGCTGTTTATGTTTCTTCGTAAGGCTCTGGCCGTTAATTGGTCGGTCCCCGGCGCGCGTCCGAGCCCCAGGTCAATCCGCCCCGGATATAACGTTTCAAGGGTTCCGAATTGCTCCGCGATCACAAGTGAAGAATGATTCGGCAGCATAATACCCCCAGAACCGACGCGGATTTTTTTCGTGCCGCCGGCGATGTGGCCGATCAGCACCGCCGTTGCCGAGCTGGCAACTCCTTCTATATTATGATGCTCCGCAAGCCAATAGCGGTTATAGCCCCACTCCTCGGCGCGGCGCGCTAAATCCATGCTGTTGCGGAACGATTCAGCAACCGTTCCCCCCTGTACGACCGGCGATAAATTCAATACGGAAAACGCAGTATCTTTCAATGTATGTTCAGCCATCGTTTTCTCCTTTATGGTTTAGTGTAAGCAGATCTTAAACAAGGTCTCTACCACACACCTTACCACAGCTTTTCCCGTGAGTTAAACAATTTGATTCGATGATATTCGAACAATCAGTCAGCGGTCGTCACTAGTGAACTCTGTATGAATGAATCTATTACATTCAGATATGATGAGCTTTTCATCCTATAAAAGTGAAAATCTATCGTTGAAAGAACAAACCCAATAATGTTAAGATATGTATGATATTGAATAGGAAGGAAGTCATTGTCTATATGCGTAAAAAAATCTTAATGGCACTCACAACAGCTTTACTGGCAGCAATCTTCTTTACAGGAAACACCGATAAGGCATATGCCGCAGACTTTTACTCCGGCACTCAGCAGCATTTAAATGTAAGCGGATTTACCGATGCCTCCTACTACACGAAAAAAGCGAAAAGTGTCGATTTTACTCTCAGTACAGCGTATCCGTCAGATCGAACTTTTAAAGGAAACCTATACTTACAGCGAAAGTCCGGAAAGAAATGGACGACTTGTAAAAAAACAACCTTTTCTTTCTCAGTAAGGGTGACTAAGTCATTCTCTTTAAAAGGATGCAAGACAGGTTATTATCGTGTCAAAGCCACGTTCAGCGGTTCAAAACTTGTCAATACGACAAACTCTTTTAAAATTAACCGATAAGATTCAGGGCCCTATGATTATTAGGGTCTTTTTTTATTCGTTCTTTGTGAGTTCCTGCGCGATTTGAATAAAAAGTTTTGCCGCCAATGAAGCCTCCTTTATAGAAGGAACGGCAAGCAGAACATCTCGGTACACCGCCTGATTGAGTTCTCTTGTCACGACATTTTCCGGCAGCGATATTCCCGACATAGACATTTGTGATAATATCGCAATTCCCAGCCCCTCTTTGATCATGCTGATGGACGTATTGACGTTGTAAACAGTGAATGCGGCAGTCAGCACAGATCCTGCCTCCTTAAACATATCAATAAACGGTGATTCGTATCCTCCGTCACAGATGATCATCGGCTGGCGGTCAAGATCTTTCAGAGTGATTGACTCACAGCTGCAAAGCGGATGATCATTTCTAAGCACGACGGCCATTTTATCTTTTTTCAGCGGCAGATATTCCATGTCTTCCGTAGGAAAAAGAGTGATACCCACATCTATTACCCGGGAGCGGAGCCATTCCTTTACTTCGTTAACCGTTCCTTCATGAAGCACCAACTCAAGCTTCGGATACCGTTTTTTAAACACGCTGATCAGCTTTGGAATGAAATAAGCGGAAGCGGCCGGAAATGTGCCGATGTGAATCGTTCCCTGTTCAAGCCCTCTTTCCGCGGCCGCCAGCTGCTCGGCTTTTTCTATCCCTTTGAGCACCTCTCTGATATGGACGAGAATTTTTCCGCCCGTGTCCGTGAGCCTTACGCCGTTGCGGCGCTCGCGGACGATCAGCTTGATGCCGAGCTCTGACTCAAGCGCAGAGATGGCATGGCTGACGGCGGGCTGCGTCATATTCAGCGCCTGCCCCGCTTTTGTAAAGCTTCCCGTTTCAGCGATTTGAACAAAAACCCGCAGTTGTGTAATCGTCATAACGTTTTACTTATGCTCCTTATAAAAAAGATTCATTTTATTTATCTTACTGATTACCGTATCATATGATGGAATTGTTCTACAAGGAGTGAACGACGTGAAACAGCTTTCGAAAATACAGACGGCTCTTATGCTGGCGTTTCTAGTCACGGTGTGGGGAATTAACTGGCCGCTGACAAAGGCCGCGCTTGCCTATTCGCCGCCTCTTCTGTTTGCCGGAATCCGCACGCTGATCGGCGGACTTCTATTATTAATGGTGGCGCTGCCCCGTTTTAAAAAGCTGCGTTTTAAAGAAACGTGGCCGATCTATCTTATTTCTGCCATTTTAAATATTACTTTATTTTACGGCCTGCAAACGGTCGGCTTGAATTACCTGCCTGCCGGCTTATTTTCAGCCATCGTGTTTTTCCAGCCGGTTTTAATGGGCGTTTTTTCTTGGCTGTGGCTCGGGGAATCGATGTATCCTTTAAAAATAGCCGGTCTTATTCTGGGCTTTGCCGGTGTCGCCGTCATCAGCGCAGCCGGTTTCGGAGGCCATATTTCCATCGCCGGCATTCTTTTGGCCTTAGGCTCCGCGGTCAGCTGGGCGCTCGGCACGGTATATGTGAAAAGAACGGGCGGACGCGCGGACTCTATCTGGATGGTCGCTCTTCAGCTTCTGATCGGCGGCGTGCTGCTTGTCAGCTCCGGCCATTTTTCAGAAAGCTTTTCAGCGATTCAATGGAAAGCTCCGTTCATTCTCAGCCTTCTGTTCATTTCAGTTTTTGTTATCGCGCTCGGCTGGCTCGCCTTTTTTACGCTTGTCGGTTCAGGGGAAGCAAGCAAGGTTGCCTCTTACACCTTCCTGATCCCGCTCATATCCATTGTCGTCAGCTCGATATTCCTGCATGAGCCGCTGACCGTCAGCCTTTTAGCCGGACTGCTTCTGATCGTCACAAGCATTTGTTTTGTGAATATAACACCAAAGAAACTGAAAACACCTGCTCTGGCCGCAGAAAAAAAGGCCGTTCATTAAAAAAACTCTTGCCGCGGGGCAAGAGTTTTTTATTTATTGACGTCTCCCTTTCACGAGATACGCAGCCGTAATGAGGAGATAGATGGCCGCAGTGATGCATGTGATGACGATGGATGTCGTCGCAATTACGCCGATCAGAATGGCCAAAAGCGCAAGCACCGCAAACCATGTCGTGTACGGGAACCATTTGACGTAATAAGCCGGCTGTTCTGTTGAATGTTTTCTTGATTTCAAATGGGCGAATCCGATAATCAGCCAGATGAACAGCACGGTATAGCCGAGGGAACCCATCAAATAGTTAAACGTCTGGCTTCCTGCGAATAATGAAATCAGAACGCCTACATATAAAAATGACGTACAAGTCAGAATCGCATAGACGGGAACCTTTTTCTTCGATAGTTTTGAAAAGATTTTCGGCAGCCGGCCGTCAGAAGCCTGCGTAAACAAGACGCGGGATGATCCGTACAGTCCCGAGTTCATAGACGAGATAATCGCAAGAAGAATGACGGCATTCATAATATGGTCGGCACCCGGAATTCCGATCATCTTAAATACTATGACAAACGGGCTTTCCGGAACGCTGTTGACTTGATTCCAAGGAATCAGGCTGACGATGATGAAAAACGGCAGCAAGTAAAAAGCGACAATCCGCGTTAACGTACTTCGGACAGCTTTCGGGATCACCTTTTCGGGGTTTTTTGTCTCCGCCAGCGTGACGCCGATGATTTCCGTTCCTCCGTATGAGTAGATCACGACGAGCATCGCCGTAATGACGCCCCCCGCTCCATGCGGGAAAAACCCTCCGTGATCCGTTAAATGAGACAGCCCCGGCGCCGTGTGATTGCCGAATGAGAAAAATAAAAGCAGAATCCCGCATAAAATAAAGATGACAATCACTGTAATTTTAATGAGCGCGAGCCAGTACTCCGTCTCGGCAAACAGTTTCACAGAAAGCATGTTTACGACCGTCACCACAATGGAAATGATCAAAGCCAATATCCATATCGGACATTCCGGCAGCCAATATTGAATGAAAATGGCGGCTACGACCGCCTCAGCGGCAATATTGAGCACCCACATTTTCCAATAGATCCAGTCTAAAAAGTATGCAGCGTACGACCCGAGAGACTGCTGAACCAAATCACGGAACGTCCTTGCATGTTTGTTTCTGACTGCCATTTCGGCCAGCCCCTGCATAATAAACAGCAGAATGATTCCGCCGAGGAGGTAGGCCAGCAGCACGGACGGCCCCGCTTCATCAATCGCCGTGCTGCTGCCTTTAAAGAGCCCGGCCCCAATTGCGCCTCCAAGCGCCATCATCATAATGTGTCTGGACGACATCGTCCGTTTTAACGTTTGCTTGTCCTTTTCCATCTATCACACGCCCTCTCGCAAAAAGTGTTCATCACATAAAAAAGCACGCCGCCTCTTTGGGAAAAGAGACGGCGTGCCTCAGGCAGCCGCGGTACCACTCTTGTTGATCCCGAATATCCGGAATCCAGCTTAAAAACCTTTTAACGAAGGTCAGCCGTTAGGACATAGGGAATATTCCGATAATTCCGTTCCGCCCTGCCACTTCCGGGCGAGTTCAAAGAACAATCAGTCCGCGTTGCACCAACCCGCGGCTCTCTTTTTCTGACTGGATTCTTTTACTGCTCCCGTTCACAGTGTTTTATGTTAAATGAATCTCTTGAGTTTTTATTTTCTGAATATAGTAACATAATATACAGTCTTCTATTTTCAAAGTCAATACTAATTTTTGCCGCTGGTTTTCTTATCACCTATATAAGACATTTTGACTGAACATGTTTAAATTCATATGCGGGGTGAGCCGGCCCCTAATATAGCGTAATCAGCACTTTATATATATTGTTCAAACAGAAATTCCGACGAAAGGTTTTCCACGATATATGGACTGAGCGGCAAAAAGTTAGCAGAAATATGAAAGGTTTTACTCTTATGCTGGTATCCCAGCTTAGCAACTGTACACATTTCATTTCTAATCGTTCAACTCCAATGACTCCACAAGGTTCTATACCCCGAATTCATATTCCATTTATTAAAGCTATTGACATGAAACCAATTCCACAAATTAAACTCGTGGAGAACACTAGTTGGCGTAACACGAAACAGTATAGAAGCATTTGTGGCGTTACAGCTAGTGTTTTTGAGTGTTTAAAGGAGATTTTCAGGATACAAATAACAATAACGAGAACATCAGGTGTAGAAAGTTGAATAAAAAACCTATATTTTTACAAAAATTGATAATAAAAGGTTGATATGGTACGGGTTTCATACTTTAAGATGATGATGTGTCTTCACTGAATACTAAATAAACATTTCCAGGAGGCGTTTCCTATGCAGTCTAGCACATCATTTAACAGCCCGGCTTACCTTGAAACAAATGGAGTAATGAAAATCGCTGATATAACCTATAGTAATAATGAATGGTTGAACTTCGATATTGGAGGAGAAGGGATTTTTAAGAAATCAGGTTCTTATTTAGTTCCATCTCTTCCAGTAGAATTTCATTGTCATGGAATCGGTGACTATGATTTTAGCAATTTAGATCAATTAGATATTGAAAAGATCAATACACTAGCTGAAATAGAAGGGATTTTCTGTGTACCCTCTATCTTTCTTCCTCATAATCAATTAGACCAATTTGCAGTCTTTATGAAAGAATTCCATACACAAAAGAGAAAAGGACGTTACCGTAATATTTTAGGTATTTCACTAGAAGGACCATTATTGGCCAGCTTTGCAGGCACACCGGAAAAAGGGAATTGGGCACCCTTAAAAGAAGAATGGGAAAAGATCGCTTCTTGCGGAGAATACGGTCTTATTTATACTGTACTGTCCCCAGATGCTATGACTGAAAACTCTTATCTAAAGAAATATATGACAGAAGAACATCCAAGTTTAGAATGGATTGTGGATACACTTGTGGAGGCTGGAGTAAAACCGGCGCTGGGTCACTTCCAAAAAGCATACCCAGAGGAAACCTCTGAACTTATAATGAAAGTTATAGATACAGCGCAAAAACGCAGCAATTACACTGGATCAGATGCCGTTTTAACAGATCATTTGTTTAATGATATGCCAAACAATTTTAAACACACCTGGAGAACACCCCAAGAAAGAGTACATAGATTAGAGGGGTTAAAAGATGCTCGGTTAGATAAATGGAACATAGATAATATCAACACACTTGTCGGAGAAGTTCCCGGTACTTTGATGAGAGCCGCGAAAGAAGGTTTATTAACCATTTGTATGAATTTTGATAGTGAACATGTAGACTTAGAAGTTGCACGACGGGTTGTAGAACTTGTTGGCTCTAAGGGTATTATAGCAATGACAGATCGCATTGACACAGATTCCATGTGCGGCCAATCACTGGAGAAAATTGAAGGGAATAATCTGTGGTATCAAGGGAAAGGGTATGTAGCAGCAGGGTCTTACACAATTGATCGGCTTATGCATAATATTCGTGCTATAGGTTTTAATGAGAAAGTTGTATGGAATATGACATCATTTGTGCCATTAAAAGCTTGTCATTTCCTAAATGAACTTGAAAACCTATCCATGAAGCCCTTCAGTTTTATAGATGAAACGAAAAAAAGAGCTCATTTCAAAGCGCCTGCCCCAGAGCTGGTTCTACGCTAAGCAAAAAAGACCACCATAAAGTGGTCTTTTTAAGTTGACTTTCTTTTCATAAGTTTTAGGTTCAACTTATTTATATTGGGGACATCTTTGTTATTCATTAAGTTATATAATAAATTTGCTGCTGTTTGTCCCAACTCTTTAATAGGTTGATGTATCGTTGAAAGTTCTATTACCTTAGATATCGGCTGATTATCAAATCCTATAACCGCCAGTTCTTCAGGTATTCGTATTCCCTGTCTTTTCGCTTCATAAATGATCCCCGCCGCAACATAATCACTTCCTACAACCATTGCCGCAGGACGAGGTGACTTATTTAGCAATAGTTTTGCTATTTCTATACCATTCTCAATAGTGTACTGTTCCTCAAAGTACCAATTATCACTCCATTTCAATCCGTATTCATTTTGAAAGTGAAAAAATGATTTTTTTCTGCTTATGCCAACACCGCTCTTAGGATTTCCTATACACAGACCAATGGATTGATGTCCTTGATTTCGCAGATGATCAATTGCCATTTTGATTCCTGACTCATGATTAATAAATATATGTGCAACCTGTTTGCTTGCAGAAGCTTCACAGGAAACAATATTGCCAAACCCAGATATCTCGTCGAGTACGTGAGGGGGGCTTACACAGGATCCCAAAATAAGACCGTCAATAAGTTTGTATTTCAGTCTGTTAAAAAACTCCATTTCTTGTTCAGGATCGTTATTTGATTGGTGCACAAGTAAACTGTAATTATGTTTATTACACTCTTCGCCTATTCCGGCAATCAGTTTACTGAAAAACGGATGGTTGATTTTAGGAACAATGACTCCGAATACATTTGTCTTCCCCCTGGATAGGTTAATCGCGTTGAAATTTGGTACATAATTTAATTCCTTCATAGCTTTTAACACAGCGTCCCGCTTCTCAGGTTTTACATAAGGATGATTATTGAGAACTCTGGAAACTGTTGTCCGAGAAACGTTCGCTTTCTTTGCTATCTCTGTAATGTTTGTCATTACTGTTACTCCTTCTTAGACAGCGTTATCAGGATTTTACACTGAACAACACAAGGGAAAATAAGCATTTAATGAATTGTTTTATCATGGCCTGCATGAATATGTGCGCCTTCCTGTCCCACACTATAGATAGAACGGGGCTTCCCCATCTTGTGTAATAGTTTGTCAAATAAACCTACTAATATCCCCAGACATAGCAACACAATGATGGTTCCTATCCCAATCGGCCCCTGAAGAATGATTGCAAGCACAAAAGCTAAAGCTTCCCCTATCGTCTTTGTAATATTAATACCCCAACCTGTACGTTCAGTAATAGCCAACATTAATTCATCATTCGGTATCGAAGGAAAAGATGCTCTTAAATAAATAGCGATTCCCATAGCCAATATACACAACCCTATCAAAAATAAACTCCATTGAAGAATGACAGCATCTGTTTTTAAGAACGAAAGAACCTTTAGGTTTAAAAGGTCAACAAAACTTCCAATAATAACAATCGGAATAAAACCGGCTAGATTAGGAAACCGCATTTTTATGAGGCTGTTTATAAAGATAAGGATTCCTCCGACAATGAAAACCCATGACCCGATTGTAAGGCCAATGAGTTCTGATAAAGCCACGTTCAGAGCATCCCAGGGGGCAATCCCGGTATTAGATTTAATCATACATACAACCCCCACGGATAAAATAAACAATCCGACAATATAGATTAAACACCTTTTCACAAAATGGCTCATGGCTGTATACTCCGCGGTTTAGGGTCTTCTTCTTTCGTCAGAATGTAATGATCAAAAGCATAAGATACACCACACTCATCATTCGATAACGTTTTAAAAGCAGCCAATTGAATAAGCTTCTTATCTGCATTTCCCATGGCTATCCCTATTCCTGCTGCATGAAACATAGGCAGATCATTTAAATTATCACCTATTGCGATTGCATTCCGCGCATCCGTTCCATAATGTTCACAAAGTTTATTTAATGACGCTCCTTTATCTACTCCTGCACTTGTGATTTCAAGATTGAATGCTCCTGAACTCGTTACGGCACACTCCTTCAGTTGTCCAAAATATTCTTTAGCTTTTTTTAATTTTCTTTGGTTTGGCGAAACGATCATACATTTTATGACATACCGATAATCGATAGGGTCAATTGTACCCGGTATTTCCTCTAACCCGTATTGATGTATTTGAGCTTTAATAGAATTCCAAAATACTTCTTGATTAAAATGAGGTTCTTCCATTACTGTATTGTAAAGTTCTTTTTCAAGCTGCTGAATTCCTTGATTTGATACGGCAATTTTGTCAGATAAGTAAAGCTGATAATAGATTTCCTCTTTATTTAACCATGTTATGATAGGTTGGATTACATCTGAATCCATAAAATGTTCGAATATTACCTGATTTCCCACATCAATTTGAGCGCCGTTTGAAGCAATAATCGGAAAATCCAAACCATATTTATTGATGATGTGTTTTGCATCAAATAAAGCTCTCCCTGTAGCGATTGTTACAAGATGACCTTGTTTTTGTCCAAGCTTTAAAGCTCTTACATCTTGTTCTTGGATAGTTAAGTTCTCTGATAACAGCGTGCCATCTAAGTCAATTGCAATTACTTTCATGTGAATTTCCTCCTCAGAGTTTAAAAATCATTGAAAGTATAATGTATGGTACGCGTTTCAGAGCAATTAGATTATTATATTAATTTGAAGTTTTTCTCCAGAAGCTGATTAGACCTGTGCTTCTCAAGTGTTCTCCTGCTTAATGATCCTTCTCTTTTGATTAATCCAGTTAATAAAGAACTGACTGCTAATGGCGGAACACTAATTTGAAGAAATTCATCTGGAACTTCAAGCGCTGGCAACTCACTAGAAACCGGACTGTAGCAGGACAGCTTTCCATCATGTGTTTGACTTATGGCCGGCGACTTGGGCACCGGCACTTTTCAGAGAACGATCACTTTTTGTAAAAATCGGATGTATGAAGTGTCATTGAGGCGGTGTCCCCGATATACTTTTCTCTTTTCTTTCATTTGCGGTAAAGAAAGCAAAACCTGATTCCCTTATGACAGAACTTGCTTTATCATAAAAGTATGCGTTTACATTCGAGTAGGGAGGTTATAGCATGACCCCTGTGAATTCAAGCAGCATCGGGAAGATTCAGGCGGCCAGCAAAGGTTTGTCGCCAAAATTGAGAGCGATTGCAGACCATATCGTGAAGGAACCGAAAGACGTGGTTCACCTTTCCATCATTCAGCTGGCGGAAAAAACGAAAAGCTCTGAAGCGACAATTTTCAGGCTGTGCAAACGGCTCGGTTTTTCCGGCTATCAGGATTTAAAAATCGCGCTTGCTCAGGAGATCGTTCAGGAGCCGGTGCAGCACATTCATGAAGAAATGAGCCCCGACGATGATATCGAAGTCATCATCCGGAAAGTTTTCCGTACAAACATTTCCGGTCTGACAGATACCTTTCAATTATTAGATCCGGCCGACGTTGAAAAAGCGGTAGAAATGATCCACCGAGCAGACAGAATTGAATTTTACGGAAACGGCGGTTCCGGGCTGATCGCCACTGACGCGTATCATAAATTTATGCGTACGGGTATAAATTGCATCGCGCACACGGATTCTCACTTTCAGGCGATGTCGGCGGGTCTTCTCGGTCCCGAAAGCGCAGTCATCGGCATTTCTCATTCGGGAAGCAACAAGGACGTGCTCGACGCGGTGAAAACGGCCAAATCGCTCGGCGCCGGCACGATCGGCATTACAAGCTACCAAAAGTCGCCGCTCACCCAGATTTCCGACGTGGTGCTGTATACATCAACAAGGGAGACGGCTTTCAGAACGGAAGCAATGTCCGCAAGGCTTGCCCAGCTGTCGGTCATTGATACACTGTATTTCGCCACGGCCCGGCTGCGGCAGGAGAAAACGCTCGCCAACTTGCAGCAAATCAGAAAAATGATCGCGCACAAACGTTTGTAATATATATTTTTCAAAAGAGAAAATGCCGATACAGCGGGAATTGAGGCAATTTTATGAAAAAAATTTTCTTCTTCATCGTTGATTTATAAAAAAATTATTCCTATAATTGACTTTGTAAGGGCATACATTATCAATCTATCTTATTATTCAATCAGATTAGGCGGGATATATTATGAAGGAAACCCAAGCTGTTATCGGTCTGGATATCGGCACGACCAGTACGAAAGCCGTTCTGTTCGGACCAAGAGGCAAAGTGTTAGCCAAGCATTCGGTTCACTATGATTTAATACAGCCAAAGCCGGCATGGGCCGAGCAGGATCCTGAGCACATTCTGGAAGCGGTTATCGGAAGCATCAGAGGCGCCGTCACAAAGGCCGGACTGAGCCCTGACAATCTGCTTGCAATCGGCATCAGCACCGCCATGCACTCATTGATAGCTGTCGATCAAAACGGCGGCCTGCTGACCAAAAGCATCATTTGGGCGGACAACCGCAGCGCCGAGCAATCAAAACGTATTTTAAAAGAGATGAACGGTTTTGATATTTATAAAAGAACGGGTACGCCGATTCACCCGATGTCTCCGCTTTCCAAAATTGTGTGGATGAAAGAACAGGACAAGGAGACATTCGCGAAAACCGCCAAATTCATCAGTATTAAAGAATATATTCTGCACGAGTTTTTCGGAACTTATGTCGTCGATTATTCGATCGCTTCGGCAACGGGGCTGTTCCGTTTAGATACGCTTTCCTGGGATGAAGAAGCGCTCCGGATTGCCGGAATCCGGGAAGATCAGCTGTCGGACATCGTGCCGACCACTCATCAGCTGCGCGGCCTTGCGCCGGAAATCGCTGCACGGATGGGCATTCATGCGGATACACCGTTTATTATCGGCGCAAATGACGGCGTGCTCGCCAACCTTGGAGTCGGCGCGATCGGCAAAGGCGAAGTGGCCGTTACGATCGGAACAAGCGGAGCCGTGCGTTCGGTGACGGATGCGCCGATTACGGATGAAAAAGCGCGGACATTCTGTTACGCGCTGACTGACAAGCATTGGGTCATCGGAGGCCCGACGAATAACGGAGGCATTATGCTGCGCTGGCTTCGAGACGAATTCGCTTCTCCGGAAGTCGAAACGGCGAAGCGGCTCGGCATTGATCCGTATGATTTAATGATTGATATCGCTGATAAAGTGCCCGCAGGCTCTGAGGGATTGCTGTTTCTGCCGTTTTTATCAGGGGAGCGCGCGCCGTTTTGGAATCCGAATGCCCGCGGAACGTTTTTCGGCATCAGCCTCCGCCATAAACGGGAGCATTTTATCAGAGCGGTGCTGGAAGGCGTCATCATGAGCGTCTTTTCAATCGGTGTCGCACTGAGAGATTTGGCGGGCCCCGCAAAAGACGTGCGGGCTTCGGGAGGATTTGCGAGATCGCCGCTGTGGAGGCAGATTTTGTCCGATACGATGGGACGGGAAGTCCTCGTTCCGGAAAGTTACGAAGCCTCGGCGCTCGGAGCGGCCGTTCTCGCTTTGCACAGCCTTGGCGAAATGGAACGGATCGAGGATGTTCAGGACTGGATCAGAATTTCTCACCGCCATGAACCGAACGTCAAAAACAGCGAAACATATATTGAGCTGTTTTACTTATACGAGCGGCTGTATGACAAGCTCAAAGATGAATTTGACGTCATCAGTGAATTTCAGCTCAAACAAAGCCGTTAATTCTTCTTTGAAAGGGTGAAAAGGTCATGTTACTGTTTATTGTCATTGCCGCTATTATCGTTTTACTCTTATTGATTACGGTCGCTAAATTAAATCCGTTTATCAGTCTTTTGATTACATCCATCCTTGTCGGTTTCGCAACGGGCATGAATCTGCCGGACATTATCGCTTCGATGAAAACCGGGCTCGGCAATACGCTGTCGCTGCTTGCGATCGTGCTGGCCCTCGGTACGATGCTCGGAAAAATGATGGCTGAATCAGGCGGTGCGGAGCGTATCGCCCACACCCTGATCGGCCGCTTCGGCAAAAAGAAAGTGCATTGGGCGATGATGGCCGTCGCTTTTATTGTCGGCATCCCGGTCTTTTTCCAGGTCGGCTTCGTCCTGCTCGTGCCGCTTTTGTTTACGATTGCGATTGAAACCGGGGTTTCATTAGTGACGATCGGGATTCCGCTCCTTGCGGGACTTTCCGTCGTGCACGGATTGGTTCCGCCCCACCCGGCGGCGATGGCGGCTGTCGGCATTTATCACGCCAATGTCGGAAAAACGATTTTGTTTTCTTTAATCGTCGGCATTCCGACTGCCATCATCGCAGGGCCGCTTTACGGAAAATGGATTGGTAAGCGCATTCATAAACCCGTTCCCGAACTGTTGAAAAAACAATTTATTGAACGGAATGAAAAACGCAAGCTTCCGGGATTCGCAAATACATTGTTTACGATATTGGTACCGGTGATCCTGATGCTTATGGCAACGCTTGCCGAAATTGCGCTTCCGGAAAAAAGCACGCTCTATGAAACTTTTAAATTTATCGGCGACCCTGTCACGGCGCTTTTGATCGCCACGGTTTACTCCTTTTTCAGCCTTGGTTTTTATCAGGGCTTTGACAGAGAAAGCATTTTAAAATTCAGCAATGACTGTCTGGGACCGATTGCTTCCATTCTGCTTGTGATCGGAGCCGGCGGCGCTTTTAACAACGTCCTGATTGATTCAGGCGTCGGCACGTATATCGCTGACATGGCGAAGCATTCAAGCTTCTCTCCCGTTCTTTTAAGCTGGACGATCGCGGCGGTCATCCGTGTCGCCACAGGTTCAGCGACTGTCGCCATGATGACGGCGGCCGGCATTGTTGCACCGATTGCATCTGTCATGCCGGGCGTCAGCAGCGAGCTTCTCGTATTGGCAACGGGAGCGGGCTCTTTGATTCTGTCACATGTCAATGACTCCGGTTTCTGGCTCATTAAAGAGTATTTCGGAATGACGGTCAAAGAAACGTTCCTGACATGGACGGCGATGGAAACGATTATTTCTGTCAGTGCAATCTGTTTTATCATGATCATTAACGCGTTTATATAAAAACAAACCCCGGCCGCAAACCGGGGGTTGTTTTTTTATCGGTCATTCACGAGGATATAAGCGGCTTTAACGGGTCCGTGGACGCCGACAACCAAATCCATTTCGATATCGGCCGAGTTGCTCGGTCCAGTAATATAGTTGATGCAGGAAGGAACGGTGACGCCGTCTCTGATCTGCTGTTTCAGTATATCGCTGGCCTGTGTCATTCTCGGCACAATGGAAGATTTCGGGATGATTGCGATATAGGTGGTCGGAAGCAGGCTGACAGAACGGCCGGCATGCTCTGACGCATACAAAACAACGGTGGCTGATTCCGCAAGCGTGATCTCGCTGAATGTGATGCCCACATTCGCTTGTTCCGCTTTTTCAATATTTTTCGCTCCTTGTTCCGCGTCCCATTCCCAAACGGGAACCCCTTCATCCGGCCACTCTTCTGTCATAAGGGTCTGCAAGCCGTACGTTTCAAACCGGCTGTCCTTCGGAATGATGACAGGCCCTCCTTCAAAGCGGTTCACCTGCGTGCGCAAAGCGTCGTAAAGCCCGGCTGCATCCGTTTCGATCAGTTCGGTATGAATGTTGACGCAGTGGTCTTTCAGCATCGTGACAAGATCGTCTTCCGTACAGCCCGCATGCGTTTGATATTGAGGCTGATACTTCCATTCAGGCAGGGACACGCCTGATTTCCTGCGCTCTCTGCCCAGACTTTCGGCGATCCGGTTTAAAAAGGATTCCTGATGTGTAACCGTCCCTTTCATCATCATTCTTCCCCCTTTTGTTTTTCCCGGTCTTTAAACCAATCTCTGAATCTCGATTTATGCGGCGCCGGGAAGTCCCGTATTGCCGTCCATTCTTTTAACGGCCCCGGCCCTTTTGATATTTTGTCATCTTCCGTAAACGGCGTCATGGCGGCAGGCGCCCATTTCGATCCCATTTTATAAAGGGACGGGGATGACGAGCCGAGCCCGAAGGCTTTCATCGCCAGTTTTTCGCTGATCGGCGCTTTGCCCTCTTTTTCCACGATGTTCTGCCGATGCTTGAGCAGCAGCTCGTGCAACGGAATTTTAACGGGACATGCTTCCGTACAGGCCGCGCATAAGGAAGATGCGTACGGGAGCTCCTTGTATTCGTCATATCCGCCGAGAAGAGGCGATAAGACGGCGCCGATCGGACCCGAATAGATGGACCCGTACGAGTGTCCGCCGACATGCCGGTACACGGGACAGACGTTGATGCAGGCGGCGCAGCGGATACATTGCAGCACTGATTGAAATTCCGTGCCGAGTATGCGGGAACGCCCGTTGTCCACAACCACGAGGTGGAATTCCTCAGGCCCGTCCGCTTCTCCTTGCTGCCGAGGTCCCGTCAGCGCCGTAATGTAACTTGTAAGCCGCTGGCCGACCGCGCTTCTCGTCAGCATGCTGACAAGCACTTCAAACTCAGAAAATGACGGAACGATCCGCTCCATTCCCATCACGGTGATCTGCGTCTTCGGCAGCGCGGACACAAGGCGGCCGTTTCCTTCGTTCGTCACGAGACTGACCGATCCGGTATCCGCGATCGCAAAGTTGCAGCCTGTAATGCCGACATCCGCTTCGAGAAATTTTTTCCGGAGAACGCTGCGCGCGTGCATGACGAGCTCTTCCGGTTTTTCCGTCTGTTTGTATTCGAGTCTCTCTTTAAACACGTCACGGATCTGCTCTTTGTTTTTATGAAGAGCGGGAGCAACGATATGTGACGGCGGATCGTGATCGTCAATCTGGAGAATGTATTCGCCGAGATCCGTTTCTGTGACTTCACAGCCCTCTTCCTCAAGCACTTCGTTCATATTGATTTCTTCTGTCACCATGGATTTGGATTTCACGATTTTTTTGGCGTTTTTCTGCCGGATGACATCGCGGATATAGGAGGACGCTTCTTCCGCCGTTTCGGCGAAAAAGACGTGTCCGCCTCTGTTGGCGACATTTTCGGCGAGCTGTTCCAAATAGAAATCAAGATTGTCCAGCACATGCTGTCTGATTTCTTCCGCATGTGAACGCCAATCCTCCCAGTTTCCCAATTCTTCGGCCGCCTGCAGCCTTCTTGTCCTGAGCCGTTCCTGCGCTCCGGAGACGGCTCCTCTCATAAACTCATTATCTATTCCTTCTGATACCCGCTCTTTAAAAGCGGCGGTACCGATTTTCATCGCCATGATTTTCCCCCCTTGTTGTTTCTCGTGTTATCTGCTGTTCAGCACTTCGGCGATGTGCATGACTCTGACGTTTTTATCCTTACGGTCAAGACGCCCGCCGATATTCATCAGACAGCCGCAATCCGCCCCGATCAGCACTTCGGCCTCCGTGTCTTCCACGCAGGCGACCTTCTCATCCACCATTTGTTCAGAGATTTGAGCCATTTTCACAGAAAATGTTCCTCCGAATCCGCAGCATTGGTGCTTTCCGGGAAGCGCGGTCAGCTCGAGCCCCTTGACATGGCGCAAAAGCTTCATCGGCTCCTCCGACACGCCGAGCAGCCTCGTCATGTGGCACGATGTATGGACTGTCGCTTTTTTATGCAGCACCGCCCCGACATCCTCCACCCCGAGAACGTTGACGATAAAATCTGTTAACTCATATGTTTTGTCCGCAAGCTGCTGCGCTTTTGCCGCCCACTTCGGATCGTCCTGAAACAGATGCGGATATTCACGGAACATCGTCGTACAGGAACCTGACGGACTAACGACGTACTCCGCTTCTTCAAATGCGGCAATCATCCGCTTCATCGCTTTTTTCGCATCCGTCACATACCCGCTGTTGTATGCGGGCTGCCCGCAGCAAATCTGCCCCTCGGGAAAATCCACCTCACACCCGAGCCGTTCCAGCACCTCAACCGTCGCCTTTCCGACATTGGTCTGGAACATATCCACAAGGCACGTGACAAATAATGAGACTTTCATGATGAACCCCTCTTTCATCCTCAATATGTGATCCGGTCATCTGATGACCTGTTTTTAGGAAAGCTCTATGAATATCCTACACTATTCTGAATATGGATTGGAAGGTTTTTCTGAAAAATCCTTTCGTCCGATGCGCTGAAGGGGACAAAAAAAGAGAAGCCCGAAAGCTCCTCAAGCTGCTCTACATCCCGTTTTCCAGCAGACGGCCCAGTTTTTGCACACCCTCTTTTATCGCGGCTTTACCGGCATAACTGAACGACAGGCGAAGATATTCCGCACCGTCTTCCTGATGCAGAAAAAAATATTTACCGGGGACATAGGAAACGCCGTGAGATAGAGCCCGCGCCAGCAGTGCGGACGTATCCGCCCCCGGCGCTTTCACCCATACAAAATAACCGCCTTCCGGCACGTGCCAGGATGCGGATTCCGGGAGATATCGCGCTGATGCGGCGAGCAAAACGTCACGTTTGCTTCGATATGCTTCCCGCAAGGCGGCGAGCCGTTCTTCCACATTCGTTTGTTCCAGATAGACGGCGGTCACCGCTTGGGAAAACGGGTGGCCTAAGTCTTTTTTTAACCAAGACAATGCCGTGATGAATGCGGCGTCCCCTGCAATCCAGCCGATTCTCATTCCCGGGGCGATGATTTTTGATAATGAACCGGCGTACAGCACCCGGCCGTTTTGATCCATGGCTTTCAAGGGCGGCGGAATATCGGTGAATCCGAGCTCGCCGTATGCATCATCCTCCAAGATGAGAAAATCATACGTTTCGGCAAGCTGAAGCAGGCGGGTTCTCCGCTTCGCTGACATTACGGTTCCCGCAGGATTCTGAAAAGCGGGTATCGTGTAGAGAAGACGGGGAAGCAGAAGCCCTTTTCGTTTTCTTTCCTCAAGCATGAACGCTAATGTTTCTGTTTGCAGGCCCTCTTGATCTGTCGGAATGCTCATGATATGCGGTGTGTAATTTTTAAACATCTCGAGCGCTTCCATGTAGACCGGAGCTTCAACGGCAGCGGCGGTTTGTTCATCGAGGAAAACACGTGCAGCCCGATCTATCGCCTGACAGGCGCCTGACGTCACGAGCAGCTCATCGTCCCGACAGTGAATGCCGCGGATGGCTAACCGTTCTTGAATCTGCTTTTTTAAAACGGCCGTCCTCGGGCTTCCCATATAATGCAGCGGCAGATCGCGCTCCTCATCCAGAAGGCGGGCGGCGGCTTCTTTCAGCTCCTTGTCAGGAACGAGTGCGGGATCGGGATAGCCGGAATGCAGGGGGATGCACGCTTTCGGAACTGCCGGCATCCATTCCCCGGGAGGATCGTTTGTCAGAGCTTTCTTTACATGGTCGGAAAAAAAAGATTCGGCCTGCATGTGATGTTATCCCCTTTCACAAGTCAGCTTCTATACATTTTCTTCAAAATAAGCCCCCAGCACGTCTTCCACATTCGTCAGGTGCGCCGTCATCGCGGCTTCCGCTTCATCCGCGTCTTTGGCGGCGACGGCGCTGTAAATGCGTTCATGCTCATCATACAATCGCTGCACGCTCGTTCGTTTAGAAAACAGCCAAATTTTTCTCGTTTCTCTCATCGTTTCCAAAAGGAGCGCGGAGACATGATTCATGAGATGCTTGAGCAGCCCGTTTTGTGATGCTTCTGCCAGCGCCATGTGAAAGGAGAAATCCGCTTTTTCGCCCAATTCTTCGTCTCCGTCAATGTCTTTCATCTCCAGGAGAGCTTGGCGGATTTTTTGTAAATCGTCTTCGGTGCGTTTTTCAGCGGCCATGGCGGCGACGCCGAGTTCAAGCAGCTTTCTGACTTCGAGCAGCTGTTTGACGTCCTCTTTTTTCATCAAAAGGGCGGAAGAAAGCGGCTGGGAAACATGAGACGGCTCAAATTCTCTTATGTATGTGCCTTCTCCCTGCTTCATGTCGACGAGCCCCATCGCTTTCAAAGCCGACAGCGCTTCTCTGACCGCCGAGCGGCTGACCTGAAAACTCTCAGAAAGCGCCTGAACGGAATCAAGCTTTTCACCCGGCTTAAGCTCGCCCGCTTTTATCTTCTCCAGCAATGCGTCAGCGACTTCCTCGTAGATTTTTTTCGTTTTAATTTGTTTATATTTCAACGCGATCACCCCGTCACTTGTGAATCTTGATGTTTATCGTCTATTATACTTCTTTTTTTGTGCCGCCGACAGGTTCAGACAATTTGTTCAAGAAAAGTATTGTACTTTCAAAACTTTCAAAATATAATGCTAATTAACCCGGTCATCTGATGACCTTATCATAAAAAGTAATCGCTTACATGACATAAGGAGGGGTTTTTTAGGGATGCAATGGACACAGGGGTACGCTCCTTTAGGGGGAAATTTGCTTTTATCGGCAGCTTGCGCGCTCGTGCCGATTATCTTCTTTTTTTGGGCGCTTGCGGTGAAACGGATGAAGGGGTACATAGCGGGGCTTTTAACGTTAGCCGTTTCACTTTTAATCGCTGTATTTGTTTACGGCATGCCGGCTGAAAAAGCGGTGATGTCCGCTTCTCAGGGAGCGGTGTACGGGCTGCTTCCGATCGGCTGGATTATCGTCACATCGGTCTTTTTGTATAAAATCACCGTGAAAACGGGACAGTTTGAGATTATCCGGAGTTCGGTGCTCTCAATTACAGATGACCGGCGTTTGCAGGCGCTGCTCATCGCCTTTTCATTCGGGGCGTTTTTAGAAGGCGCCGCCGGTTTCGGCGCTCCCGTCGCGATCTCGGCCGCTTTGCTCGTCGGACTTGGTTTTCAGCCGCTGTATGCGGCGGGAATTTGCCTGATTGCCAATACGGCGCCCGTTGCCTTCGGCGCGATCGGCATTCCGATTACCGCCGTCGAAGGTCCGACCGGAATACCGGCAATGGAAATTTCTCAAATGGTCGGCCGGCAGCTTCCGTTTTTATCCGTCTTTATTCCGCTGTACTTAATTATTTTGATGAGCGGATTTAAAAAGGCTTTTGAGGTATGGCCGGCCATTCTTGTTTCCGGCGTCTCCTTTGCGGCCGTGCAGTACGCAAGCTCGAATTTTTTAGGGCCTGAGCTCCCGGATGTGCTGTCGGCGCTTGTTTCCATGGCCGCACTCGCTCTGTTTTTGAAATTTTGGAAACCGAAAACGGCCTTTCGTTTCGCGGCAGAACGGGAATCAGCAGCGGCCGCTGACCGGGCGCCGATCAAGTACGGGGGCGCCGCGGTGTTTAAAGCGTGGTCTCCTTTCCTTCTTCTGACGGCCATGATATCCGTTTGGGGGATTTCCGGCGTAAAGGCTGCCTTAACCGGTCATTACGAAGGGACGTCAATGTGGCTTTCCTGGCTGAATGCAGCCGGGCGTGCATTGACCTTCACGCCTCCCGTCCCATTTGTAAATCAGCAGATTCTTCAGGCGGACGGCACGCCGATTGAAGCCGTGTACAAACTTGAGCTTTTCGGTTCAGCGGGGACGGCGATTCTGATTGCCGCCGTCATCTCCAAGTTCGCCCTCGGCATGTCGTGGAAGACATGGGGCGAAGCGTTTATAGAAACGGTGAAAGAGTTAACGCTTCCGGTCGTGACCATTGTTTCTGTTGTCGGCTTTGCTTATGTGACGAATGCTTCCGGCATGAGCACGACACTCGGTCTTGCGCTTGCCATGACGGGCGCGATGTTTACCTTTTTTTCGCCGGTGCTCGGCTGGCTCGGGGTATTTATTACCGGCTCTGATACGTCGGCCAATCTGTTGTTCGGCGGATTGCAAAAGGTGACGGCGCTCTCTGTCGGGATGGACCCGGTTCTCTCCGTTGCCGCCAATTCATCAGGCGGTGTCACCGGAAAAATGATTTCTCCGCAATCCATTGCGGTTGCCTGTGCCGCTGTCGGTCTGGCGGGCAAGGAGGCCGACCTTTTCCGTTTTACGATTAAGCACAGTCTGTTTTTGCTTCTGCTCGTCTGTCTCATTACATTTTTACAGCATCATCTGTTTTCATGGATGATCCCGTAATACGGAGAACCTCCCCGGGGTTTGGCTCGGGGAGGTTTCAGCTGTACCGTTTTCTCGCCGATGACGGCGGAATATTTAATTGGTCACGGTATTTGGCGACGGTGCGCCTTGAGATTCGGATGTCATATTGTTCATGCAGCAGATCGGCAAGCTTTTGATCTGAAAAAGGTTTCTTTTTATCTTCTTTACCGACCAATGCCTCCAGATGCGCTTTTACGGCATAATTGGAGGCGCCGCCGTCCCCTGACGATTCAGCTTTCGCCGAGAAAAATGTTTTCATTTCATACAGTCCGTACGGCGTCTGAACGTACTTCCCTTTGATGGCCCGGCTGATCGTTGATTCGTGGAGCTCCAGCGTTTCCGCCACCTCTCTTAAGGTCAGCGGCTGCATTCCGCTTTTTCCTGTGAGAAAAAAGGATTCCTGCCGTTCAGTCAGGACGCCGATAATTCTCGTGATCGTTTGTTTTCTTTGCGACAAAGCCCGGTTCAGCCAGCGCCATTCCTGATATTTTGCCGACAGATAATTTTTCGTGTCACGGCACCCGGCAGCTGACAAGAGCGGCTGATAATGGGTATGAAGCTGGATGTCAGGAAACGAACGGCTGTTGAGCCGCGCTTGAATGATGCCGTTTTTCACTGTGATGAAAATATCCGGTTCCACGTAAAAACCCGGCTCCTCATGCGCATAACGGAGCCCCGGCCTCGGATCAAGGGCGCTGATCATGTCAGCGATGTCCTGAATGTCTTTAAGCGGAATGCCCGTTTTTAGTGTAAGCGCTTTCCAGTTCTTTCTTGCAAATAGCTCAAAATAGGCGTCGGCAATCCATTCCGCCTGTTCGTTCCGCTCGGGAAGACGGCGGAGCTGAAGAAGGATGCATTCCTGCAAAGACCTGGCGCCGATTCCCGCGGGCTCAAGGGATTGAAGCTTTTTCAGAACCGCTTCCGTCTCCTCTTGTGAAGCGGATACATGGTCGGCGGCAGCTGGTATGTCCTCTTTTAAATATCCGTTTGAGTCCAATGAATGTATCAGATAATTGAAAATCTTTTTCTCATCATCGGACAGCTTCATATCTAAGGCTTGCTGTTTGAGCGAATCCTGCAGTGTTTTGCGGGTAAGTCTGATCTGCTGGCTTCCGTCCCGTTCTTTCATCCTGTTTTTACTTGTTTTATGGTAAGATAGTGGCGGCGTGTCTGTTTCCTTTCGTTCAATCAGAGGGTTTTCCAGTGAGAGCTCATCAATATATCCGGCCAGTTCCGCGGAATTGTATCCGAGTAATGTGATAGCCTGTTTAAGCTCTTGCGTTAATTGAGGCTTTAACATTTGTGTTTGCTGAAGTTTGATATCCATCATGCTCACTCCCCTTTTTTCATTGTACATGATTGGTTTCATACCGTATATACTTATTAAAAGGAGTTGCTTTATAGATGTCAGAACTTTTTTCTGTTCCTTATTTTATTGAAAACTTTACACAGCACATTGAAATGAATCCGAATGAAGACCGAATTCATGCGATGAACAGCTATTACCGCTCCGTCGTCTCAACCCTTGTTCAGGATCAGCTGACGAAAAACTCGGTTGTGCTCAAAAGAATTCAGCATTTGGATGAGGCGTACAACAAAGTAAAACGCGGAGAAACAAAATAAACCTTCCGCTCATTCAAAGCGGAAGGTTTTCCTTCGTGCCGGCGGTTTCCCCGATCAGACGGACATCCGGCGCTTCGTGCATCCAGGTGTAATAATAGTTGGCGTTTTTCCCGTATGAATTATCAATGACGGTATTCGGTTTCCCGAGAAGCGAGGACAGAATGTGGCCGTGAAGCCTTGACGTTTCCACCGATTCGTACCTGCTGAAAAACAGGACCGCTTTCTTCGTTAAGAAATCGGAATAGCGTTTCCAAAACCGCGCAATCGGCAGCGGGTTTCCCGCTTTTTTATTCAAAACATTCAGCGTTTGGAAAAAAGCGATTCCCCTGCGGTCGCTTGCTGACAGCACATCCTGCCAGTCGCAGCTTTTAACGGAAGAATTGATTTGCAGCTTCGGATTGATTTCCCCATCCGTGCGGATAAAATGAAGCCTGCCGCGTGACGGAGCCGCTGACGCCGCCATCGGATACAGCTGATGGGCCATGTCAGGCATAAGCCCGATATGATTCGCCGAAAAGAAGTGTTTTGCAGTTTCGTATGACACATGATCTCTCGTAAACAGGTGGAGATCCTTGTGCTCCGCAAAAAGCGCCGCTGTCTTCTCAAGCCGTGTCTCATCCTGATAATAGATGGATTGCGGCAGGATGACGATCCTGTTTTCCGGAAAGGATTTGACGATTTTTTCCCTGAACGTCTGATAGTACGGATAGAGATCCCCGAAATTTCCGCCACCCTGACAGACGATGATCGTCTTTTTGTCCGCCCGGCGCCCGAATGGAAAATTGTCGGGATTCCAGCGCTGTTTCACGCGGATGCCGTGCGCTTTAAAAAACGCCTCCGTCCCTTTCATTATCAATAAATCCCCTACATTTCCGTAGAGGGGATAGTCGGCATATATGATGTCAGATTGCGGCGGTATAACGCTGAGCAGACCCGTCAGCGTTTCTTTTAATCGGCTCATAACATGGCGGCTGTCCATGTTTTCTCCCCTTTCGTTTCAAACAGTTGCGCAAGTGCGTCAATGACACGCTGCTGCTCCTCAGAAGACAAGTCAGACCCGGACGGCAGACAGATGCCCCGGCTGAAAAGGTTCTCAGAGACACGCTCATGTTCGCTGTGAGGATAAAAGACGGAAGATGAGAAAAGCGGCTGCGTATGCAGCGGTTTCCACAGCGGCCGGGCCTCAATGTTCTGTTCCGCAAGACAGGCGACGGCTTCTTCCGGCGTCACGCCGTTATCAAGCGTCAGAGCCGTCAGCCAGCGGTTTGAAACCGTTCCTTCAAGCTCCGGCATCATGCGGATGCCCGGATACGTTTCCAGCGCTTCCCGATACCTGTGAAAGATTTCTCTCCTCGCCCGAACGCGATCTTCGAGCACTTCCAGCTGCGATATCCCCACGCCCGCGAGAATGTTGCTGAGCCTGTAGTTATACCCGAGCTCGCTGTGCTGGTAATGAACGGCGGCATCTCTCGCCTGGGACGCAAGAAACCTCGCTTTTTCAATCGCGGCTTCATCGTCAGACACGAGCATGCCGCCTCCCGATGTTGTTATGATTTTGTTGCCGTTAAAGGAATAAATGCCGAAACGGCCGAACGTGCCGCTCTGCCTGCCTTTATATGTTGATCCTAAGGACTCGGCAGCGTCTTCAATCAGACAGACGCCGTATGCGTCACAAAGGCTCATTAATTCATCCATTTTCGCGCTTTGGCCGTAAAGATTGACGGCGATCACCGCTTTCGGGAGTCTGCCGCGCCGCTTTGCATCCCGCAGCGCCCGCTCCAGCGCATCGGGCGACATATTCCACGTCTCCCATTCCGAATCAATAAAAACGGGTTCAGCCTGCTCATACACAATCGGATTCGCCGTGGCGACAAACGTAAAGGAAGGACAAAATACAACGTCTCCTTTTTTCACACCCGCAAGCCGCAGGGCAAGATGGATGGCGGCCGTCCCCGAGCTTACGGCCGCCGCGCTTTTCACTCCCGCATATTCCGCGAGCCGTGCTTCAAACGAATTGACGAGCGGACCGAGCGGGGCAATCCAATTGGAACGGAAGGCTTCTGCGATGTATTCCTGTTCTTTTCCGCTCATATGAGGCGGAGACAAATAAATCCGTTTGTTTGTTTGCATGAAATCATCCTTTTTCATTATGGATAGGGGAGATGACGCGGGCCGGAACGCCGACCGCCGTCACATGGCCGGGAAGCCGGCTGATGACCGCAGCCCCCGCGCCGATAACGGACCAAGGGCCGATGTCAATCTGCGGTATGACGGACGCGCCGATTCCGAGGTGCGTTCCTTCCCCGACTTTCACTCCGCCGGCAAGCGCCGCGCGCGGTGAAAGATGGACGTAATCTCCGATTGTATTGTCATGATCGGCAACCGCCCCCGTATTGATGATGCAATGGGCGCCGATGTCAGCGCCCGCCTGAATGACGGCGCCCGCCATCACAACCGTTCCGTGTCCGACGGAAGCCGTTTCACTGACGATCGCCCCGGGGTGAATGAGTGCGGCATAATCGTCATCTTCAAGCCCAAGCGTTTCAGCGAACTGCTTTCTGACGCCGTTGCGGCCGATGCATATCGTGAACACGGCTTCGGGGACGAGTTTCCGAAGCATGTGCACGTCTTTCGTCCGGCCCGTATATAAACCGTTCCGAACGGCAAAACCGCTGAATTCGTCATCCAATACGCCCGCAAGCTCCATATCGGAACGGGCCTGCACGATTTCCTTCACGACTTTTCCGTGTCCGCCGTTTCCGATCAGCACGACCTTTTTCACGATGACATATCTCCGCTGCCTGTGAAGCGTTTTGCCGTCACATGGCCGGCTTGATGTATGCCTTCTGACACGAGAACTTTTTTCACTGTTAAAAGCAGAATCTTTAAGTCGAGAAGAAATGTGCGGTTGTCGACGTACCACACGTCGAGCTTGAATTTTTCCTCCCATGAAATCGCGTTTCTCCCGTTAATCTGCGCCCAGCCCGTAATCCCCGGCTTCACCTCGTGGCGCCGCGCCTGCTCCGCCGTGTAAAGCGGCAGATAATCCATCAGCAAAGGGCGGGGGCCGACAAGACTGATATCTCCTTTGAGCACATTAAAAAGCTGGGGAAGCTCATCGATGCTCAGTTTTCTGATCAGCCTTCCCGTTTTGGTCAGACGGAGATGATCCGGAAGCAGCACACCGTTTTCATCACGCGCATCCGTCATCGTTCTGAGTTTATACAACGTAAACGGACGCCCGTTATGCCCCGGTCTCGTCTGTTTGAACAATACCGGAGACCCGATGGCGCATCTGACGGCTGCCATGGCGAAGAGAAGGATGACGCTCGCGCCGCACAATAACAACATCGCGGCCGCTATATCAAATACACGTTTCGCCTTCAAATCTGAACAGCTCCTTTCACTTTTCGGCATTTCTGTAAAGCAAGCCGCCTTTCTTCTTTCGTACAAATGAAGAAAAAAGCGAATGCGGCATAGCTCATGCATACGGCAAGCCCCGCGGCGATCAGACCGGCCCAGCTGTCAAGCGGTGAAAACAGCCGGATACCCCGGCAGACAGCCCAGGCAAATACGGCCGCCGCCAACGGGCCGAACATTCCTTTGTAAAACGCGGTTTTCTGAAAGCCCGTAATATGCGAAACATACAGCGGCGTGAAGACGGCATTTTTCAAAATGAGAGAGACTGCACCGGCGATGGTGATGCCGTACAGCCCGAGATGTGCCGGTCCGCTGAGAACCACGGCCAATATGACATTCAGTCCGCCTAAACATAAAGTAACGACGGCGGGCGTTTTTTGTTTATTAAAAGCCGTCCATACGTAAAAAAGCGGCATGACAGAGAGACTGACCGCCAAATACCCGGCGTGAATGTATAAAAGCGGCGCCGTCTGCACAAACGACGGGCCCAGCCAAATCGCCAGAAACGGTTCGGCAAGCCCTCCTAATAATGCGGCGGGAAGCGCGAGCAGAAGCCCGTTCATCCGCACAGCCTTATTGGCGTAAGACAGGAGACCTTCCATATCCCCTTTTGAGTAATAGGAAGTCAAAACCGGCGCAAACAGTGAAGCAAGCGTCCCTGCAAGACTTCTGAGCAGAAGCGGGAATTGAATAATCGCCGCATAGACACCCGCCTCAGACGGCCCCAGCACGAGGTTGGCCGTCATGAGGTCAATCTGCAGAAACAGCAGCACGCCGATCTGGTTGACAGAACTCCAGGCACCGGCCGAAAACAGCACTTTGCTCGTCTGTAATGACAAGGTTTTACGGCTGAAAGAAAACCACGGAATCAATTTCTTAAAGAAGAAAAAAGTCAGCACGGCCGCACAGACGGCTCCCGCTAATGCCGAAAGCTGGATCTGCCAGATTTTCGGCGGCAGGCACGTAAACAGAGCGAGCACACACAGCACCCTGACCAGCATTTGCACGGCCTGAATGGAGCTTGTGATATAAAGCTTGTTGGCAAAAAACGGCCCCGTCGCGAAACCCGCCATAAAAAACGTCAGCATAAACAGCACGCTGCCGATTACGATAGACAGCCTCACATCCGTTAAGAGCCCGGCCGGCACATTCATAATCTTGTCAATAAAAAAAGCAGTCCCGGCGAGCGGCACAGCGAGTAATAGAGATATCACGACAGACGCGGCTAAATAATTGCTTACATACGCATTGGCCTCATCCCTGTTCCCCCTGTGGGCGGCGACGGAGAAAAACCTCACAACGACAGAGCTCAGCGCAACGGTAATAATAGAGAAATAGTTAATGATATTCTGTGTCAGATGGACAAATCCAAAAGCCTCCACACCTAATGTTTTCACAATAAAGGGCGTCATCCACACTGATAAAAACACCGATAGTAAAAACGCCGTCACATTGGCGCCGAAATTAATGGCAAATTTCATGCTCCTTCCGCACTGCCTTTCTCTTTCGATTTCCGTTCGAAAAACGCATGCAGAAGAAGAGGAAGGCGCATTTTGCACAGACCGAGCACCACGCGCTCCCCCGCCAGCAGCTGTTTATGGCGGCACGGCGTCCTGCGCACCGCCGTTTTTACCATGTCATACGTTAAGATTCTGCCGATGTGCGCCGTAATCTGATGTGACGGCTGCGGGGCGGCGCATGCGTTGGCGATCAGCATCGGAATCTGATGCTTGCACAAATATGTATCGATATCGCTCCGGCAGGCGTCCGTCAGCCCGTTTTCCTCATAAAAAGCCATTTTCGCTTTATATTGCTTTTGCAGTTCGTGATCTAAGTGGGGCTTAAACGGTGTTTCTGTAAGACTTTGCGGATTTTCCCGGTAGATATACAGCCCTTCGTCTATCACTTTGATACGCGCGGCTTGGCGGAACGCTGCCAAATTAAACGGAGAGTCTTCGGCAAACCGGATATCTTCATGGAACAACAGCCCTTGCAATGCTTCTTTCCGGTATATATAGCGCCACACATACCAAATAAACCGATGTTCGTGCGCACGGGTCAGCAATGCAGTCATTTCATCCGCTGTGAAGACGCGGCCCGGCGGAAGGGACGGCGGCATATATGTTCTTTTCTTAGACGGCGTTTCTTTATAATAGCCGCAGCCGGCGATATCCAGCCGGTTCTTCTCCGCTTCTTCATAAAGCCGCTCGAACATCGTTTCCGTCACATAGTCATCGCCGTCCGCAAAACCGATATAACGGCCGCGGGCGGCTTTTATTCCGGCATTGCGGGCCGAGCTGAGGCCGCCGTTTTCTTTATGAATCACCCGGATTCTCGCATCTTCTGCGGCGAATTGTTCAGCAATCCGGCCTGACCGATCCGGTGAACCGTCATTGACGAAAATGATTTCGATGTCTCTCAGCGTCTGTTTTGTTAAAGAAACCGCGCATTCTTTCATAAAAGGCTCTGTCTTATACATCGGCACGATCACGCTCACAAGCGGCGCGGTCATTGGGCATCACCGCTGATTTTCGAGCGCAGCCCGGCAAAATAAACACTGCGCAAAGAACCGCCTTCCTCATGCTTGCCGCTGAGCAGCCGGTTTACGGCGGACGTTACGGCTTCAGGGTCTGGACGTTCAAGCAATGTCATGTTCGGTATGTTTTTCAGCCATTGATAGCCTTCCATCACTTTATGATCAAACGAACGAATGACGACACAAGGCGTTTTCGTCAGCGCGCAAAAAATCATCCCGTGAAGCCTGTCAGTGACGACGGCTTCCGCGCCTTTCAGCGTATTCCAAAGCGCCTCCAGCTCTTTTTCACGTGTATGGCGGCTTACCCTCCGGCCGACCGTCGTGGTAAAGGAATACAGCTCTCCGTACTCTTTTGCCAAAGCTTCTTTTACCGTCGTTCTGTCCTCAGCCGTCAGCGCACTCTCCTTATCCTCCCGTAAACAGAGGTAGATCCCTTCCCGCGGGATGCGCCGCTCGCTTTTATCCAAATATAAGACCATGTCAGGCTGTTTGAGCACTGTTTTTCCGGGAAAATGACGCTTCATCCATTGATACGTCGTCTCATCTCTCGCCATTAACAAAAGGTCGGGATGCGCATTGTACACTTTTCGGGCGCGCTTCAGTTCCTTCCGTCCCTTTTTTGATTCAGAAAAGTGAGCCGTCGCCGGAAGCTGAACGATCCGATATTCCCGGAATGTTTTGATGATAAAGCGGCGCGTCCATTCCTCATACCGATACAAATCCCCCATGTTCCCGCCGCCGATGATGAATACCATATCATCGGGGTGGCGCTTTTTGATCAGCGCTTTTGCGGATCTGTATATATCCTTCATATCCACCTCGACAATGTCAAAATCGGGATACTCCCGTTCAAGAAACGTTTTGCTTGCGTAGGCGATGGCGTGATCGCCGAGATTATCGTGGGACGGGAGCAGCGTCAGAATGATCTTTTTTCTTGCCGCTGTAAGCCCCGCCCCATCCGCTGCCGTTCCGAAATGAAATTGGGACGGGTATTTGACCTTAAGCAACAGCCATTCCGCGAGATTGATTTTTAAAGATTGTATCGACATGTCTTCACCCTCTGATTTTCATTTTGTACTCGATTGCCCGCTGATACGCGGCTGATGCCAGCGACACGAACGGAATCAGCTTCAGCTTCGCCAAAAGCAGAAGGCATGAGCGTTTGGCGTCAAACGGCGCCGTTCCGGTTTTGGAAAGGCTCAGGCGAAACACGGGATCAGCGCATATCCGGCTGATATTCTTCCACTTCTCAGAAAACCGGCCGCCGTTATTCCGCTTCCATTCATTCAGCAGGCAGACTGTTCCGTGCTGAACGATGAAAAAATCCAGCTCCTGCCGGTATTCCTGTAAGCAGCCGTTTTCACGCAAAAAAGCCTCGTTCAGCCGATAGAGAACGAGACCTGAGTCAAACAGCTTTTTCTGATAGCTTTGCACAATGGAAGTCAAGTGAATCCGATAATGATAGAGCGGCTGATCCACGTACGAGACCGCACCTGCGAAAACATGCGCCCGGAGGCTGAAGTACTGATCCTCCACGTGCTCCAGCTCATCACGAAGCGGAAAGCGCAGCTGATGATGCTCGATCATGGTTCTTTTGTACAGCTTGTTCCATGAAAAACCGCTGACTCTTCCTTCAAATAAATCTTTCAGGTACCATTGTTTCGGGCGGCCCGCGTACGCTGAAGCGATCGTTGAAACGGCGGTTTTCCCCGTATCCGCAAATTCGGCCGCATATTCGCAAATCACGAGATCAGCCTGATCAGCCTTCGCTTTTTCATACATGCGCAGGCAATAATGAGGTTCAACCCAGTCGTCCGCATCAATAAAAGCGATAAATTCGCCGCGCGCCGCCTCGATCCCCCTGTTGCGGACCGCGCCGAGCCCCCGGTTTTGCTGATGAATGACCCGGATTCTCTCATCCCGCTTCTGATAGGTTTCAAGAATCGCCGGGCTTTGATCCGTTGACCCGTCATTAACGGCCACGATTTCGATATTGGCGAGCGACTGATTGAGCAATGAATCTAAGCATCTTTCTAAATAAGTTTCCGTATTATACACAGCAATTAATAAACTGACCGCGGGTGTTTCCATATAAACCTCCAATATCCATTACCGGGAAAAAATCGTTCTGTACGGAAGCACAGACGAATCGACCGGCATAAGCAAGTAACTGTAAAGAAAATAACAGACAATAATGGCGATATAAATCAGCGCATTTGATTTTTCATCAAAAATCCTCACAAAATAAGGGATCAGGATCATTTGGTACAGGCCGAAATATATATTAAACCGGGCGAAAATAACATCCTTTGTCGCCAAAAGACCGAAGAGCAAGCCGAGCAGACAGAAATTCACGATGACATCAATGTCGGGCCAGAGCTTCCGCAGCCGCTCCCGATAGCAGAAAGCCAAAAACAGCGGCAGAAGCAGCACCGCGATTTTTACGACGTTCATCCCGTTCGTATTGGTCATCAGCCATTTCTCATAATGGCCGTATGAGCTGTTTTCCAGCACGACGACAAAAAGCGAAATGAACTTCTGATACAGAAACGTCATAAGAAGAAACAATGCCGACAGTCCGAAAATCGCGGGCGACCAGGCTTTTTTTCTGACGAGAAAATAAACCGGAATCATAATCAGCGCTGAGGAATGAAAAAGCGAACACAGCAGCACGATTGACATATAACGCTTCCAGCTTCCGCTGATCACGTAGCGGACGGCCCAAAACAAAACGGCCGCCACCATATACTGCCTGATCCCGTTAAAGGAAGCGTAATAGTGATACGTGCCCAAAAACAAAAACACACTCAGCTCAAACGGACGGCCGAACTCAACGAGCCCCTTTAAAATAAAGCTGCACGTCACGACCGCCACGGTGAAATACATGATTTGCGGATCTTTCGTGATAAAATTCATGAGCCAGATGAGAGCCGTAAACCCCGGATCAACGGCTGCTTTTTTCGCTCCGAACCCGAAGATCTCCCAAATGCTGCCGTAATTTCCCGCCAGCTTGTACATCAGCGCGTACGTCTGAAAATCCGTCCCGACTCTGTAGCGCAAACCGGAGACCAATACGAGCGAAAGCAGCGGAACGATCATGACGAGCTGATTCGGCCGGTATCCGGTCGAAAGCGATTGATCACGCCCGCCGCACATTTTCGCGAACCATGACCAAATATAAACAATTCCCATATTGACTACATATACAATCATTCGTTACTGTTCCTTTTTCCAATTCATATTGTAAAGCTTCATAACAGCCCCCGCATTTTCTCCCGCGTCATATCCCTGCCATCTGAGGGTTTCTTTAATGCGCGCCCCGTCAGGCTTTGCCGCCTCTGCTGCCCGTAACACCGCGGATGCCCATTGTCCGGGCGGTTCTTTGAGGCTGAGCCTTTTGACCAGCCCGAGCCCGGCATCGGCTTCTTCCGTTATGCCGTCTGATATCACGCACGGCACCCCGGAGGCCTGCGCTTCAACGAGCGTGACGGGCAGCCCTTCATAAAGAGACGGCATGACAAATACATCCAGCGTTTTCAGCAGGGCATGAACGCGGTCTTCTATGCCGATAAAACGCACATCATCATCAAGTCCCAGCTTCACCGCCAGATTTTCCATGTCGGTGCGAAGCGGACCGTCTCCGGCGAGAATCAGGTGTAAACCGATGCCCCGCTCTTTCATATCAGCGGCCAGCCGGAGCAGAAATTCGTGGTTTTTTTCTTCTGTAAAGCGGCCGATATGGCCGATCACCAAACGGCCGTCTGCAATGCCCCGCTTCCTTTTTTCAGCTTCTGTATCCGCGCACCCGCCGGCAAATAAGTCGAGATCAATGCCGTTCGGCAAAAGATGCACGTCTTTTTCTTTCCCGAATAAGAAACGGCCCGCGTCTTCTCCGCAGGCGCACAGTGCCGTGGCGTTTACGGTAATCAGCCGTCTGAAAACAAACAGCTGCATCCCGGCAAGCCGCGACGCCCGCCCCCGCCACGACGTACTGTGCGAATGGCAGATCCGCACCGGGACGCCGGCTAAACGAGCGGCAAGCGCGATGAATCCCGACTGAAAATCGGTATGGGCGTGCACGGCGGCAAACGGGCCTTTTTCCTGAATCACCCGCTTGACCTGTTTCACAAATGTAATCGGGTTTGTGCTGCCGATGCTCGGCACATAAAAAAGCCGTCCGCCGAGAGCGAGAATTTCCTCATCATAAGCGCACGGATCGTTCCTATGGGTTAAAAAATCAAACTGCACCTTCGTTCTGTCCATCTTCCGGTACAAATTCATCATCATCGTTTCTGCGCCGCCCCTGTTCATCCCGCTGAAGATGTGCAGCACCCGCATCGGTTTGTCAGTCATGTTCGGCAAGCCCTTCTTTTTGGCGGATGTCCCTGTTTTTATGATAACGGTTCATGACCGCGGGCGGCATAATGGCGCGGATGAGCGGTTTTGCGATATACGCGTAATGGGAAAGCGGCAGCTTCAGCCGTCTGCATGCCTGAAAAACGAGGACCGCGTTATCAATGGAATACGTAAACGATCTCCTTTTAAACGCATCACTGTCCTCTCTGACTTTATACAGCGTTTCTTGGAGATTGTACCCCCGGAAACCCGCTTCAAAAAAGCGCAGCCACAAATCGATATCCTCCATCCGCCGCGTCCGCCTGACTGACCGGTAGCCGCCAAGCGCTTTGTACGCTTCAGCCCGCATCATAATGGTGCCGTGGCAGAATGGTGTGCCTTTCGCCATAATTCCCGGTTTCGGCACGGGCGGCAAAAGCCGGGCGCCCCTTACACCGAATTCGTCAAATACGAGCATCCCCGTGCCTACGACTTGATAGTGGGCGTGCTTGTTTAAGAAAGCGGCCTGTTTTTCCAGTCTCCTCGGGTTGGAGATGTCATCACCGTCCTGCCTGGCGATATAATCCCCCGTTGCGTATGTCAGACAGCGGTTCAGCGAAGCGGCAAGCCGTTGATTTGTCTTATTTTGAATCAGCGTGATCCGGTCGCCGTAATGATCCGCGTAACGGCGCGCAATCTGATACGTTCCGTCAGTTGACGCGTCATCACACATAATCAGTTCCCAATTCTTGTAAGATTGGCTCAGGATGGATTCAATACTCTCCGCTAAAGTCTCTTCGCAATTATAAATTCCCATGATGACGGAAATTTTCGGTTGTGCTCCTGTATTCATACGCTTTTCTCCTTTTTATCCATATAACCGGCGTAAATGTGCGCCATTTCCTTTACCGTACGTGTTTCCGAAAAACATTCCGCCGTCCTGCGCCCTTTTTGCCCCATTGCTTTTCGCAGACACGGGGAGCGGTACAGCTTTTCAATCCGATCGGCAAACGCCGCGCTGTCTCCGGCCGGCACGAGAAAACCGTTCACACCGTCTTCGATGATCTCACGGTGCCCCCTGTTGTCTGCGGCAACAACGGGCTTTTCGGCAGCCATCCCTTCAAGCAGATTCATGCCGAGTCCTTCGCGGATGCTTGAGGCGACAGACAGATCGGCAAGCTGAATCAGTTCATGAATATCGCGGCAAAAACCGTAAAACCGCACCATGTCAGATACACCGAGTGATTCAGCCTTTTTTCTGTACGGCTCTTCCATCGCGCCTTCTCCGGCAAATACGAGTTTCAGCTCCGGAATGCGGTTCTTCAGCAATGCCGCAGCCTCAATGAGAAGTCCCTGGTTTTTATTGCCGTTTAATTCAGCGGGGTATATGAGGATAAATTCCCCGGCGCCGAAGCCGTGTTTTTCTCTCAGACGTTCACTCTCTTCCCGGCTCACAGGGCGAAACCTGTCTGTATTCACGCCGATGCCGTGTATTTTCTTCGCGCCGCAAGCTGTTTTTTTCATTTGCTTGGCCCGTTCGTAATCCTCTTCATTAATCGTAATTAAACAATCCGTGTAAGAAGAGAGAAATTTTTCGATCGGGTAATAAAGAAGCCAGTTTTTCAGGGGCGCTCCGTCGCAGAAGTGAAAGCCGTGCGCGGTGTACAGCACCTTTGTCCCTTTTTGGCGCGCTTGTCTCGCCGCAAGGCGTGCGAGCACGCCGCCGACCGGCGTATGACAGTGAATCATGTCGTAGCCGTTGTCCTGAATGAGCCGTTTCAGCCGCCTGTAAACAGAAAGATTTTCGGGATGAAACGGCGAGCGCCGGATCGGAATGGTAAACTTTTCATCAACGAACGGAAGATTCATATTGCCGCCTGCCGCGACGTGCACCTCCCAGCCCATATCCTGAAACCATTGAAAATACGGGAGATGAAAGGCTTTAAAATGATAATCGACAGTGGCGCAGAATAATACTTTTTTCGTCATCTTTCTGTCCTCCCATCACACGCCTGCGGCCGCTTCTTCATGTACTGATTCGATCGCCTCAAACAGCCTTTTTCTCAGCTCTTCTTCAGGCAGACGGCTGAATTCCTCCATAAAACGGATGAGCACGGCCCAATTCCCGTCCACCGCTTTCCCGATATGGATTTTCGGAAAAATCTGCTCCGTATGTACTTCATTATGATTCAGCAATTCTTCATACATCTTTTCTCCCGGGCGGATGCCGGAGAATTCGATGGGAATCTGTTCTGTCGTATAGCCTGATAAATGAATCAGGTTTTTGGCCAGATCGACGATTTTGACGGGTTCTCCCATATCCAGAACGAAAATCTGCCGCCCTTTTGCAAGCGCCCCCGCCTGAATGACGAGTCTTGACGCTTCGGGGATCGTCATAAAATATCTTGTCATCGCCGGATGCGTGACGGTGACGGGTCCGCCTTTTTCAATCTGCTTTTTGAAAATCGGAATGACGCTGCCGCGGCTTCCGAGCACATTTCCGAAACGGACGGCGGCGAATTTGGTGTTGCTGACCTTTCCGAGGTTCATGATGACCATTTCCGCAAACCGTTTCGTCGCGCCCATGACATTGGCCGGATTGACCGCTTTGTCAGAAGAAATCAGCACGAAGGTTTCCGTTCCGCACATGTCGGCGGCTTCGGCGACATTTTTCGTGCCGATAATGTTGTTTTTAACGGCTTCTTCCGGATTATGTTCCATTAACGGTACATGTTTATGGGCAGCCGCATGATAGACGACGTGCGGCTCGTATTTTTTCATCAAAGTAAAGATTTTATCTCTGTCCTGAATATCGGCGATCTCCGCGTGAAAGAGCACCTCTTTGCCGAAGCGTGCGGACAGCTCGGTATGTACGGAATGAATGCTGTTCTCCCCGTGGCCGAGAAGGACGATTTCCCGAGGAAGAAAGGCGCTGATCTGGCGGCAGATCTCAGAACCGATTGAGCCGCCGGCGCCCGTCACCAGAATCGTTTTTCCCTTGATGCTGTCAGAAATTTTGCTCGTATCAAGGGTGACCGGCTTTCTGCCGAGGAGATCTTCGGCTTTTACATCTCTGATGTGTCCGGCAGCCTGCGTTCCGAGCAGGATCTCATCAAATTGCGGCATGATTTTAATATGGGCGCCCGTCTGCACACATTCTTTGTATAACGTCTGAAGCTCATGGGTGCAAAGAGACGGAATGGCAATGATAATATGGTGAATTCTCAGCCTCTGCACTGCCGGCATAATGCTTTCTTTTCCGCCGATGACGGGCAGGCCCATGATTTCGAGCTTATGCTTCGTCTGGTCATCATCAATAAAAGCCACAGGCATGATTCCGAGATCATTTTTCTGGGTAAGCTGACGGACAAGCAGCGTCCCCCCCGCACCTGCGCCGATGATCAGCGCCCGGGAAGAGTCATTTTGCTTCCTGCCGATCGTTTCTTTCAGCACCCGGGAAATCATCCGGCTTCCTCCGATGAACAATAGCTGAACCATCCAGCTGACGGCCAACAGCCGGAACAAAATCGTGTGGAACACCCCGTATTGGACGGCCGCCGTTACGGCTGCTGACAGCGTGATCCCCTTCATCAAGGCAAGCAGCTCGCCTATTCCCGTGTACGTCCATACCTGCTTATACTGGTGAAACATAAAAGCGCATACATGATGGCTGATCAGCATGCTCACGGCAGTCAGCAGCAACGCTCCGGAGTCATAAAAGTGATAAGAATCCTCAAAAAATTGATATCCTATAACAACGGAAAGTAAAACGAGATACGTATCCAATGCAAAAATCATTGAAAGTCTTCTCCGGTAAGTCAATCTTTCCCCTCCTCATTTATCGGTTTAGCTGATACGGTTTTCGTAAAAACAGACATAACAGCTAAGCCGATAACAATGCATCATCTTAAGATAAAATTGGGCATTTAACCCGTCCTCACACCCCGCCACCGACGACCAGCATCTAAGGCAGCGGAAAACGCCGCCCACAGCAGAGCCGAGTGCCTCCGTTGATAAAGGTAAGGAGACATCACCTGCACCGCTCAATACGAGTAGTGCTCTGTTTTTTTGATTTTCTTTTTATTCAGCAGCGCCCCCAAAAGCTTTGCCTTTGACTGCTGGAGCGCGTCTCTCGCCTTTTGGACGGTATCCATTTTCGTTTTTCCGCTCAAGACGACGAGAACGCTTCCATCTGTTTGGTTCGCTAAAATCTGTCCGTCCGCCACAGCCAAAAGCGGAGGTGAATCGAAAATAACCAGACTGTACCGGCTGTACATCTCCTGAATCAGCTCTCCCATCGCCTTTGAAGATAAAAGCTCAGCCGGATTCGGCGGCGTCGGCCCGCTCGTTAAGACGTAAAGGTTATCAATCAGCGTTTTTTGCACCGTTTCGCCGAGGGAAGCGTTTCCGACTAACACATTCGTAAGGCCTTGTACATTTTCAAGCTGATAGGTCTCGTGTATCGTCGGTTTTCGTAAATCCGCATCGACGAGCAGCACCTTTTTTTCCTGCTGCGCAAATACCGCGGCAAGGTTGGCGGCGCTGAATGATTTTCCTTCTCCCGGAACGGAAGAAGTGACGAGAATAGAGCGCAAATGGGTCTGAACAGAGGAGAACTCAATATTTGTCCGAATGGTGCGGTATTGTTCAGCCACCAATGATTTGTGATGTAAAACGGATATTTGAGCCAGTCCCCTTCTTGATTTCTTTTTTCTGAATCCCAAACGCCTCACTCCCCGAAATGTTTTTCATCAGACCGTGTCTGCTGATTTTTGATGTCATACACAACCCCTAAAACAGGCAAGTCTGTTTTTTCGCTGAGCTGCCGCTCGCTTTTAACGGTTTCATCAAGAAAGTGGAGAAAAAACGCAAGCGTCACACCCACCATGAGAGCCGCACCGAACGCCATCATGATATTTCGGATGCGCGAAGGCTTGACCATCGGGCTTTCCGATGCTTTTGCCTCAGACAAAACAATGACGCCTTTTATATTCATCCTGTCACGGACTTCTTTTTTAAATGTCTTCATCAGCGTGTTCGCTATAGCGGCAGCCTGTTTCGGGTTCTCGTCCTGCACCGCTACGGTAATGATCTCTGAATCGGTTTCGCTGCTTGTCGTGATCTTTGCTTTTAAAGCGGATGCCGTCTCAGAAAGATGCAGCGTCTGCTTCACTTTCTCAAGCACTACCGGGCTTTTCATTATCGTTTGAAACGTATTGTTGTAATGAAGATTCAGCTGAACGTCGCTGAGATTCGAATTTTTTTCACCGCTTGTTTCATGAATGAGCACTTGGGTCGATGCCTGATAAACGGGCGAAATCACCCGGAATTGGATGTATCCCGTCACCAGCGTTACAACTGCTGTCATGATAAAAATCAGTAAAAGTCTGTGTTTAATAATGTCAAATAATTCTTTAAAACTCATATTCTCATTCATGTAATTACAGCCTCATCCTTATTGCATCAGGCTTAAACGCCCCCTTCTGTTAATGATTGGATTATAAAAGAAAAGGTCGAAATTTGAAAATTTCAAATTAAGCCATTTGGTTCTTTTTAAAGAACATTATCATGATTTTCCTCTTATTTACTGCACTTACCTTATAATTTTAAATTTTATAAAGAACGAAAAATTTCTTATAATGAACAAAAAATGCCAGTATACAGGGGAGAATTCAGCACAATGATTGGAAGAATAATTCGTTTATACCGCAGAAGAAAAGGCTACTCTATTAATCAGCTAGCAGTTGAAGCAGGTGTCTCTAAATCTTATTTAAGCAAGATAGAACGGGGGGTTCACTCAAATCCGTCCATCCAATTTCTGAAAAAAGTATCCGCCACCCTGCAGGTCGATCTGACGGAGCTTTTTGATGCCGAAACGATGCTGCACCACATGGGAGACACGGAAGATGAGTGGCGCATCCACCTTGTGCAGGCCGTGCAGTCGGGCATGCCGAAAGAAGAACTGTTCACCTTTACGAACAAACTGACTGAAAAACGCCCGGAGCCCGCACCCTACCGCAACAGAAAACTGACTGAATCCAACATTGAAGAATGGAAAGCGCTGATGCAGGAAGCAAAAGAACTCGGCTTGTCCGTTCAGGAAGTCAGATCATTTTTAGAACGGAAGCGTTACTGATGATATGCTGATGAAAGGGCTTTTATTCGCTTCATATCTTCATCTCTGTTTATAATGAAAAGAAAAAAGGGGATGAAATCATGACAAAACTTACCGTTCAAACCCGCTCCGGCGCACTGAAAGGAACTGCCGGCCGCGGTGCCCGCACATGGAAGGGCATACCGTACGCGAAGCCGCCCGTCGGAGAGCTCAGATTTAAAGCGCCGGAGCCGCCCGCACCTTGGGACGGCGTAAAACATGCCGATTCGTTCGGACCGGTTTGTCCGCAGCCGGATGATATGCTGTCTATATCGTTTTCCGGAGATGTACCGCCTCAATCTGAAGATTGCCTTTACCTCAATGTTTTCGCCCCCGATTCAGAGGGCGAAAAAAAGCCTGTCATGGTATGGATACACGGCGGGGCATTTTATTTAGGTGCCGGAAGCGAACCGCTTTACGACGGATCTGCCCTTGCCGCTGACGGAGATGTCATTGTAGTGACACTCAATTACAGGCTCGGACCGTTCGGCTTTTTACATTTGTCTTCTATTCATGACGCGTATTCCGCCAATATCGGGCTGCTCGATCAGATCGCCGCCCTGCGCTGGGTGAAGGACAATATATCCGAATTTGGAGGAGACCCGGATAACGTCACGATATTTGGTGAATCGGCAGGCGGCATGAGCATCGCCTCCCTTATGGCAATGCCTGACGCAAAAGGCCTGTTTCATAAAGCCATTTTAGAAAGCGGCGCCTCTCATACGATCCCGGCGGACATGGCAAAAGACATCGCGGCGGCATTTATTCATGAAGCCGGCACTGATCAATTGCAGGAGCTTTCCGTTAATGACCTGCTTAAGACTGCGGATAAAGTGCGGCGCTCACTAGATCAAAACATTTTTCAGCTTTTGTTTCAGCCCGCCATCGATCCGGCCACATTGCCTGCGGAACCGGTGAAAGCCATAGCAGACGGGGCCGCAGAAGGCATACCTATGATCATCGGAACCAATCGTGATGAAGCATATTTGTTTTTCACCCCTGATACAGACATTCATTCCGAGAAAAAACAGCAAGATTATTTGCATTATCATCTCGGAGAGAACTGCACTGAGCAAGCGGCAGATTTATATCCGCATTCATTAAAGGGACAAATCGATATGATGACGGATCTGATTTTCTGGCGGCCGGCTGTCGCTTTCGCACAAGGACAGTCGCAGCACGCACCGGTCTGGATGTACCGCTTTGATTGGCATGGCGAAACACCGCCGTTTCATAAAGCCGTTCACGCTCTGGAATTGCCGTTTGTGTTCGGAAACTTTGATTCTTTGAGAAAGACGCTGCAAGAACCGCTCGGTGATGACGCAGAACAGCTTTCCAAACAAATCCAATCCGCATGGCTCACTTTTGCAAAAACCGGAAACCCGAACACCTCTCACTTCAATTGGCCTGAATATGATACCGATTCACGCGAAACTTTGCTTTTCAACACGGATACCGCTGTCGAAAGTGATCCCGATTCAGCAAAACGCCGCATCCTGTTTCAAGCATAAAAAACGCCAAGGGAGCCGGCTCCCTTGGCGTTTCGTTTTCATCTTACTTCAGACATCAGTCAGTTTCGCAGTATATCCATTTCCACATTACCCCTGATATGTTATATTCTAACCCAATAAGTTAACCAAACATTCATAAAAGAGTTTTTATATGGAGAAATCAAGTATTATCGGCACAGCTGCCGTTATAATCGGGGCGCTTATGACCTTAGTTTCATTTATCTTCCTGCGCGACACTGATTTCTATGCCGTGAGGTGGATAGGGGTTGTTATCATGATTGCAGGATTTTCATGCGGGCCGGCCCACACCATTTCAAAACATAAAAACAGACATGAAAAAGAAACCCGGTAACCTTTACTGGGTTTCTTTCATACACTTCATTTTATCTCACTTCATAATGCAACTCCGCAAATTGTTTGTAACGCCTGACATCAGTCAGCTTCAGTCCTGTCTCCCGGTCTCCGGGTTTGAACAAAGAAATTCCGCGTCCGAGCAGAACGGGGGCGATCTGAATGATAAACTCATCGACAAGTTTTTCCTCCAAAACCGGGTGCAGCAGATCACTCCCGCCGACAATCCAAATCCGCTTGCCTTCTTGGCGTTTCAATGCTTTTATAAAATCGGCAGGCTCTTCATGAACAAACCGCACATGTTCAGTACGCCCGGTCAATGTCCGCGAAAACACATAGCATTCTTTACCTTTGTACGGAAATTCCTCAGGCAATAAAACCAATATGTCCTCGTATGTTTTTCTGCCCATGATGATCGTATCGACAGATTCATAGAAAGCTTCATAATCGGTGCCGTCTTCACCTTCAGTTCCGATTAACCAATCTAAAGAGTGATTTTCCCGCGCAAGATAGCCATCTGCGCTGACAGCTCCGTAAAAAACGAGCTTTCTTTGACCGCTCATAAAAATCCCTCCCCCTTTTTTATTATACCCTGAACATGCGGATGAAATGAAAAATGATAGAATCGGGTAAAAACCCCCGTTACCGGGTTTTCGTTTCTTCCTGTTTTGGAGATGCTGTTAATATGCCGTCTATCCATCTTCCGGTAATCGGCATAAAGAAATGGAGAATGCCCCCTCCTAAACAAACGGTTAATAACGTTCCGATGCCTACCGGACCTTTTAGCATCACGGCCAGTATGAAAAATATGAAGTAAATGACCGTTCTTGAAAAAAAGATGCTTCTCCCGGTTAATTCGCGGACAATTAACGTTAACCGATCAACCGGGATCGGGGCGAAATTTGTGTGCAGATAGGTTGCGGTTCCTATCCCTATCACAACTAAACCGATTGCAAAACAGCCCGCCTTTCCGTACCATGGTTCAGGCGTTATGATTCGGTGCAGGAAAAAAAGCCACATATCAATCCCGATTCCCGTTATAAACGCCGTAATCATCCCTGTAAATTCCGGTCTTTGTCTTTTTAACATTGAATTACAGCAAATTAACAGGAAAGCGATGATGATTTCCCAGCTTCCCACGGTAAGCCCTGCATGGACGGATAATCCCACAATAAGCGCATCAAAAGGAGACGTTCCAAGATCTGATTGAATCGTGACAGAAATACCAAAGGTCAAGATCATGATTCCTAAAACATAAAAAACATATTTCACTTTATCGTCCTCATTTTCTTATTTTATGTTGCAAATACAACAAAAATACGGTATGTTTACTATACGGTATTTTCATTGCAAATACAACAAAAAATCAGCTGATATGATAAATGAAGAAAGGAGCTGTATGACCATGAGTATTCAATTAAAAAAGTGCAGCCTTAACGATATAACAGAGCTCCGGGAGATAAGCATTGAAACATTCAATGATACATTTAAAGATCAAAATTCACCAGAAAATATGAAAGCTTATTTGGAAAATGCATTCCGCTCTGAACAGCTGAAAAAGGAATTATCCAATCTGTCTTCTCAATTCTATTTTGTTTATTATCATAATGACCTTGCGGGGTATGTAAAAGTCAACATGAACGAAGCACAATCAGAAAAAATGGGTGAAGATTCTCTTGAGATTGAGAGAATTTATATAAGAAAAAACCACCAGAAACACGGACTCGGCAAATATCTGCTGAATGAAGCTGTGAAAATCGCAACAGCACACAATAAAAAGAAAATCTGGCTGGGCGTATGGGAAAAAAACGAAAATGCAATCGCCTTTTATCAAAAAATGGGGTTTGTCCAAACCGGAGAACACTCTTTTTATATGGGGGATGATAAGCAAGTCGACTTTATCATGACCAAAACCCTGTCGTAAAAGGATACAAAAAACCCGGCCAAGCTGCCGGGTTTTTTCTCTTATTTTAATTTTCCCGCACGGATATCATCGGTCATTCCTTCGTACGGCGCTTCTGAAATCAGTGCTTCGTTATTGATTCCCGCATTGTTGAGATACGTAATATCCGCAAACTCGGGAACGACATATTTCGGATACGTTTCATATTTCTCACGTGACTCTTTCATCACGTCAATGTAATCATTTTGGTAGCACACCGTGATTTCCGGATGCTCATGCACCCATTTCGGGAAGAAAATAATTCCGTGCATCCGTTTTTCATTCGGCATAAAGTTTAAGGAAACGTCTGTGCCTGTCGGTTCAGTCCATGACACTTTGTATACGCCTTCTGTCAGTTTGACGATATTCACTTCCTGGTCGCGCACCCAGCGGCCGCCCACCATTCCGCTATGAATCCGATAGTCGATGGTATGATCATTTTTAATATAGATTTCATACTCCCAGCCGTTTTCATACGTGTAAATCATATGGCTTCCGATAAAGTTTTCCATGTTGACTCACTCTCCATCTTATTATTGAACTTCATAAATATCTAACCGAATGTCATCCGGCCATCTGACCGCAGCCCCGATAAACAGCCGGTCCTGCAGATGCTGATATGCCTCGCTGCTTGTTTCAAACACAGGCACAGTGCGGAAATACACGTGCTCGGGATCAATGATGCGCCCCTCTGCAGCCTGTTGGCGGAACGGTTCACTGACTTGGCGGATGCCGTTGTTCTCTACATAGATGACTTCATGCTCCTCCGTCTCCAGCGCATATCTGGCAGAAAGATCGACCCGGCCGTTCGGACGAATGATCTGGGCATCTGCCCCGCCCGGAAGCACACGTCCCTTTACGGCGCCGCTGACCGTTCCGCCCCGTATCGGAATCAACTGCCTTTTCCCTAATCCAGTCTGCCCCGCAACGATCGGTTCATCCACTTCAATCTGCAGAGACATCACTTTTTTTAAAGAAGGTTCCTTCAAGACGTATCACCTCCCGAGGTATTATGTTCACTTAAACATGTAACTATTTACACGTTTAATTGTAACGCTGTTAAAATGGACTGTCAAATAATGAGCTGCCTCTGATAAAGTTTACCCGGAAAAAGAGGTGTTCAACAAAAAAGACAAGGGCGGCAAATGCCGAAACCCTTGTCTTTTTCGTTTAGTGTAAATTCATTACCGCTTCATGCACCATATGCAGCTCGCGGACTAGAAAGATGGTTCGCGATATCCTAGCAATAAAACAAAATTAGCCCAGCTCAAGTGAGCAGGCTAATTTATCTTGTACAAAGCTTATCTTTACATTCTTCTTTTTGTTCGGCATCAACCGTATATGATAATATTTCTTTATTGCCTGGATCATACAGACCTTCAAACTCTTTTTCTCCGTTAGTATAACCCTTAACACTAATACCATCCATTGGATTAATATAATAATTCTCAGAAAAATGGATATCATCCGCATTTTTATAGTTCGTTGTTAAAAACTTTTCCATATGATTCTGGGCTTCTTCGAGTAGAGCAAACTCTTTTTCCTTTTGATCATACCGATGCTTCATAAAAAGTCCCCCAACTGCTATAATTATTAAAATAAGGATAATTATGTACTTTTTCTTCATTTGGAAATCAACCCCTTCCTATAAATAACTGTCGTTCTTAAGTAAACGAAATGAGCGAAAACTCGATATGAATATACTTTCAGCATGTCAAAAGCAAAGCTAACCAATTCAGAATTCATCGCGATTGTTGCTGACAAGTTAAGATTGGAACTTAAAGCGAGTGAAATGCTGATCTGACGTTTTTCCTATCGTTGAGTTGTCATGATATTTGTACCGTTAATATCGGGGATACCTCGACAAATGAGACGGTAGAGGCGATTGATCTCAGGAATAGGTTTGAACTGTATGAGAAACATATCTCGAATCTTGTAAGATAATTAAACAAAATAAATACCCACTCATCCTGAGGTGGGTATTTTACCTTTCTTCGGCATTGACCACTGAAATCCCTATCTCCTTATTCGTTGGATCATATATACCGGAAAATTCTTTTTCTTTATTATTATTTATGTAGCCTGAAACTTCAACTCCGCCTGTCGGATCGATATTGTAGTCTTTTGAAAAATGAACTTCCTTTACATTTTTATAGTCTTTTTTCAAGTAATTCTTCATGTGCTCTTGCGCCTCAATCACAAGTTTTTCTTCGTTTTTATGTTTATCATATTGATGCTTCACGAAAAAAACTCCCACTGCTATAATTATAACAATTAGGATAATAATGTATTTTCTCATGCGTATCATCCTTTCGGAACTATTTTACAATATAAGAAAGGTGATGTATATTTCACAAAAGGAAAAGAAATAACCGTCTCTGATGTCACAGATAAAGAATATTACCGTTTGTTTGAGTCAAGCAGCTTACAATTATAAAATGTTAGCCCTGCATATGAAATATAAAACTCCTTATAAAATAAGTAAGACGTCATATTGGTACGTTGAGAAAGTGAAGCAGGATTCTGATACGGGTCTTGATGCCTTTGTATTCTCAAAAGGCATCAAGTCCAAAAACGGAAAATGGATAAAATCAAAAAACCCCGAAAACGTGGTCGTCGCCTTTGCGGGAACCGATATCGGAAAAGACCCGATCTCTGACTGCTGGAATATTGTTTTCGGTAATGATCCGCAAAAAGAAGTGTATTACAAGGAGAAAAACAAGAATGGCTACTCTTTAAGGAAAGGGATTTATCCGTTAGAGTTTTTGGGGCCAGCCAATACAAAAATAAAGACGCCAGTTAGGCGTCTTAAGATTTTTCTTCCGCATCCACAGAGGAGCTCCCTATTTTGTCATCTGGAGGATCATATAAACCGGCAAATTCGTTTGGTATTACATTATTCAAATATCACTAAACTGTAATTTCGCCAGCTAAATCAATAAAATAAACATAAAGAATTCTTCTCTATTCCAACGTCTTTTTAGTATTCACATTCTTTTTCCTGACACTCAGGTTTCTCTTCCGCATCGACTGACGAAACTCCTATTTCATCATTCGTTTTGTCATAAAGCCCGAAAAATTCTTTTTCCTTATTACCATTCAAGTACCCCTTCACGGAAATACCACCCATAGGATTTATTTTATAATCGTTAATGTATGTAATTTGCTTTATATTTTTGTAATTAGCTTTTATATAGCTTTTCATTTTATTTTTCGCTTGGATAAAAAGTTCTTGTTCTGCTTCTTTTTTATCATGTTGGTACTTCATGTAAATACCTCCTAATGCTATAATTATTACAGAGATTAGGATAATTATGTATTTCTTCATAAACTCATCCTTTCTTAGATTAATCTTACATCAACTCCGGGGTGTTGTACATGTCTAAAAACATCAATGTAACAAATATCAGTGACCGAGAATACTTTTATTTAAGCCAAGTATCTTATGATTATGAAACTCTTAAGAATCACTTAGAAACACAAAAGCCATTAAAATTTAAATCTTCCACCAGATGGTACGTCGATCAAATAAAATCGGACAACGATACCGGACTTGACGCGGTTGTTCTGTCACAAGCTGAAAAGAACAACGGTAACTGGACAAAATCAAAAAACCCCGAAAACGTGGTCGTCGCCTTTGCGGGAACCGATATCGCAAAAGACCCGATCAATGACGGCGCAAAAGCGGACGGCGGCAATATTGTTTTCGGAAATGATCCGAAAAAAGAAGTACATTATATTGTAAAAAAAGACGCAAAGGATACCTCGAAAACGCTCGGAGCCTATCACGGAACGCCCTCTCAAGACGCCATGCTCACAACCGGAAAGTATAAGCTGATAACGAAAACATCGCAAATTGATCAAGCCGATCAGCTGGTACGCAGCGTAAAGAAAAAGTATGCCGGAACGTCAACGATTATTTCAACAACCGGCCATTCACTCGGCGGCGCTGAGGCCGAATACAGCGCGGTGAATAATGATGTGTACGCCGTCGCGTTTAACAGTCCTTCCGTCGTGAAACTGCACGATGAAGAAACACAGAAAGAGATCAACAACGGCATATATGATCCTTATATCCGGTCAATTATCAATCCGGACGACATGGTCGGGGCAGGTTATTGGAACGAATATGACCGCCACAACGGGACCACAATTTATACGAAAAACCCCTCGCTCTCACAGTTCAGCCGAAAGCAGCGGCTTGATGGAAAATTGAGCGAGCAGATCGGAAAAAATCTCGCTTATTTCTTCACTACCGTCATTCTGAGAAATCCGGATACACACGGCTTAAACGAAGCAAATTTCGTGTTCGACAGAAACGGAACTATCGCAAATCCGAACGGAGATGAATTAGTCTTTGACAAAAACCTCGGCGCTCTTCTGCCGGCCGGTGCGATCGGAAGCGCAGATACAATAAAAGTAACGCCGACAAACGCAAAGAAGCTGGCTGAAAAGGTGCAGGCCATGGCTGAGGATTTGCGGACGATGAAAAAAGAAGCGCAGAACGCCTATCAGGAGCACGATGAAAAAATCGCCGAGCTGAAAACGGAATTCTACGGTCAAGTCGGACACGGCTTGTATGACCAGCTTCAAGCACAGGACGTGACCAATACAATTGAAGATATTGCGCTATCTTACGAGAAAGGCCCGATTTTTTACGACACTCAGGCTGAGCAGGCGTTTATTGATTCTTTGCAGGCAGCGATCACAGACCTTGAAGAGATCGGCGGATTCTTACATAAAATAGCAGACGAATTTCAGGAAAAAGACCAGTTGCTCGCAAACTGGTTAAGATGATAGAGGTGTATACATAATGCCGACATTAGACGAACTTTTAGAACACAAGGACGATCCAATGAAGAAAATGCTGCAGCGGCAGATGCTGAAAACAGGGATGACGCAGGCAGCGGGGACAAAACTTGAAACAGTCCGCCGAACGCTGAAACCGACATTCGAAATGGATACGTTGAAAGATGAATTATATGAAGTGTATTCAGCACTATTGAACAGCTTTGAAGGCAAGGCGCAAAAAGCTCTCGCGCAGCGGATCAGTGAAAGTGCGCGGCTGATTGCCGGAACCGAACATAACAGAGACACATTCGTTAACAGTTTCAAAACAAGATAAAATAAAAACCTCGCAGATTTATCATCTGCGAGGTTTTTCCTATCCTCTTAACTGAGACGCGCTCGGAGGGATTCGAACCCCCGACAGACGTGGTACCGGAAACCACCGCTCTATCCAACTGAGCTACGAGCGCACGTTTTTTCAATCAGATACCTTTATATTATAATAAAGAAACGCGCAGAAAGCAACTCTTTTTTGATAATGCACAACAGGATTATGCAGCGTCCTCATGCAGCATAATCCTGCATCGTTTACCGGCATTGATTTTCACAAAAAACCCATTTCAGGCGTACTGCCTCCCGGCTCGGTTCATTTTCAATCACTGCAGAAAAAGCGGTAATCACCCGTTTCAGCTTCTTTTCCAAATGTCCTTTAACGTCCAATAGGTGAATTCCTCAACTTTTACGGCGCCTTTCTCAGAAAACAGCTCAATCCCCAATCTGCCTTCATTCGGATAGATACGGCTTGTCATCGTTGTTTCTCCATGATTGGCGAATACTTCAATCGAGGATCTGTCAATAAAGATACGCAGCGCCAGCTTGCCGTTTGTATCCGTCTGCACCCTTCTCACACCGTCTTTCGCTTTCCCCATCTTGGTGCAATCAAGTGTCAGCTTTTTATCCGTTAGATTGTATGTCAGCACAAGTTCTTCTTCGTCAAGGCCGCGAATCTTAAAACCTGCCGTTTCGGCATCAGAATCGTTTATATCAAACACGACTCGGACTTCAAGCAGGTCTTCGGATGTCTTTGTCAAGTAACTCCCTGAAAGCGATCGTCCGGCACATTCCCGATACTCCATTTTCCGCAGCTGCTTGGTTTCTTCCACGGGATTCATCAAAAGTTTATGATCATCACGCAAAGTCAGTTCTCGCGGCAAAGTCAATGCACCGCACCATCCGTCCGCTTTTGTCGGCATCTCAGATTCCCACATATCCATCCAGCCGATGGCAATTCTGCGTCCTTTATCATCTAATAATGTTTGCACGGCGTAAAAGTCATGGCCGTGATCCAGTTCTTTAAAAGCACCGTGTGTAAATTTGTTTGTTTCATCATGATAGTCACCGATTAAATAACCGGTTTGATGTAAATTTTGATATGAATCACCGTCCGCCTCGATCCCCTGGGGCGAAATCAGCAGGACATGCTTGCCGCCTAATTCAAAGAAATCAGGACATTCCCACATATAGCCGAGATTACCGTCACTTTGGGCGAGAACCCCCGCGTATTCCCAATCACTCAAATCAGGTGAACGGTATAAAACGACCCGTCCGACGTTTTCTTTTGAAGAGTTGCCGATGACCATATACCAAACATCGCGATGCTTCCATACTTTTGGATCGCGGAAATGACGGGCGCTGTCTTCCGGCGGTTCCGCAATAACAGGGTTTTCCTGAAGCTTTTCAAACACGATTCCATCTTGGCTGACAGCGATATTTTGAGTTTGATAGAATAGGTCTTTCTCTTGATCAATTATATTATGTCCTGTATAGATGAGGGCTAATCTTCCATGATCATCGACCGCGCTTCCCGAAAAACAGCCGCTTTGGTCGAATGCATCGCCCGGAGCTAAGGCAACCGGCAGGTGCTCCCAATGAATGAGATCTTTACTTTTTACATGTCCCCAATGCATCGGCCCCCAATGCTCATCATACGGATGATGCTGAAAAAAGACGTGGTATTCTCCTTTAAACTGAATAAGCCCGTTCGGATCATTGATCCAATTCGCCCGGGGCATAATATGGTACCCCAATCGATATCTTTGTTTCACTTTACCCTCGGCTTCCTTCAGAGCTTCTTCCGCCTGCTGAATTCTATCCATTTGTAACATCCTCTCTATCCGATTTTTTGCAGACGCTGGACACGCCTGCTGTTTTGTTTCGGGCCCAATAAAGTAAATATGGAGATGACGGTAAAACCGAAGACGACGATTCCCATGATGAGATAGGTTTGACGGAACCCCGCACTGTCATATAATCCTCCCGCAAGCGGCGACAGAATCGACGCGCCTGCCTGAGATGCGAATTGAAAACCGACGAGATAAAGGACGGACGACAGACGCGTATCAAAATTGGCAGCCAAATATTTAAAAACGGCGATCAGCATAATCGGCAATTCCAGTGCGTGGATGAGTTTCATTGATGAAATGCCTACAGGCTCAACTGCAATTCCGGACCCGACGATGCGGAAAGCCATTAAAAACCCCGCTAAAATCAAACTGTTTTTCGCCCCGAACTTATTGACGATAAAAGGCGCAAGAAACATCATGCCGGCCTCCAAAAACACCTGGAATGAATTAAGATAGCCGAATACTTGGTTACCCGTCGACACTGAAGGAAACAAAGACGCATAGTAGATCGGAAACTGCTGATCATATACGCCGTAAATGCAAGTCACCCCGATAATGTACAGCATAAAAAACCAGAAATCTCTTAGTAAAAAGAGCCGCCCCACGTCTTTTAACCGGACCGAATCCGCTCTGTTTTTCTCATGATCGGTCATTTCTATTTTCACAGACATGATAATGGCCGTTAATATGACGGCTGAAACAGACGCGATCCAGAAGTTGATATTGGGATTGATATTGAAAAGCTGCCCTGCAAAAAATGCAGCCGCCGCCCAGCCCAGCGAGCCCCACATTCTTGATCTACCATACTCGAAATCATACTTACGGCTGACCTTTTCAATGTACGTTTCAATCGCGCCTATCCCTGCCAAAAAAGCGGCTCCCAAATATAAGCCTCCGACAACGGCGCCAAGAAAGACGTTGTATTGTAAAAGCGGCCCATAGACGAAGATATAAAACGGACCCGTGAATATGAGAAGACAGCTGATCATAAACAATATCTTTTTCTTCAGCCCCAATTTGTCAGAGATAAAACCGTAAAGAGGCTGCATGCACAGGGCAAATACGGCGTTTACAGAAAAGATAATGCCTGTCGCTGATCCGTTTAAATTGATTTCCTGCCCTAACCAAATCGCAAATAAAGAATAGCTGGAAGACCAAGTAAAAAAGAAAAAGAAAAAATAAGCACTCAGTTTCCAATACAGACTTTTTGAGCTTTTCATTTGCACCGCTCCTTTAATAGGACCTTTTAATAGCCGTTTTAGAGCCGCATACTTCCCTCTTCATTTTCATCACATACATGCGATCTCTGAGTAAGCGCTTACTTTCTATCGCTGCTTAATTCTTTCACTTTATTGCCGCCAGCCATCTCTCCATACCCGTCACTTCCCTTCACTCCGTAAATAAAGCGCTTTCAAAAAGAATTGTATGTCAACCGGTTCCATATGTCAATCGGTTGACATATAATTTTCTGATTATTTTAATCAAACAAAACGCACCCTCTTTATATGAAAACAGAAACACGGAATGTCCTTGCACATGTCAGCCTGATTCTCTAAAATAAGTGCGTGACGGAAATTGTAAGCCATTTCAGTAAGCAGGAGGGCACGGGAATGAAGCCTAACATTCATGATGTTGCGAAAATAGCGGGAGTTTCATCTACAACCGTTTCGCGGGTATTAAATAACCGCGGCTATATCAGCGAAAAAACAAAAGAAAAAGTGTACAAGGCGATGGAAGAAATCAATTACTTTCCAAACGATCTGGCCCGCTCTTTATTCCGAAAACGAACCAATTTAATAGGGCTTATCATCCCAAACTCCAGCAATCCGTTTTTCGGCGAACTCGCCTTTCATATTGAAAGCATTTGTACGTCCATGGGCTACAAACTGCTGCTTTGCAACAGTTTACATCGAAAGGATAAGGAAGAAAAATATTTGGAGATGCTGATAAGAAACCAAGTGGACGGCGTGATCGCCGTGACTTACAACCGGGGAATTCTCAATTATCACAAGCAAAATCTGCCGATTGTCGCCATTGATCATTACTTATCGGACACGATTCCCGTCGTCGGCTCAGACAACTATGACGGCGGAAAAAAGGCGGCAGAACTGCTGATTGAAAAAGGGTGCCGGCACATCGTCCATATCAACGGCCCGCTTGAACTCGAAACACCGGCAAACCTCAGAAGAAAAGCATACGAAGACGTCATGCATGAACACGGACGGAAGCCTATTACATATGAAGTACCCTTTTATCAGCATTACCATGACATTATTTCAACATTATTCGATGAACAGCCCGACACCGACGGAATTTTTGCCAGCGATGATATCATGGCGGCTGCAGTGATGACCGAGGCCAAAAAACGGGGAATAGACATCCCGAATCAATTAAAAGTGATCGGTTATGACGGCACTGAAACCGTTCAATCGGTTCTGCCGGACTTGGCAACCATCCAGCAGCCGATTGAATTGATTTCCAAAACAGCCATCGAGATTTTAGCAAAAGAAATTGAAGGCGAATTTGATGATTTGCCGCTGGAAACATATTTGCCGGTACGGCTTTTGGAAGGGCGGACAACGTAGTCAGACCCTTCAGCCGTACGTAGCGACGCGATTGCGGTCTATTTTGAGCGCTCCGGCCATATCATTTTCTCAAGGCTCCGGCATTGATCATCCTCATTTCCACTTTGCTGTTTGAACTTTTTGTTTTATGGGAAAAATGGTGTTAGAAGAAAAGGTTGGCATTTTGGTCAGCGTTTTGTTTGACCTTTATTGACCAAAAATGTATCATGTAAATACATACTTACCTAAAAGGTGAAGGAGGAGCATTATGAATTTAATACCTACAGTCATTGAACAAACGAACCGCGGAGAAAGAGCTTATGACATTTACTCCCGTCTTTTGAAGGACCGTATTATCATGCTTGGATCTGCGATTGATGACAACGTTGCGAACTCCATCGTGTCACAGCTTTTATTCCTTGAAGCGGAAGACCCTGAAAAAGATATTTCCATTTACATTAACAGCCCTGGCGGATCAATCACTGCCGGTATGGCAATCTATGATACAATGCAGTTCATTAAACCGAAAGTATCCACGATCTGCATCGGTATGGCCGCTTCTATGGGAGCATTTTTACTTGCAGCCGGAGAAAAAGGCAAACGTTACGCGCTTCCTAACAGTGAAGTTATGATTCACCAGCCGCTTGGCGGAGCGCAAGGACAGGCGACAGAAATTGAAATCGCGGCAAAACGCATTCTCTTGCTTCGCGACAAATTAAACAAAGTGCTTGCTGAACGTACCGGCCAGCCGCTTGAAGTCATTGAGCGCGATACAGACCGCGACAACTTCAAATCAGCTGATGAAGCCTTAGAATACGGCTTAATCGATAAAGTGCTGACACGCAATACAGAAGACCAGAAGTAATGCCCAAAAAACCTGCAAGAGATGATGTCTCTTGCAGGTTTTTTATGCTTTATTCCCATTCAAAAAAGTAATGAATGCTTTGACGACAGATAATTCTAACGCTGAAGAATCATACATAAGCCAAGTATCGCGTATCACAGGCTCGTTATTTTTATAGGATAGCGCCAATGTGTATAATTCATCAGAAGGCTGAAGACAGATTTCCGGCACAACAGAATAACCGAGACCGTTTTTCACCATCTCTTTACAGGTTTCCTGCCTGTCTACCTCCATCGCAATGAAAGGCGGTTCAGTAAATTGGTTATTCCACCATTTTTGAATCAAACTTTTCAAAGAAGCATCAGTTTGATAATAAATCATCGGCAATTTGGGAAGGTCCTCACTGTTGATTTCAGTTTTTGAAATAAGGTACAGTCTCTCTTCATTTAGCAGTTGTTTTTCCCCTTGCCAATCATAATTTCCCCTCATAATCCCAAGGTGTACCCCCGAATGATGAAGCAGATCCATCACCTTCGCACTCCATCCCGTATTGACGTGGAATTGAACAGACGGATACTGATCAGAAAACCGTTTTAGAATCGCCGGGAGCTTATACTGAGCAAAATTGCTTGAGACTCCTAATCTGAGAACCCCGCTGACTTCATGGCTCATATTGAGCATATCATCCTTCACTCTTCTGAATTCCTGCAGCATCTCTTTCGAATAATCAACCAGATGTTCACCTTCTGAAGTGAACTCCATCCCTTTTTTTCTTTTATAAAAAAGGCGCACTCCGAATTGTGCTTCCAGGTTTTTGAGCCGATAACTTAACGCCGGCTGTGTCATATATAATCGCTCTGCCGCCTTCGTCATATTTTTTTCTTCGAATAATGTAATGAGCACAATCCAATCCTTTTCATCCATATGAAATCCCCCAAAATATTTTTCTGCTATAAAATTTCCTCCTATTATAAAAGTTTTTTATTCAACTTTATAAAAATTATATGTTTTACTTATAATCCTTATTTATCATACGATATTTTCCAAAGGGACCGGTACCTTTTTATCCACACAAAATGATGTAAGGATGAGACAGCATGGAAAAAGTTCCTGTAACCGTCATGAGAGGCGGCACCAGCAAAGGCGTTTTTATTCATCAAAAAGACATGCCAGACGATACAAACCTATGGAGCGATTTTCTTTTAGACATTATGGGGAGCCCTGACGAGAGACAAATTGACGGTCTCGGCGGCGGCCATTCTCTCACAAGCAAGGCAGCCATTATTAAGAAATCCGCCAGAAAGGATGCAGATGTTGAGTATACGTTTGCTCAGGTCAGTTTGACTGACCATTTTACCGACTTCAAAGGCAATTGCGGAAATATCTCTGCTGCCGTAGGCCCTTATGCTATTGAGAAAGGGCTCGTTCAAGCTGAAGAGCCGGTTACAAAAGTCAGAATGTTAAATACAAACACTCAAAAAGTGATCGTAGCAGAAGTTGAAGTCAGAAATGGAACATTTCATTACCAGGGGGACTGCTCTATCCCCGGGGTTCCAGGTACAGCTTCTCCTATTTATCTTTCATTTCACCAGGCTGAAGGAGCGGTGACCGGTAAGCTGTTTCCCACTGGTCAGCCTATTGATGTTCTCGATACACCGTATGGAAATATCTCGGTCTCGATTATTGATTACGCTAATCCGCTTGTCTTTGTAAAAGCAGAGGACACGGGGCTTACCGGCTTAGAACTTCCGGATGAATATACTCCGGATATATTGGAAAAGCTCGAAATGATCCGATCGATTGCAGCCGAGAAATGCAGATTCGCTCCGAGACATGAGGCTGCTGCAAAATCACCGGCCGTACCAAAACTAACATTAATCTCATCTCCAGCGGATTATATCGATACAAAAGGGATAAAGAGACACGCAGAAGAGATGGATCTTGTCATTCGTATGATGTCCATGCAAAAACCGCATCAAGCTTTAGCCATTACAGGGGCGGTTTGTACGACTGCCGGTATGCTATTGCAGGATACAATATTATCTGAATTTTCATTCTATGGCAGAACGATTCGATTGGGACATCCAAGCGGCATTTTAGAAACCGAGGCAGATGTTGATCCGGATGGAACAACGATTAAAGTAGTACGCACAGCAAGAAAAATCTCTGAAGGCTATGTGTTTACAAAGCAAAGTTACAACCTGAATACGCTGAATCACATTGGTTAATACCAGTCTTCAGACAAGTCAAAGATAAACGGAGGAATACGAGATGATCAATGTAAATGCGTCTAATCGATTAAACAGACTGCCTTTTTCAAGGGCCCATCAAGCAGTGCTCGTTATCCTTTCATTCGCTTACTTTTTTGATTTTATCGATTTAAATACGTTTTCATATGCGGCGCCTTCACTTTTAAAGGAATGGAACATTTCTACTCATACCATCGCTTTTATTACGTCTGTCTCCTATTTCGGAATGTTTATCGGCGCCTCTGCCGGAGGATGGTTTTCAGACCGGTTCGGAAGGAAAAAAGGTTTAATTCTGGTTGTCACCTTTTTCTCTTTCTTCTCCCTCCTCTCTTCTCTGGCTTGGAACCCAGAAATACTCGGTGTTTTTAGATTTCTTACGAGTTTAGGTATCGGCGCCACAACGATTGTGGCAAGTACGTATATCAGCGAATTTTTCCCATCCGCAACTAAGGGTAAATACCAGGCAATCTGTATTACAATCGGCATATGCGGAATTCCTGCAGCCGGCTGGGTGGCTAAATTGGTCGTGCCGTCCGCCTCTTACGGCTGGCGGTTTATCTTTCTATTCGGCGCGGTCGGTATTTTTTTTCCGCTGATCGCCAGAAAACTGGAAGAATCACCGAAATGGCTGGACACGAAAGGAAAAAGCGAACAAGCACACCGCATTCTGCTTGAACTGGAGGCAAAAGCAGAAAAAGAAAAGGGTGAACTGCCTGAACCAGCTCCGGCTCTGCGAAGCAGACAAACCGCTGTAAAATCCGTTCCATATCGGACGTTATTTCAAAAGCCTTTGGCAGGAAGAACTTTTGTTTTAATGACGATGTGGGCAGCTTCCACGATTGCAATTCAAGGCTTTGGCACGTGGGTTCCCACCCTTTTGGTAAAAGAAGGCGTATCAATGGATCAGTCTATCGTATACGTCACTCTGGGAACGATCGGTGCCCCGCTGGGCGCTCTCATTGCGTCGCAAATCTCTGACCGTGTGGATCGAAAGTGGGCCATTTCTGTTTTATCGTTAATTATTATGGCGCTTGGATTCTTTTACGGCATCAATCCTTTGCCGATGGTCATTGTCATATGCGGATTTCTCATGCATATGTTTGAGCGCACTTTCAGTTCAATCGCATATGCCTATACGCCGGAATTATATCCGGTTGAAGCCAGGGCATCTGGAAATGGTCTCACTTACGGCGTAGGACGTCTTGCGAATGTAGCCGGTCCCTTTGTCGTCAGTTTCCTGTATTCAGGCTACGGATTTTTAAGTGTTTTCTTGTTTTTTACAGGCTGCTGGTTTCTTTGTGCACTGACAGTCGGTATATTTGGAATCAGTTCAAAAAAACAAAAGATGCAGCAGGATGATTTCATATCGGAGGAAACATTCGTGCAACAAAAGTTGTAAACGCATACAGTCTGCAAACCGCAAAACATCCATCTCCTCTGAGGAAATGGATGTTCTTCTTTCAACCCCAACAGCATTCTCTTTCTCATCTTATTCTCATACATATGTCTTATCCTGAAGAAAGGTGTGATACGCATGAGAAAGAGAAAACGATTTCCAGAAAGAAAAGGTATTCTATAGGCGGAGAATTTTCCATCAGAATGGTTAGATGCAACCGCCGAAACATATTTCAGACCTCTTTCTTACAATTCCCGCCATTTCTTATCTAAAATCGGGTATGTATACCGATTCATCTGCTCAATCAGCTCATCCGGCCGGGAGGAACTGTGTATCAGCTTCAAATGAGACTCATTCGAAAATCCTTCCTGAATGCTGTACTTGACCATTTTCATCATCGGCTCAAAATACCCGTTCACATTGTACAGTCCGATCGGTTTTTGATGAATGCCGATTTGCGCCCAGCATAGCACTTCAAATAACTCTTCATATGTTCCGAAGCCGCCGGGCATGGCAATGTACCCATCGGCAAGTTCACTCATTTTCGCTTTCCGCTCATGCATGCCGCTGACTTCAATCAGCTCCGTCAGATTCTGATGAACAACCTCTCCGCTGAACAGTCCGCTCGGCATGACGCCGACAGCTTTTCCGCCGCCTGCCATTAACGCGTCGGCGACGGTTCCCATCAGACCGACCCGTGAACCGCCGTAAACAAGGCCGATTCCCTGCTCCGCCATATATTCACCCAGTTCGGCCGCTTTGCGTTTGTACTCTTCATTTACCCCCGGGTTTGACCCCGCAAATACACAAATGGTTTTCATTTTTTCATCTCCATATCTATATATGTACATCAATAAATCAAAATACACTATATATTGTCCCATCTCTATATGATAATATCAATAAGAATCATACAGGACATAAGGAGTGTTTCACATGCAGATGGCTGAAGCAGAACAATGGACGAAAGATTTTTATGAAAAACGAGGATGGACGGCGTACGGGCCATTTATCAGAATCGGTTTTTTAATGGAAGAGGCGGGTGAGCTCGCCCGGGCGGTAAGAGCATATGAAATCGGCAGAGACCGGCCGGATGAAAAAGACGCGACCCAGGCTGAACGCAGGCAGGAGCTGATTGAAGAAATGGGTGACGTCCTCGGAAATCTGGCCATCCTTGCCGATAAGTACGGAATCACGTTAGAAGATGCGATGAAAGCCCATCAGGAAAAACTGATCAAGCGCTTTGAAACCGAATAAAAACACGGCCTGTCCGCTTTTTCATGGACAGGCCGTATCTGAATTTATCCCGTTATCTCGTCCTGATGCTCAAAGAAATGCTGTTTCCCGATTTTATGAAACAGCCCCGTCTTCCGGATCAGCTCTCTCGGCTGTGATTGCAATCCGACGATCATCAATCTCCCGTTATGCCGTTTGATCCGGTTCATCACATTCCCCAGCACCGCTTCTGCGGAGGTATCCATGTAATGTACATTATTCATCAGCAGAATAAGCGTCTTCGGCTTTTCCTGAAGCCTCTCCAGCAGCGATGTTTCCAGTGAATCAATTGAACCGAAAAACAGCGGCCCTTCAATGGAATATGTGCTGACGGACGAATCATTTTTAACCGATTTGACAGCGGCATGCGGTGTTTTGATACGTGTTGATTCGCTCATTTTTCTGATAAAGAAAACAAAAGCGAGCACGAGACCGGCAGAAACGCCGATGATTAAATCAAACAGAACCGTCAGCAAAAAGGTTGCCGCCAGTACGAATGAATCAGTGTTTTTCAGCCGCATCATATTGGCGACTTCCCTCCGCTCACTCATGTTCCAAGCCACAACCATCAATACCGGCGCCATGCTTGCCAGCGGTACGTGAACGGCAAGCGGGGCGAAGACGAGCAGGACGAGGAGGACGGTGACTCCGTGGACAACACCGGAAATCGGAGAAACTGCGCCGTTTTTAATATTTGTTGCGGTCCGCGCAATCGCTCCCGTTGCCGGTATGCCGCCGAAAAGCGGCGCGGCCATATTGGCGATGCCCTGCCCGACAAGCTCCCTATTGCTGTCATGCCGTGATCCTTTCATATTGTCCGCGACCATCGCCGATAATATGGATTCAAGTCCGCCGAGAAGCGCAATGATCAGAGCCGACGGAAACATCATGATCATGTTATCGATTGAGAAATCCGGAAGCTGGAAAGCCGGAAGCTGCCGCGGAATTTCCCCGTAAGCAGAACCGATTGTCGCCATTTTGTCAGGAAAAAACACGACCGCCGCGGCTGTAGAGACAAGCAGCGCCACAAGCGCGCCCGGAATCTTCGGCATCAGCCTGGCTGATAACAGCAAGATGGCCAAAGCAATTCCCGCGATGAGGATGCTGTATAAATTAAGGGTTCCGAGCTTCTTGCCTATTTCCGCAATGTTGAGGATAAAGCTTTCATGCTTTTGGATATCGCGCAGACCGAGAAAATGGGCAATCTGCTCCGAGAAAATCAGCACCGCGATTCCGGCCGTAAATCCGACGATCACCGGCTTCGGCACGAATTTCATAATCTTTCCAAGCTTAAATACGCCAAACAGGACGAGCATGACGCCTGCCATAAAACCGGCTACAAGTAAATTCTCAAAACCATACTGCATCACAATGGCAAATAAAATGGGAACAAACGCCCCCGTAGGCCCGCCGATCTGATATTTAGAGCCGCCCAACAGCGAAATCAGAATTCCGGCCACAATAACGGTGTAAAGCCCGTATTCCGGACCGACCCCCGAGGCGATGGCAAAGGCCATTCCCAGTGGAATCGCTACAATTCCGACCACAATTCCCGCGATTAGGTCTTTCTGAAATTTCTGCAAATTGTATCCCTGATATCTGCCGGTAAATTGCATCGTCAGCTGCATCCTCCTTTGACTGTTTCATAACCGTCAACGACAACATCCAGCGTCCCCGTCCCCGGATCGATCACCAGCCCGTGCACCGGCACCTCTTCAGGCAAGAGCGGATGATGCCTGACCATATTCACGCTGTGGGCCACGCTTTCTTCGACGCTGTGAAAACCGGTCAGCCATGTTTCCAAATCGACTCCCGCATGCTGCAGAAGGCTGAGACATTTGTCTTCCACGCCGCGCTCTTTCGCTTTATTTAATATGGAAGCCGCATTTAATCCCGACATTCCGCACTCGCGGTGACCTATGATGCAGACTTCCTCTGCCTGCAGTTCATAAACGGCAACCAAAATGCTCCGCATGACACTTCCAAATGGGTGAGAAACAATGGCTCCCGCGTTTTTTATGATTTTGGCATCGCCGTTTCTGAGTCCCATCGCCTGCGGCAGAAGCTCCGTCAGCCTTGTATCCATACAGGATACGATGACAAGCTTTTTTTTCGGGAATTTTGTCGTTTGGTAAGGTTCATATTTCCTTTCTTGGACAAACTGCTGGTTGTGCTCCAAAATGCTTGATAAAGAAACCATTTTTCTATTCATCTCCCATCCGATTGTATTGCAAGCCTTCTTACCCAGCTTACAGTAAGGAATTATAGCACAGAAAAAGGCCTCAAAAGCGCTTTCAAAAAAAGACACGATAATTTAACTGTAAATTCAGATTATGTTCATTTATATCTTTCAAAAATAATAAAATTTATCTTTACACCAACCTATAAAGCTTTTAAAAACAGCGGTTCCGCTCATTTTGCCTTCAGAAATATAGGCGGATTCTGTTATTGTTTGGAGAAATCAAGCATGTACATTTCTTTTTCTTTCATTTTAAGTTCAAAAGAACCAGAAATTTATCGTGATGCGTTTGAATATTTCTCACGTTACCGCTTCTCTTATATAATAAAATAGAGAAGAAAGACAAAGGAGGAGAAGCCCGTTGAAACCCTATGTATTCATCGCGAAACCGGTACCGCCGGAAGTCGAGCAAATGATAGGCGAGCATTGCCGCTATGACATCTGGAAAGAAGATACCATTCCAAAAGAGGAACTGTACGAAAAAATGAAAGATGCTGAAGGGCTGCTGACATCCGGAACGGCGATTGACAGTGATTTACTGGATCACGCGCCGAAGCTGAAGGTCGTCAGCAATAATTCTGTCGGCTATGATAATTTTAATATTGAAGAAATGAAAAGACGCGGGGTTGTCGGTACGCATACGCCGTACACCTTAGATGACACTGTCGCTGATCTGGCTTTTTCATTAATTCTGTCTTCCGCCAGACGGGTTGCCGAATTGGATCGATTCGTCCGCGCCGGCAAATGGGGAACCGTTGAGGAAGAATCTCTTTTCGGTATGGATGTCCACCATCAGACATTAGGAATTATCGGCATGGGCAGAATCGGTGAACAAGCTGCCAAACGGGCAAAATTCGGCTTCGATATGGACGTGCTGTATTATAATCGCAGCAGAAAACCGGACGCTGAGAAGGAACTCGGGGTTACATATGCCGACTTAGATACACTGCTGAAAACATCAGACTTTGTGCTGTTAATTACGCCGCTTACTGACGAAACGTATCATATGATGGGAGAGCGGGAATTTAAATTGATGAAAGATACGGCATGTTTCGTCAATATTTCCCGGGGAAAGACGGTTGATGAGAAAGCGCTCATCCGCGCATTGCAGGAGGGCTGGATAAAAGGCGCCGGTTTAGATGTGTTTGAAAAAGAGCCGATCGCCGAAGACAATCCGCTCCTGCAGCTGGAAAACGTCACATTGCTTCCGCATATCGGGTCAGCAACGGCAAAAATCCGTTTGAATATGTTCAAGCAAGCCGCACAAAACATGATTGACGCCGTATACGGAAAAACGCCGAAAAACCTCACGAAGGAATTTCAATGAGATGAAAAATCCCGGCCGTTTCAGCCGGGGTTTATTTTTTGCTAGATCAAAAGAACTATTTTTAAATTCTTTCTATTCCTTTCTCTCGATGCTGATACAATGAAAAGGAATCAGCTTCACATGATAAAAATGGGAGGTATTGCTTTGAAAAAACGATTATCGTGGATTTCCGTTTGTTTGCTGGTGCTGTTCTCCGCGGCGGGGATGCTGTTTTCCACGGCTGCCAAGACGGATACATCTTCTCACAAGGCGCACACTGAAGCACAGGTTATCAACACGTTTGACGGGGTTGCGGATTATCTTCAGACCTATCATAAGCTTCCTGATAATTACATTACAAAGTCAGAAGCGCAGGCCCTCGGCTGGGTTGCATCAAAGGGGAATCTTGCAGACGTCGCTCCGGGGAAAAGCATCGGCGGAGACATCTTCTCAAACAGGGAAGGCAAACTCCCTGCCAAAAGCGGACGGACGTGGCGTGAAGCGGATATTAACTATACATCAGGCTTCAGAAATTCAGACCGGATTCTTTACTCAAGCGACTGGCTGATTTATAAGACGACAGATCATTATAAAACCTTTACAAAAATGAGATAAACACATACAAAAAACGGCTTCCCTGCGGAGGCCGTTTTTTTTGCAGAGAACCTGCGAGCTTCATATAAAATGAGCAGTAAATTTTTCTTCAAACTCTGACCGGTCTATTCTGCTGTTTTCCGCCGTGCCATCGTGTTTTTTTATTGTTATATTGCGTTCAGACAGAACCATGTGCCCTTCCGGTGTCCGCTTAGAAGCAAGCAGGCGTTTGTTGAAAGGAGAGCGTTCATGTTCAAAGATTGTTTGTTTCATAGACTTGAGGTCCTTTTCATCGATTTCTTCAAGCGAAAATGCGTAACCTGTCTGCCAGCCGTCCCCTTTGTTCATTTCAAGCAGGTATGTCCCGAATTCCGTCTCTTCTATCCTCACGCGGAACGCTCCGGCCGCTGATACCGTCTCGTCTCCCGACATCGGCACAGGCTGCATGGCGAGATTGAGGCCGAAGCCTGCATCAGCGATGTACTCATTCCCCCCGGCGGAAAGAAGTACGGCCGCATGTGTGCCGGGCAGCGCCCAGCCGTTTTTCCAGACCGTTCCGCGGATCAATTTGACATCAAATCCGGCATCTTTCAGGATGAAATAAAGCAGTCCGTTCAAGTCATAACAAAGGCCGCCATGAGGTTCCTTCACCATGTGCCGCCACAGTCCTTCTTTCGTGACGTCATATTCTTTTTTGGACAAAACCGCGCGATTTTCAAACGGAAACCGATATGCGAGCGCCTTTAAAAACTCCGGCAGGTTGCTGAAATCGAGGGAATCCTTTTCCCAGCCTATCGTTTGATAACAATCTTTCAGAAACTCATTCATCGTTCCGTCCCCCTTACAAAGTGTTTACACTTCTTCCTGCACATAAGCGGACAACTTTTCCAGCGCTTCCTTTTCATCGTCGCCTTCAGCGATCAGAGTGACTTCCGTCCCCGTGCTGACCGCCAGACTCATTAATCCCATAATGCTTTTGGCATTCACTTTCTTGCCGTTTTTCTCAAGAAACACATCTGATGCAAAACGATTTGCCTCCTGTACAAACAATGCAGCGGGACGCGCCTGCAATCCCGTCTTTAAACGCACTTCCACTTTCCCCTGAACCATAAGATCTCCCCTTTTCTGTACGGTTATTTCAAAGTGATGCTTTGTCCTGTACGCAGCTGTTCTGCGATTTCATCGAGCTTTCTCAGCCTGTGATTGATGCCGGATTTGCTGATTTTCCCGCTTGCAACCATTTCCCCCAGTTCTTTCAGCGTGACCTCCTGATAATCAATCCGCAGCTGCGCAATTTCGCGAAGCTTTTCCGGCAGCGCTTCAAGACCGATCCGTTCATCAATGTATTTAATATTTTCCACCTGTCTGAGAGAAGCACCGATGGTTTTGTTTAAGTTTGCTGTTTCACAATTGACGAGGCGGTTCACTGAGTTTCTCATGTCTCTGACAATCCGCACATCTTCAAAACGCAGCAGTGAATTGTGAGCGCCGATGACATTCAGAAATTCAGTGATTTTTTCCGCCTCTTTTAAATACGTAATATAGCCTTTTTTCCGTTCAAGCGTTTTGCTGTTCAGATGAAATTCATTCAGCAGCGCGCATAATGAATCGTTATGTTCCTTATAAAGCGAGAAGATTTCCAAGTGGTACGACGATGTTTCGGGATTATTCACAGATCCCCCCGCCAAAAACGCCCCTCTCATATAAGAACGTTTGCAGCAGCGTTTCGCCACCAGTTCCTCAGAAATATTCCGTTCAAATACAAAGTTCTCTCCGAGGATTTTCAATTCCTCTAAAATCAGCTTTGCATTTTCAGAAAAGCGCACAATATAAACATTGTTTTTTTTCAGCCGCATTTTTTTTCTGACTAACAGTTCGACCGATACATCATATTGTTTCTTCAGCAATGTATAAATGCGGCGGGCAATCGCCGCATTTTCGGTTTGAACGTCAAGCACGAGATGGCGGTTTGAAAATGACAGGGAACCGTTCATCCGAATCAGCGCGGACAGCTCAGCCTTGGCGCAGCAGTCCTTCACTTCCAGATTCGTCAGTTCTTTTTTTGTTTCCGATGCAAATGACATATTAGCCACCTCATTTCAAAAGGCCTCTAGTCCCTTAATAAATCGACAAGAAGAGAAGCCACTTTATGTGTATCGTGACGGATTACGCCATTTTTATACGTGATAATCTGATCCCTGATGACCTCAAGCCCCATGGATTTCAGCTTTTCAACATTGAAGTCGACGGGCCGGGCCAGCTCTTTCGCATATTTGCTTTTGATTTCGTCAGGGATCTCCTCATTGTTGATTAAGATCGTGTCGATAAACGGCTGCTCCATATGATCGTTCAGCGCCTTGACATGGTCGGCCGCACTGTATTGCAGCGTCTCGCCGGGCTGTGTCATGACGTTGCATATATATACTTTTTTGGCCGCAGCCTTGACGACTTCTTCTCCGATTTTCGGCACGAGCAGATTCGGAAGAATGCTTGTGTACAGGCTTCCCGGGCCGATAATGATTAAATCGGCCTGACGGATGACGTCAATCGTTTCCGGGAGCGGATCAATTTTTTCAGGCGTAAGAAACACCCGTTTAATCCGCTGGCCGTAAGAAGGGATTGTCGATTCTCCGGAGACGACCTGCCCGTCCTCCATTTCAGCGTGAAGAACGACACTGGTGTTGGCAGCCGGCAGCACTCTGCCGCGGACATTCAGCACCTTGCTCATTTCGGTGACAGCGTGAAAGAAATCACCGGTTATATTTGTCATCGCTGCCAAAATCAAATTGCCGAGCGAATGTCCGGTTAAGTCGCTTCCTTTGTTGAAACGGTGCTGAAACAGATTTTCAACGAGCGGCTCAACATCTGACAAAGCGGCCAGTACGTTACGGATGTCACCCGGCGGCGGAATTTGAAGTTCATCCCGCAGACGGCCTGAACTTCCGCCGTCATCAGCAACTGTCACAATCGCCGTAATATCAACGGGCTTATGCTTTAACCCCCGAAGCAGCACGGACAGACCCGTTCCGCCGCCGAAGATTGCGATTTTCGGCTTCTTATTCATTTCCGGCTTCTCTTTTCAATGTCCCGGTGAGTGACATGAGTATAGAAATCTTTTTTAAAATAGTCAGCCAAATATTCAGCGAGCGTGACGGAGCGGTGCTGGCCGCCCGTACAGCCGATCGCGATGACAAGCTGGCTTTTACCTTCCCGCTTATAAGACGGAAGCATAAAGCCGAGCAGATCAACAAGCTTTTCAATAAACTTTTGTGTTTCGTTCCACTTCATCACATAGGATGACACTTCCTCATCTTTCCCCGTAAGCGGCCTCATGCTTTCAATGTAGAACGGATTCGGCAGAAACCTTACATCAAACACGAGGTCGGCATCTATCGGAAGCCCGTATTTGAACCCGAATGACATTACGTTCACTGTAAATGTTTCACCTTGGTTCGTGGCGAAATGAGCCACGATTTTTTCACGCAGATCACGCGGTTTCATATCCGATGTGTCATAGATCAGCTGAGAGCGCCCTTTCAATTCTTCAAGCAGCTGGCGTTCCAGCGCGATTCCTTCGAGAGGAAGCCCGGTAGCGGCCAGCGGGTGAGAACGCCTCGTTTCTTTGTATCTCGTCACAAGGATGGAATCCTTAGCGTCTAAAAAGAGAATGCGCGGTGTAATCCACGGATTTTCCGCCATTTCATCCAGCGCCTCAATCAGCCTGTCAAAAAATTCACGTCCCCGCAGATCCATGACAAGCGCGACCTTGCTCATTTTTGAACTTGATTCTTTCATCAGCTCCAAAAATTTCGGCAGCAAGGAAGGCGGCAGATTGTCGACGCAAAAATAGCCGAGATCCTCAAAGCTTTGAATGGCGACGGTTTTCCCCGCTCCAGACATTCCCGTAATGATGACGAGCTGAATATCATGGTTTTCATTCATACTCATCTTTCTCCCCCCTGCGGTCTTTCTTTTATTTGATAAGCTGCGGATCTAAACGATAGCTGAGCAGCTCGAAGTCCGGCGTATACGTAAAGGTGCCGTGCAAAAGCCCTTGGCCCTTGATCATAAAATCAAGGATATGCCCGTCTCCGGGGGCCATCGGAAGGCTGTGGATATCTTTTACGTCATGCCACTTCAGAACGCCTTCCTCTGATTCAGCGACATTCCGCCCCGTGTACGAGTCGGCGACGAAAGTAAACATCATCCACTCTGACACGATTTGTTCCTGTTCCTTAATAATAAAGGTAAACACGCCTTTTAACTGCGGATTTAGTATATAAATGCCCGTCTCTTCTCTGTACTCTCTGATGACGGAATCTCTGACGGATTCGCCGCTTTCCATCTTCCCGCCGGGCGCGACCCACCAGCCCCGTCTCGGCTTTTGGAGAAGGAGAACCTGATCATCTGTCTGCAGCACACAATTTGTCACTCTTTGCACAAGTACGTCACCTAACCTTCTCAACAAATCATCGTCTCTTCATTATACCGTTTCGGCATGTCTCTCACAATGCAGAGACACCGACATCCTTTTCTTTTATTTGACAGAAAACAGAAAATCGCAAAAAAAGGGCACGGATACTGGAATCCGTGCCAAAGTGTATTCATTAAAAAGGGGGTCAATTACTACATTCATCTTAAGACATCAGTGTTTCACCCGTGTTACAGCGTAATTAAAACACAGTAACGATTCAAAAACTGAACATTACAGTGATTATTTAACGGTTTTGAGCGTTTCCTCAAGCTCTTCCACATAATGCTGAACGCTTTGAGCCGCAATACTTCCGTCGCCTGTCGCCGTTACGATCTGGCGGAGCGTTTTTTCACGGATGTCTCCCGCGGCGAAAATGCCTGGAACTTTTGTTTCCATTTGAGCGTTTGTTTCAATGTAGCCTTCTTCATTTGTGATGCCCAAGTTTTCGAACGGTTTAGAAAGCGGAAGCATACCGATATAAATAAAGACGCCGTCAGCTTTGAATTCTTCTTCTTCTCCCGTCACGGTATCCACAAGAGTAAGTCTGCCGACTTTTCCGTTTTCCTCATGGATTTCTTTTACGGTTTTGTTCCATTTGAAGTCAATTTTCTCATTGTCAAAGGCACGCGCCTGAAGAATGCTTTGCGCACGCAATTTGTCACGTCTGTGAACGATGGTGACTTTTGAAGCGAAGCGTGTCAGATAGACGCCTTCTTCAACGGCGGAGTCTCCGCCGCCGACAACGACAAGCTCTTTATTTTTAAAGAACGCGCCGTCACAAACCGCGCAGTACGATACGCCGCGGCCGCCCAGTTCTTTTTCGCCGGGAACACCGATCTTTTTGTATTCCGCTCCGGCAGAAATGACGATGGCACGCGCTTTATATTCTTTTGAACCGGCTTTGACCGTTTTATATTCTTTGCCGTCAACGATTTCTTTAATATCGCCGTACGCATACTCCGCACCGAATTTTTTCGCATGTTCAAACATTTTATTAGAAAGTTCAGGGCCGAGAATGCTTTCAAAACCCGGATAGTTTTCAACATCCTCCGTGTTGGCCATCTGGCCGCCCGGAATTCCTCTTTCGATCATTAATGTGGATAAGTTCGCTCGTGATGTGTAAACAGCAGCGGTCATCCCCGCCGGACCCGCGCCGATAATGATCACATCATAAATTTTTTCTTCTGACACCATGATTCACTCCTTTTCGAAATGGGGCGCACCCTATATGACTAAGAATCCCCATCAATCGTATTCCTTACCCATATCCTATTAAATCTGAAGGCAATTCGCTATTTTTTTGCTCATTTTTCTGAAAAACCGTGATTAGGCAGCTCCTGAGCGGGTATACAAATAAAGAAAGAGCCTTCCGGGATAGAAGGCCCTTGTCTTATTCATTATTGCACGACACGTCTTACATTGCCGTTGAATGCTTTCTTCCAGTAAGGGTTGCTCATAGAATCAATGGATACACCGTGTGATGTATTATCGTTCAGGAACGTTCCGTTACCTAAGTAGATGCCGACGTGGCCGTTTGTTTTATACGTGTTGAAGAATACTAAGTCTCCGCGTTTCATGTCAGACGCGCTTACTGCCTTACCTCTTCCGATTAATGTATCTGTGTTTGTGCCGCTTGCAGGTCCGAGATTAACGCCTGCGTTAGCATAAGCCCAGCGTACGAATGAAGAGCAGTCAAAAATACGGTTGTTAATATCAGATTGAGTGCGTCCGCCGCCGAATTTGTACGGGGATTGACCCACAAGGCTTGATCCTACGCTGATCGCGCCTTCAATACCGCCTGAATTTGAAATAACAGATCCGCCGTCAGAATCATCTGAACCGCCGCTGTTATGAGATGATCCGCCTGAAGTGCTCTTCGGTTTGCTTGAGCTGTCAGATGAATCAGATGATGTTGAAACAGCCGCTTTTTTCACAGTTTTAACCGCCGGTGCCGGCTGGCTGTCATCTTTTTGGTTTTGGTCTTCAGAAGCTTTTTGCGCTTCTTCCTGTTTTTTGATCAGGGCAGCCGCTGCAGCCTGCTCAGCTTTAATGCGCTTCTGTTCTTTTTCAGTGTCAGCTTTTTCGTTTGCAAGCTTTGATGCTTCTTTTTTCAGATCAGAGATAGCGGAAGCCGCTTTTTTCTGACCGTTTTTCGCTTCGTCGAAAAGCTTGTCTTTCTGATCAAGCTGTTTGTTCAGGTCTTTTTGCATAGACTCGAGTTTCGCAAGATCATCTTGAACTTTTTTCAGCTTCACGTTAAGTTCAGCTTCTGCGTCTTCGAGTTTCGCTTTATCCTGCTCCTGCTGTTTGATCAGCTCTTTATCCGCATCAACGATAGAAGATACCGCAGTCGCACGGGAAATGAAGTCTCCGAAGCTTGTCGCCCCTAAAAGAACATCTATGTATCCTTGAGAACCGCCGTTTTCCTGTAAAGAACGAACGCGTTTTTTCAGGATTTCATTGCGTTTTTCAATACGCGCTTCTGTTTCTTTGATTTCTTTTTTCAAATCAGCGATCTGCTTTTTCGTTTTTTCGTTTTCAGCTTTTTTATCTTCGATTTTATTGCTTGTATCCAACGCTTTAGCGTTAATGTCTTTCAGTTCTTTTTCAATCTTAGCCTGCTTGTCCTGAAGCTTAGACAATTCTCTTTCTTTTGCTTCAAGGCTTGAAGCCACCTCAGATTGCTTGCTTTCAATTTTTGCTTTTTTGCTGTCTAATGTTTCCGCCGATGCAGTTTTTGTAAACGGGATCAAAAAACTGCTTGTCCCGATGACGGAAGCCAAACCAAGTGTTAATAAACTCTTTTTCACTTTTTCTTTCCTCCCTTTTACTTTAAACCTGTTCTCATTTGGAATTCTATTATGAACATCAAAGTTACGCTCCCTCACATACCCGTGAGGCTGATGATTTTTATGTATGAATCTTTAAATCTTTTAAATTGGTATAGATTATACAGCACATGTAAAATAAACTAATCTCTTATGTACGAGACTCATTATACCATCATGTTTCGACAATTTTTATTACAGTTATATTTCAATGTGATTGCAAATCTCATATTTTGCAAAATAAACGGTGATTACGGCCTGATTTCGATTCGAAAAGCAAAAAAATACGTATGAATACCTCTTTTTTCGGCGGTAAAGTTCTGTTTTGCCCCTTTCTGATAAAAAAAGAACCGACTCTTTATATAGAAAGAATCGGTTTTATTCTAATATATCATCTATTTGTCTGATGTATTTCGAAAGTGTTGCCGGCGTTATACCGTAAACGGCGGCCGTTTCTTTTTTCGTCGTTTTTTCGCCGTTTGCTTCTTTCCATACATATGCGATGGCTGCGGCCCACGCCCGCTCATTCTGTACGGCAGCGGCGGCGCGGATGTGCTGAATGACGTGAAAAACCCAGCAGCTCATGACGTCAGTTTTTAAACTGTCGGCTTCCGCTTTCTCCAGAAGCTTGACCGTCCGATACGTGAACAACGCATCACCGGAAACGCCTGAAGCGCCTTTTTCACCGGAAAGCAGCAGTCTGACGAAATCTTGTTCAAACGGTGAAACGGCGCGTTTTGCCGTCAGAACTTTTTCAAGCTGGTTCCGCTCTCCTTCAGCGCTGCTGATATAATAGGCGGCAAGCCGCTGTTCAAGTGAAGCAGGCAGCGGTTCCTGCCGCTCCGCCCAAGGCGCGGGCCGATCTGATTCGGGAAATTCGGCTTCGGCCTTTTTCCAAATGGTTTCCGCAAATTCTGTGCGGCCTGTCCCGTAGGCTGAAGCGGCAAGCCAGTAATAAAACGTTTCGTCGCCTTCAAACCCGCTTTTGTAAAGAGAACGGAGCCATTTATAACCGAGATCATGTCTGCCGACAAGCGCAAGCGTCGCCCCCAGCTTATAGCGCTGTTCGAATAAAATCGGATACACCTTGGCGAGTTTTCCGCTCAATTCTCCGACTTTTTCATCTTCCCTCTCGTAATAGCAGAATACAAGGAGGTTGCACAGGGCATGGAGATTGCCTTCATTTTTCTCAAGCACTTCGAATACCGTTTGTTTCGCTTTTGTGACATTGCCTGAGTAAAAGTAAGCGAGCGCCAGGTTGTTGTATGCAGACCAAAGCTCGGGGTAATCGGCAGTAATCTCTTCAAGCATGACAACCGCTTCATGAAGCTGGCCGCTCTCAAGAAGCGTTTTTGCCCGATCCTGCCTGATCAGCAGTTCATCCTGGTCATAGAGCGATTCGTTTTCACCCGCTTCGCCGAAATCCAATAGCTCCATCAGATTTTCAATTTCTTCGCTGAATTCACCGTCCGGATCGGCATCTGAATAAGCCGCCGCTTCTTTGTATGCTTCCTGAAAGAGCCCCAAATGCGCGAAATTATTCGCTTTAAAGTAATGACACTCGGGCATTTCTTCTTTCAGGTTCACCAAAATAAAGTCGAACAGCTCATTTGACTGTTGGTAGTGGCCCATTTCAGAATAAATGACGGCCAGCCGGGACAGCATTTCGGAATCATTCGGCTCGAGGTGGACGGCCCGCTGAATCAGTTTGCTGGCCCGCTTTAAATTCCGCTCTTTATATGCTTTTAAGCCTTTATGAAAAAAATATTGTCCATCCTGAAGCAGCTGGACAATTTGCGCGTGCTTTTTCTGTTCAGAAGTGTGTTTTCCCACAAATATCCTCCGTTTTATACGTATTACCGTCAGTAGTATACCATAAAACGGTTTCACCTCAATAGTTCAAAAGACAGGATCGGCTTCGTTTTTTACTGGCTGGTTCGACCAGATTTTAGCTGTTTTTTTCACGAGGCTCGGCTGGAAGAATGACGCGGAAAAGGGTTCCTTCGCCGCGCTTGCTCTCAACCTCTATCGAACCGCCGTGCAGCTCGGCGATTTTTTGGGCGATGGACAGACCGAGCCCGCTTCCTCCTTCGTTTCTCGCCTTATCCGCTTTATAAAACCGTTCAAATACACGCTCCGCCTGTTCAGGCTCCATTCCGATTCCGTCGTCGGCGATTTCGACAGCCGCCGCTCCCGGCAGATCTGCAATTTTAACGGAAATGCGGCCGCCTTCACCGGTAAATTTTACGGCATTGTGAATCAGATTCATCCATACTTGGCTGAGCAGCGCTTCATCTCCGTACACATACGACTCCTGTAAATCAATGAGAAACTCAATCTGTTTGGCGGACCATTCAGGCTCACAGGTCAATATGGTGCGCCGCAGCTGTTTGTCAATGCGGAACGGTTTTTTTTGTATCGGTTCGGTTTGGCGTTCGAGCGCAGTGAGCTTCAGCAGATTTTCACTGATTTTTGATAATCGTTCTGTTTCTGTTTCGATGATGTGTAAGTAGCGCCCCCGCTCCTCATATGATAAATCCGGTTTTTTCAGAAGATGCGCGTAGCCCTTTAATGAAGTGAGCGGGGTTTGGATTTCATGGGAAACGTTCGAAATAAATTCTTGTTTCAGTTTTTCCATTTCACTCAGTTCCGCGGCGAGTGTCGACAGTTCATCAGCCAATTTCGTCACGGGATGGTTCCGCTCAATCTTCTCCATTTTCCGGGAAGCGGCCGCTGTGAAGTTGCCGCTCGACATTTGCTTGATCGTGGCGGTCAGCGAATCCCAGATCGCATGATGCCTTTCACGTGCTGACTTTGAAAAAATAAACATCGTTACGAACAGCAGGCCGAAAACAAGCCAAAGCGTCAGAATCTGCTCGGCGTACGGCATAAGCAAAATCGGCCATATGAGACCGAATCCCTGAACAATCAGGTGAGCCGCCAGCCATAAGAATGCGGTGACGGTGAGAAGGATGATGATTTTTCCAGCCGTTCTGAAGATCCGTTTCATCCTGTCACCACAAACCGATACCCGAGCCCCCGCACCGTATGGATGGCAAACGGATAGTCTTTTTCCGGAAACCGTTCTCTCAGCCTTTTAATATGCACATCAACGGTACGCTCGTCACCTTCATAATCAAAGCCCCAAATATCTTCTATTAATTGTTCTCTTGAAAACGTCTTATTCGGATAACCGGCGAGCTTAAATAAAAGCTCAAATTCCCGCCGGGGCAATGTCAATCCCGCTCCGCCGCCGCGCGTTACAGTGCGGGATTGCTTATCTAATGTGACCGTTCCGATGGTCAGCAGTTTTTCAGCGGTGATCCGGTACCGTTTCAGCAATGCTTTGACCCTTGCTTCCAGCTCAAGCGGCTCAAACGGTTTGACGAGATAATCATCCGCTCCGGAAGTAAAACCTTGAACTTTGTCCAGCGTTTCGCCTTTTGCCGTCAGCATCAAAATCGGAATGTCCGTAAAGCTGCGGACGGCTTCACTGACTTCAAACCCGTCCATTTTCGGCATCATCACATCCAGTATGATGAGATCTATAGGTGCTGATTCGATCAGCCGCACCGCCGCTTCCCCGTCTTCCGCTTCTGCGACGTCAAAACCGCTCTGCTCCATCATAAGGCGGACAAGCTCACGGATATGGCGGTCATCATCCGCAACCAATATGACAGCCATGAAAATCCCTCCTTCTGCTTTTTTCTTTTCATGAATCGACATGATGTCTATAAACCGAATTTTTTCATTGTCTCCTGTACCGGCATACACGCTTATGGCTTGGCTCTTCATCGTTACCGACCGTACACCCGTAAGAACAGGACTCCGGCTGCAAAATAAAAAGCAGCTTTTTCAGCTGCTTTTGATTCATAAAGTCTTGCTTTACACAGCTTTGTTTTCTAAGTCGGCATTCAGCTTCAGCTGCTGCTCCGCAAAATCGCGGTACAGCGAATGGGATGCCATTAATTCATGGTGTGTGCCCCGTCCGGTGATTTCACCCTGTTCGACAAAGAGAAGCTGATCTGCATCCACAACCGTGGATAAACGGTGGGCAATCACGATGGTGGTGCGGCCTTTCATTAGAACTTCCAGCGCCTGCTGCACCCATTTTTCAGATTGGCTGTCCAGACTTGATGTCGCTTCATCAAGCATCAGAATGCTCGGGTTGCGAAGGAGCGCTCTGGCAATGGCGATGCGCTGGCGCTGTCCGCCTGACAGCATAATTCCCCGCTCACCGACCTCTGTTTCAAATTTCTTCGGTAAGTCTTCAATAAATTGCAGAGCGTAGGCCATGTCAGCCGCTTGCCTCAGTTCCTCATCGGTCACCTCGCGTTTTAATCCGTAGCAGATATTGTCGCGGATGGTGCCTGACATTAACGGGCTTTCTTGCGACACGTAGCCGATATGCTCCCGCCATGACTCAAGGGAATACGCATCAATCGGTTCATTTCCGAGCAGGATGCTGCCCGCAGTCGGATTGTAGAATCGTTCAAGCAGCTTAAATAACGTTGTTTTTCCGCCGCCGCTCGGTCCGACGATCGCGGTGACTTTGCCGGCTTCAATCGTAGCCGTAATGTCTTTTAAGATGGTTTGATCTGTTTTGTAGCCGAATGAGACTTGTTCAAGCTTAATCGGCTGATCTGCGTTTTCAATGGCTTTTCCGGTTTGGATATCTTCTTCTTTTTCTGCAAGAATATGAATCATCCGTTCCGTTGCGCCGACGGATTTTTGAAGCTGTGTGAAAAATGAAGTGATCTGGCCCATCGGCATAATGATCTGAAACAAATACAGGATAAAGGCAACGAGTGCGCCGGCTGTCAGTTCACCGGATGACACCTGCATCCCGCCGTACCCGATGACAGCGACCAGCGCCGCCATTAATACAAGTGTAATAAGCGGGCCTACGAGCGACTGCACCTTCGCTTCACGCAGCCCGAGTTTAAAGAGTGCCATGATGCCTGCTTTTCCGCGTCCGTATTCCGCTTCTTCAGCGTTTGACGCTTTTACAAGCCTGATTTCCGGGAGGATGTGGTTTAATAATCCGGTGAATCTCGCCGTTTCATCCTGTGTTTCCCGAGAAATTTTAAACATTTTCCGGCCGATCGGCACTAAAATCACCGCAGCCAGCGGCACGACGATCAGCACGAGCAATGTGAGCTTCCAGTTCATGAAAAATAAGATCGTCAGTGACCCGATAACGGAAATGATTCCGGTAATAAATCCGCTGATATTGTTTGTGATCAGCTCTTTTACCACCATTGTGTCATTGGTGACACGGCTGATCGTTTCTCCCGTGGCGTTTTTGTCAAAATAAGAGACGGGCAGTTTAATTAATTTCTGCCACAACAAATCACGCAGGCCCGAGATGATTTTCTGGCCGCTGTAGTTCAGGGCGTAGGTGGCGTAGGCGCTTAATGCGGCCTGTACGATAAACACGGCTGCGATGATTCCGATTTGCACGCCTGACAGCGACGACATGGAAAAGCCGTCAACGAGCTGCTTTGTCAACAGCGGAATCAGCAGGCTGACGAGCGTTGTCACAATACTGAGAGACAGCGCGAAGGCCAGCATACCGTATGATGGTTTTGTTTTTTTGACTAATGAAAAGAATGAGCTGAATTTCCCTTTAGGTTTTGGTTGTTTATTCGGCATAAGTTTTCCTCCTATATCACTGTTTATACTATAACGGATGTGCATGAACGGAATATGAACAAAACGTATATTTTTGATAAAAACCAAAATAAACTCTATTAGTCAATATTATCAAATTCATCTGCCTCCGGTTGCGGAAATAAGGAATATTTAATTGAATGTTTAAGTTTGACAGATTAAAAACCTCACGGATCTCTCCGTGAGGTTTGTTTTACTCAGATGCTGAATGGCGTTTCGCAAGGACGTCAAGCACGTCGTCCAAAGGAAGCGACTGCTCACGCAGAAGAACGAGCAAATGATACAGCAAATCCGCCGCTTCCCATTTTAATTCTTCATGGTCCCGGTTTTTCGCGGCGATAATAACCTCTGCGGCTTCTTCGCCGACTTTTTTGAGGATTTTATCGACGCCTTCCCGAAACAGATACGTTGTGTAGGCTCCGTCAGGCATCTCCGCCTGCCGTTTGGCGATTACGCTTTCCAGTTCATTTAAGATGCCGAAACGATCCTGCGCATCCGCTTTTTCCGGAGAAAAGCAGCTGTAGCTTCCCTTATGGCATGCGGGTCCTGAAGGCTCCGCAAGCACGACAAGAGCATCTTGATCGCAATCATAGCGGATTGCTTTCACCTTTTGGGTATTCCCCGACGTCGCTCCTTTATGCCACAGCTCCCCGCGTGAACGGCTGTAAAACCAGGTTTCTTTCGTTTCTATCGTTTTTTCGTAGGATTCACGATTCATATAAGCCAGTGTCAGTACTTCTTTGCTTGCCGCATCCTGCACGATGGCGGGAATCAGTCCGGCCTCGTCAAACCGCAGTTCATCTGCCCGTTTCATCTCACATTCACCCCGTGTTTCTTCATATAATCTTTCACTTCTTTTATAGATGTCTCTTTGTAATGGAAAATGGAAGCTGCAAGCGCGGCGTCCGCTTCACCGATCGTGAAGGCTTCAAGCATATGGCGCGCGCTGCCGGCTCCCCCTGACGCAATGACAGGCACCGGGACGGCACGTGTGACAAGCTGTGTGAGCGTATGATTAAAGCCTGTTTTCTCACCGTCTGCGTCCATGCTTGTCAGCAGGATTTCACCCGCTCCCCGGCTGACGGCTTCTTTTGCCCAGGCCGTGACTTCCCACTCGGTTTTCTTTCTGCCGCCGTGTGTGTACACTTTATAGCAATCCGAATCTTCATCATACTTTGCGTCAATCGCCGCGACGATGCATTGCGAGCCGAAAAAATCCGCTCCTTCCGTAATCAGCTCGGGGCGGAGGACGGCCGCTGTATTAACGGATACTTTATCAGCGCCGGCGCGAAGCATTCGTTTCATATCGCTTAATTGATTGATTCCGCCGCCGACTGTAAACGGAATCGCCAGTTTTGCCGCAACTTGTTCTACGACGTCTGTCATCGTCTTGCGGCCTTCGTGAGAGGCGGAAATGTCGAGAAAAACAAGTTCGTCAGCGCCCTCCCTGTCGTAAGATTCGGCCAGCTCGACAGGATCGCCCGCATCTTTCAGCCCGAGAAATTGAATGCCTTTGACGACGCGGCCTTCTTTCACATCGAGACACGGAATGATTCGTTTCGTGATCATGCGTCCTTCACCCCGCTGAGCGCTTCAGCCAATGTAAATTGTTTTGTATACAGCGCTTTTCCGATAATCGCTCCCGATACGCCGGCGTCTTTGAAGCGGGCCAGTGCTTTGAGGTCGGCGACTGAGCTGACTCCGCCTGAAGCGATGACGGTTTTTCCCGTTGCTTTTGCGAGCTGAACGGTGCTTTCGATGTTCGGTCCTGACAGCATGCCGTCAGTTGCAATATCCGTGAAAATGAAGGTTTCCGCTCCTTCCTTCGCCAATTCACGGCCCAGATCGGCCGCCCTTACCGAGGATGTTTCCAGCCAGCCTTCCGTCGAGACATATCCGTTCCTTGCATCAAGACCGATCGCGATTTTGCCGCCGTATTGTTTCAGCATGCTCTTCACAAATGCCGGATCGGAAACAGCCGAGCTGCCGAGAATAACGCGATCAACATCTTGTGATAAATAACCGTACACATCCGCTTCAGAACGGATCCCGCCGCCGATCTCGACTTTGACATCAAGCTGCCGCGCAATGTCAAGAACATGCCTGTCGTTTACTTTCCTGCCTGCTTTCGCGCCGTCAAGATCCACGAGATGAATCCATTCGGCGCCTTCTTGTGCAAATTGCGCCGCCATGTCTAAAGGAGAGTCACCGTATATCGTTTCCTTGCCGTAATCGCCTTGGATGAGGCGGACGCATTTGCCGTTTCTCATATCGATTGCCGGATATAATGTAAAAGCGTTCATTTCTTCACCTTCTGTTCCGCTGCCATTTTTGTAAATTGCGTTAAGATCGCCATTCCGGCCGTACCGCTTTTTTCCGGGTGAAACTGTGCACCGAAGACATTGCGTTTCCCGACGACCGCCGGAACACGAACGCCGTACTCAGCGCTTGCCAGAAGATCGCCGTCTTCCATCCCGTCTATATAATAGGAATGGACAAAGTAAACGAAGCCTTCTTCCGCTTCCGAAAGCAAAGGAGACGTTTGGTGAAACGTCAGCCGGTTCCAGCCCATATGCGGCACCTTCAGCTTGTTTCCTTCGGCATCTCTGTCTTTGAGTCTCACAGCTTTTCCGGCTAATAAACCGAGTCCTTTTGCAGAGCCGTTTTCGGTGCTTTCTTCGAAAATGAGCTGCATGCCGAGGCAGATGCCGAGGAGCAGCTTACCCTCGTCAACCATACGGTGTATGAATTGATCAAGCTTCGCGCTGCGTAAATTGTCCATGGCGTCACTGAATGATCCGACACCGGGGAGAATAAAAGCATCCGCTTTTTCAAGCTCTTCCGGCCGGTCTGATACGACATACGGGACACCGACGCGTTCCAGCGCCTTCGACACGCTGAATAAATTGCCCATACCGTAATCAATTACACCGATCATTTACAGCATTCCTTTCGTAGACGGCACACCCTTGACGCGCGGATCAATGGATGACGCTTCATCAAGCGCTCTGCCAAGCGCCTTAAACACGGCTTCTATCATATGATGGGTATTCGTTCCGTAATGAACGATGACGTGCAGATTCATTCTCGCTTCCAGCGCCAGTTTCCATAGGAATTCGTGTACCAGCTCGGTATCAAACGTTCCGACTTTCGCTTGCGGAAATGCACCGCGCATCTCAAGGTGCGGCCGGTTGCTCAGGTCTACGGCGACTTGGGCGAGCGCTTCGTCCATCGGTACTAGCGCTGATCCGTACCGTTTGATCCCTTTTTTATCACCGAGCGCCTCCAAAAAAGCCTGCCCTAAGCAGATGCCGATATCTTCAGTCGTGTGGTGATCATCTATCTCCGTATCGCCTTTTGCGTCAACAGTTAAATTGAATTGCCCGTGCTTTGTGAACAAATCAAGCATATGAGTCATAAACGGCACATCCGTGCTGATGTCGGCTTTTCCTTCTCCGTCTATTTCGAAAGCCAGCTTAATATCGGTCTCATTTGTTGTTCTGGCGCGTTCCGCTTTTCTCATCGGTCATTCCTCCGTTTCTCGCTTCAATCGATCTTGCGTGCGCTTCAAGCCCTTCCAGTCTCGCGAAGGCGGAAATGCTGTCCGCGTGCGTTTCAAATGCCTTCCGGCTGTATGAGATGATGCTCGATTTCTTTTGAAAATCTGTTACATTCAACGGGCTTGAAAACCGCGCCGTTCCGTTTGTCGGCAAAACGTGATTCGGTCCGGCAAAATAATCGCCGACCGGTTCAGCGCTGTATCGCCCTAAGAAAATCGCCCCCGCGTGTCTGATGCTTCCAAGCAAAGCCTCCGGCGAATGCGTCATGATTTCTAAATGCTCGGGTGCCAGCGCATTCACCGTGTCCACCGCATCTTCCATCGATTCCGTAATATAAATGCGGCCGTGATCCTTGATCGACGCTTCGGCGATTTCTTTGCGCGGCAGCGTCTGAAGCTGTTTATTCACCTCATCTGATACCGCTTCGGCAAGCTTCCGTGAGTCGGTGACAAGCACGCTTGAGCTGAGCGTATCGTGTTCTGCCTGTGAAAGCAGGTCAGCAGCGACTTCTTTGGGCACCGCCGTATCGTCTGCAAGGACCACGATTTCACTGGGCCCGGCAATCATGTCAATATCCACAACGCCGAAGACTTCGCGCTTCGCGAGTGCTACAAATATATTGCCGGGGCCCGTGATCTTATCAACAGGCTGTATCGTTTCGGTTCCGTAAGCGAGCGCGGCAATCGCCTGCGCGCCTCCCGCTTTGTAAATTTCCTTTATGCCGAGCTCAGACGCCGCCGCCAGAACGCCCGGCGAAAGGCGGCCGTCTTTTCCCGGAGGACTGACGAGAACGATCCGTTCCACTCCCGCAGCGAGAGCGGGGATGACATTCATTAAAACGGAAGACGGATAAGCGGCCGTCCCGCCCGGCACGTATACGCCCGCGGAATCGAGCGCCGTTATTTTCTGCCCGAGCATCGAGCCGTCTTTGCGATGGTAAAACCACGAGGATTGCAGCTGGCGTTCGTGATATTCTTTAATATTGGCAATCGCCTGTCTGATCACTTCCAGCAGCTGATCATCAAGCAGACGGTACGCCTCGGTGACTTCCTCTGCACTCACGGCCATTTGGTTCAGGCTGATGCCGTCAAATGTTTTTGTATAGGCCAAAACGGCTTTGTCACCGTTTTGTCTGACGTCTCCAATAATCCCCCTGACGGTTTTCCGCTGCTCTTCGGTTCCGCTGTCGATGGAACGCTTCAGTGAGAACCGCTCGCTTCTTTTTACTGCGGTTATTTTCATTGTGCCGTTTCTCCTTCCACAACCCTGGCCAGCCTGGCCGCCATTTCGTCGATTACATCATCCTTCATGCGGTAGCTGACCGGATTGACGATAAAACGCGATGTGATGTCACAAATATGTTCTGATTCAACGAGACCGTTTTCTTTTAATGTCCGCCCGGTTGATACGATATCTACGATTCTGTCAGCAAGCCCGATTAAAGGCGCCAATTCAATCGAACCGTTCAGCTTAATGATTTCCACCTGCTCGCCCTGCTCTCTGAAATAACTTGACGCAACATTCGGATATTTCGTCGCAATCCTCGGGGCGACTCCGTTCCAATCCGCTCCTGGAAGCCCCGCAACGGCGAGATGGCATTTGCTGATTTTCAGATCGAGCACCTCATACACGTCACGCTCTTCCTCAAGCATGACATCCTTTCCGGCAATACCGGCATCAGCGACGCCATGCTCGACATAAGTCGTCACATCCATCGGCTTTGCCAGAATAAAGCGGAGATTTTCTTCAGGAACGTCAATGATCAGCTTTCTCGATTCTTCAAACTCCTCGGGCAGCCTGTACCCGGCCTGCCGCAGCAACCCGGCCGCTTCTTCGAATATCCGTCCTTTTGGCATTGCCATTGTGAGTACCTTACCCATTCTGCTCTTCCTTTCTGGCACCGATAAAGTATGTGACGTTTGCAAATGATTTTGTCATATGATCGATATTTTCAATGCCCGCCAGATCCTGCAGGACGACTTTTCTGCCTCTCGCCCTTTCTTCCTCCGCGAATAAAATAGCCTGCGCCCGCTGCTCCTTGCTGAAAATCACGGCGTCCGCTTCACTAGTTTCTTCCTGGATGCCGAGCGCTTCAATCAGCCTGTCGATACGGAGCCCGAAACCCGTGGCGGGAGCGGGACTGCCGAAATGGCCGAGGAGATTGTTATAGCGTCCGCCGCTTCCGATGACAAAACCGACATTTGCCGCATACACTTCGAATAAAATTCCCGTGTAATAACTCATATGGCTTACCATATTCAGATCAAGGCGAATATGCTCGGCACATCCGTAATCCTCAAGAATGTCCCACAGGTCTTCCAGCTCCTGAATCAAGCTTTGTCCGGAGATGCCGATGATCTCCTCCGCTTTGGCGCAGATCTCTTTCCCGCCTCGCAATTCCAGAAGTGTGAGCAGCCGGCTTTTATCTATTGAAGAAAGCGGAAGCGATTTGACATGTTCCCTGTATCCCACGTAATTCTTCTCAAAGAGAAAGCGCCGCAGAACATCCGCCCGCTCAGCATTGCCCAGAACCTCGACAAACAGCTCATCAGCGAGTCCGGCATGGCCGATCGCGATTTTAAACCGGTGCAATCCCGCGTTTTTCAAAGCGCCGGCCGCCAGCGCAATCACCTCGGCGTCCGCGCTTGTTGATCCGTCGCCGATCAGCTCCGCGCCGACCTGTTCGAATTCGGCCGGACGTCCGCCTTCCCGCTCTTGAGCGCGATAGACGCTTGCCGCGTACCCCGCTCTGAGCGGATGATTGTGTTTGTGCAGCTTAGACGCCGCCACCCTGGCAATCGGTCCGGTCATATCAGGCCGAAGCACAAGCGTTTTCCCGTCCTGATCGAGAAGCTTAAACAGCTGCTGTTCTTCAATGGCTGACTGGACGCCTACTGTTTCATAAAATTCAAGGGTCGGCGTCTCCATAAACTGATAACCCCATTTATCAATTAAATCCGTCAGTGTGGAACGGACTTTTTTCTTGGCTTCGTATAAACCGGGCAGCGTATCTCTCATGCCATGCGGTTTCTCAAACATAAACATTTGCCTTTTACACCTCCGCTTTGTCTGAAGGAAAATTCCGAATCCTTTAGTTCGCTAATATGATAATATGTTAGCAGATAAAAGAATGAATTGCAACGCCCAATGTCCGCCTATTCTTTTCCATAAACATGGCTAAAGAATGAACAAACCTGTAAACATATCGGAACGATCGAATCATATTGAGCAGAAGTGCTATAATACATAGAATAGCTTCAACAGAAACAAGGGAGAAGAATTGATAATGAAGACGCTTGGAACATTATGTGTGCTGATTCTGACAGCCGTCCTTGTCTATCTGGGATATAACATCTATACAAACGATATTCATTTGAATTTTTTCAATCAGCAGTCCGACGAGCCTGATGAGAAAACACCGTTAAAAGGGAGCGCGTCACCGCTGAATGTCGTTCTGTACAGACAGATGGATTCACCCAGACTGTACAATGGCTGTGAGGTGACAAGCCTTGCCATGATTTTGAACAATGCCGGATATCATGTATCAAAAAATACATTGGCGGATAAAATCAATAAAGTTCCGCTCACATACAGCAGCGGGCTGAAGGGAGATCCGAATGAAGGATTTGCCGGAGATATGGAAAACGGCCCGGGTTTAGGCGTTTATCATGAGCCGATTGATAAACTTGCCAAAGAATATGCGGGAAACAAAGTATATGACCTGACAGGAAAAGACATTTCTTCAGTGTACCGCCAGCTTGAAAAAGGGCGGCCGGTCTGGGTGATTACCACCACATCCTTTAAGCCGGTTGATCATATGCAGACTTGGAATACGCCGAACGGAAAGATCGACATTACGTTCAGCATGCATAGCGTAGCCGTCACCGGTTATGATCACGATTATGTATACGTCAATGATCCTTACGGCTATAAAAACAGAAAAACAGACCGGACTGAATTCGAAAAAGCCTGGAAGCAGATGGGCAGCCAGGCCATTGTGATCAAGTCATAAAAAAACCCCGCTGACGTTAATCAGCGGGGTTTTCCATTCGTTTTTTCATTTCTTCGTCCGTATAGATCACCTGCATCGGATTTCCTCCGACAAACGCCCCGGCCGGGACATCTTTGTGCACCAGTGTGCCGGCTGATACAACGGCTCCGCTCCCGATGGTGACGCCGGGCAGAATAGTTGTGTTTGCCCCGATCATCACCTCGTCACCGATTGTGACAAAACCGGTCCGGTACTCATGTATTAAATATTCATGAGCCAAAATCGTCGTATTGTAGCCGATGATGCTGTTTTTTCCGACAGTGATTTTTTCGGGAAACATGATATCCGGCATCACCATCAGCGCGAATGACGTCTGTTTTCCGACATTCATTTTCAAAAAGGTTCGGTACAGCCAGTTTTTCACGCTTAAAAACGGCGTATACCTTGCGATCTGAATGATGATGAAATTTTTCATCACCTTCAGAAAGGGAACCGTCTGATAAACATGCCACAATGAATTTGCACCTGAAACCGGATGGCGGTCTGTTTTTCTCACGGATTACTTCACTCCGGTGATGTGCAATAAATCACTCATTTTCTCGAGCATATAATCGGGTTCATAGGCGGAAAGCGTCTGTGCGCCTTTAATCGTCCACGCGACGCCGGCTGTTTTCGTGCCGGCGTTTTTTCCCGCCATGACATCGTGATAATTGTCACCGACCATTATGGCTTCCGACGGATCGCACCCAAGCCGGCTGAGAGCAAGCCGCACAGGTTCGGGGTCAGGCTTCGGGTGCTTAACATCATCAAGCGTGACGACAGTATCGAAAAACGCCCCGATGCCTGTCAGCTTCAATCCCATATTGACTGTATCCCTCAGCTTTGTGGTGACAATACCAAGCTGATAGCCCGCTTTTTTCAATTCATCCAGCGTTTCATAAACCGTTTCGTACTCCGTGACGAGTTCATCGTGCTTTTCATGGTTGAATGCTCTGTACATGCAGATCATCTCATCGCACTTTTCAGCATTAATGCCTGAAAACGTTTCATACAGAGGCGGGCCGATAAATGGAAGCACATCTTCCCTTTTAAACTGCCCCGGGCAATAATGATCAAGCGTATGAAGGTAAGAAGCGATAATCAGTTCATTCGTGTCAATCAGCGTGCCGTCGAGATCAAATAAAATGGCGGTTACACGTTTATCAGTCATCTTATGTCCTTTCCGATTTCAGGCGTCAGTCCGTATCAGCATACCGCTTATCGGCATACCCCTTCATGCGTCTGAAAATCATTAAAATAATCGCAAGTACAATCAGCACAATGGAAATGACCTGCGCGATCCGAAGCTGGCTCGTAAGCATCAGGCTGTCCGTCCGCATTCCCTCAATAAAGTATCTGCCGATCGAATACCAGATCACATACGTCAAAAACAGATTGCCCCTGCGCAGGTTCACGCGGCGGAGCAGAAGCAGAATCACGACGCCCGCAAAACTCCACAGCGATTCATACAAAAACGTCGGGTGATAATATTGTCCGTCTATGTACATCTGATTAATGATGAAATCCGGAAGATGCAGACTTTCCAAAAATGACCGGCTGACCGCTTCACCGTGAGCCTCCTGGTTGATAAAGTTCCCCCAGCGCCCGATGGCCTGGCCGAGCAGAATACTCGGCGCGGCAATATCCGCCAGCTTCCAGAATGAGATGCCTCTTACTTTTGAAAAGACGATTCCCGTCGCGATCGCGCCGATCAATCCGCCGTGAATCGCGATGCCGCCTTTCCAGGTTTTAATGATTTCCCCGGGGTGTTCCGAGTAATAGCTCCACTCGAAAAGCACATAGTATGCCCGTGCGCAAATGATTGCGATCGGGATGGCGAAAAGAACAAGATCAATAAAAATGTCCTTTATCAGCCCCCGCTTTTCACTCTCCCTCATGGCCATCCAAAGCCCTAATAACGCGCCCGCTCCGATAATGATTCCGTACCAGTGCACGGATAATGGCCCGAGCTGAAAGGCAATCGGATTGATTGGTGTTCCTGCTTCGTTCATATCATTGCCAACTCCTATTCGTCTTGTTCGCCGTCCTCAATGACATCCGCCAGCTTATTCGTGAATTGCTCGGCAGCATTTAAGCCCATCCGCTTCAATCTGAAGTTCATCGCCGCAACTTCGATAATAACGGCGAGATTCCGCCCCGGGCGGACAGGAATGGTCAGTTTTGTAATTTCCGTATCAATGATTTTCATTTTTTCTTCTTCAAGTCCGAGACGGTCGTATTGTTTCCCTTGCTCCCATAGCTCAAGGTCCATGACGATTGTAATTCTTTTATTGCTTCTGACGGCGCCCGCTCCGAACAGCGTCATGACATTTATAATGCCGAGCCCCCTGATTTCGAGCAGATGCTCAATCAGATCAGGCGCGTTCCCGACAAGGGTATCCTGATCCTCCTGCCGGATTTCAACGCAGTCATCCGCGACAAGACGATGGCCTCGTTTGACAAGCTCCAGCGCTGTTTCACTTTTACCGACGCCGCTTTTTCCCGTAATGAGCACGCCGACGCCGTATATATCCACAAGCACGCCGTGAATGGCCGTTGTCGGCGCGAGACGGCTCTCAAGAAAATTCGTCAGTCTGCTTGACAGCCTGGTTGTTTTCAGAGGGGATCTGAGCACAGGCACGCCGTTTTGCTCGGAAGCTTCTACAAGCTCCGGCGGGATCGGCATATCTCTGGAAAGTATGATAGCCGGCGTCACATCGGTGCACAGCGATTTCATCCGCTGTTTCTTATCTTCCTCGGGAAGCTGATCGAAAAATGACAGCTCCGTTTTTCCTAAAAGCTGCACCCGTTCTCTCGGGTAATATGTAAAATAACCGGCGATTTCAATACCGGGCCGTGATAAATCACTCATCGTAATCGGGCGGTTAATCCCTTCTTCTCCGCTGATCAATTCTAAATGGAACTGCTCCATTACGTCTTTGGTCCGAACCTTTGCCAAGATATGTTCCTCCTGTTCTGGGATGTTCCGAGCTTTGAACAGTTATATTTTATCACTTTACCGTCTGAACCAAAACAGATTTATACAATTCCGGCATAACTGGTCTAGATAACTAGTCTGAAAAAGAGTAAAATAAAACTAACAACTAACCAGAAAGGCGTGTTTTAAAGTGGCTGAAAGCTTGTTAATCAGCGGTGCGGACATCGTAACAGAAGAAGAAATCATCCGAAACGGTTTTCTCGGTATAAAGGACGGCATCATTTCTTACGCGGGGAAAACAAGACCGCAAGAAACGTATGAGAAGGAATGGAAGGCGCCCGAGGGTTCATATGCGCTTCCCGGAATGATTGATATTCATATTCACGGCGGATACGGCGCGGATACGATGGATGCTGATGTTGCAGCTCTTGATACAATGTCCGCCCGGCTGCCCGAAGAAGGAACAACCTCTTTTCTAGCGACAACGATCACACAGCAGCACGAAAACATTGAAAAAGCGCTCGTCAACGCCAAAGAATGGACGTCTTCCTCACCGCAGGCCCAAAAAGGCGCTGAGTTGATCGGCATTCATTTAGAAGGACCATTTGTCTCTCCGAAAAAGGCGGGAGCACAGCCGAAACAATGGATTACTCCTGCTGATGCCGGGCTCTTTCAGAAATGGGAGCGGCTCTCGGGAGGGATGATCAAAATTGTGACGCTTGCGCCGGAAGAAGATCCTGATTTCAGCCTGATCCGTTATTTAAAAGACCAAAACATCATCCCGTCAATGGGACACACAGACGCGGGAGCCGAGCTTTTACAAAAAGCGGCGGATGCCGGGGCGGTGCATATGACGCACCTCTTCAACGCCATGAGCTCCTTTCATCATCGTGAGCCGGGGGGCATCGGTACGGCTCTCGCCTGCGGCCGCATCACGGCGGAGCTGATCACTGACGGCATTCATTCCCATCCTTTGGCCGTTAAGCTTGCCTATTTGGCGAAAGGAAGCAAAAACCTGATCATGATTACAGACTCCATGCGGGCAAAAGGGCTTAAGGACGGAGAATACGAATTCGGCGGACAAAAAGTCACCGTTCGCGGGGACACGGCGCTTCTCTCTGACGGGACGCTGGCCGGTTCCATTTTAAAAATGAATGAAGGCGCGGCGCTCATGCGCAGGTTTACAAACTGCTCATGGCTGGATATAGCAAATATGACATCGGCAAATGCGGCCCGCCGCCTCGGCATATTCGACCGTAAAGGAAGCATCGCCGAAGGAAAAGACGCCGACGTTGTTCTGACGGACGGACAGTGCGGCGTGCTGGCAACGATTTGCCGCGGAAACACCGCATATATCTCAAGGGAGGCTGATTGGACATGAACGTTATCACATGCAGACATTATGAAGAATTAAGTGAAAAAGCCGCATCGATTATCGCTGAAACAGTGAAACAAAAGCCGGATGCCGTTCTCGGCCTTGCGACGGGAGGCACTCCTGAAGGCGTATACAAAGAACTTGTGCGGATGCACCGCTCAGAGGGCTTGTCATTCCGAAATGTCACGACGATCAACCTTGATGAATACGCCGGGCTTTCTCCCGAGGACAAAAACAGCTATCATTATTATATGAATACACATTTTTTTGCACATATCGACAGCCGAAAGGACCGCCACTTTCTCCCTGACGGACGGGCAGACGATCTTGATGCCGAATGCGGACGATATGACCGATTGATTCAAACACTCGGCGGAGCGGATATACAGCTTTTAGGCATCGGACACAACGGCCATATCGGCTTTAATGAACCCGGGACGCCATTTGAATCCCGAACCCATGTCGTTGAGCTGAATGAAGAGACAAGACAGGCGAATGCGCGGTACTTTCCGTCAATTAATCAAGTCCCTGTAAAAGCCCTGACAATGGGGATCGGGACGATTTTGTCCGGCAAACGGATTTTGATCATGGCATCCGGAAAAAGCAAGGCCCAAGCGGTGAAGCAGCTTCTGGACGGGCGCATCAGCGAAGCATTCCCCGCCTCCGCCCTGCACGCGCATCCGGATGTGACGGTCTTGATTGATGAAAAGGCTGCGGGCGGCGATTGAAAGGATTTGACCTATGCAGATTGATAAACAATCTCCGATTCCGATTTACTTTCAGATTATGGAACAATTAAAAACACAAATCAAAAACGGCGAGCTGAAAGCGGATGCGCTGCTTCCGTCGGAGCGGGAATACGCCGAACAATTCGGCATCAGCCGAATGACGGTGCGCCAGGCGCTTTCCAATCTGGTGAATGAAGGATTTTTATACAGGCAGAAAGGCCGGGGAACGTTCGTCAGCAAACTGAAGATGGAACAGCCGCTTCAAGGGCTGACAAGTTTTACGGAAGATATGAGAAGCCGGGGCATGAAGCCGGGGAGCAGACTTGCCGAATACCAGCTGATTCAGGCGACGGAAGAATTATCTTCTATCCTGGGATGCGGCTATCAGGCAACGCTTCATAAAATCATCCGCGTCCGGCTGGCGAATGATATCCCGATGGCGATTGAAGCCTCGTACATTCCGTTTGACAAAGCGGGAAAACTGGACGCCTCTCATTTTCAATCATCCATGTATGAGCATATTGAAGCGTACAATCAGATGCCGATCTCACGGGCAAAACAAGAGCTTGAACCGGGAGCCGCTTCCGAGGAAGAAGCTGAGCTGCTCGGTATCCAGCCCGGTGCCCCCGTCCTCTATATCAAGCGGACCACTTATCTGCAGGACGGCACTGCCTTTGAGCACGTCAAATCCGCCTACAGAGGCGACCGCTACACATTCGTGCATTATATGGACAGGGTGAAATGAAACATCTCCAACCGTTACGGGTTGGAGATGTTTTTTGATCTGCCATTTTCAAATCAAGCCGGTGAATGTTCTCTATGACTCTGTCAAAATGGAGAGGCTGTGGTTCTGGTATCTATTTTTATAAAGAAAAAAGTAATAAAATGCTACCCTCTGTTTTGGACAATATACGGAACCTGCTTTGAAACCAGCAGCAGCGGTTCTTTGTTTTTATGAGCCAGTGAAAACATGATTGCGCCTTCAATCATCGAGTTGATTGTCACCCCGAGCTTCTCCGCTTCCTCTTGTTCAAACCCATGCTCAAGAAATTTTGCCGCAAACACATCCGTCCACTTCTTGAACACCTCAACACATGTGCATCTTAACGTTTCATTGATCAGAGCGGTCTCACCCGCCAGCAATCCAACCGGCACGCCCTCAATATTCTGCGGATCATTAAACTGTTCAGCCGTTACATGAATAAAGTGCTGAATCGCTTCTATAGGGTCCGCGAATTGAGACATACTATTCTGTATTTGCTTTTCAACGCATCTTCCCGTATATTTGATCGCCGCAATGGCGAGTTCTGCTTTTCCGTTTGGAAAGTGATGATACACAGACCCTCTGGGTGCTCCGCTCTCTTTTATAATTTGATTCAAACCAGTCGCATGATATCCCTGAATCTGAAAAAGATATGCAGAGGTTTGAATAATTCTTTCTTTTGTCCCGGTTTTACTGTTCATTATGTTTCCTCCTGCATATTACGAAAACCAATCGATTTTAGTATAGAAAAGGGACATAAAAAAGTCAAAAGCACTTATCACAGCAGGGCGCCGCCATTTACGCACAGAAAAAATCCTGCTGACCGTCAGATTTTCTTCTGACGATCAGCAGGCTGTATGTTTTCGTTATGGGTTTGAGGCATGCCTGAAATCAAACTGATCCGGAGCCGGGCGATACGGCGTATTTCCCGTTTTGAACATCCACAGCGGTGATATTGTTTTGCCGTTGTACGGGTCCTTCACGACGGTGTACCAGTAATAAACGGAATCAGGATGCAGGCCGTCCCAGACCCAATTTGCGGTTTTTCCGCTTTTTACGTGTTTTTTATGACCGAGCAGTTCGTTCGTATAGACGTTGCATTCAAAATAATCGGTCGCTACCCTTTTCCTCTTCGGCTGTAAATCCATTTCTGCTGAGAATTCGTCTTTATCAGCGAACAGATCGGTGTCATAGTAATTGATGTCATCCGTGTACGGCGAGTAGGAGAACATGTGAACCTGATTGGCGGCCTGATCGAATTGCATCATGCGCATAAAGCCCTGCCCCCCTTCCGGACCGTCCTGGTAGTCGGTCAGAATTTGGTGGACGAGGCGGTCCGGTTTTCCGTCCCCGTCATCGTCAAGCGCATCGGTTTTTTTCATGGCGTTATGGTAATGGCCGCTTAATACCATCGCCACATTGCGATTCGGCTTGACGACTTTTCGATAGATCGTTTCCCCGATCGGGCTTCGATTTCCGCTCACAAGCAAGTACTCATGAAAGCATAAGATGGCGGTTCGGTCCGGATACCTCTTTAGCACTTGATTGATCCAGTCAATCTCTTGTTCCGCAATGCCCCAGCCCATATAAATCATAATAAAATCGTTCCCGCTTGCCGACAGCAGGTCATAATGCCCGCGGTTATTTTTGTATGATCCGCCGTAATGCATGTTCTGTTCAAACCGGCGGCTCCCGAAGAAATCCCCGAAGGTTCGGTATGTGCCGTCTTTATGGCCGACGTCATGATTGCCTGCAAGCACTCCGTACGGAATCCCCGCCTTGTCAAGCGTCCGCATGGAGTGATCGGCGTTTTTCCACTGTTTCATCACCATTGAATCATCGACGATATCGCCGGTATGAAAGACATATTTAATATTGTGCTTTTCCTTATTTTCTTTGATCCACTCCGTCATTTTGTCAAAAATGTGCGGGTGCCCTTGTGCGTAATACTGTGTATCCGACATCCAGACAAACGTGTAATTGCCTTTCGCCGGTATTTGATCCTGAACGATGACATTCATTTTTGAGTTCTTCACCACATCCGCTGCGGAAACGGCGGCTTTTAATGTAAACGGCTTTTTATCTTTGGCAAGAACGCTGTCCGCCTCCTGCCAGCGGCTTGTCCGGTAATTCCAAATATACATGGTTACCTTTCGGCCAGGGAGAGAGCTTCCTTTCCAGACCGCCTCGGCCAGATCCGTTTCGTCGATAGACGGGTCAACGGAGACTTCGAATCGGTGATAAGGAAAACGCTCCATACTTTCCGCCGAAACGGTTTTTCCGTCATTTGCCGAGATGCAGTTCATTTCCGGCAGGGTAAACGGCATTTCATTTTCTTTTATGCCCCTCGGCGGTTCCGTTAATGAGGCGTGTTTATACACTTTCACGCTGCCCGGATTCCGCGCGGTATAACGGAAGCCGCGATAAAATGATACATTCATGTCATCCTTCGTCGGGTCTTTTACCCGGACGGACAGCTTTGCTTTGTGGGCGCCGATTTTTTGATCGGCAAGCTCCGGCTGGTTCGGCTCCTCCCGTTTGATATGGAAGGTGCGGACGGACGTTGTTTCATTTCCGGCAAGGTCTGCCGCAATGATGGTAAGGGTATGTTTTCCGGGCTTGAGATCGGCTGATGACGTGTGATGCGGGAGCGTAATGCTTTCTCCGTCCAAAAACGCTTTGACCTCTTCCACTTTGCTCCATTTGTCACGGATGTCCGCATTCAGCTCAACATTACCTTTCAGCGCCGCGCCTTCTTTGATACCCGGGATAATCTTCGGCCCCGTATTGTCCACCCGCACAGATTGGCTCAGCTGCTCCTCCCCGTCGCTAACAAAAATATGGTGATTGCCTTCAGAAAGCTTCGCCGTGTTCCACGGCAGCAGCCGTGACGTAAACAAATGATCCGGCAGGCTGAATGAGAAGGTCTTCTGCTGATTCGCCCGCCTGCCGTCACCGATAAAGAGCTGCTCAGCCGGATCCGTCTTCCCGTCTTTGATCACCGTTCCGTCCGAAAGCACCAGACGGGCATGTTTCACGACAAAATCATCCCGATTCTCTCCCGTGTCATACGGAGAAACCTTTGAGCCCGAACGGATGGATACTTTCTGCGTTTTGCCCCCTTTTTGCAGCAGACGTTCCGGAAGGAGAACCGAGTGCGTTCTGTAGCGGTGAGACGGATCGTCAAAAATGTGCAGTACCTCATTTTCCATTATGACGGTGTTTTGAAAATAAAGATTCGTTTTCCGGGCATCGAAGGCGAAATAGACCTCTTTTTCCAGCGCCGGCCGGGTCTCCTGCCGCTTGCCGTCAATCCACAGCTTGATCTTATCGGCGCTGACGTCGGAAGTCGCTTTGAGCAGATAGGTGCCGGATATCGTATCTTCGGATTCAACATTCATTCTGAGTCCGTGTGATTTGCTCGTCTGTTCAATGTCAATCATTTTGACGGGCGTTTTTGCTTCATTTTCTCCATCACTGGCTGCGATATAATACTCAAGCTGATCCTGGCCGAGCAGCTCCGGGGAATAAAGAATGTGATGGTATAAGCTGTCGTTGCGGTCTTTTTCGGCCAGAATTCGTTTGAATGGTTTTTTCTCATTGGTCCGGTAATAAAACGCGGCTGTTTTGACAAGGTTTTTGTCTTTTATGTCAGCCTTTAATTCAATGCTTTCAGCGGGCCGGACGGGCTTTCTGTCTGTAAGGTCTTCGATGACCGGTTTTTCCTTGTCGGGTTTTATCACCCTTTTCTGCTGCGGGATCTGCGCCTGAAAAACGGAGCCCGGTGACGGCTTATGCTCGCTCGTGGAGATCTTCAGCAATTCTCCCGTTCCGTTCAGCGGATATTTGTACAGCAAAGAAGTCAGCCGGCGGAAAGCGTGTTTCCGGTATTGCGCCGAGGCGATACCCTTTCCGGTATTTGCCGACAGCACCACCGTACGCGGGCGGCCGTTGGACATTCCGTCCGTCCCTTCGATGACGGCGAGATGTTCTCCCTCCTTCAGGCGTGTCCTGTAATAGCGATTGAAATCATCTATCGTCAGTTCTGATGCGGCGCGTCTCAGCCAAAACACGTAAGTCCCGCCTGACGGAATGACGGTATCTTCTTTCGGCCTCCATATCATATCTGATTCCGGCCCTTCCTTCGGATAGCGGTAGCGGATGTGATAGTCTTTAAAATGAATGGGTCTGTCCGTCGTGTTATACACCTCGATAAATTCATAGGCATCAGCGCCGTCTTCATTTTTCGTATCAACCGCAAGCTCCGTAATCATCAGCTCGGGAATATGATTCAAATCGGCTTGATAGCCGTCCAGCTTCAGCCGCTTTTTCTCCGATTCCGCCCGCTGTCTGCCGTTGGTGAAAACGAGGTAATATTCCAATTCTCCATTCCAGATATCCCGTTTTGAAACCTGGGCCGTAAACAGCCGGATTGCGCCTGGCGCGGGCTCCATCGGCACCATTTTAAACCCCAGCTCATTGCTTTGTTTATAAAAAAGAAACGCCGAAAACGCTTGATAGTCAGCATTCCGTACATGAGCCTGTATGAACAGGTTTCTTTTCATTTCCGCCTTTACTTCGATTTGGGGAGGATTCTCCAGAAGCGGTATGTAATGAGGCGGCTGTCCGAATTCCTGCTGATTCACGGGGATTGCCGATTCTTTGCGCGCCGCATCCGCAGAAGGACTCACACAAAGCAAACCAATCAGAAAAAAGAGCGTCATCACAAGTTTCATCTCATTACCTCCCTATACATTATGTTGCGTCAGGAGGCTGCCGCTTATGTAAATCACACATAAAAAAGCTGCCCTCTCGGGACAGCTCGTTTTTTACCTTTTTCTAAGCGGCTCCAATATGCCTTTTTGGATCAGCAAGTGGAAAACGGACAGCACGACAGACGCCCAAATGGCGGTGCCGAACCCGTCAATCTGAAAGCTGTCTCCCATCAAGGCTGCGGTCATCATTAACGTAATGGCGTTGATGACAAACAGAAAGAGGCCGAGGGTCACAACCGTGACAGGCAATGTCAATATGACGATGATCGGTTTGATCAGCACATTTAACACAGAAAGAACCACACTGGCGATGACAGCCGCTCCGATACTGCTGATATGGACGGAATCAAAATATCCCGCGATAACGATTAATAATAAAGCATTTACTAAAATGCTGACTGCCCATTTGATCATTTATTTCAAATCTCCTTCTAAAGGTACAACAAAACACCAGATAATATATACAATCGGCACGATTCCGCTCGTGACAAGCGCTAATACAACGGTGATAATGCGCAAAAGCGATGCATCCATATTGATGTACTCCGCCAAACCGCCGACAACGCCGGCGATTTTACGGTTTTTTTCTGAACGGTAAAGTCTTTTCATCCAATCACCTCTGAGTATGCTTGAGCTTAATGGCTCCTGTTAACGATTCTGAGAAAATCGAGAGATGCTGATCATGGCCTTGATTTGATGCCAGCATCAGTTCTTTTTGAATGGTATCATTCTTTTCCTTTAAAATTTCCGCATCAATCAGCTCATGGCTGAGAGAGCCGAGATTGCTTTTCAGCTCCGCTTTCACCGCCGAATCATCAGGCAGAGCGATATCCACGTTTCCGGTCGTCGTTTTCGTGTAGATGGAGCGGCAGTGCGGCGCTGTCACGGTAAGCATGATATTGCCGTTAAAGCTTTGAACGTCAATGGATTCACTCGATCCGCGCAAATCAATCAAGCCGTTTATCGTTTCCGCTTCAATCGCGCTGCATTGATGTCCGGCCAGCTTGATTTGTCCGTTAGCCGTTTCCGCCGACGCTTTATCAGCCGTCAAATGAGAGAATGACAGAACGCCGTTTGTCGTTTTCGCCGAGAATTCTTTTACATGTAAATGTTCCCCTCTGATCGGTCCGTTAAACAGCTTCACTCTTATCTTATCGTACTCTTTCTGGGGAACATAAAGCGTGACATTGGTTTTCATCGTTTTCTTTTCCGTGCGGACAAAAAACTTATTGCCCTTCACTTCACACTCAATGTGCTGAAGAAATGCGGTGCGCGCCGCCTCCTGACTGTCCGCCCGGTACACTTTCGCCTGGCACTCCGCTCTGATATCTTCATCCGCCCACGGCACGATATTGACGCTGCCGTTTGCGATCTGCATATCAATGGCCGAGAATTCACTGTCTTTAAATTGAAAAATATGCTGCACTTCGTGTGCGTGGCCGAAATTCAGATCAAGATCCGCTTCCTTCACTTTTTTGACGGCAGAATCAATCCAGTCGAACAGCTTCGCCCCGAGCGACGGCTTTTGGCTTCCTTTTGCTCCGCTTTCGAAATCTTCCGCAGGTTCCTGGACCTCTGCAGATAATGCGGTGATCTGCTCTTCTTTTTCTTTATATTCATGATCCAGTTTTTCAATGAGCGTCAGTGCTTCCTGCGCCGTCAGCATGCCGTCTTCCACAAGCTTTAAAATCCGTTCTTTCTCCTGTTTCATACAAAACGCCTCCCCCGACTTTTCTTACACCTGGCGTAACACCTTAATTCCCTGCACGATATTCCAAATGACCATTCCGATGAGGATCAGAAAATAAACAGCTGCTCCTGTTATCATAACAAAAACGGGCACCATACTCTCCCCCTGAGCCGTAATCAATCCGCCGACAACACCCGCGGTCACAATCAGCAATCCCGCAAACGGAATGATATGGGAAATCAGAGCTCGCATGGCATGCCGCTTCGTCTCTTTTTCATCGACGACAAAGTAAGCCACAATCGGAAGAATGAGCGGCGCGAGAAACACGCTGAAATAACAGATTGATGCGATAATCGCTTGATTTCGGTTCAATAAAAACACTCCCTGTGCCTTGATGTAAAAACCCTTCCTTATACATACGTATGACGAATGGGCGGGTTTCATTTTCATGCTAAGGACATGCTTCGTTATACGTAATTTTTGATTTCAGAGATTTCACTATAGAATCTTTTCCCCGAACCGATTACAATATGTAACAAAGCCTGACCGTATGCAAGGAGGACATACAAATGGAGAAAGATCCCGAAAACGCCCAAGTAACGGAAGAGAGTCTGCGAAATTTAATTCGCGAACAAAAAAGAATGAACAGCGAAATGCTGGCTGAATTGGAACAGATCAAAGCAGCCCCTCTTCCCATTTCCCATGATATCCAATATATAAAAGTGCTGCTGGACAGCAGCAGCACCCATATTCTGCAGGACTTAATGCATTTAAGCAGACAGCTTCCCCAACAGAAAAAAGCCTGTAACACAACAGCCCAAAACCGATGAGTTTTGGGCTGTTTTTATTGATCTATTATGTGGCTGCCGTTTCTTTTTCAGCCAGCAATGTTTTCATCCGTTTTTTATCACGTTCCATTACCGGTTTCAGATAGCGGCCCGTATATGATTCTTTCACTTCGACAACTTCTTCAGGCGTCCCGGAGGCTACGATCGTGCCGCCGCCCGCTCCGCCTTCAGGTCCCAGGTCTACGATGTAGTCCGCCGTTTTAATGATATCGAGATTGTGTTCAATGACCAAAACGGTATCACCGTTATCGACGAGTCTTTGAAGCACAACCAATAGCCTTGCGATATCATCAACGTGGAGGCCTGTCGTCGGTTCGTCCAGAATATACAGCGTCCGGCCTGTGGAACGCTTATGCAGTTCGGAAGCAAGCTTAACGCGCTGCGCTTCTCCGCCTGACAGCGTCGTCGCCGGCTGGCCGAGCGTCACATACCCGAGTCCGACATCGGCAAGCGTTTGAAGCTTGCGTTTGATTTTCGGGATATTTTCAAAGAAGGACAGAGCATCTTCCACCGTCATATCCAGAACGTCAGAAATGCTTTTTCCTTTGTATGTGACCTCCAGCGTCTCCCGGTTGTAACGTTTGCCGTGGCACACTTCACACGGGACGTACACGTCAGGAAGGAAATGCATCTCAATTTTGATGATGCCGTCGCCGCGGCAGGCCTCACAGCGCCCGCCTTTTACATTAAAACTGAACCGGCCTTTTTTATAGCCGCGCACCTTTGCTTCATTTGTCTGCGCGAATACATCGCGGATATCATCAAACACGCCCGTATAAGTTGCCGGATTTGATCTCGGTGTCCGGCCGATCGGCGCCTGGTCGATGTCGATCACCTTATCAAGGTGGTCGAGGCCTTTGATTTCTTTATGGCTTCCCGGTTTCGCTTTGGCTTTATGAAGCTTTTGCGCAAGCGCCTTATGCAGAATTTCATTCACAAGCGTGCTTTTTCCGGAACCGGACACACCTGTCACCGCCGTAAAAGTGCCGAGCGGGAATTTGGCGTTCGCTTTTTTCAGGTTGTTTTCTGAAGCGCCTTTGATTTCAATGAACCGGCCGTCAGGCTTTCTTCTCTCCGGAGGCATCGGGATGAATTGAGCCCCTGACAAATAGCGTCCGGTCAGAGAGTCCGCATCATTCATCACTTCTTCAGGCGTCCCCGCCGATATGACGCGGCCGCCGTGAATGCCGGCGCCCGGACCGATATCTATCAAATAATCGGCAGCCATCATCGTATCCTCATCATGCTCAACGACAATCAGTGTGTTGCCGAGATCCCTCATGTTTTTCAGCGCGCTGATCAGACGGTCATTGTCACGCTGGTGAAGGCCGATGGACGGCTCATCAAGAATATACAGGACGCCTGACAAACGGGAGCCGATCTGCGTCGCAAGCCTGATGCGCTGGGCTTCTCCGCCTGACAGCGTGCCCGCCGCCCGGCTCAGCGTCAGGTAATCAAGACCGACTTTATCTAAGAAGCTGAGCCGCTCCACAATCTCTCTTAAAATTAAATCGGCAATCTGCATATCTTTCTCCGACAGCGTCAGGTTTTTGAAAAATTCCAGCGCATCGCCGACGGAAAGCTCGGTAATGGTTCCGATATGACGCCCGTTGACCAAAACGGCAAGCGCTTCTTTCTTCAGCCGGTAGCCTTTGCACGTCGGGCACGATTTCTGTGACATGTACTGCTCCATCTGTTCACGGATATAATCGGAGCTTGTCTCTTTATACCGTCTCTCAATATTGCGCAGCACACCTTCAAATTCAATTTCATTTTCGCGCACTTGTCCGAAATCATTCTCGTATTTAAAGTAAATCCGTTCATTGCCGCTGCCGTACAGCACTTTATCAAGCTGATGCTTCGGCAGGTCTTTGACCGGAGTCTCCATATCAATGCCGTAATGGCGGCAGACCGCCTGAAGCAGCTGCGGATAATATTGTGAACTGATCGGCGTCCACGGCGCGATGGCGTGTTCCTTTAATGACAGCTCGGGATTGGGGATGACGAGCTCAGGGTCCACTTCCAGCTTCAAGCCGAGACCGTCGCAAGTCGGACAGGCGCCGAACGGGCTGTTAAACGAAAACAGCCGGGGTTCAAGCTCCCCGATAGAAAAACCGCACAGCGGACAGGCGTGATGCTCGCTGAACATCAGCTCCTCCTGACCGATGACATCTATCATGACACGGCCTTCCCCTAAACGGAGCGCGGTTTCCAGCGAGTCGGAAAGCCGGGCGGCAACCCCTTCCTTGACGACAATCCGGTCAATGACTACTTCAATGGAATGCTTTTTGTTTTTTTCAAGTTCAATATCGTCGGAAAGCTCGGCCATTTCTCCGTCAATCCGCACCCTTACGTAACCTTGCTTTCTGATTTGGTCAAGCACTTTGACATGGGCGCCTTTTCTGCCTGAGATGATAGGCGCAAGCACTTGAAGCTTCGTCCGCTCCGGATATTCAAGAATCCGGTCAACCATCTGTTCAATCGTTTGCGACGTAATTTCAATGCCGTGCTCCGGGCAGTGCGGCTTCCCGACTCTCGCGTACAGCAGCCGGAGATAATCATAAATCTCCGTTACCGTTCCGACGGTTGACCGCGGATTGCGGCTTGTCGTTTTCTGGTCAATGCTGATCGCCGGGGAAAGCCCTTCGATCGCATCAACGTCCGGCTTATCCATCTGCCCTAAAAATTGGCGTGCATAGGCAGAAAGCGATTCAACATACCGCCTCTGTCCTTCCGCGTAAATGGTGTCAAAGGCAAGGGATGATTTTCCCGATCCGGACAGCCCCGTCACGACGACGAGCTGATCCCGCGGAATCGTTACATCAATGTTTTTTAAATTGTGCGCCCTTGCGCCTTTCACCTCGATCCGGTCAATTGCCATGTGTTCATCATCCTTCCGCTTTAAGCTCTAACAGTAAATCACGAAGCTCTGCCGCCCGCTCGAAATCAAGCGCTCTGGCCGCTTCTTTCATTTCGTGCTCCATTTGCTCAACGACTTTCTGGCGTTCTTTCTTCGTCATCTTCGCCAGTTTAGGCGCGGCTTTTGTTTTATATTCTTCTTTATCCTCAGCGGCCTGCGTCGCGCGGATCACATCGCGGATTTCCTTATTGATCGTTTGCGGCGTAATGCCGTGAATTTCGTTAAAGCGCTCCTGCTGTTCCCGGCGGCGCTTCGTTTCATTAATCGCGATTTCCATCGAATTCGTGATTTTATCGGCATACATGATGACGCGGCCTTCCGCGTTTCGCGCCGCCCGTCCGATCGTCTGAATCAGCGAACGTTCAGAACGGAGGAAGCCTTCTTTATCCGCATCGAGAATGGCGACAAGTGACACTTCCGGAATATCAAGCCCTTCCCTCAGCAGGTTGATGCCGATTAACACATCATGTTTTCCGAGGCGGAGGTCACGGATGATTTCAATCCGTTCAAGCGTCTTAATCTCGGAATGCAGATAATTGACCTTGATGCCGATTTCCTTGAGATAATCGGTCAGATCCTCTGACATTTTTTTCGTTAAAGTCGTCACGAGAACGCGTTCATTCCGTTCAATCCTCGCCTGAATCTCGCCGATCAGATCATCAATCTGTCCTTCGATCGGCCGGACGTCAATGAGGGGATCGAGGAGTCCCGTCGGTCTGATGATCTGCTCGATCATTTCCGGCGTATGCTCAATTTCATACGGTCCCGGAGTCGCCGACACGTACACGATATTGTGCATGTGTTTCTCAAATTCCTCGAATCGGAGCGGACGGTTGTCAAGCGCTGACGGCAGGCGGAACCCGTGATCGACAAGCACCTGTTTTCTCGCCTGATCACCGTTGAACATGCCGCGCACCTGCGGAATCGTCACATGTGATTCATCAACGACAATCATAAAATCGTCCGGAAAATAATCAAGCAGCGTATACGGCGTAGAGCCCGGCGGTCGGAGTGTCAAATGTCTTGAATAGTTCTCGATCCCTGAGCAAAAACCCATTTCCCGCATCATTTCAAGATCATATCTCGTCCGCTGCTCAAGCCGCTGCGCTTCAAGGAGCTTGCCGTTTTCGTGCATCACTTTCAAGCGCTCCTCAAGCTCCTGTTCAATATTCAGAATCGCTTTTTCCATCTTTTCCGCCCGGGTGACGAAGTGGGAAGCCGGGAAAATCGCCACATGATCACGGTCGCCGAGAATTTCTCCGGTCAAAGCGTCGACCTCTCTGATCCGCTCAATTTCATCTCCGAAAAATTCCACTCTGATACAATGTTCGTCACGGGAAGCCGGAAAGATTTCCACAACGTCTCCGCGCACGCGGAACGTCCCGCGCTGAAAGTCGATATCATTGCGGGCATACTGGATATCCACAAGCTTTCTCAGCAGCTCATTTCGCTCAATCTCCATTTCCGGTCTGAGCGACACAACCATTTCCCGATATTCTTCAGGCGAACCGAGACCGTATATGCATGACACACTCGCGATAATAATGACATCTCTCCGTTCAAACAGAGAGGATGTCGCGGAGTGTCTCAGTTTATCAATTTCATCATTAATGCTTGCGTCTTTCTCTATAAAAGTATCCGTTTGAGGCACGTACGCCTCCGGCTGATAGTAATCGTAATAGCTGACAAAATATTCGACAGCGTTGTTCGGGAAAAACTCCTTAAACTCGCTGTACAGCTGTCCGGCAAGGGTTTTGTTATGGGCAATGACCAGTGTCGGTTTATTCACTTCTTTAATCAGATTGGACACGGTAAAGGTTTTGCCCGTCCCTGTCGCACCCAGGAGAGTCTGGTGTTTTCTGCCTTCCTGTATGCCTTTGACAAGCTTCTCAATCGCTTGCGGCTGATCTCCCTGGGGCTGATATTTCGAGACTAACTCAAAACGATCTTTCACAAAAAAGCCTCCGTTTCTTTACGAAATCTTCCTATTGATATAGTAACACAATGACGGGCAAAATCACTAAAAATACGAACTAAAGTTCGATGGTTTATTTTTACCAAGTCAATTTTTGTATAAAAAACCTGCTTTTATGGCGTAAAAGCAGGCATTCTATTTCATATTCACCATGTCAGGCATTGTCTTTCTTTTTGTCTGCTTCTTTTTTGGCCATGTACAGCCCTCCGGCCACCAGCGATACGACATCCAATCCAACGATAAAATACGTTTCGGTGTAACCCTTTAAATAGGATGCGAAAAGCAGTGCGGCTGTGAGAGCGATCGCCACATAGTGGTTAAACGTGACGCGCGTAAAAAGGACGACCAGCATAAAAGGGAAACATAATGCAAAAACGGCTTTTGTAATCACAAAAACCCTCCTCGGGAATTCTTCATCTCATCTGATTATAGTAAAAAATGAAGAATCGGACAATCGTTCCCCTGCTATCACAATACCCTTTTTCAGCAGTCTTCAATCATCTGTCAAAAAAAATGTGAATATAAATCCATTGAACCATTAACCAGATGAACCGAATTACCTTTCTTCAGCCGAAAGGATGAGAAGGTTTAGGTCTTTGTATCTTTGACAGTTTCTTCCTCCCTCTTTACAATGTAATGATAGTGTTTACTATCATTTTTCTTGGATGAAGAAAAAAAGGGGGTCATACCGCATGTATTCAGTGCGATTTCAAAAAGCGGAAGAATCGAGCCGCTCTGCAGGAGCAAAAGGAATGAACCTGATTAAACTGACGAAAAACGGGCTGCCCGTTCCCGGCGGTTTCATCATTCAGACGAATGCCCTGACACGTTTTATGGAAGACAACGGGCTTCAAGCAGATCAGGAACAGATGGAGCGCGCCATTATGAACGGCACGTTTTCAAAAGAGCTTCGGGAGGAACTGACCGCGTCGTTTTATGAATTGAGAGAATCATACGCCTCTGTCGCCGTACGTTCCTCCTCCGCGTCCGAAGATCTTGAAGGGGCTTCTTTCGCGGGCCAGTACGAAACCTATTTAAATATCAAAACAGAAGAAGAGTTTCTCGGAAAAGTGAAAGAATGCTGGGCTTCCTTCTTCTCGGCGCGGGTCAGCGGTTATAAAGAGAAAATGAACAATGACACCGCAGAACCGTTAATGGGCGTTGTCGTGCAAGGGCTTATCAATTCCGAGGTTTCAGGAGTCATTTTCAGCCGAAACCCCGTCACGCACGATGACGGAGAGCTGATGATCAGCGCGAGCTACGGTCTCGGAGAAGCAATCGTCTCCGGCAGCGTGACGCCCGACACATTTATCGTCAATAAAGACACATTTCAGATTGAAAAAGAAATCGGCTTAAAAGAAATGTATATCGTTTCTAAAGACGAAGGCGTGACGGAAAAAGAGACGACCGCTGACATGAGAAACCGATTCTGCCTTGATGACGAGAGCATCAAAGAGCTTGCCATGCTGACGATAAAGACGGAAGAACTGTACGGTTATCCCGTGGATCTCGAATTCGGATTTGCCGAAAATAAGCTGTATCTGCTTCAGGCCAGGCCGATTACAACGATCGTGCAGGATCAGAAAGCGGCAGACGAAGAACGGGAATTTATCATGACGCCCCGGGATCAGAAAGAGTTTTGGCTCAATATGGAGGCCAATATAGAAGGCCCCGTCAGCCCGTTATTCGCCTCACTCATTGTGCCGGCTTTGGAATACGGCCTCAAAGAGAGCACGAAGGCATTCCCTGTAATGGGCATCGAAATCGAGCGTGTCAAACTTCATCAGGGCCGTGTTTTTTCCAGACAGCATAAGACGGACGACAAGCTGCCCGCAGAACAGTTAGAAGCGCTTTTCCCCGTCTTGGCTGACCGCATGTACGATATTATTCAGGAAACCTTTCTGCCTTTTTATCAAAAGCTGGACGAACTGGCGCATACAGACCATACGCCGGAGACTGCCCTTAATGCGTTCCGAAACCTGCAAGACTTCTATTTAAAAGGATACGCAGAACATTTCAATATTGTCTTTCCGCAGGTTGCGTTAAACATGATACTGGAATCCATGTACGGACAGGTTGAGAAAGAAAACACATCCCTTCTGTACGAAATGCTGGCTGGCGTCATGAATAAGTCATTGGAGACCGACAGACAGCTCTGGCTGCTTTCCGGACAAGTAAAAGACAGCCCTGAGCTGCGGCGCGTCTTTACGGTTTCTCATGCCGATGAGCTGCATCAGACGCTTCTGCAATCAAATGAGGGAAAACGCTTTCTCGAACAAGTCGGTGAATTTTTACAGGAATACGGCTGGAGATCCGTGAAAAGTCATGATCTCATTGAAGAAACTTGGGCGGAAAACCCTTATTTCGCTTTGGCCAACATTCAGAACTATGTCCGGAACGGATACGATTTTGACAGTGAGTTTCATAAAACGATAGAAAAACGAAAACAGCTCTACGCCGACTTTATGGATAGAATTGAAGATGACGGCTTCCGGGAGACGTTTGACCGCTATTATCAGTGGACATTGTCTTCATCCGTCATCAAAGATGATCACCATTTTTATATTGATGCGATGCTGGACGCCAAAGCGCGCCTTTGCCTTCTGAAAATCGGCGAGCTGCTTCAAAAACAAGGCGTAATCGATGATCGGGAGGATATGTGGTACTTATACAGCGATGAAGTCGAGAAAGCGCTCGTGTCGCCGGTTCCGATGCAGGAAAAAGCCGCTGAACGAAAACAGCTCTTCCAGCAATATCAATTGCTTGAAGCCCCCGCTTATCTCGGGACTCCGACTTCGGAACAGCTGAAAACGGCTGAACAGATTACCGGCTCCATCACAGAAGATGAAAAAAACACTGAACATCAAATTTACGGACTTGCGGCGTCAAGCGGAATCGCAAGCGGCCCGGTGAAAGTCATTCGTGACGCAAGTGAATTTTCCCGTTTTTCAACAGGAGACGTGCTTGTCTGCAAAATGACGACACCGCTGTGGACCAGTCTGTTCCAGGATGCAAAGGCCGTCATTACGGACACGGGCGGCATCCTGTCACATGCGGCGATCATCGCGAGGGAATACGGGCTCCCGGCCGTTCTCGGCACACGTGCCGCGACTGACAGGCTCAACGACGGAGATATCGTCACGGTGGACGGGACAAACGGCAAGATTACGATTGTCAAACGCGCTTCATGCTAGGTTTCCCTCTTTATTGACGGGCAGGGCGGGTGTATACTTGTCCTGCCAGTATTTACGCGAGGTGAAACATGTTGAGAACGACGAACAAGAGAATTATTGACGCCGCGATGAATCTGATCATCCAAAAAGGATACCGCGCAGCGACAACAAAAGAAATCGCAGAAAAAGCAAAAGTAAGCGAAGCAACGATTTTCCGTAATTTTAAAAACAAACAAGGATTAATGAAAGCCATGATTGAACAGCAGACGCCGGTTCCGGAAAGCATGATCACTAAGGCGGAAGGCGATCTGTATGAGGATCTTCTTCATTTCGCCGCGACCCTTCTTCAGCAATTGGAACAAAAAAAAGAAGTGTTCCGCATCTGCCTGCGCGAACCGGAACTATTCGAAGACGTCCTGCAGGATATTGTCGTATATCCGCAATCCGTGAAAAAGCATTTAATCGTTTACTTTAAGGAGCTGACAAAGAAAAATATGATAAGCCCCGGCAGTGAAGAAGCTAATGCAGACGTCTTTATGACGATGATTTTCGGTTATTTTATACACCGGCTGCAGCTGGGGAAAAGAGTCATTACTCTCTCTGAGGAAACGATGCTGAAACACAGCACTGAGATTTTCATGAAAGGCATTACCGGCCGGTCATTTTCCGGCTCCAAGGAGGATGAAGGATGGGTTCAAAGAAAGAATGGGCGCTGATTGTTTCGCTTTTGCTGGGAGCCATACTCGTTCCCATCAATTCTACGATGATCGCAGTCGCCCTTTCATCCATTTCCCGCTCATTCAGCGAATCAATTGCCAGCATCACATGGGTAGTGACCGTGTATTTAATCGTGATGGCCGTGACACAGCCCATTGCCGGCAAACTCGGTGATATGTACGGAAACAAAAAAATGTATTTATGGGGCGTCGGCCTTTTTCTCATCGCATCATTGGGGTGCGCCCTCTCGCCAAGTCTTTTCTTATTGATTTTCTTCCGGGCGCTTCAGGCTGCCGGCGGCGCTTTGCTTACGCCAAACAGCATCGCCATCATCCGCCATGTCGTGTCTGAAAAACGGCTTCCGAAAGTATTCGGCTTTTTCGGCCTCGGTGCCGGGCTGGGCGCGGCTCTCGGTCCGTTTATCGGCTCTCTTTTAATTGAGAGCTTCAGCTGGCATTCGATCTTTTGGGTCAACATTCCGTTTCTTGCAATCGCACTCGTGACGGCATTAGTGATGTTTCCTAAATATAAAGAAGAAACGTCTGACGCTCCGCTTGATATCATCGGGTCCGTTTTGCTTGCCGGAAGCATTGTATCTATTATTCTTCTGACGAAAAATGAAAGCTCTTTGGGCTATTGGGTGTACGCGCTGCTCATTCTCATATTTGTTCCGCTATTTTTCAGGCGGGAGCTGCGCACGAAACATCCGATTATTGATTTTGACCTGTTTAAAAACACGACCTTTACGAGCGCCAATCTGTCGGTTCTGTTAAGCAATTTAATGATGTACGCCGTGTTATTGATTATGCCGCTCTTTATGACCGGCCACTTCAGCATGAATACGTCGCACAGCGGCATGGCGCTGTCAGTCTTTTCTGTTTTCATGTCCGCCAGCAACTGGGGCGGAGCTCAGCTGCATCAGAAATGGGGCGCGCGAAGAATGATTTTTCTGTCCTTCGGGCTGATGGCCGTAGCCAATCTCTTATTTCTGCTTTTGGTTTATTCCCATTCCGTTCCGTTTCTTATGGCATCGCTTATAGTCGGAGGCATCGCGTCAGGTGCGGGGCTGACGAGCATGCAGGTATCTTCCCTTGCGACGGTAGAACCGGGCATGTCCGGCATCGCATCCGGGATTTTCTCCACCTTCCGTTATTTCGGAAGCATTATTTCTTCAGCGCTGATCGGTTTAATCTCCGGGTTTCATATTCTGTTTATCATATTGATCGGAGTTTCTGTGATCGGCTTGTTCGTATCGCTTGGTATCAAGTCCGGGGAAACCGTTCAGACGAAAAAAAGCCATTCGGCATAACGAAAAAGGTTCCGTAAGCATCTGCTTTCCGGAACCTTTTCTAGTTTTCCTTCTTCATTTTCTCTCTCAAAGTGTCACCGCAATGCCGTTTGCTCTATGAGAATCTTTTGATTCACAAGAGAAAAGGTGAATGTAAATGGCTGAGAGTTCCGATCAAGTTCGGCGCTGACATCGTAATCCGGCCGTAAAAAAAGCCCGGCCGCCGTGTTGTTAGCGGCACCGGGCTTTTTTATAATGCTGTCATTTCTTCGTGCTCGTGTTCATCCTGCACGAATAAAATACCTAATTCATGATGTTCGCCTTCATAGGACGCGCGCTGATCAAACCGGATCTCACCGTTCAGGCCGATGATCTCCATTTTTACAAATGCGCGGTTTTTTTGAAGTGCTTCATAAAAATCCGATACATGCTTCACGGGGATGCCGTTTACTTTCGTAATAATCTCACCGATCTTCAGCTCAAGATCGTCCGCGGGTGTATTCGGAATGATGCCGAGCACCATTAAGCCCTGATCCCGCTTAGAGAAATAAAACGGAGCCGCGTTATCGTTCAGCCGCTGTCTTAATGATAAAAACAGGCGTCCGAGCACCGCAATACAAGCGGCAGCTCCGGCAAGCGGAGTCCACCAAAGGGCCGCTGCCCCGAATGCGGTCACGATAACCCCGAGAATCATGACACGTTTCGCCGTTATCCTTATGCTGACTTCCGGAAGTGACCCCTGCACACGCTGTCCGAAGCCGGTGATATAAGGAATCCAGATCAAATGGAAAGAGCCGCCCGGCACGGTAAAGACAGGCCACCAAGAAAGGTGTGACTCAAGCCCGCTGCCCGGCACCAATAAGAAAAGCGGAAGCAGCCATGCGCGATTCGCCAATTGTCGGCCGATGGGCAGGCCTCTGCTGCTGACGACAAGCGCCGGAGATGTTTTCAGATGCGCTGAACGGCAGGCAGCCGCTCCCTCCGTGATAATCAAAAGGCCCATAAACACGGCCGCCGATGCCCAATTCACGCCGAATGCCTGCGGAAACCGATCCGCAAACGGCACTGTGTGGGTATACTGAAGGATAAACGCAATGAACATGCCGGCGCTGACAATATAAGCTGAGGACAGCCAATTCATACGGAACGTCAGCGAAGCCAAAGCCGTCACAGCCGCGATTATGCCGAGAAGACCGAATGGAATCGAAATTCCCAGTCCAAAAAATAATATGGAGAGAAGAATACCCGGTATAAGTCCTTTTATGTATGTAAAGATAAGCTCGTCATACATATCCGCGATTTTTGTATGAAACGTATGGCGTTCACGTTTGATCCGCAAATATCCGCATGCGAGACTTATGATGATAAAAAACCAGAACATCGGGTGCAAAAAAAACAGACCGATACTTTTCAGAAGTTCAATTCCCCATTGAACAGACACTGCTTTCACCGCCTCAAGCCAAACATTTTAATTCTATTCTACCAAATAATCATTGGCTTGAATATCTCAAACGTTTATCTCTCTTCCGTCATCCAGAGCGTTACATTTGAGAGAGAGAAATCTTTCAGATAGTGGTCAACCTCCACCTCGATCACGCCGCTGATCAGAAGCATGGACCGCTTAATATCCGTCAGATTGATCCCTAAACGTTTATGGTTTTTCATTAAGTAAGTGAAATAATGCTTCGCACACTCTTCATTGATTTCGTGAACGCATTCAACATTTGTGTAATTGACCAGGTATCTGCTGAACAGCATAAGAAGACTTAGTGCTTTTGTTGATGAAAATGTGACGTCTTTTGTTCTGTCTTTTAGTTGTTCCACTAATTCATAATATTTTTTTTCACGCACAATACTTGCCCTCTTCAATTGTGAACCCCCATTTTTTTATCCAGATAAGCACGGGTGATTACAGCTGCCGTGCTGAAGCGCCGCAAACACTTCTGCTTTCGATACTGAAATGCAGCTGCCAAACTAAAACTGTTCTCTATTAGAACCTTCTTTTATTGTAAGAACTAAAACTGACTGAGGCAACTTTCAAAAGTTTCATTTTGAATACATATTAACTCGGCATAAAGTCTCTCTTCTCTATAAATATCGGGTAATGTTTGTCCTTTATAAATGTTTAAATGTGAAAATTTTTTTAATATCTTGTCAAAACCGACATAATTATATGTCTTTTAGTTCATTTTTAGGGTATGACAAAAGAAACAGGAGACGAAAAAAACGCCTCCTTTTCATTTATTTTACAAATAATGATTTTAACGCCATTTGCAGCTGTAAATCATTTTTTTCGTCAGATTTCTTTTCATTCATCAGTTGATTCATTTTTTCCGCTGTCTTTTTATCAATGACCGCTGTTTTATCAAGCCTGTACCGGTCTTGAAACGCCAGAACGGCTTTTTTCATTGTTTTGCTGAAATAGCCGTCTGCTCTGCCCGGGTCGAAGCCTAGGCCTTTCAGCAGGATTTGGGCGTGTTTGACATCCGCGCTGTTCATATCAGGCTGAAGCGGCTGTTTCAGCTGAAGCGGTCCCGCCGCAAAATAATCCGGCTGGCTCACGGCAATTGTCGGAGCAATGCCTTTTTTGTGGATCCAATTGCCTTTCGGTGTCAGCCATTTGTAAAGCGTCAATTTAATGTTGCTCCCGTCTCCCATAGGCACGGCCTGCTGAACCGTTCCTTTACCGAAAGAAGTGTCGCCGACAACGTCATAATGTCCCGCTTCTTTTAACGCGCCCGCAAGAATTTCTGAAGCGGAGGCGCTTCCTTTATCCGTAATGACATTGACGGGATACGGCTTCTTATGTTTTAAGGTTGAGAAATATTGTTTTTTATCGCCGTTACGCTCCGCAATTTGGATATACGGCATGTCTTTTGTGATGAAATGCTTTAAAATTTGTTCGACGCTTTGAAGGTAGCCGCCGGGATTCCCTCTTACATCAAGGACGAGACCGTCAATCCCTTGTTTTTCAAGCTTTTTCAGCGCCGCGGCGAAGTCCTGGGCGGTATGCTCGGAAAATGTCGATATGCCGATGTAGCCGACATGATGACCGCCTGATTCTTTGCGGGAAGCAAATACGGTTTCAAGCGGGATTTCCGCTCTTTTAATCCGGAATGACAGCTGTTTATCAGTACCCGGACGCTGTATTTTAATAGAAACCTTCGATCCTTTTTTTCCTCTGATTTTCAGCACGGCTTCGTTTAAACCTTTCCCGTTCATTGACTCGCCGTTTATGCTGATGATTTCATCATTCGGCTTGAGTCCCGCTTTTTCCGCCGGAGATTGCTTAAACGGTGATACGATAATGATTTTATTGTCTTTCATACCGACTTCAGCGCCGATCCCTTCGAAAGAAGAATCAAGAGAATCGGAAAACTGCTTAGCTGTCTGCTTGTCCATATAAACGGAATAAGGGTCGTTTAATGTAGACAGCATCCCCTGAATCGCTCCTTCAAGAAGCTTTTCGTTATCTACATTTTCCACGTATTCGTTCGAGATCAGCTCATATGCTTTTTCGATTTTTTCCATTGCCCGGCTTCTTTCTGCGTCTGATGAATTCGGCTGTGCCGCCCCGGCAATATGAGCTCCGCCGCACATGATGCTGACGGCCGCTATCACTGCGATCATTTTCTGCTTCATCGTTTACCTCCTCTTAGTCCTTTTACGAAAACCTGGAGATAGTATGTGTAAATTGCAAAGAATTCATGTAACGGCAACAAAAAAATGAAAACGCGAGATTGTTACATATATATGGGTAACGTATAATATTTTGTATGCAATTCATTAAATATACAGGAGAATGTGATATGAAAATAAAATTATCGATTTTATCCGCGGCGGTTCTGGCCGCAGGAATTACCGCCTTTGTCTGGCCAAAAACAGAGGCCAATGAAAAAATGCAGGCGGACGCCTTGTATGTTTCTCCCGCAGGCAGCGACCAAAATGAAGGAACGAAAGAAAAGCCGTTCCGCACATTAAAACATGCGGCTGAAAAGGCAGAGGCCGGAACAACCGTATTGATTCGGGAAGGGACGTACGATGAAACGTTTGAAGTAAAGCACAGCGGCACGGCCGAAAAGCCGATTACATTTCGGAACTATCAGAATGAGCATGTCTCAATCAGCGGCAAATCTGCGCCAAAAAGCAATTCTGAAACTCCGTTAATTCAAATCCGCAATAAACAGTACATTACCATTCACGGCGTTACGCTTGAGAATCTCTCCGTATCATCAGAAGATGCGACGGCCATGGGGATCTGCGTCACCGGATCAAGCAGTCATATCAACATTGACGGCAACCATATCCGAAACATTAAAACCACGGCTGATGAGGGAAATGCACACGGCATCGCATTTTACGGCACAGGCGCCATGAAGGATGTCAGCATCACAAATAATACGGTTGAAAAACTGACGCTCGGCGCAAGCGAAGCGGTCGTGCTGAACGGGAATGTTGACGGATTTAAGATTGCCGGCAATACCATCCGGGACAATAACAATATCGGGATTGACGTGATCGGATACGAAGGAACGTCCAAGCAAAACGACTATGCGCGAAACGGCGTCATTGAAAACAATACGGTGAGCCATAACTCTTCTTACGGAAATCCCGCTTACGGAGATGAATATTCAGCGGGCGGTATTTACGTTGACGGCGCAGAACATGTGGACATTAAGAATAACACCGTTTACAACAATGACCTCGGCATTGAAGCCACTTCCGAACATAAAGGGAAATACGCACAAGATATCCGGATTACGGATAACAAGGTGTACGGCAATGCTTACACCGGTATTTCAATCGGAGGCTATGACACGAAACGCGGCGGCACCATCAATTCGGTGATCGCTCATAACATTATGTATCGAAATGACACGAAGGACCTTGACGGCGGCCAGCTGCTGCTGCAGTACGGCACAAAAGGGAACACGATCGAAAAAAACATCATGACGGCAAGCGGTTCACGGATTTTTATCGCAAATGATTATACGAAAAACGAAGGCAATACCGTTAATCATAACGTCTATCACAAAGAAGCGGGAAAAGACGGCATTTGGAATTGGAAGAACAGAGAATATGATTCATTCACAGCGTACCAAAAAGGAACGGCAAACGATTCGGATTCCATTTATGCGGACCCGATGTACCGTGACGAATCGTCTTATGACTTTACATTAAAGCCCGGATCACCGGCCCTGCCCGTCATTCAGTAACGAAACCATTAAAAAAAGCCAGTCTATATCAGACTGGCTTTTGTATTTATACACGAAGGAATTTCCGGATGGAAGTCAGACTTCCCCATACTCCGATAACCGCGCCGATCAGAATGAGCACAAGTGATACTTGGAACACAAACGGACTGTACGGCAGAAGTGAAACAAATGAGCCCTGAACTTTCGGGGCCACCCAAGCGACCATCGATTGGTACGTACTCAGCACGAGAGCGATCGGTATGATAGAACCGAATACCCCCAGCAGTAGCCCTTCCAGGAAGAACGGCCAGCGGATAAACCAGTTTGTCGCGCCGACAAGCTTCATGATTTCAATCTCTTTTCTTCTGGCGAAAATCGTGATTTTAATTGTATTTGAAATTAAGAACATCGCCGTGAACAGAAGGCCGATGATTAACGCAATCCCGATATTGCGTGACACCCCGACGATCTTAAACAGACGGCTGACTTCTTCTTTCCCGTATGTCACTTTATACACATGATCCAGCTTCTCAATTTTTTTCGCGACTTTCGGCGTATCATGCGGATCTGTCGTTTTGACGATAAACGCGTTGTTCAGCGGGTTTTCCTGATCTTGCATTTTCATGGCCTTTCCGCTGTCGCCGAAGCTTTTGACCAATTGATCAAGCTCTTTATCTTTAGATGAAAACTCTACGCTTTGGATTCCCGAGATGTCTTTAATCTCATTCTGCAGCGTATCCTGCGTTTTCTTATTAGACGTCAGATCGATTAATACTTTAATTTCCACTTCTTTTTCAGCATTTTTAGCCATGTTGTTTAAATTCAGCATAATGACTAAAAACACGCCGACCAAAATCAATGTAACGGTAACGGCGCTGATGGATGCAAATGTCATCCATGTGTTTCTTCCGAGAGATTTAAAACTCTCACGCAAATGGCGCCCGAGAATTTTAATCATAAGAACCATACTCCCCTCTTGACTCATCACGCACAATAATTCCGTCTTCGATCGCGATGACCCGTTTCTTCATGGTGTTTACTATTTCTTTATTGTGTGTCGCCATCACGACGGTCGTTCCGCGGTTATTAATCTCTTCCAGCGTCTTCATGACTTCCCATGATGTTACCGGATCAAGGTTGCCCGTCGGTTCGTCAGCTATCACGACGTCAGGATTGTTGACGATGGATCTTGCGATGGAAACACGCTGCTGTTCTCCTCCGGAAAGCTGGTCGGGAAACTGCCGCGCTTTATGCTTCAGCTGCACAAGATCGAGCACTTCGAGCACGCGTTTTTTAATAACGGACTGCTGCTCTCCGATCACCTCAAGCGCGAACGCGACGTTTTCAAATACCGTCAGTTTCGGAAGAAGTTTAAAATCTTGGAAAACAACACCTATTTTACGCCGCACGAAAGGAATCTCTTTTTCTTTTACAGACGCGAGATCTTTATGATTAATCAATATTTGTCCTTTTGTCGGCTTTTCTTCTCTGTAAATCATTTTAATAAAAGTAGATTTACCGGCTCCGCTCGGTCCCACGACATATACAAATTCTCCGGGATGAATCATGACTGACAGCCCGTTAATCGCTTTTACACCGTTCGGATAGGATTTATATACTTCTTTCATCTCTATCATGAAATCACCTAATCTTTTAATTATGTCTTGCAGCCATAGAGTTCGTAAAAATACTGCGGTTTATGGCCGGTTTACCAGGAAACAGATGAAAAATCTGAAAGTTCCTTTTCCTCAGTACACTTCATTATACGTCAAATTTAGACATATTACTATTACAGTTTCTTTTCATTCCCAGACCGTGAAAAAACCTTGCCCCTATAACAGGCAAGGTTTTTCTGTTATTTTTTCTGTGACAGCCATTTTGCGATCTCAGCGGCTTCCTTATCATTTACAAGATGGCTCGGCATATTGCCGCGTCCGTTTTTAATGATGCTTTCAATTTTAGCTTCATCATACTTCCCGCCGACTTCCTGTAAATTCGGACCTCCGCCGCCTTCTAAGTCTTTTCCGTGGCAGCCGATACAGCTTTGCTGATAAAGCTCTTCTCCTGCTGACGCAGAAGCTTTTGATCCGCCTGAGCTGTCAGAGCTTTCTTTTTTCGATTCATTGGATCCGCCGCATGCCGCCAGCAGGACGGACATGGTCAGAACCAGCGCCAGCAGCGCCCATTTTGATTTCATATGTAAGATGCACCCCTTCGCTATTATAACCCCGTTTACGCGCGTTTGAAACCCTCGCCGAGCACCTCGCTTGCGTCTGCGACAATGACAAAGGCTGACTCATCAATTTGTTTGACGATTTGTTTCAGTTTTGTGAATTCGGTCTGGCCGACGACACACATTAAGATCGGCCGGTCATGTTCCGTATACCCGCCGACTGCGGAAATCTTCGTCACGCCCCTGTCGATTTCTTTAAACACAGCCGATCTGACGGCTTCTTCATGCTGCGTAATGATTAAAGCCATTTTGGAGCGGTTGAACCCGACCTGCACGACATCAATCGTTTTGCTTGAAATAAATACCCCGAGCATCGCATACAGTCCCTGCTCCACTCCGAAAACGAGCATCGCGCTCAGCACAATTAATCCGTCCATGATGGCAAGGCACGTTCCCAGCGACAGCCCCGTGTATTTGTGAATGATCTGCCCCGCCAGAGCCGTTCCCCCCGTGGAGCCTTTGCCGAGATACACGATGCCGATTCCCGTTCCGATCCCGACGCCTCCGAAAATCGCCGCCAGCAGTTCATGGGTCGTCGCGGCAGGCAGATCTCTTGTTAAATAGACGGCGAGCGGCAGAACGATGGAACCGACCAGTGTCTTCATTCCGAACTTCCCGCCGAGAATGATCACTCCGGCGATAAACAAAGGGATGTTAATAATCCACTGCACGTAAGCCGGTTCAAAACCAAACGTTTCTAAAATGGTGCTGATCCCGCTTACTCCCCCCGCTGCTATACGGTTCGGCAGCAAAAATACGTTAAACACGATCCCCGTAATCGCCGCGCCGATCATGATGTATATATAATCTTTGATCAGACGGAGCGGCTTATTGTGATTCACATCCATGCAAAATCCTCCGTTCTCCGATTTTCTCTCGATAGCATTTTAAGTCTTCCCGGCTTAGAAGTAAATAACAGCCAAATACCGTATTAATTTGCTAAAGCGCTGTTGTGAAAAATGGAAAAAGAGAACGGATAAAAAAACACACCTTGCCAAAGGCAGGTGTGTTCCCGGATTACGACAGTTTAGAACGTAAATAGGCGTCAATGAAGATATCGATATCTCCGTCCATAACCGCCTGCACGTTCCCCATTTCTGTATTGGTGCGGTGATCTTTCACCATGGAGTACGGATGGAAGACGTACGAGCGGATTTGGCTGCCCCAGCCGATTTCTTTCTGTTCGCCGCGGATTTCGTCAAGCTCCGCCTGCTGTTCTTCAATTCTGCGCTGATACAGCTTCGCTTTGAGCATTTTCATCGCCCGGTCGCGGTTTTTGATTTGTGAACGTTCCGTCTGGCACGTGACGACTACATTTGTCGGCAGGTGGGTGATCCGAACGGCTGAATCAGTCGTATTGACGTGCTGTCCGCCGGCACCGCTCGCCCGGTACGTATCAACTTTAATATCTTCGGTACGAATATCAATGTCGATTTCTTCATTGAATTCAGGCATGACTTCACATGACACGAATGACGTGTGACGGCGGCCTGATGAATCAAATGGAGAAATCCGCACGAGGCGGTGTACGCCTTTTTCCGCTTTTAAATAGCCGTATGCATTGTGGCCTTTAATAAGCAGTGTGACTGACTTAATTCCTGCTTCATCTCCTGGGAGATAATCAAGCGTTTCAACTTTGAAACCGCGTCTTTCCGCCCAGCGGGTATACATTCTGAGCAGCATGGAACCCCAGTCCTGGGATTCCGTACCGCCGGCCCCCGGATGAAGTTCTAAAATCGCGTTGTTTTTGTCATATGGTTCACTGAGCAGCAGCTGAAGCTCAAATTCATTCAATTCCTTCGTTAATGACTTCAGCTCTTTTTCAAGCTCTTGCTGAAGGTCCTGGTCAGGTTCTTCTTTTAAAAGATCATGTGTCATTTGCAGCTCTTCGTGAGACTCGCTCAGCTGATGATAGGAGTTCACGTATTCTTTCAGACCGTTCGCTTCATTGATGACGGTTTGGGCCTTCTGCTGGTCATTCCAGAATTCCGGTTCCGCCATCTTTTCATCTAATTCTGCAATGCGGGCTTCCTTTGATTCGAGGTCAAAGAGACCCCCTGAAGTCCGCTAAACGAGAAGCCATATTTTCGAGCTCTGCCCTGATTTCTGATAATTCCATTCCATTCACCTCATTAAAAGATCCGGGGCGCCATAAGACGCAGACCCGGTCATGTTCGCTTCATACAGTCGAGACTATTCTGTCCGGCCGCAGCAATTTTTATATTTTTTTCCGCTGCCGCAATGGCAAGGCGCGTTGCGTCCGATATCCACAACTTTGCGCACCGGCGCTTTTTTCGCTTGTTTGGCCTCATCGCCGTCCTGCGGCTGATGAGCCGTCGTTTGGCCCTGAACAACTTCTTCGCGTTCCAGATTGCTTTCAATCTCGGCCTTCATGACGAATTTCGCAACTTCGTCCTCAATGGACTCAATCATGTGCTCAAACATTGCGAAGCCTTCCATTTGATATTCACGAAGCGGATTTGTCTGCGCATAAGCGCGGAGGTGAATCCCTTGACGCAGCTGATCCATCGCATCAATATGATCCATCCATTTTGAATCAACGGCACGCAATACGATGACTTTTTCAAATTCACGCATCTGCTCTGTGCCAAAATTCTCTTCTTTATCATTATATTTTGTCATGATGCGGTCCATGATCATCTCATGCATCTCATCCGGTTCTTTTCCGAAGATATCGCTCTTTTCAAGTGCGCCTTCATCAAGATACGTTGAATTCACCAGCTCCACGAGGCCGTCGAGATTCCATTCTTCCGGAAGCTCCTCTTTCGGCGTATAAGCGGCAATCGCACGCTCCAGAGAAGACTTGATCATGCCTTCCACAATGTCACGCAGGTTTTCAGAGTCAATGACTTCAAAACGCTGCTTGTAAATGACTTCGCGCTGCTGACGGAGCACGTCGTCATATTGAAGAAGCTGTTTACGTGAATCAAAGTTGTTTCCTTCGACACGTTTTTGAGATGATTCCACGGCGCGTGACACCATTTTGCTCTGAATCGGCGTGGAGTCATCCATACCGAAACGGTCAAGCATCGCCATCGTCCGTTCAGCTCCGAAACGGCGCATCAATTCATCTTCCATTGAAAGATAAAATTGTGTGATGCCCGGGTCTCCCTGACGTCCTGAACGTCCGCGGAGCTGATTGTCAATCCGGCGGGATTCGTGGCGTTCCGTACCGACGACTGCAAGGCCGCCAAGCTCTTTTACGCCTTCGCCGAGTTTAATGTCGGTTCCGCGTCCCGCCATGTTGGTCGCAATCGTGACAGCGCCTTTTTGTCCCGCTTCTTCAATAATCTGAGCTTCACGCTCATGGTTTTTGGCATTCAGCACCTGATGCGGAATCCCTTTGTTTTTCAGAAGTTTAGAAATCAATTCAGACGTTTCAACGGCAACCGTACCGACAAGAACCGGCTGTCCGGTCATGTAGCGCTGGGCGACATCCTCCGCCACCGCCTTGAATTTCCCTTCCATTGAGCGGTAGATCAAGTCCGGACGGTCGTCACGGATGACCGGCTGGTTGGTCGGGATGGATACAACCTGCATGTTATAAATATTGCGGAATTCTTCCTCTTCCGTTTTTGCGGTACCGGTCATACCGGCCAGCTTTTCGTACATACGGAAATAGTTTTGGAACGTAATCGTCGCCAATGTCATGCTTTCATTTTGAATCTCCAGGCCTTCTTTCGCCTCAATCGCCTGGTGAAGACCTTCGCTGTAGCGGCGTCCTTTCATCAGACGGCCGGTGAAGGAATCAACGATGACGACCTGGCCGTCCTCAACAACATAATCCACGTCTTTCTGCATCGCCGCATGGGCTTTTAAAGCCTGGTTGATATGGTGGTTCAAGGCCACGTTTTTGACATCAAACAGATTGTCGATGCCGAACGTTTTTTCAGCCTTCGTCATTCCTTCTTCCGTCAGCTGAACGCCCTTCGTTTTGACGTCATACGTATAATCCTGATCTTTCTTGAGTGTGCGGACAAACGCATTTGCCTGCACGTACAGTTTTGTGGACTTCTGAGCTTGTCCGGAAATAATCAATGGCGTTCTCGCTTCATCGACTAAAATTGAATCGACTTCATCAATAACGGCAAAATGAAGCGGGCGCTGCACCATCTGTTCTTTATAGAGCACCATGTTGTCACGCAAATAATCAAAACCGAGTTCATTGTTCGTTGAATACGTGATATCGGCTGCGTAAGCTTCGCGCTTTTCGTCTTTTGACATCGAATTCAGGTTCAGGCCGACTGTAAGCCCGAGAAACGCAAAAATCTCTCCCATTTGCTGGGCATCACGGCTCGCCAGATATTCGTTGACCGTTACGACGTGAACGCCTTTTCCCGTCAACGCATTTAAATACACGGGAAGCGTGGACGTCAGCGTTTTCCCTTCCCCTGTTTTCATTTCGGAGATGTTCCCTTCATGAAGGGCGATGCCCCCCATCAGCTGTACTTTAAACGGGAACATGCCGGTTACGCGGCGGGAAGCTTCACGAACGACGGCAAACGCTTCGACAAGAAGGTCATCCGTCGTTTCTCCTTTTTCAAGCCGCTCTTTAAATTCTGCCGTTTTATGTTTAAGCGCCTCGTCAGAGAGATTTTCATAATCTCCTCTTACGGCATCAATGTCATTTGCTATTTTTTCGTATTTGTTCAGCGCACGTTTGGTCGGATCAAACATTTTATTTAAAATCCCAAGCATCTATAACGCTCCTCTATGTTCACATGCAGATTTTGCATGGAATAAATGATAATTTTCTGTCCATGTATACCTCTCATTATCATAACATACCTTTTGCTATTTCCAAAGAATTTGCAGGTAAAGATAGAGAAAAACCTTCCGCGCGTTCACGGAAGGCTGGATGGGTTTATTCAGTCGGTTCAATTAATCCGTATTTGCCGTCATTTCTGCGGTAAACGACGTTTGTGAGATTCGTCTCCGCGTTGGTGAATACGAAGAAATTATGTCCGAGCATATTCATTTGGAGAATCGCTTCTTCATTATCCATCGGTTTTAAATTAAAACGCTTTTGACGGACAATTTCCGGGCTGTCATCTTCAATTTCGTCCTGAACCGCTACGCCCGTATCAGCAGCGCTGCCGTTCTCGAAATAATGTTTCGGAAGACCCTGCTCGCGGAATTTTCGGTTGACTTTAGTTTTATGCTTTCGGATTTGACGTTCCAGCTTGTTTGTTGCGAGATCAATTGCATTGTACATATCCTCGTTGTGCACTTCAGAACGAAGCGCCAGATCAGTCATCGGAATGGTGACTTCAACTTTGGATTCCTTATCATTATAGAATTTTAAGTTGACGTTCACATCGGCATTGACGCTCTGCTCGAAATATCGCTCCAGCTTGCCGATTTTTCTCTCCACATGATCCTTTAACGCAGGTGTAACCTCAATGTTTTCTCCTCTGATATTGTAGTTCATCAAAGAACGCCTCCCTTTATCTAAGGATATGTAACTATTTCTCTTTTACCCCTTCTGATCCCTGCTGAAACGTTAAAATAATGTGTAAATTCGGTGAACGATGACGAATGGTGTCGGTTTTATCCGGCAGCTTCCGCCAGGATTATAAGTATATGCGGAGGACGCAGGCAAAAGACCTGCCGCTTGCAGCAGGTCTAGTGAAGAACATACGGTTTGATGCAGTCGTGCGTCTGCTCCATCCACAGCTTATAATGCGGCAGAAAGATGGTTTTTAAAAACTCCTGAAAAGGGGCGGACGGGAAATCATAATCATTTAACATGCTGAAATCCTGAAAGATCTCGTCAAATGAGCGGATCGCCGTCTCCACGCATCGGCACTCAATGATAGACAGCAGAAGCGCATGAGAGGAATCGAGATGAAAAAAAGCCTGAATCAAATCGTTGTAAATCCGCTCGCCCTCCGTCTTAAAAAAATCATCCTGCGTGTCCAACAGGTAGCAAAGCCCCTCATCAATCGTAAAAAGAAGCTGGTAGTAGGCTGACACCAAATGGTAATCGTTCAAACTTCTCAAAACACTCACCTATTTGCGTTTGTCGTAAAAACGGCCGTCACTTGTCGTTTGATGATACGGATTGAAATACGTATTATGGTAGATTCGTTTTTTCTTAAGCGTTTTTATTTCATTTCGGATACCATCCTGAATCCGTTTTACTTCGCCGGTAATCAGGCGGTCCATCGCGGCCACCTGCTGAAGCAGCGTTTTTTCTTCTTCGGAAAAAGGCGGCTTTATGCCCGCAAGCATCTCCTCCCTTTTCTCCGTAAATGCCGTAACGCTGCTGATGAGACCGTCGCTTTCCGGGGCGTCCTTCAGTGCGGCGTACATGTTCTTCGTTTCGTTATACAAAGAAAAGACATTGCTGTTCATCAGGCAAGGCCGCCCGCGCCGTGGCTGTTTTTCCGTTCACTCTGCATGGCCTGCTTCCACGTGTCGCGAAATTCAGTAACGAGCTTTTCCGCTTCATCTAAAAACTCTTCGTTATTCTGCACGTTCGCATCGATCAGTCGGCGGCGGATGTAATCATAAATGGATGACATCTGTTCAGATATCTCAATCTCCCGGTTTAACGTGATGCTGAGCTCTTGAATGATGTTTTGCGCCTTTACGATATTTTCATTTTTGGCTTCAAGGTTGTTTTGCTTCATCGCCTGCCTTGCCAGCTTAATGAATCGCAGGCAGCCGTTATAAAGCATAAGGGTCAGCTCTTCCGGAGCGGCTGTAAAGACGGATGTCTGCTGATAAGCAGCAAAAGGATTATTTATTGCCATTTTTATAAAACCTCCAAGGTTATGATGTTGAAGATCCTAACATTGACGTGAGATATGAAGATTGGCTGTTCAATTTCTCCAATGCCGTATCCAGTGCGCTGAACTTTTTATAATATCTCGATTCGATGTCATCCAGCTTCGTTTTCATATTGGAAATATTTGTTTCTATTTCATTCAAACTTTTTCCGATGGCAAAGCTGGATGATACCGAGCTTTCTGTACCCGCCTGTTTTGAAATTTGAGTCTGCATTTTGTTTAATGTGTCTTTTAATCTCCGGGCAATCCCCTGCTCCTCCGGGTTTTTGATAGTCTTACCGGTTGAGCTGTCTGTAATCGTACTTGTACTGTCTGCATTAAACAGCTTAGCCACGAGAGAGGGGTTCTCGGTAATTTTCTGTTTCAGTTTCGCTTCGTCTTTAATGACGAGCTTTCCAAACTTTCCTTGATCCTCATAACTAGACGTCTCTATACCGAAATCGGCAAGCTGATATTTTTTTCCGTCAATCGTAACCGTTGAGTACAGATCAAGCCGCATTTCAGCCAAACCGTTCTGCAGCGTGCTGTCGCTCCGTAATAACCCGCTTTTGGCCTTTGCCTCCCACTGCTCAATCTGCTTATCGGTCATCGCTTCTCTTTGTTCATCGGTTAGCGGCTTATAATCGCGGTATTTTGATTCTGTTACCTTCTCGTTTGCACTTTTAATTAACGTATTGTATTTATCAACGAAATCTTTAATGTTGTCAAAAATGCCGTCCGTATCAGTCGTGCTGTTAATCGTAACCGTTTTATTGCTGTCCGTCACGCTGTTCAGCGTGTATTTGATGCCGTTGATCGTAAAGTTATTTGACGTTTTTGTCATTTCAAGCCCGTTGAACGTAAACTTCGCGTTTTTCCCTTCGGCATTGGCCGTCAGTTCATTTGTTGCATCATCAACGGCAAAACCGAGCTGATCTTTCAGAAAGCTTTTGGTTGCGTCATCACCTGCGGCAAGGGTAAATCCTTCCCCCGTTTTATTGGAAGTGAACGCAATCGTGTCCACATAATCCGTGCCGTTGGAAATTTTCTCTTTTAAAGCCGTCACTCCGAGACCCGAGCTGTTCAGTTTGGAAATGACATCGTCAATCGTATCGGTTGCGGCGATCGTGACGTTTACCTCAGTCGGCTTCGTTTCACCCGGATTTGTGACATTGAATTTCAATGTTTGGCTCTGACCTGAAGTGAAATTGATGGCCCCTGATGATTTATATGTCGTCGAAGTGGCCAGCTGCTGTACAGACATACTCGTTGAAATATTCTGCTCAGCACTGACGGCCACCGCGCTGACACTGGAATCCGAACTTGTTACTGTTTTTTTATTCCAGTTTGTGGACATCAGCATATTATTAAATGTCGTAGAATACATGTCGGCAATCTGGGTATTCACTTCCCGATAAGCATCGCGCTTCCATTCAAGCGTCTGCTTTTGCTGGTTTAATTTATTAAGCGGCTGCTTTTCGGCATCCATCATTTTTTTCACCAGAGAATCTACATCAAGACCGGAATTAAGGCCTGTGATTCTTGTGACCATATGTACCCTCTCCTTTTCGGCGTTTAGTCGTAGACGGCTCTATGACAACAGTGAGTTTCCGACTGTTTATCATATCACAGCTCCATAAATGTATGATCTTATTCTTATATCGGTCATATTAAAAGGTTTTCAATAATTTAACTGCAAAATATAATGTTTCATTTTGTCAATAGGGTTCTTTGGCTTGCTGAAGGGGGAGATAGCTGAAGAAATAAAAAAAAGACCCTGGAGAACCAGGATCTTTCCGTCATTAACCTTTCAGCAATTGAAGAACTTGCTGAGGCTGTTGGTTAGCTTGCGCAAGCATAGCTTGAGAAGCCTGAGTAAGGATGTTGTTTTTCGTGTACTCCATCATCTCAGAAGCCATGTCTACGTCACGGATACGTGATTCAGCAGAAGTCAGGTTCTCAGAAGAAGTACCAAGGTTGTTGATTGTGTGCTCTAAACGGTTTTGAACCGCACCAAGTTTAGCGCGCTCGCTTGAAACTGTGTCGATAGCTGTTTTGATTGTTGTAAGAGCAGTAGATGCTGCATCTGCGGAAGTAGAGATATCAATTCCTGCAGTAGCAGTCCCAACAGCAAGACTTTCAGAATCCATTTTATTAATTGAAAGTTTCATAGTTTGACCTTCATTGGCACCGATTTGGAAAGTCAGGTCAGTTGCTGTACCATCAAGTAATTTCTTTGTGTTGAATTCTGTGTCTGTAGAAATTCTAGTTACTTCAGAAGAAAGCTGATCCATTTCTTTTTGTAACTCAGCACGGTCAGAAGTAGTGTTCGTGTCGTTAGCCGCTTGTGTAGCAAGCTCGCTCATACGCTGAAGAATGCTGTGAGTTTCGTTTAATGCACCCTCAGCCGTTTGGATAAGAGAGATTCCGTCTTGAGCGTTTTTAGAAGCCATGTCTAAACCGCGGATTTGGGAACGCATTTTTTCAGAGATCGCAAGACCCGCAGCGTCATCACCAGCGCGGTTGATGCGAAGACCTGAAGATAATTTTTCCATGTTTTTTGCAGCAGAGTTTGAACCTGCATTCAGCTGACGGCTAGTGTTAAGAGCCGCGATATTGTGGTTGATTCTCATTTTGTATTTCCTCCCTGAATTGTTTTTCGCACGTCCTTGTGCATTTGCGCAGCGTCATTCTGAAGAAAATATTTCCTCTCATTGGCTACACTATATATATCGGATGGCCGTTTCTATTGTTTATATTGAAAATAAAAAAATCCTCACTTTTTTTGTGAGGATAAGTTAAGTAATAAATCAGTATTAAAAGATACAGCTCTGTTGTTCTCTTCCAGGATCGACAAGTAGATTTCTTTCCTGTGAATATCTACGTGCTGAGGCGCTTCAATTCCCAGCTTCACTTGTTCTCCTTCGATGGCGATCACCTTTATTTCAATATCCGGCCCGATCTGAATGGACTCATTCACTTTTCTTGAGAGAACTAGCATGATCCTCCTCCTATCAGATGTTTTGTTTCATAGGAAGCATCATGTAAAATGATTTGTTTCGCCTTCATTTCCTTTTTATTGACGATAATCGGCGCTTTTAAATTGGCGGTCGTGTTTTCAAAAGGCTCTTCCAGCGTTAAAATCGCCATCACTTCGACGTCCTCTATATCTTCAATATGCAAAAGTTCAAGCGTCGCATGGTCAATGTCAAATTCGTACCCTTTAAAGAAAATAAACGGACTGGCGACAATAAAGGCGATGTGCTCCTGTTTGACAGACTGCAGCGCCAAAAACGGTGAATCTTCCGACAAAGGAAGAACAACAAATTGAGTCTCGTCATTAAATCCCGGCAGGCCGTTTTCAAATGAGATAATCTGCCCTTCGTCTATTCTGATTTCTCCGTGATATTTTGTTTTAATTATCATGCTTCACAATCCTTTACCACTTTCATCTTTTATTCTGCGTTGCCATCGTCAACCGAAATCGTCACCTTAGGGTCTTGCATCATATCAATCTGAACTTTCCCCGGCGTATAATTCCATACAGGTTTATTGACGGCTGCTTCAATTGAAGGTTTGCGGGCTTCAATACCAATCGTAAGCTTTGAAGGAATGCAGTCAATGTCGACGAGAAACTGCGCAGGCAGAAAGTCGCTGAATTCGCCGAATGGATCGGGCGGTCTGACATCTGCTGCCTGCCGGGCCATCACATTGCCCGTTTTCTTTTCGATAGCCGCCATTTCCTTCCCTTCCCTGACTGTTTTTGCGATAAACTCGCTGCAGGCTTCCGCACCTTTCTGGGCGGCTTCAGCGTTCAGCTTTTCAAATGATTTGAGATTCAAGTTCTCCCACGCCCTCGTCTGGTCAATCGTCAGTTTGGCCGGCGTGCTTTCAATGTTCAGCTCTGCCGGCGGCTGCTCGATTTCCAGGTCAGCGGGCGGCTGTTCCATCTCGATTTCTTCCTTTTGAAAGGTTATACCGATTTTAGCAGGCACACTGTCAATAATCAATCTCGGCATCTGCACAGAGACCCCTCCTATTTATAATATTTTAGTAAAAAAAGCGATCTCCCTGGTGTGAGTCGCTTTTTTATATACTGAAGACGGTCAGTTATATTATTTCAGAAAGTCAATCAGTGACGGCTGAATGATATTCGCATTCACTGACAGCGCTGCTCTATGAACCGTCTGTTGAGATAAATAATCAACAATTACATCTTCCATTTCTACATCTTCATTATCGGACAATACTTTTTCAGCGGTTGCCGCTTGTGATTCCAATCTTGTCTGAATGAGTTCCAACCGGTTTGTGCGTGCGCCGATATTGGATTTTTCAGCATTCATTTTATCAGTAAAACCGTCAATATCTGACAGAATTTGATCTGAATCTGCTTCGGACAGCGTGCCTTTGCTTAAAGAGGCTTCTAAGGAGTTAAGAAATTCAAAAACATTATCTCCATTTTGTGCGACGCCTCCGAAAGCTGAGTTCGGATCAGAATTCACTTTCAGCACTGCTCCGTTCGAGATGTTGATGTTAACATCCGAAGTACCTGTATAATTCTCATAGTTGTACGTATATGTGCCGTCGGCATTTTCAGTGATCGGCGGGACGTCTGAATTTGTTCCGTTAAACAGATAACGTCCGTTTACCTGAGTATTCGCGACAGAAACGAGCTGCTTTTTCAGCTGGCCGATTTCTGTACCGATTGCTTTCAATTCTGTTTCACCGTTCGAATCACTTTTCGCCTGAACCATCAAGTCCCGGATTTTCCCCATAATATCCGTTTCCGAGTTTACGCTTGATTCCGAGTTTTCCAGCCATGTAAAGCCTTGCGAAACATTCCGCTGATACTGGTTTACCTGCGCAAGCTGAGTACGGTACTGCATTCCCTTCATTGCAACGACCGGATCATCAGAAGCTTTCGTGATTTTTTTCCCCGTAGACACTTGCTGCTGAAGCCGATCGAGCTTGTCATAACTTGAGCCGATAAATCGAAGAGAATTTTTTGCGATCATCCCTTGAGTTACTCTCATTTACTTATCTCCTATCTTCCTCCGGTGCCCATACCGTTAATAATTTTATCGAATATTTCATCTTGCATCGTTATGATCCGCGCAGCAGCATTATAAGCGTGCTGAAACTGAATCATATTTGTCATTTCTTCATCTAAAGACACTGCACTGACTGATTGTCTCCGTTCATCGGCTGAAAGGGTGTTGCTTTCAGAGTTGTTCATAAGATTGGCCGCTTTTTGTGAATTAACGCCCAGCTTTCCGATAAGGGATTCATAAAAGTCATTAATTGTAGTGGTTTCACCGTTAATAGTCAGCTTGCTGTTCTGTACGGCTGCAAGATTTGTCGCGTTGGTGCCGTCACTTTTTTCTCCGTTTAACGACGCTGCGATATTATCAGTAGACGCAAGGATTTTGTCACTGACTTTTATTTTCGCTGCCGCACCTTTTGCCGGCACCGCTTCACCGCCGCTGAAATCAAAAAATGCTGCACCCTGTTCGCCTGTATAGGTCTTCCCTTTTTCATGAACTGCATTAAACGCGTCAGCAAAGGACAGCGCCATATTGTCAAGAGCCGTCAGCATTTCAGGATAAAGACCTTTTTCTTCTCCGTTTGACATATAGCCGTATGATTCAATAAGACCTAAGAGTGAGCCTTTTCCGGTAAATGCATCCGCATTGACCGTATTGCTGCCGACTGACACACTCGACACGAGGCCGCTGTCCTTATCGTAGTTGATTTTCATTTCTGAAACTGTTTTTGTGTTACCGTCGAGCAGCGTACCGAGAGAATTGTTGTTTCCGTTCAGCAATTCGACGTTAACCGTGCCCTCAGCAGTCGCCAAGGCATGTCCGCCCGACTTATTATATGAAACTTTAATATTTGCCATAGAAGATAATTGATCAATCAATCTGTCTCTTTGGTCATACAAATCATTAGGGAGCATACCGCTCGGCTCAACTGCCGCTATTTGATTGTTAAGGTCATTCAGCTGATTGAGAATGGAATTGACCTGATCCGCTGTGTTATCCAGGTTCTTTTTAATATCACCCTGAATGTTAGTCAAAGAGGTAGATATATAGTTAAAACTTTCGGCAAGAGATTTCCCCTGCTCCTGCAAAACTGAGCGCGCTCCCGTATTTTCCGGATTCGTCGCCAGATCCTGAAGGGCATTCCAAAACGAACTGAGCGATCCGTTTAATCCGTTATCATCAAGCTCTTTCATGACGCCTTCCATTTGCGACAATGAATTGGAACGGGCTGTATAGTACCCTAATTTTGTATTTTCAGTTCTGTACTGATAGTCTAAAAAACTGTCTCTGACGCGCTCAACTGAACCGGCTTTTACTCCTGTTCCGATTTGGCCGGCCGTCAGATCACTGTTTTTTGATACTGCGGGATAAGGGCTCGTCGATTGTAATGTGACGCGCTGCCTCGTATATCCTTCTGTATTTGCATTTGCAACGTTATTTGAAACTGTGCTCAATGCAGTCTGCTGCGCACTCAATGCACGCCTTGCTGTTTCGAGCCCCATAAAAGTCGATGGCATTGAAAATCCTCCGTTCTAAGCTTTTGAATCGAATAATGTCAAACGGCTGACAGGCTTGCGCGCCGCTTGCGGCTCTTTATAATTCATATTCTCTTTTTCACCCGGCATGATCATATCGAATGCCCCGGAGATGAATTGTAAAGCCTGAATCGTGAGCTGTTTGTTCATCTCATTCACTTCTTTCAGACGGTCAAGAAGCGCAGACAAAGAGTGAAATAACCCTTCAAGCTCCTGTTTTTCACTGCCTGAAGTTCTGGAGATGCATGCAGCAATTGTATTGTCCTCACCGCGGCTGAGAAACTGAGAAGTTAACCTGATTCGCTCTTCCTCAGTCTGCCCGATTGCCTGAATATACTTTTGCTCTTTGGTCAATATGTTGGAGAGCTCTTTTGTTTTACCTGCTTTCAGCGCTTCCGTTTTCTCCTCAGACAGCGTGAGCAGATGTTCATGCAGTGCGCAAAGTCGCTTCAGTTGATCAATAATTGGCTTTGCTGACATTGGCTTTCTCCTTTTTATTGCTTTTTATAGAAATTCACTATGTTTTCAGCGATGCTGTTTGAATCTATTTTATATGTTCCGCTCTCTATATCCGCTTTAAGCTGAGCGATTTTTTCCTGTCGTGTTTTAGTGACCGCATCTGACGCATTTTGAAGCTCTTTTGCATGAGAAGAAATTTCCACTTTGTCCTTCGGCTTTGCAGCCTCTTTTTGTACGGCTTGCTTTTCGTAATTTTTTTGGTATGGATTAACGGATTGTGTTCCGTACTGATTGATTTTCATAGGATTCCTCTCGCTTTCTGTTCGCAGTCTAATTCTTTTATCGACTGCGTTATCAGTTAGTTTAGGGAATCAGGTGTTTTTGGTATTATAGGCATAGTATGTGTCTTTTGTACTGTTTTTCTCTTCGAATTCAGCGGCTGTTTTTTGGTTCATATGGTCTAATTGCGACTCAATATCTGTCTGACAGGACTTGCAAAATTTCCCCGTCCTGATTGGATTTCCGCACCTTTCGCAAGGATATGCCAAATTCGGAAGCTGGCTGATCTGAATTCTTTTTTGTTTGATAAACTTGAGGATCAGCTCTTCATCCACACCTGTTTCCTCAGTGATCTGCTGCATCGTCGACTGTCTGTTGATCTGCTTTCTCAAAAATTTATAGACGGTTTCAAATGCTTTTTCTTCTTCTTTAATACATGCCTGGCACACGGTCTGCAGGTTCGTTTTAAAAAATAAAGCATTGCATTTTGGACAATTCGCCAATTCACCCATCGTATTAACTCCTATTCCTTCTTTAATCTGCCTTATATTTCTATCAATTATATCGGCAGAAAAAAAGAATGATTTAGCTCCTGATTAAAGTAAAAGAGGAGACCGATGACGCTTTACCCACTGTCAGCAGGACTTCGGCGGCTTGGTGAAGTGTGGCGCCCGTCGTATAAATATCATCTATTAAAATGACGTTCATACCTTCGGCGGAGTTTTCGGCTGCTGAAAACTTTTTTTCTGCAGACAGCCTGTCTGTTTTGCTCTTTTTGGATTGTTTTTCGTTGTTCAGTCGGATGAGGGGGGAAATGACGGGCATTCCGAGCAGAGAGGCCAGCAGTTCGGATTGATTGAATCCGCGTTCCGCCAGCCGTTCGCCGCTCAGCGGAGTAGGGATGAGAGTATGTGTATTTGATGGATATGCCGCTTTAAAGCCGGCAGAAAAGTCACGTTCAAATGCTTGAATGATTTTCGCATCACCCCTGAATTTAAAACGGGCCAATGAGTCCTTCATCGCATCATTATACAAATATACCGAACGGTTTTGCCGCAGCAAAAAGCGCTTTTCCGTTTTTGATTCCCGGGCCGCACAATCAGCGCATTTTTCATTTGATTCCTGAGGCCTCCCGCATATACTGCATACGGGGCCTTCAATTTTTTCGAATTGGCTGCTGCATATGCTGCACATCTCTTGCTCGGGTGCCAGAGAAAACAGAGATCTCCAAGTCAATGAACTTGAAATTGGTGAGTCACACAATAAACAATTCAGAGATATTACGCTCCTTCCCGAGTTTCACAGAACTCGCTTGGATTAACCGAAACAATCGCCGCTGATTCAGCCAGAATGACAAGCAGCGCCGTATTTTTCTGTTTATCAACTATCTCTGCTTTTGCATAAGCAACTTTCTTTTTATCTGTAACATATGCCGGCTCAGCCCGGTTTAATGAAAGTGCCAGTACATCATTTTTGCATACCCGGCATGTGCATTTCATATGAAGCTGAGACATATGGCGGTCGAGAAGTTCCTTTAATACGATTTCTTTTGAATTGACAAGCATGCTGACAGCTCCTCATAGGAAAGTATGAGTATACTGTATCACGTTTTCTGAAATTAACTAGTCCAACAATTTACTTTTTTGTGCCAATTTGTTCATATGTTCTATATGTTTTTTTGCTTTTTTCATTCCGTTTGTAATTCCGAAATGAAACATGACGACATCACCGCTGAAATGTTTATAATGCCTTCCCGTTCTGCCCGCGATCTGTACGAGCGCGCTCTCAGTAAAGATAGGTGCTTCTGCGCCGAGGACACATGTCTGAACTTTGGGCACGGTAACCCCTCTTTCTAAAATCGTAGTCGTTACCAGCAGGTCAAGCCGGCCGTCTCTGAACCGTTTCACTTTATCCTTTCTGAATGTGTCTTCCGCATGAACGCCTTCTGCCCTTACATTTAATTTCTGAAAATAATCCGTTGTCTTTTTCAATACATGTACAGACGGAACGAATAAGAAAACCGGCAGCTGTGATTGAAGTTTTTGGCGGACCCAATCCGTTACAGGGCGCGGCAGTTTTCCTTTCTGAAGCTTCTTCTTCCAATTTCCGCACCACAAAAAACGCGGCTCCGGGAGGGGTTTCCGATGATATCTGGCCGGTATGCGGACGCTTTTCAGCAAACCGGCTTCAGCCTTCTTTTTTAATGTGTCTGAAGGAGTTGCCGTTACATAAACAAGGGCGCTGTTTTTCTTCCTCGCTTTATCAACAGCGAATCTTAATGTCTCATCGGCTGAAAAAGGAAACGCATCTACTTCATCTATTATCATGACATCAAAAATGTCTCGGTAGCGCATCAGCTGGTGAGCGGTTGAAATCATTAACGGAGTCAGACGGCCTTTGTCCTCGCTGCCGCCGTACAAAGCAGAAACTTCGACTTTCTCAAATGCTTTTTTCAGTCTCGGCAGCAGTTCAAGTACGACATCTGTACGCGGAGTCGCGACACAGACGCGCAAACCGTGATTCAGCGCAAACTCGATACCCGGAAACAGCATCTCTGTTTTCCCCGATCCGCAAACCGCCCATACTAACAGCTCTTGTCTCTCTTTTATCGCATCTGTAAGCGCGGCGGCCGCCCGCTTCTGTCCGTCTGTCAGTGTTCCTTCCCAAGAAAGCTTTACAGGCTCCCAGCTGTTTTCATGGGCTTGATTCCAAGAATATAATGATGTCAGTTCATCAGCCCTTCCCATCACGACACAGGCACGGCAATAGGTAATCTGCCTTTTGGCAGAGGGCGCCCAAAATGCCGCAAAGCAGGCTTGATCAGACTGACCGCATCGTTGGCAGACGTAACGGTTTTTCCGGCGGATGATTGACGGCTCGGCCGTTATATATTCTTTTTCTGTAAAACGCTTGATGCGCTGGTCTGAAAACGGTATCTCAGATCTCAATAAATGCCGGCCGTAAAAGAAATCCCGCACCTCTGAAAATTCTGAAGCACCTTCGGACATCTCCCTGCCTCCTTTCTGCTCAAAGTATGCCTTGTCGGGAACCCACTTGTCGAATTGCGAAAATTAAAAAATAAAAAAATCTCCGCCCTTGAAAACGGAGATTTTCACTTAGTTTTTAAAGCACCAGCCGATTCCGATGGCGCCTTCGCCCAAATGGGTTCCGATCACGGCACCGAAATAGCTGTTATAGAATTCGACATGAGGATATTTACCGCTTAACTCCTGTATAATATCCGCCGCTTCTTCTTCCCTGTTTGCATGGATGACAGCGGCCCGCATCGGGATTCCTTTACTTGCATCCTCCCCAAACAGCTCAAAAATTCTCGAAATCGCTTTTTTGCGTGTCCGAATCTTCTCAAAAGGAACAATTACCTTATTGTCAAAATGAAGAATAGGCTTTACCTTTAACAGACCACCGATAAAAGCCTGAGCACTGCTTAGACGCCCGCCCCGCTGGAGGTGTGATAAATCGTCCACCATAAAATACGCACGGACTGTTTTTTTCATTTCTTCCAGCTCTTTTATAATCTCTTCCGGTGAGTCAATACCGTCTTTAATGAGCTGTGCTGCCTTTAATGCATAAAAACCTTGTGCCAAACAGCTGATCTCTGAATCAAAGGGATAAACTTTAATATGATCAACCATAGTGTTTGCCGAGGCGGCGCTGTTATATGTTCCGCTGATTCCGCTGGACAAATGTATGCTTATGACTGCATCATATGTTTTGCCCAGTTCTTCGTACAATGCGATTAATTCACCGAAAGAAGGCTGAGACGTAGTCGGCAGCTCATCATGATTTTTTACTTCTTTATAAAAACTTCTCCAGTCGAGTTCTGTTTCTTCGCGGAATGTTTTTTCACCGAAAACCACTTGGAGAGGAATCATATGAATATGATGTTCTTCTCTCATCTCTTTCGGAATATATGCTGTACTGTCTGTTACAACTGCAATCTTCATCACTTTACCTGCCTTATTAAGTACTTAATAAGTATTTTAATAGATATGCAGCTGTAAAAAAAGACTTGCCATAACAGGCAAGTCTTCTCACACATGGCTAACGCATCTCTACCCAGCCGTTTTTAATGGCCACGACAACGGCTTGTGTCCGGTCATTAACGTTCATTTTCTGCAAAATATTACTCACGTGGTTTTTCACTGTTTTCTCACTGATAAACAATGATTCACCGATTCCGCGGTTGCTTTTTCCGTCTGCAAGCATTTGCAGCACTTCACATTCCCGTCTCGTTAATATATGTAATGGTCTCCGGATTTCCGGGTAAACCTCATGCTGAGGATGAGCAGAAACTCCGCTTGTCGCAAGACGGCGGAATTCGTTGACAAGATTGTGGGTTACTTTCGGGTGAAGGTAAGAACCGCCCTCGGCTACCACTTTCACTGCTTCGATTAAAGTATCTGCGTCCATCTCTTTCAGGAGATAGCCTCTTGCACCTGTTTTTAAAGCATGAGTCACATAGTTTTCATCATCATGGATGGAGAGGATAATCACCTTAGATTCAGGGTACAGCTCAACAAGCTGTTTAGTAGCCTCTACTCCATTTACATTCGGCATATTGATGTCCATTATGACAACATCGGGATGATAATGCTCGACGATTCGAGCCGCCTCATCTCCATCGTCACCTTCTGCTACCACTTCAAAGGTAGGTTCAAAATCCAATATTCTTTTTACACCCTCACGGAATAGTTGATGGTCGTCGATAATAACAATATTTACTTTAGTCACACGCTACGCCTCCTTATCCTATTGTTCTATATACGCCGCTGTTCGGTCAATATGTCTTTTGGCTCTATTTAACAAATTATAGGCCGAGAGATAACGGAACCTTAATCATGATAAATGTCCCAAGACCTATTTTAGAGTCTATCGTTATCGTTCCTTCAAGCAGATCTACTCTTTCTTTCATTCCCAGCAAGCCGAATGACTTGTTTTTCTTTTGTTTAGCATCCTTAATATCAAAGCCTTTTCCGTTGTCCTTAATGATGAGAACGACAAAATCAGCGGTTACTTCCACTTTTACTGTAATTTCCTCTGATTCTGAATGCTTGAGTGCATTTGTGACGGCTTCCTGAGCGAGACGGAAAAGCGCCACTTCAAATTGCGGGGCAAGCCTTTGGTTCTCCGTGTCTCCGATACACTGAAAATGTATTTTCACCTTTCCGTTGTATTCTTCAGTTGTATAAAGATATTTTCTCAGTGTCGGAATCAGCCCGAGATCGTCCAATGCCATCGGTCTTAAATCATATATAATCCTTCTGACTTCGTAAAGGGCATTCCGCACATTCTGCCGCAGATTTCTGATTTCCTGAAATCCGTCCTCCGTGCCGCGGTCGCGGAAGATCCGTTCAATTAATTCCGATCTCATCATGACATTTGCCAGCATTTGCGCGGGACCGTCATGAATTTCTCTGGAAACTCTTTTTCTTTCTTCCTCTTGGGCTTCAATGATTCTTAAACCGAAATCTTGTTTAGCCTGCGCATCGGCAAGAAGAAGCCCTACTTGGCGAAGGTCTTGATTCAGGTAATTCAGAACGACGGTTATTTGGCTGACCAATGATTCTGACCGTTCAATGATTTCCTGAAGCCCCAAAAGCCGGCGTTCTAAATCATCTCTGCGCTCCCGCAGCTGCTTTTCACGCTGTTGGATCATCGTCAGTTCCACTTGAAGTTTGTGCGCCTTTTCATAGGCGTTGCGAATTTCTTCTTCGCTGAACTTATGGAAATTTCTGCTTACTTCAGACAAGCGGTTTCGTGCGTGCCGCGTATGAACTTCAAGTTTGTCGCCCAGCTCAATGACTTCGTAGACCTGCTGTTTGATCTGTTTAAGTTCTTCAACCAGCTGCTCATATTGCTGGCGCGACTGCTCTCCGATTTGAAAAACCTCGTCCTTACTCCCGTCCACGGTTTTCAGCATTTTCATAAGTATAGAATCCAAAACTTTGGAGTCCATCTTCGATTTATTCATCTGTCTCCCTCCGTAACGGTGTTGTTATGTATTTTTATTATAAATGTAATTGAACTGCAATTTATGTCGAATTATAATGAAAGAATGCGTATATTCTAGAAAAAAACATTTTTATATAGTATCTTACTCTTTCATGATACCAAAATATGCGCAAAAATTCTAAAGTCTGTTCGAATTTGTAGAAACAAGTCTTTTAATGCTTGTCAGGAGGGTCCAGCAATCATGCTGCACAGCTATTTAACAGTTAAAGAAACGGGTGAACATGAGATTGTGATTGAAAAATCGCGTTTTATCTGTCACCTGAGCCGTGCTGCTTCTGAAGAGGAAGCGCAGGAATTTATACAAAAGATAAAAAAACAGCACTGGAATGCGACTCATAACTGCTCAGCTTATCTGATCGGCGAAACCGACCATATACAAAAGGCGAATGATGACGGAGAACCAAGCGGCACAGCCGGCGTCCCCATGCTGGAAGTGCTAAAAAAACGCGGTCTGAAAGATACCTGCGCGGTGGTTACCCGGTATTTCGGCGGAATAAAGCTCGGTGCAGGCGGATTGATTCGTGCATATGGGAAGTCAGTGTCTGAAGGCTTAAATCATATAGGAGTTACGGAGCGGAAGCTGATGCGGATTATGCATACATCAGCGGATTATACGTGGCTCGGCAAGATAGAGAACGAACTGAGAGAATCAGTTTTTTTACTGAAAGATATCCATTATGCGGATCATGTCGAATTTGAAACGTACGTTGAAGAAAAAGACAAAGAAGCGTTTATCAAATGGATGACAGAGCTGACGAACGGCAAGAGTAAGAATACAGAGGGAGAACTGACGTATTTAGAAACAGACGTCAGCCCTAAAGGAGACTAATGTAATGGCTGAACGTGTAAGAGTGCGTGTTCGAAAGAAAAAGAAAAGCAAACGAAAGATCATATTCAAACGAATTTTGCTGCTGCTTACCCTCGTTTTGTTAGTCGCTGCCGGGTTTGGCGGATACAAAGTATACAAAACGATCAATGCGGCAGATAATGCATATGATGCCCTTTCCCGCGGAGACAAATCAAAACTTCGGGATAAAGTCATCGATATGAAGAAAAAACCGTTCTCCATTTTGTTTATGGGGATCGAAAATTATGCTACAAGCGGAAAAGGCGGACGATCAGACTCTCTTATTGTCGTTACCCTTGATCCGAGAAATAAAACAATGAAAATGCTGAGTATTCCGCGTGATACGCGGGTGACGCTTGCCGGCGATACAACCGGTAAAAAATCAAAAATCAATGCGGCTTTTGCTAAAGGCGGGGCGGATGAAACCGTCTCAACCGTCGAAGACTTATTAGGCATACCGATTGATAAGTATGTCACTGTCGATTTTAACGGCTTTAAGGATGTTATTGATGAAGTCGGCGGAGTCAATGTAAAAGTGCCTTTTGACTTCGACGAGATGAGTGACGTCAGTAAAAAGAAACGGATCTACTTCAAGAAAGGAAACATGCATTTGAACGGTGAGCAGGCTCTGGCTTACGCACGCATGAGAAAGCAGGATAAACGCGGAGACTTCGGCCGTAATGACCGCCAAAAGCAAATCCTAAATGCACTGATCGACCAAATGTCTAAGGCTGGAAATATTGCTAAAATCGATAAAATCGCTGAAACAGCAAGCAATAATGTCCAAACGAATATTCGAATCACTGAAGGACTCGCCCTTCAGCAGATTTACAACGGCTTTACCAGCAAAAAGATTGATACACTGACCATAACAGGATCAGATTTATATTTAGGCGGCGGCGGAACCGCGTCTACGGGCGGAACGTATTATTTCCAGCCCGATCCGACCAATCTCGAAAAAGTACGGCAGGAATTGCAGAAACACCTGGATTACCCGTCCGGAAGCAGCACGGCGTCCGATCCTGCTTCTGACAGCACCGGAACGGACAGTACGACTGATTCGACTTCTGACAGCACAGGAACAGGCGGTACGGCTGATTCGACTTCCGGCAGCGCAGGAACAAGCGGTACCACTGATTCAACCAACGGTACTGCCGGTGCAAACGGTACGGACAGCACACAGTCCGGCGGCACACAGTCCGGCGGCACACAGTCCGGCGGCACACAGTCCGGCAGCACACAGTCCGGCGGCACAACAGGCTATTAAGAGTAAACCCGATCCTTTGAGAAGGATCGGGTTTTTTTATATAATAAGAGAATAGCAGAATCCACAAAAAAGCAGACCATTCGCATGATCTGCTCTTTTTAATTTTTCTTTACCAATCTCTTGTAAAACTTGGTAAATGGTTTAAATTGTTCATTTACTAACCCTGTGACCTCTGCTATGATTTGCATAAATACAATCAATACAAAAATAATAAACAGCGAAAGCCATATGGTCGCGCTTTTCAGCAGGATGGCACTGACGCTGAAAATAAAGCCGATTAAATAAATGATAATGACAGCCGTACGGTGTGACAGCCCGAAGGCCATCAGCCGGTGGTGTATATGTGACTTATCAGGCGCTGAGATCGGCTGTTTGTTTAAAATCCGTCTGATGACGGCGAATGTCGTATCAAAAATCGGCACGCCCAAAATGATGATCGGAATGATGATGCTGAATAAAGTAACACTTTTATAAAGACCTAATAATGAGAGTACTGAGATGACGTATCCGAGAAAGAGCGATCCGGTATCTCCCATAAATATCTTTGCCGGGTGAAAATTATAAAATAAAAATCCGAGTGTGCTTCCTATCACGACAAGTGAAAGTGACAGAATAAGGATTTTCCCTCCGGACAACGCCATAACGGCGATAGTGGAGAGTCCGATGACCGACAGGCCGGCAGCGAGTCCGTCCAAACCGTCAATCAGGTTCATCGCGTTCGTAATACCGACGATCCATAACACAGTCAGCGGGTAAGCGACCCATCCCAATTCTAAACGTTCCGTTAAAAACGGTACGGAGAAAAAGTCCATTTTCAGTCCCGTGCTCACAATCATAATGGCCACGGCCAGCTGGACGAAAAACTTTACCTTTGCGCTTAATTGGTATTTATCATCAAGGATTCCTAAAATAACAATAATAAACGCACCCACTGTAATGGCGGTCATTTTCGTTTCATTATATATGCCGGCCGCGAGCACACCCGCCGCTACGCCGATAAAGATGGCCAGGCCGCCCATACGGGGCATTATTTTATCATGTACTTTTCGGTTGCTGGGCTGGTCAACTGCACCTATTTTGATCGCAATTTTTTTTACGATAGGAGTTAGGATTAAAACCGTTAGCAGAGAGACAAAAAACGCAACAACTATGCGAAACATGCGTTCGTCAAGCATAAAGAAGTCTCCTTTGGAATTATATGAAGTCTTTTCTGATATTGAACCGTTCCTTCCATTATAATTCTTACTAGTTATTATAACAAGCATCATCAAAAAGAAACACGCAAATCAAAAAATGCGCTTTCCCTTTTAATGGGATTACGCATTTTTCAATATACCCGTGCATTCGAGCATTCGGCCGAATAAAACATTCCAATCCCGTCTCCGGGCCAATTCACGGCGCAAAGCCTCATATGATCCGCTGCGGTCCGCTGCCAGAAGCGCGTCGCAGGCCGCAATGAAATCTGCGGGGTCACTGCCTTCAACGTATTCATAGACGAAAGGCCTTTTGATTTTTGACGTAGAAGAAAGGTTGCAGCCGACAACCGGTTTCCCGGCGGCTAAAAATTCAAAAAGCTTAAGCGGAAATACCGCGTCATTATAAGGTGAATTTTTATACGGCATGATGCCGATGTCGACAAGCTGCATATAGGACGGCACTTCATTCGGCGCGGCAGGTCCCGTCCAGATGACATTCGGACGCTCCAGAAGCGACTTGAAATCCGGATCGTCCTGAGCCGTGTTCGGGCCTACCAATAAAATCGTCCAGTCAGGCCTCACATCTGCCGTTTCCGCCATAAGCGCAAAATCGAGCTTCGGTTTGATTCCGCCGATAAAACCGAGAACCGTTCCGTTCCGTCCCCGTAAAATGTCTTCATCCGGCTGTTTATTTTCCCGTGAAAACAGGTCATATTCCACTCCGTTTTCAATGGTGAACACTTTCTGGTGCGGGTTCTCCAGCTTTTTTCCGACCTCGTGGTGCAGACAGTCAGATGTACACGTAATGGAATCGGCACGCTGAATGATTCTCAATTCCGCCTGTTTAATGATGTTTCTTCTAACATTTGACAGCACCCCGGACCGGCCGCTGATCGGAGCGGCCCACAGATCACTGCAATCATAAATCACTCCATCCCAAGGAAACAGATCTGCCAGAAGCGGAAAACCGGGGAAGGTGTACCATAAGCAGCAGCGGGCCCCTTCTCCTTCTTCCTTCAGCATGTTCACCAATGGTGAAAGCTTATGCCTGTAGCACATGTCTGTATACCTGCCGAAGCGGAAAGCTTTGTGCCGCATGAGATCCTTTACAGTGAACTGCCGGATTCCCTCGGCGATCCCGGCCATCTGACCATCATTGGCTCGCGGAGACGGGCATACCCAAATGACGCTTTTCGTTTCTTTTTGCCGGGCGAGAAATTCAGCCAGCCGGTGCCGTCTGTATCTCAGCCGGTCATGACCCCATTCCGCCGCTCCGACGATTACGTGAATAATCGGTTCCACCTTCATCACCCAGCTCCTCTGACGCCTACAGTCTTTTCAAGACCGCGTTTTTTGCATATTGCATAAAACACCACGAAGCCTTGATAAAATGCAGGCGCTCAATTTCTCTATAAACAAACCACGTTTTTTTTGCGGCTTTCCACTTGTTGCTTGAAATCGAATTCTGCACAAGCCTGTATTCTGAAAGGCACTCATTCAGGCCGTAAGCCGTAAATCCCCTTTTCAGCAGGGAAAGCCATGTCGCTAAATCCTGCCGCGTTCTGATATCAGGCATTTGAATCTGTCCCGTCTGCTCTCTGTCAATCATGACCGTTAAACATCCGATAATCGTGTTTTTTAAAGCTTCATCATATGACAGGCTTTCAGGGGCTTGAATCGTTTTGTCCGTCGGCGTTCCGTCCTGCTCCATGACGCTGTAGCCCGTAAATGAAAAAGCGCAGGACCGCTCTGCCATAAACGCAAGCTGTTTTTGAAGCTTTTCCTTTTTCCATCTGTCATCGCTGTCCAGAAAAGCGACATAACGGCCCTTGGCATGTTTAAGGGCTGTATTTCTGGCAGCCGCGGCTCCCCCGTTTTTCTCTAAATAAACGACGCGGATCCGCTCATCCTTTTGTTCATATTGCCGTAAAATATCTCTCGTTCCGTCCGTTGAACAATCATCCGCGATAATCATTTCCCAATGCGGGTGGCTTTGATGTAAAACGGACTGAATCGTGTCTTCGATATATTCACTTGCATTATAAGACGGTGTAATGACAGATACGAAAGGTTTCCAGTTTGTCATGGTCACATCTCCATCGCAGATTTTTACAAGGACTCTCTAAAAAACTCAGGAATGACAATGAACATAAATGCAACTGCAATACCGATTAAAACGCCCAGAACCGCTTTCTTTTTCGGCGGCATGCCTTGTCCCGCCGTTTCATTCATCGGCTCTGAATTGATGATGCCGGCCGCTTTCAGGTTCAGCTGCGTATTTTTCAATTCGTATAAAAATCGTTCCTTATCCACTTTGGCGTCCGCGCTGACGGTTTCTCCTTCAAGCGCAGCAATACTCTGCCGCACTACTTTTGCCCGTTTTTCAAACAGGTCCTGATCATTCTTCAGAAAAGTTTTTATGACGGCTTGAAACACCGATTCGGTCTCCTGCTTGTTTTGGCCGCTGTAGCTGACCGTGATCAATGAATCTGATTGTGTTTCGACAGTCAGTTTACTTTTCACGGCCGCTCTTTCTTCGTCTGTTTTATCAGGCAAAGCCTGCTTTAAAAAGGCATCGCTCGTCAAAAGGAGCGGGATTTCTTTTGTATTGTTATAAAGCGGATGATCATAATTTCCCGCGGCGATCGCGGCTTCTGATGTAAAACTGCTGCCCCCGCTGATTTTTGACGGCAATACATATCCCGCCGCCCCTAACACAACGGGCAGCGCAATGATCCAAATGATATTCTTTTTGATACGCCGGGTTATTCTTGTCAACATATCCTTCATCTCGCATCTCCCTGTTTTTCATAGTACGCCGTGACGGCAGGCTCCTTTTGTAAACGCCTCAATATATTGACCGCCGCGATCACGAGCGAGAGAAATACCCAGTGGAAAAATAAATTTGATACGGAGCTTGGGCTGATGCTGCTTACCAAAAAACCGGCCATCGCCGTGATAAGTCCTTCTGTGATCAGTCTTGACTGATTTTCCGATTTTCTTTCATGACATTTATAAAGTGTCCAAAAAAGGAACAAATAGACTGTCAGGTAACCGAGCATCGTAAGAACGCCGAAGTTCGCCATAATCTCGACGAGCCAGTTGTGCACCTCAACTACGCCGCCCGTATCATAAACGGGCTCCGCTTTTAAATAGTAAGAGACGTTTCCGGCACCCACTCCGAACCCCCAGGAATCAATCACATAGTGAAAGGCGTTTTTTAAAAGATTCGCCCTCGCAAGGTTGGAAGGAAGCGGTTGCTGTCCCGGCATCGCCTGCGGAGCTGAAAACAGATTCAAGACGGCATTGGTGATACGGCCCGCAAATAAAACCGCAAACAGCGCCGCACCCGCTCCCGCTGCGTACAGCGCGAGTTTTTTCAACAGGGAAGGCAGCAGGATGAAGACGTATACAGCCGCCCCCGCGCATATGCCCAGCAGACTCGCGCGCGAACCGGTCAAAATGATTAAATACAAAGCGCAGATCGCAAAGAGCAGGCTGACGGCCTTCACATAGCCGTTTTTCATATTTTTCACCGCCGCCGCATACAGAAAGAAACTGATGCACAAAAACGTTGCGAAATCATTTTGATTAAAGAAAACGGACGTCGGATAATGCTGTTTGTACTGCGGGCCGTTATAAAGCGTGGAGCTCGGCAGATGGTGGTGTGTAAAATGGTTGTAAAAGCCGATCGCCATCACAAAAATGGTCATCACAAGCCATATGCCGTAAAAAACCATCAGCTGATCAAAGCGCTGAATGAACATGACAATAAGATAAATCAAAAACATGCCCATTCCCATTAAAGCTAAATATTTAATCCCGTACGTCACGGATTTTGCCCACAATAACGATAGGAGACCGTATGTAAACCATAAGGCGAAAAACATCAGAACCCCTTTTACATTCACCCGATTCCATCTGTCAATATGATGGCGGTTTGTCAGGATGCCGGCGACGTGAAGGGCGCCCGCTCCGATTAATAACAGCCGGTATATAAATAAGCTGAAAAATCCGAGATGGACCGCAAAGAAGGCCTGGTTTAAAAATGTACACGCGATCAGTATATAAATGAGCCCCATAAACATCTGACCGTTTGTTGTAAAGGCGGATAGCAAAGCAAGTCCGGCAAAGCCGATCATGGCGGCAAACAGCAGCACGGTGATTTTTCCGAAGCCGGCATCCGCCCTGACCGCCTCCAGCATGATGAATCCTCCTGTAATGAGAGCGGCAAGCAGCACAAGAACATGTGCCGCTGAACGTTTGATACTCACATGGCAAACCCCTTTCCAAAACCGGCAGCCGAGCCGGGCTGCCGAGAGCCTGAAGACAATCTTTTTCTATCTTGCCAGTTCTTTTATTTGCCGATCGGCATGAACCGCCGGACGTCCGACGGAATGATAAGTGAATCCTGAAACCCTCATATATTCCAACGGAAACATATTTCTGCCGTCAATGATGACCGGCTGTTTGAGCAGCTGCTTCACTCTCTGAAGATCCATCTCCTTGACTTCCGGCCAATCTGTTGTAATCAGGCATGCGTCCGCGTTTTTGATGGCACTGTACAGCTCTGTGTGATATTCAATGCCGCCGTCTCCTAATATCGCTGACGCTTCGGGAATCGCGATCGGATCATACGCTTTCACGTGAGCGCCCTGCTCTTTAAGACTTGTGATGATATCAAGAGCCGGGGCAGAGCGGACGTCATTTGTGTGCGGTTTAAAGGCCAGCCCCAGTACGGCCACGGTTTTCCCTTTTAAGGGACCGATGGCGCGGTTCAATTTTTCCGTAATACGGACCCGCTGCTTCTGATTGGTTTCAATGACGGCTTCCATCATTTGAAACGGATAGCCGGCGGCGTTTGCGATATGCAATAAAGCCGTTGTATCCTTCGGAAAGCAGGATCCGCCGAATCCGATGCCCGCCTGGAGAAATTTATTCCCGATCCGGCTGTCAAGACCGACGCCTTCTGACACGTGGGAAATGTCCGCCCCGACACGTTCGCAAATATTGGCGATATCGTTAATAAAAGATATTTTGGCGGCTAAAAAAGCATTTGCGGCATACTTAATCATTTCCGCGCTTTCAAGATTGGTCTTTACGATCTTCGTACGGAACGGCTTATGAAGCTCTTCAATGACCGAAGCGGCATGTTCGCTTGTGGCGCCGATGACCGCCCGCTCCATCTGCATCGTATCCCGCACCGCCGAACCTTCGCGGAGGAATTCAGGATTTGACGCGACATCAAACGGATATTTTCCCTTTGACGCTTCGCTGACGATTTGGTAAACGAGCTTTCCTGTCCCGACCGGAACAGTGCTTTTGGTGACAATGATTTTGTATCCGTTCAGCTGTTCTCCGATTGTTTGCGCCGCTGCCTTAATGTAGGTCAAATCGGCTTCACCCGTCTTTGACATCGGCGTACCGACGGCGATATAGATGATATCAGCGGCTTTCACAGCCGGCTCAGTGCCGGCCGTAAAGGATAAGCGCCCGGCACTGACATTTTTTTCGGCTAATTCCTCAAGCCCCGGTTCATATATCGGGATGACTCCGTTTTGCAAGCTTCTGATTTTCGCTTCATTGATGTCACAGCAAGTCACATGATGGCCGATTTCCGCAAAACAAGTTCCAGATACAAGACCTACATACCCTGTTCCTAATACAGCGATTTTTTTCACAGCTTCATCCCTCTTTCGAAAGGTTCTCCTCTTGCCCGGCCCGGTTCATTACGGATCGGTATTTCTCTTTCAGCGCTTTCGCGTTTTGGCTTGCGTCAAAATACGTGCGGACGGTTTGATAAAGTTCCTCGGCTGTTTGCGGCGTCCAAGCCTCTCCTTCGTCATATTGCAGAATCGATTCTGCAAGCGTCTCAGGTGAACCCGGCTTGATCAGCAACCCCCGGTGTTTCCCGAATAAAGAAGCTAATCCTCCGACATCGGTGCAGATCACCGGCACCTTCAGAGCGAGCGCCTCAATGACCACAGTCGGCATGCCTTCGCTGTAGGACGGCAGCGCCATTACATCCGAAGCCAGCAGATAGTCCTGTACCTTGTCGTTCGGCACTTGCCCCGTGACGATATGAGCGGCTTCACGCAATGAAGATGCGGCGGGACCGTCACCGACAAAGACGGCTTCATATCTTTCATCCAATGACTGAGCGGCTTTTGATAAGTCGAAAACACCTTTCTCTTTGACAAGCCTGCCGATGAACACGATCAGTTTTTTATCCGGAGGAAGGCCGAGCCGTTTTCTGACGGCTTCTTTCGTCTCGTTCCTTTTTCGGAAGGCGTCAAGCGTGATGCCGATCGGAAGCACGGTGCACTCCGCTTCGATAAGCTTTTTCATTTGTTCCCGCAGACTGCCGCTCACAGCGTAAATATCGGCTGCTTCCCGCACCGCAAATGTAAATGCGCGATGAGCGCTTTTGCTGTAATGCGGATAGACATTGACATCACTGCCATGCAAGGTCAGCACATACGGAATGCCTAAAGCCTTTGACACAATGGCGGCCGCTCCGCCTGACGGCATGGCGAAATGCGCGTGAATCAGATCGGGCTTCAGGCCATGATTTTTAATTTCGGAAAGAATGGATTCCGCCATTCTTTTATGCGGCTGCGCCCATTTCAGCTGCCCGGGAACCGCCTGATAAAACGGCCGGTGGACGGACACGCCTTTCCGCCATTCATGCGCCGGCCTGATATCCTTTTGCCGATACGTCTTTTTCAGCACCCGGAATGGCGCGGCGAGTTTCGGCCGCGGACAAATGACGGTCATCTCCGCGCCAAGCCTTCTCAGTTCTTGGGCCTGCGTCTCATGAAAAACGCCTTCTCCCGGCTTCTCACTGCTCGGATAGACACTTGTCATCCACAATACCTTCATAGCAAACGTCCTTTTCTTAATTTACTTTTCATATGCGGATAAGCTTTTCCTAACAGGAATAAATAACACAACGCGCCGCAGGCTACGGAGATCGCCAGCCGCAGCTTGACATCAAGGCTGATCCGCTCCGTGCCGAAGCTGGCTGTAAAGGCGATGACACCCATTGCCGCCGTAAGCACAAACGGTTTGGCCACGGCTTTGAAGTAAGCCGACAGCCGCAGCTTAATGACATATGCCAACAGCCAGCGCCCGATCAGGAAATTCAGGATGCTGATGAAAGCGTACGTCCAGGCTACCGTCAAGAGATTTCCGGACAGCACGGCGGCGTACAAAGATGCACCATACAGCAGCATCACCCCGGCGTCCCAATAAAACGCCAGATCGGCCCGCCCTTTTGCGAGCAGCACAGATCCGTTCGGATTCATCAGAACCCTTAATATCCCGACGATGGCGAGAACGTTTAAAACCGGGACAGCCGCCAGCCATTTTTCTCCGAATACCGAAGCCACGAATGCATCCGACACTGAAACCAAACCGAGCAAAAGCGGAAAGGATATCAGCGCGAGTATTTTGGTCATATTGAGAAATCCTTCTCTGATAACGCTGTTTTCATGCTTGTTTTTCGCAAAGACGGGAAACGCGACTCTCGTAATGATCGGATTAATTTTTAATACCGGAAGCGTGACAATCTGGTAGGCCAGATTGTAAATGCCGAGCGCCTCAGCGCCGATAAAACTGCCGATCAGAATCATATCAATATTCGCTCCGAGCCGGTTCACAAGCCGGGAAGACAGCTGAAAGGCCCCGAAAGAAAAGAAGCCTTTCATTCCTTTCAGATCAAAAACCAACGCCGGTCTCCATGTTTTTCTGCAGGCCATCCAGTACAGAATACCTTTTGACGATTGCAGGAGCACCTGGGAAATCACATAGGCGAGAATCGGGTCCGTATAAAAAACCGCGGCCGCCAAATACACGAAGGACAGCACATTTGAAAAGATTTCAATCTTGCTTAACGTGTTAAATGCCAGCGCTTTTTGCAGCATATACTGGTATTGCTGACCGATCGGCGCGATTAAAAACATGACGGCCAGCACGCGGATTAAATAGACAAGCTCCTCCCGCCGATAAAAATCGGCGATGAGCGGACTGCTGAAAAACAGCAGCGCAAACAGCGCAAGCCCCGTTATGATATTCAGCCAGTACAAGGAAGACATCTGTTTATCAGTCACATGATCTTTTTGAATGAGCGCGGCGCCAAAACCCATATCCAGCGCAATTTGGGCAAACACCACTACCGTTGTGATCATGCCGACAAGGCCGAATTCAGCCAGTGACATGACCCGCCCGAGCAGGGCGAATTGGACGATTTGAATGACCGTAATACACGCTGTCGAAATACTTGTCCATTTGGCGCCGCTCAAGATTTGATTTGTAATACTAGGCATCGTTTTCCCTACTTTTTTGTCTGCTGACCAGAATTTTTATCGCGCCCCGTCACCGGTCCAGATCACTTTGCACGTTTTGAGCATAATCTTCAGTTCCAATGAAAAGGTCAGGTTGCGGATATAATATAAGTCAAACATCAGTTTTTCCCTCGGTGTCATGTCATATCCCCCGTTGACCTGCGCCCAGCCGCTTAATCCCGGCTTAACGGCCAGCCGCTCCGTAAACCCCGGAATCTCAGCCTGAAACTGTTCCGTAAACACGGGACGCTCGGGACGCGGGCCGATCAGGCTCATTTCTCCCCGAAGCACATTTACCAGCTGCGGCAGCTCATCAATACGGGTCCTTCTGATAAAAGCGCCGACCTTTGTCACGCGGGGATCCTTTTTCAGCGCCCAGACCGCCCCCGATTTTTCAGCATCTATTTTCATAGAGCGGAGCTTATACAAATAAAACGGCTTCCCGTCTTTGCCTACCCGCTCCTGCTTATAAAAAGCCGGGCCGGGCGACTCCAAACGAATCAGTATGGAGAACAGGCCCATCACCGGGAGCGCCGCCAAAAGCCCCGCAAGCGCAAACACAATGTCCATGAATCGCTTAAAAGCCAAATAACGGGCCGTTCTTTCCGTAACGGCAGCGGAAGTCCCCTGCCGCACTGCATAGTTATTATTTACATTCATGCTTTTCTCTGCTCCCACTGACACACACCTCACGATTTGTTGGGATGTTTGATGACCTATGCCGTGAGTTTAGCAGATGGATGTTAATTGGAAGTAAAGGAAGCGTTAATGTTTATTAGAATGTTTCGATTATTGTTTTTTTATTGTAAATCTATTCATATCCATAAACGGCGGTTACTATAATTGAAAAGGATCACAATGAAAAAGCCTGCCGGTCAATTTTGACCAGCAGGCTCGTACACAAATATATAAAAGTTTTACTTATAATAAGACACGATTCCATCATTGATGGCTGCAGCTGCCTTTTCCTTATAGGATGCTTGCTTTAATTTACTTGCATCAGACGGATTCGTAATAAAAGCCGTCTCTACTAATACACTAGGCATTTTGGAATACTTAATGACATAGAACGGAGCTGTTTTAACCTCTCTGTCTCTTGTTTTTAATGCATTAACAACCCTAGGCTGAATTTGTCCTGCCAGGCGTTTGCTTGCAGCGGCTTGATATGTCTCATCATAGTAGGTCTCAGTTCCGTTTGCAGAAGTTGCATCATTTGCATTGCCGTGAACGCTGATGAATAAATCCGCTCCTGCGGTTGCACCTTTATTTACCCTTTCCTGCAAGGAATAAAATGTATCATTAGACCTCGTCATGACCGGCAGAGCACCTGAAGCATTTAATTTTGTATTCAGCCTTTTAGCGATATCAAGATTGACGTCTTTTTCTAAAATGCCGTTACCTATAGAACCGGAATCTTTCCCTCCATGACCCGGATCAATTAAAATTGTTTTTCCTGCTGCCGGATTTTTCAGCTGGTTTGCAACATTTGAGCTGACAGCCGGGGTATTCCCGATAATGGTAAAGCTGCTTAATTTTTTTCTCCCGATGATGACTCTTGTTTCTTTTGAAAGATTGCTGCCGTTTGTCAGAATGATAGATTGTTTTTTCTTTGCAGCAAGAGCAGCACCCGCTATGGAGTCTGCATACCCGAAACCATTGCTGACGAATACATTGCCTGTCGGAAGATTTAATTGCTGAACTAGATTGGCCGCAAGTTCGTATCGATTGCTTCCGCTGATTCTTTTTGGAGAAGGAAGTTTATTAAAGACAGAGGCATTTATGCTCCCGGTTCCCCCTGCTACAATAGAGCTTTTGATCCCCTTGCTTTTTATAGCTCCTGCTGTCGCACTGTTGATATCTGTTTGATTCGTAAACAAAATTGGATATCCGTTCATTGCGGCATATGGAATTGCAGCTATTGCGTCAGCATATAAAAATCCGTTTGCAATAACGGCTTTTGAAGCGGCAGGCATTTCCTTTGCTACTTTAGCTGCCGTATCATATCGGTTGCTTCCTGAAATTCTCTTAACACTGATGCCGAGCGCTTTGATTTGATTTGCTGTACTTGCTGACACAGCAGGCGTTCCGCCGACAATAATGACCGTTTTTGTTTTTAATTCTTTCAGACGGGTTTTCGTCTCTGATGACAAATTATCTTTGTTTGTGTAAAGCAGCGGCGCATTTTTCTGATATGCCATCGGGGCAGCAGATATAGCATCTGCATACGAACCTCCGCCGACGACAACAGCTGTACTCGCTGTTGAATACACCTGCTTGGAAAGCGCAGCAGCCGTACCGTACCTGTTGCTTCCCCCTACTCTTTTAACCGCGTTGTCAGCTAAGGCTGACGGGATAAATAAGATGAGTCCCAGCATAGAAATGATCAGGACTTTAAGATAAGAACGCAATTGCCTTCCTCCTGCTCTCGTTTATTTAATAGTCAGTCAATGTGGTGCCCGGATAATAAAATTTTAAAATTGAACTATATGAATCTCCTGAATCCGCTCTTGCCTTAGCGCCGTATTGGCTCATACCGATGCCGTGTCCATATCCCTTTCCGCTGATTGTAAAAGCAGAACTGTTTTGACTGACGGTCACATAAGTGCTTTTAAACACGGAGGCTCCGATCATCGTTCTCAGTTCAGTCACCGGCACAGTCATTGCAGATGTTTTATTTGCCTCGTAATTTCCATTGTTTTGTTTGACAGCGTAATTCACTTTCAAAGTTGCTGTTTTAGCCCGCTGTCCTTTAGTTGTTCCGCTGAATGTAAAATCTTCTATTTTTAAAATTTTAATGGCGGAAGCGCCTGTTTCCTTATTTTTCAAAATCCAATTTTTAATACCGCTCAGTTGAGATGCATTTGTCTCATTCTTTGAAGCAAACCAAGAGGCCGGCTTATTTACATCAATTGAATCCGGATTGATTTGCTGCTTAGAAAGCGTCAGACTCCAGGCAGTTTGAGGATCTTTTGTGTCTTTTTTCGCAGTTAAATAAGGAACGCTTGAACCCCATACTTCGCCGCTTGATTCTGTATAACCGCCATTACTTGATGAATAAGCCGCCGTAATTAAATTCCCTTTGTAAGTCAGCACCTTATTTTTTGTCTGCTGCACCGCTTTCGTTGTATTGGCATTCCAGCTGTACCCGCCATATACTTGAAAAGCAGTAGTATCAGCAACAGTGCTCCCGGTCTTCGTAATTGAGTATGTTCTTGCCGCAACCGTTTGCGCCTTCAGCGCTTCAAGAGACCAGCTTGCAGGCATTTCATTCGGTACGACACCTTTTAAATAATCTTCAAAAGGAATGTTTTCATTTACAGGTCTGATATATTTGCCTGACTCTATTGAAAAATTAACCGTCCCCAAGTATTCTTTTCCATTCAAACTGATCCGGTTGGATTCATTGTACGTTTCCGGTTTTATTCTCAATGAATTCCCATATGTTTTAATATGATTAAGATTTAACTTTCCATTATTGATTTGTAAGTTGTATGTGCTTCCGCCGGCTAAGTAAAAATGGTTTGAAAGCTCATTTTCAACCGCGGCGGAAATGGAGCTTGTACTTCCGATAAAGTCGTATGCATACGACGCCTTCTCTTTTGTCACTGATTTAGCTGCTGAAGGAACATCATCTTGTTTGATATATAATATTTGGCTGTTTTTTTTGGCGGCTAAAGAAGCGCCAACCAGGACATCAGCATATTTCGTTCCATTAGTCATGACGACTTTATCAGCCTTCAACTTTAGCTGATTAATAATATTAGCAGTCAATTCATACCGTGTTGATCCGGGTATTCGCTGCACAGTTGAAGTTTTTTTAATTTGATTTTCTACAGCATCACTCACGCTGAACGAACTCCCGATAATTATGACTTGCTTCGGAAGATCATAATCCGGCAATTTATCCTTTTCAGTCAGTAAAATGGGATAGCCGTTTGCAGCAGCATACGGAGCAATGGCTAAAGCGTCTTGAAAAACATTCCCTGTTACAACAATTGCTTTATCGTAATTCCCCATTTGTTTTGCAATGTTTTCAGACAGAACATAACGGTTTTTCCCGCTGATTCTTTTCACAGCTCCATAAGACTTAAGCTTATTTTCAACGTCCTTTGAAATGCTTTTAGCCCCGCCGATGACCAGAATATTATCGGGATTGAACTTGGCAATCTGTTTTTCTGTTGTTTTTGTCAAAGTGTCCGGCTGTGTAAATAACACCGGCGCATCCAATTTTTTCGCCAGAGGAATTACTGGTAATGCGTCGATAAAAACATCACGATTGACGAGAATAACGGTTTTAGGATTCGTCCATTGGGAGTCAGATGCAAGAGCCGCCGTCTCATATCGGGATGCCCCCGAAAAGCGGTTGGTTACAGACACATGATCACCGGTAACCTGATAAAAACCGGTTGGAGATAAAGAAATGCTTGATTGATTTCCTATGTAATTTGTCAGCTTAACAGATATATTTGAATCTGCCGCAAAGGAAACCGCCGGTATAAGCAATATAACAGCAGCTAGAGTCAGTCCTATTAAATGTTTGCAAGTTTTCAAGATTACAGCGTCCCCCTGTTCATTAATTTGCCGGTTCGATATCCTTCAGCATAAGCTGTCCCTTGCTATTTTTTTGATATTTTACTGTCACTTTGTCGCCATTATCCAAATTCTTAACATCGTCGGCTGATTCTTCAGTGATATCAAAACTTACTGGTTCATGATCCACAGTGACTTCTATTGTATGAGTATCCGCCAGTCCTACATAAGTGCCCTCTTTCGTGACCAGCTTTTCACCCGCATCCTCGCCCTGAGATTTTTCATTGTTAACTCCGCACCCGGCGAGAAGCAGTATAAAGAACAAACATCCGAAAATTTTTTTCATTTTTTTCACCTCATTATGGATTATCGACATTATATTATTATTTTAAAGAAAAATTAAGAAACATTGAAACTTTTTTCGATAACATTCGACTATATTAGGATTTATTGTATTCTATTATAAAAAAATGCATTTGCTGGGAGTCCGATTTCCAATTAAAACAGATGAGGTGTATTGAGATGAGAAGTAAACGAAGAAAAAAGAAAAAGACTTTGTTACTGGTCTTTCTGACAATCATCGGTATTTTTATTTTAGTTTCCGGCGGCTTTACATACTACCTATGGCATAAAGCGGCATCAACCGTCGCAAGCATTCACGAAGACATTAACAAATCGAATAAACGCAGGACTGAGGTGAAAATAAATAAACACGAACCGTTCTCTGTCTTGATCATGGGAGTAGACGAACGTAAAAATGATAAAGGAAGGGCAGACTCGCTCATTTACCTTACAGTCAATCCAAAGACAAAAACAACGGAAATGGTCAGTATTCCGCGTGACACTTATACAAAAATTATCGGCAAGGGCACGATGGATAAAATCAATCATTCATATGCATTTGGCGGTACGCAAATGGCAGTAGATACTGTGGAGAATTTCTTGAACCTGCCTGTAGATTATTTCATTAAAGTAAACATGGAAAGCTTTAAAGATGTCGTTGACACTTTAGGAGGCATCACTGTCAACAGTACATTCGCTTTCAACTATGACGGTTATTCCTTCAGCAAAGGCAATATTTCATTAAACGGTGATGAAGCCCTCGCTTACTCACGAATGAGAAAAGAAGATCCTAAAGGGGATTTCGGCCGCCAAGACAGACAGCGGCAGATTATAGAGGGTATTATCAATAAAGGGGCAAGTATCTCTTCTGTCACGAAATTCGGAGATATGTTTAAAGTAGTAGAGAACAATGTAAAAACGAATTTAACCTTTGATGATATGTGGGATATTCAATCCGGTTATAAAGATGCCCGCAAGAAAGTGATTCAGCATGAGCTGAAGGGTGACGGCACCAAAATTGACGGAATTTACTATTATAAAGCAGATGAAAATGGACTTGCCTCCATTACTAAAGAATTGAGAAGCAACCTCAACCTTTAAACTAATGCAGAAAAAGCAGCTTCGCATACTTTATGCGGAGCTGCTTTTTTGTTACACTTCAAAAGAATCAGGATGCTCTGAACGCAGTCCGAATTGATAGAGCAGTCCCTCAGCAATCCTTCTTGACGCCATGCCATCTCCATAGGGATTAGATGCCCGCGACATTTTTTCATATTCCTGCTTGTCTGTTAGCAGCTGTTTTGCCATCTGATAAATCGTTTCTTCATCAGTACCGGCTAATTTCAGAGTGCCCGCCTCCACTCCTTCGGGCCGTTCAGTAGTATCGCGCAATACGAGAACCGGCTTTCCTAAGGAAGGAGCTTCCTCCTGAACGCCTCCTGAATCAGTTAAAATAAAATACGACCTTGACGCAAAATTGTGGAAATCAATCACTTCAAGAGGTTCAATTAAATGGACGTGCTCCGAATCACCAAAGTGCTTATCAGCAGCTTCACGTACAGCAGGATTCAGGTGTACCGGATAAACGACTTGCACATCGCTGAATTCATCTGCGATCCGGCGGATGGCTTTAAACATATGTTCCATCGGCTGACCTAAATTTTCCCGGCGATGCGCCGTCAGTAAAATCATTCTGTCATTGCCGATTTTCTCAATAATGTTATGGGAATATTCAGAGTGAACCGTTGTATGCAAAGCATCAATCGCTGTATTTCCAGTAACAAAAATGGAGCTTTCTTTTTTATTCTCATTCAATAAATTTTGCTTCGCTTGCTGAGTCGGAGCAAAGTGGATATCAGCAAGCGCTCCGGTCATTTGGCGGTTCAATTCTTCCGGAAAAGGTGAGTATTTGTTGCCCGTCCGCAATCCGGCCTCCACGTGTCCGACTGCAATCTGGTGATAGAAAGCTGCAAGGCTTCCGGCAAAGGTTGTTGTCGTGTCACCATGAACAAGAACAATATCAGGTTTGATTTCCTTAAACAGGCCGTCCAGTTTTACCAGGGCGTTTGAAGTAATTTCAGCCAGCGTCTGCCGTTCTTTCATAATATTCAAATCAAAGTCAGGCTTAATTTGAAATGCGTGAAGAACTTGATCCAGCATTTGTCTATGCTGTGCAGTCACAGTGACATATGATTCTATTTCAGGGCGTTTTTTTAATTCGAGCACAAGGGGCGCCATTTTTATCGCTTCAGGCCTTGTACCGAATACCGTCATGACTTTAAGTTTTTTCATATCTCTTTCTCCTGTATCAAGTTTGTGATCATTTTTCATTATCAACCCATTTTACACGATATGATCCACCGGTTAAATATCTTGTATTATTTTTCCCCTAAATGAAAAAGGATATATCATTAAGGCTTTACGGATAAAACTTGTTTAATAATGGTTTATCTTATATCATTAAAAGTGTTAAAAATGAAATATCGGGTATACAGAAAATATCAGCAAGCCTGAGTCTGTATAGATATCATAACTTATATTTAAGTGATGCTAAGGAAGGTGCTTTAAAGTGAAAAAAGTACGCAAAGCCATAATTCCCGCTGCAGGTTTAGGGACACGCTTTCTGCCGGCAACAAAAGCCATGCCGAAAGAGATGCTTCCGATTGTAGACAAACCAACGATTCAATACATAATTGAAGAAGCGGTTGAAGCGGGTATTGAAGACATTATTATTGTTACGGGAAAAAGCAAGAGAGCCATTGAAGACCATTTTGATTACTCACCAGAGCTGGAAAGAAACCTAGAAGAAAAAGGGAAGGTCGAACTCTTAGAAAAAGTCCGAAAAGCCTCTAATCTTGCTGACATTCATTATATCCGGCAAAAGGAGCCAAAAGGTCTTGGACATGCCGTTTGGTGCGCACGTAATTTTATCGGTGACGAGCCATTTGCCGTCCTTCTCGGAGATGATATCGTTCAAGCTGAAAAACCAGGGCTTCGCCAGCTGATGGATGAATATGAAAAAACACTTTCTTCTATTATAGGGGTTCAGCAAGTGCCTGAAGAAGAAACCCATCGTTACGGAATTATTGATCCGCTGACAAGTGAAGGCCGCAGATATCAGGTGAAGAACTTTGTTGAGAAGCCGGCTCAAGGGACTGCTCCGTCCAATCTGGCAATACTGGGACGTTATGTCTTCACTCCTGAAATCTTCATGTATCTTGAAGAACAGCAAATTGGTGCCGGAGGAGAAATTCAGCTTACAGACGCTATTCAAAAGCTGAATGAAATCCAGCGGGTTTTTGCTTACGATTTTGAGGGCAAAAGATATGATGTTGGTGAAAAACTAGGTTTTATTACCACTACATTAGAATTTGCGATGCAGGATCGTGAACTGCGTGATCACCTTATCCCTTTCATGGAAGACCTGTTAAGAAAAGATGAATTATAAGAAAAAAAGCTGTTGGATTTATTCCAACAGCTTTTTATTTTAAAATGCAGGTTAAAGTTTGATTATCGTTATTGATAATAAAAGCGTATTTATCATTTGCCGCAATAAATTGCCGATCACTGCTTCCCTTTATAACACCTTTATTATTCAGGGATAGATCTGCCGGAGTAATAGCTGATATTCCTCTGAAAACAAGCTGCTCGGCCTTGCCATTATTCACTGCATAACTGACCTCGCCATTTTTAAGATATAGCGTCTCCCGGCCGTTCACCACTTCTTTCTGCAGCTCTTTCATTTCTTGCTGGATATCATTAACGCGCTCACCAAGATGCGACACAAGTTGATCAGCATCACCCTGCTTTACATACGGAGAAAAAGCGGATGCTTTCACATTTGAAATTTTTTCGTTATAGACCGCTGCGTTTTCCGGGATATAGTACGTTTTATTGTTGACCTCGATCTTTGCTGATTGCCTGTCTTCAGATACCACTTTTACCTGAGCACCGAACGGAATAAGGAAGTCCGCCTTTTTTTTCAGCTCTGTATCTTTATAGGCCTGCGTCTGGTCTTTTAATACGAAACCTTTTTTGTTCACCAATATCTGGTCTTTCCCCTTGTTAACATCATCTTGATATCCGATCTTACCGAACGAAGCGATCGTACGAAGCGGGGCGCTGAAAAACATGGTTCCGGCCATAAACACAAGCAGTATTGATAAAATAGCAATTTGAACAGCATTGACTGCTGATCCGGATTTATTTTTTTTCTTTTGTTCCTTCACAATTGCCTGCTGCTCAGGCGATTCTTTTTTACGTTCAGCAACCTGATCTTTCTTATATTTCTCTTTGTCTTTTTTGGAGAGCTTATTAAACCAATCGATAAATGCTTTGTACTCTTTGACTACGGTTTTAGTATCGTCGAACATTCTTAATTCACCATAGTGCATCCAAGCCACACGGTCACACATTTTTTCAATCTGACCGATGGAATGACTCACAAAGAAAATGGTTTTTCCTCGTTCTTTAAATTCCTGGATTCGGTCGACACATTTCTGATAAAATGTCTGATCCCCGACAGAGAGGGCTTCATCAATGATTAAAATATCCGGATCTATATGCACGGATATCGCAAAGCCGAGGCGGGACTTCATACCGCTAGAATAGTTTTTCACCGGCTGATTAATAAAATCACCAATCTCAGCAAACTCAACTATGCTTTCATACATCTCATCGATTTCTTTATTGGTCAGCCCCATCATTAAACATTTGAGTCTAATGTTATCCCGGCCCGTCAAAGCATTATTTAAACCGGCTGCAATCGCGATCAGCGACGGCTGGCCGTTCATTTCAATTTCACCGCTTGTCGGCGGTATTACTTTTGCAAGCAGATTGGACATCGTCGATTTACCCGATCCGTTAATTCCTACAAAGCCGATTGTCTCCCCTTCATATACATCAAAGGAGACATTTCGCACAGCGAAAAAGCCGTTATCTTTAGCAGGGAAAAACAAACCTTTTATTTTGTCCGACTGTTTTTCATAAAGATGATACTGCTTTGAAACATTTCGAAACGAAACCTTTAGTTTCATTGTACAATCTCCTTACGTATTAAAGAAAGTCAATAAACTTATCTCTGAATTTCATGTGTAAAACAGAACCGACTGTTAATAAAAATAAGGTAAACAGCCAGAAATACAGTGTATACTTCACATCTTGAAAGAACCACTGGCCATCTAAGAAACTGTTCCTGAATCCGTCAATAATATAGAACAGCGGATTCAGCTTCAGGACCGGCACCAATTCCGGGTGATCTGCCCCCAGTTTCGAGTGAATGTCCCAAAAAATCGGCAGCAGGAAAAATAAAAGTCTTGTCACTGCCTGCAGAAGAAACTGATAGTCTCGGATCAGCACGCTGATTGTCGAATTAAACAAGCTGAACGAAAATAAGAAAGCCATCAGACAAACAAAATAATAAATATATTGAAGCCAATGAAGGCTCGGATAGATTCCGCTGGCGAGCAATGCAATGATATAGATCACCATCATAATTGCATAACTGAACAAATTAGAAGCGATGGCGACAGACGGCAAAGAACTGATTGGGAAATTCATTTTAGCAACCATTTTAATTCTTTTAAATACACTATTTGATCCGTCCAGTATTGTCGGGCTTATAAAAAACCACGGTATCAGACCTGCAAGCATCCACAGAATAAAAGGCACTTCTCCGGCACCTGTAGCCATCGGCCCCCCTTTTCTGATCCCCAATCCAAAAACAAACCAATAGGCGAGCATTTGAATAAGAGGATTTAAAAACTGCCATAAAACGCCTAAATAATTCATTTGATATTTAGACTTTGTTTCGTAGGCCGCTAATCGCATGATTAAAGGAAATGATGTTACTTGCTCTTTTAGTATTTTCACTACAGCATTCATTTTAATCTTCCTTAGGTTGATTTGATTTTATAAAGCATCGCTGATAATTGTACCAGAAATCAAATTTTTTTTCACTTTCAAGCCGCATGCAAATGCTGCTAAAAGGTTTGTAAAGCATAATAGAAAAACCCCTTGATACAAAGGGGTTTTTCTATTATTCAGATTCAAACACAATCTTTACGACTTTCTCAGAAGAATGTCCTGACTCAAGGTAACAGAATTTGTCATAAAAAGGTTTGAATGAAACCGGGTGCTGATAATCCGGTGATGAAATATGTTTAATTGCCTCGATCGTTTCCTCTGTCGTTTTCACTAACGGACCAGGAGCATCTTTCTCAAAATCGAAGTAAAACCCTCTGAGTTTATCCCGGTATGTTTCAATATCGGGAACAAAAAACAGCATCGGGCGTTTCAGATTTGCAAAATCGAAAAATACAGAAGAGTAATCGGTGATTAACAGATCTGAAATCATATACAATTCCCTAATATCTTCGTGTGCAGAAAAGTCGTAAGCAAACCCTTCAAACGGACCGAGGTCAAAATTTTCGGCCACAAGATAATGCATTCTCAGAATAACGAGATATTCATCCCCGAGCTCTTCCCTTAATTTATGCAGGTCTAAATCAAGGTCAAATTTATAACGCCCTTTAGCATAAAACTGGTCATCTCTCCATGTCGGCGCATAAAGAATAATTTTCTTATCCTCAGGCAGGTTTAACCTTCTTTTTATCGCTGTGATTGTCTCATTATTATTGTCATTATGAAGAAAATCATTTCTCGGATAACCTGATTCGATCATAGTTTTATCGAATTGGAAGGCGCGCGCAAATATCTCAGACGAGTAGGCATTAGGGGAAATTAAATAATCCCAATTGGATGCCTCTTTAATAAAATTCTTTTTATATTTTTTCGTATTAGTACCCGGCATATGAACTTCTTCCATATCCATTGCAAGTCTTTTTAAAGGCGTCCCGTGCCATGTTTGAAGATAGGTTGTATGTTCCGGCTTTGGAATCCATAAAGGCAGACGGCTGTTGACGACCCAATATTCTGCCCGCGCCATAGCAAACAGCCACTTGATAGAAAGCCTGTTAACGTATTGAATGCCCTTCTCTTTAAAAGGCGCTGCATACTGTTTATTTACGCTCCAATACATTTTATATTCCGGGTGATTGATTTGCATGTATTCATAAATTGCTCTCGGATTACAGCTGTATTGTTTGCCGTTAAAGCTTTCAAAAATAATGGTCTTGCTTTTAACTGGCATTTTGCTCGCCATTCTGAAAACAACTTTATAACCTTTCGTAATAAGGGAATTTCTGCGTTTTTTCAGTTTTTTCATTTTGGAAATGAAACGTTTTTTCTTCCCTTTTATGAAGTATCTCATCCTTGTTTTCAGGCTGTAGTCGTTCACACGGATACAGACAGTCTGCTTTTTCTTCTTTTTATATACTTCATATCTGACCGGCCCGCTGTCTTTATTCACAACGCTTATTAGGCCTTTCAGTTTATTTTTTCTGTCTCCGAGCACAAGCGGAGTGCTGCTGAGAACAATAGGTTCAGCTTCGTCGTTTTCACAATGAAACTCCATAAACATACGGTAGACAAACCGTTTTTCCAGAGAATAAGGAATATCTTTTAATGGAATTTTTATTTGGAAATCAAAAATTTCAGGGGTGAATGCATCTTCCCGAAGCTGTTCAATATTCTCCGTTTTTTTCGTCATTTCAATAGGGAAATGTTTTTCTACGGGGTCTTCTCCCCCTTTTTTAATGACAAATTGCAGGTTTTTAACTGAAAGCTGATTCTCCGAACTTAGATATCCTGCATACCCTGAAATCATAATCTCTTCTGCCTTCAGCTGAATCTCATCAAACTTCACAATCTTCGCTTCTCTTTTTACCTTTAAGGAAAAATTCCCCTTATCGGTTGTATAAGGCAAAATTAACAGCTCAGTCGTATGATCAAGGTGGTAGGCACGCTCAATCGCTTCAGCTTCCACAGATAAACGCACCTGCTGAGGCTGTGCTTCTTCTTCTTCCGCTTCCGGTTCACCAAGTACCACATAAAAATCATAAGTCTGTCCCATTTCTAAAGGTTCAGGAAACGAGTGAATATTAATTGATGCGCTGTATTGAGCCGGGCTCTCTTTCTCTAAAATAATAAAGTCCTCGGCTCCGGAACGCCGTTCTTTTAATTTTAAATAACATTTCACTTCCTCAGCTAACGGTTCTTCGCTTTCAAGTGAAATAGAGAGCGCCAGATCGCCCACATTATTTTTTAAGCTTTTCAAAATACATTTACTCACAGTATTTTCATCCATACTTATTTTCTGCTCCTCTGTATTAAAGCTCTTCACTTTGCCGATTTACTTAATCGATGTGATCCTTTTTGTTTAACTTAATAGAGAAATTCCCTTTCACAGTCGTATAAGGTTCGAAAGTATATCCGTTATTCATAAACCGTTCCTTTTCGCCGAAAATAACTTCACGGCTGGATACCCTTCTAAGAATACTGATATGGTCAGCTGTTACAAACTGAATGTAAAAGTCAAGAACCGAAGTATGATTAGCATCGATTTTTTCTTTTTTGATATCCTTTTCAAAATCAATAGTAAACGGCTGAGCCGGTTGATCAGCGGATACGGAGATGATTTCAGCTTTGTTTTTCCGATCAATCCCGACCAGTCTGACTTTTTCAAAGCCATCATTCTGATCGCACACTGAAACGCTGATCGTCAATCCGGTGCCGTTATTTTCAAAGGATGTAATCGGCTGTTCTTTAGAACCCGCTTTTTCAGCGAGCCGTTCCTTTTCTTTTCTCACTTCAATCATTTTGGAAAGAGCATATGACCAATTTTTAACATAATTTGGTTTTGAGTATTTCTCAGCCATTTTAAAGGCCTGACGTGAAAATTGTTGATGAGTGCTGTCATCTCTCATTAAAGAGACAATGGCCTCGGCTAATTTTTCTATATTATATTGCTCGATTACATAGCCGTTTACTCCGTCTTCTACCAAGCTTCTGGCACCGTAATCATAATCGTAAGTTACCACAGGGCATCCGTTGCTCAATGCTTCCATGTTGGACAGACCGAAGCCTTCAAAGTGAGAAGTTGAAATTGTCAGCCACGCTTTTTGAAACTCGTAATCAGGGTTATTCGTGTAGCCTTTCAGCAATACATTTTTCTGGAGGTTTTGAGCTTCAATTTCCTTTTTGATTTTTTCTGTATCTTCTCCGGACCCGAATATTTCCAGTTTTGCATCCGGGATTTCATTTACGACAAGTTTGAACGCTTTAACGGCATGCGTCAGGTTTTTCATTGCGGCAAGCCTTGAGATAATAACCGCTTTATTTCGTTCACTCGGAACGTTCAGTACCTCTTCATCAAGCGGTTTATTAATGGTATGCGGCGTAAAAAAGAAAGTCTCTTTTTCCCCTGTAATCAAGGTGAAATCTGCAATCTGCTCCTCAGTAATAAAAAATACAGCATCCAGATTATTCATCTGGCCAAAAACTTCTTTATAACGCCCTTTGATCTGGAATTTATTATCACCATAATGTTTATTGTGAATAATCGCGGCATAATATGATGACGGCGCTTTTTTCACTCTGAAGACATGTTTGTCCTGAGGTCTGCTGTCTACCAGAAATAGTTTAGGCTGATCGTTTTCATTTTGAAGAACGTCTATCCAATACCGGCGCAGCTCAGATTCATCTCTAAATGTTAATGGACCTTCCTCCGTGTACCACGTAAAATGGGTAAATTTCACTTCTTCACTTTGGCTGTCCCACATGTAGTGTTTTTCCAGGTAAACGACACTTTCGCTGTTGATAAACTCCTGAAGGAAAATTTGATTAATCTTTGTGTCAAAATGAGAGACAATGACGGGTTTTCCTTCTTTATTGTATTCTTCTCTTTTGATTACTTGTTTCTCATCATTCAGATAGTCTACGTAACGCACCGCCGCACCGCCTGAATAATAGGAAAGAATATAATCATTTGATGATTTGCCGAAGATTTTTGAAATTGCCTTGCTTACTTTCCCCTTGCTGACATGTCTTTTTATTTGATCCAGCTCAATTTTCTCCGAATAAATCCGCTTGCCTTTTGTTTTTTTACTTAAAAAGTCATCATACATGTTTATAACTTGAGTGTATTCAGAGTCAGCTTTTCCCTTTTCAAACAGCTCGTTCTTTTTTCTAGCAAACTCTAAATCAAATCTAAAAGTAAGAAAGGCGGTTTTCTTTTGGCTTTCTTCTCCGAATAGTTTAGAACGCAATAATAGTGATTTGGTCAGACCGCCGTAATTATCCGGCAGTCCGCCTGAGATAAAATAATACATCATATCGGGAAGCTCATTATTATAGTTAATAGGCTGATTGGACAAATTTTTTCTCCCTTTCACCATATGAATTTAGTAAAACACTGCAAAATAATACTATTCCCGCAGATTAAATTAGCAAAACCAATTTAAGCATCAAAAAGTACTTCTTATCAATAAATAAGAAGTACTTTGATGGTTTTTCACTCAATCTATTATATTTCCGTATTACACCCCGGCAATTTCTTTTTTAATCTGTGTGGTGGAAATGCCTTCGGTTCTAGGGAGGTAGATGACTTCGCATTGATCTTTAAGGAAATCGAATTTGCCTTCCCAATCGTCTCCCATTACGAACACGTCGATGTTGTGATCCGCTACGTCACGTACTTTTTGATCCCAGCTGTTTTCCGGAATGACTTCGTCGACATAACGGATCGTTTCCAGAATCAGCTTTCTGTGTTCATAGCTGTGGTAGGCCTTTTTTTGTTTTTGCAGGTTGAACTCGTCTGTTGAGATGGCAACAACAAGGTAATCTCCAAGCTGCTTTGCGCGCTCAAGCAGTTTAATATGACCCCAATGCAGTAAATCAAACGTACCGTAAGTAATGACCTTCTTCATGAAACAAAAGCTCCTTTCTATCATCATACGTATAACAAGCAACTGCCCTGAAATGCTGCGCAGCTGTATCCTTAATCACTAAAGTGCCAATTTCGTACTCATGGAACCTCATTATATCACATAGCCCTGAAAAGGTTAAGCCAATGTAAAACGAAGTTAAAATCCACTTATTAACAAATGTTATTACAATAGGAGTTTAGCAGGGTTTTTGCGCGTATGATTAAAGAAATTGTTATCTTATTTATATTTTTGTAAAACTATTGTTAAGTTTATCTGAAGGTATTATGTTAAAATAAAGCTTAGCCTAAGTCACGAAAAAGTGAAAGAAAATCCCGTACAAAAAGGAGGACGGCAGATGCAGACTGAAATGGTGCACAACCTTTCTTACGTTAATGGAAATTTACAGGAGTTTATTTCATATTTAGACACTTATTATATCGCACAAAAGCAAGGAGCCGTCATTGCGACGGTCAATCCTGAGATCGGATACGCTGCGGCGAAAGACAAAGGTTATCATCAAGTCATTTCTTCCGCGGATTTCGTCCTGCCGGATGGTATCGGCGTCGTGTTAATGTCACGTTTGACGCAGCACCCGCTGAAATCAAGAATTGCGGGATTCGATGTGTTTCTTGCGCTGCTCGGCCTCGCAAACCGGCAGTCTAAAAAAATATTTTTATACGGAGCTAAGCAAGACGTGCTTGACGCCGTTTTGAACCGGATCAGCAAAGAGTATCCGAATATTGAGGTTGTCGGAGCCAGCAACGGTTATGAAGCGGATAAACGCTTCGTCGCCAAACAGATTTCCCGGGCGAAACCCGATCTCGTGTTTGTCGCCTTAGGATATCCCCATCAGGAACAATTTATTTATGAATACAAACATCTTTTCCCTCAGGCTGTATCGATCGGTTTGGGCGGAAGCTTTGATGTGTTCAGCGGAACGGTGAAACGCGCCCCTGAATGGATGATCAAAACGAATCTGGAATGGCTGTACAGACTGGTGACGAATCCGTGGAGATGGAAAAGGATGCTGAACATTCCGAAGTATGCTTTTACCGTTTTGAGAAATAATAAATCAAATAAAAGCCTGTATTCCAAGCAGGCAGAAGATCAAACGAAACAGCTTTAAACAAATAAAACAGCAAAAGAGATTGGTAATCTATGAACTTGCGATCTTTATTCGCCGCTTTTTATTCTATATATCTGTCTGTTCTCGGCGTTTTGTTCAAGCCTGTAAAGCCCAAGAACCATCTGACCCTGCTGGTATCTTTTGAAGAGAATGCGCAGGCTCTCATCCGTTCTTACAAAGCGCACGCTGAATCGCTTTCTTATGAAATGACGGTTTTGTATACGAGACATGCCGTCAGTCTGAAAAAAGAGCTGGAAGGTATCGGCTCTTTTTATCTGAACGAAAAACATCCGCTGCATCTTTTGAAGGCTGTTTTGATCCTTTTTAAGAGCAAAGTGGTGATAACGGATAACTATTTCCTCATGACAAGCGTCTTAAACCGCCGGCCGCAAACGACATGCATTCAAGTGTGGCATGCGAACGGCTCTTTGAAAAAGTTCGGCCTTGAGGATGTGACGAATCAAAACCGTCCGGCATCAGATATCAGCCGGTTTAAAAAAGTGTACCGCTCGTTTGACTTTGTCACCGTCGGTTCAGACGCGATGGCTGACGTTTTTAAAAAGTCGTTCGGCATACGGGACGGCCAGCTGTTAAAAACGGGTGTCCCCCTGACTGACGACTATTATGAAGAACACAAGCCGGAACTGAAGCACAAATGGCCGAAAAAAATCATCCTGTACGCACCGACATTCAGAGATTATGATATGCAATCCTTCCGGCTGCCATTCACCGAAGAACAGCTCACAAACGCGTTAAACGGAGAGTATATGCTGCTTGTAAAGCTTCACCCTGCCGTTTTGCATCAGATTTCGGCTTCGTTTGAAAGCGAACTGATCAAGAACGTGTCTGACATGCGTCTTCATGATCTCTTGAAAGCGGCTGATATTTTAATTACGGATTACTCTTCCGTGCCTTTTGAATTCGCGCTCTTAAATAAACCGATTTTCTTTTTCACGTATGATCTGGAAGAATATGATCAAAAGCGCGGTTTAATCGACAATTATACGTCCGTCATCCCCGGAAAGGCTTGTCATGACAGCGAAGCCCTTCTGGAGGAAATGACGAAAAAGCCATTTCGTGCAGAAGAAATGAAGCGGTTCTCGGACAAATGGAATATGTATTCAGATGGGAATTCGAGTGAAGCGTTATTGAAATTTGCGGAAACAAAAATGAAGAATTGTGCTGAAGCACCTGCCTGAATCCGACAGCGGGTGTTTTTTGCATGAAGAAAGGGCTGAAGCATACACTTCAGCCCTTTTTTTATACTTTCATATACACGGGAACATCATAGTAAAGCGTATAGTCATCCAGCAGTGAGTATAAGCTGTACATGCGGTTTACCTGCTTATACGCCCAGCCGATGTCTGTCGCATACTGATGGGCCGCGGCTGGAGACCATCTCATTTTATACAGCGTATCCTGCTCGTATGAAGGATTGTGAATATAAGACGCACCGATAAATTGGGCTCCGCCGATAATCGCGGCTTCCGGAGTAAACCAGCCTTGATTATACGCGTATTGTGCGCCGTAGTAATTCGGGTTGCTGTCATAAGCCCCGATGCCGTACATGTTGTAAACCTTTTTACCATTATACATAATGCCGTTCGCAAGCTCTGACGTGCCATTGCCAGTTTCAAGCAAAGCATGCGAAATCAAATACACTTCATTGATGCTGTATTTGCCGGCGGCTGTAATAAAGGCCTGGCCTTTCCCTGTCAGTATTCCTTTATTGACCAGCACTTTTTGATTCAGTTCCGATGCGTTCAGTCCGGCTGTCTGAGAGAGCTTCAGAAATTGAAAGTAATACTTGCTGTCTTGTGCGAAGTGAGCCGGATTGACATACTGCCCGACTTCGTCACTGCTGGCGTTTCTCCAGCCCATGCTGAGTTTGGCCCAGCCGTTTGTCTGGCCTGTGATGCTGACTTTATCGCCTTTTTTCAACTGCCCGATAATATTGCCGGAGCTGACTTCCGGGGTTGACCGGACGTTCAGGACGTCGGCTGTGACCGTTCCGGAGGCCGTATTGATGTACGTAAGCGATGCATAAGCCGCGGCATCAGTCTGCGGGCTGACTGTCATTTGTTTTTTGACCATATCTGCCAGCGAGATGTTGTAATTGGTATTCATGATTTGCGGTCCGTTTTTTATTTTCAAAATAGCCATCGTCCATCCGTACAGCTTTTTCAGCTTTTGGGAGGCGGCGTCCGCTGACTGCGCTCCCGTGAATTGATCGCGAATGCGGAGTTCATAAACCGGATGGCTTTCACTCGTATAGCCGGCCTGTAATTGTTTGGCGCTGAAAAAGCTCATACTTTTATTTAAAACGGTTTTACTGCTGAATGTTTCGGTTTTGATGACGTACTGTGCAGAGCCGGTTTTCCCCGTCTCCTTCACAGTGCCGGCCGCTTTGTTTTGCTTGAAAAAAGCAGTCACGCGGTCAATGTCTTCCTTTTTAAGCAGCGGTGCCGTTTCAATTCTGAATTGTGTATACGCTGCTTCACCTGTTTTCTGTGCGGAGGCGGATACTTTTTTCCCTTTGAAAAAGTCCAGCGAACGATTGATCTTTGCCGTATCAAGCAGTGATTCGGTTGTGACTTCGTACGTTGTGTCCGTCTGCTTGGATATTGTTTTTGAAATGGCGGTCAGTTTATATCCCGCCAGCAGATTCAATCCTTTTTTTATCCTCGACTGGTCTGCCGTCTGCTGAGAAAGCAGCTGATATTCGTTTTCTGCTGTTTTTCCCGCCGCTGTTCTTGCCGTCTTTACATGCTGCTGGCGGAAAAACGCCTCCGCTTGATCTGCCTGTGCAGCGGTAAGCTGCCCTGCCGTGATCCGATAAACGGACACTGATGCTGTCTTTTTGACAGGCGATGCGTCGCAATGCCATTTTTTCTTTTTAAAGAAAGCTTGAACACTTTGCAGCTGCTTAGCCGTCAGTCCGCTCATCGCGACCGTGTAATTATTTTTCTTGCCGGCTTTTTGATAGTTTCCGCTGACACCCGTATTCTTCTTGATTTGGGTGATAGCATTTTGTACGGCGCTTACTCCGTTAAAATATCCTGACTGCACGTTGTACACGGTTGCTGTTTTGCTATGGGCATACTTTTGAACATTCCCTTTGACGCCCGTTTTCTGCTGCAGCTGTTTCGCTAAACCTGCCGCATCATTTGCATTTGAAATGTCAGAGGCTGTCACGGTGATATTCGGACTGGCCTTTGCCGTGACTTTCAGCGACGCCTGCAATCCTGTTTCCTTTTGAAAATCAGTTTGGATTTGAGCGGCTTTTTGATCGCCGGAGATTGTTCCTGATTGGATCTGAAACCGGGCTGTTTCCCGTTTGATCTGACGGTATGACGCTTTCACGCCCGTCTGCTTCGTCAACGCTTGCGAGAGCGCTTTTGCGTCCGCTTCGGCCGCCATCTCAGCAGTCACGACCTGCATGTACGGCTGTTTTGTCCCCGCCGGCTTGACGGCGCCGGTCACGCCCGTTTTTTTCGTCAGTTCGGCAAGAAGATTTTTCGTCTGCCGCTCGTCTGATAGAACGCCTGATGTGACGGTCACGTACGGCAGTTTGCTTCCGCTTGCGCTGTAAGTGCCGGCCACGCCCGTCTGCTTCGTAAAATCTTTCAGCACGGTTTTCGCATCCGTTTCATCGTGTAATCCTGAAGCTGAGATTTGATAAGTGAGCGGCGTATTTCCGGCTTTCTTTGCGTCAGCCTGCCACCCCGTATCCTTTTTCAATTTCGCTGCCGCTTGAAGCGCCTCGTTCTCAGAAGCAAATTGCTGCTTCGTTTCCAGCTCGTAAACGGAGTAGTCGCTGTATGCGGCCTCTGCGGGCTGTGTAAGGGTGCAAAAGACAAGGAAAACGGCGGACAATAACATAGGTGCAACGAATCTCTTTTTCATTCCTTCTCCTCTTTCTGATTCAATTGGTTTCTATCAAACTAGTTTATTTATCGGCCGGCCTTCTTCATTTTTACAGAGAGAAATCACCCAATTTTCCAAATAAAAAAAACTTAATCCCAGAGCTGGGATTAAGTTTGGTTTTATATATGAGAAACGATGATCGTGCAATCTCCGTTTATCGTAAAGTCAGGCATCTGATCCGGCAGTATGAAATGCGCGCCTTTTTCAAGCTTGGCGGACTTGCCTTCACAGAGGATGGAGCCGCTTCCTTCTGTGACGCTGCACAGCATAAACGGAGCGTCCTGGGTCATTTCCGCCGTCCCGCTGATATCCCATTTGTATACAGAAAAATATTCTCCCTGCACAAAGGTTTTGATGGTGACGCCTTTTCTCGTTTCAGTTGATTCATCTAAAAATCCGTCCACATGAGGAACGGTGGCGGCGTTGACGGCATCGCGGATATGCAGCTCACGCGCCTGGCCGTTTTGATCTGTACGCCCGTAATCATATATCCGGTAGGCGGCCTCTGAATTCTGCTGTGTTTCAAGCACGAGCGCCCCCGCGCAAATGGCATGGATGGTTCCGCTCGGCACATAATAAAAATCGCCGGGTTTGATTTTCACACGGCGCAGCAGGCCTTCCCAGTCACCGCTGTTAATCATGGTGACAAGTTCCGCTTTCGAACGGGCCGTGTGACCGTATATGATTTCCGCATTTTCTTTACAGTCGATAATGTACCAGCACTCAGACTTCCCCGTTTCACCCTGTCCATGCTCCTCGGCGTCATAATCGTCAGGATGGACTTTAACAGACTGATGATGTTTGACGTCCAGTATTTTCGTCAGCAGCGGAAACCGGTCCCCTTCCGTTCCGCCGAATAATTCTCTATGCTGATCCCACAGTTCCATCAAGGTTTTCCCTTGATACGGACCGCTTTTGACCGTGCTCATTCCGTGCGGATGGGCTGATATCGCCCAGCATTCGCCGGTTGTTTCTGAAGGTATGTCATATCCGAATCGTTCGCGTAATAGCGTGCCGCCCCATAGTTTTTCTTTACATACAGGCTGTAAAAAAATCGGCTCTTGCGTCATGTTCGTTCCCCTCCCCTTAAAAAGCGGCTCATATCCCATTCCCCCTGTGTCTTTTTTAAAACACGGAGGGAGCCGCGGTTAAAAACAATATGTATAAAATGGCTGACCTGCTCATTATACCATTCGGATGGGGCGGAATGCTCAGCCATTTCCTATTCCAGAATAAAATGCCTTGTTTGTCGCAAATTAAAATAACTGATGGAAAGGGGGGAACATTGTGACGATACATGCGGAGCTCGGCAAAAACCTTGAAGCGCTGAAAAAACGGTTCGGCCAAAGCGATGACATGATGTTTTATTCGTTTACGTACGGAAACGGCAAATGTGACGCCTGTCTTATCTATATAGACGGACTGACCGACAATCAATTGCTTGCAGAATATATTATTTCGCCCGTGCAGGCGGCCGCCCGGCATCAAGAGGAACCGGCTGAAACACCGCCGTCATCCATCTCTTTCGGCTATCGTCATACCCGGCTTTCTTCACTTAAGGACGCGGAGGCAGACATTTTCTCCGGCAAATCGGTTTTGCTGGCGGAGGGGTGGGAGGAAGCTCTTTCGTTTGAGACGGAAACATTTAAAATGCGTGATATTGAAGAACCGTCTTCAGAAGTGCTTGAACGGGGGCCGAGGATAGGTTTTGTCGAAAAGCTTCGGACGAACACGGCGCTTTTGCGCGAGCAGTCCGGTGATCCCAACCTCCAGATCAAAGAGATCACACTCGGCGAACGGACAAAAAAGCGGATCGCCGTTGCCTACATTCGGGATATTGCCCCTGATGATGTTGTAAAAGAAGTGATGAAAAGACTGGAGTCCATCACCATTGACGACATTCCCGAATCAGGAGCGATCGAGCAGCTTATTGAAGATAACACGTATTCTATTTTCCCGACCGTCTTGACGACCGAACGGCCCGACCGGGTTATGGGCGCTCTTTTGGAAGGAAGGGTTTCCATTCTTGTAGATGGAACGCCTTTTACCCTTTTGGTGCCGGCTACCGTTGATGAATTTATCCACTCCCCTGACGATTATAATCAGCGGTGGGTTCCGGTTACCTTTCTCAGGCTGCTTCGGTATACATGCATTTTAATCACGATTTATTTACCCGGCCTTTACATATCGCTCGTTACGTTTCACACGGGGCTCTTACCGACGAGAATGGCGGTTACGATTGCCGGAAGCAGATTGAATGTCCCGTTCCCTCCTTTTGTTGAAGCGTTCATCATGATTTTTACGATCGAGATGATCAGAGAAGCCGGACTCAGGCTGCCGAAGCCGATCGGACAGACGATCGGCCTGATCGGGGGCGTGGTGATCGGACAGGCCGCCGTTCAGGCGAATATTGTCAGCGCGATGATGGTCATTGTCGTATCCGTTACGGCGTTGGCTTCTTTTACGGCGCCCTCCTATGCGTTCAATTTTCCGCTGAGGCTCATCCGTATTTTTTCAATGATTCTGTCGGCGATATTAGGTTTATACGGACTGATCATGTGCTATCTGCTTGTCATCGGCCATCTGATGCGCCTGAAAAGCTTCGGTCAGGACTATCTTATTCCGATCATGGCGCAGCCTGGCCAAGACTTAAAAGATACGATCGTCAGACTGCCGACGCCTCTTTTGAAAAAACGGCCGACCAGAAAAGAGACGAAAGATAAAATCAAGCAAAGGTGATCCCCATGAAAAAACCGGAAGACAAGCTGTCGTTTATGCAGACACTTCTCATGGTAAGCGGAACAATGATCGGAGCGGGCGTGTTAACACTGCCGCGCTCCGCCGCAACAGCGGACAGTCCGAGCGGATGGATCATTATTCTTGTGCAGAGTGTCGTGTTTATCGGCATCGTCCTGCTCTTTATGCCGTTTTTGCAGAAAAACAGCGGGGAAACCATTTATGAGCTGAATCAAAGCATCATGGGCCGCGCTATCGGTTCTCTTCTGAATTTATTCATCAGCTGTTATTTTGTCGTCACCGTCTGTTTTCAAGCCCGTTTTCTCGGTGAAGTCATCAATTACTTTTTACTGAAAAATACGCCGATGGGTGTCGTCATATTCATCTTTCTGGCGGTCGGCATTTACCATGTGACCGGCGGGGTCTATCCCATTTCAAAGCTTTATGCCTATCTGTTTCCGATTGCGATCGTCATTCTGATTACGCTGCTCATATTCAGTTTGAGACTTTTTAAGCTGGATTTCGTCCGCCCGGTCATGGAAGGAGGCTACAAAAGCTTTTTTGAGCTGTTTCCGCGGACCCTTCTGTATTTTTCGGGACTTGAGGTGATTCTTTATCTGGTGCCGTTTATGAAAAACCCGAAGCAGGCGAAAAAGGCGGCTGTCTTCGGCATCGCAGGCGCGAGCATTTTTTACAGCTTTACGCTGCTTGTCGTCATCGGCTGTATGTCGGTCGCTGAAGCCAAAACGGTGACGTATCCGACCATTTCCCTGATTCATGCCTTGGAAATCCGGGGCATTTTCATAGAGCGGTTTGATATCTTTCTTTTAATTACGTGGACATGCCAGCAGTTCACCTGTATGCTCGGTTCTTTTAAAGGGGCGCATCTCGGATTAAACACCATTTTCAAACTGAAAAATAAAAACAATGCCTGGCTGCTGGGAGGCTTATTGGCAGTGACATTCGGCCTTTCAATGTACCCCGATGATATCAACAGTGTGTTTGCATTCGCGAATATTCTCGGATATGCGTTTTTTGCCGTCATTATGATTCCTTTTCTCATCTGGTTTGTCAGCTGGATGAAAAAAATAGCCGGGAGGAAAAAGACGTCATGACACTTTTCATAAAATGGGCGGCGGCGCTTTTCATACTGATGACGCTTTCAGGATGCTGGGACGCGAAGGAAGTCGAAAAGCTGTCTTTCGCCCGGGGGCTGGCGATAGACGAGACGAGTGACCGCCGATATAAATTAACCTATCAAAACCTGCTGCCCCAAAGCGAAAACAGCCAGGCTTCCGGCCGGCCCGTGTTTGTCAATGTGACGACGCGGGGGGATACCATTCTTGAAGCCGTCAGTGAAGTCGCTTTAAAAGATCCGCCTGTTTACAGCGATCACTTAAAAGTGCTGATATTCAGCGACAAATTGCTGGCCGACCAAAATATACTGCAGATGATGAATCATTTTATCCGCGATGATGAATTACGGCGGAGCAGCTATCTCTTCGCGGCAAGAGGAAAAGCGTCCGATATTCTGACGGAGCCGACGCCGAATCAGCAGCAGCCCATGGCCGCGGAAAAGCTGATCGACCTTACGAACAACGGCGGCTACAACGGGAAGATTTTAAAACCGCTCCGAATCGGGAGAGCTTCGATTTACTGCCATAATAAACTCAGTTTTCTCATTCAGGCCGTCAGCAATCAAAAAGGAAAAACGGTGTATGACGGAGCGGCCATTATCAAAAACGCAAAACAAAACAGATTGGCGGGCTTTCTGTCATCATACGAAATACAGAGCCTGAATTGGCTGATGGGGACGATACGGGGCGGCGTGCTGCCCGCTTTGGATAAAGGGGGGCACCCGATTACCTTCGAGATCAAAAAATCAACATCCGCCATCACTCCCAGGCTGAAAAACGGGAAGCTGTCATTTCATGTAGCGGTAAAAACAAAAGGACTTTTGTCAGAGGACCAATATGCCGGAGAAGATTCATTCGATCAGCACTATTTAAACGGGCTGGAAAAGATTTTCGAAAAAAAACTGAAAAGCGATGTGAAAGAAGTCATCGATAAGCTGCAGAATCAATATGAAACGGACCCTGTATTCTTTTCTGACAGAGTCCGCATTCAATATCCCGACTATTGGAAGAAAGTAAAGCATCATTGGGATGAGACCTTCTCCGAAGCGGCCTTTGACTATGATGTTTCCATTCAGATTACCAACTTCGGAACGATGGGACGGTAGCCTTCAGCGTTTTTTTTCGACACGGAGGAGAATCTGATAAATCCGGCTTTGTTCGGGCAGCTGTGTCACCGGAAATTGCATCGATTGCGCCATTCGTGTGATTTCCTGTAAAAACAGCTGCACCCGCTCATCCACGTGAACATACGTATAGGACTGCTTTTTCACGTCAAATGTCTCTTCCGGAAAGAGCGTGCGCACCGTCTGCGGCGTAAAAAACCGCAAGTGGGTGCGGTCGAGAATACCGGCGTCTCTGTATGTCCAGTCACCGAGCAGAAGCGGGAACAGCGCTTCGGCGTGGGAAATATTCGGAATGCTGCAAACGATTGATCCGGCAGGCGACAAATAGGATGAGTACGTTTCAATGACGCGCCACGGGTCTTTTAAGTGCTCGAGGATGTCCGCGAAAATGATGCAATCAAAAAAGCCTTCCGGATAAGGCAGCTTCACTTCTTCGACATCTTCCTGCAGCACCGCTTCATAGTGTCCTTTTGCCGCTTGCGCCGCCAGCGGGTGCAGTTCTATTCCGTACAGTTCGCAAGGCTGTCTGTTTTGAAGTTCCAGCCCCGTAGCCCCCGCGCCGCAGCCGACATCAAGTATCCGTTTCGCCTCCCGGGGAACGAGCTCCGCAATTTCCGGTCTCGGATGAGTAAAGTACGTAAAATCAGTGCCCCATTTTTCCGTAAAACGCTGGCGGTTCTCCGAATATAACTGATTGATATTGATATCCTGATTAGCCGTAAACGTCGCATGCCCGTGGTGATGCACAAAGGCATCGAGGGCGATGTGCAGGCTGTAGCCTTTTTGGAGGGCGCGCAGACATAGGTCATCATCTTCAAAAGAACCGTATCCGAATTGCTCATCGAACGGGCCGATGTCTTCAATGACGCTTTTTTTCACCAGAAGACAGAAACCGACAAGGCGCAGCACCCGCTTTGTATGATGCTTTTCCCGTGCGCAATACGCCTCCGCGAATGACTCCAGCTCATCAAGCGATTGATATGCGTTATGGATCATTTGCGCACCGCTGACATAGTTGCTGACGGGCCCGACCATACCGGTTTTTTCAGATTGATACAGCACCCTCAGCATGGAGGTGAGCCAATTTTTCGTGACCATCGTATCGTTGTTCAGAAACAGCAGATTTTCTCCCCCTGCCGCTTCGATACCCTGGTTGCACCCCTTGGCGAACCCGAGGTTTTTTTCATTTAGGATGACTTTGACGTCAGGCAGATTTGATATGTATTCTCTCGTTCCGTCTGAGGAACCGTTGTCAACTATAATCAGTTCAATCTTATCTTTGTCGGTGTATCGTTCAATGCTGGCCAGACATTTTTTCGTCAGCTCAAGTTCATTATATGTAAGGATAATAATACTCGTTTTCACCGGCATCCCCGCCTTTATCGTGACTTTATACAACGTATGACATATCCCCGTCATTTATGTGACCGGGCGCCCGCACGGCATCCGTTTTGAGGGGCCGGTGAATAACCGCCCCCTAAAACTGAATATTACGGATGAACTGTCCGCCGATTTGATTCTGATCCCGAGCCTCCGTTACGGCTTTTCAGATCCTGCTCAATTTCTTCAAGGCTTTTCCCCTTCGTCTCGGTCACTTTAAACCGGACGAACAGGAATGCCAGTATCCCGATCGCGGCATAAATGAGAAATAAATAGCTGATGCCGACTGCTTCCATTAACATCGGATAGGTTAATGAGACAATCAATGTTCCGGCATGCAGCATTAAAGTGGAGACACCCGTCCCGATACCCCGGACATGCAGCGGGAATAATTCAGGAAGCATGACCCACACAGCAGGCCCCCAGCTGACCGCAAATACAATGATAAACAGGCCTAAACAAATCACCGTTGTCCATGATGCGGCTGCTGAATGTTCAAAGAAAAGATTGACCGCGGCCAATACGAGCAGACTGATGACCATGCCCGCATTTCCGGCCAGCAGCAGCGGCTTCCGGCCAATTTTATCAATGACTTTAATAGCCGCAAGCGTCATGATGACATTGACGGCGCCGATTCCGACCGTTCCCAATATAGACGCGGAATTGCCGAACCCCACACTGGTAAATGTTTTAGGGGCGTAATAAATAATTGTATTTGTCCCGATGAATTGCTGCAAAAAGGCAAGTCCGAGGCCGGCAATCAGCGCGGGTCTCACCCACGGCTCAAACAATTCTTTCAAGCCGCCTTCGTTTTCCTTTTCCGCTTCTTTCATCTGATCAATCTCATCATCAATATTCTTCGTTCCCCGCAATGATGAAAGGATTTCTCTTGCTTTCTCTTCTTTGCCGATCGTAAACAGCCAGCGCGGGCTTTCCGGCATAAATAAGATTCCGATCAGCAGAATGACTGACGGCACAACCGCAAGTCCAAGCATCCAGCGCCAAGCGCCTGCATCGGCAAATATATAGTTCACGATATAAGAAACGAGGATTCCGACCGTAATCATCAGCTGATTCAGCGAAGAAAGCGCCCCCCGTTTATGTTTCGGAGCCAGCTCCGATAAATAGAGCGGAACGATCGTTGTAGATGTTCCGACAGCCAGTCCGAGAATGATCCGGAAAAGAACCATCACCTCTGTATTCGGGGCAAAAGCGACTCCTAAACCGCCTATACAAAACAGCAGCGCCGCTCCCATGATGGCCTTCCGCCTGCCGAACCGGTCGGTCAGTTTGCCGGCGAATCCCGATCCGAGAATCGCCCCCGCCAATAACGAACTGACGACGAGGCCTTCTGTAAAGGCGTTCAGTCCCAGTTCTTTTTTCATAAATAAAATAGCTCCGGAAATGACTCCGGTATCATATCCGTATAACGCGCCGCCGAGTGCGCCGAAAAAATAGAGCCATTTATTCGAGTGTATGCTTTTCATGTTATGTAGACTCCCTTCATCCAACGCTGTATCCGCGCGGAATTGTTCTACTGCTTCTTTTACCTGTTTCCGTCCGTTTCAAACCTTCCGCACCGTTAATATCCATTATTTTACTAATTATTTTTTACAAAGCGACGAAACATTTCCCGCTTCCTGCCGTCCAATATAATGTGAACCTGATGCAAAAATAACAGTAGATGTTGTCGAAATAGAGAGAAAGATTTGGAATTTTCTCATTTGCAGAGTTGCTCCAAGTCAACAATTATGGTACGCTTCACAAAGAATAGAAACGAGAGGTAATGATATGGAAGAACGATCTCAACGCAGAAAAAAGAAAAGACGCCTCAGAAAATGGGTGAAATTTGTACTGGTATTCGCCGCTTTCTTATTGGTGATCGCCGGTTCCGTCGGCACCTACGCATTTGTGAAATTGAATAATGCGACCAAAGAAGCGCACGTCAGCCTTGACCGCGGCGACCAGTCCGTAAAACGGATCAAAGAATTTGACCCGAAGAAGGATTCTTTCACCGTATTGCTTTTAGGAATAGACGCCCGTGACAATAAGGGCGAATCAGTAGATGACGCAAGAAGTGACGCCAACGTGCTGGTCACCTTCAACCGGAAAAAGAAAACAGCGACGATGCTCAGCATTCCGCGGGATTCCTATGTCAACATCCCGGGACACGGCTATGACAAATTCGCGCACGCACATGCTTACGGCGGTTATAATTTAACTTATAAAACAGTAGAAAACATGCTTGATATTCCGGTAGATTATGTGGTTGAGAGCAACTTCGACGCGTTCCGCGATGTCGTCAATGAGTTGAACGGCGTTACGGTAAATGTGAAAAACCAGAAAATTGCCGATCGTATTAAAGTCGATACAAAAGGAAAAGTCGTGCTGAAGCCGGGCGTCCAGACGCTTGACGGTGAGCAGGCGCTGGCTTATGTAAGAACACGCAAAGCGGACACCGATCTGATGCGCGGACAAAGACAGATGGAAGTGCTGAGCGCCATTATTAAAAAATCTAAATCGTTAAGCTCGATCCCATCTTATGATGATATCGTCGACAGCTTAGGGAAAAACTTAAAAATGAACTTATCTCTTAATGACGCCATCGGTCTGTTCCCGTTTATCACATCGCTGAAATCGGTGGATTCTTTGCAGCTGACAGGTTCAGACAGCTATATTTACACTCCTCAGTACGGCAAAAATATTTATTACTTCAAGCTGAATGAGGAAAACCTTCAAGAAGTAAAAACAAAATTAAAAAATGATTTAGACGCGTAAGATGTCACGGCGGGGTTTTAGAAACCCCGCCGTTTTTCTGTTGAAAAAAAGGACATGAAGGTATAGCCTTTTAACTGAAGGCTTTCTGCTGATTTCGCACAAAGCTGAACATACTACATGAAGCAGCTTTATTTTTAAGGAGGGCATCCATACATATGAAATTGATAGCCATTGACTTAGACGGCACATTACTGAACTCGGACAGTGTGATTTCTCCGGAAAACAGAGCGGCTTTACAAAGAGCGGATGAAGCGGGCATTCTCGTGGCCATCTGCACGGGCAGAGCCACGTTTGATGTAAAAGCGCTCTTGAAGGATTTGGATATTCCGATCATTGCGGCAAACGGCGGGACAGTCCATGACAAAGGATACCGCCTCGTCAGCCGGCTCTTAATGGATCAGCAGGCCGGGAAGGATATAGCCGCTTATTTAACGGACAAAGACATTTACTTTGAGGTCTATACAGATGATCATCTGCTGTCCCCATTTGACGGCGAGTCCAAACTGCAGGCAGAACTGGATATTCTGAAAAGCGCCAATCCTAAGGAAGATATTCAGACATTATGGGAGGGCGCAAAGACGCAGTTCAAACAATTCGGCATTAAACCCGTACAGGATATACAGGCGATTTTTAACGGAGACGAACATGTTTACAAGCTTCTTTGTTTCTCTTTTGATATGGAAAAACTGAGAAACGCCAAAGAAGAAATTACACATCATACGAAATTATCCCAGACATCTTCCGGAAAACACATTATCGAAATCCTCCCTGCCGGTTCCGGAAAGGGACGTGCTCTGACGGAGCTTGCCTCACTGTACGGAATTGAAAAACAGGATATTTACGCCATCGGCGACAGCCCGAATGATTTCTCCATGTTTGAAGCGGCGGGAAACCGCATCGCCATGGGCAATGCGATTGATGAACTGAAGGAAAAAAGCACGTATATTACAAAAAGCAACGATGAAAACGGCGTCGCATATTTCATCAACCGGCTTCTCGACAACGATCAATAAAAGGAAAAAGCCAGGTCTTTCACGGCCTGGCTTTTCACGTTTCCCAAAAAACAAATTCCCAAAAATGAAAATAAATTGTAAGATAAAGAAAAAAGGAGTTTCATGATGTCGAATGCAATCGCTATTATAGGATGTTTAGCTTTTCTCTGCGCAGTCGGATACGGAATTTTCCATCTCATATGCAAAGCTGCCAAAAAAGAAAAACGTTTTTCAAAAAAGCTGTTTTGGCCCCTTCTCATCGGCGGATTTATCCTGCTTCTGACCGGCGCCTCCCTCGCAGAGCCGGACGCCTCGGCCGTGAAGGCAGAGGAGAAATACAGCACCCTTGATACCGCTTATCAAAAATTGACGAAGGAACACCAGGCGCTTGAGAAAAAATATGAAAGCATCAGTGCCGCGGCAGAAAAGGAGAAATCCGAAGCCGAAGCCGGCAATGAAGAAAAACTCAGCAAACTCAGCCAAGAGATAAGCGAGCTGAAAAAAACAAACAAATCACTCAAACAAGACAATGAGAAATTAAAAAATTCACAAAAGAAGCTCGAAAAGACCGCTGAAACGCTTCAGTCAAAAAATAAAACTTTAAAGCGGCAGAAAGCAGAAACAAAAACATCCGAAAACGCGGAAACGGCGCAAAACAACGCCCCTTCCTCCGGCGGACATGCCGAAACGAAAGCAGCCGGCACCTCACAGGGATGCGACATTAAAGGCAGCCGGAACGGCATTTATCACACGCCGGGAAGTACATACTACGACCGGACGACAGATCCCGCGGAAATGTTCTGTTCCGTAGAGGATGCGGTAGCGGCCGGATACAGAGCGCCGAAACGGTAAGAGAAAAAGACGTCAGAGACACTCTCTGACGTCTTTTTTTACGGAAGCCGGATGCCGCCCGCATATTTGTCCTTCCAATAAGCGCTTGTGTTCATATTTGTTATGGTAACGCCTGCGGACACGGTGACATGAATCACTTGTCCGTTCCCGATATAAATGGCCGGATTCAGGCTTTCCGCTTTAAAGAAGACCAGATCGCCGGGCTTCAGATCTTGTTTATCGACCGGAACGCCCGCCTGCATCTGCTTGTCCGCATAACGCGGCAGGCTGATTCCTTTCGCTTTTTGATAGATGTATTGAACAAATCCCGCCGTATCAAAGCCGGTTTCCGGTGAAACGCCGCCTTTCAGATAAGAAATTCCGATATGATCGGCAGCTGCGGACACAACGGGATTTTCTTTAGAAATGGCTAAATTGCTGAATCGGCGCACCCCCGTAAAATGTTTTTTCCAGTAATCTTCCGACAAGTAAGAAATGGTGACTTTTGCGGAGCGGCTTGCTTGGATGAACCTTCCTTCTCCCGCATAAATGCCCGCATGGGAAATTCCTTTTTTATACGTGTCGCTGAAATAAATCACGTCCCCGGGCTTTATATCGCTCAGTTTGATTTTCTCACCGACCAGCCACTGCTGTTCCGCTGATCTCGGCAGGTAAATGTGAAGCTTGTTTTCAAAAACATATTGGACCAGCCCCGAACAGTCGAATCCCGCCTCGGGCGTGCTTCCGCCGAATACATACGGAATGTCGAGGTAACGGGCTGCCTCCTGAACGATCGGGTCATCAGCCAGTTCCGGATCTTTTGTCATCCGCTTTGCGCCAAGATATAAATTCATCCAATAACTGCTTTTTTGAAAGCGTGTGACGGTTACGCCTTCTGACGGAGAACTGTGTATCATCTCTCCGTTTCCGATATAAAGACCGTCATGGACGGGCGCGTTTTGTGTTGAATCCGACTTTTTGAAAAACACAAGATCTCCCGGTAAAAGGTCATTTTCTTTGACGGCGGTTCCAATCTTCCATTGATCACTGACCGTTCTCGGCAGATGGATGTTCTGCCTGGTGAAAAGATAATGCATCAATCCGGACGGGTCAAAACCGTCCTCAGGCTCTTCGCCTCCGTAAACATATTTATTTCCGACAAGTTTTTGCGCGTCTGAAACCATCAGGACAGAAACTTGAGAATCCGCTTCAGCAATTTCCGTTCTCGTTACTGCGGGTGCCACAAGACAAATCATAAGGCCGGCAAGGATGTACTTCCTCCAGCTTGTGAGCATGTTTTCTATTCACTCTCCTCATTTTTAGTAGTTTTTACATCGGTAACTTTTAACAAATGTTTAGGAGAGCACACAAAAAAAGAATGCCCGTTATGGGCATTCTTTACTGGATTCGGAACAAACAATATGCCGGCAAGCGGAATCATGCGCTTATTTTGCGCCCGCTGTGTCCTCTTGCTGAATTTTTTGCATTTCCGTGTCAATTTTTTGTTTTTCCTGATCTGTGAGCTGATCATTGTATTTAAACGCTGACATAAACATAAATACCATAATGATCGCGGCAAACGGCCATCCCGCTTTAATGATTTTCATTTGTTTTTCACTCCGCTTTCTTTTTTAAGATATCGCTGTGATCCACATCAAACGTTAATTTTCCATCCTTGACGCTCCACTTGAAATTCGATTCTTTCGTCAGTTCACGTACGATTGTTTTATGATTGATGCTGCCTTTTTTAACCGGTGCAGGCGTTGCTTCATGAATATTCATCGGCGTGACTTCAAAGCGTCCCGTGCCGTTTTTCTGCAGATGATATTGAACAAGCGCCGTGTCTCTCGTTCTTGTCCACCCCTGGTCGAATACGAAGTTGCCCAGGCTGTAGAAAATAACAGTGCCGTGGTACATTTCGATCGGTTCCAGCACGTGCGGATGGTGTCCGACGATAATATCCGCTCCGGCATCTGACATTGCTCTTGCCAATTGGCGCTGTCTGTCATTCGGATCATTATCGTATTCCTGTCCCCAGTGTGTTTGAACAATGACAAGATCGGCTTTCTTTTTGGCTTTAGAAATCATCGGAATAAACAGCTCTGGATCGGCCGGAAGCACACCCGGCGCATTTCGTTTAGCTGCAAAGCCTTTTCCGGAAACATCAGTGAAACCCAGTGTTGCGATTTTGATTCCGTTTACATCTTGATAAGAAATGTTCTGCTCGGCTTCCTTCAGCGTGAGGCCGGCGCCGACAAGTTCAAGATTTTGCTTTGAAAACTCTTCAACCGTATCCCGCATTCCCTGCGGGCCGTAATCCATCGCATGGTTGTTGGCTGCCGTGAGAACGGTGAAATTCATGTCCTTCAATACTTTTACGGCATCTTTGTTTGACTGAAGGTGGATATTTTTTTCTGCTTCTTTGTAGTTCTTTTTATATGTAACCGGGTTTTCAAAGTTCCCCGACACATAGTCGGATGCTTCGAAGAATGGCTTTGCGTAACGGAAGACACTCTCCGTGCCTTTATGCTTTGTCACTTTCTCGACATTCCGGCCCATCATAATATCTCCGACGAATGAGGCTGATACAAGGTCATCGGCATTTCTTTTCACACTCGGCGTTTCCGCCTTCCCGGTCAGGATGCAGACGAACATCAGGCAAAAGACGATCGGCAGCGCGATAAAAACGTGAAGATTGGTCTTCTTTTTCTGCTGTTTGGTCAGCTTCAGCAGTTTTTCTTGAAAGCTTAATTGTTTTTTCATCGTTTGACACACCTTACATTAGATTAAGTAGTAAGCAAACATAATGGCAAAAGTTGCGCCGCTTAAGAACAGCGTGCTGGCAAATGTAATCGTTAATCCCTGTTTCTGAATGGTATTGGCGATCAGACCCGGTACGATGATACCGATTCCTCGGAATTCTGATATCTCAAACGGTACGATCGGGTAAAGGAAATCAAGGGCGATTTTTAAGCAGATTCCCGTTATCAGCATAGCTGCGAATTTTCTGCGTCCGTACAAAATCATAAATCTGGATAAACCGTATTTGACGATCACGTATGTAAGAAGACTCACTAACAATACGAGTAAAATAAAGACCGGCTGGTTAAAAACGAGCCCTAAATAACCCGGCACGACTAAACCGGCAGGTACGATACCTGTTTTTTCCGCGAAAATTAAACTGATTAACACGCCTAAAATAAGTGAGATATATAAATCTGATCCGAACATTTATCCTTTTCCTCCTAGCTAACGAGCTGTTTCACCTTATACTCTTGAATTTTTTCAATTAATGGTTCCGCTGAACCGTGGATATTGCCGACGCCATATATGACACGGTTTTGCATTCTTGTTTTCAGCACGTCCATGATTTCGTCTGTTGATTTATATTCCAGGTCGTGCAATGTATCGGCAGGAATCTTGCCTTCTTCATAAGCTCTGACGATCGGTTCTGTCGTCTCGCCGATGAGTATGAGTTCCTTCGTTTTAATGTACGGAAGCACGTCGTTTGCGAACTGAATCGTTCTGTCCACACGGTCGGCGCGGCAGTTCATGATAACGATCGGTTCATCTGTCGGGTAGCCGATTTCCTTTACACGTTTCCATATATTTAAAGTAGAAGATGCATCATTTGCGGCAAAGCCGTTTACGAAATGACCGGGCTCCTTCGTGCTGAGCAGCGGCAGGATTCTCATGGCGCCAGGATCAGGCGGCGCATTCAGCATTCCTTTAAACGCCGTTTCTTCATCTATCCCAAGAGCCTGGGCAACGCCGAGCGCAAGGGAAGCGTTATCAGGAAAGACCATATATTCAAATTTTCGAAGGTATTCATCTGTAATTTTAGAGTTATCCGCAATAATGACCTCGGTATTCCGCTCTGCGGCTTTTTCTTTAAAGAAGTCTGTGTATTCACTGTCTGTAATGACAAGGTGACCGTTATACGGTATCGTCGCGGTAAATGCTTCAGCGATTTCATCAAGCGTCGGCCCCATGACGTCCATATGGTCTTCAAGCACATTCACGATGACGCCGATGTTGGCTTGAAGGAGTTCTTCCTGAAAGATAATCTGATAATCCGGGTTTACCGCCATACATTCACTGACAATGGCATTGGCGCCCCGTTCTACGGTTTCCTTCATTACTTCTTTTTGCTCGCCGATATTCGGGCCCTGCGGTTTCCGTTTGATCGGTTTCTCCTCAGGTGTATCCCAATAGATCATCCTTGCATCTGTTCCCGTCGTTTTTCCGACTGTTTTGTAGCCCGCCTCCATCAGTATTCCGGTCGTCAGCCTCGTTACGGTTGACTTTCCGCGGATACCATTAATATTGACGCGTACTGGCAGAGCATCGATATTCTTCTGATGCCGCCTTTTTTCAATGATTCCGATGATTAGTACGGCAGCACAGGCTATAATGAGTAACCACATTGATTTTTGACATCTCCTTCTGTATTGATAAATTCATTCATCAGTATATAGCTTCACTATGAATTCTCAATCGGCATTATGTAACATAATCTTCCCGCTTTCACTGAGCCAAACTTCTCTATTAGTGACGCTATTCTTCCTATTATCGAATTGCTTTTTTTGGGAATAGGCAGGACTTCAACCTTACTTCAATTTTTCAAAAGAAAAATGAATGCGTTTACATTTTCGCGCAGAAATTCATTTGGACCAATGGAACTATTCGCGTTCCGGAAGAAAAAGATGTAATGATAATCCATCTTTTCCAGCCCGTTTGTATCAGCGGTTTTCGCACTGCGCATACGTTTTGGGACTCTCTGTCCGCTGTGTGCAGACTGCCTGTTTTGTTAAGGATAAGGTCTTAAAGTCATTCATTTTTCCCCCGTATCCTGCTTTCAGTCCCATTCCAAAATAACTAGCGGAATGACTGATACATGACAGAAAAAGACGGGTCCGGAGTGTTTACAAGAAATACACATTTTATATGCGGAAAGCCTTTCTCCTTTTAAACCATTTACAGGACGTTTATCACTCTTTTGAAATAATTTTAATAAATCTTTATATTCGTTCAAGAAATATTCATCCATAATTGTGAAGTTCTTGGTAAAACATCGAGGAACTCCTCTATTTTATAAAATGCATAAAAAAGGAATACCCGCTGAAAACTACAGATAACCGGGGAAGGAGGCGGTCTGATGTCTGCGGATAAACAAAACAAACGGATTCCCGGCGATTTTGAATCGGCTGTACGGGAAATGCAGGAGCTGATGTGTGTTTGCGGTGATTTTAAAATACGAAGGATCAAACTGCAGGACCGTCATACCGCTTTCTTTTATATTGAACAAATGATAGAAGAACAGAAGCTGAATGAGTTTCTGTTAAGCGACACCCTGCAGAACGGCCCGCTTGAGGAAACGATGAATGCCGTCAGCAGTGCGGAAACGGATGAAATCAGAAAACTCATTGACGGGATTTTGGCAGGACAGGTTGTTTTTCTCAGCGATGCATCGAGGAAAGCGAAGCTGTTTTCCGTCGGCCAGAATCCGCTGCGTTCCATTATGGAACCCGAATCTGAAAGTATCGTCCGCGGCGCCCATGACGGGTTTGTGGAAAGTTTGGAAACGAACATTCATCAGCTGCGGTTTCACATACAGGACCGCCATCTCTCCGTTCATTATATGGATATCGGGGAAAGAGCCAAATCAAAGGTTGCGGTTATCTTTGTTGAGAATATCGCCAATCCGGAGATTGTCGAGGAAGTGAAGCGGCGCCTGTCATACTTGCGTATAGACAGCGTGCTTGCGCCCGGGATTATCGAGGAATCAATAGAAGATAATTCGTTTTCCATTTTTCCGCAGATCATTCATACGGAACGGCCGGATAAAGCAAAAGCATGCGTAATGGAAGGCTGTGTACTGATCATGATGGACGGGAGTCCGTCGGCTTTGATTGCGCCGATCACATTCTTTTCTTTTTTTCAATCTCCGGATGACTACAGCACGAGGTGGATTTCTGCCAGTTTTTTAAGAGTGCTGAGATTTTTCGCCTTTATGATCGCGATTACGCTGCCCGCTTTTTATATCGCGCTGATTGCGTTTCATTTTGAAGTCATTCCCAACGATCTGATTATCACCATGAAAAATTCGATTGTTGATATTCCCTTTCCCCCGCTGATAGAAGCCATGATTATGGAAATTACGATTGAACTGATCCGCGAAGCCGGTATCAGGCTGCCGAGACCGATCAGTCAGACGATCGGCATTGTCGGCGGGCTCGTGATCGGTGACGCAGTCGTTCAGGCGGGACTCATTTCTAATATGATGATTATCGTCGTAGCCGTTACGGCCGTATCTTCTTTTGTGCTTCCTTCATATGAAATGAGCACGTCCATCCGAACGCTCAGATTTCCGCTTATGTTTCTGGCATCCTCGTTCGGTTTTATCGGCATCGCACTCGGCTTCGGGCTTATTCTGATGAACCTGTGCAAGCTTGAATCACTCGGCGTTCCTTATTTATCATCGCTGACGCCGTTTCATTTCAGTGACTTGAAGGATGCATTTATCCGGCTGCCGGCTTGGTTTATTAAAAGAAGGCCTTTTTATTTGAGACCGCAAGACTCAAAGCAGATGAAACATGTTCGGGGGTGGAGAAAAGATGAAGCCTAAAAAAATAAGCCGGCTTCAAGGCGTGTTTTTCATTAATCAGACGCAGATCAGCATCGGCATTTTGGCGCTGCCCCATTTACTGATGATGAGATCGGGAAGCAGCGGATGGATTTCCATTCTGCTTACCGGATTGCTCGTCCAGCTTACATTCAGCCTGTATATGATATTATTTCACCGGTTTCCGAAGCTGAACCTGTACGAAATGCTGGAGGAGGTGTTCGGAACACTTGCCGGCAAAGGGGTGCAGGTGCTGTATATTTTATATTTCGCGTTTCTCTGCACGCTCATTCTTTCTGTATTTACACGGATATTGGATATCTGGGTGCTCCCGCAGACTCCGAATTGGGTGATCAGCTTAATGCTGATCCTCGGTTCTGTCTATATCGCACAGGCTCCGCTGAATGCGATCGCCAGGTTCAGCTTTATTTTAACGCCGTTTTTGCTGCTGATCTCTCTGCCGCTTTTATACACGCTGGGAAAAGCCGATATCACATACATTATGCCGATTTTTCACGGAACCGCAAAAGACATGCTTACCGGGGTGCAGCAAACACTTGTCAGCATTACCGGCTTTCAGGCGGCGCTCGTGATCGGGCCCCTAATCAACTGCACCGTCAGCCAGCGCTACAAAATACTGACGATTTCAAACATCTTGATTATCCTTTATTACCTGTATATCACCCTTACTTGCTTTGTCACAATCAGCCCCGAAGAAATAAAAATGATCCCGGAGCCTGTGCTGTACCTGTTAAAAACCGTTTCATTCAGAATTATCGAACGGACGGATCTGCTCTTTTTGACGTTTTGGTTCGTGACCGTCTTTTCAACGCTGGCCAACGTGTTTTACTTGGCAAGCACCGGCATTGCCAAGCTGTTCAATCAAAAAGATCACAGCCGGTTTGTTTATCCGCTGGCCCTGCTCGTCTTCCTTCTGTCTATTTGGGCCACAAGCACAGATAAAACGATACAGCAGCTGGATCAGTTTTTCCGCTTTTCCGATATTGTGTTTGTGTATTTGTTTCCGTTGTTTATGGTATTGATTGTCCATGTACGCAAAAAGGGTGTCCGCCATGCGCATTAAAAAAGCGGTTCTTATCAGTCTCATGTGCGCAAGCCTGACACTTGCGGGCTGCTGGGATCAAAATTTGCTGAAAGATATTTCTCTCGTGCTGACCGCAAGCCTTGATGTTGATCATGACGGTAAAAATAAAATCGGCATCACCTATCGGAAGGTTCAGTCCTCCCAGGCGGAACAGGAAACGGGCGGCTCATTCATTACGACGGTGCTCAGCGCTTCCGGGCACACCATCCGTGAAGCGCGGTTTCAATTGGATAAGCTTGTCGATCAGCGCATTGACACGTCCAAGCAAAGAGTCTTATTAATCGGTGAGAAAATGGCGGAAAAACCGCTTTTTCCTTATCTCGATGTCTTTTACAGAGATCCGAAAAGCCCGCTTCTCGCTCATCCGGCGGTTGTAAAAGACGGCGAGGCGATTGAAGTGCTGAAGCTGATCGTCCGGCAGAAATTGATCGTCAGCAAGTATTTAACGAATTTATTAACAAGCGCTAATGCGGAATCAAATATCAGCATGGAAAATTTGCAATCCATCCGTTCAAGCATGCTGACGGCTGATAAGGATTTCGCCCTTCCTTATTTATCGATTAACGGACAGACGATAAAGGTAGAGGGTTCTGCCCTGTTCAGCGGCCAGCGGAAAGTGACTGAGGTGCTCGGTCAGGATTCGACCCTCCTGACCCTTTTAAGCGGGCAATTTAATAAATCGGCTAATATTAATCTGAAGCTGTGGGACAAATACAAAATGGATATTGAAAATTATCTTTCTCTCGGCATCACGGATGCCACGCGAAAGATTGTATTTATAGATACAGATCCGCAGCATATAAAAGTGAAAATCCGTTTAAAGCTGAATGCACGCGTCTTGGAATATCCAAAGGACAAGCTGAATTCTTATACGGCAATCGACCAAATAAACAAACAAGCCTCAGCAAATTTGAACAGCCAGGCCAGATCGGTGATCAGCCATATTCAGGAGCACAACTCGGATATCCTCGGCATCGGCCGGAAATATCAAACCCATTATTATGAGCGGGGCAAGCGGCTCAATTGGCGTGAGGTCTATCCTTCCATCGAGATCGTCCCTGATATCAAAGTGAATATCTCACAAATCGGCATCGTGAACTAAAAGAGACCCCGGTCTCTTTTTTTGTTGCCAACCGAAATGATTCGTGTTACTCTTTCTATGTAAACGGTTACATAGTTGAAGGAGGAGTGTTTGTTGGCAACGATTAAAGATGTCGCAGGCGCTGCCGGCGTCTCTGTTGCCACGGTTTCACGTGTCCTCAATGACAACGGCTACGTGCATGAAGATACACGAACGAAGGTCATGCTTGCCATGGAGAAGCTGAATTATTATCCGAATGAAGTTGCCCGCTCTCTTTATAAAAGAGAATCCAGACTGGTCGGGCTTTTGCTTCCGGATATTACGAATCCCTTTTTCCCTCAGCTTGCCCGCGGCGCTGAAGACGAGTTGCAGCGGGAAGGATACCGGCTGATCATCGGCAACAGCGATGAAGAATTGGAAAAAGAACTCGACTACCTGCAAACATTTAAACAAAATCAAGTTGCCGGTATTTTGGCGGCCACCCATTACCCCGACCTTCCCGAATACAGCGGCAGCCTTTACCCGGTCGTATTTCTGGACCGGACAAAAGAAGGCGCCCCATCCGTATTCAGTGACGGGCGGGCAGGCGGAAAACGGGCGGCTGAGGAAATGCTTCGCGGCAAAAGCACAAGCATCACGCTTGTCAAAGGCCCAGCCCACCTTCCGACCGCTCAGGAACGTTTTAACGGCGCACTTAACGTGCTGCAAAAAGCGGGCGTTCAGTTCAATGTCATCTCCGCCGCTTCATTTTCCATCAAGGATGCCGCCATTTTAGCAGAAGAATTGTTTGCAGTATACCCGGAAACCGACGGAGTCATTGCCAGCAACGATATTGCGGCGGCTGCCGTCCTCCATGAGGCGCTGCGGCTCGGCAAAAAAGTTCCGGAGGAGATTCAGATCATCGGATACGACGATATTCCGCAGAGCAGGCTTTTGTTTCCGCCTCTTTCAACCATCCGCCAGCCTGCATATGAGATGGGAAAACAAGCGGCAAACCTGCTGCTGCAATTGATAAAGAAAGAGCCGCCGAAAGAGACGGCCATTCAACTGCCCGTGACTTACATACGAAGACAAACGACGAGAAAGGATGATCACCATGAGTGAAATTTGTGTTATCGGAAGCTGTTCTATGGATCTGGTCGTCACATCCGAACGGCGTCCGAAAGCCGGAGAAACCGTACTGGGCACAGACTTTCAAACCGTGCCCGGAGGAAAAGGCGCAAACCAGGCCGTAGCCGCTTCCCGCCTTGGCGCAAACGTATATATGGTAGGAAAAGCTGGAAGTGACAGCTACGGAAAAGCGATTATTGAAAACCTGAAGGCAAACGGTGTCAATACGGACTACATGGAAACGGTTACACATAAAAAAAGCGGAACGGCTCATATTGTGCTCGCAGAAGGAGACAACAGCATCGTCGTCGTAAAAGGCGCAAACGATGACATCTCCCCCGATTATGCCAAAAGTGCGCTGGCAAAACTTCCCGGCATTGATATCGTGCTGATCCAGCAGGAGATTCCTGAAGAAACCGTTGAAGAAGTGTGCAGCTACTGCCGCGCGCAGCAAATTCCGGTTATCCTGAATCCCGCGCCGGCCCGGCCGCTGAAACAATCGACGATTGAGGATGCCGCATATCTTACGCCGAACGAACATGAAGCGTCCATTTTATTTCCTGACCGGACGAAAGAAGAAGCGCTCGCCGGCTATCCCGGCAAACTGTTCATTACCGAAGGAAAACAAGGCGTGCGCTACTCAGACGGCACCGCGGAACGGCTTGTTCCCGCCTTCCCTGCAGAAGCGGTCGACACGACGGGAGCCGGCGATACCTTTAATGCGGCACTTGCCGTCGCACTCGCGGAAGGACGGGACATTGAGCAAGCGCTCCTGTTTGCCAACCGCGCCGCCTCCCTGTCCGTGCAGCACTTCGGCGCCCAAGGCGGCATGCCGGCCAGAAAAGAAGTTGAGGAGCTGCTGTCATGAAAAAACACGGAATGTTAAACAGCCACATTGCCAAAGTATTAGCCGATCTCGGGCATACAGACCTCATCGCAATCGCCGATGCGGGTCTCCCCGTCCCTGACGGCGTCCCTAAAATTGATTTGTCCTTAACGGCGGGCGTTCCCACCTTTCGGGACGTGACCAGCCTGGTAGCCGGGGAGATGGCAGTCGAAAAGGTGATCGCCGCTTCCGAGATCAAAGACGCAAATCCTGAGAATGCAAGTTTCATAGAAAGCCATTTCTCAGCGCAGACGATCGAGTACATGTCCCATGAGGAATTCAAACGGCTCACACAGAAAGCAAAAGCCGTCATCCGAACGGGTGAAATGACACCATACGCCAACTGCATCCTGCAGGCGGGTGTGATTTTCTAGAAAGAAGGGATCCAGCATGCACATCGGCATGACAGACATTCATAAAGCATTCGGCAAAAACCAAGTGCTCTCCGGCGTCTCATTTGAGCTTCTGCCGGGAGAAATCCACGCTTTAATGGGAGAAAACGGAGCGGGCAAATCGACGTTAATGAATCTGCTCACCGGGCTCTACCGGCTCGACAAGGGAAACATTACGATAAACGGAACAAATATGAGCTTCTCCAATCCAAAGGAAGCCGAAAAGCACGGAATCGCCTTTATCCATCAGGAACTGAATATATGGCCGGACATGACGGTGCTTGAAAACCTTTTTATCGGCAAAGAGCTGACGACGGCGTTCGGCGTTTTGGAAACGAAGAAAATGAAAGCGCTAGCAAAATCACAGCTTGAAAAACTGGGAGTCTCTCTTCCTCTTAACCGGGAAGCCGGACAATGTTCCGTCGGACAGCAGCAGATGATTGAGATTGCCAAAGCGCTGATGACAAACGCCGAAGTCATTATTATGGACGAACCGACCGCGGCGCTGACCGAACGGGAAATCAGCAAACTGTTTGACGTGATGACGGCGTTAAAGCGGGACGGCGTATCCATCGTCTATATTTCGCACCGAATGGAAGAGATATTTTCGATTTGCGACCGGATCACCATTATGCGGGACGGCCTCACTGTCGATACGGCGCATATTAAAGACACTAATTTTGATGAAGTGGTCAAAAAAATGGTCGGGCGGGAGCTGACCGATCGGTATCCGACTCGCACGCCGTCACTCGGCGATAAGGTGCTCGAAGTGAAAAACGCCTCAAAAAAAGGAAGCTTTTCACAGATCAGTTTCCATGTGAGCGCCGGAGAAATCCTCGGCGTTTCCGGCTTAATGGGTGCCGGACGGACAGAAATCATGAGGGCGCTGTTCGGAATTGACAGGCTCGATTCCGGAGAGATCTGGATTTCCGGCCGAAAAACCGGCATTCGGGGTCCGTACGATGCCATCCGTAAGGGACTCGGCCTGATTACGGAGAACCGCAAAGATGAAGGGCTGCTGCTGGATACGTCCATTCGTGAAAATATCTCATTGCCGAACCTGACCAGCTTCTCTCCGAAAGGCATCATTGACCGAAAACGCGAGGCGGAGTTCGTTGAGCTGCTCATCAAGCGTCTGACCATTAAGACCGCATCTCCGGAAACCGCCGCCCGGCATTTATCAGGAGGAAATCAGCAAAAAGTCGTCATCGCCAAATGGATCGGAATCGGCCCGAAAGTTCTCATCCTTGATGAACCGACAAGAGGCGTCGACGTAGGCGCGAAAAGGGAAATCTATTCATTAATGAATGAACTGACCGATCGCGGAGTCGCCATCATCATGGTGTCTTCCGAGCTGCCGGAAGTTCTCGGCATGAGTGACAGAATCATCGTCGTCCACGAAGGGCGCATCAGCGGAGAAATCAATGCGGCCGGCGCAACACAAGAACACATCATGACACTTGCCACGGGAGGGCAGCAGTATGAAAACTGAACCAATGACATCAACTGAACAAAAGCGATTTTCCATTCACACCTTCACACAAAAACTCGGTCCGTTTCTCGGCTTACTGATTCTTGTGCTGATCGTTTCCGTTTTAAACCCGAGTTTTCTTGAACCCCTCAATATTCTCAACCTTCTTCGGCAGGTTGCGATTAACGCTCTGATTGCATTCGGAATGACGTTTGTCATTTTAACGGGAGGCATTGATCTCTCTGTCGGAGCGATCCTCGCCTTATCGAGCGCATTGGTCGCAGGTATGATGGTCTCAGGCATCGATCCGATCTTAGCCGTCATCATCGGCTGCGTAATCGGCGCCGTACTCGGCATGATAAACGGATTATTAATCACAAAAGGAAAAATGGCGCCGTTCATCGCCACTTTGGCGACAATGACCGTCTTTCGCGGACTGACCCTCGTCTATACGGACGGAAATCCGATTACGGGGCTCGGTTCAAGTTACGCATTTCAATTATTCGGGCGCGGTTATTTTCTCGGCATTCCCGTACCTGCCATTACGATGCTGATTGCATTTGCGGCCCTGTGGGTTCTTCTGCACAAAACACCGTTCGGCCGCCGGACATACGCCATCGGCGGCAATGAGAAAGCGGCGCTGATATCGGGAATCAAAGTGCCCCGCATCAAGATCATGATCTATTCTCTGACAGGTTTATTATCGGCGCTGGCGGGAGCGATTCTGACATCACGCTTAAATTCCGCACAGCCGACGGCCGGGGAATCATATGAGCTGGACGCCATCGCAGCGGTCGTTCTCGGCGGAACGAGCCTGTCCGGCGGTCGAGGGCGCATCATCGGTACGCTGATCGGGGTTTTGATTATCGGTACGCTGAACAACGGCTTGAACCTTCTCGGCGTATCATCTTTTTATCAGCTCGTCGTCAAAGGAATCGTCATTTTAATCGCGGTGCTGCTGGACCGCAAAAAATCGGCATAGTAGGAGGACCATTATGAAGAAAGCCATCATCACGATCGCGGCATTATCACTGTTTTTGCTGTCCGCCTGTTCACTTGAACCGCCACAATGGGCAAAACCGTCAAACACAAAACATAAAAAAGAATTCACTATCGGGCTCTCCGTCTCCACATTGAACAATCCGTTCTTCGTTTCATTAAAAGAAGGCGTTGTAAAGGAAGCCAAAAAACGGGGCATGCAGGTCATTATTGTCGATGCTCAAAATGATTCATCTAAACAGTCAAATGACGTAGAAGATTTGATCCAGCAGGGAGTCGATGCGCTGCTGATCAACCCGACCGATTCATCAGCGATTTCAACAGCCGTCGAATCGGCAAATTCCCTCGGCATTCCCGTCATTGCGCTTGATCGTTCAGCCGAACACGGCAAAGTCGAAACGCTTGTCGCCTCTGACAATGTCAAAGGAGGAGAAATGGCGGCTGACTACCTCGCCGATCAGCTCGGAAAAGGCGCCAAAGTGGCGGAATTGCAAGGGGTGCCGGGCGCATCCGCGACACGGGAACGCGGAACGGGCTTTCATCATATTGCCGACAAAAAGCTGGATGTCGTAACAAAGCAAGCGGCGGATTTTGACCGTACAAAAGGATTGACCGTCATGGAAAACCTGCTGCAGGGACATCCGGATATTAAAGCCGTGTTCGCCCATAATGATGAAATGGCACTCGGCGCGCTCGAAGCGATTAACAGCTCAGGCAAACACATTCTGGTCGTCGGTTTCGACGGAAATAAAGATGCGATTTCTTCCATTAAAAACGGAAAGCTGACAGCCACGGTCGCCCAGCAGCCGGAGCTGATCGGAAAACTGGCGGCCGAAGCGGCGGAGCAGGTGCTCAAAGGAGAAAAAGTCAAAAAAACCATTTCCGCTCCATTGAAACTTCAAACACAAAAATAACCGGCCGATGTTTAGACTTCCGGTAAAACGTGAAAGGATGAAGTAAAAGGAGAGATACAGATGAAGAAAACAGCCAAAGCGGCATCCATTCTGACCCTTGCAGCGGGAATAACAGCGGCTTCAGCTGCCGGAATAACGCCTCTTCCCGAGACACACGCGCAAGAAGCGGTCAAAATTGACGATCTGTACAGCTACCCGCTTGACTCTTATCTCGTTTCCGCGGAAGCATTGAACGTCAGAACAAAAGCATCAGCAGCCAGTCCGAGAGCTGATACCCTTCATTTAGGCGACAGCTTAAAGATCGTTTCATTCCAGAACGCTGACTGGGCAAAAGTACATTATAAAAACGGAAAAACAGGATTTGTATCTACTCATTATATTGTTAAAGAAGCAACAACCGTAAAAACAACGGCAAAAACAAAAGTATATACAGACAAACAAGCGGTCAAAGCTTCCCTTGCTAAAAACACGAGCGTTTCTTTCCTCGGATGGAAAAAGACAGCCGGCGGCGGCATTGACTTCGGCTGGGCGCTTGTCGATTACGGGGGCGCAACGGGATATATCAGCACAAAAGATCTGCAAAAACTGACATAATATCAAAACGGATTTCGCAAATTCAGCGCGAAATCCGTTTTTTCTTTCTTGAGCAGTCAGAAACGTCTAAGGTTCGAAATATTTCTCAGGAAATATTGTCGGATGAAGATGAATGCATACGACTCTAAAATGGCTTCTTTATGTAATCCGCCAGGCGTTTGGCATTGTCACGGATAGCCGCAGCATCGGCGCTGCTAACCCCGTACATCGCGAAAGCCGGCAAATAGGTCATACCCGTAAAATTAGCCATTGCCTGAAACGGCCTTAAGAGCTCGCTCAGTGAAAAATGGTTAGACCCGCCTGCCTGATATGCATCCTCTCCGGCACCTACGGAAACAGCCAGCAGCAATTCTTTGCCGTGCAGCGCCTTTCCTTTGGAGCCGTAAGCCCAGCCATACGCCAGCACATGATCCATCCATGTTTTTAAAAGCGGAGGCGCACTGTACCAGTACAGCGGGAATTGAAATACGATCCGGTCATACTGTTCACACAGCTGCCGTTCCTTTTCCGCATCTATTTTCCCGTCCGGATATTCTTTATAAAGCTCACGGACCGTGATTTCATCATGATTTTTTAATTCTTCTGTCCACGCCTTATTGACCGCTGAGTTGTCCATGTCAGGATGAACCGCTAATACCAATACTTTCACAGCTACCACACCTTTCCCTTTTGACTGTATTTTACCTAATCTTTGCCGGTTCAGCCAAATAAAAAGAAAGCCCCCGAGAAAAATAAGGCTTTCTTTTTTAATTTATTCCGGGCTTCCTTCGGTTGTTTCGATATCCTTCGCAAAATTCGGATTATCTAAATTTGCGTTGAAAAAGTCCGCCGTATTCGGAAGCTTGAGGTTCATATTCATTTTTTGAGAAATGGTCACTTTACAATCTTTAATGACATAGTCAAACACGTGTCCGCCGGAATTGCGTCCTTCATCAATGAAGTGCAGGTGATATCCGGAAACAGCAATGCCGTTTGCGTAACCCGGCGTCCAGAAGCCGGCGATTGTACCCTGAATGTCGTCAAAGTTGAACACAGGCTGTGTTTTTACCGCTTCGATCATCGGAACGTACGGTTTCTCCTGGCGTTCTACCGTTCTTGTCTGCACCTTTTTAAATACGCCGTCCAAACGGATCGCATAAAATAAGTTTTTACTAGGCAGAAGGCTGGCGATTTCCTGCTCGAATTCTTCACGGGTCATTTCGCCGTCGATCGTATGCGTCATATCAGGCGTGAAAAATGTGAATGAGCAGAATGGTGACAGGTCTCCGCCTTTAACAGGCGTAGCCGTTCCGTCGCCGCGCAGACGGTAAAATTCTCCGTCAAATCCGATTAATTCGCCGTCCAGTTTGTTGAACGTGCCGATTCCGAAATCACCGAACTTCGGAATGTCAGCCATATCAAAATCTCCGTCATATACTCCGTCCAGCAGAGATGTCATTGTTGAGACTTGATAGATCTGATCCTCAGGTGAGCCTTTTTCTCCGCGGCTCATCATATGGATGTCGCTTGCGTTTTTCATATTCCCTTCACTCCTTTTAAATTGGGCTGTTTTAGAAAACAGGTCATGGTGCGCAGAGTGCTAGAGAGCTTTTGCTTTCATTTTTTCTTTGAATTGCTTCGGAAGCATGTCGCTTGATAAATGGACATTGTCACTGTAATCGACAGGAATGTCAATGATGACAGGGCCTTCTGTGTTCAAGCCTTTTTGCAGCACGTCTGCCAGCTGTTCCGGTGACTCAACGCGCAAGCCGGTGGCGCCGAAGCTTTCTGCATATTTTACGATGTCAATGTTTCCGAAATCTACGCATGATGTACGGTTATATTTTTTCATTTGCTGGAATGCGACCATATCATATGTGCTGTCATTCCATACAAGGTGAACGATCGGCGCTTTTAAGCGGACTGCCGTTTCCAATTCCATTGCAGAGAACAGGAATCCTCCGTCTCCTGAAACGGATACGACTTTTTCACCCGGATTCACCAATGTGGCGGCAATCGCCCAAGGAAGCGCTACGCCCAATGTCTGCATGCCGTTGCTGATCAACAGTTTCAGCGGCTCATAAGCGCGGAAGTAGCGGGACATCCAGATCGCGTGAGAACCGATATCGCAAGTGACGGTTACGTCGTCATCAATTGCATTGCGCAGTTCTTGGACGATTTGCAGAGGATGCACTCTGTCGGATTTATGGTCGCTTGGCGCCTTCTCGCTGTCTGTGAGCATCTGTTTTAATTCGCTCAGCACTTCTTGTTCACGGCTGCCCATATCAAATGTCACAGCGTCGTGTTCAATTTGTTTAACCGTAGCGGCGATATCGCCTAATAATTCTAATTCCGGCTGATAGGCATGATCGATATCGGCCTGGATTTCGTCAAGATGGATAATAGCACGGTCACCGTTTACGTTCCAGAACTTCGGATCGTATTCAATCGGATCATAACCGATCGTTAATACGACATCCGCCTGTTCAAGCAGAAGATCGCCCGGCTGGTTGCGGAACAGTCCGATCCGGCCGAAATATTGGTCTTCCAGCTCTCTGGACAATGTGCCGGCCCCTTGGTACGTTTCTACGAAAGGCAGTTTTGTTTTGGCAAGCAGTTTGCGGATTTGTTTTACCGCCTCCGGTCTTCCGCCTTTCATGCCGACTAACAGAACGGGAAGTTTTGCCGTCTGGATTTTCGCGATAGCCGCGCTGACCGCTTCTTCCGGTGCAGGGCCTTGTTTCGGCGCCGGCACGCTGCGTACGTTTTTCACATTTGTGATTTCATTCACAACATCCTGCGGAAAGCTCACGAAAGCCGCGCCTGCCTGACCTGCTGACGCTGCCCTGAAGGCGTTTGTTACCGCTTCTGGTATATTCCCTGTTTCCTGTACTTCTACACTGTATTTTGTAATCGGCTGAAATAGCGCCGCATTGTCCAATGATTGGTGTGTCCGTTTTAACCGGTCTGCGCGAATTACGTTACCCGCCAGCGCCACTACCGGATCACCTTCTGTATTAGCCGTTAACAAGCCGGTCGCCAAGTTGGATGCCCCCGGGCCTGAAGTAACGAGACAAACGCCTGGTTTTCCAGTCAGTCTTCCGACAGCCGCAGCCATAAATGCAGCGTTCTGTTCGTGACGGCATAAAACCAGTTCAGGTCCTTTATCTTTTAACGCATCAAATACTGCATCAATTTTTGCACCCGGAATGCCAAAAACATGTGTGACACCTTGCTCCACTAAGCAATCAACAACAAGCTCCGCCCCCCGATTTTTTCCAGAGGTTTTTAGTTCATTTGTTGCTTTTGCCAACACCCTCACTCCTTATTATGCATATTAAATATAAAATTTTAAGTAATTTGTGATATTATTCACTATACACTCTTTGGAAATTGACCTCCAATATCAATTCGCCGTATGATTAATATGTTTCACGAATAATTAACAAAGAGAAAGGAATGGATAAGGATGGAGCTTCGCCATCTTCAATACTTTATTGCCGTTGCCGAAGAACTTCATTTCGGCAAAGCTGCGCTTCGGTTAAATATGACACAGCCGCCTCTCAGCCAGCAGATCAAACAGCTTGAGAAGGAAGTCGGCGTGACCTTATTAAAGCGCACGAAACGGGTTGTAGAGCTTTCAGCTGCCGGAGAAAGTTTTTTAAAACACAGCAGAAACGCGATCGAAGAAATAGACAAAGCGATTGAAATGGCGCAGAGAACGGCGCGGGGAGAGCTCGGCCGCCTTGTCGTCGGTTTTGTCGGCTCGGCCACATATGAATTTCTGCCGCCGATCATTCGGGAATTCCGCGAAAAATTCCCCTCCGTCAAGCTTGATCTGCGTGAAATTTCTTCTTTCAGACAGCAGGAAGAACTTCTGAAGGGGAACATTGATATCGGCATCCTTCATCCGCCTTTACAGCATTCCGCGTTACATATGGAAAAGGTGCAGAGCAGCCCGTGCATTCTGGCTTTGCCGAAGCAGCACCCGCTTACCGCTAAACAGACAATCGACATTCAGGATTTAAAAAATGAACCGATTATCACACTGTCGAAAGAAACATGGCCGACTTTATACCTAGAGTTTGTAAACTACTGCGAGCAGGCGGGCTTCAAACCGAAAATCGTTCAGGAAGCGACGGAGTATCAAATGGTGATCGGATTGGTTAGTGCCGGCATCGGTGTAACCTTCGTGCCTTCTTCTGCTAAAAAGCTGTTTAATCTCGAAGTCGCCTACCGCGGCATTAATCAGGTGCAGCTCACGGCCGAATGGGTCATTGCCTACCGCAAGGATAATCAAAATCCGATTCTGAAACATTTTCTGGATATTATGAATAAACGCCAGGCTTTATTGCAGGCGGATAAGGAAAATGCATAAAAAAGAGGGCCGCCGAAAGCAGCCTCTTTTTTTTGTGCTTTTATGGATTTTTACTAAATTGGTAGAAACGCTCAGTACACCTTACGACCTGTACCCGTATACATACAGTACAACTGATCAGGAGGGATAAAAATAACGGGGCGGCAATGACCCATCTAAAAGGAGGCAGAACACATTACACATATTACCGTCATTTTGACCCTGATTTCTTTCTTTGTGACCATTATTTTTATATTTTGGAGACCCGGGGGATTAAATGAAGCCGTTCCGGCGTCGCTGGGCGCCATTCTCGTTTTGTTATGCGGAACCGTTTCCTTTCATGATTTGGGGGATATAGGGTCAAAAGTCACCGGAGCATCAATAACCATTATCTCCACAATGATTATGGCAATCGCGCTGGAAAGCTTCGGTTTTTTTAACTGGGCGGCGGCCAAACTGCTTCACCGCGCCAAGGGATCGGGCATTCGGCTTTTTTGGCTGACCAACCTGCTCTGTTTTTCAATGACGCTTTTTCTGAATAATGACGGCAGCGTCTTAATCACCACTCCTATTTTACTATTGGTCTTACAATATCTCGGACTTAAAAGACATCAGAAAACACCGTATTTAATAAGCGGCGTATTAATTGCGACAGCCGCAAGCACCCCGATCGGCGTCAGTAATATCGTCAATTTAATTTCTCTCAAAATGATAGGCATGGACCTTTATTTGTACACCAATATGATGTTTATCCCCGGCACGCTGGGACTGGTGTTTATGGCCTTTCTGCTGTTTGCCGTTTTTTACCGCCGTTTGCCGAAACAGCTCCCCGATATTCCGGTTCATTTTGACTCGCTGGAACACAAACGATATCATCCGCTTCAGCCTCCGCCAGACCCGACCCAAAACAGCCGTACGAACATCATGTTTTGTGTTTTGGCATTTGTATTGTTCGTCCGGATCAGTCTGTTTGCAGCTTCTTACAACGGCATATCCGTTTCGCTCGTGGCTGTCATCAGTTCAGTCATCCTGCTTGGCTGGAGATGGTTTTATTTAAAAATCGGACCGGCAGATTTATTAAGGAAAGCGCCTTGGCATATCTTTATTTTTGCCTTCACGATGTACATTATCATCTACGGACTGCATAATATCGGACTGACGGCGCTGCTTGTTCAGTCTATTGAGCCTTATGTCTCACAAAGCATTGCCCACGCTGCATCTATTATGGGCATTGCTACATCCGTCCTCTCTAATTTGTTCAATAACCATCCCGCCTTAATGATCAGCACTTTGACCTTAACTGAAATGTCCATCGACCCATTAACCGTAAAAATCATTTATCTGGCTAATATTATCGGCAGTGATATCGGATCATTGCTTCTGCCGATCGGGACATTAGCCACGCTGATCTGGATGCATATCATCAGACAGCACGGCGAAAAAGTTTCTTGGTCAGAATATATCAAAACGACCATTATCGTTGTCCCTCTCACTGTCGTGTTTACCATTACCGTTTTATATGTTTGGATCAGTTGGATTTACCTTTAGCTCCCATGAAAAAAACTGCCTGCTGTATAAGAGAGGCAGTTTTATCATTTATGGCAGGTGCATGGTTTTTAAATGATTCAATTTCCAAAAAACAGTATCGCCGTCTGCATTGGTCAATTCAAGAATATTATCTGAGACATCCTGCAACAGCCCCACTTTATTCGGTATATCTCCTAAATCCAGAATAATCAGCTTCCCGATATATCTTTTTAATTGTTCCTCAAAATTCCGGACAAGGGGCACATTAGCGGGAACAACCGGCAGCTCTGAACTGTTTAATGTATACGGCGTCTGCTCATCGGAATAGGGTGTCAGCCATTTCAAATGATGCATCGAGATGAAAAGAGTCTTATAAACCGGAGAGAAGAAAACAAAATAATCATTTAAAACACTTGTCACATACCCATGAATGGAACGGTCTCCCGTAACAAATATTTCTGTGAATCTGCCTTTTATATGCTGGAGGGTATTCCGGTAAGAAAAGGAATGTTCCTGTTTTTCGGGATGCGGACTTTTTTTTCTTGCGTACGGTTCTTTATTCTCTTCGTCCGGGAGCGTCAATGTCATCCGCTGAAGGTGCAGCAGCGGAATATAAAGAAACGTCCGGCCGTCATGAATCACAATGATATCCTGACCGATATCCAAAAGAGTTCCTGAAAATGTCGTATTCCCCGATATCTCAATATCGACTTGTTTATCCAGAAATCTGCTTAATCCAGCCATTTCATTCCCCCCTCTCCCGCGTTTACGGACAATCTTTCCAATCATTTACGGCCGCGTTTCCACCGATAATCTATTGTCCTTAATACAGTGGCGTAGCTATAAGAGTTCTCTTCCTCCCGTTTTGAAGATCGAACGGATCTTGATGATCTTTTCGACTTTTTAGAGGAAGTACGCTGCTCTTCGCGTGATTCTTCTTCATGCGGCTTTTCTTCTTCGGCGCTCTCTTTCTCACCTTTATTCTCGTCGTCTTTATTCTCCTCTTTTTTAGCTGCTCCTTTTGCCCCTTCGCTGATGCTCTTGATATGAAAAGGATAGATCCGCAGCACTTCTTTATCTTTCACAAGAGTGTAGTGGCCGTCGGAATTATCCACAAGTATACCTTCAACTGCTTCAGGACCTCCGCGGTTGATGGATACCCATTTGTGGATCAGGCGTTTAAATATGCCGTGAAAATCATCAGCCATTTCAAATTCCGGGCGCTCCTCCTCTTGGCCGTCCTCTTCTTGTTCCGCGCTGATGCTTTTGACATGGTCGGCGTTAAAATATACAATTCCGTCATCTTCTGTTTCCAGCACGAGAAAATCATCCCCTGTTTCGTGAAGCTTTCCTCTTTTCGATTCCGGACCTCCCTGATTCAATTGCACCGTGCGATTGGTCATCCGGCTGATCAGGTCTTGAAAATCATCAGCTTTTTCACATTCTGCCGCTTCGGCCGGCGATACGGTTTCACTCGTATTTTCCGTCACACTTTTCACGTGTTTCCATTGATAATAAACGATTTTATTATCAACCTGAAGAGCGATATAATCCGATTGAATGTCTGCTAATCTCCCTGTCTTGGACTCCGGGCCTCCCCGGTAGACAGTAATCACTTTTCCTTCCATTGCATGCAAAAAGTTGTCATCAGACCGCTGCCGCTTCGTATTGCGTTTCATCTATTGTCCTCCTAGTCATTTTTCTCATAATGTAAAAAGCATAATGCATATATACGTATCACGATTATTTTCGGGAACTGATTCACCAGCCTATTTGTAAAAAATCTTTCTTCATTTCCAAATCAGATATTCCACCGCTCTAACTCACTGCTGATGAAGGCTGACCGCTCCTTAATGTATTCGCAAATCACTTCAGGCTCCCGGTCAAAGCAATCAATCTCTTCTTTCTTATATGGATCCTTCGCGACATGCGGCCTGATCTGCTCATACAGTGACATGACCTTCGGCTTCATATGTTCAATAGTAAACCGGGTCTGAAGCGTCTCTTCCAAAAGCCGTTTGTACGCTTTGCGGAAATACGGTTCATCCAGAAGCCTTGCAGTCAAGGTATTAAACCCTTGTATTCTGACATAATCGGCCTCCATCCGATCACCATGAATGTCTCTTCCCCACGTCGCATCGTAATCCCACGGAATGACTTCAAAAAGTCCCGTTTCATGATTCCGGTACAAAGCGTAATTATGAACAAATCCATCGTAGTTTGAGGTAAACACGATGCCCGCAAGCCACCTCAAATACTTATCGGCGTCCAAGTGTTTGACGATCTCCCCCTTGAACTCTGACTTCGGCACGGTATTAATTTTATAGATCATATCCTGCAAGTATAAATCGTCTTCTTTCGTTCCCGTTTTCTTTTCATAACCAAGTTCGAGCGATGTTTTCGTATCCCGCTCCAGATCACTGACGAGGGAGAAATTGGCGTCGTCATCAACCGCGTAAAAAACAGCGCCGTCCGCCAAATTCCGTTTCGCCAGAAAATATTCATCCACTGACTCCAGCTCAAGATACACCCCCTCATGTCTGCCATTGATTTGCAGGGTTACGAAATTCGCCTTTGGTGACAGCGTCCCAAGCTCCGCGAAGAAATCGAGAGACAGCTTATTCCGCATCATCGACGGATCTTTGTATTCAGCGTTTAAATGTATCTCTTTCGCCCTGCGAAATGTTTTCGGCGAATAAAAAGCGATATGATACGATTTTTTCTTAAAATCTCTTATATGAGAGCCGCGGTACGCCAGATCAATGTCAAGCCGTTTTTGATTCACTCTCAGCACCGCGGGCACCGGATCATCATCCCAAATGTCTTTTTTCAGCTCCATTAAGTCTTTCGGGTGAATAAACAGCTGGTATAGAGGCAATGTTGATTGGTCTTTCATCGGTAAACCTCCCTGTATTAATTTAGGCTGTGCTTTTTATATAAAACTCAGCGAATCACACATACACTTTTTTCATTCATGCGTACTATGTGGTAGTAAGGATCGCATCCTTAAAACATATATCATGAGGAGGTTTCAAAATGGGCCACTATTCCCATTCTGATATCGAAGAAGCAGTAAAGTCCGCAAGCACCGAGGGATTGGAAGATTATTTGTACCAAGAACCAAAAAGCAGTAAGAAGAGAAAATCTCGCAAGCATAAAAAATCCCGTTCTCACAAAAAATCTCGCAGCCATAAAAAATCGTGCCGCTCTCACAAAAAATCTCGCAGCCATAAAAAATCCCGTTCTCACAAAAAATCTCGCAGTCATAAAAAATCCCGTTCTCACAAAAAATCTCGCAGCCATAAAAAATCCCGTTCTCACAAAAAATCTCGCAGCCATAAAAAATCGCGCCGCTCTCACAAAAAATCTCGCAGCCGTAAAAAATCATGCCGGTCTCACAAAAAATCTCGCAGCCACAAGAAATCATGCCGCCGCAAGAAAAAACGCACGCAGAAAAAACCTTATCGTCCTCATAAAAAAGACCCTTGCAAAAAAGACGATTACTGCAGCAAAACAGAGTACTGGAAAGACGGGAACATCTGGGTTGTAAAGAAAAACTACAAGTAACACCATTCGTAAATAGGCTGCCGGCTAAACGGAAGCCTTTTTCCTCAATCAGATATATGCCACGTGATAAGATATGCAGCCGGTTTTCTTTTGTTGTGTTTCCGAATTTTCTTTCTGTATAATCAGGTCATACGATAAAGAAAGGCGGCCGAAATCATGCATATCTTACGAGCAGACGAACTGAACGCAAAAGACACTTACAAATTGCTTTCGGGCACAGTTGTTCCCCGGCCGATCGCATTTGTCACTACGCGGTCATCCATCAACGGCGCCGTAAACGCGGCGCCCTTCAGTTTCTATAACGTTGTCTCCGCAGAACCGCCGCTTCTGGCCATCTCAGTCAGCCGCGCGGACGGTCGGCAGAAAGACACCGCGAGAAACGCAATCGCTCATCGGGAATTCGTGGTGCACGTCAGTGATGAGTCCATTATTGAAGACATTAACAAAACGGCGGCAAGGCTTGATCCTGATGTCAGTGAACTTGGCATGACAGACTTTTCTGTGACAGACAGCGCTTGCATCAGCGTTCCCGGTATAAAAGAAGCAAAAGTGAGGTTTGAATGTATACTCGAACGCCATCTTCCGTTCCAAAATGACAGCGGAGAAACGACGACAGACCTCATCATCGGCAGAGTCGTTTGTTTTCATTTGAATGACCAAGTATATGACGCCGATAAAGGCTACATACGGACAGATGAGCTGAAGCCTGCGGCAAGGCTCGCGGGGAACGAATACGCCAGACTCGGGAAGACATATACACTTGTACGCCCGACCTGAAGCAGGAACCATTATAATAGAAGAAACTAGTCAAAAAGACCCCTTTCGTAAGGGGTCTTTTTTGAGTCTTTTACCATGTAACTCAGCCTAATGTCTTATAGAATGCCGAAACTTACAAGGCCCTCACCCGTATGAAACGAGTGACACATTTTTAGGAGGCAGACGATGGATTTCATTCAGTTACTGGTTTTTTCAGCCGTATTTATTTTGCTCAGCCTTATGTTTCAAGTATTTGCCGTCAAAGTTCTCAATATCGATTAATCGAATTCACACTGCTTATTACGGGCATCGCAGCGGTGACTTTTTTCAATGAAATGTACGTATTTGCGGGAGTTGTTTCTATTTTGCTGCAGCGGCATAATGGAATGGCGGCACCGGCGGGAGGAAAAGCAATATGTGTACGATTCGTTTTACGCGGGTCTTTCTGCCGCGCTTGGCGTGCTTATTTTTTTCATCAGTCAGCGTAGCTCTATACTCCTGCGGCCGCTCCGTCGCCGCGCGGGTCGGCCCCGCCTTTGAGAAAGCCTACTTCATCAATGACGATCGCTGCCGCATGGCCCATAAGCCCGTCAAAATCACCAACGGTCTCGACGCGGTGGCCGCTCTGCCTTAGAGCTTCTCTCGTCTCAGGGCTGATTCTGCTTTCAACCCTCAGCCCTTCATACTCCTCTCCCCATGTCCGTCCCCAGACCCAGCGCGGCTCATTGATCGCCTGCTGGGGGTCCATTTTGTAATCAATGATGCGCGTAATCATCGCTGTCTGAGTTTGCGGCTGGCCTTCTCCTCCCTGGGTTCCGTACAGGATGTGAGGCTTTCCTTCTTTACAGGCCATCGCCGGCATGAGGGTGTGGAACGTCCGCTTGCAGGGTTCAAGTGTATTGACATGGGATTCGTCCAGCGAAAAAAATGACCCGCGGTTTTGCAGCAGAATGCCCGTCTCCCCGGCTGTAACGGCAGATCCGAACTCGAAATAGAGGCTCTGAATAAAGGAAACGGCATTTCCTTCCGCATCGGCGACGGCGGCATAAGCTGTGTCGCTTCCGACCGGCCGGCTTACCGCCGGCGCAGCCACGTTACCGATTTCTTCCGCAAGCTGCTTTGCATACCGTTTATCAAGCAGCCGATCCAGCGGAATATGAGAAAATGCCGGATCAGTCAGCACTTCATTCCGGTGCTGAAAACTCTTCTTCAGCGCCTCGATCAGCAGATGATAATAGTCAAAGGAACCGTGTTCGATCTGAGAAAAATCATAGTTTTCCAATATATTGAGCGTCATTAAGCCTGTAAAGCCCTGTGAATTCGGCGGAGCCTGATAGATTTTGCACCCGCGGTAATCGGAGGATACCGGGTTCGTCCACTCGCCGCGGTGGGCTTTAAAGTCATCAAGTGTCAGACGGCTGCCGTTGTTTTGCAGAAAGGATATGATGCGTTGAGCGAGATCTCCTTCATAAAAAGCGCTTCTGCCTTTCTCGGCAAGCTGCTCCAAGCTGGCCGCCAGATCCTTCTGGACAAACCGTTCACCGGGCATGGGCGCTTTTTTGTTTCTCGTAAAAATGGCCGAGGTGTAAGGCGTCGAGGCTAAAAGAGCGAGATTGCGTTCTGTGTGGACGCACTGGTCGGCGGACACCGGAAATCCGTTTGCCGCATAATCAAGAGCTGGCTTCAGCACCTCAGCGAGAGAAAGACGCCCGTACGCCGAAAGCACGGCATCCCAGCTGTCCGCCATGCCCGGAACGGTAATGGCGCTTTCTGTCCCGCGCAGAGGGATCGCTTCTCTGCCCCGATACAAGTCTCTCGTCACATGCTTCCCTGAACGTCCGCTCCCGTTATAAGCTTTGATTCGTCCCGTTTCTTTATGGTAAGTGAGCCAAAATGAATCCCCGCCAAGGCCCGTCATATGCGGATACACGACTGCCAGACAGGCGCTGACCGCCACTGCCGCGTCAAACGCGTTTCCGCCCTTTTCCAGAATGCCGGCCCCCGCCTGAGAAGCGAGATAATGCGGACTGACGACCATTTGTTTCGTTCCGATGGTTGAAGTATTCATGGCAAGCCCCTTTACAAATTTTCTCAAGTATAAAAAGCGGCTTCGCGGCCATCCACATTCCTGAAAGAAAATCTCACACACTATTTACTTTTCGATAAGAAATAATTCTAAGTCATTACGTATCGAAAACAATAAAAAATTTATCCCTTCATACCGTAATGTTTCATGATACAATAATGTCTACCAAATGAAGGAAGGTGAAGCGGGTTGGAACATGAATACAGCATTCCGAATCTTGTCCTTGATGAAACGGATAAACAGATTCTTTCGATTTTGCACGAGGAAGGGAGGATTTCCTATACAGACATAGGAAAGCGGGTTAACCTGTCGCGAGTGGCGGTTCAGCACCGCATTCAGCATTTACTGGATGCCGGTGTGATTGAAAAATTCACCGCTGTCATCAACCCGGCGAAAATCGGCCGCCATGTGTCCGTGTTTTTTAATGTGGAGGTGGAGCCGCAGTATTTGGAGGAAACCGCATTAAAGCTTGAAAAGGAGCCGGCCGTGACAAGCCTTTATCATATGACCGGACCGAGCAAGCTGCATATGCACGGCATTTTCGCAAATGATCAGGAGATGGAAGAGTTTTTGACAAAACGGCTCTATACGCAAAAAGGCGTCGTCAGCGTCGACTGCCAAATGCTGATTAAACGGTATAAAAGCAGAACGGGCATGAAGCTGTAAGGAGGACATAGCCATGAAACATCCCTATTGGGACATTACGGCGGCGATGGTCCGAACGGGCATTCTCGGATTCGGGGGCGGCCCGTCGGTGATCCCGCTCATCCGCCATGAAGCCGTCGATAAATACAAATGGATAGATGATGATGAATTCGGAGAAATATTAGCGATCGCTAATGCGCTTCCCGGACCGATTGCCACAAAAATGGCCGCGTATCTGGGCTTTAAGCTGAAAGGCACGTTAGGCGCAATCGTGGCAACCCTTGCACATATTCTGCCTACATGCCTTGCTATGGCGGGCTTGTTTGCGGCTGTCAATGTCTTAAGCCACTCAGCAATTGTTGCCGGCATGATTGGCGCCGTAACACCGGTAATCGCCGTCATGCTCGGCATTATGGCGTACGAGTTTGGCCAAAAAGCGCTTAAAGGTTTCGGCTGGGTCACCGGCATTCTGTTTTTTATCATCGCTTTTATCGGCCTGCAAACGTTACAGATCAATCCCGGCTTTGTCATTATTATTTTCTTAGCATACGGCGCGTTTCATTTTAAATTGAAAGACAAAATCACAAATAAACGTTCAAAAGATAAAGGAATGTCGGCCTCATGATCATGATTTATGTATTTATGGCGTTTTTTGTCGCAAACGCACTCGGATATGGAGGCGGACCGGCGTCAATCCCGCTGATGTTTGAAGAAGTCGTCAACAGATACAGCTGGCTCTCAAACGATCAATTCTCAAATATGCTCGCGCTTGCGAACGCATTGCCAGGCCCGATCGCCACCAAAATCGCGGCGTATGTCGGCTACAGCGCAGGCGGGTGGCCCGGGTTCCTGATTGCGCTGATCGCCACCGTCGTACCGTCGGCGCTCGCATTGATCGTCCTCTTGCGCATCATTCAGCGCTTCCGCCAATCTCCCGTCATCAAAGGTATGACGCTGTCCGTCCAGCCTGTCATCGCCGTCATGATGCTCATTCTTACCTGGCAAATCGGCGCAGACGGCATCAAAGCGATCGGCTGGGTTCAAGCGATAGTGATTGCGGGGATTTCCCTTCTTGCCTTGACAAAATTCAAGATGCATCCGGCCTTCCTGATTATCGCGGCGTTTTTGTATGGAGGGCTTGTGGTTCCTCATTTATAAAGAAAAGCACCTGGACAGGTGCTTTTTTATTTTGGCCCGGAAATATCATTTGATATGACAACTGTTTCTTCGCCTGCATCACTCTTGATGATTTGCTTAACTTGCAGCGTTGCGCCTGCCATTCTCACAAATTGCTGAACCTGAGGCGAATTGGTTTCAGCCTGTATCCAAACAGAAGTCGGCGCTTTCCAAGCTAAAAAGAGTGCAAGAATCAACATACCAGAGATAACCAGCAGCAGCTTCATAGAGCATCACTTCTTTTCAATAAGCTGCTCGCCGCGCTCAGCGCCTGATGATCGTGAAGAATATCACCGGGACGATTGCCTTCTCCCAGCACATAGCCTTTAAAGGACATCCCCATAAAATGAAAAATATGTTCAAATTGCTGAATCAGCGGCAGCCCTTTTAGTTTAGGATTGTCTCCTCCCACTGCTGTTACATATGCCTGCTTCGCTGACATTTGCTGTTTAAAATCAGGAAACCTCGGATCTCTCAGCGTCTGTGACCAGCGATCAATAAACAGCTTTAATGTCCCTGACATGCCAAACCAATAAATTGGGGTGGCGAATACAAGAATATCGCACGGCAATATCCGCTCAATAATAGAATCGCAGTCATCTTGAACAGGACGAAAGCCGCCTTGAGCGTGACGCAGATCTTCAATTGGCTGAAGCTGATATTTCCGCAAATGAATGTGCTCCGCATCGAATCCTTGAACAGCCTTCTCCGCAAGAATATCTGTATTTCCGCCAGACCTCGTTCCGCCATGAATAACCGCAATTTTCATGATGCATCTGCTCCTTTGTTTACGAATGATTTTCTTCATCATATAATGGATTCATCAATCAATACAGATGATTATTTCGATTATTTCAATCGATAAAACCGATTTAGAAAGGGCGAGAACAAATGGAATTGAAGCAGCTGATCACCTTTATTACCGCAGCAGAACATGTAAACTTCACCCTAACCGCCAAGATGCTTAACTATGCACAATCAAGCGTTACCTCTCAGATCAAATCACTTGAAGAAGAAATCGGGACTCCTTTATTTGAACGGCTCGGCAAGCGGCTCATCCTGACAGAAGCCGGTAAAACGTTCAAATCCTATGCGGAGAAGATCATTGCGTTAACAGAAGAAGCAAAAATGGCCGCAAATCAAGTAAGAGAAACAACCGGAACCTTGAAAATCGGCGCGACGGAAAGCCAGTGCACATACCGCCTTCCGCCTATCATAAAAGAATTCAAACAGGCTTTTCCTCAAGTAAAGCTCATATTCAAACCGTATGTTTCCAACGAACAAGCGAAAGAACAGCTCTTACAGGGCCAGCTTGATATCACTTTCATTTTGGATGTGAATCGGACGGAAGACGCACTGCACGTTGAATCTTTGATTCAGGATGAAATCAAAATAGTAGCCGCCAATGACCATCCTTTTCCAGCAGACTCACCAGCAACATTGAAGGATCTTCAAAATGAAACCCTTCTGCTGACAGAGGACGGCTGTTCATACCGCTCGCTCTTTGAGAACACTTTACATGACGCCGGAGTCTACCCTAACAAATTAGAATTCGTCAGCATAGAAGCCATCAAACAATGCGTGATGGCCGGACTTGGCATTGGACTATTGCCTGAAATGACAGTAAAAGACGATATTGCCGAAGGACGGATGAAAGAACTCAATTGGCAGAATGAATGCCCTGTTTTTACTCAACTAGCATGGCATAAGGACAAGTGGATGTCTGCGCCATTAAAGGCTTTTATCGATTTGACGCGAAAAACATTCAAATAAAAACCTATCTGCAAGGACGACAAAGTTTTTAACAAAGCAGACACCAGGCATACAAAAAAAAACACTTGGTGGCTTAGAGCCCCAAGTGTTACACGTGATTTTTCCGATAAAACGTTCGCAAAACATGCGTTTCAAGGTCAGCCAGACGGACAGGGATCGGCAGCCTGCTTTCTCGATTGATCATTTTCATTGTGATCTGATAGCTGCTTTCTAAATCAATGTTATGTCCGCAAGACAAGAAGATAGGCTTCACGTCCCGCCGTGTTCGCAGCGCCCGGCCATATACCTCGCCGTCAATGAGAATATCGGTGCAGGCGCCGACTTCATTTTCAGGCATCTCGAAATCGCAGCCTTTGATTTTGAGATAGGTTTTCGCAATCCCAATTGTAGGCTTACCCAGAAAAAAAGCCGCATGGGTGGCAACGCCCATATGATTGTAATGCAGATACCCATTGCCATCAAACAAAAATACATCCGGCTCTGCCTCCAGCTTTTTGGCCGCTTCAATGATCAGCGGCAGCTCGCGAAACGCAAGAAAACCGGAAACATACGGCACGCTGATTTTCCCCATGCTGTGCACTTTTTCAATCACTTCTTTTGTATCAGCGTCAATCACGATGATACTGCATACGCCATACGGTTCCCCGTCCTGCTCCCAATAAGCGAGGTCGACGCCTGCGCATGTGTTGACGGAGTCTGGATGGATGACGGGGGATAGGTTGATTTTATGTATTAGGGATTGTTGTGTTTGAACAAATTCTTCTTTGCTTAGTTTGAAAAGATGTATTTGTTTAACATGCATCTAAAAATCAACCCTACCTCTTGTTAACTAGTGTCTTTTTTTGTATTTATTTTCACTTTAAAAATTCTAGTTTGAAAACTTGCAACTTCAGGCCCTGCAAGCTTTTTTTAATAGTTTAAATGAATGTTTAACTACATTTCATTATTCGTAACTTTGTTTAATAAAGATTCTATATTTTCAACTATTTCAATATGGCTATTTGACTGAAATTCATACACAGGTTGATCCCAATCCTCATTTTGTATCAAAACTAGTTGATAAAATCCATTAGCATCCGCATCTGGATACCACCCTAAATCAAGTAAATAATTTTTACGAGAGTATGTTAATTGCAATAAATCTTGTGAAAAAAATAACCACTTTTCATCGTCTGGATCTAGATTTTTCGGATCAATTTCTCTAAAACTGTTTTGATTTATGGTCCACCCTTTTGGAATCCTTAAGGATTGTAAACTTACTTCTGGCATTTTTTTTATCTTTCTCATAAAAGCCTCCTATTACTTATCAATACCAAGTTGTTTTAAATACTTATCCAATCGACTGCCAGCAATCGGATGACCATGATATTCACCACCAGAAAACTCCGCTCTAATCCAGCTTGTTGGTGTACCTAGATCATAACCGACTGTTTTTCCTGCATCATAAATAAAATAATAGTTGTTATTTCCATTATCAATAATATGACCTTTTAGAAGCGCCTCTTTCTCTAAAGCTTTGTTATTCACATTTGGTAAGTACTGAGCAGCTTTTTTACCTGTCATACTAAAACGTTTTGCTTCTTCAAGTGTTTTAGCCTTAACATGTTTATGTCCATGCGGAGTAAACGAAGCATTATTAAGCATCGTTCTAAATTCTTTACGACCATAATATCCATCATGCGCTACTTTATCGTGATTTTTAGAAATGTTAGGACTATGAGATTTTCCCTTACGGACGCCATCACTAACCATCTTCACAATCCCAAGATCTTTCACAGCAGTCGTTTTCACATCAGCATGAATGATTGGGAAAGTTGCGCCATCCGGTGTGACAGTCTTGTGGACACGAATTTTCACATTCGTTGGGACTTTGAATTCTTTTACTTGGTCTAGAATCTTTTTCCCTTTTTCAACTTTTGATGCTTGTGGCGATTTTGCAAGCGGTATGCCTTTGTTTACATGCTTCGCCAATGCACCGGCTCCAACCAAACTCAGCGCAGCTTCCAGTGCCCCTTGCTTCCGCTTCTCCTCGGACACTTTGTTTCCGAACATATCTCTGCCTGTGACGGCTTCTGTGAATCCGTTTGAGGCGACAAGGCCGTATGCGCCCATTTCTGTCATTTTGAGAATGTCTAAGGATTTTCCGGTTTTATAGGCATCTAAAGCATGTTCTGCGGCAATGACGGTTTTTCCGGTTTTGTAAATGGCTTTTCCGCCTTTGAAAGCGCGGCCCGCCCAGCCGACGACCGGTATGAATCCGGCGGCGGCCATCGCTCCTGCTGTGACGCGTTCTGCGGTGGAGAGCTTTTCTCCGGTCACCGGATCAACACCTTCGGCTGCTCTTTTATAATCATAATAGCCGGTGACTTCGCCGGTAAAGTTGCAGATGCCGTCCCATGTTTTTTCGTACCATGGTTTATTGGCTTCTTCTTCAGCCTTTTCCTGAAGCCGTCTTGCTTCGGCCTGCTGGGCTTTTGCGTCAATATAGTCCGTTCCCTGTTTTTCTGTCGCCGTGACGCTTTTGTAGATTTCATTGCTGTGGAAGGCTTTTTTGTCATAGTACATAGGGGATGCGCTTTTCCCGTTGCTGGTGGCCTGCATGAGAACAGAATATTTGCTGAGCACGGCGTTGTCCAGAGATTCTAAGTTTTGATATTCAGCAGTCAGGGATTCATCAAGCGTATCGACTGCCGTGATCGTGTCACGTCTGGTTTTCTGGGCATCGCCCATTTTATCAGCGTAATCATCCAGCGTATATGTGTCGAGATGAATAATATCGCTGATGCCTGACAAAATTGAATCGATTTCTGCTTTATGAGCGGAGACAATCTCTGAAGCTTTCAAATCCGCGTTGGGCAGCTCATGCTCCAAAAATGAAGTCTCCACATATGTATCGCTGAGTTCTTGATCTTTAATGTCACCTGAAATGCCATTTAAAAACGCAATTTGAGCAGAGACAAGCGTCAGCCAGCTGTCGGCGATTTCCGCTTGTCCCTGAAAAAAATCTTTTATATTGTCTGCGCCTTTCCCTTTCAAAGCATCACCCAGATCGGCCACGCCTTGAAAGGCTTGTTTGAGCGCACGCAGCTGCTCTTCAAGGGCTTCGTATTGTTTCTTTCTCTTATCTGCTTCGTCCGTTAACGATTGTGATTCAAACACTTTGCTCATCGGCAAGTCCTTTCTTTCGTTATTTTACGGCGATCGCCTCGTCCTGTTCTTTCAAAGAATCTACGTTGTCTTTAACGTCCGCGATATTCTTATGAACGGCCTGCTTGTATTCGCTGATCATCGATACAAGCTTTGCCTCGCGGGATTGGTACTTGGAGGTATAGTCGAGCTTGTTTTTTCCGTTTGAACCGGCGTTCCCGATCGAAACAGCCTCCAAAGCGCTGCTGACGGATTCAAGCTGCTTCATGACGGTTCCGTATTTGAGTTTTATTTCTGCCATTAAAACCAACTCCAGCTTCTTTTGATTGATTGTATTTTTTCTCCGACCGTGTCAAGGGCTTCTTCTCCCAGCGTCAGCAGGTGCTCTGCCTCTCTCGCGATGCTTCTGGCGGCAAGGAGCCCTCCTTTTTCAATTTCAAGCTGTGTCATCTTTAAGCCGATTCGGTAAATATAACCGTCGTATTTGTCTGTGACGATTCTGTATGCTTCTGTATGGGCCTGATCGCGCCGGTCATCAAATTCTTCAGCAAAAGTGCCGGTCCAATGATGGTCCAGGTGCGGCCTGAGGATGTCCCTGATTTCAGATACGCCCTCTTCCTGCAGAGATTCTATCTCTCTTTTCGCTTCTTTTAATTTATCAATTTGGTGTTCAACCTCGCCCAGTTTATGGCTGATCGTGCTGTTAATATGGCTTAATGTGCTTGAATGGCTCATCTGTTTTCACCTCGTCTTACGCAAAAAGTCGTACAAAAAGCACAGACTTTCCCATACTATATTTCCATATATTATATTTTAAAATAGACAGAAAGCAGCTTAAATAGGTTAAATGGCTTATTTTCAACAGCCGAGATGCTCATCATTAACGCCAAAAGACTCACATAAACGGCATATCCATTCATCGATCTCCTCTATGTATCCATGATAAATTTCCTAAAAAAAAGGAGACAGTGATTAACCGTCTCCTTTGCCTTGTATCATGATCATCATACTGTCGTTAACTGCAGTCCCAGTTGTACAAAACGTTTGAGAAATCTTTTTTCTTCAAATCTTCCGGTCTGATAAAGAAATTGGCGATTCCCACATCTCCCCACATCGAATCAATGTCATCATCTGAATCAATTTGCAAAAGCAGAATCGTATGGTTTTGATGAGAATAAGACCGCGGATCTTCCTGGGTGAAGGACGCATAGCCGCCGATTTTATGGCCGAATGCGTTCGCCGTATATTCGTCATACACCTCATCGTCAAACTGCTCGAAATAGTCAAAGGCATCCATCCCGGCATACTGCCTGAATTGAAAATCAGACGGGAGCACCCATTCAGCAGACAGCTCAGGGGTGATCAGCGCTTCTGATTGAATCGGAAAATCGTACTCCTCTTCAACATGAACGAAAGAAAAATCATCCATGAGCTCCGCTTCTTCTGCTGTCACATGTTCAAAATATTTGACGCAGAAACCCGTTTGCGCGCACCCGTCGTCAAAATTCAGACCGTATACGTCATCACTGACCGATATGTAAAACTGAAGAATGCCGATGTCCGGAAAATCAGGAAGTCCGGGCATATTCGCAAAATTGATTTGAGCGAGAAGCTTCATCGGCCTGCCGCTTTCATCTTTAGGATATGGTTCATGTTTCGGAAAATAGGGGTCTCCTGCAATTTTACTGTCATACCGTCCCGTTTCATCTTTTTTGACGTGCAGTTTGATAAAAGGCCGTGCTGACGTTTCCAGCAGACCGCGGGATGATTCCATTTGCTTCGGCAATTTCCATGTGTTTTCCACGATAAATATCTCCTTCGTCTCTAAAGATTGTATGATAAAAGGCCGGCGCGGTCCGCCGGCCTTTCAAGTGACAGAATCAGTCTGAGGCACGACGGCTCTTCTTCCGATTGAGATATATTCCACGCCCGCCTGTTCCGCTTCCTCAAGCGAGTGGCAGTTTCTCCCGTCGAAAATAACCGGGGTTTCCATCAGCTCTTTGTACGCTTCAAGCGGGAAGTGTTTAATTTGTTCCCAATCTGTCAGAATCAGGACGGCATCCGCTCCCCTGACGGCTTCTTCTATGGACTCCCGATAGGAAACCGCAGCCGGAAGCAGTCCGGAAGCCCGGAATGAAGCGATCGGATCGTACGCTGTCATCCGGGCGTCAAGGGCCGCCAGACGATCCGCAATGACAATGGACGGCGCATCCCGCATATCATCTGTATTCGGCTTAAAAGACAGCCCTAATAACGCGATGGTCTTCCCCGTCACACCGCCGAGCCTGTTCAGCACTTTATCAACCAGCATGGACTGCTGGTTATTGTTGACTTTAATGACGGACTTCAGCAATTCAAAATCATGCTCCACATGTCCCCCGATCTGCACGAGGGCGTTTGTATCCTTCGGAAAACAGGAACCGCCGTAACCGATGCCGGCTCTTAAGAATTGATTGCCGATCCGTTTATCCAATCCCATTCCGTGTGCGACTGATTCCACATCCGCACCGACTTTTTCACATATATGAGAAATTTCATTAATAAAACTGATTTTCGCCGCTAAAAATGCGTTTGACGCATATTTGATCATCTCAGCGCTTCTGATGTCCGTATGATATACCGGAATCGCAAGCGGCGCGAAAACCCGGTCAAGCGTTTCCCGCGTCTGCCGGTCTTCAGCCCCGATCACGATGCGGTCGCCGTGAAAGGTATCGTGAATTGCCGAACCTTCACGGAGAAATTCCGGGTTCGAGGCGATTGAAATGTTCACGTCCGCTTTCAGCCGTGAATGAATAACTTCGCTGATCCTGTCATTCGTTCCCACGGGAACCGTGCTTTTTGTCACGACGATCGCATCTTTACAAATATGTTCGGCAATCCGTTCGGCGACATTTTCAATATAAGTAAGGTTTGCGTGCCCGTCTTCTTTTTGCGGTGTTCCGACCGCTATAAAAATAACGTCCGCTTCCGCAAGCCCTTTTTCGTAGCTCGTTTCAAATGCCAGCCGATGCCGGCCGATATTTCGTTTCATCATATCTTCAAGTCCCGGTTCAAAGATAGGGGACAAGCCCTTTCTCATCTGCTCAACCTTACGTTCGTCAATATCTATGCATGTTACGTCATGGCCGATTTCTGAAAGAGACACTCCTGTCACAAGACCGACGTAGCCTGTTCCGATCACTGTTATTTTCATCGTGTTCCCCCAACCGTTTAGAAATTGCTGCTGGGCAGCTTACCGTTATTATCATATGATTCCGGCGCCGGCTGAATGCCGGAAGCCTGAGGTCATGATAGGAAAAAACGGCGCCGGCCGCTGATAATAGCATAAGCATAAAAGAATCATCTTGCAAAACAGCCGCTTACGCTTCATTTAAACGGGATGGAGACGACGATTAAAAAAGACCCCAGCGCTTACGGCGGGCCACAGGCAGCGGAGGTTCCTTATAAACGGCTTTGTTTTCAGCGAGAAGCGCCGCATTTTCCGCGAGCATGTAAATCAGCTCAGCCCCTGCTTCTTTTTTCAGAACGCCGAGCGCCTCCTGATAATAAAAATTTCTCGGTCCGAGATTATGGGCGTCAGATGCGAGAAAGTGGATCAAATTCGCTTCAATCAGCTGCAGCGAAAAGGATTTCGCTTTCCGCCCGAATGCTCCGGCAATGCAGCCGGCCGTCACTTGGGCGGCCGCCCCTTTCTTCACAAGACTGTATAGGACGGAAGGGTTTTCGCGAATTTCTCTGTTCCGCTCCGGATGGGCGATGACGGGGACATATCCGTTCAGCTGCAGTTCATAAAACAGCCTTTCAGCGTAGGCCGGGACATGATCCGCCGGAAATTCCGCCAGCACATACTTTGTATTATGGAGCGGGACAAGCGTGCCGCTTTGAAGACCTGCCAGCAGATCTCCGTCTATTCTGATTTCCTGTCCGGGCAGAACAGTCAGCGGAATGCCTTCCTTGTTCAAACGTTTGTTTAACAGGCTGACCGCTTCGTTGACCGTATGCCGGTCCGTGTTATAGCGGTATTTCACATGATGCGGCGTCGCGATGATCGTATCAATCCCCTGTTTGACCGCTTCTCTCGCCATCTTCAGGCTTTCTGTATCATCCGCCGCGCCGTCGTCTATGGAAGGAAGGATGTGACAATGGATATCTATCATATTTCAATCCCTCCTTAAAAAGAATGGACCGCGCCCATTATGACATTATTGTCCGTAATAGGCGTAGTCCGAGTGTTTCGTTTGTTTCTTCCCGTTCATCACGGCCCCAAGGAGCTTGCACGGGCAGTAATCGAGCGCTTCTTTTGCCTTGGCCGCTTGTTCCTTGTCCGTTTTCCCGCTTGAGATCACCATAATGGCCCCGTCAGTGTAGCTGCCTAATATTTTCGTATCGGCTACGGCCAAAACGGGAGGCGTATCCAAAATCACCTTATCATAAACTTCGGCGGCTTCTGACAGAAGATCTTTCATGGCACCCGTCGATAAAAGCTCCGCCGGATTGGGCGGGATCGGCCCGCTCGTTAAAATATCCAGGTTTGCTTCATCAGCCGGCAGGACGGCTTTCTGAAACGGCATCTGTTTTAACAGCAGCGACGTTAATCCGGTTCCGTTATCCAATTTGAAGGTGAAATGAACCGTCGGTTTGCGCAGATCCGCATCAATTAAAAGCACTTTTTTCCCCTGCTGTGCAAATACGACGGCAAGGTTGGCCGCGGTTGTCGATTTTCCTTCTTCCGGACCGGCGGATGTGATCAAAAGGGACTTCACCTCCGTATCAACGGAAGAAAATTCAATGTTTGTGCGGATCGTGCGATATTGTTCTGAGTTGATGGATTTCGGCTCAGACATCGCAATCACGCTTCGTTTTCCGGGTTTGTCTTTTTTACGCGTCAACATGTCCGCCCCCCGCTTGTTTGGTTTCCGCCATCCTCAAGTTTTTGGCAACGCTGTCTTTAGTACTGATTGAAGTAACCGTTCCCAGGATCGGGATGCCGAGCAGCGATTCCAGCTGTTCTTCCGATTTGATCGTATTATCCAGATGTTCCAGCAAAAAGGCGAGACCGATTCCGCCCAAAAGTCCGGCGGCAAACGCAATCGCGATGTTCAGCTTACGGTTAGGCTCTGCCGGTGACTGGCTGTCCGCCGCTTCGGCCTTTGAAAGGATGCTGACATTATCCACGTTCATGATGGCGGTGATCTTGTCCTGAAAAACGGCTGCAACCGCATTTGCCATAACGGCCGCCCGCTTAGCATCCGTATCCCGCACGGCGATCGTCACGACTTGTGAATCCTGCTCGCTGGACACCGTGATTTTCGATTCCAGTTCTTTCGAAGTCATGGACAGATGCAGCTGTTTAATCACCTCATCGAGGATGACCGGACTTTTGATGATGACATTATACGTGTTGATTAATTGGAGGTTGGTTTGAACATCATTGAATTGGACTTCTTTTTGATTGTTTTTGGATTGGCTGACCAAAATTTGAGTTGAGTTTTCATAGACCGGCGTAAGAGCGAAGAAACTGATGAGTCCGCCTGCGGCAGTTGCCGCCGCGGTAATAATAAGTATAAACAGCAGACGCTTTCTCAGTATTGCGAATATTTCCTTTATGCTTGTAGATTCTCCCATATAACCTCCATATCACTTTCCGCGTATTCCCATTCCCTCCAATGATCTTTTCCAATTACGATTATACAGTTTTAAACTGTCATTTCTAACCTTTTCAAATGACAAAATTCGACAAAAATAGACAATCACTTCAATCTGTTTTAATTTTGTAAGCGCTTTAAATACTGGTGTCACAGGAAGATAAAAAAATCCCGCGGCCAAGAGCCTGCGGGATTTTATGTTGCATATCCATTTTTAATATAAGAAATCAAATTCTCAAGCATTTCTTTTGTGGTCATCTCAGAGGACTGCTCACCAATGTCGTGCGCATGCATTAAAATCTTCAGAAACTCCTCTTGATCTAACTTCGTTTTCTTCATCATTCGTTTCCTTTCGGCTTCCATTAAATTGAAAACAAGATTATTATATGCTGTCGGGTGCTGTTTTGCAATCTCTAATACATCATTCGACACATTCGGGTTTTTATGTCCTTTTTTAGGAAAAACTTTTTCCGGGCCATGTGTTGCGATATAATAGAGGAATTGGAATCTTTTTATTTTGTGACTCGTTAGGAGCGATAATCATGCTTCAGGATATGATTGCTAAAGAAGATGTGCTCGCAGCGGCTGAACAGCTTAAAGAACTTCTTCCTTACAATGAAGACAATGTTCAGCTGATGAAGAAAGCACTCATTTTATATCGGCAGGATTCCGTCTATCGTATACAGGTTCAAACCCCGACAGAGATTTCCGCATATGTGCAGGATGTTGTGCCTGTAAGGGTCACGCTGAACTTATTTTTCATGGTGAAAAGCGGCTGCGCATGCCCGTCTGAGGCGATCTGCCGCCACGTGCTGGCCGTTTTTCTTTACGTATATGCCCAATTCGAGCGGGTCGGTACCTTTACCGAACATTGGCTGGAAAGAGAAAAGCTTGAGGAAAGCAGGGAGCTTGTCCGCCGGCAGTTTCAGGAAAAAGTGCTGCCGAATGAAGAGTCGCTGTCAAGCTGGCTCGCTTTTTTTGATTCGGAATTCTCGCTGTGGGAGGCGCGGACGCCGGCCGGAAGCCAGACGATGCAGGGCCTTTATTACGGCTATCTGTCAGCGCTCAAAAAACACGCTCCGAAAAAACCCGAGCTTAAAAGCTTATATCAGATTCATTCGGCGCTTGCCGTCTGGCTTCACATGTTCACTTTGATTGAGTCAGGCAGATTGGATGCCGAAAAAGATTATTACAGCATCAATCCATACGTGGAACAGCTGATGGATACGATTTATTCCTCCATTGACAGACTGAAAACGTACGCTTTGTCTTTTTCACTCGATCCCTTTTTAGACCGGACGCCCCCGGTGCTCCGCAGACTGCTTGTGAAAGAAGAGCTTTTTCAATACGAACGCCTCCGGGTATTCGGTGAAATGTGGAGCGCGCTTTTGAACCGGCCGAAATGGGTTGCGCGTGAACAGGAGATTCTCGAACAGGAAAGCGGGCGCCGTTTTTCGCCGGAAGTGCGGTTCGGACGGCTTCATCTGGCCTTTTTGCAAAAAGATGATGAAGCGGTCTTCCAAGATATGTCCCGCTTCCCTCCTGAAGCGCTGCCGTATACCTTTCAATGGCTCGGTGAACTCACCGCGAAAAAAGACTGGAAACGGCTGAAAGCATGGTATGGCCGGATCGAACCGCTTGCCGTCAACTATACGAAGCTTGATAAGCCGTTTAAAGAAATGCGCGACATTATCGGAGAGCTGTTTGCGCTATTGGCGGATTATGCGCGGCACTCACGGGATGATCAGCTGTTTGAACGGTTTGCTTCCGGCTGCCTTCCCTATACCTTTACCGAATACAGCCAGTACCTGTACGAAAAACGACGGTACGCGGAATGGGTGGAGATTCACAGCCTCGTCGGCTTTTCCGTCTGGGAAATTGAAAAGGACATCCTGAAGGAAATTGCCGCCAGTGATCCGGAAGCGCTCATCCCCTCCTATCACCGGGCGGCGGCCTTTTTTATCGACCAAAAAAACCGCAGCGCCTATAAAGAGGCTGCGCGCCATCTGAAAAAACTGCGGACGCTTTATAAAAAGGCAAAAAAACAGCAGGTATGGGAGCGGTATATCAGCCGGCTGAGCGCAAGCTACAAGAGACTGCGCGCCCTTCAAGAAGAATTGCAGAAAGGAAAGTTGATTGATGGCGAGTCTTAAGGAAATTTTCATTCATGTAGAACAAATGGAAGATTGGACATTTACGCTGTCAAGCCATGATGAGAAGGAGCAGCCGCTTACTCTCAGTCAGATGAAGACTCATTTGTTCCAATGGCATGAGTCCACCTTTTACGGAACGTTTCTTGAAGACGTCAGCTTCATCGGCACTCCGGCCGTTCTGCTCAGCCCGTGGATGACCGTCGAGCTGCTCGGAAAAAACTCGTTCAATTCATTCAGCACCGTGCAGCTGACAAAGGAAACGGAACCGTTAATCGAAGCGGCTTCGACGATATACGAATTTATTGCCGACGGCGATTTTCTTCCAGATTATGAGGCTTGGCAAAATGGCGTCCTGCGCTTCAAAGACCGCGAGCTTTTGCTGGAAGGCTTTACGGCAGACTGGTTCTCAGCCGCGGTCCAGGACTACATTCAGTACAATGATGACCTGCTGGAAAAATGGCGGCAGATCGAAACCCGCTCACCGGCCGTTCATACGTTTAAAGGCTCCTTTTTGGATGAAGATGATTTTCTGGAGGGAATCGGCTGGCATGACGATCTGACGCCGTTTACCGTCGGGCTCCGATTAAACGAGCCTGATTTCGACGGTGACGACTGGAAAATCGAAATGTTTTTACGTGAGAAAAAAACCGGCTCCATCACCTTTTTTGACGGACTGAAGGGACTGAAAAAAGCGTGGCAGGCATACAGCGGAAAAATCGCGCGCGAACAGGACCGCTTCCGCAGAACGGTTCCCTGGCTTTCGTTTGATTCAGGAACGACGCTGATTTCTGAAGAAGAGGCTTGGATCTTCTTATCTGAAGCGAGTGAGACGCTTGTCGATATGGGTGTGGAGATTCTTCTCCCATCATGGTGGCAGATTGTCCGGGACAGCAATATGATGCTCAAGGCGAAAGTGTCATCCTCGCCGCGGGGCGAGTCCTTCGTCGGCATGAACGCCCTGCTTGATTTCAACTGGAGATTCGCCACAAACGGTATTGAGCTGACAGAGGATGAATTCAATGAGCTCGTCGCAAACAACAGACGTCTCGTCAACATCCGCGGCCAATGGGTGAAAATTGATCCGCAATTTATTAAACAGATGAAAAAACTGATGGAAAAAGCGGAATCTGAGGGCCTCCACATGTCCGACGTGCTGGCGCGCGAACTGATGGATCACGGGGAAAACGGAGCCGAGGACACGGACATCATTGACTCATCGGCATTTGCCGGGATCAAGATCGAATTATCAAAACAGCTCAGAAGCCTGATCCGCAAACTGACGGAAGCCCGGGATCTGCCGGAACATGAAGTCAGCGCCGCGTTTCAGGGCCAGCTCCGCCCTTATCAGATGTATGGCATGAACTGGCTTCTGTTTTTACGAGAAAACGGCTTCGGCGCCTGTCTCGCAGATGACATGGGACTTGGAAAGACGATTCAGATGATCGCTTATTTTCTCCATGTGAAGGAAAGCGGCCGGCAAAAAGCGCCTGCCTTAATCATTGCGCCGACATCTGTGCTCGGCAACTGGCAGCGTGAGCTCCAGACCTTCGCGCCGCAGCTGAAGGCCATGCTTCATTACGGCCCCCGCCGGCCGAAGGGGGAAGCATTTGTCCCGGCCTATCAGGACGCGGATGTCGTTCTTACTTCTTACGGCCTGTCGCACGCCGATCAGGAAGAGCTTTCTTCCGTGACATGGAGCACCATCTGCCTTGATGAAGCGCAAAATATTAAAAACGCGCATACGAAGCAGTCCCGCGCGATCAGAAAGCTGAAAGGCGTCCATCATATCGCGCTGAGCGGAACACCGATGGAAAACCGCCTGACAGAGCTTTGGTCGATCTTTGATTTTATGAACAAAGGCTATCTCGGCAGTCTGACCGGCTTTCATAAACGCTATGTGCTGCCGATTGAAAAAGACCGTGACGAAAAAAGAATCAACCAGCTTCAGCAGTTAATCCGGCCGTTTTTACTGCGCCGGACAAAACGGGATGAAGAAGTGGCGCTTAATCTTCCTGACAAGCTGGAACAAAAAGAGTTTATCCCGCTCTCAGCCGAACAGGCATCCCTTTATGAACAGCTTGTCAAAGATACATTTGAACATATGGCTTCTCTGACCGGGATGCAGCGGAAAGCGCTGATTCTGAGCATGCTCGGCCGCTTGAAGCAAATTTGCGACCATCCTGCGCTCTATTTGAAGGAAGAACAGACAGAGCTGTTAAACGGGAGATCCGTCAAACTGGAAAAGCTGCTTGATTTAATGGCGGTGATCCGCGGACAAGGGGAAAGCTGCCTCATTTTCACCCAATACATTCAGATGGGCAACATGATGAAGCGCCTCCTGGAAAAAACATTCGGAGAACCGGTTCAGTTTTTAAACGGAAGCCTGTCCAAGCAGGAACGCGATTCTCTCGTCGAACGGTTCCAGAAGAAAGAATACCCGACGCTGATTTTGTCACTGAAAGCGGGCGGAACCGGCCTGAACCTGACGGCTGCCAATCATGTCATTCACTATGACAGATGGTGGAATCCGGCGGTGGAAAACCAGGCGACCGACCGCGCCTACCGAATCGGCCAGGAACGGTTCGTCCACGTTCACAAACTCATTACGACGGGAACGATTGAAGAAAAAATTGATGCCATGCTCGAAACGAAACAAACGCTGAACGATCAGATTATCCAAAGTGAAAATTGGATTACCGAGCTGTCATCCGCTGAGCTTGAAGAATTATTCACCCTCAGCGCATCGGCGCAATCACATTAAACGCAAAAAGACCGGCTCTCTCAGAAGAGCCGGTCTTTTATGTCGTCCTTACTGTTACGCCGCATTTGCCATGAATGCGTCACGCCAGTCATGAACAGTATCGCCATACCTTTCACAGTAAATTCCTGATCATATGCGCAACGCCGTTTTGATCATTTGTCAATGTAACGGCATCAGCGATCTCTTTAATATCTTCTCTCGCATTCCCCATCGCTATGCCTTTTCCGGCCGCCTGAAGCATTGAATAGTCATTTAAGCTGTCACCGACCGCGGCGGTTTCAGCCATCGGAATGCCGAGCTTTTGCGCCAGCCGTTTGAGCGCCTGCCCTTTAGAGGCGTTTCGAGACGCCAGTTCAAAGTTGTGATCGGCAGAGCTGACAAGGGTGAGATCTTTCTGACCGCTGAATCGGTCCCAGCCCGCTTTCAGCTTCCGCTCATCAAACGAAAATCCGAGAATATTATAAAAATCCAGATGCTCTTCTTTCTCAAAGAGCTCACGGTATGAATGAATGTAAGCAAAGCCGGACTGGCTGTACTGCACTGAAGCCGCCTGTTCCAAAACGGAAAGATCGGTTTCCGGATTGGCGCTTTTCACCCGGTCCATTTCGATATCGAGCAGCTGCCTGCCGGTTTCAGGCGTATAGATGGCTTTGTTTGTAAACACCTCATAGTAATATTGATTCTCTTCAAGCCAGGACAAAATGCCGCGGGCTCTTGTTTCTTCAATCGCATCACAGTGGTACAGGCTGCCGTCAGGAGCATAAATGGCGGCTCCGTTTGCGCTGATGACCCACGTTTTTATGCCGAGCGGTTCGAATATGGAGTGCACGTCAAAATGCGCGCGTCCCGTGGAAACCACGATTTCAATTCCCGCTTGCCGGGCTTCCCTTAAAGCCCGCTCATTTTCATCGCTTACTTGATGACTGCTGTTCAGCAGTGTGCCGTCCAGATCTATGGCAATCAGTTTCACATGTCCTCATCCTCTTCTTCAGATTCAGTTACAAGCAATTCTACGCCGTGCCGGTCGAGCAGATCGCAAAAATCCTGATCAGGCAGCTGATCGGTAATCAGCAGGTCAACCTCGTGCAGGTCTGCATACTGATAAAAACTCGTACGGCCAAGCTTGGAGTGATCGCTCAGCGCAATCACCTGTTCAGCCTGTCGGATCATTTTACGCTTTACCATGCCGTCTTCTTCATGCGGAATCGTCAGGCCGTTTTCCGAGATGCCGACAACGCCGATCAGCACCTTATCGGCGTGATAATCCCCCAGTTTTTCTACAACGGAAGCCCCGTATAAAAACCGATGTTCCTTCTGGAGCTTTCCGCCGAGCAGGTGAATATCAATTCCCTCTTTTGCGGAAAGGATATCGGCCTGATTGATCGAATTTGTAATAACAGTGCAGCCGGTGACATTTAAATGCTCCGCGCAGGCCTGCACGGTTGTCGAAGTGTCCAGGATGATCCGGTCTCCTTTATGGATCAGGGATGCGGCCAGCTTGCCGATTTTGTTTTTCTCTTCAGAAACAGTTTTCAGCCGGCCCGAATAGCCAGGAACTTCCTGATTCACCGACGGCAGAATCGCGCCGCCCCGTGTTCTGATAATGGCCCCGCGCTCTTTCAGCTTTACAAGGTCCCTTCTTGCGGTATCTCTTGAAATATGAAGCAGCGAACATATCTGTTCAGCGGTGATTCGCCGATGCTGTTTCAAATATTCCATTATCGCAATCAGTCTTTCTTCTTGATACACGTCCTCATTCCCTTTTTCGTCACTTATCTGTAAGTAATTATAAGTTTTTATCCCAATATATTCAATGTTTTTAAGCATTCATAAGCGAAATCACTTCTTTTTAACCATTTTTTAGCTCCCTCACAAAAAAACCAGTCTTTCGACTGGCGAGTGGGAAGGAGGTATTGCGGGGCCCGCTGAAAGGCGGGAAATCGAGGAAAAAAGAATGCTATTCAGCCAGCGGCTCTTTCCGTTTTTGATCCATAAACCGAACGGTATCAGCCATGACCTCGGTCACATAAACTTTTACGCCGTCTGTCTTTTCATAGCTTCTCGTCTGGATTCTGCCGCTTACACCGACCATTGACCCTTTTTGGCAGTACAATGCCGTATTTTCAGCGTTTTTTCTCCAGATGGTGCAGTTGACGAAGTCGGTTCCGGTTTCACCCGACGCGCTTTTAAAATTGCGGTTTACCGCCAACGTAATATGCGCGACGGGAATGCCCGCTGCTGTAAAACGGAGCTCCGGGTCTTTCGTCAGCCGGCCGACAAGCATAACGTGGTTAAACAAGCCGTATCCTCCTCTCTTTTTCGAGGCTGGCTTCATTGTAGTACAAGGGCTCGTGAAAGCAAAAAGCGGATAAAGCCGTTATTCGTTCAGGCTGCTCTTATGTTTTCGTTTTTCTTTCTGATAAAAAAAACTTTTGTTTTTGACCGCTTATGTAATATGTATTTTTGAGCAGCCGCGAGAAAAGTTTCGTTTTGAGCCAGTCTTTCTCAAACATGCGGACAAACTTTCCGCCGTCCCATGCGAACCAGTAAAAACTCAGCTTTTTATCAGTCAGTGAAAGCTGAATTTTATACTGTTCCATGCGGTCTTTTGTTTCATATAAAAAGACGACATTTCCCCTTCTGTTAAGATGCACCTCACAATCTTCCTTTTTGCATACCAAGTAGGAATGATCGTCTTTTCGCCTTGAACCGTCTTCTATATAAATTTCCTTCAGGCGCAATTGATTCATAAGCATCTCTCCATGACCGTATTCTTTTACATTATAATGAAAAAATAGAAATGATTAAATGTTGACCGCCTACAAAAATGATGAAGCATGTCTTACAGCATTTTCCCGGGAAAAATGATATGTGTTATAATAAATGAACGAAAAACATGGACAACAGGGGTGAAAATAAGAGATGAAAACCTTTAAACTGGTTGATCTGAATGTGGAACGTTTAGATAAAGACGATCAGCCGATTGAGCAGTTTCCCCTTTTAGACGGATTGATTATCAATAAAGAGGACGGAGAAAATCATTGGTTAATTGAAGCACTGGTCCCGGCCGAACACTTGTCTTTTTTTGACATGCTGATGAAAAGCCAGAAAGAAGCGAAGGTGTTTGTAACGATTACGAAAAAAAGCAACCGCCCCGCCCAGCTGACGGGAAGCATCAAAAATATCGTCGAGCTGGAAAGAAGTATACAAGTTTTAATTTACGGTCAAATGGTGTCAAGAAATCACCCCGGATCAGAAAGCATTCTGGAGTCGCTCGTGAAAGAAGGCTACTCGGGCAGCCGGCTGATTGAAGCGTTTAAACAAAAATTATAATCATATGAAAAAGGCCGGACGTTAATCATCCAGCCTTTTTTTGTGCACTAGTCATTGTGAGGAGCCCGCTGTTTCAGCAGATCTCTGATTTCAGTCAGCAGTTCTGTCTGCTGATCTGTTTCCTCGGCTTCTTCAGCCTCTTCTTCTGCTTCTTTTTTACGTCTCAGCTTGCCTATTGTGCGAATCACGATAAAAATAGAAAATGAAATAATAAAGAAGTTCACAATCGTTTGAATGAAGCTTCCGTACTTGATATGAGCATCGCCGAATGTCACGGCCAGCCCTGAAAAGTCAAGACCGCCAAGAAGCAGTCCGACCAGCGGCATGATGATGTCTTCAACGAGCGACGTCACGATTTTGCCGAAAGCGCCGCCGATGACGACACCGATAGCCAGATCCATGATATTGCCCCGCATCGCAAAGCTTTTAAATTCTGACCACATCACATTCACCCCTTTCTATACAAAATGGGCTTTTTTATAAGCCCATTTGTTTGCTTTTATTCTCCGAGCGCAAAGGTTAATTCAGCTTCACACACGAGCTCGCCGTCAACTTTGGCAACGCCTTTGCCGCGTCCGATCGTACCGCGCGCGCGGGTAATATCAACCTCAAGCTCCAGCTTGTCACCCGGTTTTACCTGCTTTTTGAAACGGCAGTTATCAATCCCCGCAAAAAATGCGAGTCTGCCCCGGTTTTCTTCTTTAATCAGCATCGCAACCGCTCCGACCTGCGCCAAAGCCTCTACGATTAATACGCCCGGCATAACAGGGTATTCAGGAAAATGGCCGTTGAAAAAATCTTCATTCGCCGTCACATTTTTATATCCCGCCGCCCGTTTTCCTTCTTCGACTTCCGTAATTCTGTCTACCAGAAGAAACGGATAGCGATGGGGAATAATTTCTTTAATTTGCTGAGTATCAAGCATTCTCTTGACATCTCCTTCATCGACAATAGTATGTATAGAAGGCATATGTGGCAACCAATCTGTACATTTGGAAGTATATTATGAATCAATTTCTTTTTCAACCGCGCTGTAAACTGTAACCAGCTGGCAATGAGCCTCGTCCATTAATGTGTTATGATAAATAAAGATTTTTACCCTATGCAAAGAGGTTGGAAGATGATTGCTAAGTTTACTGAAAAACGTACGCTGGTGATGCTGAATGAGTGGTATGACGCCATGGGAAAACGCCAATTCGATCTAGCCCGTTCCCTTCACGAACAAATCAATCAGCATCTCCCCAAATTACAAAAGAATGCAAAGCTCAAACTCAGATATCAGCTGTTTTTCGCACGGTTTCAGCTGCTGTTTGAGAAAAAAGACGGTCTGAATAAGCTGTTCTGCGAGCTGAAGCGGCGCAAAGATGAGATGGATCATGAATTAACTTATTATTTCTATTTTTTCAAAGGGTTATTCCATATGGTGAATGGCGCTCCGAACCGTGCTGTCTGCCGCTTTAAAGAAGCTGAACAGTACCTGCCGGCCATTCAGGACCGTTTCGAAGCCGCTGAATTTTATTATAAAACAGCGGGTGCATATTACATGATGAAGTCGCCTGCGCTCTCCATTCAATATGTCAATAAAGCGCTGGAAATCTATCAAGATGAAGCCGGCTACATCAAAAAAACGCTCAGCTGCCGGCTGCTTCTCGCCGTGAATTATATAGACGAGGCACGCTATGACGACGCAGAACAGCTCTTCAATGAATCCATAAAGATAACGGACCGGATCAATGACAATAACCTGCTGTGCCACGCCTATTATAATTTTGGTTTTTTAAAGACCGCCCAGAAAAAAGATAAAGAGGCCCTCCCTTTTTACAAAAAGGTATTGGGCAATCAGCGTTTCGAGAAAGAGTCTCCCGTTTCCTACCTGCATTGTGTATACGAAGCGGTCAGAGCACTTTTTAAAACCGGATCTGCCGCCGAAGGACAAACCGTGCTGCAGAAAGGTTTATACATATCTGAAAAAGTGCAGAACAAGATTATGAAATTGAAGCTGACCGCGCTCAACATACTGTACACCGCTCAGGAGGACCCGTACGACCGATTGCAGAAGCTTGTGCTGGAGCTGCAGAAAATTGAAGCGTGGGTGGATTTGGAAGTGCTGCTTCAGGATATTACTGATTACTACAAAAAAAAGGGCGATTTTGAGAAAGCCGCATTTTTTATCATGCGCGGCTGATCAAAACGCCCCTTCTTTTATCTGACTGAGTTGATTAAGCCCAGCATTTGGTCTCCCAATGTAATCGTGCGGCTGTTCAGCTGATAGGAACGCTGAGACACGATTAAGTCGGTCATTTCTTTTGACATATCGACATTTGAACTTTCAAGCGCGCCCTGCTCCATACCGATTGCCTGCCGGTTTGCGCCGGTAAGCTCTTCAATCGCTGAAGCCCCCGCGCCGTTTACGGAAAACAGATTATCCCCTTCCGCATGAAGCGCCTGAGGATTATTGACATTGACGATGCCGAGATTAAACGTCTGCGAACGGGTTCCCGCCTGGTCCGAAGCAGTCAGCGTTCCGGTTTTGCTGATTTTCAGCTGAGTCAGCGAACTGTCAATTTGTATGGGCTGACCGTTCTCATCGAGAATGGGATTGCCTCCCGCTGTCATCAGCTGAAGCAGCCGGTCATTTCCGCCGGCCGGCTTGAGGGAAAGTGAGCCGTCCCTTGTATACACCCGCCGTCCGTCCGCTTCTGCCTGAAGATATTGATAAGGTGATGTGAACGCGATATCAAGGTCACGGTCGGTTTTTTTGATGCTTCCCTGCCCTGAGTCCAGCTGCGGAGTCATCACCGTTCCGGCGCCGAGACGCAGGCCGGGCGGCGTTTTCCGCATGTTCGGCGAATTTTCCTTTTTATCATCTATGTGGTCATACTGCTGTCTGATCAGCTCGGAAAAGCGGGAGTCCCTCGCTTTATAGCCTGTCGTATCACTGTTTGAAAGGTTGCTGCTGACTGTATCCATCTGCTGCTGAAGCTGATGTAAGGCTGTTGAAGCCGTCAGCATTGATCTGAGCATCATAATTGAATGTCCCCCATTTTGTTACACTTTGCCGATTTCATTTGCGGCTTTATCCATGCTTTTATCGTAAGCCTGAATGACTTTCTGATTGGCTTCAAATGATCTGTATGCTTCCGTCATTTCTGTATACGTGCTCGTCACGTCCACGTTTGAAAGCTCCGAGACGCCTTGCTTTAATGAATACGAGACTTGGGGATTCGCCGCCGCGCTCGGCAGTTCAGAGCCGTCGGCCGTGCTGTATAGGTCATTGCCGTCCCGTTTCAGATTGCGCACGTCTTCTTCCATTCTGATATCAATCTGCCCCGCCGGCCGGCCGTTTGTCGTGACCGTTCCGTTTTCTGATACGGTGAATTTTTCATTGTCGACTGTAATCGGCTGTCCGTTTGTTGATAACACAAGGTTTCCGTTTATCGTAAGCTGATTGTTTTCATTTAATGAGAAAGTGCTGCTTTTTGAATAGCGGACGCCGCCTGCGGTCTGCACGGGATAAAACAGCTCGGCGTTTTCATTCGTTTCGGCATTCTTGGGAACCTGATTCTCCATAAGCGCGATATCCGTCGGCTGATCGGTCGTTTTCAGGCTTCCCTGCGTAAACAACGGTTTCAGCTCCTGCATGTATACGCCTGTGTTGACGGAGCCGATTTTCGTTTTTTTGTCGCCTTCTATTCGGCTCAGAAGCATCTCGGGAAAGGCGCGGATTGAACCTTGATCCTCTTTGTACCCTGATGTATTCGCGTTTGCGATGTTATTTGACAGCATTTCCGTTCTTCTCTGCTGTGTAATCATTGCGGACGTTGCGGTATATAATCCTTTTAACAAGTCTTCCACCTCTGAAATAGCATTATTTCCAGTTGCCTCACCGGAACATTTGTTCTATAATGAAAATCAGCATTTTTCTTATTATCGGATTTACATTCCCGTTCGTGAAGGGTTTGACAGAAAAAAACCCCATTCTTTTTCAGAATGAGGTTTTATCATCAGCTCAGTTTGCGTTTTGGAAGCTTGTCCATGTTATCCAGCATGACGCCGGTTCCGACCGCAACACAATCCATCGGGTTCTCAGCAACAAGAACAGGCACCCTCAGCTCTTCGGCAAGAAGCTGGTCAAGCCCGTTTAACAGCGCTCCCCCGCCGGTAATGATAACGCCGCGGTCGATGATGTCAGCGGACAATTCAGGCGGTGTTCTTTCAAGAACCTGCTTGGCGGCCTGCACAATGACGGCAACTGATTCACGAAGGGCTTCTTCTACTTCTTTGCTGTTTACTGTAATCGTTCTCGGCAGACCGGAAACCATGTCACGGCCGCGGATGGTGATTTCTTCATGACGTGCGTCTGGGAAAACCGTTGCGACCTTCACCTTAATATCTTCAGCGGTACGTTCACCGATCAGCAGCTTATACTCGCGTTTGATATAATTTAAGATTTCCATGTCAAACTTGTCCCCAGCCATCTTAATAGAAGAGGAGGTGACAATATCGCCCATAGAAATAACTGCGATATCTGTCGTACCGCCTCCGATGTCAACAACCATGTTACCGCTCGGCTGGAAGATTTCCATACCCGCGCCGATAGCGGCAACTTTCGGTTCTTCTTCAAGGTACACATGCTTTCCGCCGCTTTTTTCAGCTGCTTCTTTAATCGCTTTTTGCTCAACGGATGTAATATTCGTCGGGCAGCAGATCAGCATGCGCGGTTTTGAGAAAAGTCCTTTTACATTCAGCTTATTAATGAAATGTTTCAGCATGGCTTCTGTTACTTCGAAGTCTGCGATTACGCCGTCTTTCAGCGGACGGATCGCAACAATATTCCCAGGTGTACGTCCAACCATTCGTCTGGCTTCTTCACCGACAGCCAGCACTTTGCCGCTGTTTTTATCAAGTGCCACAACGGAAGGCTCATTCAGAACAATTCCTTTTCCTTTTACATGGATCAGTACATTTGCAGTACCGAGGTCAATTCCAATATCCCTTGCAAACATCTATTTATATCCTCCTTGATATCTGTTTCACAGTAAAATATCCACATTGTGCCCTAATTATATATATTATCATAATTTATCAAAAAAAAGCTGCTGAACGATATAAGTTCTTGACAAAATTTTGCGGATATTCGCGAAACCGCCCGGGAGGAGAAAAAAGGGCCCGGCAGACGTCAGGCGCTACGGCTGCTGAACGGGCTCCCCTTCAAGAATTTCATCCTTCTTGTACTTTAGTTTCGTCGCCTCTCCCCCTCTTAAATGTCTGATGGATTTATGATAATCGAGTATTTCTTTTACTTCATTCGCCAAGTCAGGATTGATTTCAGGCAGGCGCTCTGTCAGATCTTTGTGTACGGTACTTTTGGAAACACCAAACTCTTTCGCAATGACACGAACGGTTTTTTTCGTCTCCACGATATACTTACCAATCTTGATTGTTCGCTCTTTGATGTAATCGTGCACACCACTCGACCTCCCCAGTTGGATGTGAGAAGTGTGAAATGAGATCCGTATTCTGTAACAGATTCACTGATGATGCAGCTTCTTCGTTGTCCGATTATATAAGAAGGTTTTAGAAATATGCCCACGATCCCTCACCTCAAACACTCTCTTTGATAGGTTTGTAACAGTGTATTAGCAATGAATTGGGAATATGCTAAAAACTCAATAAGGACAAGGGGCGGGTCATAATTTTCTGCTTTTTGATCGGGGGGTTTACATCCGCGCGATCCTGCTGTAGAATGAAACAGCACAATTAGTTACTTAGGTAAGTTTTTTGAAAAGGAGAACGGAAATGATCCACGTCAACAGACGCCTCATTCACCAAATCAATCAATGCGCCCGCCTGATTACGAAGAAAGCCAATGAACGGCTGGAACCATTCGGCCTGTACTCCTCTCAATGGTCAATCCTATATTGCTTAAAAACGATCGGACCGATGACCCAAAAAGAAATCTGGTCCTATCTGAACGTAGAGGCGCCGACCGTTACCAGAACGATCAAACGCCTTGAAGAAAACGGCTGGATTCAGCGGGAACAGGGAGAAGACAAGCGGGAAAAGCTCGTCGTCCTGACGAAGGAAGCTGAATTGAAATACGACAGCATCAATCAAGAGATGCTGAAGTTCGAGGAAGACATGCTTGCGGATTTCCAAGATGGAGATAAGGAAGCTTTTTCTGAGTTTCTGAATGTGTTTTTAACGAAATAGAAAAGAAAGGGAAGTGCTGTACTTTTGAGTAAATCTGACTCGATCTGGACCAAAGATTTTATTATGGTCGTACTCGTGAATTTATTTGTCTTTGTGTTCTTTTATACATTTTTGGCCGTTCTGCCTATCTATATGATTCAGGAGCTTGGCGGCAGTGAATCGCAAGGAGGGCTTTTGATCAGCCTGTTCCTGTTATCTGCTATTATCACCCGTCCTTTTTCAGGGGCGATTATTGAAAGGTTCGGCAAGAAAAGAATGACGATTGTATCCTTGGCGCTGTTCGCCCTGTCTTCTTATCTGTATTTGCCGCTACACAATTTCTATCTGCTGCTCGGACTGCGTTTTTTCCAAGGCATCTGGTTCAGCATTTTAACGACGGTCACGGGCGCAATTGCCGCTGACATTATTCCCGCCAAGCGGCGCGGCGAGGGGCTCGGTTATTTTGCGATGTCTATGAACCTTGCCATGGCGATCGGTCCTTTTCTCGGGCTGAGTCTTGTGAAAGTCATTTCGTTCCCGGTTTTCTTTACGATTTTTGCCGTATTTGTTTCTTTAGGCTTGCTGATTGCTTTTATGATTCGTGTGCCGGATCAAAATAACAGCGGAACGACTGTCTTCCGTTTTTCTTTCTCCGACATGTTTGAAAAAGGCGCGCTTAAAATCGCGATTGTCGGGTTGTCCATTTCTTTCTGTTATTCAAGTGTGACTTCATATTTATCCGTTTATGCAAAGACGATCCACCTGTTGGATGTCAGCGGCTATTTCTTCGTCTGTTTCGCCGTGACGATGATGGCCGCCCGTCCTTTCACAGGAAAGCTGTTTGACAGAGTGGGGCCGGGAATCGTCATCTATCCGTCGATTATCGTGTTCTCCGCGGGGCTTTGCATGCTGGCGATGACAAACAGCGCCCTCATGCTTCTCTTATCCGGTGCCGTAATCGGTCTCGGATACGGCTCTATCGTACCGTGTATGCAGACGCTGGCGATTCAGAACTCGCCCGGACACCGTTCAGGCTTTGCGACGGCTACCTTCTTCACTTTCTTTGACAGCGGGATTGCCGGCGGGTCCTATGTATTCGGCCTCTTCGTCGCTTCGGCCGGATTCCATTCGATTTATCTGGCAGCAGGGCTGTTCGTCCTGATTGCTTTACTCCTGTATGGCTGGAGCCAGAAAAAAAGAACGCCGCTTCAAGCGGACGGAAACGTTTCAATCGCAGAATGATATGACAAAAAGCCGGGGGCAGCCCCGGCTTTTTTTATTCGGCCGCTCTTTCCCGCGCGATTCGTCTTGCCGCTTTTACATAAGGAGGATGAATATACATAAGCGCCGTATAACCGAGACATGACAAAATGACACCCGCAAACCAGGAGATATCATAGATGCCGGCGAACGCCGGGACGTACATCCCGATTAAAGAAATAAACGCGCCGAGAAAGGTCGCGGCAAAGGCCCGGTAATTATAGCCTTTGTAATAAGTGTACTGTCCGGTTTCCGAATAAAGGTCTTCAACTGAGAGCCGCCTTTTTCTGATGATAAAATAATCAGCCATCATCACCCCGGCCACCGGTCCGAGCATCCCGCCGATGAGTCCGAGAAACGCATAAACATTCGTGGCGCTCTCCATCAGCTTCCACGGTATTGTGAACAGAGCCAAAACGGCGGTCAAATACCCACCCCTCCTGAATGTAATATACTTCGGCAGGACATTCGCCAAGTCATAGGCCGGTGACACGATGTTTGCCGCCACGTTAACCGAGACGGCGGCGATGCAAAGTGTGATGACCGAAAGAGCGATAACAAAAGGATTATCAAACCGGGCCAAAATCTCCACCACATCCCAAATCGGTTCTCCGAATGCTACTTGTGATCCTGATGTCACCGTGATGCTTGCAAACGCGAACAGCGCAAACGTTCCCGGCAGCCCGTAAAACTGGCCGCGAATCTGTTCTTTTTGCGACGCGGCGAACCGGGTGAAGTCAGGGATATTCAGGATCAGCGTCGCCCATATTCCGATAATGCCCGTCACTCCGGCGGCAAACGGCCAAAACGTTTCAGAAAAGGTGTGGAACTTTCCCGGCTGTGAGTAAATCGGTCCGAGCCCGCCGGCAATATCTATCGCCCACCAGACCATGCCGCCGAAGACGAGATAAACAAGCGGGCCCGCCCACACTTCAAATTTTTTGATCGATTCCATGCCGTGCCGCAGTACAAGCAGATGAATGCCCCAAAAGAAAATGAACGACAGAAAACCCGGCAGATGAAGCCCGAGTATATTCCAATCTCCGCCGAGACTCCCCCAGCCCGGCCATATGTTCAAAAGCAGAATGTGCAAAGCCGTGCTCCCGGCAAATGTTTGAATTCCGAGCCACATGATGGCTGTAAACGCCCTGAGAAGCGCCGGAATGTTAGCCCCGTATATTCCGTAAGAAGCCCTGATAATGACCGGAAACGGCAGGCCGTATTTCGTTCCGGCATGGCCGTTCAAGGCCAAAGCGGCGAACAAAATCAGTGACGCCGTCACGATAATGGCGAGCACCTGCCACGGAGAAAGGCCGATCGCAATGAGCCCGCCCACAGTCGCGTAGGTCGGGATATTATGAATACAACCCATCCAGATGGATGCAAAATTCACCGCTTTCCATGTCCGTTCGCCGTCTTCTAAAGGCAGTAAATCTTTATTGCTTAGCCGATCACTCGTTGTTTTTTTCATTTTCTCCCTCCCACATGTACGTTTTCCTTACATCACATGTGAAAAAATATAACTGAAAATTCCGTAAATAACATTGGTCGCTGTCGACAATAATCGTTTTGATTTTTGAGCACATTACACAAAAAAAGAGACGGGGAGAGCCCGTCTCTTTTTTTGCGCCTGTTAAGAGGCTTTTTTGAGGAGAACCGAAAACCGGAACGCCATCAAAAGGCTTACAGCGCCGACAACGATAAGAATCGTCCCAAGCATATGAAAATGGCCGGCGGTAATTTCTTTTCCGAAAAGAATGCCCAAAATGACAGAAGACAAAATCGAACCGAGATACCGGCAGGTCTGAAACAGGCCGGACGTTGTTCCGACCATGTCGGCGGGACTCGTTTTCAGCATGGCCGCCTGAAACGTGACATTTCCGAAGCCGTAGCCGACACCCAGCACGGACAGGATCAGCCCTTTTCCTATCATGGGCGCCTGAAGAAAGAAAAACGTTAACAGCACCGCCCCGATCACAGTCAGGCAGGTTCCGGCAACAATCGGCTGAAGAAGCCCTTTCTTATCTATCCATTTTCCGGTCAGAGGCGACACCAGAATACTCATGCCCGACATAAACAGCATAATCAACCCGCTTGTCTGAACGGACAAATGCATTTCATCCTGAAAATAGCTCGGAAGCCCGAAAAAGATGCAGTAAAAGAATATATTCAGCAAAATAAATTGAATATACACCGACGATAGTTTCCGATGCGTTTTAAACAGCCTGACATCAATAAACGGCTTCTCCGTTTTCAGCTCGCGCCAGATAAACAGCCCGACAAACAAAAGCCCGAATACGCCTTCTGTATAGTGAGGCTTCGTACTGAAGGACAATAAAAACGACAGGAGAAGGATAATCGCTCCGGCAAACAGAAGTATCCCGATCGTATCAAGCTGGCGGAGCACGCCTTTCAAGCCGCCGATCTCGCGTTTTTCATCTTTCGGAAACATATACATTCCGAGAAAAAAGCTGAGAATGATAAACGGCAGATTGACGAAAAAGATTGCCGGCCACCCTCCCCAAACGATCAGAAAACCGCCGAGAGTCGGACCGAGCGCCGTCATGGCTGATGCAAAGATTGACAGGACGGCCAGCGCTGAAGCCTGCTTCTCCCGTATATTTGAACGGATCAATCCGACGCCGGACGGATATATCGCGCTGCTTCCGATCGACTGAAACAATCTCATAATTAACAAAGTCATAAAAGTCGGCGCAAACGGCGCGCCGACCGCCGAGACAGCAACAAGCAGAAGCCCGATCAAAAACAGCTTCTTCCTGCCGAGCATATCACCGAGCTTCCCGGTAACAGGCTGCGCCACCGCGCTGGCCAGATAAAAGGACGATATCAGCCAGGACACTGTTGTAAACGACAGGTGAAATTCATGCTGAATACTGTGAAGCGCAAGAGAAATCATCGACGAGTTCAATGGGTTCAGCATCGTCCCCGAAGCCACGGCCGTCAAGAACAGGACGCGGCTTTTTTTGGAGATTGTCATTTTGTCTGTGCGATAAATTCTTCCGTCGTCCGGCTTCTGCCGATTTTCGGGAAGATAAACTTGAGTGTCGCTTCGTGCTGTTCATCGCTGAATGTCGCCATCGCGTCAGTTACGAAAACTTGCTGATACCCGAGCTGAAAAGCTTCTCGCGCCGTGCTTTCCACACCGATGTTTGTCGCAATCCCGCATAACACAATTGTGTCGATTCCCCGTCTCCTGAGCTGAAGGTCCAGGTCCGTGCCGAAAAACGCGCCCCACTGCCGTTTTGTTACCGTATAATCATTTTCTTTCACTCCGATGTCAGGCACAAATTCAGCCCAGTCCGCCGGCGGAGCCGAATGGCCCGCCGCCTCTTCATCCGTCAGCGGCTTCAGCGCATCCGCTCCGTCATGAAAATCCACGTTCACAAAGCTGATAAATCCGCCTTTTTCCCGGAACACCTCAATTAATTTTTTCGCGTTCGGCACAACGGTACCGCTTTTATCCATCGGCACAATGCCTTTTTGTAAATCAATAAGGACCAAAGCCGTTTTTTCAAATTGCAGATTTAATGATGTTGTCATAATGATTCCTCCTGATGCAGTTAGTGTTTCTCACCCCGTTTATTTTACTCTTTCCCGGACAGGATTTCTTCCGCCGTGCTCCGGCGCTCTTTTTATGGATATAAAGTCGCACGACACCCATTTGAAAAAGCAGCATTATGAATGCAAAAAACCATGTCAGATAACCTTACACGAAAATGTTTTATCGTTCTTTTTTCTCTATAATAATGAATTAATCACAATTACATTCTGAATGAGACGGAGGAATACAACATGCAGATGGGCGATACAGTATTTATGTTCTTTTGCGCTTTACTCGTGTGGCTGATGACCCCCGGGCTGGCTTTGTTTTACGGCGGAATGGTAAAAAGCAAAAACGTGCTCAGCACGGCGATGCATAGTTTTTCTTCTCTCGCCATCGTATCCGTCGTTTGGGTTTTGTACGGATATTCACTTGCTTTTGCCCCCGGCAATACATGGCTTGGCGGGATTGAATGGGCCGGGCTGAAGGGGGTCGGCTTTGAACCCGGAAGTTACAGTGATACGATCCCGCATTCCTTGTTCATGATGTTCCAAATGACGTTTGCCGTACTGACGACGGCCATTATTTCCGGAGCATTTGCTGAACGCATGAGATTCAGTGCTTTTCTTGTATTTTCCTTTTTATGGGCTTCCCTCGTATATACGCCCGTTGCGCACTGGGTATGGGGCGGCGGCTGGATCGGCCAAATGGGCGCTCTTGACTTCGCAGGCGGAAACGTCGTCCACATTTCTTCCGGAGTCGCCGGGCTTGTGCTGGCGATTGTGCTCGGGAAACGCAAGGACGGCACGGCGGCTTCGCCTCACAACTTAATTTACACGTTCTTGGGCGGAGCGCTCATCTGGTTCGGATGGTTCGGCTTCAATGTCGGCAGCGCCCTCACGCTTGACAGTATCGCGATGTTTGCCTTCATTAACACAAACACCGCGGCTGCAGCCGGAATTATCGGCTGGATTTTAATCGAATGGATGCTGAATAAAAAACCGACCATGCTGGGTGCTGTATCGGGCGCAATCGCAGGGCTTGTCGCCATTACGCCGGCTGCCGGGTTCGTTACGCCGTTCTCTTCCATCGTAATCGGTTTCATCGGCGGGCTTGTCTGCTTTTGGGGCGTTTATTGGCTCAAAAAGACTTTCGGTTATGATGATGCGCTTGACGCTTTCGGCCTGCATGGGATCGGCGGGACATGGGGCGGCATCGCGACCGGTTTATTCGCCACCACTTCCGTCAATGACGGCGGGGCAAACGGGCTGTTTTACGGCGATCCGGGACTGCTCTGGAAGCAGATTGCGGCCATTGCGGCAACCTATGTATTTGTATTTATTGTCACTTTCGTTATCATTAAAATTGTAGGTCTGTTCATTCCCCTGCGCGCCAGTGAAGAAGAAGAGTCACTTGGGCTTGATTTAACGATGCACGGGGAAAAAGCATATCAGGACTTATAAAGTGAGGAGTGGCTTAGATGAGCGGTCAAATGTTCAAGGTAGAAATCGTTACGCGTCCGGCTAAGTTTGAAACATTGAAACAGGAACTCGGTAAAATCGGAGTCACATCGCTGACCTTCTCCAACGTACACGGCTGCGGCCTTCAAAAAGCCCACACCGAACTGTACCGCGGAGTCAAAATTGAAAGCAATGTGTATGAACGGCTGAAAGTGGAAATCGTTGTCAGCAAGGTCCCCGTTGATCAAGTCGTGGAAACGGCGAAAAAAGTGCTGAAAACGGGAGAGCCCGGAGACGGAAAAATATTCGTCTATGAAATCGGAAACACGATTAATATCCGCACCGGAGAAGAAGGACCAGGAGCTTTATAAACAGGCAGAACGCCCGGAGACAGAAATGTCCCGGGCGTTTTTTCCAGCTTCATTAAAAAGAAGAAACCTTTTTTTCATGCGGGACAGGCCGCTTATGCCGTACGGGTTGTTTTTTCGCATATGTACTGATATTGACCAGTATGCCGCACAAAAACAGCGTCATAATTAATGAAGAACCGCCGTAGCTGATAAACGGAAGCGGCACACCCGTAACCGGGAGAAGTCCGCTCATCGCTCCCAAATTCAATACAACCTGAAACATTAATTGAAACGTAATTCCGATGGCAAGAAGCTTCCCGAACGGGTCATCAGCCCGCACGGCCGTTTTTACGCCGAGAAGCATTAACGCAAAATATAATCCCAAAACGATCAGAACACCGAATATCCCCAGCTCTTCGCTGATCACGGCCATAATGAAATCGGTATGCGCCTCAGGCAGATAGTTCATTTTTTCAACACTGTTTCCAAGCCCTCTTCCGAAAAACCCGCCTCCGGAAATAGCAAAATAGGATTGAATCAGCTGATAGCCGTCCCCATTCGCGTCACCAAACGGATTGGTAAAGGAAACGAGGCGCTTCACACGATAGGAAGCGGAAAATGCGAGATAAACAACCCCCGACACCGCCGTCGCGCCGAGCACGAACAGATGGCGCTTTTTCAAGCCGGCACATAATAAAATCGACCCGCACGCCGCCAGGATTAAGGAAGCCGTCCCTAAATCAGGCTCCGCCAATGTCAGCAGAAAAGCAGTTCCCAAAATCACTAAAGGCGGCAGAACCCCTTTCACAAATTGATGAATGTACGGCTGCTTTTTCGTATAAATCGAAGCGAAATACAAAATCATCGCGATCTTCGCCAATTCAGACGGCTGTACGACAAGCGGGCCCGCTCCCAGCCACCTGCGGGAAAAATTCCGCTCCAGCCCGATTCCCGGTATCAATACGAGCAGCAGCAATACCAGCGAACCGACCACAAACAGCGGTACAAGCCGCGCATACCGCTTATACGGCAGACAGGCGGCAAATAGAAATAAGCATAATCCGATCAGTAAAGAGGCACTCTGCTTATGGAAGAAATAGGATGGATCTCCGTACCGCTGAGACCCCATCACATCACTGGCGCTGTACACCATTAACAAGCCGAATCCGCAAAGCAGCATAATGACAAACACAAGCAGCAGATCGGCGTTTTTCAAACGTTTCAACAACGGACAAAACTCCTTCGGCTATTCTTTTCCCGCATACTTGACGCACAGTAATACAGTCACGTTTCATTCTGTTTACTTTTTTATGATTATTTTTAATACCAATTGTGTCTCATAGAAAAAAGCATTACACTGTTCATATAAAATAAAGATAAAAGGTGATATTTGTGAATTACGAACTATTTAAAGCGATCAATGGTTTGTCGCACCATAGTGCCATTCTCGACTCTATCATGGTATTTATTACGGAATACGCCATTTACGCCTACGCCCTTTTCCTGCTTGCCATGTGGCTGTTCGGAAGCACAAAAGGCAGACAAAACGCCCTGTACGCGGGCTTCACGGGTGTTGCAGCGCTTATCGTCAACTACCTCATCACGAAAGTCTATGTCGAGCCGCGCCCCTTTGTCGAACATACGGTTCATACGCTGATCCCTCATGCCGCGGATGCTTCATTTCCGAGTGACCATACGACAGGCGCTTTGGCGATTTCAATTGCGATTCTGTTCCGCAACAAAAAACTCGGCTGGCCGCTTGTGATTTTCGGCCTTTTGACCGGCTTCTCAAGAATTTGGGTCGGCCACCATTATCCGATCGATGTGCTCGGAAGCATTATCGTTTCCCTCATTGTCGGATTCCTGCTGTTCAGATTTTCAAATGTGCTTCGTCCGATTGTCGATCTGATCGTGCGAATCTATGAAAGTATCGTTCATAAAAGCAAATCGACAAACCATAATATATAAAAAAAGCCGGCGTCTGTCACAGACTGCCGGTTTTTGTATGTTTGGCTGTATGCTTTTTCCTTTGTAAAGCACAGAATGCGGCAATGCCGAGACTGTCAATCAGCACATCGCGGAGGCATCCGTTTCTGCCGAAAAAGAGCTGGACGATTTCTGTCAGGAAAGCGGCGGCCAATGCATACAGCACCGCCCTCTTCATGCGCCTGCGCTCCCTGAAAAACAAATAGGCGAGCACAAAAAATGAAAACGCGTGCCCGAGCTTTTGAATCGCCGCTTCCGGTATGGCGAGCTCCGCCATATCGAACACAAAGAAACCGGACACATCCGGATGCGGCGTGAAACGGAAGGACACCGTCTGCGACACAATCATATCGTGAAAGCTTTCCGTCAAAGCAGAAACGAAAACAAAGACGAGCCACCCGGCCGCCAGACATTTATTCATTCAGCATCTCCTTCGTTTTCTACTAGTATAAAGGCACATGCGGCAATATGAAAAGCGCCTATCTGAGCTGATAGGCGCTTTGGGATCAAGATTACTTGCCCGAATCTTTCATTGAGCCGTCATCTTTACCATCTGTCTTGTCTTTTGTGCCGTCCTCTTTGTCACCTGGTTTTTCTTCGGTTTCTTTTTTAGGCGTCACATCTTTTTTCTCGGAAGACTGCTGAATTGACCCTTCCGTTTCTTCTGTCACAGCGTTTTTCTCTTCAGCCGCCGCTTTTTCAATAGATGTTACCGGCTTGTCCATAAAATTGAGCGGGTTCATCGCTACGCCGTCCTTGCGGATTTCAAAGTGCACGTGATTTCCGCTTTCTTCACTGTAAAGGTTTTTTCCGGATTTACCGATGACCTGGTTCTGCTTTACTTTGTCGCCCTGATCCACGCTGACTTCAGATAAAGACTGATAGACAGTAGACAGGCCGTCTGAGTGTTCAATTTCAACCACATATCCCAGTACCGGGTCTTTAGCAGCTTTAACAACCGTACCGCTCAGAGAAGCAGAAACATCAAATGATTTTCCGTCTTTCTCAGCTAAGTCAATTCCTTTACTGAGGCTGTACGTGTTATTATAGTTAACAAGTGCTGCTTCTTTCTCTTTTTTTGCGGCATCAGTTTCATAAAACTTTTTCACAACAGAAACATTTTCAGAATGAGCAGCCGGCATTGCGACGTTTTCCATTGACTTGCCTACTTCGACGGCATCGTCTTTGCCGCTGTCATACGCGGAGTTTCCGCCGTTGTTCGTCAGATTGTCCTTCACATCATTCGAAACGGATTGATACCAAAGGACAGCTGTTAAAATGACGGCCGCACTGACTAAGTAGATTGCAGGGAATATCCAGCGTTTGCGAAAAAACCGCTGAAGTTTTTTGACTTGAGAAGTTTTCTTTTCTTCCTCTCTCATTTGTTCATCACCTCAGCAACATTCTGAACACTTTTCTGAAGATATATACACATCCATAAAAAACTTTTTTGGAAATAGTATGTGCAGATTGCACTTGATTATGTAATGAAATGTGAAGGGAGATCCCGGAATATGAATTTGACCCTGCGCAAAGCCGTATTGGAGGATTTAGATGCGGTGGTGGCCATATACAACTCGACGATTGCCTCACGGATGGTAACGGCTGATACGGAAGAAGTGACGCCCGAAGACCGGATGGATTGGTTTTTGCGGCACACGGACCGGCGCCCGCTGATGGTCGCGGAAGATGAGACCGGCAAAGTGGCGGCCTGGATCAGCTTTGAAACGTTTTACGGCCGTCCGGCCTATGACAAAACGGCGGAGATCAGCATCTATCTGCATCAGGATTGCCGCGGCAAAGGAGCAGGAAGCTTTTTGCTGAAAGAAGCCCTGGCACTCGCTCCGGCAATCGGCATCCGCAGCCTGATGGCTTTTATCTTCGGACATAATGTGCCGAGCATTAAGCTGTTTGAAAAATTCGGTTTTACCGAATGGGGCGTATTCCCGGGTATCGCCGAAATGGACGGAAAACGATATGACTTGAACATTTTAGGGAGAGAACTGTCATGATCACCATCGATAAAGACAAAGACGAAAACCAGCCGCTCAATAAAAAAGCCCGTTCCCTTGCCGACATCGCCAAATGGGGAAAGATCACCGCCGTGTTTCTGATCATCACGGGCTCTCTTTCCGCTCTGTCAGCCATTGTGACGCTGCTCGGAGCCATTCCGGGGGTTCTGCTCATCATTTCCGGCGTCATGCTGATGCGCTCGGCAAAAGCGGCTGCCGCCCTTCAGGAAGGACTAGAAGAAAACGCGGAAGAAAATATGCTTGCACATTACGCGTCATTTATCAAAATGCAGTTTTTTTACGCGGCATCCAGTGTGGTATTGGGTATTCTCGCTTTTATTTTAGTCGTCATCTTCGCTGTCATCGGAATTATCGCTTATCACAGCACTGATACGTATGACACGCCTGATTCATATTACTATGAGAACGACCCGGTGTTTGAATGACAAAAAGAGCTGATCGCGCGTCAGCTCTTTTTTAATAAAGCATTTCTTTTTTCCGGTCTTCTTCCGTTAAAAATTCAATAAAGCTCTTCATCGCAGACGGCTCCTCGGCAATCAGCCGGGTATAGGCGCTTTTCCGTTCCTCGGACAGAATGTCGCTTTTTCTGATTCTGTTCAGCATATAAAGGCGGATCGTTTTTTGCACCTGTTTCCGCTGATGGCCGGCTTCCTTAAAAAACGCAAGACCCAGAGCCGCAAGGAGGGCAAAAATGCCGGCCGATACGAGAGCTCCTCTCCCGGAAGGGGCCTGAATCAAAAGCGATGCCAGATGAAACAGACTAAAAGCGGCGAGCGGGAAAGCAAGAAAACGGTAAATGATGCTTTTTTTCATCAGCGGCGCGATGGCGATTTGTATTTTCTGAATTTCTTTTTTTATGAATCCCGGCAATTGTTCCGCATGCTCCAGCTTCATGCCCTCTCCCCTTTGCTGTCATTTTTGTCTTCTTTTTCATATATGCATATTTTACCGCACTCGGAACTTTCTTTGAAAGAAAACTGCATTCATCTTTGATTCCGGCTCTTTATTCTTTCAAAATGTCAATGTTATAATTTGAAATGGGAATCAGATTGCTGCACTTGTCGGAATACTAATGGGCACAGTCTTGATAAATATGATATAGCGGGGTTGCAAAGTGAGCATTTCATTTATTTTATTCGGATTTTTTTTCGTTTTAAATATACTTTTGGCCGTCATCATGATTTTCAAAGAAAGACGCGATGCCAGCGCTTCATGGGCTTGGCTCTTGGTTCTTTTTTTTATTCCCATTTTAGGGTTTATTTTATACCTGTTATTCGGCCATAACCTGAGACGCAAGCATCTGTTTCAGTGGGAAGACCGTAAAAAAATCGGGATAGAAAAGCTGCTGAAGTTTCAGCTGAAAGATCTGAAGTCGAGGCAATTCCAATTTAACAACAGGGCGACTGTGGATAATAAAGACCTCATCTATATGCTTGTCATGAACAACCACGCAGTCTTTACAGAGGATAATTCGGTGGAGATATTGACGGACGGGCGCGATAAGTTCAAACGCTTAATGAAGGACATTTCCAACGCAAAAGATCACATTCACCTTCAATACTATATTTATAAAGGTGATGAACTGGGAAAAAAATTGCGCGATGCCTTAGTGAAAAAAGCACGCGAAGGCGTAAAAGTCAGAGTGTTATATGATGAACTCGGTTCAAGATCACTCAGAAAAAAATTCTTCAAACCGCTGCGGGACGCCGGCGGCCATGTGGAAGTCTTTTTTCCTTCCAGGCTTCGTCCGATTAATTTGCGGCTCAATTATCGGAATCACCGCAAGCTCGTCATCATTGACGGCGAAACCGGCTATGTCGGCGGCTTTAACGTCGGAGATGAATATCTCGGCCTGAATCCGAAATTCGGCTACTGGCGCGATACGCACCTCAGGCTTCAAGGCACGGCGGTACACGCCATTCAGACACGGTTTATCCTCGATTGGAACCAAGCCTCCCATCATCATACGCTCACATACGTTCCGAATCATTTTCCGGAATGCGAGCCGAAGGGCAATGTCGGGATGCAGATTGTCACGAGCGGACCGGACTCAGAATGGGAACAAATTAAAAACGGCTATATCAAGATGATCTCAACGGCCAAACGGTCAATCCTGATTCAGACGCCTTACTTTATTCCTGACTCAAGTCTTTTAGATGCCCTCAGGATCGCCTGTCTGTCAGGCATCGACGTCAAAATCATGATTCCGAACAAGCCGGATCACGCTTTCGTTTACTGGGCGACTTTATCTTACATCGGCGATCTTTTGAAAGCCGGAGCCTCAGTCTACATTTACGATAACGGCTTTATTCATGCAAAAACGATTGTCGTCGATGATGAGACGGCTTCAGTCGGTACGGCGAATATCGACGTCAGAAGCTTCAGACTTAATTTTGAAGTCAACGCCTTTATTTATGACGTCACCATTGCGAAAAAACTCATTTCCTCATTTAAAGAAGATCTGCTCGTCTCCAGAAAATATACGTATGAAGAATATCAGGAGCGTTCGCTGCGGATCCGCATTAAAGAATCGATTTCAAGACTTCTTTCGCCGATTTTGTAATTCCCGGGGTGTTTCTCGGGAATTTTCTGATACAAAAACGAACACGGCACGAAAAAACACATTTTATATTCAAAAGAATGACCGAATAGTGTATAAATGAAAAGTGAGTATTTTTTTGTAAAGGAGTGCCATAGTTTGAAACCTGAATCAGTGAATCGTTCGCTTATTTCTATTTCGAAATGGGGAAAAGCGACAGGTATTTTATTTATTATCGTGGGTGCGTTTGCGGCGCTGTCGGGCGCGTTTTTCTTTTTAATCGGAGCCATTCCCGGCGTTCTGCAGATCATTGCCGGCATTTTTCTGATGCGCTCGGCAAATGAAGCGGGACAGATGGCGGAGCAGTTCAATGAACTGACAGAGGAACATATGCTGGAGAATTATGCAAAGTTCGTGAAAATGCAGGGGATCTACCTGATTGTGACGGTCGGCTTGTCCGTTCTCGGTATCGTTCTCTTCATTGTCCTCATGACGCTCGGCATCGTGGACGGCGTGTTTAATAATATTGATGCCAATACATATTAAAAAGGAAAATCCCGGCGCATCCGCCCGGGATTTTTTCTTATTCCGCTTCTTCGATAACGGGAAAGTTTTTCTGTTTTGGATTTTCCAATACGACGATGGCATAATGGCGCAGCTGATGCAGCTGATGCAGCTGTCTGCAAATATTCTTTCAGACATTCCGGCTTCAGCTCAAAAAAGTTTATTCAAATAAAGCTTTTCCTCAGAGTTTCAACTGAAATCACTCAATTGTTCGACTGTTCCTGATCAGGTTTAGAAGCAAGAATTGTGATTCTGCAAAATAAGGATAAAGGCCCTGATGGAACAAGACCACTTATCATACAGTTTTTTGGGTCTTTGTAATTAAATTACAATTGTTCTTAATATTCACTCATGTATTCATGCTATTATATTGAAAGGAACGATCAAAAGCGTTGGCGTTCGTTAAATATTTACGAGTGCTGCCTCATGTCAAAGTCAGAAAAAATAGTATAGGAGGTAACATATGTTTAAGTTTAAAAAGAAATTCTTAGTTGGATTAACGGCAGCTTTCATGAGTATCAGCATGTTTTCGGCAACCGCCTCTGCAGCTGGTACAGATTACTGGCAAAATTGGACTGATGGGGGCGGAACAGTAAACGCAGTCAATGGATCTGGCGGGAATTACAGTGTTAATTGGTCTAATACCGGAAATTTCGTTGTTGGTAAAGGCTGGACTACAGGCTCGCCATTTAGAACAATAAACTATAATGCCGGAGTCTGGGCGCCGAATGGCAATGGATATTTGACTTTATATGGCTGGACGAGAGCACCTCTCATCGAATATTATGTAGTGGATTCATGGGGTACTTACAGACCTACCGGAACGTATAAAGGTACTGTAAACAGTGATGGAGGTACATATGACATATATACAACGACACGTTATAACGCACCTTCCATTGATGGCGATAACACTACTTTTACGCAGTACTGGAGTGTTCGCCAGTCGAAGAGACCGACCGGAAGCAACGCTGCAATCACTTTCAGCAATCATGTTAACGCATGGAAGAGCCATGGAATGAATCTGGGCAGTAATTGGGCTTATCAAGTCTTAGCGACAGAAGGATATAAAAGCAGCGGAAGTTCTAATGTAACAGTGTGGTAACAGCTCATCTTTAATTAGGGGCAGCTAACGGGCTGCTGATCGTTCCTAGAGAAATTTTACAATGATTGTTAAGAGGCGAACGGTTTTGGCATTGCTGGAGGCAGGGTATCATTTTTTGTTTAACTAGCTCACAGCTGACACCTTCACATAAATCTTAAGCAAAATAAAAATATCCCGGTAACCACCTCCTTTAGTTTCGGAGGATTTCTTCATTAAACAGATCGCAATCCCGCATCCAGGCTTGTCTGAATATGGGGTCAAAACCGTGATTTCCTCATTATCCCTTGTAACCATTTTTGTTACACCGCTAGCGGCATGAACCAATCTCTTTTTAACAAAAGAGATGATTCATTACATCATAAAGGGACTTGCTCGCAAGTTCATTCTCCATTGCCCGCTGTACGCTTCCGAACGTCTCATCGAGCGCGCGCTGAATATTTTTGCCGACCGGACAGTCGGGGTTCGGATTGTCGTGAACCGCAAAAAGCTCTTCCTTATTCTGCACCGCCCTGTAAACCTCTAAGAGGGTGATCTCCGACGGATCTTTTTTCAGGCTGGCTCCCGGAACACCCGCTCGGGATGTCAGAATACCCGCTTTTTTCAGCTGGCTGATCGTTCTCCGCACGACGACGGGATTAGTGTTTACGCTGCCCGCAATCATATCCGATGACGCCCGTTCATCCGTTGAGATCAGCGATAGAATGTGAATGGCCACAGCAAGACGGCTGTTAATCATGTTTTTCACCACCGTTGTAACCGCAATAGTTACATTTCATTTGTTTGTCAACTACTAATATACACTAAAACGGGCGGCAGGATGAAATCAAGTTGGCAATAGAGGTGTAAACAGGCCGGCGGGAAACCGGCCGAAGAGGGATTAAAATAAGAAATAACGCTGTCCGAGCGGAACATAGCTGACGGGCTGGCATGCCAGCTCTTCTCCGTCGGCGAACACCTGATAGGTTTTCGGATCGACTTGTATATTCGGCATCGCGTCATTCAGCTTCATGTCGAGCTTACTCAGCTTACGGATATTCCGTACGGGAGAAATCATTTTTTCAAGGCCGAGCTTTTCCGGCACACCGTTTGCGATACCGGCCTGGGACATAAATGTAATAGAGGTATTTCGGTTTGCTTTACCGTATGATGCGTACATCTGCCGCATAAACACGGGCTCAGGCGTCGGAATGGAAGCATTCGGATCTCCCATCTGGGCGCGGGCGATCATGCCGCCTTTGAGCACAAGTTCAGGTTTGACGCCGAAGAAAACCGGGTCCCATAGTACAAGGTCGGCGAGCTTTCCTTTTTCAACGGAACCGACTTCATGGCTCAGGCCGTGAGTGACGGCCGGGTTGATCGTGTATTTGGCGATATAGCGTTTGGCGCGCACATTGTCATTGCCGTTTTCTCCTGATAGAGCGCCGCGCTGTTTTTTCATTTTATCGGCCACCTGCCATGTCCGGATAATCACTTCTCCCACCCTGCCCATCGCCTGCGAGTCAGATGACGTCATGCTGATCGCGCCGATATCGTGCAGAATATCCTCCGCCGCAATGGTGGCCGCTCTGATGCGTGAATGACTGAACGCCACGTCTTCAGGCACTTTTGAATCTAAATGATGGCAGACCATCATCATATCAAGATGCTCGTCCATCGTGTTGACGGTATACGGGATCGTCGGCGTCGTAGAGGACGGCAGGATATTGGCGTAAGATGCGAGTTTCATAATATCCGGTGCGTGGCCTCCGCCGGCTCCCTCTATGTGATATGTATGGATAACCCGGTCGCCGATCGCATCAAGCGTATTTTCTAAAAAGCCCGCTTCATTTATCGTGTCTGTATGGATTGCCACCTGAATGTCCGCCTCATCCGCCGCTTCCATGCAAGCTTTAATGGCGCTTGGCGTTGATCCCCAATCTTCATGCAGCTTCAGGCCGATCGCGCCTGCTTCCACCTGCTCGATCAGCGGCGCTTTATCGGATGCATTCCCTTTTCCTAAGAAACCGACGTTGATCGGAAACTCCTCGGCCGCTTCCAGCATTCTCGACATGTACCATGCACCGGATGTACAAGTCGTCGCTTTACTTCCCGTCGCAGGACCCGTTCCGCCGCCGAGAAGCGTGGTCACGCCTGAAGAAAGCGCGACTCCCATCTGCTGCGGGCAGATAAAGTGGATATGCGTATCCACCCCGCCGGCCGTTACGATTTTCCCTTCGCCGGAAATAACTTCTGTTCCGGCACCGATAATCATGTGCGGGTCCACCCCATCCATAATATCAGGGTTGCCGCTTTTTCCGACGCCGACAATCCGGCCGTCCTTCACCCCGATATCCGCCTTGACGATTCCGGTATAATCCAGGATAACCGCGTTTGTAATGACCAGATCAAGCGCTCCGTCTTTCCCGGTGATACGCCCGTTCTGCCCCATGCCGTCCCGGATTGTTTTCCCTCCGCCGAAAATCATTTCTTCACCGTAATTCGTGAAATCTTTTTCGACTTCAATCCATAAATCCGTATCTCCGAGTCTGACTTTGTCTCCCGTTGTCGGTCCGAACAGTTCTGCGTATTGCTCACGTGACATTTTCATCGGATCGCCTCCTCCATCCATCCGGCTTTTTTAAGATTTGACAGAGTCTTCTCTTTTCCCCGCTCATCCATATACGTATCGGCCATGCCGTTGAGGCCTCTGACCGTTTTTCGCCCTCCGATTTCCACGAGCGTAACGGTTTTCTCTTCTCCCGGTTCAAAACGGACAGATGTGCCTGACGGGATATCAAGGCGCATGCCGATTGCTTTGTCCCGATTGAAGGAAAGGGCGCCGTTGGCTTCGGCAAAATGAAAATGCGATCCTACCTGCACTGACCGTGTTCCGTTATTGGTGACTGACACCTCCAGCGTCTTCCGGCCTTCGTTAATGGTGATGATCCCCTTTGCGACTTGAATCGCTCCCGGCTTCATGACTTCACCTCCGTTTTGATCGGCTGATGAACGGTGACAAGCTTAACCCCGTCCGGGAACGTCGCTTCCACCTGAATGCTGTCCAGCATTTCCGGAACGCCTTCCATAACGTCTTTTTCCGTCAATACATTGCGGCCGGATTCCATCAGCTCAGCAACGCTTTTTCCGTCTCTCGCGCCTTCCATCAGATAACAGGTCAAATATGCGGCGGCTTCGGGATAATTCAGCAGAACGCCGCGCGCCTTCCGCTGCTTAGCGAGCTCTCCCGCCGTAAAAATAAGCAATTTTTCTTGTTCAACCGGTGTCAGTTTCATCTGTATTCCCCCTTAGTGATAGTCAAACACAATCCGCATGGTCATACCGAAACGATGCAGGCGGCCGTCACCCCCTTCACCTCATGAAATGTTAAGTGATAAAAGTTATTCGACGGTGAACGGCCCGATTCCTTTTGCAGAAATTACCGATTTCTCATTTTTTTCTTCAACAAACGTTTAATCAAATGTGAAGAAAGGTTACATTCTATGTGAATATTATAAAGAAATCGCCGGGGAATTTATAGAATATTTAAAAATTTAGTGAATATTAACCAAATGAACTGGAATTTTTGTCATTTCTCATAACAAAAAGCCCAAAATATTTTGGGCTTTTGCTGTGTTTCACTATCAAATTAATCATCACTGAGTTTATCTTTCGTTTTGCCGACACCCTTTTGCAGGCTGCCTTTCGCTTTGTCTTTTTTACCTTCCGCTTTTAAGTCGGACTTGTTTGCCATGTCGCCTGCTTTGTCCTTTGCTTCCCCTTTCATTTTGTTCATGCCGCCTTTTACTTTGTCTTTTAAACCGTTATCTTGACTCATGATCTCTTCAGCTCCTTTTTTGTTCTGTGTACTTGTTTTCTTCCCTTTCAGCCTGATAGCAAACATTTCAACTCTCAATTATTGATTTCACAGCGTTCCCCGTAGCGGAGCACTTTGTAAACAGCCAATCCGTCTGACAGCTTATTATCCCCGTATTGCACCGGCAGAAGGGCAAAGAAAACATAATAAGTTGAAAAATAGACAAATTGGTAAAAAAATAAGTTTGGCTCGAGGACATCTTTTATGATCAGCAGATTTATTAAAAAGATAGAAGCGAGATTAAACAGACAGCCTCCGGAATAGACGAGCGCGCTCGTCAGACGGTTATCTATCCGCAATTCGCCGAACTTGCAGAAAGAATCTATGAAGTAGATACGCCGAACCTGAATCGGCCCTACTTTTAAAAGACGTTTCCCCATTCCGATATCCAATGATGCCTTGCCTCCGAACAGCATGGCCATAAAGCTGTGTCCCGACACATGAATGACAGACACCATCGGCAGAATGATGAGAAATGATACGAAAAACTTTATCATATCATTGAATCCGAACAACAAATCCCTCCTTCCCATCATACTTTTTTCTCTCTTTTGCGATTTTTCCGTTTTTTTCTATGGTCAAACGTTATAATGTGCATAAAAAAAATAACCATCTGCTGATCAGATGGTTAAGAAAATTATATATCGTATAAACATTGTTCTTTTTGAATGTTTTCTCTCATGCGAATCGCTTTTTCATAAAAATACGCCGCTTCTTTATATTGCTCATGTGCGCTTGTGTAAACGGCGGCCTCCAAGGCGAAATCTTCAATATACACATACAGCGATTTTTCATTCATATAGTCAAACACTTCATGGATTAAATCCATATTGAGTGACTCCAAATAAAGCGCTTGTAAAAACTTATACTTCTCTAAACTGAATCGATCGCCCCGTTCTTTCGCAATCATGACCCCTCTTTCATAATAGGTAAGGGCCGCTTGGTCATCATGCAGCCTGAAAAGGGTGTGCGTTAAGCTGAACAGCGCCTTCGGAAGCTGTTCAAGCTGATGCTCTTCAAAAACGGGAACCGCTTTTCTAAAGTACCGGGCCGCTTCATCCAGATCTCGCTTTTCAGAATAACAATTCCCCAGATTGTAAAGCGAAGACCCGATCAGGCGGGGCTGTCCTTCAAGCAAAGAAAGGCGGAGGGCTTCGTCTAAATGCTCAAGCGCTTTGTCGTAGTTTTTGCAGTCGATGTAGTTTCCTGAGATGACGAAATGGCATTGAATTCTCCGCACTCTGTAGAAATCGTGTTTCATATACGTATCCAGCGCCTGAATCCCGTGATTCATGGAAAAATGAGTCTGCTTCATGACATAAAACACTTCAGACATCTTGAAATGGAATTCCGCCCTCTCTATATCATCCTCGACAAATGAAAGGAGTTTTTCCGCTTTCCGGTAAAAAGAAATAGCCGCAACATAGTTATTGTGATCGAATTCATACATCCCTCTGAACAAATGGAAATAATACTCAGACAGTCCCGATATGCTGTCCGTGCTTTCGATCGTCTTTTGCAGCTCGCTGTACTGAATCTGTGATTGTTCGGTGCATTCCGGCTTGACGTAATCAAGCATAATATGATGGCGGTAGCTGATCAGCTGATAATATAACAGCAGCAGCTGGTCTTCCTCCATACGTTGTATATCCTCATCAATTTCCTCTTTCAGCTTTATGGCATCAGCCGCTTGAAACGCTAAAATGTGCTTGTACCATTTGTTGATCTTGACTCCAACTTGAGATGACGGAATCTCGTATGCGGTCATGCCCCTTTCACAACCTTTTCTAATTTCTATTGGTTATATTTTAACATATTGTATGGCTTTGGAATTGCATAACTTGATTGTCCTGCATCAAAATTCCTATCATATATTTCGGCTGTCATCGGTATTTTTTGAACAGACCGCTCTCATATTGTGAATAAAAAAGCCTGCCCTTGTCCGGGCAAGCTTTTCTTCATCCGCCTATATAAGACATTTCCACTTTCTTTTTCCCATCCGTTTTAGAAAGCGCGCGGTCAATTGAATACTGATCCGTGCGATTTCTCCAGACAGAAGCGATGGATTCCGTCAATTCATCATCGGTCAGACCGCCGCGCACGAGTTTCCGAACATCATAGCCGCTTGACGCAAACAGGCACGTAAACAGCTCGCCTCTCGCCGACAGGCGCGCTCTGTTGCAGGAGGCGCAGAATGCATCCGAGACGGAGGAAATCACGCCGATTTCGCCGGAACCGTCAAGATAGCGGAACCTGGAAGCGACCTCTCCTTTATAATTCGCTTCTATCGGCTCCGTCGGCATGTGCTGGTTGATCAGATCAATAATCTCTGCCTTCGTGATCACGTCTTTTTTATTCCATTGATTCGTATTGCCTACATCCATAAATTCAATAAACCGGAGAATATGACCCTTTTCTTTAAAATAGCGGGCCATCGGCAGGATATCTTTTTCATTGACACCCTTTTGAACAACCATATTGATTTTCACACCGAGTCCGGCCGCTTTTGCCGCCTCAATGCCCTCAAGCACCTTGTTCACCGAAACCCCGCGGCCGTTAATGGCCTTAAACCGCTCATCCTCTAAAGAATCGAGGCTGACTGTCACGCGATGCAGCCCCGCCTGCTTCAGTTTTTCCGCATACACGGGAAGCAGAGAGCCGTTTGTCGTCATCGCGATATCTTTAAGTCCGGGGATGCGCGCAAGTTTTTTGATCAATTCAGGCATATCTTTTCTCATGAGCGGCTCTCCGCCCGTCAGCCTGATTTTTTCAACGCCGAAGCGGCCGACAAACAGCTTCGCAAGCCGCTCAAGCTCCTCGAAGGAGAGCAATTCCGTCTTTTGTAAAAATGGATAATCCGGTCCGAATAATTCGGCTGGCATACAGTACGTGCATCTGAAGTTGCAGCGGTCGGTTACAGAGATACGAAGATCCCTGAGCGGCCTTTCCCTTTTGTCTGTCACCCGGCGCGTTTCTGTATTCATAAGCCCAAGACCCCTTTCTATTGTTCAACCCGTTCAGGATGTGTGTATACGTTAAATGATCCGTTTCTGACAAAACCTATCGCGGTTATGTTCAGCTCTTCCGCCATTTGCAGCGCGAGCTCCGTCGGCGCCGATTTTGAAATGACAATCGACACGCCGATTTTTGCGGCTTTTAATAAAACCTCCGAGGAAATCCGGCCGCTGAAGACGATCAGCTTGTCACGGACCGGCATTCCGTTTTTCAAACAGCAGCCGTACAGCTTATCCAGCGCGTTGTGGCGCCCGATATCCGTCCTCATAAAGAGCAGCTTTTCCGTATCGCACAGCGCCGCATTATGGACGCCGCCCGTTTCCTGGAAGGTGCCGCTTCCTCTTTGCATCTCCTTCATCAGGCGAAGGCACGTCTCAGGAGTTATAGTGATACGGCTGACGGCGGTTTTGGCCGTTTTCACATCCTGCTGAAAGTAAAAATGGCGGCCTTTCCCGCAGCATGAACCGATGACCCTCTTCGTATAGTCTTTTTGCTCAAGCACTCCGGGATTCGTCAGTTCAACATATGCAAACCCGAGACTTTCATCTATAGTAAAGCTTTTGATTTCTTTTTCAAAACGAATGACGCCTTCTGATGCGAGAAATCCGATGACGAGTTCCTCTAAATGGTCAGGCGTGCAGACGAGCGTAACAAATTCCTGTCCGTTCACCATGACGGTCAGCGGATACTCTGAAACCATCCGATCTGCCGTCTTTGTTAATACCCCTTTTTCATAGCGGTATATGTCTCTAACCGCTGTTGTTTTTTCATCCACTGTTTTCCCCTCCGCAGTATCCTTCTCTTTTATTCTTCCACAATCCCTGTATTTTGTCGAATTTGCGGTTTAAAAAAAGAGCCCTCTTAGGACTCTATGTTTCATTGCGATGATGTCTGCTCAGAATGGTGAATAAAATAACTGCGGCGATAATGGCCAATATACTGACGAATATGAAGGCGGCAAGCTTCAGAAAAATTCCCATCAGAACAAAAACGACTGCCGCCAGCACTAATATAATGCCTGCTCCTTTTAACAACAGCGTTCATCTCCTTTTATCCGTATCATTCCCGCGGTTCCGTTTTCTAAACAAAAAAGACGCCGCGCGGGCGTCCTTTTTTAACCTATTCTTTTGCTAAATCCTTTGCAGCGTCTTCCCAAGCCTGTTTGAACTCGGCCGCATTGTCAGCTGAGACATATGTGCCGCCTCCCGCTTCCGCCGCTTTTTCAAGGCTTTCGCTTCCTTTCATGCCGAAGTTGAAGCCGATGATATTGACGATCGTGTTGACGTTCGCTTTACGGAGCTTTTGAATTTCGGCCTGAGGATTACCGCCGCATGTTTCTTCACCGTCTGTGATCAGATATACGACGTTTTTCCCTGTGGCGCCGGCCCGCTCAAATTCTTCACGCGTATCAGAAAGCGCTTTCGCAATCGGTGTCCAGCCGGTCGGTTTAATCTTGCTGAGTGATTGCTCAAATGGAGTCACGGCGTACGGCTGAAGGCCGTATAACGTTTCTGTCGCATTACATGATACGGCTTTGCCTGAGTTTTTATTATTGCCCTTATGCCCGAATACCCGAAGCATCAGATTCGTGTCTTCAGGAAGAACTTCCGCAAAAGAAGTGACAGACTCTTTCGCAACATCTATTTTACGCTCTCCCCCTGTTTTTTGTATCATGCTTCCGCTTGCATCAAACAGCACAGCAATGTTTGTTTCTTCGTGCTTTTTCTCAGCTGCAAAAACAGGTGATCCGAGTGAAAGCGTCAAAAGTCCGACAATCCCCGCAGTGAACATTTTTTTCATTTCCTTCATTCCTCTCCGTTTGTTTTTGGCCGATGGGCCCCCGGCTCTTCTCTATGCTAGATGACGTGTATGCAAAAAGATATAGGGCGGGATTCCTTTTGTATAAGCGGCTGTACGCCGTTAAAAATGAACAGAATTATGCGCATCATCCTAAAAAGATTGGATAAATGATGACAGATTTAATGCCTTTTTCGCCCTTTTTGTAATATAAGTCCGGAATCTGATTCTTTTTACAGTTTTCTCTTCATCTTTTCTTGAAATTTTTGTTAAATAAAAATAAAAAAAAGGGCCGATAAACGGCACCTTTTCTTATTCCGCTAATGAACTCGCTGCCATTGTAAAGATGCGGTTCATATCCTTTTGGCTGTGAGCTTCGTAATATTTTCCTCCGCCCGCTTTGGCAATCTCGTGAAGCTGGCCGTTGAAGCCTTCCTTAAAGTCAAAGCCGATCACGTTGACTTTAATATGCTGTTTGCGAAGTTCTTTCGCTGTCTTAACAGGATCTCCTCCGCATGTCTCCTCGCCGTCCGTCAACAGGAAAACGGATTTACTGCCAAGTTTGTGCAAACCGGTAAAGGAAGCCTTCGCATCCTCTAATGCTTTTGCAATCGGTGTCCAGCCCGTAGGCCCGATTCCGTTAAGAGAGTTAAGGAAGCTCTGTCTGTCAAACCTTTGGAATCCGTACACACCGCGAATGGATTCACAAGATTGAACCTTTCCGGAGTTTTTATTATTGCCTTCCGAACCGAAAACTGTCATTCTGACCTGTGATTTAGATTTAATTTGATCCGCAAAACGGACAATTTCTTCTTTTGCCATGTTGTATTTAGAAACACCGTCAATCCGTTTTGCCATACTGCCGCTCGCATCAAGTAAAATGGCGGTATTGTTTTTAAATGAAAGAGTCTTCTCGTTTGCATTCTCGGCAGCAAAAGCAGGAGATGCAGCAGTCAGCATCAATCCGAGCATGAGTATGAGTGAAAATGTTTTTTTCATTGCTTTTTCCCCTTTTCAATAGATTTACGTTCAACGCCGAACAATATTTATCGTAAATGAGATGAAAAGGGAAATAAATAGGACGGCGTTCCTCATTATTTTTGCGTATATTCACATAGAAGCGGCATTTTTATCAGTGATTTACACCCGGCGCTCAGCCTTCAATCGACATTTGTCAGCCTTTAGGCTTTCGTTATATGAGTCTGTTGGTTGCTTTACCGTTTATGGAATAGTTTTCAAAAAAAACAGACGCTCATGAAAGCGTCTATTTTTTCGCCATATATTTGTTTAAAAATGAATCTGCTTCGGAAATGTCCACTCCCTGATAATAATGCTTGACGATGTCCGCCACTGATTTTCCCTGCTCCGCCATGTAATTGGCCCCGTACTGGCTCATGCCGACGCCGTGGCCGAATCCTTTTGTCGTAATGGTGATGCTGCTGCCGTTTCGTTTCCATTCAAAGTCGGCAGAACGGAGTCCGAGTTTTTCCCGGATGTCTCTTCCCTTCAGCTTTTTGCCGTTGATGACGGCCGTTGCCACTTGATGGCCCGGCGTTCTGGCTGTAATCTGTCCCACCGTGTTTTGTCCTGAGAGCTGTACGCCGAGCTTTTGCTGAAACTCCGGCACACTGAAGGTCTGGGTGGCAAGATATTTCGGCGATTGCTTATCCCACGGACTTTTCACGCTTTTTAAATAAGGAATGGCGCTTGTCCAATAGGCTTCCGCATTTTCCGTATACCCGTTACTCGTAGAGAAGAAAGATGCCTCAATCGGCTTGTTATCGTACGTTAAAATCTTTCCTTGCGTGCCGGCCACCGCGTTTGTGATTTTCTTGAGGTTGTGTGCGTACTTAGAACCCCATTCTTTTTTCAGCTGGCTTTTGCTTTGATAGACTTGGAACATTTGCGTATCATCCACCAGTGATCCTTTCGGCGCCTGGACGGCTGAGTCAGCGACCATCAGTCTGACGATGAATGTCCGGGCGGCGAGCGCCTGGGCTTTTAAGGCCTCCGGTTTAAAATCTGCGGGCATTTCGGAAGCCACGACACCGATCACGTACTCTTCAAGCGGAATGTTTTCTACAGAATGATTGGATGTCCGATAAACCGGAATGGATACAGGTGATTCTTTCAATGTTTCTGCTCCTTTTGTTTCTCGTGTGGTGTGTGCTGTTTTGTGTCCGGGCTCTCTGTTTACGGCTGCTCCTTTTTCTGCCTGAAACGGAAGGACGAGAATGGTGGGGACTAGAAGAATAAGTATACACAGCCCGGATAGTAGAAATACAATCGGTTTCATATATCAGCTGCCTCCTGCTTGGGATTCGACTCTACTTCATCTTATGGGCAGGGACAAGCTAATATGACTTCCTTTTGGACAGAATCTTTATTCCATTTTTCACGCGAAAAACGTATTCTTTTTTGGAAATCAGAGCATAATAATGATGATAAACCATAAAAAAACAGTATGCCAGATTGACATACTGTTTTTACAGCCATTATGCGTTTAGGTCAGTTACGACTTCTTTGCTTTCTTGTTCAGCGGCCGTTTCATCAACGACACGCTCGATGTCAGCGCCGAGAGCCGCAAGTTTTTTATGGAAATTCACATAACCGCGATCCAAGTGCTTCAGTTCCGTGACGCGTGTATGACCTTCAGCCACTAATCCCGCAAGAATCAGCGCCGCGCCCGCACGCAGGTCCGTAGCGGCAACTTCTGCGCCTTGCAGCTGTACAGGACCGTTAATGATCACAGAACGTCCTTCAATTTTAATGTCGCCATTCATCCGGCGGAATTCTTCAGCATGCATAAAACGGTTTTCAAACACAGTTTCAGTAATCATGCTTGTTCCGCTCGCACGGAGAAGCAGCGCCATCATTTGCGACTGCATATCAGTCGGGAATCCTGGGTGAGGCATCGTTTTAATGTCGATCGGCTTCAGCTGGGCAGGACCGATGACACGAAGGCCTTCTCCTTCATCCGTAATTTTGACTCCCATTTCTTCCATCTTCGCAATTAAAGACGTAAGATGCTCAGGAACCGCACCTTTGACTAATACATTTCCTTCCGTGATAGCCGCAGCCACCATGAAAGTACCCGCTTCAATACGGTCAGGAATGATGTTGTGTCTTACGCCGTGAAGCTTCTCGACACCTTCAATTTTAATGGTGCCTGTGCCGGCTCCGCGGATTTTTCCGCCCATCGCATTGATATAGTTCGCTAAGTCAACGATTTCAGGCTCTTTTGCCACGTTTTCAAGCGTTGTTGTTCCTTCAGCTAAAGCAGCTGCCATAATCAAGTTTTCTGTCGCACCCACACTTGGGAAATCTAAATAGATTTTTGCGCCCTGCAGACGGCCTTCTACTTCTGCTTCAATAAAGCCGTTGCCTACTTTGATTTTTGCACCCATTGCTTCAAAGCCTTTTAAATGCTGATCAATCGGTCTTGAGCCGATTGCGCAGCCGCCCGGAAGCGCTACTCTTGAATGACCCGTACGGGCTAACAGAGGGCCCATAACAAGCACTGACGCGCGCATTTTGCGCACATATTCAAAAGGTGCTTCTGTTTCTAAAGCGTAAGAAGCGTTTACGGTAACTTCATTATTCTCAAAATGCACATCTGCTCCTAAATGACGCAACACTTCATTAATTGTATATACATCGGAGAGCGTAGGTACATCACATATTACGCTTTTTTCTTCACTTGCTAATAAAGATGCAGCGATAACTGGTAAAACGGCATTTTTTGCTCCTTCAACTTTCACTGTGCCGTTTAACTTCTGACCGCCGCGGACGATGATTTTTTCCAAGGTATTCCCCTCCGCGTCCCTATATTCTCTATATTAATATTCAGTCGTCACGATTGGTGTGCCAACCGTAACGGTATGTTTTTCGCCCATTCCCGCACTTCTAAGCGCAACTTGCACATTCATCTTATGTTTCGATGTCATGATGTAATCTGTCCACTTATATGTAAATGCAGAAACAGAAACGAAATGAGGCTCAACTACATGTTCAACTGGACTTGCTTCAAATTCTTTCATGAGCTGTTCTGCTTTTTTTTGCAAAACAATACTCATATTATCATTTAAATGACCCTTAAGACAAGTAAAAATAAATACTTTATTTTGAAATATGTCATGTGCCTGCCGTTCAAACTGTTCATATGTATCATTCCAGTTTTCCGGTTGCTCCGGGCTCATTTGCTCATATAATAAATACGAAGTTGGGTTCTGGTTTTTGAGGGTAGTGACGAGCTGCAGTTTAAAAGTTGTGTGATTTTTTTTGTCAGAATACGTGCCGACGGCCTTTACGATTTTATCTTCCCGCGCGGATTCCCAATGATATTGCGGATACTGCGTCTTCAGTTCTTTTACCTTGTCATCAAATTCACTCAGTGACAGGTTCAGATTTTTTTTCGCATGAAGCGTCCATTCATCTACAGTGACCTGCTGCCGCTCCATTCCTTCGGCAATCTGGGCAAGCGGAGACAGCTCACTTGCATGAATGGAATGAAATACCGCTATTAAGGCGCTTAAAAAAACAAAAAATAAGATGATGCGGCCTGCTCTTTTTTTCTTCATATCGATCTCTCCCCCTTACTCCCATTTTTGCCGGAGCCGGGGAAAGCAATACATGGAAAACTTCGTCAAAACTCGCCAAGCGGGTGAAGAAAAATTGGTTTCTCACCCAGCGATTCCCTTCATTTCAACAGACGAAACATCTTAAAATAAGTATGGAAGCTGTTTCGAATAGGTAAGATAATCTAAAAAGAAGTCAGCGACTGCCGTACCGATCGCAATGGTAAGAAGAATGATCAGCAGCCTCGCCTGCACTATTTTTCCTTTTCGGATCAGCGGATCAAAGTTGACGGCCTGAAGCGCCCACCATGTCACCGCAATGCATACCAGGTGAACCAGGATGCTGATTGCGGCCTGCTGCCCCAATACATTCACAAATCCCATCTCCTTTCATTTTTTCCGCCCCTCATATCCTCTCTTATTATATAAGAAGAAGAGAGAAAGATGATCATTTTTACATCAGAATTTTTATCCAAAATTAGGGGCAATCCCCGCTTAAATGTCCGTTCTCCGGCATGATATACTTTTTTGGAAAGGAGATGGGAATATGAATCATTCCTTTTTTCATCCGGAAAAGCAGTATGGAGAAACACTTCCCGTATTTGACCACGAGTGGGAAGCGATAGCATTCTACTATGATTATAGACAGTCTCAAACAGAGGAACTGAAAGAATTATGTCAGTTTTTCAACATTTCTCTTGATTATTCACGCGGCAGCCTGCTGGAAGTGGAAGCTCTTTACTTCCGCAGCATACAAGAGCTGCTTTTGGCGGATTGGAACCTGCCGATTGACGAATTTGAGAAAATGCTCAGTGTGTATGTCATCGATTGCGCCATCAGACACCATGACGATGCCGAATGGGTCGTCAAACCTTATCCGTATACGGACGGCGCCTATACGACGGGTGTGCGGAGAGGAAACAAAACGTGGCACACCGACAACTGCTGCGAACATTTATATCTGCAAAAAGAAGAGGATCATCCGCTTATCGGCGTCTATGAATCTCTTATGCGTTAATATAGAAAAAGAATCCTTCTCAGACAGCCGAGAAGGATTCTTTTTTAGTTTCCTGCAACATCCAATCTGTTTACAGCCCGCTGTAGCGCAAGCTCAGCCCGACGAATGTCAGTATCATCTGATCGTTTGTTCAAACGGTCTTCCGCCCGCTTTTTCGCAGCAAGGGCGCGCTCTTTATCAATGCTTTCCGCTGTTTCAGCGGCTTGTGCAAGGATAGTGACCTGATCAGGACGGACTTCTAAAAATCCGCCGCTGACAGCCGCCAATTCGGTCTGCCCGTCTTTTTTAAGGCGGACAGCGCCGATTTTAAGCGGAGCCACGGTCGGAATATGGCCAGGCAAGATACCGAGATCACCGCTCTCGGCTCTTACACTTACCATTTCAATATCAGCATCATATACTGGGCCGTCGGGAGTAACGATATTGACTTTAACGGTCTTCATGCTTTTACCCTCCTAGGACCAGATTAAACTTCTACACCCATCTCTTTTGCATTCTCAATGACTTCTTCAATGCGTCCCACAAGACGGAATGCATCTTCCGGAAGATGGTCATATTTACCGGAAAGGATTTCTTTAAAGCCTCGTACCGTTTCTTTAACAGGCACGTAAGAACCCTTTTGTCCCGTAAACTGCTCAGCTACGTGGAAGTTTTGAGAAAGGAAGAACTGGATACGGCGTGCGCGGTGAACGACAAGCTTGTCTTCTTCACCTAATTCGTCCATACCGAGAATCGCGATAATATCCTGAAGTTCTTTGTAACGCTGAAGCGTTGACTGGACTTCACGCGCCACCGCATAATGCTCTTCTCCGACAATTTCCGGAGCAAGCGCGCGGGAAGTGGAAGCCAGCGGATCAACCGCAGGGTAGATACCCATTTCAGTTAATTTACGCTCAAGGTTAGTCGTCGCATCCAAGTGAGCGAACGTTGTCGCCGGAGCCGGGTCAGTATAGTCATCGGCAGGCACGTAGATCGCCTGGATAGATGTAACTGAACCAACGTTTGTAGACGTAATACGCTCTTGAAGCTGACCCATTTCTGTCGCAAGCGTCGGCTGATAACCAACCGCAGAAGGCATACGGCCGAGAAGCGCGGAAACCTCTGAACCCGCTTGTGTGAAACGGAAAATGTTATCGATAAAGAACAGTACGTCCTGTCCTTGTTTATCACGGAAATGCTCAGCCATTGTAAGACCCGTCAATGCTACACGCATACGTGCGCCCGGCGGCTCGTTCATTTGTCCGAAAACCATGGCTGTTTTCTTGATAACGCCTGAATCGCTCATTTCGTAGAAAAGGTCGTTCCCTTCACGAGTACGCTCTCCTACACCGGCGAATACGGAAATACCGCCGTGCTCTTGCGCGATGTTGTTGATTAATTCCTGGATTAATACGGTTTTACCTACGCCGGCGCCGCCGAACAATCCGATTTTACCGCCCTTGATGTAAGGAGCGAGCAGGTCAACAACCTTAATTCCCGTTTCAAGAATTTCAACCTCAGTTGAAAGCTCATCGAATGAAGGAGCTGATCTGTGGATCGGGTCCTTTTGAGCATCCGCAGGCAGCGGTTCATTTAAATCAATTTTATCTCCCAGTACGTTAAATACGCGTCCGAGAGTCACATCACCGACAGGAACGGAAATTGGCGCACCTGTATCAACAGCTTCCATTCCGCGCTGAATTCCGTCCGTAGATGCCATGGCAATTGTACGGACTGTATCATCGCCTAAATGAAGAGCAACCTCTAGCGTTAGGTCGATGCCTACTTCATTTTCGCCTGTAGCTGGCTGTGAAACTTTAATCGCATTATAAATCGCAGGCAAGTGGCCGTCCTCGAAACGTACGTCGACAACCGGTCCAAGCACCTGACTTACGCGTCCTTTCTTCATCGCTATCCCTCCTGACAAAATCTTTCTATTCTAAAGCGGCTGCACCGCCGACAATTTCGGTAATTTCTTGTGTAATCGCCGCTTGACGCGCGCGGTTATATGAAAGCGAAAGTGAATCAATGAGTTCTTTCGCATTATCAGTCGCATTTTTCATTGCTGTCATTCTCGCAGCGTGTTCACTTGCTTTACTGTCAAGAAGCGCGCCGTAAATTAAGCTTTCCGCATATTGAGGAAGCAGCACTTCGAGCACCTCTTCTTCATCCGGTTCGAACTCGTATGAAGCCGTGCGCTTCCCGCCGCTCGTTCCGAAATCCGTTAAAGGCAGCACTTTTTTCTCCGTCACTTCCTGTGAAATCGCACTGACGAAATGGTTATACACCAAATGCAGTTCATCAAAAGCGCCGTCGATAAACATTTGTACCGTCTGACGGGTCAAATCTTTAATCTGAGCAAAAGTGACCTCGTCGCCAAGCCCCACTAACTCAGACAAAATCGGCATTTCCCGTTTTTTGAAGAAATCGCGGCCGACTCTGCCGATTGCAATCACCGTGTATTCATCTTTAGACTGATGGCGTTCTTGAATGGTGCGGTAAGCGTTTCGCAAAACCGAACTGTTAAACGCACCCGCAAGCCCGCGGTCAGACGTAATGACGAGATACGCCGTCTTTTTCACTTCTCTTGAGACAAGCATCGGGTGTTTCGCGTTTTTCGCGCCTTTTCCGACGTTAAACACAACCTCCTGGATCTTATCCATATACGGAGCAAATGACTTCGCGTTGGTTTCCGCACGGTTCAGCTTCGCAGCGGATACCATCTGCATGGCTTTTGTAATCTGGCTTGTTTTTTTCGTTGACGTGATCCTTGACTTAATATCGCGTAATGAGGCCAAAGATTTCACCACCTTTATTCTTCATTTGCGTAAAAAGAGAGAAAAAGAGAACCTTTTTCTCTCATCTTCTAAGGGTTAGTTGCTTGGTGCAAATGTGCGTTTGAAACCTTCGATTGCAGCTTTGAAGTCTTCATCAGCAGGAAGGTTTCCTGTTTTCGCAATGCCGTCAAGCAGATCTTTATGGTTTTGATCAAGGTACATGTAGTACTCTTCTTCAAAACGTCTGATATCCGCAACCGGAATATCATCAAGATATCCTTTTGTCAGCGCATAAAGAATGGCTACCTGTTTTTCAACCGGAAGCGGTTTATTCAAGTCTTGCTTCAGCACTTCAACTGTACGCGCACCGCGGTTCAGTTTCGCCTGAGTCGCCTGGTCAAGATCAGATCCGAATTGGGCGAACGCTTCAAGTTCACGGTATGAAGCCAGGTCAAGACGCAATGTTCCCGCTACCTTTTTCATCGCTTTGATTTGGGCTGATCCGCCGACACGGGATACGGATAATCCGGCATTGATCGCAGGACGCACGCCTGAGAAGAATAGGTCGGATTGAAGGAAAATCTGTCCGTCAGTAATGGAAATGACGTTTGTCGGGATATAAGCGGAGATATCTCCTGCTTGTGTTTCGACGAACGGCAGCGCCGTAATTGATCCTGCGCCTTTTGCGTCACTCAGCTTGGCTGCGCGCTCAAGCAGACGGGAGTGAAGATAGAATACATCCCCGGGGAATGCTTCACGGCCCGGCGGACGGCGAAGAAGCAATGACAGCTCACGGTAAGCGGCCGCTTGTTTGGATAAATCATCATATACGACGAGAACGTGCTTGCCGTTGTACATGAATTCTTCACCCATTGTCACCCCTGCATACGGTGCAAGGTACAGAAGCGGAGCCGGCTGTGAAGCGGACGCTGTCACGACAATCGTGTAATCAAGCGCGCCATGCTTACGAAGTGTTTCCACCACGCCGCGCACTGTAGATTCTTTTTGACCGATCGCTACGTACACACAGATCATGTCTTGATCTTTTTGGTTTAAGATTGTATCAATCGCAACAGATGTTTTACCTGTCTGACGGTCACCGATAATCAGCTCACGCTGTCCGCGGCCGATCGGAATTAACGCGTCGATCGCTTTGATACCCGTTTGCAGCGGCTCATGTACCGATTTACGGTCCATTACGCCTGGAGCCTGGCTTTCGATCGGACGTGTTTTGCTTGTCAGAATCGGACCCAGTCCGTCTACCGGCTGTCCGAGCGGGTTGACGATACGTCCGATTAATTCTTCACCTACAGGAACTTCCATGATGCGGCCCGTTCTTTTGACCTCATCACCTTCACGGATATCTCTGTAAGGTCCTAAGATAACGATACCTACGTTGGATTCTTCAAGGTTTTGAGCCATACCCAAAACGCCGTTTGAAAACTCAACAAGTTCACCGGCCATACAATTGTCAAGGCCGTGCACACGCGCAATACCGTCTCCGACTTGGATGACTGTACCTACGTCATGAACTTCAATTTCAGATTGGTAATTTTGAATTTGCTGCTTTATCAGCGTGCTAATCTCTTCAGCTTTGATGCTCACTTAGGTTTCACCCCTTCTATCGATTTCCTCCGGCAAGTTGACGTTCCATGCGCTCAAGCTTTCCGCTTACGCTTCCGTCATAAATCCGGTTTCCAATGCGGACTTTAATGCCGCCTATTAAATCCGTCTGCACTTCATTTCTGATTCTGAGCGAAGCGATTCCGGCTTTTTTTGCAAACACTTGAGACAATGATAACATTTCCGCTTCTGACAGCGGTTTTACTGAATAAACAACCGCGTCCTCTGTCTGACGGGCCTGATTGGCAAGTTTGATAAACTCGTCTGTGAGATCAGGCACAATCGAAGACCGGCGGCGGTCAATCAGAAGAAAAATCGTATGCAGCACAGACTCAGACAGTGCGCCGAACGATTGCTGAATCAGCTCTTTTTTCTTAGCGGCCGATACCTTCGGATGGCTTAACACTTCCTGTAATCCGGCTTCGTTCCGGAACACTTCTTTTAGTACGGTAAGCTCTTCTTCGATTTCATTGATTTGAGAAGTCTCAACGGCAATGTCGAAAAGCGCTGACGCGTATCGTTTAGAGACAGCAGATCCACTCATCGGCTTTCTCCTACCTCTTTAAGATAGTCCTGAATCAGTTGTTCCTGGGCTTGTTCATCAAGCTCTTTTTCAATCACTTTCGATGCGATTAAGACAGAAAGTGATGCGACTTGCTCGCGAAGTGCGGAAACCGCTTGTTCTTTTTCTTTGACAATTTCGGTTCTCGCCGCTTCTTTCAATCTTTCAGACTCGGCGCGTGCAGCCTGGATAATGTCTTCCTTCTGCTTTTCACCCAGTTTTTTCGCATTTTCAATGAGTGATTGTGATTCCTGTTTCGCTTCTTTTAAAAGAACGCGCTGCTCTTCAATCAGCTTCTGCGCTTCTTTATTTCTTTCTTCAGCGGACGTAATTTCGCCGGCGATATGATCTTCACGCTGTTTCATTATATTTAATAGCGGTCCAAGAGCGAATTTCTTGAGAAGCGCTAATAAAACTAGCATAGCTAACAATTGGAATAGGATATCTCCGCCGTTAAACGACAGTCCTAATTCAAGAGGTAATTGAGACATCTACTACGGCAACTCCCTTCTGCAGGTTTTCTCTGCTGATAAAAAGCCGTTTTGGGACGGCCTGCTTATCAGACATAAAGCAATGGCGAAGGTTCTCTTAGAGTGATCTTCGCCATTTTTAGTTCATATAAGGCTTTTTTGCTTAGCCAAAGAACGCTAAGAACGCGATAACGACAGCGATAATCGGAAGGGCCTCAACCAATGCGATACCCATGAACATAAGAGTTCTAAGTTCTTTTCCTGCTTCCGGCTGACGGGCGATTCCCTCTACCGTACGTGAAACGATCAGACCGTTACCAATACCTGCACCAAGTGCACCTAAACCGATTGCAATTGCAGCTGCTATTAAATTCATGAAAAAGTTCCTCCTTTAAAATGTTATCCGAATGGATATATGATTTTAATGATCATGACTGATTTTGTGTGACATGTACACCATCGTCAGCATCGTAAAGATAAATGCCTGGATGGTACCGATGAACAAGCTGAACGCCTGCCATGCAAGCATCGGAAGAATGGCTCCGACTGTGCCGACCAAACCGAGAAAGAAGCTGTTTGAGTAGAAATTCGTCGCCAGATTCGCAAGCAGGCCAAGGAGAATTTCCCCGGCGAAAATGTTACCGTAAAGACGAAGTCCGAGTGTCAGCGTATTCGCAAACTCCTCAATGATCTTCATCGGGAACATAAGCGGAACCGGTCTGAGGTAATCCTTAGAGTATTCCTTCAAACCTTTCATCTTCACGCCGTAATAGTGCGTTAACGACACAACCATAACGGCTAGAGTCAGAGTAATAGCCGGATCGGCCGTCGGTGATTTCCACCAAAGCTCGTGTCCGACCGTTACAGAAAACGGCAGCCCCAGCATATTTGATACAAATATGTACATCAGCAAGGTTACACCAAGCGCCAAGAAGTTAGCCCCTGTTTTTAAATCCATTGTACTGCCTATAATATTGCGGACAAAATCAACAATCCATTCCATGAAGTTCTGGGCTTTTCCTGGACGGATGGACAGCGTTCTCGTAGTGAGAATCGCAATCAGCAGCACAATCACACTTGCCACAGTAATCATCAGAATGTTTGTCAGATTAAAAGTAAGACCAAACAAATCCATAGTTCTGTAATCGTGATTCAATGGGTTTTCACCTCTCTTCCATTGATGAACGTTTGAGCTGAATAATGGAATCTATCATAATGACGGGATAAATTGTCATTAATCCAATAATCACACTTGCCACACTGACTTTATCGGGATATTTAAAGGCGACAGCCATCGCAAGTATCGCATTGCACCAACGCGCTGCGCTCCCGAGTGATCGTATGGACTTTCCTTTCGCCACGGCCTTGTCAAAAGCATTCATTCTTCTGGTCAAGAGCCACAAATTAAACAAACTGAAAACAGTTCCCAAAAAGAGGCCTAGAAAAACAGTTTTATACGCCGTAAGACCATATCCCAGCAAATAGATTGCTAAGATCACAAATACATATCTCCGTTGTCTGCTGAATGTAAGATTGGGATCGTCCATCAACTATCTGTCTCCTGATGAAAATGTAATATAATTCCTGGATACGGCAAAACATGCGGTTAACCCTTTGCAGAAGGCCTTTTTTTGTCCCGCAAAACGGCCTGTTCGAAAAAACCACTCATCCTCCTGATGCCACGGGATGCTGTTTCATTCGCTTAGATAAATCCTCATATAACGGGTTTTTTGGAGGATTTAAAATGAGGATGGATACTAGAAATGAAAGGAATGAAAACCTTCTCATAATACCCTCGTTTAGCATACAATAGCCCCTAACATGTGTCAATCTGTTTAAAGTTAAAAAACTTTTTATACCGAAAGCATACACAGAATGTTCACAAATTCACCTATAAATGTATGAAGTCTGCCCATTCAGCAAATATCTGGATAAAAAAAGAAAACCCCCTGAATGAGGTTTTCCGATTTATTTGGTTCCGTACAGTCTGTCACCCGCGTCACCGAGGCCCGGAACGATATAGCCTTTTTCATTCAGTTTTTCATCAAGGGCGGCGATATAAATATCAACGTCAGAGTGATGTTTCTGCAGCTCTTCCACGCCTTCCGGAGCCGCTACAAGACACATAAAACGAATGTTTCTCGCGCCGCGCTTTTTCAGGCTGTTTATCGCTTCCACCGCAGACCCCCCCGTAGCAAGCATCGGATCCACGACAATAAATTCGCGTTCTTCTACATCAGAAGGAAGCTTGACATAGTATTCCACCGGTTTTAAGGTTTCCGGATCACGGTATAATCCGACATGTCCCACTTTAGCGGCCGGGATTAATTTCAGCATGCCGTCAACCATTCCGAGACCCGCTCTCAGGATCGGCACGATACCGAGTTTCTTCCCTGAAATCACTTTGGATGTCGCTGTTTGAACAGGTGTTTTCACTTCCACTTCTTTAAGAGGAAGATCACGTGTAATTTCAAACGCCATCAGTGACGCGACTTCGTCCACAAGGTCTCTGAAATCCTTTGTGCCTGTATTTTCATTCCGAATATATGTCAGCTTATGCTGGATTAAAGGATGATCAAATACGTAAACCTTTCCCATACTGTGTTCAGCTCCTTTTTTGTTGTCCGAGTGACTTTTTCACACTTCTATTGATTCTACAGAAAAAGACAAACAGTTTCAAGAAAATCATAAAAAAACCCGCCGGATTAAGGTTCCGGCGGGTTTCTTCCTTATTAATAGCCTAGTTCTTTATATAAAGGAAACTTTTCAGTCAAGGCAGATACGCGCTGTCTCGCTTCTTCAAGTTTTGCTTCGTCTTCATGATTTTTCAGTGCGAGGCCGATGATGGCGCCGACTTCTTCAAGCGCGTCACCGTCAAAGCCGCGGCTTGTCACAGCTGCCGTACCAAGACGGATTCCGCTTGTGACGAACGGTTTTTCCGGATCGTAAGGGATCGCGTTTTTATTAGATGTAATGCCGATTTCATCAAGAACGTGTTCAGCGACTTTTCCGGTCAGACCGAGAGAACGGAGGTCAACAAGCACAAGGTGGTTATCCGTTCCGCCTGATACGAGCTGAATGCCCTCTTTGTTCAGAGACTCAGCCAGGCGCTTCGCGTTCGAGATGACGTTTTGCGCATATGTTTTGAAATCATCTTCAAGCACTTCTCCGAAAGAAACGGCTTTGGCCGCGATGACATGCATAAGCGGTCCGCCTTGGATTCCCGGGAAAATGGATTTATCAATCTTTTTGCCGAACTCTTCACGGCAAAGGATCATTCCTCCGCGGGGTCCGCGAAGTGTTTTGTGAGTCGTTGTCGTTACAAAGTCAGCGTAAGGAACCGGATTCGGATGAAGACCGGCTGCGACAAGACCCGCGATATGCGCCATGTCTACCATGAAGTAAGCGCCGACTTCATCAGCGATTTCGCGGAATTTTTTAAAGTCGATCGTGCGGGGGTACGCGCTCGCTCCGGCAACGATGAGTTTCGGCTTATGCGCCAGCGCTTTTTCACGCACATCTTCATAATCTATATATTGCGTGTCTTTATCGACACCGTATTCTACAAAGTTGTATTGAACGCCGCTGAAATTAACCGGGCTTCCGTGTGTTAAGTGGCCGCCGTGGGAGAGGTTCATCCCGAGCACCGTGTCGCCGTGCTCTAAAATCGTGAAGTAAACAGCCATGTTCGCTTGAGCGCCTGAGTGCGGCTGAACGTTTACATGCTCAGCTCCGAAAATCTCTTTCGCGCGGTCGCGGGCGATGTCCTCGACGACATCAACATGCTCACAGCCGCCGTAGTAGCGTTTGCCGGGGTAGCCTTCAGCATATTTGTTTGTTAAAACAGAGCCTTGTGCTTCCATTACCGCTTCCGTCACGAAGTTTTCAGAAGCAATTAATTCGATCTTAGTCTGTTGACGCTTACGCTCATCTTTGATGGCGTTAAACACTTGTTTGTCTTGTACAGGTAAATGTTTCATCAGCGAGATCCTCTCCTATCCGTTTCCTGTTCTTTATTTTTACCACCCTTATTGTACATGGTTTTTCAGGTGAATGTAACAGCTTATTTAAAAAAATCACAAAATTTAATTAGAAAACACGAACATTATACAGGAAAAGTATTTTCATCATTCGCATTCATAAACAGCGCGAATTCCGCCTATCAGCTTCGGTCTTGTCCGGGCCATCGTCACATGTGCTTCTCCAAGCTCACGGCTTGATATCCGGACAGGGACGGCAACGGGTTTCAGATGCATGCCGATGAACGTATCACCGATGTCAATCCCGGCGTCAGCCTGAATCGATTCGGCGAGCACGGGAGAACGCATCTGCCGGTATGCATAAGAGGCCATCGCTCCGCCCGCTTTCGGGACGGGGACGGCTGAAACAATGGGGAGCCTGAACCGCTCGGCCGTTTCCGCTTCAATGACAAGCGCCCTGTTTAAATGCTCGCAGCATTGAAAAGCAAGATGCACACCCGTTTTTTCCTTAAACCGGTTAAGTCCGCCGTATATCAATTCAGCCCAATCCCCGCTTCCGGCGGTGCCGATCCGGCTTCCGGCGGCTTCACTTGTACTGCACCCGATCACCAGCAGACTGCCGTCCGTCAGTCCTGCCTGTTCTTGAAACTCAGTCAGCATGTCCGTCCATTTTTGCTTCATCTCTTCCATTGTCCAGCACCTCTTACAGATTTTTTTCTTCGTAATCTGCGATTTTGCCGATCCGCCGTTCGTGGCGGCCGCCCGTAAATTCAGTCGTCAGCCAGACTTTTGCGATTTCGCGCGCCAGCCCCGGGCCGATGACGCGTTCGCCCATCGCAAGAACATTCGTGTCATTGTGTTCACGCGTCGCTTTTGCGCTGAAGGTGTCATGGGCAAGCGCACAGCGTATGCCCTTTACCTTATTTGCGGAGATGCTCATGCCGATGCCTGTGCCGCAAATTAAAATTCCCCTGTCAGCTTCGCCGTTCACCACTTTTTCCGCTACCGGAAAAGCGTAGTCTGAATAATCGACAGAGCCGGCGCCGCATTCACAGCCCATATCAATGTATTCAATCTGCAATTCATCCAAAAGACTTTTTATTTCTTCGCGGATATGGACGCCGCCGTGATCTGACGCAATAGCTACTTTCATTCATTTACCTCCTAGGTGTGGCTGGGCGAAGACAGCCCAGTGTGCTTGTCCTTTTTATTACGAAATCCGTTGATTTCATTCTACTCTTTCACATTCGTTTTGCAAATGACCTGTTTGCAGATTTTCTGACAGATTACTTGCTTTTTCCGTCAAGCAATTGATCAGCCAAAAGGGTCAGCAGCTCCTCCAGTTCGTCCCGCGTCTGTTTATAAACATCAAGCGGACCGCCGAACGGGTCAGAGATATCGCCATTTTCCCCCGTTACGTATTCTTTAATGGTAAAGACTTTGCCCTGACTGTTTTGATATCGGCCTTCAATCAGCTGTTTGTGCTGTTCCGTCATCGCCAGCACCAGATCAGCCGTCTCGATATGTTCTTCCGATAAGGGAGATGAACTGTGATTGAGAGCGATCCGTTTTTCAAACAGCGCTTCTACGGCATGGACCGACGCTTTTCCGTGCGGAGTCGCGAATACGCCGGCCGAGCTTACGCTGACATCCAGCCCTTTCGTTTCTGCAATGGATTTAAAAAGAGCCTCAGCCATGGGACTGCGGCACGTATTGCCTGTACATACAAAGATTATTTTCATGTCCGTCACCTCTTACTGCCTATTATAAATGAAGAAAAAAGAAACGGCATCTTCGTTTCTTTTTTTACGTATCTTATATCGGTAAAAGCAGTTTCAGCCCGAATCCGATCAAAATGGCTCCGCCAAGCGCTTCGCTGTAGGAGCCGAGCCACGACTGCACCTTTCTTCCCGCCAAAAGGCCCGCCCATGTTAAAACGGTGCTGAAGACCCCGAACAGCGTAACGGCCAAAAACGGATTGGAGCCGTTCATCCCGAGACTGAGCCCGACAGAAAAGCTGTCCAGACTGACACCGACCGCAAACAGCAACAGTCCCGAGCCTGCCGGAGATATGAGCGGCCCGTCTGATTGTTTAAACGCGGCGATGATCATCTGCACCCCTAAAATGAAAAGAAGAGATCCGCCGATGTAAACGGCGAGCATCCCCAAAAAACCGGACAGCAGATGCCCGGCCGCCATTCCCACAAGCGGCATCATGACATGAAACAGCCCGATGACAACCCCTATATGAAAAATCTGTTTTTTCTTCAGCTGAATCATTCCCATTCCGAGTCCGACGGAAAAGGCATCCGTCCCCAAAGCAAATGCCATGATGCTTAAGGAGACAAGTTCCCCGATGAATAGATTCGACATGAAATAAAAACCCCCTTGGACGTGCCCGCATGTTTAGCTTATGCATGTCCGATAAGGGGTAGAACAAGTTAATGGATAACGGTGCCGCCTGCGGCTTTCATCAGCCTGTTCATCACGGCGAGCCCCACTCCGGTATCCGGAAAGGACTCAGAAATAATCATGTCCACTTCCGCTTCATCAAAGCTGCGGAGCGCATCGTATAAGGCGGATGCCACTGTTTCAAGGTCGGAGCGTCTGCCGCAGACCTTGATATAATCAGCCTGGTAACTATCGGCGTTCTCTTCTGTTGTCAAAATGCCGATTCGTTTTCCCCGGCTTTTATATACGTCTGCCAGTTCTTGAATTCTCCGGGCGCCGCCGTCGGCAATAGCCATCGGCGCAGAAGGCGCGTAATGTGTATATTTCATACCCGGAGAAATAGGAACCTCATCTTCTTCGGTCAGCCCTTTATCCACAAGAACCGGACCGGCGGCAGATTCAATCTGCTCTTTTGTCACGCCGCCCGGACGAAGCAGCACGGGCTGTTTCCCCGTACAGGACAAAACGGTTGATTCCACTCCGATTCCCGTCGCGCCGCCGTCCACAATACCGGCAATGCGGCCGTTTAAATCATGAGCTACATGCTCGGCCTTCGTCGGGCTCGGTTTTCCTGATAAATTGGCGCTCGGCGCGGCGATCGGCAGTCCGGCCGAGCTGATGAGGGCTAATGCCACCGGATGATCAGGCATTCTGACCGCTACCGTCTCAAGTCCCGCGGTGACACGGGGTGACAGCACGCCGGGCTTACACGGCAGGACAAGGGTCAGCGCCCCCGGCCAGAATAGCTCCATAAGCTTTTTCGCCGTCTCAGGAATATGGCTGATAAAACGATCAAGCTGGCTGATATGGGATATATGCACAATCAGCGGGTTATCGCTCGGCCTTCCTTTCGCCTCATATATTTTCGTTACGGCTTCCGTATTTTCAGCGTTAGCGCCCAGTCCGTAAACGGTTTCTGTCGGAAAAGCCACAACCTCATTCTGCCGCAGCAATTCCGCGGCTTGTGTAATCTGGGGATCGGTTGTGGATAATTCTGCGGAACAATCCACAAACCATCTTCTTGTTTTCATGTAGAACCAAACTCCTTATTTTAAAGCGGTAAAACTTTATTTTCTCTCGTGTATTCCTTTTGAAAGTATAAAAGATGTCCTTTAATAAAACAAGTGTTATCCACAAACTGTGGACAACACTTTTTAATAAGTGGATAACCTTGTGTATAAGTTAGATCAGGCAGAGGTTTTCACCATTAAAAACGAACCTTCTGTGCATAACGAGTTGCGGAAATGTTCGGACGTATACAGTTCATCAGGCGCATCGGCGCACGCTTCAAATCCCATCACATTCAGAAACTCAGCAGATGAGGGCTGATTGGCGACTAAGTAGACATCTTGAATCTCATGTTTTTTGCACAGCACATCCATACTTTGAAACAGTGTAACGATATGGCTTTGATTCAGCCTGTCCGACATGACGAGTGAACGGAGAAGCCCTTTTCCGCCGCTGAATTTTTCGATCCCGAGACAGGCGGCAATCATTTTTTCGCTGTCTTCCAGTACGATAAACCGGCTGATCTGCTGATCGATTTCCGCATGTGCCGTATCAGCCTTTTTCAAAAAGGCCTCCAGCGCCTCCGCATCTTGATCTCTTGCCACTCTCAGCTGATAAAACATATATTTCCCTCCGTTTCGATCAACTCTTTCTTCCAATCTATGAATCGAATCCGGATTTATGCCTTTTACTTCAGGAAAATAGATCTGAAATCCAATCGACGAGGAAAAACTTCACTTCGGTATCATCGTCATCTTTATTTTCTTTCTTCGCTTTATCAGCCTTTGCTTTTACGTCATCCAGCACTTTTTTAGTCTGTTTCTGCGTTTCTTCCTGCTTCTGTCCGCCGTCTTCCTGATCTTTCACCGCTTCGCCGTTTGAGAAATCAAGGAAGCACAGCGGCGGAAACAAGACGCACCACCAGTTGGCGCCCTCGCCATTGCCGAGTGTAATTAAAATCGCTTCATATTTTCCGGCCGGATAGACCATATTGCCGTAGAGCTTTGTCGGAAACGAGATTTTATTGAATTGAACTGAAACGGATTGATGCGCACCCTTTTCTTTCATCGTCTGTTTGGCGATTTCTTTAATTTCAGGAAGCTTCGAACGAATGAGCCGCCGCGCTTCTTCAATGGAAGTGATATCTTTCACCCAGTCCGTAATTTGCTTGTTTACAGCATCTCTGATCTGGCGCTTGAGCTTTTGATCCTCATCGTTATCACTGTTGGCCAAAATTCTGAGCCGGATCGCTTCATCCGGTATGACGACGGGCTCATCGGCTGATGCCCGCGCCGTTTCTTCTTTTGTCAAACCCGCAAGCGCTCCTGATAATAAAAGAAAAATATATATGCAGATCATCATTGTCTGTTTCATCGGTCCCCACCGTTCCTCTCCGTGCTTTTTTTATCTAGTCCCATTATGGACATGACGGAAAAGGTTTAAACCAGCGGGAAGAAAAAAATCTAGCAAGCTGATAATCTGCATTGACAGATTCAAAATATGGTACGATATTATTTTGATAGGAGGTTTTCAGATGAAATATAATTACACCGTGCTGCTGTCGGCGGCATGTATGTCTGTCATTTATTCTATTTTGTATGTTCATCAATTCATTATCGCGGCTTTCATTTCGATGGCGTTTTATTTTTTGTTTCCTTATTTGATTTTTGCGCTGCCGCTTCAATACTTTCTGAATAAAAAGCCGAAGAGATTTCATCCGCTGTATCTTCTTTATTATTTAGGGGTGTCATTCATTGCAAACGGGATCATCTTCGGTCTTTTGCAGCCGTCAGGCCAATCTCTGTTTTCTAATTCAGCCTTTTATATCTTTGCGGTTTTAACAGCCGTCGTCTATTGGGTATGGGATTCCGTATTGCTGCAAAGACAAAATCCGGCTACAGAAGCGTAATCAGCAGACAGCCGGCTGAAGGGAGAGCGGCGCAAAAGAAAACGGCGGCCATCTTTAAACGGGCGTGCCGTCCTTCTTCTGTTTCAGAATGATAATTGGCCCGCTGCTCCGCTCCGCTTACGGCCAACCCGGAAACGATAATCGCTGTGACGATAAGAACAGCCGTAACGGCGCCGAAAATGATGTCAACGCCAAACGGCAGAACAACCCCCGCCGCATAAGCTGCGGCAGCGAGTATACATCCGAAGGCGAACGCTTTTTTCAAGGCGGATGCCCCTTTCATTTTCTTTCCATTGTAACAAAAGCCCGCCGTGTGCGTCACCGGCGGGCTTTTTTCATGATGTGATGACCGCGGATACGGTTCTGTCTTTTCCGTTGATGTCCTGTACGACTTCCACTTCCGCATTCGGAAAGGAATGACGGAACAGGTCTTTCACGGCTTTCCCCTGATTATATCCGATTTCAAAGACGACAAGCGCTTTATCTTTCATGACAAGAGGCAGCTCCTCCATAAACCGCTTGTAGAATTTCAAACCGTCACCGCCGTCCGTAAGAGCATGAAGCGGCTCATGGAAACGGACGATATCCGACAAATCCGCCATTTCTTCTTCAGAAATATACGGCGGATTGGAAACAATAATATCCGCTTTTTTCCCTGATGAAATAAAAGGAGTTAACAGATCTCCCTGCAAAAAACAGACGTCCGCTCCGAGGTTTTGCGCATTTCTTTCCGCCACCTGCAGCGCTTCTTTTGAAATATCCGAAGCCGATACTGAAAAATGTCCGCATTCAAGGGCGAGCGTCACCGCAATGGCACCGCTCCCCGTACCGATATCAATGACGTTCAGTCGTTCTGCCTCGGAAAATACCCGCTTTTGTCTGTCCAGCAAATGAAAGACGACTTCTTCCGTTTCCGGACGCGGAATGAGAACATCGTCATTCACAAAAAATTCCCTGCCGTAAAACTGTTCTTTCCCGATAATATATTGAATCGGAATACCTTCTTTATGCATCTCCACGTGCCGCCTGAATCGATAAAGCTCGTCCTCGCCGACGGCCTCCTGCAGACTTGCGAGAAGCTTGCTCCGGTCCATTCCGGTATCATTTAACAACAGCAGCTCGGCCGCGTTTTTTTCTCTTCCCGCTTCGGTTAAATAAGAAGAAGCCCAGCTTAGGGCTTCAAAAACGGTCTTCATCTTAATTTTCCGCCTGCTGGAGCTTGCTTGACTGGTCTTCTACGATTAACGCTTCAACCACTTCGTCAAGCTTGCCTTCCAGGATTTGATCCAGCTTTTGAATCGTCAGGCCGATGCGGTGATCCGTCACACGGTTTTGCGGGAAATTGTATGTGCGGATACGCTCGGAACGGTCGCCTGAACCGACGGCTGATTTACGGGTCTGATCATATTCAGCCTGAGCTTCCTGCTGGAATTTGTCATAGATTCTGGCGCGGAGCACCTTCATCGCTTTTTCTTTGTTTTTAATCTGAGATTTTTCATCCTGACAGGAAACGACGACACCGGTCGGTAAATGCGTCAGGCGTACGGCCGACATCGTCGTGTTTACGCTTTGTCCGCCCGGTCCGCTTGATGCGAATGTATCGACGCGGATGTCTTTTTCGTGAATGTCCACTTCTACTTCTTCCGCTTCAGGAAGACACGCCACCGTCGCCGTGGATGTATGAATACGGCCGCCTGATTCCGTTTCCGGAACACGCTGTACGCGGTGCGCGCCATTTTCATACTTCAGCTTGGAGTATGCGCCTTTTCCCGTAATCATAAAGATGATTTCTTTATAACCGCCCGTTCCGGTCACGTTTGCTTCCATGACTTCAGTCTTCCAGCCTTGGATTTCGGCGTAACGGGAGTACATTCTGTAGAGATTTCCCGCAAACAGCGCGGCTTCTTCTCCTCCCGCTGCTCCGCGGATCTCCATGATTACGTTTTTATCATCGTTCGGGTCTTTCGGGATGAGGAGCACTTTCAAACGCTCTGATAAGGTTTCCGTCTCTCCCTGCAGTTCGGAGATTTCTTCCTTCACCATTTCTCTCATATCGGCATCAAGCTTTTCCTCAAGCATCGCTTTCGCATCGGCAAGCTGTTCTGATGCGTCTCTGTATTGTCTATAGACTTCAACGGTTTCTTGTATATCAGATTGCTCTTTCGAATATTCTCTAAGCTTTTTCGGATCGTTGACCACTTCCGGATCACTTAAAAGCTCATTTAATTTTTCGTATCGTTGTTCAATTGACTGTAAACGGTCTAACACGGTCTTCACCTCTGTTTTCCTGTGCGTAACATTCTCATTATAGTATAGGGCTTATCGCCAGTCAAAAGCAATTCGCCTCTGTTATACTGAAGCAAAAAAGGAGGAGCGGATATGCTGAAATCCATCCACCATATAGCAATCATATGCTCTGATTATGAAAAGTCGAAAGCTTTTTACACCGAGATTCTCGGCTTCGGCATTATAAAAGAAACATACCGAAAGGAACGGGAATCTTATAAACTTGATCTTGCGCTGGACGGCGCGTACGCGATTGAATTGTTTTCCTTTCCCGATCCGCCCGAACGGCCGACCAGACCGGAAGCCGCGGGTCTCCGGCATCTCGCTTTCACCGTAAACGATCTTGAAGCAGCCGTCAGAGAGTTAAAGGAAAAGGGCGTCGGCACAGAACCAATCAGAACCGATCCGCTGACGGGGAAACGGTTTACCTTTTTCTTTGATCCCGACAAGCTTCCGCTTGAATTGTATGAAGCGTAAGTTTTTTGAAGAAATGCCGCTTTCTTTGGCGAATTCCTTCTTGTTTTGTCTAACATGAAGGGAACGCCGCCTCATGGTCGAATACCTAGCAAAAAGGAGGTATGTGATCATGAATACAAACATGGCCGCGAAAGAGCTCGGCGTCTCCGCAAAAACGGTGCAAAGGTGGGTCAAACAGCTGAATCTTCCGGCTGAACGGAATGAGCTCGGACATTATTCCTTTACACCTGAGGATCTTGATGTGCTGAAATCGGTCAAACGGCAAATTTCTGAAGGCACTGCCCTTCTGGACGTTCAAGTGCCCCGGCAGCCGAAAAAACGGACGGGCTTCATTTTGCAGCGTCCGAAAATCAATGGCGGCGCTGAACAAAGATTGGCAGAGCTGGAGCGCAAACTGGACATTCTCACGAAAGAGAAACAAGGTGAGAACCATCTGCTTTCAAGGATAGAGGAGCTTGAACGCCAGCTGAAACAAAAGGCGGATGAAGGGGTGTCTTATCAGCTTCTTCAGCACAGACGGGAAATTGACGACCTCAATACCGAATTGCAGACATTGGCCTCCCGCATCCAGGAACTTGCCCAGACAGCTCCCCTCTCAGAAACAGCCGCTTCTTCAGAACATAAGAAACCCAGAAAAAAAACGAGATTTTCGCCTTTTAAATTTCAATTCTAATCAAAAAAGCTCCCTGAAACAGGGAGCTTTTCATTATGCAGTCAGCGCAATGATGATCGGCAGTGAGATGAGAGATAAAATCGCACTGATCACGAACGCGGACGCAGTTTCTTCCTCTTGTTTTTCGAAACGTGTGGCAATCATCGCCGCTACCGCAGATCCAGGGAATGCAACGAGCAATACCGCTTTAGTGATCTGGTCAGCCGGAAGTCCGACTGCAAGAGCGATCAAGTACATCAGCGCAGGCTGAACGGCAACTTTTAACAAAGCGATACCGAAAGCCGGCAGACTGAGCTTAATGTTGCGGATACCGACAGTTACACCGACGGCGAAGAGCGCAACACCTGATGTTGTGCTTCCGAGCTGATCAAGCATTTTTTCTCCCAAGCCAGGGAGTGTTACACCGCAGAGTACCAGAATGATACTGATAAGCGGTGCAGCCGCAAGCGGTTCGGAAAGACCGTGAAGAATAGACTTACCAGTCATTTTCCAGAAGTTCTCGTTTTCAGTGTCTTTTTTCTTAGATGACTCACCGACAGTAGCGATAATGATCGCAAGCGGGTCAAGGATGGCGTTAACCACGATACCCGTAACGGCGATAGGAATCGCTACTTCGCTTGCTCCGAATAAGCTTCCTAGTACGGGAATACCCATAAAAGCAAATGTCGGTTGTGCAGAGTTTAAAGAAAATACAGATGAATTCGTTAAATCATACTTGAAGATAAATTTGCAAACCAACAGAATGACGATAAAGAATCCGACAATCCCAATGATCAAAGCGACCATCAAAGGAACCTGTGATAAAAACGCACTTCTTGAAGTGGTTAAAATACTTGCGATAAAATGCGCCGGAAGCGCGTACTTCGTAACTAAGGTGCTTACCCCTTTTGCTGACTTCGCGTCATAACTTCCGAAGCGACCTGCGAACCATCCCAGCACGATCACGAAAAAGATCGGCGCCAGGAGGATTAAAATATCTAAGAAGCTCAAAATGTTCTCCTCCAAATCCTTAATGTCCGTATACTTTAGCCTTTACATAAAAGCTTTCCCTCGGACTGTAAAATTAATCGTAAAAATTATTTAGCGACAACTTGTTTATATTGCGGTTTCCACATTGCATCAAGAACGGCTTGTTCTACATTTTCAGGAATGCGGTTTGCCACGCCTTCTTTAATGGCAGTTTCCGCTACGGCGATCGCAACTTTAATTGAAACTTCTTGTAAGTCGCTCATGCTCGGCAGAAGGCCTGCACCCGGTGTTTCAAAATCAACGCTTTCTGCGATTGCGTCAGCAGTTGCCGCAAACATTGCAGGAGTAATCACTTTCGCTTCTACAACGATTGAACCGAGACCAAGTCCAGGGAACGCGAATGCGTTGTTAGATTGTCCGATTTCATGAGAAACGCCATTGTACTCTACATTGTCAAACGGGCTTCCTGTCGCCACAAGCACTTTGCCGTCAGTCCATTTGAAAAGATCGCTAGGAACGGCTTCAGCAAGCGGTGTCGGGTTAGACATCGGCATGATGACCGGACGCTCAACGTGTTTTGCCATTTCTTTGACGATTTCTTCACTGAACGCGCCGCTTTGGCCTGATGTACCGATTAAGATTGTCGGTTTCGCTTGACGGATCACTTCAATGAAAGGAATTTGTCCGTTTTCATCGCGTTTCCAATCTTTAATTTCTTCAGCTGTGCGCAGGTACGGCTCTTGGAAATCAAGAATGTTTTCCATACCTTCAATTAACAAGCCTCTGTAGTCCATTGTGTAGAACGCTTTGTTGGCTTCTTCTTCAGAAAGACCGGCAAGCACCATAGTGTCGCGGATTTGGTCAGCGATTCCGATTCCGGCAGATCCCGCACCGAAGACAACCACACGCTGGTCTTTAATAGACGCGCCTGTTTTCTTCATAGCCGCAAGCACACCTGCAAGCGTAATCGCGCCTGTTCCTTGAATGTCATCGTTGAATGTAAGAATTTCATGGTTGTATTTCTTCATGATATTGCGCGCGTTTTTGTTTCCAAGGTCTTCCCAGTGAAGAAGAGCTTTAGGGAAATATTTAAGCGCAGCTTTTACATAAGCGTCAACGAAAGCTTCGTAACGTTCGCCTTGGATACGTTCATGGCGGTTACCGATGTATAAAGGATCGTTCAGAAGTTTTTCATTGTTCGTACCGACGTCAAGAACGACAGGAATAACACGGCTTGGGTCAATACCGGCGGCAGCTGTGTATACCGCTAATTTACCGATGGCGATGTTGATACCGCCTACACCCCAGTCACCGATTCCGAGGATGCTTTCTGAGTCTGTCGCAACGATCAGATCAATATCTCCGGCAGTGGCATGAAGGTTTTCAAATGCCTCTTCAATCCCTTCCACGTTGTCGATAGAAAGGTAAATCCCTTGAGGTCTTCTGTACTCATGGCTGTATTCTTGAATCGCTTCACCGACAGTCGGTGTGTAAACAACCGGCAGCATTTCACGAAGATGGTTTTGAAGCAATTTAAAGAAAAGAACTTCGTTACGGTTTTGCAAATCATTCAAATACACGTTTTGGCGAAGGCGGTCCGGCTGAGCTTGAAACTGCTCGTATGCGCGTTTTGCCTGCTCATCAAGAGACAGAATTGTCGGAGGAAGCAGCCCGTCTAATCCAAGGCTTTTTCTTTCTTCTGCTGAAAACGCAACACCTTTATTTAAAGTAGGGATAGATAGAACTTCTTTTCCTCTTAAAGTAGTTTCTAAGTTGCCTTCCTTCGTTACTTTAATATTATTCAAGAAAATCTCCTTCTTTCTTCAAATAGTTAACAAAGTTAAGTAATTACCCATTTTGGCTAGTGTGATCGCGATCTGCTATATCTTTTTTTGACAATTATTCGAACAATGTCTCATAACTATTTACATTACTTAGTCATTTTATGCCTGTAAAAATGAAAATTCAAGAGATGAAAATTACTTAATTTTTTCATACTCTTTTTTAAGTTATTTAACTACAATTTTTGAAAAAACGTCAAAAAAACACCGGATTTTTTACCGGTGTTTTCATGAAAAGGGTTATTTATCAGTCTGTTTTTTTCGGCACTTCGTGATGATGTCTGCATCTCGCTTCGTATGACTCCGATGCGCCGACTAAAATGACCGGATCATCATAGGAAGCGGGCTTCCCGTCAATCAAACGCTGCGTACGGCTTGCCGGCGACCCGCAAACGGAGCAGACCGCCTGCAGCTTCGTCACCGATTCGGCAACCGCCATCAGATTCGGCACCACGCCGAAAGGCTCTCCCCGGAAATCCATATCAAGTCCGGCCGCGATGACACGATAGCCTTTATCCGCAAGCGAGGATAAGTCGCCGATGATCGATTCGCCGAAAAACTGCACCTCATCTACCGCGATGACGTCCGTGCTTTCACTGATATGATCCCATATTTCAGCCGAAGACGAGATGACGTGGCTTGTCATGGATGTGCCGTTGTGAGAAACGACGGCCTCCTCACTGTAGCGATTATCAATGGCAGGTTTGAATACCTTGACCTCCTGCTTCGCATATGTCGCTCTTTTCACTCTGCGGATCAGCTCTTCTGATTTCCCAGAGAACATGCTGCCGCATATCAGCTCAAGCCATCCGCTTTGCTTCATTATGTACATAGGCTATCCGCTCCCCTTTTTTTCCTGTTTATGGACATAAAAAACAGGCAAGAAGCAATTCTTGCCTGCCTGTAAAATCTATTATTACTTAAGACCGTATTTTTTGTTAAAGCGATCAACACGACCATCAGCAGAAGCGAATTTTTGACGTCCAGTGTAGAATGGGTGGCATTCAGAGCAAATCTCAACGCGTACCTCTTCTTTTACTGAGCCTGTTTCAAATTCATTTCCGCAAGCGCATTTAACTGTTGCTTTTTTGAAATTAGGATGAATTCCTGCTTTCATTGTATCCATCTCCTTCCGCCCTGAATCCCGTGTGGAAACAGAGTTATTATTCCGGAGTAATCCGGAACGCATATGAGAGAATTATATCAGTCATTTACTGCATTTGCAAATACATTTTTTATCAGCGGCGGGCTGATGATGAAAGGTTTGCCTGCTTCCATTCTTGGTTGATCAGATCGAAGAATTCCTGATTCGTTTTTGTTTTTTTCATTTTTCTCATAAACTTCTCTGCGAAGTCCGGAGAATCAGACATCGATTTGCGGATCGCCCATAGACGGTCAAGATGCTCTTTCGGCACGAGCAGCTCTTCCTTCCGTGTGCCGGAGCGGCGGATATCGATCGCCGGGAAAATCCGTCTTTCCGCAAGAGAACGGTCAAGGTGAAGCTCCATGTTGCCCGTTCCTTTAAACTCTTCATAGATGACGTCATCCATCCGGGAGCCCGTGTCTACGAGCGCCGTCGCCAAAATGGTCAGACTGCCGCCCTCTTCAATGTTTCTCGCGGCACCGAAAAAGCGCTTCGGACGATGGAACGCAGCCGGGTCAATCCCGCCGGAAAGCGTACGTCCGCTTGGCGGGATAACGAGGTTGTAGGCCCGTGCCAGGCGGGTAATGCTGTCCATCAGAATGATAACGTCTTTTTTGTGTTCAACGAGACGCATCGCCCGTTCAAGCACAAGCTCCGCTACCTTAATGTGATTTTCCGGCACTTCATCGAACGTCGAGCTGACGACATCGCCCGCTACGGAACGTTCAATATCCGTTACTTCTTCCGGTCTTTCATCAATTAAGAGAACGATCAATTCAGCGTCAGGCTGATTTGTCGTAATGCTGTTAGCGATTTCTTTCAACAGCATGGTTTTACCGGCTTTCGGCGGCGCCACGATCAGACCGCGCTGGCCGAAACCGACGGGAGCCATCATATCGAGAATTCTTGTTGAGAGATAATTCGGTTTCGTCTCAAGCACCATTTGGCGGTCCGGATAAAGCGGAGTCAGCGCAGGAAAATGGACGCGCTCCTTCGCAGATTCCGGATCGTCTCCATTTACCGCTTCAACGTGCAAAAGTCCGTAATAGCGTTCGTTTTCTTTCGGCGGACGCACCTTGCCGGATACTTTGTCACCGTTTCTTAAATCAAAGCGGCGGATCTGGGAAGCAGAAATGTAGATGTCTTCTGAGCTTGGCGAGTAATTAATCGGTCTGAGGAAGCCGAATCCTTCCGATTGGATGATTTCGAGCACGCCTTCCATAAACAGAAGATCCTCCTGCTCGGCGTTGGCTTTCAGAATGGCAAAGATTAATTCTTTTTTAGTCAGTTTGCTGTAGTAGGAGATTTTATAATGTCTGGCCAGTTCATATAGTTCTTTTAATTTCATATTTTCCAAAGAGGAAATAGATACGTCTTTCATAAAAACACCACGCTTTTCATAGTCAATGTATTGCTGTTTTCATTCAAATCGGCTGCTTCGCATGATTCCGCCAAAGCACATTCTTTTATAAAACGTTCAGGAACTTCTATCGGTAACACTTCCACCCATGATCGGCGCTTTTTTAAAAAAGGAATGTCTTAATGAGTTTTGAAGGAAGCGAGGACAAAAACTTGAGAAGATCAATATTTATATCGTCTGTATGCGGTAGAATTTGAAAATTTCCCAGTACTCAAAAGAAGGAATGACACAGAAAAATCGCAGCACTCTTTATTTTTACCTCATTTCAAAAAATTATTCAACTTAAATAATGCTTTGACATATAAATGATAGGGTTGACTCTTTATTGCAAAAGAAAAGCGGGACTTTCCGTCCCGCTTTTCTCTATTTATGGCCGGATCACAAGATTTGGTTTTTTCTTCAGGCTGTGTCTTCCGTCAACGAATCGGACCGTTCCTGATTTCGCCCGGATGACCAGACTTTCAGTCGTGCCGACGGAGCCTTTGAACTGAACGCCTTTCAGCAGCTCTCCGTCCGTGACGCCCGTTGCGGCAAAAATGGCGTCATCCCCTCTCACAAGGTCCTCCATCCGGAGCACTTTGGATACATCAAGGCCCATTCGCTCACAGCGGGCCTGCTCTTCCGCACTTTGCGGCAGAAGCCTGCCGATGATTTCGCCGCCGAGCGCTTTTAACGCAACGGCAGACAGCACGCCTTCAGGAGCCCCGCCTGAACCGAAGAGAATGTCTACTCCCGTATGGTCAAAGGCCGTATTGATGGCGCCCGCGACATCACCGTCGTTGATCAGTTTGATTCTGGCGCCCGCCTCACGCAATTCAGAGATGATTTTTTCATGTCTGTCACGATTTAAAATGGTTGCCACGACATCTTCAATGTCTTTGTTTTTCGCTTTCGCAACGGCTTTTAAGTTATCAATGACAGGCGCTTCAATATCGATGCAGCCTACCGCTTCGGGACCGACCGCGATTTTTTCCATATACATATCCGGGGCGTTCAGCAGTGTTCCATGGTCGGCGACCGCGATCACCGTCAGCGCATTCCAGCCGCCGCTCGCTACGATGTTTGTGCCTTCAAGAGGATCGACGGCGACATCGACGCGCGGGCCGTATCCGTTTCCGAGCTTTTCGCCGATGTAAAGCATCGGCGCTTCATCCATCTCGCCTTCCCCGATCACGACCGTGCCTTTCATCGGCACCGTGTCAAACACATCACGCATTGCGCTTGTCGCCGCATCATCAGCTTCATCTTTTTTTCCGCGGCCCATCCATCTGGCAGATGCTAAAGCCGCCGCTTCAGTGACTCGAACCAATTCCATCGATAAGCTTCTTTCCATTTCAACACGATCTCCTCTCAAAAGTCCGCATTTCTATGAATTTTGGAGCTGTTCTATCTCTTCGTCCGTCAGCCTTTGCCGCCAGATTGTGGCGCCCAGACCTTCAAGTTTTTTCTCAAGATTGCTGTAGCCGCGGTCTAAATGCTCGAGACCGGTAATTTCGGTTACGCCGTCAGCCATGAGCCCGGCGACGACCAGACAAGCGCCTGCACGCAGATCGCTCGCCTTTACTTTTGCGCCCTGAAGCTCGGCCGGACCGGTGATAATGGCCGACCTGCCTTCCACTTTCATGTTGGCCCCCATCCGTCTCAGCTCATCTATATGTTTAAATCGGGCCGAGTAGATGGTGTCGGTTACGACGCTCGTGCCGCTGGCTCTCGTTAACAGAGATGTCATCGGCTGCTGAAGATCAGTCGGGAATCCCGGGTAAACAAGCGTTTTTACGTCGACCGGTTTTATCTGCTTCTGCCCGCCGAGCATAAGAAGCTGATCGTCACTCGTCTCAATGTGAAAACCCATTTCCCTGAGCTTCGCCGTTAAAGACTCCAGGTGAGTCGGTATGACATTATCAATAATGACTTCTTTCCCCATCGCGGCGCCGGCGATCATAAAGGTGCCCGCCTCAATTCTGTCCGGAATGATCGTATGCCTGCATCCGTGCAGCTCTTTTACGCCGTCGATTCTGATTACATTGGTTCCCGCGCCTTTGATCTTTGCGCCCATGCTGGTGAGCAATGTGGCAACATCAATAATCTCAGGTTCCTTGGCGGCGTTTTCTATCACGGTTTTACCTTCAGCCAGTACAGCGGCAAGCATGATATTGATCGTCGCTCCGACGCTGACGACATCTAAATAAATCCGTGCGCCTCTCAGCCTTTCGGCGCGCAGATAAATCGCGCCTTGTTCATTGGTGACTTCCGCCCCAAGCGCTTCAAACCCTTTGATGTGCTGGTCAATCGGCCGCGGCCCGAGATGGCATCCGCCCGGCAGTCCGATGACCGCCTGTTTGAAGCGGCCCAGCATCGCGCCCATTAAGTAATAGGAAGCGCGGAGTTTTTTCACTTTGCCGTTGGGAAGCGGCATGCTGATCATCGGGGAAGGGTCGACGACCATTTCTCCTTTTTCAAAATGGACGTTTCCGCCGATTTCTTTCAGCAGGTCACGCAGCGTTTCAATATCTGAGATCTCCGGAAGCCCTTCGATCGTTACTTCGGAATTTGCCAGAATGGTTGCGGGTATCAATGCGACGGCGCTGTTTTTCGCGCCGCTGATATGTACGGTTCCGTTTAACGGATCGCCGCCGGCAATATTCAACTTTTCCATGATAGTCTCCTTCCATAAGAAGATAGCTGCGGAGCGTAAATAAAATGGCATTTTATTCTGTCTCTGCAAATAAAGCTCTTGTCCAAAATGTAGCCAATTCGAAGAGAAAGAATACAAGGACATTATAAAATAACAGGAAGAAAATAGCGAAGCTTTGCGGGGCATTTTTAACACAGGATGCACAGAGGCCCGCCGGGTTCACATTCCGGGGAAACACACTCTTCACTTTGATACTTAAGGCCCGCTGCCAAACAGGAAAACATAAGGGTGCGGCAAACGGATGCAACCGGTTTGCCGCCCTTTTCACCCTTATTTATTCCAGTCTGCCAAGAATTGCTCGATGCCTTTATCCGTTAACGGATGTTTCGCCAGCTGGTGAATGACTTTCAGCGGCATCGTACCGATATGTGCACCGCGTAAAGCGGCTTCAGTCACGTGCTGCGCATGACGGATGGAAGCTGCGATGATTTGTGTATCAATGTCATGAATGTCAAAAATCTGTCTTATTTCTGAAATCAGTTCAAGACCGTTATGGCCGATGTCATCCAGACGGCCTAAGAACGGAGATACATAAGTCGCCCCGGCTCTTGCCGCCAAAAGCGCCTGGTTGGCACTGAAGATGAGCGTTACGTTTGTTTTAATGTTCAGGTCGCTCAGCGCTTTTACGGCTTTTAACCCTTCAGACGTCATCGGTATTTTCACCGTGATATTCGGTGCGATTTTCGCAAGTTCTTTACCTTCTTCAATCATTTCTTCAGCATTCAGGGAAATGACTTCCGCGCTTACTGATCCGCTCACGACTTCCGTAATCTCACGAAGTCTGTCATGGAAAGACACGTCAGCTTCTTTCGCCACTAAACTAGGGTTTGTCGTAACTCCGGCAAGAACGCCAAGTTCATAAGCTTCTTTAATCTCGTCAATGTTTGCTGTATCAATGAAAAATAACATAAGGAAAGCCTCCCCAGTAATAAATTTTCAGAACTGTAAAACATGATTGCGCTTTCTAAAGGTAAGACATAAAACCGCCTGTCAATCCTGTCAGGCGGTTTATGGATGTTACATTGGATTAAGCTTGGTTTGAAGAACCGAACTCACGCATTTTGCCGATAACCGTTTCTTTGATCGCTTCACGAGCAGGTCCAAGATATTTACGAGGATCGTATTCGTTCGGCTTAGCTGCCAATGTTTCGCGGACAGCTTTTGCAGAAGAAATTTGGTTTTCAGTGTTTACGTTGATTTTAGCCGTACCAAGTGAGATTGATTTTTTAATGTCGGCAGTCGGAATTCCTGTACCGCCGTGAAGTACTAATGGAAGGCCGGTTGATTTGCCGATATCTTCCATTTCTTTGAAACCGAGGTTCGGTTCGCCTTTGTAAGGGCCGTGAACAGAACCCAGTGCAGGTGCAAGGCAGTCGATGCCAGTGCGCTCTACAAGTTCTTGACACTCTTTAGGGTCAGCATAGATTACGCCTTCAGCGATCACGTCATCTTCCTGTCCGCCTACAGTTCCAAGCTCAGCTTCAACTGAAACGCCGTGGAAATGAGCAAGCTCAACCACTTTAGCTGTAGTTGCTACGTTTTCCTCAAACGGGTGGTGAGATGCGTCGATCATTACAGAAGTGAAGCCTGCATGAATCGCTTTCGCACAAGATTCAAAGCTTGAACCGTGGTCTAAGTGAATGGCGACAGGAACTGTCACTTTGTATTCTTCCATAAGAGCTTTAACCATGGCAACCACTGTTTTGAAGCCGCCCATGTAGCGTCCCGCGCCTTCTGAAACACCAAGAATAACCGGGGATTTTTCCTCTTCTGCTGCTTGTAAAATAGCTTGAGTGAACTCAAGGTTATTTAGGTTAAATTGTCCAACAGCATATCCTTTTTCTTTAGCTGTATTCAACATTTCCGTCATTGAAACTAAAGGCATGTCGAAAGTCCTCCTTATGTAGCCTGATTTGCTTCTTCTCGAAAAAAGCTTTCCACCTATAGCATGACCATAAAAACCTGTCATATGTAAAACAACAGATCGCTTTTTCTCCATCTCTAGGATACCAACTTTTCGACAAATCGGCAACACAATGACATAATTGTTTCTAATTTTATTAATTCGATTTTAGAGGTAAATATTTTTTCACCGCGTCTCTGATCTCATCAATGTCAAAAGGTTTCGCAAAATGAGTCAGCGCTCCGAGCTCTTTTGATTCCTTAATCATATCGAGTTCTCCGTAAGCGGTCATGATAATGACGCGGATAGATTCGTCGATCATCTTCATGCGCTTGAGAATTTCGATTCCGTCCATGCCGGGGATTTTCATATCTAAAAGCACGAGATCGGGCCGTTCTTTCGTTACGATGTCCAGCGCCTGTATGCCGTTGGCGGCCTGAAACGTCTGGTACCCTTCTTTATGAAACACTTCATTGAGCAATATGCGTATACCGTATTGGTCATCTACGATTAAAATCTTTTCATTCATCATTTTACACCCCAATATTATCATTTTCGTCAAAAGGAAGCAGTTGTTTATGTATTCTGTTTGATTTTCACATTTCCTTTAATTATAATAGTCTACTTTCCGACATTTTCTGAGCATTTTCTCTTTTGTTGTATACTGTTCTTGTATGTGTAAAGGAGGTTTCACTCATGTTAAAGATATTTACGACGCAGCTTGCAGGCATTTTTTCCCGCATTCAGGATAAGGAATCCGAAGCAATAGAAGACGGCGCGCGCCTGCTGGCGCAGGCAGCCGTCAGCGGCCATACCATTTATTTATACGGCGCAAATGAGATGCAGGGCATTTTGTGCGAGGCGGAACTCGGCTCAGAACCGATGCCTTCCGTCAAAGCGTTTCCGGATACAGCTGATTCGATTACAGAAAGCGACAGGGTGCTGATGTTTTGTTCAGGTCCGGGCACGGCTGAAGAACAGGCGCTGGCTCAAAAGCTTTATGAAAAAAGGATCGGCCTCGTTGGCGTATCTCCTGTCATCAAAGATCAAACCGGGATTGAGGAATTTTGTGATGTTCATATTGACAGCAAATTAAAAATGCCGCTTCTGCCTGATGAAGACGGGACAAGATACGGCTTTCCTTCATTAATGACAGGCCTGTATGTCTATCACGCACTGTCCTTTACGTTAAAGGAAATGATGCAGGAATATGCCTGATGCAGAAAAAAGACTTGCCGCTTTTAAAGGAGGCAAGTCTTTTTTTATTACTTCTGTTCTGCAGCTTGTACGGAAGCACCGATAAAGTCTTTGAATAAAGGCTGAGGTCTTGTCGGTCTTGATTTGAACTCAGGGTGGAACTGGCAAGCGACATACCAAGGATGGTCTTTCAGCTCGATGATTTCCACAAGACGGCCGTCAGGGCTTGTTCCTGAGAACACAAAACCGTTCTCTTCCATTTGCTGTCTGTATTCGTTGTTGAATTCATAACGGTGGCGGTGGCGTTCGTATACCACTTCATCCGCATACGCTTCGAAGGCTTTCGTGTCTTCCTGAAGCTTACAAGGGTACAGTCCGAGACGAAGCGTTCCTCCAAGATCCTCGACATCTTTTTGTTCTGGCAGAAGGTCGATGATCGGATAAGGAGTGGACGGATCAATCTCCGCAGAGTGAGCCCCTTCCAGACCTAATACGTTTCGCGCATATTCAATGGATGCAATCTGCATACCGAGGCAGATGCCGAAGAACGGAATTTTATTCTCACGCGCATACTTGGCGGCGATGATTTTCCCTTCTACGCCGCGGTCTCCGAAACCGCCGGGCACGATGATTCCGTCTGTGCCGCTAGTCAGCTCTTGAATATTGCTTTCTGTCACTTCTTCGGCGTTAATCCATTTGATCTTCACATCAGCGTCAAACGCATAGCCGGCGTGGCGCAGTGATTCAACGACTGAAATGTAAGCGTCCTGAAGCTCGACGTATTTACCGACGAGGCTGATTGTAATGGTTTTAGACAAGTTTTTCACTTTCGTGACAAGGTCTTTCCATTCCGTCATATCCGGGTCTTTGCATTCTAATTTCATATGATCGCAGACAAGCTTATCGAGTCCCTGCTCCTGAAGGTTAAGCGGGATGGAGTAAAGGTTGTCCGCATCTTCGCACTCGATGACCGCTTTCGTGTCAATATCGCAGAAGAGCGCGATTTTATCTTTCATATCTTGAGAAATCGGCATTTCCGTGCGCACGACGATGATATTAGGCTGAATACCGAGGCTTCTCAGCTCTTTTACGCTGTGCTGCGTCGGTTTTGTTTTCAGCTCGCCCGCCGCTTTGATGTACGGAACAAGCGTACAGTGAATGTACATCACGTTTTCATGGCCGATGTCGCTTTTCATTTGACGGATGGCTTCAAGGAACGGAAGGGATTCGATGTCTCCCACTGTTCCGCCGATCTCAGTAATGACTACATCTGCGTTTGTTTCTTTGCCTGCACGGTACACGCGGTCTTTCAGTTCATTTGTGATGTGCGGAATGACCTGAACCGTTCCGCCGAGGTAGTCCCCGCGGCGCTCTTTTTTCAATACGGCAGAATAGATTTTACCAGTCGTCACGTTGCTGAATCTGTTCAGATTAATGTCAATGAACCGCTCATAATGCCCTAAGTCAAGGTCAGTCTCAGCGCCGTCATCGGTAACGAATACCTCACCGTGCTGGTACGGGCTCATCGTTCCCGGGTCAACGTTGATATAAGGGTCAAATTTTTGGATGGTGACGCTCATGCCTCTGTTTTTCAAAAGGCGGCCAAGTGACGCAGCCACAATTCCTTTTCCGAGTGATGATACAACTCCCCCGGTTACAAAAATATATTTCGTCATTTCGTTTGCTCCTCTCTTCGGTCTGCGCTACATTCCTTAAAATGTGCCGTTTTATAGAAAATCATTTCACTAAAAACAAATGATGTGTAAAAGAATTTGGGAGATGAAAATAAGAAAGCTCCCTTTCAATTTCTTGAAAGGGAGCGTAGCACTCTTATGAATTCTCTTCTTTTTGAAGAGCCCAAAATACATACTACATAGTTCGACAATGAAAGTCAAGATCGTTTTGCTGATATAAAATCAGTCTTTGCGATCCTCTTCCTCATCATCATAATCTTCCTCATCTTCTTCAATCATCTCGTCTTCGATCTCAAGCTCGTCGTCATCTTCTTCATCGATATCTTCGTCGTCAAAGCTGTCTGCTTCAAGGTCAATATCTTCTTCTATTTCATCGAGATCGATGTCATCTTCGTCAACTTCCTCGAATTCATCAAGGTCGAGATCTTCCTCAACGACTTTTTTCGCTTTTTTCTTTTTCGCTTTTACAGTCGGCTGCGTTTCTTCGTCCAGCTGATCGTACGGATACCAGCTGCGAAGCCCCCACGTCTGGTCTGACAGAGCAATAAAGCGGCCGTCAATGTTCAGGTCTGTATAAAATTGGGCGATACGGTCGCCCAGTTCCTCTTTCGTAACACCGAGCAAGGAGATCATTTCATTCAGCAGCTCCTGGAACGGAACCGGTTTTTTATGTTCTGAGAAAATTTCGTGAGCGATTTCAACTAAAGCCATCTGCTTCAGCTGTTCCTGAGAATATTGTTTGATACTCAAGGTCGGACACTCCCTTTCTATTACTTATATGTATCTGTTTCTATCCTATAATAAGAACGAATTTGTATTGTTTTGTTCATAAACCATACCTCTCATTATAAACAAATTAAAACAGAATATGCTACCCTTAACAGCGTAATTTAAGAAATTTTAGAGCCGTCCCTTCATAAATCGGCTGATGTGCGAAAACAAAGCCGCCGGCATATGCGCCGGCGGCCCGCTTCTTTCTATAAAGACTCTTGTTTTTCGATGCCGAATACAGACATGGCGAGCAATTCACTGACATCATAAGTGCCGATCGCGTCTTCGGCTTCTTTCGCTTTCGTACCGTCACCGAGCATGGTCAGACAGTAAGGACAGCCGGAGCTGATGACCGTCGGACTGACAGAAAGCGCCTGCTCAGTCCGGGCCGTGTTGATTCTCGCTCCCGTTTCTTCTTCCATCCACATGAGCCCTCCTCCGGCGCCGCAGCACATCCCGTTTTCGCGGCTGCGCTCCATTTCCTTCAATTGAACGCCCGGAATGGCTTTTAAGATCGCTCTCGGCGGCTCATACACTTCATTGTATCTTCCTAAATAGCACGAGTCATGGAAGGTAATCGTTTCATTCACCGGGTGAAGCGGTTTTAGTTTCCCCTGTGACACAAGCTCGGCTAATAATTCAGTATGATGATAGACTTCGGCCCGGAATCCGAAATCAGGATATTCATTTTTGAACATATTATAGGCGTGCGGATCAATCGTGACGATTTTTTTGATCCCGTGTTTTTCAAATTCGCCGATGTTGTGTTCCGCCAGCTCTTGGAACAGAAACTCGTTGCCCAAACGGCGCGGCGTATCGCCTGAGTTTTTTTCCTTATTGCCGAGAATCGCAAAGGATACGCCCGCTTCATTAAGCAGCTTTGCAAATGAGACGGCAATCTTTTGGCTCCTGTTATCGTAGGAACCCATTGATCCGACCCAAAACAAATAGTCGAACTCTTTGTCTTGTTTTTTCATTTCTTTCACTGTCGGAATTTCTGTATCAGCCTGCTCCCGCCAGTTCTCCCGCTCTTTCCGGTTTAAGCCCCACGGGTTTCCCTGTCTTTCAATGCTTGTCATGGCCCGCTGCGCGTCGCTGTCCATCTTCCCTTCCGTAAGCACAAGATAACGGCGAAGATCGATAATTTTATCAACGTGTTCATTCATGACCGGACATTGATCCTCACAGTTGCGGCAAGTGGTGCACGCCCAAATCTCCTCTTCCGTGATGACCTCGCCGATTAAGCTCGGGTTGTAATCAATGGCTGCGGCCGCTTCACGCGATCCTCCCCCTGAGGAAGCCGCGGCGAGCTGATTCGCTTTCGTGTGCTGAAAAACGGGCGCGGGCACCCACGGAGATTTTGACGTCACGGCAGCGCCTTTTTCCGTCAAATGGTCTCTGAGCTTTAAAATGAGGTCCATCGGCGAGAGCATCTTGCCCGTACCGGAGGCCGGACACATATTTGTACAGCGGCCGCATTCGACGCAGGCGTAAAGGTCGACAAGCTGAGAGCGGCGGAAGTCTTCAATCTTTCCGACGCCGTAGCTTTCTTTCGTCTCATCGGTGAAATCGATTTTTTCCAGCTTTCCTTTTGAATCCAGCCTGCTGAGGAACACATTCGCCGGACCCGCAATTAAGTGCGCATGCTTTGATTGCGGCACGTACACTAAAAAGCTGAGCAAAAACAACAGATGAAGCCACCATGAAACATAAAACACGGCGGCTGCCGCCGGCGCTGAAAGACCGCCGAGCACAAACGCAATAGAGGAAGCGATCGGCTCCGTCCAAGACAGAGAATGATCGTGCCATAAAAGGTTCATGGCGTTCCCGAGAAGCACCGTCACCATCAGTCCGCCGATAAACAGCAGGACAAGCCCCGCTTTAAACCCGCGTTTCAGTCTGACGAGTTTTTCAATGTAGCGCCGGTAAAACGCCCAGACTACGGCGACTAAAATCAGAAACGTGACGATTTCCTGAAAAAAGGTAAACGCCGGATAAAGCGGACCGAACGGCAGATGGCGGTCAGGAAGCAGCCCTTTCAGAATAAAATCAATTGCGCCGAACTGAACGAGTATAAAACCGTAAAAAAACAGAACGTGGATGATGCCGCTCTTTTTATCTTTCAGCAGTTTTTTTTGTCCGAACACATTCACCCATATCTTCTGAAGACGTTCTTTCAGGCGTTTATCAAATTCTTCCCTTTGGCCGAGCTTAATATAAGCGATCCTCGTTCTGATCAGGTAAACGAATAAATAAACGGCGTAAGCGGTTACAGCTGAAAACAGCAGCGCGTTTACCATGAGAAATGCGTTCATCTTGTCTCCCCCTTTGTTCTGATACCCCTCTTCATTGTCATATCTTTACTTTATCATAAATAATGAATGAGTGTTCAGTCAATAATTAAATTCACATTCTCAGGGCACACTACGAATACTTCGGAAAGGAGCGTCGGTATGAAGGTCATTTTTGTGTTGCTTGTCATTTTTATCATATTGATCGCACTTATGCTGCTTGATATGCTGCTTGGCCGGGCGGCGTACAAAAAACAGGCGTATGAGCCCGTTTTTGACCCGAAAAAGAGTGATATCACACTCATTCACTGCGGCAGCGAGCTTGTGCGGCAGATGACGGCTGATATCCGCCAAGCCGTCTCTTCTATTCATATGATGTTTTTTATTATGAAGAACGACCAAGTCAGCCATGAGATGTTTCATTTATTGAAGGAAAAGGCCCAGGCCGGCGTCTCCGTATATCTGCTGCTCGATTGGGCGGGCAGCCGCCAAGTGAAAAAGCCTTCCATTCAAACGATGAAAAAAGCCGGCGTTCACGTTCATTTTCTAAATAAACCGGCATTTCCGTTTCTTTTTTTCAGGCTGCAAAAACGGAATCACCGGAAAGTGACCGTCATTGACGGCAAAATCGGCTATGTCGGCGGTTTTAATATCGCTGAAGAGTACCTCGGCAAAAAAGCGAAGTTCGGAAACTGGGAGGATTATCACCTGCGGATGACCGGCGAAGGCACGGCGGATCTTCAGACTCTTTTTGTAAGCGATCTGAAACGAAACACCGGAAAAGCACCCGGATCACCCGGGGTTTATCCGGCATTATCCGAAGGGAATATCTCTCATAGGACATATGCATCTGACGGTTTTTCGCTTGAATCGCATTATGAAAACTGCATCCGTAAGGCGGAGAAAAAAATCATTATCGGCACGCCTTATTATGTACCGAGCAAAAAGCTTCAGGAAGCGCTTATTTCAGCCTGCCGAAAAGGCGTCAAAGTCATCTTGATCGTGCCGATGAAGTCAGACCACCCGCTCGTTCGGGAAACAGCTTTTACCTATTATCCCGAGCTTCTGAAAGCTGGCTGCCTCATCTATCGGTATTATCAAGGCTTTTATCATGTCAAAGCTTTCATTATTGATGACCGCATCAGCATTATCGGCACGCCGAATTTTGATAAACGGAGTCTGTTCTGGAATGAAGAGGTGAATGTCATCATTCATGATGAAGCCTTTACAAAGGAAGTGCTTTCAACCATAAAGCAGGACATCGAAAAATCCGAGCTTCTCACATTAGAAAAAGTGAAACAGCGCTCCGTCAGACAGCTTCCTGCAGAATGGCTGGGAAAGGCCATATCTTACTTTTTATAAAGGAGAAACCATATGCTGTTCAGATTCGGATTCGTCGCAAACGCCATGTGCCTTTGGGACGCGTCCCCCGCAAAAACCTTAACATATGCGCGCTATACCAAGCTTTCCCGCAGTGAGCGGAAAGACGCCCTGCTTTCTGTGACGAAAGCAAATCTTACCAATACGCTGCGCACCATCCACTATGTGATCAGCCACGGCATCCCGCTGTACAGGTTCTCAAGCTCGATTGTGCCGCTCGCCACCCATCCGGATGTGCTGTGGGATTTTGTCACGCCGTTTCGCCAGGAGTTTCGTGAGATCGGCGGGCTGGTCAGAAAATATGACCTCAGAACGAGCTTTCATCCGAACCAATTCACGCTTTTTACAAGCCCGAAACAGGAGATTACCGCAAATGCGGTCAAGGATATGGCCTATCATTATGACATGCTGGACGCAATGGGCATCGCGGACCGTTCCGTCATCAACATCCATGTCGGAGGCGCTTACGGTGACAAACAAAGCGCGCTTGGCCGTTTCCGCGTGAATCTGAAAGAACTTCCCGATGTCATCAAACAGCGGATGACTTTAGAAAACGATGATAAAACATACACGTCCGAGGAAACACTCAGTGTATGTGAGCAAGAAGGCATTCCGTTTGTGTTTGATTATCACCATTTTTACGCCAATCCGACCGATGACGCTGATTTAGATAACATTCTTCCGCGGATGATCAAAACATGGCAGCGGATCGGCTTAAAGCCGAAGGTCCATCTCTCCTCGCCAAAATCAGAATCAGCCATACGCAGTCATGCGGACTATGTGGATGCGAATTTTATTCTGCCGGTGCTGGAGCGGTTCAGACAATGGGATACGGACATCGATTTTATGATTGAGGCGAAAGAGAAAGACCGGGCGCTGCTCCGGCTCGCCGAAGAATTAAGCGCCATCCGCGGAGTCAAACGCCTGGCGGGCGGAGTGCTGAAGTGGAAGGCATAACCAGGTTTATCACCCGTTTATATGGGGAATTTCCGAAATAACAGACCATCAGACGGAGGAGAAAACATATGAAAAACATTACATCTTTGAAAATAGCCGCTAAGAAGTTCACTTTAAGAAACATGCTTCAGCTTTATCAGCTTTGCCACACGGGGGGCCACGAGCTGTATATCTACTCTAAAAAAACAATGTGCAAGATCAAAGATATCATTGAGCTGGAAACGTTCAGAATGGCCCATAAAGAACAAGAATATTTAATTGTAGTGGAAGGAAAGAAAGCGGTGCAGCTTGTTGACCGTTTCAAACATATCATCGAACCTGCGCAAAAAGAAGCCCATTAAATACAGACTACATAAAAAAGGATAGACAGGAGGCGCCTCGGCCCCCGCTCGTCTATCCTTTTTCTTTTATTAATGAATCAGCTCGCCGAATTGGGCCTGATGAAGTCTCTGGTACATGCCGCCGGATGCCAGCAGTTCCTTATGATGACCTTGTTCAGCGATGCCTTCTTTCGTGACGACGACGATCCTGTCCGCATCCTTAATCGTAGCCAGCCGATGGGCGATCACAAGCGTCGTGCGTCCTTCAGACAGCTCTTGCAGCGATTTTTGAATGGCGGCTTCCGTTTCTGTATCGAGGGCTGATGTAGCCTCGTCTAAAATTAAGATCGACGGGTTTTTCAAAAACATTCTGGCGATGGAAAGCCGCTGCTTCTGCCCGCCTGACAGTTTCACGCCGCGCTCGCCGATCACCGTGTTTAAACCGTCGGGATACCCGTTTACCAAGTCCTCTAAATGCGCCTGGCGGACGGCCTGCCAGATTTCTTCCTCAGACGCGTCGAGCCGCCCGTAAGCAATGTTTTCCCGCAATGTGCCGGAAAACAGAAAGACATCCTGCTGGACGACGCCGATTTGTCCGCGCAATGATGACAGCGTCATGTCCTTAATATCGATTCCGTCAATGGAAATCACGCCTTCAGACGGCTCATAAAAGCGCGGCAGCAGACTTGTCAGCGTTGATTTTCCCGCTCCCGAAGGCCCGACGAATGCGACTGTCTCCCCGGCATGAATGGACAAATTGATTCCCGACAGAACCGGACTGTTTTCTTCGTAACCGAATGACACACCATCATAACGGATATTCCCTTTTAAACCGGACACATGTCTCGCGTTCGGGGCGTCCTTGATATCAGGCTCCGTTTCCAGTATTTCTATAAAGCTTTTAAAACCGGCAATGCCTCTCGGATACATCTCAATAATCGCGTTGATTTTATCAATCGGACGGAACAGAACGTTCGCCAGCAGCACAAAAGCGACGAATTCCCCGTAAGATAACGATCCGCGGATCACGAACCATGTGCCGCACAATAAGACGAACAGCGTGACGAATCTTGTCAGCATGTAACTGATCGAGCCGTTTTTCGCCATGATTTTATATGACGTCAGCTTTGTTTTGCGGAAACGCTGATTGTTCACGTCAAACCGCTGCGTTTCAAACGCTTCATTGCTGAAAGCCTGAACAAGACGGATGCCGCCGATATTGTTTTCAACCCTCGCGCTGAAGTCTCCGACGTCTTTGTTCAGTTTTGTAAACGCAGAGGTCATTTTTTTATTGAAATACAAAGCAAGCCATATGACGACCGGCATAATGATAAAAGTCAACAGCGCGAGCTGCCAGTTAATAAACAGCATCACACCGAATGCGCCCAAAATCGTCATGATCGCGATAAACAGGTCTTCAGGTCCGTGGTGGGCGGTTTCTCCGATATACATCAAATCATTGGTGAGCTTGGACATTAAACTGCCCGTTTTGTTGTTATCGTAAAATTTGAACGAAAGCTTTTGCAGATGGTCGAAAAGCTTTTTCCGCATATCGGTTTCAATGTTAATGCCGAGCATATGGCCCCAATACGTCACAACATACTGAAGTGCCGAGCTGAGGGCGTAGACCCCGAATAAAGCAGCGGAAGTCAAAATAATCAGACTCCAATCCCGCCCCGGAAGCAATGTATCGATAAAGTAATTGACAATCAGAGGAAAACTCAGCTCCATCAATCCGCCGGCGATGGCAGAAAAGAAGTCGAGAAAAAACAGCTTTTTGTACGGTTTATAATAAGAAAAAAATTGTCGCAGCACGATTCCGTCCTCCTTGTGCCTCGTTCTTAATGATAATATTTCTCAATTATACTATACACAAGGAGTTTTAAAAGCGTTTTTTATAAAACGCCGGAAAATAACCGTGCGAAGGATTCCTTCGTTCTTTCCCATAATGTGCGCTTATAGAAACGGACGGGGCTGATTTTTTCAGACTCCTTCATATCCTCCAGATAATGCGCTTCAAGATCTTTGATCGCCTCTTGATCTGTAAAAAAGACATTGACTTCAAAGTTCAGCTGAAAGCTTCTCATGTCCATATTCGCCGTCCCGACAGAGGCGAGGTTTCCGTCAGTGATGAGCACCTTTTGATGCATAAAGCCTTTTTGATAAGAATAGACTTCGATTCCTTCGCGAAGAAGCTCGGGGAAATACGATCTCGTCGCGTACTGGGTTAAAAATCCGTCATTGGTTTCCGGCACCATGACACGCACCCGGACGCCTCTGGCAGCAGCCTCCTTTAGCGCTGTGCGGATCGGCTCATTCGGCACGAAATAAGGCGTCGCGATCCATACAGACGATTCGGCCGCCGCTATCATGGCATAATACAGATCGCTCATCCGCTCCTTCATATCGGGGCCTGTCGGAACGACTTGATAGACGCCGCCGCTTTCTGCCGCAACCGGGCGGGTATATGCTTTCCGATCAATCAGCACCTCATCCGAAACGTATTCCCAATCAAGCATAAAAATGCTGTGGAGCGTCTGAACGATTTCTCCTTCGACTTTCATATGGGTGTCCCGCCAAAAGCCGACATCTTGGTCTTTGCCGATATACTCCTTGCCGACATTCAGCCCGCCGACAAAACCGACTTTCCCGTCAACGATGACGATCTTGCGGTGATTTCTGAAATTGAATTTTTGGTTGAAAAAACCGTATTTCAGCGGCAGAAAAGGGACGATGTTCACGCCCGCGCGTTTCAGTTTTTTAATATCTTTTCCGGCCAGCTTCAGGCTGCCGGCCGCGTCGAACAAAAACCGCACTTCCACACCTTGACGCGCCTTTTCCATCATAATGTCCATCATCTTGTGCCCGAGCATGTCTGATTTGAACATGTAATACTCAATATGTATAAATGACGCGGCCTCCCGGAGCGCCTCAAACAGCTCCGGAAATGTTTCGTCCCCGTTTTTGAGCACCTTCAGCCTGCTTTTTGTATTGATATTCATATGGGACGCTTTGATTGAATATTGAAAGAAACGCTTCTGATTTCCTTTCAGCCCGGTCAGGTCGGGAGTTTGTTCCATATCAAATATCGTTCTCAGCTTTTCCCGGTTGTATGTCCGTTTCGACCTGAACAGCTTGCCTTTTTCATAAAGCTGGCCGGAAAAAAGGTAAAATAAGTACCCGGCGATCGGAAAAAACACAAGAATATGAATCCATAACAGCGTGTGCTGCGAGGTGCGGTTTTCAAGAATTAACGAATAAATGCTGAACAAAATAATGCTTGCATAACAAAGCACCCCTCCGTAAAACTCAAGCCTGGAAACCGGAAAAAACCATATGACATATGCTCCGATAAGCATCATATATAAAAAGCAAAATTCCAGTCTCCTTTTCAGCATCCCGACTCTCTCCCATCTGATCCGATATCTCTGTATACCCTCTGTTTTCCGGCTTGTAAACATATGAAAAAGCCTCTCCGCACGAGCGGAAAGGCTTATGATGAAGCTTCCTGTGATTGGCCGGGTGTGATGTTCTGAAGCAATGCCGGATTGAGCGAGCAGCTGCCTTTGATTTTATTTTTGAAGATGCCGATGATCAGACCGGTGACCGCTATCGACACTAAGGAGAAGAGCCCTTTCAGCAACCCGACGGAAAAAATGCCGGCCAGCACGACGCCAAAATCGAAGAGGAAATTAACGGCACCCGGATTCCATCCGCAGCGCTTTTGCAGAAATAAAGCGAGGATATTGGCGCCGCCGAGCGATGCCTGATGATAAAACATGAGCGACAGGCCGAACCCGATCAGCGCCCCGCCGCAAATCGCCCCGGCAAGCGGTGAAACAGAGACCGGCGGCAGCCAGTGATCCGTGCCGGTAAACAGAGTCAGTACTGTGACTGCAAAAACGGTGGATAGAGTGAATTTGATTCCCATTCTGATGAGAGAAAATATATAAAACGGGATATTAATCAGAAAGAAGATAATCGCAAACGAGGAATGAAACAAGTATGACAGGCTTAGTGACAGTCCCGCTGTTCCGCCGGTTAATACATGAGAATGTCTGAGTGTCAGGACGCCGGCGCTTGTCATCAGACAGGCGGCTAAAATGAGGAAAATCCGCTTCATTCTTCACTCTCCTTTTGTTGCTGTTATTTCCAAATAAAACATAACAGGAATCCCGGCCGCCCAGCCATTACCTTGGCAGAAAATATCTTATGTTTTTATTTTTTCACCATAAAAAATCCCCCTCTTGCAGGGGGGATTTTTACGTGCGTTTCCGATAGACAACATAGCTGCGGGTCAAATACTTGAGGGGCAGGCTGAACACGTGAACCAATCTTGTAAACGGCCAGAGGATAAAAACGACGTACCCTATGATGATATGAAACTTAAACCATAGCGGGACACTTTCCATCAAAGAAGCGTCAGGCCGGAACAAAACAATTTCCCTGAACCACGGCCCGACTGTTGCCCTGTAATCAAATCCTTTCGAGTCAATGTTGAGGAACGTGGCCGCAACGCCCGACAGCATCATGAACAGCAGCAGAATAAGCGTCAAGATATCCGATGGCGAGCTGGTTTTGCGGATTCTTTTGTCAAACAGCCTTCTGTATGTCAGGATGACAAGTCCGGCACATGCAGCAATCCCCGCCGGCAGGCCTGCGCCGATCGCCATTTTGTGATACATATGCTCTGAAATGCCAAGAGAAGCATACACGCCTTCCGGGATCAGAATTCCCATGACATGTCCGCCGACAACGCACAGCAGTCCCCAATGAAAAAGTGTGCTGCCAGCGGCGAGTTTTTTCTTTTCTAACAGCTCGCTTGATTTCGCCGTCCAGCCGAATTGGTCATGCTGATAGCGGTAAATATGCCCGCCGATAAAGATCGTCAATACAATGTATGGCATAACGCCCCACAGGATCTGCCCGCTCATGCCTGAACAGCCCCTTCTTCAATGCTTTCACGTACACCGATGTTTTCCAGTGCGGCCTGCAGCACGTGCAGCAGCTCAGCATAGATGCTGTTATTTTTTTCGAGGCGGGAAGCCAGCTCCCTCACATTGGACAGGTATTTCTCAAACACGCTTCTCGCCGCTTCAATCTCCGCAACCGCGGCGAATTCCAGCATCAGCGGCAGGTAATCAGGCAGTTCTTTCTCTGTCGGCAGGAAACCGGATTGCTGGTAGGTGTTTTTTAAATGCAGCAATTCAATGCCGCGCTCCCTTTGTTCGCCTGAGTTAAAGTAGGTGACGTACATATTCGTTTTTTTTCCGAAATCGAACGTATACACATAGTGTTCAATCAGCGCTTGCGGAGAAAAGCCGGCTGCCGCCTCTAAAAAGTGCAGCAATTTCTCACGGATTTGCTGATTGGTGATGTCATGGATAAGAGCCTTCCAATCGGGAATCTCGGCTCTCCACTCTTCCTCCGGATATGAGAGAAGAACGGAAAGAGCGGAGAACGTCATTTGCCGGTCTGTGGTGTTCATGTTATTACACCTCATTTATGAAAAGTTAGAAACAAGAGCCCGGGCCGCCTGAAAATGATAAGCCGCAGCTCCCTTGTTCAGCATATAAATCTGACACTTCTTCTCGATGGCTGCTCGGGATCACAAAACGGTCATCATATTTGGCGATTGCCAGCAGCCGATACATGTCTTCAATTTGCTGTTCTGTTAAGCCGACACTGGAGACCAATGCCGGGTCGATGGATTTATTTGTCTGAACCGCCCTCATATACTGGCGCATGACAGACATTTTCTTTAACGTGGATCGAATATGATCCGTATCACCGGCCGTTAATAACTGCGCCAAATAGTCAATCGGAATTCTCATTTGGTCGATAGCCGGAAAAATCGCTTCCGCCGTTTGCCGGCTGCCTTTTCCTTCAAAGAGATTCATAATCGGGCTGAGCGGCGGAATGTACCAAACCATCGGCAGCGTACGGTACTCAGGGTGAAGCGGAAGCGCAATCTTCCAGTCAATGATCATTTTATAGATCGGCGATTGCTGCGCAGCCTCTATCCATTCAGCTGGGATGCCTTGTTCTTTTGCCAGTTTGCCAATCTCAGGATCATTCGGATCAAGAAAAACGTCCAGTTGGGAATGGTAGAGATCCTTTTCATTTTCAACCGATGCCGCTTCCTCCACTTTGTCCGCGTCATACAGCATGACGCCGAGATAGCGGATTCTGCCGACACACGTTTCAGAGCAGATAGTCGACAGCCCCGCCTCCAAGCGCGGAAAGCAGAGTGTGCATTTTTCCGCTTTGTTCGTTTGCCAGTTAAAATAGACTTTTTTATAAGGACAGGATGAGACGCAATATCTCCATGAACGGCATGCGTTTTGATCAACGAGTACGATGCCGTCTTCCTCGCGTTTGTACATGGCGCCGGACGGGCAGGAGGACACGCACGCCGGATTGATGCAGTGTTCGCAAATACGCGGCAGATACATCATAAAGACTTCATCGAATTCTGTTTTGATCGATTCCTCCATTTTTTGCACGTTTGGATCTTCAAGCCCTGTAATATGGCCGCCCGCGAGATCATCCTCCCAGTTCGGGCCCCATTCGATATTCATAAAATCCCCCGTCAAGGACGATTTCGGGCGCGCTACCGGCTGGTGTTTTTTCTGCGGGCTGTTTGTTAATGTTTCATAATCATAGTTCCAAGGTTCATAGTAGTCATCAATCGTCGGCTGGTTCGGGTTATAGAAAAGGCCTGCGAGCCGATTCGTTTTCGGGCCTGATTTCAGTTCAAGCTTTCCTTTTTTCAACGTCCAGCCGCCTTTATATTTGTCCTGGTCCTCCCATTGCTTCGGGTAGCCGATGCCCGGCTTTGTTTCTACATTATTGAAGTACATATATTCCGCACCGGAACGGTTTGTCCACGTGTTTTTGCAGGTGACGCTGCACGTGTGGCAGCCGATGCATTTATCCAAGTTCATGACCATCCCGATTTGCGCTTTAATCTTCAAGCCAATCGACCTCCTTCAGCTTGCGGATGACGACATTCAGATCGCGCTGATTCCCCGTCGGACCGTAATAGTTAAAGCCGTAACTGAGCTGGGCATAGCCCCCGATCATCTGGGTCGGCTTGACGTGAATCCTTGTCGGGCTGTTATGGGTGCCTCCGCGGTTATTCGTCAGTTTTGTGCCGGGCACATTGATGTGGCGGTCCTGGGCATGGTGCATAAACGCCATTCCTTTAGGAATCCGGTGAGACAAAACCGCTCTCGCGACGACAACGCCGTTTCGGTTGAAGCATTCAATCCAATCGTTGTCTTTGATATCCGTGTCCTCTGCGTCATCTTTATTCATCCACACGGTCGGCCCGCCGCGGAACAGCGTCAGCATCGGCAGAGAATCAAAATACATGCTGTGGACGGACCATTTATTATGCGGCGTCAAATAATTAAGAACGATTTCTTTGCCCTCTTGATCAGGCCGCTTGCTTAGGAACGGGCGGTGCTGGAGGATCGGTTTAAATGTCGCCATCGTTTCACCGAATTCCATCATCAGTTCATGATCGACATAATAGGATTGTCTGCCGGTCAGCGTCCGCCACGGAATTAATTTTTCCACATTCGTCGTAAACGGCGAATACCTGCGCCCTCCTTTTTCTGAGCCGGTAAAGGCCGGAGAGGTGATGACCGTTTTCGGCTGGGCTGTAATTTGCTCGAACGTAAAGCATTCTTCCTCGCGCTCTTCCGCCAGGTCTTTCAGCTCCAGATTGGTAATGTTTTCAAGTGATTCCCATGCTTTCACGGCGACTTTTCCATTTGAGGTGGACGACAGGGTTAAAATCGCTTCCGCCGCCTGCTTCGCTTCACTTATATTCGGGCATCCTTTGGCAACGCTGTTTGAAGAATCAGTTTCTCCCAGTCTCTGTTTGAGTGATTCATATTCATCCGCAATCGACCAGCTCATCCCTTTTGTTCCGCTCGGTTTTAAAGCCGTATTAGGGCCAAGCGCGGTCATTTTATGAAAAATGTGTTTGTAATCCCGTTCAACGACATGGATGTTCGGCATCGTTTTTCCCGGAATGGGTTCACATTCACCCTTGCTCCAGTCATTGATTTTGCCGAACGGCTGGGCCAATTCCTGCATCGTGTCGTGGAGGAGCGGCGTTGCGACTACCTCTTTCACCGGCTCCATATCGACTTCTTCCGCCAGATCGGAAACGGCTTTTGACAGCGCCTTAAAAATATCCCAGTCTGACTTCGATTCCCACGGCGCCGAGATGGCCGGAGCAAATGGATGAATAAACGGATGCATATCCGTGCTGCTGAGATCGTGTTTTTCATACCATGTCGCCGCCGGCAGCACGATATCGGAATACAGCGCCGTACCCGCCATTCGAAAATCAAGATTGATTAACAAGTCGAGCTTGCCTTCCGGCGCCTGCTCCCGCCATTTGATTTCTTTAGGGCGGATGCTGTCGCTGTCGTCATTCATCAGACCGTTCGTCGTCCCCAGCAGATGCTTGAGAAAATATTCATGCCCTTTCCCTGAGCTTGAGATCAGATTTGCCCGCCATACGAAGAGATTCCTTGGGAAATTCACTTCATTGTCAGGGTCTTCAATCGCGAATTTCAGTTTTTTTTCTTGAAGCCGTGAGGCCACGTACGCACCTACGTCTTCAGGTGTCGCCGCCCCCGCTTTCTCAGCTTCTTTGTACAGATCAATGCCGTTTTGATTGAATGTCGGGTAAGACGGAAGCCACCCTAATCGCGCCGCCAGCACATTGTAATCGGCGTGATGCTTGTAGCGGGATGACGCGGCGATCGGTGAAGCCAAGTCACTGATCGGCTGGTCTTCATAACGCCACTGGTCTGTCGCAAAGTAAAAAAATGAGGTGCCGTTTTGCAGCTTAGGCACGCCTTCCCAGTCCTTTGCGGTTGCAATCGTCTGCCACCCTTCAGCCGGACGGAGTTTTTCCTGCCCCACGTAATGGGCCCAGCCTCCGCCGTTTACGCCTTGGGCGCCTACGAGTAAAACAAGATTTAACACCGCACGGTAAATCGTGTCGGAGTTGAACCAGTGGTTAATACCCGCCCCTACGATAATCATGGATCTGCCGTCTGTATCGATCGCATTTTGGGCAAACTCCCTGGCAATCTGTATAACGGCTTCTCTTTTAATTCCCGTGATCTGTTCCTGCCAGGCAGGTGTGAACGGACGGGGATCATCATAGGATGCGGCTGATTGTCCGCCGATGCCCCGGTTCACGCCGTAGTTGGCCAATATCAAGTCAAACACGGTCGTGACGTACGTCTCTTCACCGTTCAGATCCAATTTTTTAATAGGAAGATCCCGCTCAAGCACTTTGTTTCCGTCATCTGAAAAATACGGAATGCGCACTGAGCCGATTTCGTCCTCTATTCCGAGCACTGAGAGACGGGGCTCAATCTGTTCCCTGGTGTCTTCGTCGATCATGTGCAGATTCCATTTCTGCTGCCCGTCCCAGCGGGAGCCCATTGTGCCTTGCGGTATGGCAAACGCACCTGTCTGTTCATTCCAGACCGCCGGCTTCCACTGATCATTTTTTGTCTGCCGCCCGATGTCTTTTGCATGCAGAAACCGTCCCGCTGTATACACGCCGTTCTCTTTTGAAAGAGTGACGAAGAATGGAAAATCGGTGTATTGCTTCGCGTACTCAATAAAACGTTCAGTTTCTTGGTTCACGTAAAATTCCTGCAAAATGACGTGACCCATCGCCATCGCAAGCGCCCCGTCAGTCCCCTGGCGGATACTCAGCCAGTCATCTGCGAACTTTGAGGATTCCGCAAAATCGGGACTGATCGAAATGACTTTAGCGCCTTTATAGCGGGCTTCCGCCAGAAAGTGCGCATCAGGCGTTCTCGTTAACGGAACGTTGGAGCCCCATGTGATGATATAGCCTGAATTGTACCAATCACTGCTCTCCGGAACGTCCGTCTGGTCGCCCCAAATTTGCGGGGACGCCGGCGGAAGATCCGCATACCAGTCATAAAAACTGAGCATTGGGCCGCCGATTAACGACATGAATCGCGAACCTGATGCGTGGCTGATCATGGACATCGCCGGGATCGGAGAAAAACCGACATTCCGGTCAGGCCCGTATTTCATCACTGTATACAGCAGAGAGGCTGAAATCAGCTTCAGCACCTCCGGCCATTCCGCGCGGACAAAGCCGCCTTTCCCCCTTGCCTGTTTATAGGACTTCGCTTTTTCAGGGTTTTCAACGATCGATTTCCAGGCATCCAGCGGATTTTGATGCGCCTGCAATGCTTCCCGCCACAAATTGATCAGCACACCGCGTACATATGGATATTTCACACGGAGCGGGCTGTAGATGTACCAAGAAAAACTGGCCCCCCGCGGGCAGCCTCTCGGTTCGAAATCAGGCATATCCGGGCCTGTTGATGGATAATTCAAGTTTTGTCCTTCCCACGTGACAATTCCGTTTTTTACATAAATATTCCAGCTGCAAGAACCCGTGCAGTTGACGCCGTGGGTGGAGCGAACGACTTTGTCGTACTGCCATCTGTTTCTGTATACATTCTCCCAATCACGATCTTCGCTTGTCGTTTGGCTATGGTTATTTGAATGATGTTCGATAGGAGAAAAATAGTTTAATCTCCTGAGCAACGGACTCATTTTCTTTTTCTTCATGATCGTTCACTCCTTCCGAGTCAGGTGATGCTATGTACACTATAAACAGAGACGGCGCGTTTCCTTGTGAACTATGTCACACACTCTGCTTTTTTCACAAAACGTTCACACAGAGCAGCAGGAAGGATTTTCAAACGATATGGGGACGCCCGGCGTCATCAAAAAAAACCGGTTCTGTTTAAGAACCGGGTTCGGCGTTTTCATCCCGTGATGTATGCAGATACCGCAAAAACAACTGATAGGAACAGAAGACATTTTGCTGAAGCATCGCCAAAAAGTTCATTTGCAGCCGCGGATGGTAAGACATCATTTGCTTAAAAACGGAATATGGAATATGGAGTACCAGGATATCCGGTGAGGCATTGACTGAGATAAAAGGCGATAAAGAGAGCCCGCCTTTTTCATCAATCGGAAACACATCGCCTTTTTCCCACAGCGCAACGGTTTGCGACCCTTCAGGGAGCCTGCTGTCCGTAAAACGGATATTGCCTTTTAATACAATATAAACGGATTGTGAATGAAGAAAGGATGGAGATTGGTCAGATGAGCCGCGGATAAACGTCCCGTTTTTCAGCAAGGTTTCGACAATGGACAGAGGCACTTCATTAAACATAGGAAGTTGTTTCAGAAATAATAAATAGTCACACTGATTCATAGGAAAGCCTCCTGTGCTAAGGATAGCTTTAGTGTAGCCCGATTGAGCCCGCGCGGCAGTGATGTATTTCACAGCTTGTATGATAAAAGTCACTTATCAGGAGAGTGTTTGTACTTATAATGAAATAAAAAGGAGGGTTTCGATGAAGGCGATGATTCCGAAGCAGCACGGCGCATGGGCGATGCTGCTGATTCCATTTTTACTCGGCATGGTCAAGGGAGGCCCGGTTTTCTGGCATATTCCGCTCTTTCTGGGCTGGCTGTTCCTTTACTTGACGGTTTATCCCGTTTCTCTCGCTTTGAAAAAGAAACAGCTTCAGCCCTATCAAAAGTGGATATGGTATTACGGTTTTCCGGCCTGCTGCTTTTTGATCATTTCTGTCTATCATAAGCCGCAGCTCGTCTGGATCGGCGTTTTTTTATTGCCGCTGTTTCTCATACATACGCATTATGCCCGTCGAAAAAACGAACGGGCGCTCACGAATGATATTGCGGGTGTTCTGTTCTTTTGTTCAGGCGGGCTTGCGAGCTGCTGGCTGGGAACGGGAACCCTTGACGGCTGGGCTTGGTTTCTATTCTTGCAATCCGCTTTATTTTTTGTCGGGAGTTCTTTTTATGTGAAATCGGTCATACGGGAGAGAAAAAACAGAACCTTTGCATACTGGTCATGGGGATATCACCTCTTGCTCCCCTTTTTATCGGCTTTTCTCGGGGCAGGCTGGGCGTTTCTCGCTTTTATCCCAAGCAGTCTGCGGGCCTGGTTTTTTCACGGAAGAGACTGGCCGGTGAAAACGATCGGCATTCTGGAAATCATAAATGGAGGCTTCTTTTTCGCCGTCATGTGTATATGTATCACAAGCTGAAAAACAAGGACACCGGCTGCCCTTGTTTTTTTCAGTCAATATTGCAGATCTCAAGCGGACAATTTTCACACTCGATCTCGCATCGTAAATAGTCCCGCTTGTGCAAAATAATTTTTCCGGTTTCGTCTATCGAAATAACCCCTTGTTTGCGGAGGTCTCCCAGCATGCGGTTGACGCTCTCCCTTGCCGCCGCGCAAAACTTAGCCAAATCCTGATTTGTCAGCACAATGTTAATCAGAATCCCGTCGCTTCGTTCCACCCCGTAGCTGTTTGATAAGCGGATAAGGGTGGAATAGAGCGCCCCCTTTTTGCCGTGAAGAAGCAGGTCCCTGATCTTGGACTGGATTTTTCGAAGATGGGTGCTCATCCATTTCATAAATTCAAACGTCAAAACACCGTTTTGGATCAATTCCTTTTCCAGCTTGTTTTTATTAATGACGAGCACCTCGCCATCCTCTAACACTTTCGCACTGAGCATATATCTCGGCTCATCTGTGAATAGCGTCAATTCCCCGACAATATCGTTTTTTTGGCAGATTCTAAGCGTCAGGTCTTTTCCGTCAGACGTCAGCTTGCCGATTTCAATGAGTCCTGATTGAATCAGATAAAGCTCTTTTGCATCCATTCCTTCTTGAAACAAATAAGTATGTTTTTTCATTTTCCTTTTCGTACTGATCGATTCCAGCAATTCATGCAGTTCGCGGGAAAGAAGTTCTTTATCAGATTTTCGGACAGAGAGAATATTCATGAGCTCACCTCGAAGAAAGTCACGTTGCGTATGTATATTGTAACGTGACTTGATTTGCACTCACCCAGAAAAAACTAACAATCTTGTGAATGGATCATTATGAATTGAGGCTCTGACTGTTTCTCTCCGTATGTGTTTTCATTCTTTCCTGCCAATACATCCAGATCACAAGAACAAAGCTGGCTAACGCGACCTCTGAAAGCGCCATAAACCCGATCGCGTATTGGCCTGTTGCCTGAAATACACTTGCCAGAATCAGCGGAGGGAAAAAACCGCCCAGTCCGCCCATGGCAGACACAATCCCGTTGGCAATCCCCGCTTGCTTCGAAAAATAGAAAGGCACCAGTTTAAATACCGTCCCGTTTCCAATCCCTGAGCAGACTGCCACCGTCAGCGATCCGAACGCATAAAGGCCGATCGTCGGGGAGAATGACAGCATGACGCCTGACAGCGTAAGCCCTGCGAAAACGAACATCAGAATGCGGAGCGGGCTCAGTTTATCTGCAAGAAACCCTCCCACAGGCCTGAGCAGCGTAGAGACCGCAATAAAGCCGGCCGTCCGCAGACCGGCGTCCGCAGGGCTCAGCCCAAAATGCTCAACCAAAAAATTCGGAAGATAGATGGTAAAGGCGACAAAGGCGCCGAACGTAATAAAATAAAACAGGCTCAACATCCACAGCACATGATTTCGGTAAACGGCTTTCATTTGTGTCTTTATGGAAACTTTGACTTTCTTCTCATGCCGGTCGCCGAACAAAACGTGCAGTAATGCGAAAACAGCCAGCAAAACAAGATACATCTGCACGGTTGCTTTCCATCCCGCGGCTTGAGCGATAACCGGCGCCGCAAAGGTAGTAACGGCGGTCCCGATGTTTCCGGCACCGTAAATCCCATTGACGACTCCGTGCTTTTCTTTCGGATAATATTTCGGGAGGGACGTCACTCCGATGGAGAATACCGCTCCCCCGATTCCTAAGAAAAAGCCGCCCGCGATTAAATCAAATAAAGAATCCGCGATACTGATCCAAAATACAGGAAACAAAAGCAGGATGAAGCTGATCATAAACATCAGCCGCGCCCCGTACCTGTTCGTTAAATATCCTAAAGGAATACGGAGAAGCGATCCGAGAATAACGGGAATCGCCGTCACCAATGAAATTTCGCCTTTGCTTAAATGAATATCTGATGTCATTTGAGAAATGAGCGATGAAATCAGCACCCACACCATAAACCCTGCCACTAAGCTTAATGACTGCAACGATAATTGAATATGTTGACGATTGATCATTCGGCTTGCCCCTTTCACTGATTCAATATCAGCCTTATCATACAAAAACTCAGTGTGCGGGATTGTGAATTACATCACACGCTTTATATACAAAAAAAGAACAAAGCCCGAAGACTTTGTCCTTTGATCATCATTACATTTTTTCCGGAGCGGATACGCCGATCAGCTGAAGCGCATTGTTCAGCGTAATTTGCGTCGCTTTCATTAAAGAGAGACGCGCGCGGCTCTTCTCTTTATTTTCCGGATCGATGACTTTCTCCGCATTGTAGAAGCTGTGCAGAGCGGAAGCCAGATCATAAATATAGTTTGTGACACGGTGAGGAATGCGTTTTTCCGCCGCTTCTGCCACTGCCTCAGGGAAGCCGCCGATCGTTTTCAGCAGGTCATATTCTTTTTCTGATTGAATATGGCTGAAATCAAGATCTGCCGCCGGTTTAAGTCCCTGCTCCTCCCCTTGGCGAAGCATGCTGCAAATACGTGCATGTGCGTATTGCGCATAATACACAGGGTTTTCGTTAGATGTGGATACGGCAAGATCCAAGTCAAAATCCATGTGCGTATCAGCGCTGCGCATCGCGAAGAAATAACGGACCGCGTCAAGGCCGACCTCTTCAATCAGGTCGCGCATCGTTACGGCTTTCCCCGTACGTTTGCTCATCTTCATTTTTTCGCCGTTTTTGTATAAATGAACGAGCTGAATGATCTCAACTTCCAATGTGCCTTTCTTGTAACCGAGCGCTTCAATTGCCGCTTTCATACGCGGAATATACCCGTGGTGATCCGCGCCCCATACATTGATGAGCTTGTCGAATCCGCGGTCAAGTTTGTCTTTATGGTATGCGATATCCGGCAGCAAATAAGTGTATGAGCCGTCTTTTTTGATCAGCACACGGTCTTTATCGTCGCCGAACGTTGTGGAACGGAACCATGTCGCGCCGTCCTCTTCGTATACATGGCCCTTTTCGCGAAGCGCCTCGAGCGCCTGATCAATTTTTCCGTTTTCGTACAGTGACGTTTCAGAATACCATACGTCAAACGGCACGCGGAAATTTTCCAAGTCGGAGCGAAGTTTATCAAGCTCGTACTTTAAGCCGTATTCACGGAAAAACGCCTGACGTTCGCTCTCCTCTTCATGTACGAAACGGTCGCCGAAATCTTCGGCAAGCTTTTTCCCGATGGCGATAATATCCTCGCCGCGGTAGCCGTCTTCCGGCATCGGTTTCTCGAGACCGAGCGCTTCAAAATAACGGACTTCAACGGAAAGCGCCAGGTTGTTAATCTGGTTGCCCGCATCATTAATATAGTATTCGCGGCTCACATCATAGCCCGCTTTAGAAAGCACGCTGCACAGCGCGTCACCTACCGCCGCGCCGCGCGCATGGCCTAAGTGAAGATCTCCCGTCGGGTTGGCCGATACGAATTCGACCTGAATCTTTTCGCCTTGTCCGATGTTTGTCTCTCCGTAATGTTCACCCGCTTCAAGCACGGACGGAATCAGTTTTGTTAAGTAGCTGTTGTTCATGTAAAAGTTGATAAAGCCGGGTCCCGCAATATCCATCTTTTCAATGGAAGCTTTGCCTTTATCAAATGACGCCACGATCTCCTCAGCGATTTGACGCGGCGCTTTTTTTGCGATTCTCGCCAGCTGCATCGCCATATTTGTGGAATAATCACCGTGTGTTTTTTCTTTCGGCGTTTCTAACAGTACGCTTGGAATCTGGCTTTCGTCCGCCAGGCCCGCTTTCAGAACGGCCGCTTTGATCTCTTCCTTCAGCACGTCCTTCATTTGTTCCGCAATGTTCATGCGTGAGTTCCTCCCTCATACGTGATCGTCATATTATGTAAATGCTGCTGCTCGTCTCCGACATGCATGTCATATGCGATGCTGATTCGGCCTTTTTCTTCACCGAGATCAGATTGAATCGATTTTGTGCTTGTTTGCAGCTCAAGCTCACCAAATGACATTTTATATTTCGCAATTGTGGAAGCTCCCGTTATGAAACGCTGATTCATTTTAACAGCGCCTGACCTCATGATCAGGACTTCGCCTTCGCTCACCTTCACAATCGTTTTTACTTTGCCCAGGTCGTGTTCTTCATAATAAGATAGATACACTTTTTGTTGTTTTACATAGTAAAATCCGGTAGTACGGAATTCGATGACTTCCTCATTTCCGTCATCCTCGATCACAGACTTCACATGGAGTGTTATCGGTGTCTCTTGTTTCATTTTGACACGTCCTTTTCATCATTCCGCTTTGACTTGAATAGTATAATCCTTCAGTTTGTAAACTTCAACTGCTTCTATCTTACCATCATTGCTCATTAGATTTGAAGATAAACCTCATAAAAAGCAGTTCCTTATGAGAAGAGAAAATCATATCACTATGTCACCCAATCCGTGAAAAACATGACAGCAGCTTTTCAGAAACCCAAACAGTCTCATCGAAGCTGCTGCGACTTCCAGCAGCATAGATTGTGCAGCAGAAATGCCAACGATGTCAAAGCGCTGCGTGACAGCTATAAAAACGTCCGCCAAACACACGTGATGGCTGCTGTATTATGCCAAGTCATCATATTCGGCTGCGTGTTCGAAATCGTCAAAGCCGTCCCTTTCCGCTTTCACACGCCCCTTGCCATATCAATGGGACTCGCGGTGTTACTGATTTTGTATTTATTGTATTTTATGCGGACGTACTTGCTGCAGCTTTTCCAGCATGGCAGCCTGTTCAAAAAAGGGCTTGCGGGAGCGCTGACAGGAGCCGGGGTTTGGTGGATGCTCAGTTTCACCATAAGTGAACTGCTGTTTTTAATCATCCTGGCTGCCATCCAGCAGATCGGCTCATTTATAAACGATTTTTTTATCGCAGCTCTGCTTCTCTCAACCTGTGAAATAAGCTACATCGCAATCGCTGACGGACCAGTCCCAACCGGAATCACCGTCATGGCTGTATAATCACTCGTGCGGTACACGGTTACGGTATTGTCGTCGGGCTGTGCTGCATAAATGTACTGATTATCAGGTGTTACGGCGAGGTCAAAGGCGCCGGGCAGAGACACGTTTGCAATGATACTCTGTCCAGCCGTATTAACTACGTATAAGTTATTAATGAGAAACGGTTCACTATATGGCTCTAGAAAATAAGCCCTAGTGCTATCGCGAGAAAATACAATCGTCCTCAGAGTTTCAAATAAACGGTTGAAGTCGCCTCCCCTGCTTAATGGTGACAAACTGATCTCCGTTACACCTTTCGGCAGCAGCTCACCATTCAACACATACGCAAAATTTCCAGCGTAAGGAGTGGCAATTAAACTGGGAAATTCAAATGTATCTATGATACTTTCTACCAACTGCCCAGTATTTACATCATATTTATCAACCGACCAACTGCTTCCATTAGCGGTATAGACATACTGTCCATTGGGATCAAGAGCAAAGTCTAAAGCGCCGGGTATCGGAATGACATCAATGACCGATTGAGAGGCCATGTTGATCATATATATAGATCCGGCGGCCATCACGTACGCGAACTCATCTGTTGAATCAAATTCAACCTTTCTCGGCCCTCCTCCAACAGTGATGGTATTTATGATGGTTAATGTTTTATTATCTAGCACTGAGACAAGGTTGGTATTCCCATGGAGGACATACGTGAAAGCTTTATCGAAAGTAACGCCTAGATTAGTTGGCACGTCAGAAAAAGGGATTGTTTTTACAACAGTGTTTAAATCTGAATCAATAACCGAAACCGTGCTGTCTCCTGAATTGGCTGTAAACACATACGATTGAGGGTCTGGCGATGGCGGTAAAACAAGTGTCCCGGTCACCGTAAGCGGACTGCCGTAGAAAGGCGGTACAATGAGAAGATCTTCCACTGTTATTTGACTGAAATCAGGACAGCGGCCAGACTGCGCTGCATAATAAACAACTTGATCAATCTCTTCAGTATGAATCACAGAAACAGACCCGTCCCCTTGTCCATATTGATTTCGTACAGGCGACACACTGATAAGAAGCGTAACGGTCCCTTTAACTCTCACGGCATATCGAACACCGATATCTTCTGGTTCCGGCCCCGTCTGGATTAAGCAAGGCTCACTGATACATAATAAATGAGCAGTACTCCATGTAACCGTCGCAGCTGCTTCGGCAGAATCAATGGTGAACCCCTCGGGAATGTCAATCGGCACTTGAAACGGCGCTTCTCTGCTAATTTCCTCATCACAAAAACAGAAACAATTTTCCTGTAAAGCAGGCAGATCATTCTTTTTCATGAATTCACGTCCTTTTAGAAATGTACAGCATGCAGTTGGTTAAATCACAATATCTCCCGGTGAAACCCCAAGAGATATCACAGTTTCCACAGAATAATCATCCGTGTTGTAAACAGTGATGTTCTGCTCTAAAAAATGAGCAGCATACAGAAATTCGCCATTCGGAGTAAACGCAAAGTCTCTTGCCGATTGCGGAACATTACCTATAACGCCTGCACCATTCGGACTGACAGCATATAAATTGCCAGTGAAGCTGTCATGTAAATACACCTCTGATCCACTCGTAAACATTACATATTGGCCATCAGGCTCCAGCTCTTGGGTAATGCTTATCGTAAACGTATTTAAGTCAATAACCGTCAAATAATTGAATAAGAATTCTTGTTCTAAGACATACGCATACCGCTCCGGCCAATTTGTTTCTATGGATGATACGATAAGCTCTCGTTCAATCGTTCCTGTGACTTCACCGGTGAATAGGTCCACTTTTTGCACTAAACCAAAATCAAGAACATAGGCGAATAACCCATTGGGATCAATTGCAAAATCAAATCCTTCCACAGGAATCGACCTATCCACAGTTAACGTATCAATTCCAATCACATAAATCGCAGTATCGCCGAGAACATAAGCAAACTCATGATTTGGGATGCATTTTATCGATCCAGGCGGCTGTTCCAGCAGTATGGATGCTGTCACTGTTAAAGTGTCATAATCGATGACAGAAATCACATTATTGTTGAAGTGCAAAACAAACACAGCGCTTTTATCCGGAGTTATTTCAATACCTGTCGGCCGGTACGGAAGAGCAATTTTTGTCACAATGGTGTGAGTGTTTGTATCTATCACAGAAACCGATTGATCATTTAGATTCGCTGTAAACGCATAAACGGGTTCCGGTTCGGGCACAAGCACAATCGTGCCCGTCACCGATAAAGGACTGCCATAGAATGGCGGAACGACAACAAGGTTCTCGATCGTAATGTCACTGACATCCGGGCAATCATCGGGTTCATCAGAATAATAGACGACTTGGTCAATCTCTGCATTGCGGATGACAGAAACAGACCCGTTCCCTTGTCCATATTGATTTCGCACTGGTGAGACACTGACGAGAAGCGTAACAGTTCCCTGCAGGCGCACTGCGAATTGAACACCGATTTCATCAGGCTCTGGCCCCGTCTCAATGAAACAGCGTTCAATGACACAAGAAAGGCTGTCTGCATTCCACGTCACGTTTGCAACAGCTTCAGCCGGATCAACGACAAACCCCTCAGGCAATTCAATCGGCGCTTGAAACATCGCTTCACGGCTTGCTTCTTCCTCGCAAAAACATAAACATTCTTCTTGTGCGGCTCCTGCTTTTTCTTTAAAGGAAAGCTTGTTATTTCTCATATCTTCACTTCCTTTTCAGACATACACTGCTCACGCAGATACAACAGAATATGGGAAGGTGTATTTGTTTGCTTGTACAAATTGTGGGGATAATAGTGGATTTTTGAAATGATATCCGCAGACATGCGGTTTTAACGAAAGAAAACATTGCGGTATTTTTGCGCTATCCTTCCGAATGAAAATGATAAAATATGTCATATACATAACGTGGAAGGGAGGGATTCGGAATAGTGGCGAGTGTTTTATCATCTTCAGCGGTTGGAGAAAAAATCAACGAATGGTATATGTACATTCGAAGGTTCAGCATCCCGGACGCCGAGTACTTGCGGAGAGAAATCAAAGAAGAACTTGCAGGTCTGGAAGATGATCAGGATCTTCATCTATACTATTCTCTCATGGAATTCCGCCATAATCTGATGCTCGAATACCTCGAACCGCTGGAATCGCAGCGGATAGAAGAACAGCCGAGACTATCGGATCTGCTCGCGGATATTGATAAAAAGCAGGCCCGGCTGACCGGACGTCTTGATTATTATTTTAATTTTTTCCGGGGGATGTATGAGCTGGAATGCCGTGAATATCTTTCAGCGATTCAGTTTTTTAAGAAAGCTGAATATAAGCTTGATTTTGTCAAAGATTGTATCGAGAAAGCTGAATTTTATTTTAAGATGTCAGAGTCCTACTATTATATGAAACAGACTTATTTTTCTATGGATTATGCCCGGCAGGCTTATAAAATTTATCATAAGCAGGAGGCATATAATATAAGGGTGCTTCAGTGCCATTCATTGTTCGCTACCAACTTTCTTGACTTAAAGCAATATGATGAAGCAATTCAGCATTTTAAAAAGGCTTATGCCATGGCAGAGGCAGAACAGCAGCCACAATTAATGGGCCGGACTCTATATAATATCGGACTTTGTTTTAACAGCCAAGAAAATTACAAACCAGCCATTGATTACATAAAACGGGCAATAGCTGTTTTTGAAGATGGGAACATCATCACTTCTCTCCCGCAAGCCTATTTCTTAATCACACAAATACATTATAAAATCGGAAATATGGCCATAGCCAGACAATATCATGACAAAGGGGTATCTTATGCAGAGGAGGCAGAAGATTCCCTATATATCGCCGAGTATGAATTTTTAGAATCTTTATATGTCGGTGAGCCTGATGAAGAAGCAATCATGGAATGTTTTGACTTTCTCAGAGATAAATCGATGTATGCTGATCTTGAAGATTTTGCCTTAGATGTGGCAAAATATTATCATGAAAGAGAAAATTTCGAGAAGGCTTCCGCATATTTTTTAAAGGTGGAAGAAACAAGACAGCAGATTCAAGGAGGTGTGAAGTTGTATGAAATTGAAGTATAAATTAGCACTTACTTGCTTGGCAATAAGCACTGTTTTTGTTTCAGCCGAAATCGCAAGTGCACCGAAACATCAATTTGAAGTTGCTCAGCGCGGAATGATTTAAATGATGATTACTTTTAGGCTTGCAGGTTAAACTGCAAGCCGTTTTTTATATAAACAACTAATTTGCAAAAACAAAAAGTATACCTTAAAATTCAAATGTGTAAAAAGTATTTGACACATATACATATATTATTTAAAATAAATATATATAAATTTGAAAATTTAAAATAAAAACAAAAATATTTAAGGAGGGTTTTAGTGGATAACAATATTAAAAAACTTAGAACAGCAGCTGATATTTCACAAAATGATCTGGCTAAGCTCTGCAATGTGACCAGGCAAACCATCAATGCAATTGAAAATAATAAATATGATCCAACTTTAAGTCTGGCTTTTTCGATAGCTCACGCATTAAATACGGGAATAGATAAAGTATTCAACTATAACGCCAAAAAAAAGTAAGGGAGCGGTTCTTATGAAGAAAATGGATGAGATGCAAAAACACCAATCGGGTATAGCCGCCAGAATAGCATTTAGTTTTTATACTGTCGCTTTACTGATATGGTCATTAATAGATTATTTTAAAAACGGAAATACAGGATGGCAATTCCCAATACTTTTAATAGGCTGCGCGCTCTATTTATGGATTCAAGTTTATCATAATCGAAAAACAAGGTAACAATTCCAATACACTTCCGGAGGATTATACAGCAATGTACGAATATAAGTTCATAAAAGTAGAAGTAAACCGATGGAAAGGAAAGCCTAAAGAAGACTATAAAGAAATTATTGAAAAGTATTCGCAGCAAGGATGGAAGCTGGTTCAAATATTTGCTCCTCCTATTTCAGGTTATGGGGCAGCCGATTATTTTGATATTATTCTTGAAAAAAAAATATAAATGTTTCAGTACAAAGAAAGCCGGATCATACATATGGTCCGGCTTTCTTTGTACTGAAATAAGCCAGCAGATACCTTAACGGATCTCACCTCTTAAATATTTTTTCGGAAATCCGCAATTCAAATAGCTTCCAATATATTTTATTATTTAACTTGCTGGGGATATTGAAAAAATTGGAGGAAAAAATGAGTCTACTTTTAAAAACACAAAATAGTAAAGCGATTTTTACATTAGTAGCATCAGGAATCATTGTTCTCGCTCTTTTCAGTATAAAACATAATCATTTAAGCATGGATGTCATCGATATTTTAAACAGAGCTGGAATAATAGCTCCTAGTTGGATTGTCAGTGCTATCACTGCAACGGGTTCAGTCCTGGCTATCATTACTGTTTTAGGATCTCTTGGTGCAGGCTTGCCATTAGCCGTTTTAGAACAATTGGCTGCAGCAAGTACAGCAGCAGCTTAATATAAAACATTAAATTCAATATCCCTGGCAGTCCCTTAAACGAATGGATGAAAATACTTTGTTTAAAAAGAACGTTTTAGTCAAATTGTACATACTCTGTCTGATCTTATTTTTAATTGCTTTATTTACAGCATATTTTTATACAGATCCCGCTTCAAATGTAAATAATCTAAATCGAAATATCCGTCCGGATTTTTTTCAGATTTTCTTTAATAATATTAAAGTAGCGAGTCTGCTTGTTTTTTTAGGACCGTTGACGCTGTCGCTTGGCACGGTTGCTGTTTTAATTATTAATGGATTAATTTTAGGGAATGCGATAGGAAACATCAAAGACAATTTAAACCTTTTACTGCTTGTTATTCCCCATGGAATAATTGAAGTGCCGGTATTGCTTCTTGCAGCCTCTGTAGGAATGAAATTAACTTTGGATTTATTACTCCTCAAAATAAATTTGAAATTCACTTTTAAATATATTGGTATTATATTTCTCGGTTTAATGATAGCAGCTATGTTAGAAACATTTATTACACCTATCTTTATAAAAGGAGCCTCTTAAGATTATGCAAATTGAATTATCCTCATTTAAGGAACGAAACATTAATTTTTTGTCCTCGTTTTTGTTTTATATTATCGGGTTAGCTTTTTATTTAAGTTCCCTTTTACCTTTTATGAAAAGTTTAATTCCCAAAAACATCCCTATACAAGTTGTTGAGCAAGTAAAACATTTAGATTATATCATTGCGATAGCCGCACTGTTTCTTTTAATGTTCGGGGTGATTTTTGAAGGATTTGTATTATTTCTCATTATAAATTTTCTTGGCGCTCAAATTAAGATTAAAACCTTTTATTCCCTATTTATGTTTTCTAACATCCCGGTCGCAATTAAGTTTTTTCTTATATCATTCAAAAACATTTTCGCAGAACATCCAAATACCAGTTTATTTTTCACAAGTAATCATTTGATTTTTTCTATCTTTGATTTGTTCAATATTGCATACTTATTTCTTTTGTTTATTCTTCTGAAATGGAGAACAAATTTGAACTACCTGACAATCTCAGTTTTTATTTTTACGGCATTCCTGTATAGAATGTTTTTTTAGCATATATAAATAAACCCCCTCAATAGGGGTTTTTCTTTCATTTCGTTCACTGTATACAGTTCCTTTTATATGCTTCCGAAACAATACCGACTCTAGTACTCACATTCCACTTTTTACAGAGACCGGCTATGATATATTCGACATTACGCTGCGAGTAGTTTAATGACTTAGCGATCTCTTTATTAGGTTTTTCAGCAATTATCAGTTTAATTACTGAAATTTCAATCTTTTTTAATTCCAATTCATTTTCTACTGCTGTTTTCATTCTAACTTCCTTTCTAAAGATGTATTTACTAAATAATACCCTATTATATAATTTTTATCAATAACATCAATGATTAATGGTAAAATATTATGTTGCTTTTACTAACTTCTAAGTAGTTTATATACAATATAAAAATCCCCCGCATGTTTCAAGCGGGGGAAATTCTTTTATTTCACAAACCCAAGCAGCATTTCACGAATCATCTTGCTTGCCGTGTTTGCGGTTTGTTCTGAGTGGTCATAGACCGGCGCGACTTCTACGAGGTCAGCGCCTTTTACGCTGACTTCTGAGCGCGCGATTTCATGGATGGACGCGAGTAATTCTTTAGACGTGATGCCTCCTGCGTCAACCGTGCCCGTTCCCGGCGCATGAGCGGGATCAAGAACGTCGATATCGATCGTGACATAAACAGGGCGTCCCGCAAGCTGCGGCAGCACTTTTTTCAGCGGCTCAAGCACTTCAAACTTAGAAATGTGCATGCCGTTTTCTTTCGCCCATTCAAATTCTTCCTTCATTCCGGAACGGATGCCGAATGAAAATACATTTTGCGGCCCGATGAGCTCGGCCGCTTTGCGGATCGGAGTAGAGTGGGAAAGCGGTTCGCCTTCATAATCCGTGCGCAGGTCGGTGTGCGCGTCAAAATGAATGATGGCAAGGTCCGGAAACTTCTTATACATGGCTTTTATGACAGGCCATGATACAAGGTGCTCCCCTCCCATGCCGAGCGGGAACTTTCCTTTTTCTAAAATGCTGTCCACGTATTCTTCAATCATATCAAGGCTTCTTTGCGGATTGCCGAACGGAAGCGGAATGTCTCCGGCGTCAAAGAAATTCAAATCAGCCAAGTCACGGTCGAGATACGGGCTGTATTCTTCAAGACCGATAGACACCTCGCGGATTCTCCCCGGCCCGAATCGTGAACCCGGACGGTAGCTGACCGTCCAATCCATCGGCATGCCGTAAAGGATGGCGTCCGCCTCTTTCCAGTCGGGGCGGCTTGCGATAAATACTTTTCCTGAATATGCTTCATCAAACCTCATGATAAAACCCTCGCTTTCCTGTAAAAAAGCGCAAGATTCGCTCCTGCGCCGTACGTTTTTATTTGATTAAGTCGCTCACAAATTTCGGAAGAACAAATGCCGCTTTGTGAAGCTCTTTCGTGTAATATTTCGTGTCGATGTCAAAGAAACGGCTGTCCTCCACTTCAAGCGGATCGTACTTTTTAGAACCGATCGTAAATGTCCACAGGCCGCTCGGATACGTCGGGATATTAGCCGTATACAGACGGGTGATCGGGAAGATTTCTTTCACGTCACGCTGTACGTTTGTAATCAGCTCCGGTGTAAACCACGGGTTGTCCGTCTGCGCGACGAAGATGCCGTCTTCTTTTAACGCCTTGGAAATTCCGGCATAGAAGCCTTTTGAGAACAGATTGACGGCCGGTCCGACCGGTTCTGTTGAATCAACCATGATGACGTCATACTCATTTTCTGATTTCGCGATGTGCATGAAACCGTCATCGACTCTCACGTCGACGCGCGGATCATCAAGCTTGCCCGCAATGGACGGAAGGAATTTTTTAGAGTATTCAATAACCTTGCCGTCAATGTCGACAAGCGTCGCTTTTTTTACGCTTGGGTGCTTCAGAATCTCTCTGATGACACCGCCGTCTCCGCCGCCGACAACGAGGACGTTTTCCGGATTCGGGTGCGTAAATAACGGGACGTGCGCAACCATTTCATGATAGACGAATTCATCTTTTTCAGAAGTCATGACCATTCCGTCTAAGAACAGCATGTTGCCGAATTCTTCTGTCTCCACCATTTCCAGATGCTGAAATTCCGTCTGTTCCGTATGTAATGTTTGTTTCACCTTTAATGTAATGCCGAAATTCTTCGTCTGCTTCTCCGTATACCAAAGCTCGCTCAATTGTCATCTCCCTTTCAAGGCTTATTTCATTTATTGTAAGCGTCTGTATCGCTTTTATTCCGGTTAAAATCTCATTTTCACCTAAGGAAAAAGTATAGAGGATGGAGGGGAAAAAGTAAAGAAGTGTCCGGTTTGATATGTTTAAAAAACCCCCTTTTTTCACATAATAATAGAATCATGAAAAAGGGGGTTCCCAAAAGTGGATAAAGTATCTGGAAAACAGCTCAGAATCACGTTCAAAATCATCCGCGCCTGCATCTTTCTGACACTGATCGGCGGAATGCTGGCCGGCGTCTGCTTCACATCCGTTCTTCTTGCAGCGAAATGGCAGGGGGCCCCCTCCGTCCGGGTTCCTCAGTCTACGATTCTTTATGCAAATGACGGCTCAAAGCTAGGTGAGACCGATTTTGGGGAAAAGCGCTACTGGGTCCGGTTAAAAGATATCAATCCGATAGCGGTGCAGGCCGCCATAGCGGTGGAGGATCAAAACTTTTACAATCACCACGGTTTTGATTACCGGCGGATGGCCGCCGCCGCGCTGGCTGACATAAAGGCAATGGCCAAGGTTCAGGGCGCAAGCACCATCACCCAGCAATACGCGAGAAATCTCTACCTTGAGCATGATAAGACATGGAAACGTAAATGGAATGAAGCCTTTTACACGATCCGCCTTGAACAGAACTATTCTAAAAACGAGATTTTAGAAGGTTATGTAAATACGATATATTACGGCCACGGCGCATATGGAATTGAAGCCGCCTCGCGCCTGTATTTTGGCAAACACGCCAAAGATCTGAACGATGCGGAAGCCGTGCTCTTGGCGGGCATACCGAAAGGCCCGTCCGGCTATTCGCCATATGTCAGCGAAAAGAAGGCCAAACAGCGCCAGGAAACCATTCTCCGACTGATGATCGGCCAAAAAATGATCTCAAAAGAAAAGGCGGAAAGGCTTAAGAAAACGCCGCTTGCCTATCAGCCGCTGAAAAACAGAACCGCGGCGAAAACGGCGCCTTATTTTTACGATGATGCGATGAAAGAACTCGAGAAAAAGCTCGGCATGACGCGCGAACAGCTCGCAACGAGCGGATTGCGTGTTTATACGACGCTTGATAAGCGCATGCAGCGGATTGCGGAAAACACTGTGGCACATACGATCCGTACCGGCTCTGACATTCAGGTCGGCTTTTCCGCGATTGATCCGGCAACAGGGCGCGTGCTTGCGCTTCTCGGCGGACGTGACTACGAAAAAAGCCCGTTTGACCGGGCGACACAGGCGAAACGGCAGCCGGCTTCCACGATCAAGCCGCTTTTGTACTACAAAGCGATTCAAAGCGGCTTTACACCGGTCACGCTGATGAAAAGCGAAGCCACAGAGTTCCAGATTGACGACAACGGAGATACTTATTCTCCAAGCAATTACAACGGCTACTACGCCAATAAACCGATTACGCTGCTTCAGGCGCTTGCATTATCAGACAACATTTATGCCGTGAAGACCCATCTCTTTCTCGGCATGAATAAGCTCGTGTCGGCGGCAAAGGAATTCGGCATCAGCGAACATTTAAAGCCTCTTCCGTCTCTGGCGCTCGGAACTGAACCCGTGCGCCCGATTGAGATGGTTAATGCCTACGCGATGCTCGCAAACGGGGGAAAACAAATCACCCCTTCCTTTATCACAAAAGTGACGGATACCGCCGGCAACATCTTGTATGAACAGCCGCGCGGACATCAGCAGACGCTTGATAAAAAAGCCGCTTTTGTGACGGCGAGCATGATGACAGGCATGTTTGATCAGGATTTAAACGGCTATACTTCCGTCACGGGACGCGCCATTTCTGACCGGCTGACCCGAACCTATGGCGGTAAATCAGGCACGACGAGCGCAGACAGCTGGATGATTGGCTTTAATCCCGCTCTTGCCGCCGGTGTATGGACAGGCTATGACAAAAGCAGCACGATTGATTCAGTAGAAGAAAAAAGCTATGCGAAGACGATTTGGGCGGACTTTATGGAGAAGGCGCTCGAAGGAGAACCGGAAATAGCGCTTAAACCGCCGAAGGGCGTCACGGGCGTCTATATCGATCCCGCTTCCGGCTACACTTCGGGACCCGGCTGCGCCGCAAAGCATTATACGTATTTCATCGCAGGCACTGAGCCCGCGGATGTGTGCTACGGACCGGAACCTTCTAAAAAAGAAAAGGAACACGCCCCCGCCCGCAAAGAAGCTCCGCGCAAAAAGTGGTGGGATAAGTGGCTCGGCAAAAAAGACTGAGCCCGGTGCATTGCGCGCCGGGCTTTAATCCGCGTCTTCCTCAAGCACCCACGGGAGCAAGAGTGAAAAGTCGAGATGGATAATAGGGTCAGGAAAACCCTTCGGTATAAAAAATGTTGTACTCGGCAATGAAAACGAAAAGCGGATATCTCCCGCCCTCTCGATATGAAACTTCGGCCAGCCTTCCCTAAGCCTGCCGACAATCGGATAGCTGCCCGCATAATGATGCAGGCCGTTTTCCTTTCCATGCTCCCCCAAGTCGTGACAGACAGCCGGACGAATCCCAAACTGCGTAAACAATCTTGTTTTCTCGGCGGGAAGGAGATTCACCGCCTCGGAAAAGTTCCGGCAGCTCCCGCAATCGCAAGGATCAGGCCATGATTTTTCGTATTGTTTTCTCGTTTCCGCCGCATCTGCTTCAATGACCCATGGCCCGATTTCAAAGACGGTGAACATGATGAAACCTCCGCGTAAACATGAAAAACCCCGAGTCTTGGTTCGGCTCGGGACTTTCCATGTCCTGATTCTGTATCAACAGTTTACTCAGTACAATCGCAAAATAGTGCAAATATTTATAAATTTCACAAAAAGTTCACAAATTATTTTTCTTCCGGAAGCAGACCTGTTTTCAATTCATCTGATGAACGTTCCCAGAGCCCTTGGTCATGTTTCTGCAGAAATTCAGCAAGCACCTGCTTTGAGCTGGCGTCCATTTTGTCCACGATAATGCAGCGCTTCATTGATTTATCCATTAAATTCACATGCTCCGGCAATGACTTATAGCCTCTGCGGATACTTCTGTCCACGGTCATTTCACAAGCCGTCACACCCGCGTAATAAGGGCCTTCTTCTTTTCTGTCGATGGTGACCCACACGAGCCAGTACGGTTTTCCGTTCGGCACTTCATCTTTGTTCGGCAGGAATTTGATGCCTTTTTCAACGACACTGCGGGCATGCATGGCGCCGATGTCAACGAAGGCTTCCTTCTCTTCCACATCGACAAATACCGGAGAAATATTGTCAAGGCTCAGCGCCCCGGCGCCAAAACCGCCATGTCCGTCGGTCGGATCACTTTTAATAATATTAAATCCGATTGTTTTCTTCTTATTTTCTTCCATGAAAATACCCTCCTACAAAAGCGGTTGAAATATAATGGCAAATACCTTGAGAATCCAGTCTCTCCCCTCACTTAACAGCGGCCACACGACATAGGAGCCGACCGGTGTCACAAACAGCACGAGAAACACGATAATCCCGTAGCTCTCAAACTGAGTCATTTTGGCGCGCACCCGCGGCGGCACGAGATCCTCAATAATCCGGTAGCCGTCAAGCGGAGGAAGCGGCAGCAGGTTGAATAAACACAGCGCGAGATTCAGCTGAATCCAAATAGAGAAAAAGCGGTCAAGCCCCATGCTGAATGCAGAAAGCAGCTCCATTCCGTAAGCATGCATCAACACTAGCAAAAAGAAACCGATAAAGGCAAGAAGCAGGTTGCTTACAGGCCCGGCGACGGAAACCAGCACTCCCGCCAGCCGCGGTCTTTTAAAGGCGCGGCGGTTCACCGGCACCGGACGGGCCCAGCCGAAACCCGCGACCAAAATTAGAATCGTTCCGAAAACATCAAGATGTTTAATCGGATTGAGCGTTAATCTGCCCTGTCTCGCCGCGGTATCGTCTCCGAACCGATACGCGACATACGCGTGCGCCAGTTCATGCATCGTAAATGCCACAATCAGCGTAATCACGACATAGGGCATAAGCTCCAGCGGATAATATAAAAATCTGTCCAAATGTAAAAATCCCCTTTTTTAAAAAATGCAAGATTGTCCTTCATTCAGTATACTATAAGTGACCTCTCTTCCAAAGAGAGGAAACGATAAAGGAGGATCAGCACCATGCCGCTCGTAACCGTTAAAATGCTTGAAGGCCGCACAGATGAACAAAAACGGAATCTGGTTGAAAAAGTGACAGAAGCCGTAAAAGAAACGACAGGCGCAGCCGAAGAAAAGATCATTGTCATGATTGATGAAATGAGAAAGGATCATTACGCCGTCGCCGGCAAACGGATCAGCGATACGGAGTAATCCTTGATAATGGCCGGCGCTGCTATGTCAGGCCGGCTTATTTCATTACTTTTTCAACGAGGCTGAAAAAGGTATTCTTTTCTTCTTCTGTCAATGCTTCGAACAGCTCGTCAATGAGCATCTGCCGGTTTTCAATCATTTGCATGGCCGCCATTTTTCCCGATTCGGAAAGCGTCATCCATACCGTGCGTCGGTCTTCGTTATTTCTCGACCTTTCCACGAAACCCTCTTTTTCTAAATGATTCAGAGCGGTTGTCGTGGCTGAAGGCGATAATGTAACTTCCTGCAATATATCTTTAATCGTGCACGTGCCGTGCCGGTAAATAATCCTGAGAATAAATCCTCTGATATTGTTTATACTCTTCGGAATTGTCGCCTCATCAAGCTTTTTCGTGCTCTTTAAATATTTCGTGAGCGCGTAATCCAGTACATTTGCTTGCAATATATCGTACTCCATGCAGAAACTCCCCATTTCAAGATGCATCCATCATCATTTGATTGTTTTTTATTACATTTTACTGATACCTCGCGGGGAAAGTCAAAATTTCGGCCGGAAAGCCCGCAACTTTTATCCTGCCCTATACAGACTATTATCTCCTGCTTTTTTACCCATCCCTTTTATGCAATGCTGGTTTTATAGACATGATTCAGGTAAAATCATTAAGGGTGACTGCGTTTGACGGAAAGGATAATCTGATCGGATGCGGCAGACAATATGACTGGAAAAGAAACGGAACAGACGGGGAAACAGAACACAGGATTGTCGATTACACAGAAGATGTGACACGGGTAAAAGCCAAAGAGCCCCTCTTGGCTTTTGCTTTTGGATGGAGGGATGCGTGTTGCGGAATATCCTACAAAAAAAAGACATCACCCAGCTGCTTGAACAAAGCAGAAACAGGCAGACTGCCAAAACGATGGGTGGATTTGATTTAACTTTACTGGGCATCGGCGCCGTCATCGGGACGGGCGTCATGGTTCTTACAGGCATTACGGCCGCGAAAAACGCCGGACCTTCCGTAATCTTTTCTTTTATCATTGCAGCCGTTGTCTGCAGCCTTGCAGCATTATGTTACGCCGAAATCGCTTCTGTTCTCCCGGTTTACGGAAGCGCCTATATTTACTCTTATACCACCATGGGAGAAATTGTCGGCCATTTAATGGGCTGGACGCTCTTATCCGTTTATATGGTGACGGCGTCGGCGGTGGCAAGCGGCTGGTCAAGTTATTTTAATAATCTGTTAGCCGAAATCGGCATGCCTTTGCCGGACAGTCTGCTGCACGTGCCGAGCCAGGGGGGCATCGTCAACCTTCCTGCCATCATCATTACTCTATTAATTGCCGTCGTTCTGTCACGCGGCTCCAAAGAGAGCAAAACCTTTAATAATATAATGGTTCTCGTAAAAATCGGAATTGTTTTGCTGTTTATCATCACAGGAAGCTTTTTTGTAAAGCCGGGCAATTGGCATCCTTTTATGCCTTTTGGAATCAAAGGCGTCATTACGGGGGCTTCTGCCGTCTTTTTTGCGTTTCTCGGATTTGACGCGATTTCCGCTTCGGCTGAAGAAGTCAAAAAACCGCAGCGCAACCTGCCGATCGGTATTATCGGTTCACTGGTGATCTGTACATTGGTATACGTCATCGTCTGTCTCGTCATGACGGGGATGGTTCCGTATTCACAGCTTAATGTGCCGGAAGCCATGTCTTATGTGCTGCAGTCTGTCGGACAAAACGCGGTGGCGGGCGTTATCGCTGCCGGTGCGGTGATCGGACTGATGGCCGTCGTTCTCGCCCATACCTATGCGGCGACCCGTATATCTTTTGCGATGGCAAGAGACGGAATGCTGCCGAAAGTCTTTACCATTGTCGGAAAGAAATCGGGAGCGCCGATCTTTAATACGTGGCTGATCGGACTGATCAGCGCCTGCATCGCGGGTTTTGTTGATCTGAAAGAGCTGTCAGATCTCTCAAACATCGGCGCATTATTGACATTCGCCATGGTCAGTCTGTCCGTGCTGATTCTGCGCCGCACCCATAAGGATCTGCCACGGGGATTTAAAGTGCCTTTTGTACCCGTACTGCCGATTTTGGCCATTATCTGCTGTTTGTTTTTAATGGTCAATCTGCCGCTGAAAACGTGGCTTTATTTTGCCGTCTGGCTGATCATCGGCGTGATCGTTTACTTTTTATATTCGTACAAGCACAGCAAATTGAGACAATAAACAAAACCAGGCCCGCTTTATGTGCGGCCTGGTTTTTTCATCAAAAAAGACGAAAGCCATCGCCTTTAACAAATGTGTTTCAGCTCTTCTATGTAGTGAAGCGCCTCATCATATTCTTCATCCGTATATTTCTGTTTGCTTTTTATCGTAAACACTTTCTCTTTCTTTTCCTCAGCTTCAAGGCCGTCAAAATACAAAATCGTAGACACCAGCTCCAAAAACCGGGATGAGCGGCTGTTGACGCTGTCGATGTACTTCTTCATATCCGGCATCGTAAGCTCCGCATGATGTAAAAACTCGGCTCCCGTCTCCGTCAGCGAGTACCGGTATTGAAAGTAGCCGCCCTTTTTTTCCTTCACCTCATCCAGAAACCCAAGATTGCACAGCTCTTCAATTCGAAGCGTCAGTTCTTCGGAATACGGGCCGTAAAAATGAAAATCATATTTTTCGTAGAAAGGATACTGCATTTTCTTCGCGATATAAATGATTTTCTGCAGCTTTTTCCGCCCGATGATTTCTCCAGAATCCGAGAACACCTTCATCAGTTTTGCATGTTCTTTCAACAAATTCCCGACATCTCCTTTTCCTTCTTTACCAAAATCCTTCTATGTCAGTCCCAGCAGCTGCCGGATTTTTAATTTTGCTTCAGGGTTTTCTGAATCGTCGCAAATGAGGTCCATCGGATAGTAGAGCTTATGGTCCGTCCGGCGTTTGCCCGAAATGGATTCGACAATGGCGGACTGCCTGGACAGCTCTTTGATCTGGCCCTTCTGCGTTAACAGGTGAATCGGCAGACGCTCCTCCTCTTCACCCGGCCGGTAAAAATCATACGGCAGATCCGATGAAGAATCGACCACTAAATAGTAATTGGGATCAATTCCCGCCTCTTTAAACAGAGCGGTCAGTTCAAAATAAGCCGACATTTCCTCATTGGGGTTAAATTCGGCATATTGAAACAGCTGGCGGTTAATGAAGCGGCGGCACAAGTCGGACAGAATCGGGTCCTCTTCTTCTTCCCAAGCCTGGAAATAATATAAAATGATGGCTTCATCAAGCTTCAGATAATCCGCAAGCGTCAGCTTCCCTTCAAAAATGGAATAAAAATGAACGGGAGCATGAGTGAAGATATACCCTTCTTCATGGAGCTGCTTCGCACGGTGGAGAATTTTCGTCAATATGACTTCAGCGCTTCTCGTCACGGGATGAAAATACACCTGCCAGTACATTTGATAGCGGCTCATAATATAGTCTTCGACAGCGTGCATGCCGCTTTGCTTAATGACGATCTGGTCCTCTCGCGGACGCATCACCCTTAAAATCCGTTCCATATCAAAATGTCCGTAGCTGACGCCCGTATAGTATGCGTCCCGCTGAAGGTAATCCATCCTGTCGGCGTCAATCTGGCTCGAAATCAGGCTGACCACCTGTTTGTTTTTGTATGTTTTGGCAATGACTTCGGCAACATCCTGCGGAAATCCCGGTCCCGCCTTTCTGAGAACCTGATTCACCTCGGTGTCGCCGAGAATGATTTCCCTCGTATAGTCTTCATGATCCAGATGAAAAACCTTTTCAAAGGAATGCGAAAACGGCCCATGTCCCAAATCGTGCAAAAGCGCGGCGCTGAGACAGAGTTCGCGTTCATTGTCATCCCATTCAGGACGCCCTTTAAAAACATCATCAACCATTCGTCTGACTATCTCATAGACGCCGAGAGAATGGTTAAAACGGCTGTGTTCCGCGCCGTGAAACGTCAAATACGTCGTACCGAGCTGTTTGATCCGGCGCAGCCGCTGAAATTCACGGGTGCCGATCAAATCCCAGATCAGCTTGTCCCGCACATGAACATAGCGGTGAACGGGATCTTTAAACACTTTTTCTTCTGATAATTTTCCGTTTGGATACGCCATCGTCATTCCCTCTTTTTTTTAGCCGTGATTCTATTATATCGGCTCTGTAATTTGAAAACATCCTTGAATTTGTCCGGCGTTTTGTTCCAGTTTTCCGTCATTGATTTTTTGAAGCAAAAAAGCCTGACCCATCGGGCGAGGCTGTCGTAAAATACACATTTACTTTTTGATCTTCTTTTTCACTTTCTCAATCAGCTCGTCCTCAGTCGGCGCCGACAGCGGGCGGTTGTTTACGAAAGCAAACGATTTTTTGCGTCCGGGCCCGCAATATGACTGACATCCGACCTCCACTTTTGCATCCGGGTCAGCTTCTTTCAAACGCGGCAGCAAAGTCTTAATATTGGTGGCCTGGCAATCATCACACACTCGGAATTCATTAGCCATGATGTACGCTTCCCTTCATTCAATGTTCCTCTATGTTAAAACTTAATTTTAAAAACGAAAAAAATCACATCACATCTCATTGTACAAGGATTCATCTTATCCTGCAAGGCTCTGCGTATCTCTCATTCTTTCAGCCAATTTGTATAAATATTTTCCAATCTGGACATTCTAATACCATCAAAGATATTGGGGGTTGAGAACATTGACAAAACAAAGACAGGACGCCTGGTCGGAGGAAAATGACCTGCTGCTTGCGGAAACCGTGCTCCGGCACGTCCGGGAAGGAAGCACGCAGCTGAACGCCTTTGAAGAGGTAGGCGATAAATTAAACAGAACGTCGGCAGCGTGCGGTTTCAGATGGAATGCCGTCGTCCGCCATCAATACGAAAAAGCGCTTCAGCTCGCCAAAAAACAGCGGAAACAGCGGATGCGCGCGCTCGGAAACGGCCAGCCGGCCAAGAAGAAACTATTATATCAGCCGCCTGCGCCGGATGCGGACATCATGCAGGAAACCGCAGCCGAAGAGACGGTTCAAACGGAAGCGCCAAAAGAGGATCGGCAAGCCGTCATGTCCGGCGAACATATGCCTTATGTCGATGAAAGCTTCAAGGAAGAGTTAGCTAGTTTATCACATTTGCTGGCGCCTCAGCAGCCGAGCCAAAAGGCGGAGCTCACAATGGCAGACGTCATTCAATTTCTGAAGAGCTATGAAGGCAGCGGAAAGCAAACTTCCGCCCTGCAAATGGAAAATGACCGTTTAAAACGGGAAAACCAAGAACTTCAGTCTAAAACCGAGCAGCTGGAAGCGGCCGTCGAAAAGCTTGAAAAAGATCAAAAAACCATTCAGGAAGACTACGAAACCTTGGTGAAAATTATGAACAGAGCCAGAAAACTAGTTTTATTTGAAGACGACGAACATGCCTCTCCGTCCTTCAAAATGGACCGGAACGGCAATTTAGAAAAAATGGCCGAATAACGGAAAAACCCCTTTCCTTGTCATGGAAAAAGGGGTTTTTGCCATTTGTCAATGACGCGCATCCTGATCTATATTAATGTAAACATTGTTCAGGAGGCCTTCTTCCCGCAAGGGCTGCGCATCTCGGTCCCCGCCCGCACATAAGCATAAAGATTCAATTCCTCATCCCAAATGGTTCTTGGGAATTATTGATCGATTAGCTACTGTGCAATACACTGTATAGAGAATACAATTATTAGATATGATGGGAATGATAGTAAATGAGTAGCCAATTACGAAAAGGAGCGTTGGAACTTTGTGTGTTGTCCCTGCTTCTTTATGAAGATTTATATGGTTATGAATTAATCAAGATCATAAGTGAAACGTTCCCTGTATCGGAGGGCACCATCTACCCCATATTACGAAGACTCACAAAAAATAACTACCTAAAAACGTATACAGCAGCTTCCGATCAAGGCCCATCACGCAAATATTACAAAGTAACAGAAGAAGGCGCCTTATATCATCAAACATTAAAATCGGAATGGCTTGACCTGTCCGAAAAAGTGAACAGCATCATTAAGGAGGGAAAATGAATGTGTAAAGACCAATATTTAAAACATCTCCGGCGGGAAATAAAAGATCTGCCGGAACTTGAGCAAAAAGAGATACTCGCCGATATCGGCGAAATATTCCAAATGGGCGGCGCTGAAGGAAAAAGCGATGAACAAATCGCCGACAATTTAGGAAACCCCAAAACACTTGCGCGCGCCTTAAAAGCGGATATTTTCATTAGTGATGCCGAGGAGCAGAAAACATGGCGCTCCTTTTTCAAAGCATTCGGCCTGATGCTGGGGATGGGCATGTTCAACTTCATGTTTATGCTGACACCGTTTCTTTTTGCCTCTGTTGCGGTGTTAAGTTTGATGGCGATCGGCCTGATGCTGATGACCGGATCATTCTTTCTCCTCGTAAAAGTGCCGATTGCAACAGCCATTTTTAACGGATGTATGGTTCTTGGAGCGGGTATGGCGGTGTTTATGGCCGGATTTGATCTTTCGAAACTGATATTCCGCATCTTTTTGCGCTATTTCAAATGGAATGTCAGCGTTGTAAGGAGGGAAACCATTGAATCGAAAAATGTGGTATAGCATTGCTCTCATTTTAATCGTTGCCGGCCTGATCGGAAGCATGTTCTTCGGTTTTGACGGCTTTTACCCTAAATCATAAGGAAGGTGTGCAAATATCATGACTGAACCAGCCCTGATATTAAAAGATGTCTCTAAAACAATCAATCATACCCCTATTGTACAGTCAATTTCTTTCGATGTGAGAAAAGGCGAGATTTTCGGCCTTTTAGGGCCGAACGGCTCAGGAAAAACCACTATTTTCAGAATGATCGTACAGCTTATTAAAAAAACAGAAGGAGCCATTTCATTCAGAGGCAGACCGGACAGCGACTTTGAATATTTTATGAGACATATCGGGGTTATCATTGAAGGCCCGGATATGTATCCGAATATGACCGCTTTGCAAAACCTAAAATATTTTACTAAACTGCGCAGCACCTCGCTGCGAACGGATGACCTTATGAATACCCTTGCAAAAGTCGGGCTAGAGCAGGCTGCCCGCAAAAAAGTGAAACATTTCTCATTAGGTATGAAACAGCGCTTGGGGCTCGCTTATTCTCTTCTTCACAATCCCGGATTATTAATTCTGGATGAACCGATGAACGGCCTCGATCCTAAAGGAATGAAAGAATTGCGCACCATTCTTTCCGATTTAGCGAAGCAAGGGGTTTCCATTTTATTATCAAGCCATTTATTGTCGGAAATGGAGGAGATTTGCGATAGGGTTGCCTATATTAAAAAGGGACGGATTTTAGGAATTGAAGACATGAAGAACAGACATGACCTTGGTCAGAAAAAACTGTTTACCGTCACGGTAGATCATCCGGCAAGGGCGAAAGAAATATTAGAGCAGGACGGTATTCTTCAAGTACAGCAAAAAGACAGCCGCATCATTGAATTGGAAGCGGAAGAAGATACCATCCCGTATGTCATTAAATCTTTGGCAGAGAAAGAGATTCTGATTTCCCGCGTTTCTGCAAGAACTTTATCATTGGAAGAGAAATACATGATGATTACAGATCAGGAGGACGCGGTATGAGCATATTTCATCTGGCGCAGAACGAATTCATAAAAATAACCCGAAAAAAAGGCACACTTTTATCTCTTTTTTTCCTGTTTCTCATCGTTTTGCTGGCCGGCCTTATTATGAATCATGAGTTAGATGCTTCCTCGGATAACAATTGGAAAGAACGGCTTCTCGCCGAAAAAAAACAGGAAGAAATTGATAAACCCGCTGAAACGACAGGCGTTTATTATTCTGCTGATGTTAAGAATAAAGACTATTATTTGGAGCATAACATCAACCCCTATGAATGGAACGGCTGGAGGTTTTTCGGCACGGTTACTTCAAACGGGCTTGAGATTTTCGTAAGCTTAACCGCGATTTTAACCGTCAGCGGGATTGTTTCTAAAGAGTTTGCCCTTGGAACGATTAAGTTTATCGCTACAAGCCCGAACCGAAGATGGCGGATTTTAACATCGAAATTTCTGGCCTCCCTTCTGTTTACCGGTATGATTTACTTATTTTACTGTGTGAGCTGTTTGCTGATCGGCGGCGTGTTATTCGGTTTTTCCAATGCTTCATATCCGCTCGTCTATACTCATTTAAATGACAGTCTGTATACCATCAGTTCAATCAAAGCATCCGGAATCATTCTGCTTTTGCGTTTCATATCAATTATAAGCATTGTCACCATTGCGTTCACTTTGTCAGTATTGTGCAAAAGCCAGGCGCTCTCCCTTTGCTTATCGATTTTACTGCTGTTTGCCGGCAGTATATTGGGCGGAACTGATTTGCTTGCCCAATTTACGTGGTATAAATTTACGCTCTTTCCGCATTTAAATCTCGTTGCTTATGTAAATAAAAGTGCGGGTGATGCGATTTCAACGTTAAACATCCCCTATTCCATGACGGTTATAGCGATCTACTTTCTTATTTGTTTATTGATTTCTTTTTCCGTCTTTCAAAAGAGAGACATTACAGCATAGACAGAGAGGCGGCGGCATAATGAGCGGACGGCAGGAAATATTGACGGTCCAGCAATTTGCCGCTGACCGCCCCTTGGTCCATCGCTAATGGATTCAAATAACCGAAGCTCCCGCTGCTTCGCTGCTGAAAGCGTAGAAATTCCCGCCCTTCCCGTATAAAAAGCGCCTCATCGAATTGGAGAAATTTCATAATGGCTGTGTATTTTGCAACGGCGTCAATGTGATACTTTCTGCACTCGGCTAACATTAAACCTGAAAAAGCAAAGTCTGATGTTTTGTACCATTCCGTGAGAAAAGGCTGCAATTCTTTCATTTGCAAATAAGTGACGGCATAAAGGGCATCCGCCTGTTCTTCCTGCATGCCGCCCGGTGCCATGAGCAAATCGGCCTCACGTTTCATCCCGGTTTCTAAGAACACGATCAGTTCTTCCGGAGTCACCGCCCCAAAATAAGCTCCTAACACCATGAGGATCATAGAGGACGGCTCTGATTTCAGTTCCTCTTGTAAACCGCGGACCATTTGTTCAAGTCCGTTATGAAAAAAGATGCTTTTTGCGGCATCTATCCTGCGGTACACATGATACGCATACGCGAACAGGACCGGATGGCATTCGTGTGTTTTTTCTCCGAAATAACGGTCTAGGAATAGAATAACTTCTTCTGTATCCTTTCTGCTTTCAAAATGATGACATGCCGCTAAACCGCAAAACAGGTGCATGAAATCATCTGCTTCCATTTCTTCCGGCTGCAGCTGAATGTTCTTCCAAAAACCCAGCAGCCATTCTTCTGTTTTTTTATATTAAAATGTTCCTTGACTATCTGCATGTTCCACACTCCAGATTCAGAATCTCAATCGCCGGCAGAAGAGCCGGAGCACAATGAATGGATGGATTCTCGTTATTTATATGATGAAGAGCCGCTTGACAGCCATAAAAAAATGGATCGATACACGATTGGATAAATAACATATTGCACAGCTGTTTCATTTTTCGGCTGCCGAGACAAAACACAAGCCATTTTTGAATGGAAGCCTTCAAGCCGGGATGAAGCAGATGCTCTCCCTGATCTAAATGAAGAAGACAGTACTCGACAAACTCCAGCTCGTTTTCAGCTGTTCTTTTCCATGCGTCATGGAGCAAAGGCTGAAACATCGAATTCTTGTAAAAGCGCACTTTTTCATGGTCAGTTGACATTCCCAGCTCGCTCAGCAAACCGACGAATTCGGCGTATTTAAAATAAGGCCATTCTTTTTTTATAAGATAGCCGTTTTGCAATCCGTGACGTATGACCTGATCATCCGAATCCATTCCCTGCTTCTTTTTATAAGCTTTTGCCGTTAAATAGATATGAATCAACTCATTGACAATGGCCGTGTTACAGTGAAACAGATCTTCCCAGCATGACTTATCAACGAAAGCGGAGGCAATCCTTTCAGTATGTTCTTTTACAGCGGAAGAATGGCTCGTCTTCCTGTAGTACTTGCAGAAGCCGGCAAACAGCTGAATGCTCTTTTGATCCGGAAGCGATTGTTCAGCAAAAGATAATAAAAATTGATCTGTCTCTTCAGCTAATCTATTCAAGTTAATCGTTCCTTTCTGCTCTAAGACAGGCATGCGCGGCACCCGCGGCGACAAGTGTTGTATGATAGCAATGTTTAAACACATCTTCTCTTCGCTGTTCACCTTTCAAACCGAGTTTATGTTGATAGGTGATGCTCGGGACATTCCCCTCTTTCATTCGGCCCTGATAGATTTTATTCCAGGCTGCTTCATAGAGCGGTTTATGGTTGTCCTTATCCATGTCGATATGTAAAAAAGAGCTGCACATCAATAATTCACTGGTAATATCTAAATTCTCAAGACAGATATAGATCCCGAGAAATTTCAGGACCTTTTCTTTTAAGGACGGCAGATGATACTCTTTATCCGTAAGCGAAGAACATCCCATGTCTGTTATATAAAAAATCGTATGAGTGATACTGTACGCATCATGATCCGTCATATATGTATTTGGGATATCCTGACCAGCTGCTGTGTAGTGATATAAGTCAGAAAAATCCGTTATTTCCGAGGTTACGCCTGCTCTTTGCAGACTGTACTTCAGATCCATTTTCCGAAAGGGAATTTTAGCAAGGCTGCAATCAAAACGTGCTGCCGTGAATTTTTCCAGCTCCCATATCACCGAAGCCCGTGACGGATGATCAGTCAAGGTAAGAAATTCACCCGCGATAGCCAATCCGGCGAGACCGTCCGGATCAAAATGAATAAATTCTTCAAGCTGATCATTATGGAGCCTTTCTGTAATAAACTCCGTTAAAACAGCAACTTCCTTATCATCTGCCTGATTTCTGATCAGGTAATTGGTAAGAAAAATGAGTTCTATAAATGTTTTAAGGCGCCACCTGAAATCATTCGCTACTTTATGATTCATATCAAAATAATGGATATTTTTAACAATCCATGACAGTGCCCCCCGCTTAATTTCTGTTATATACTCTTGTGTCACACTCTCACCGCCTCGTCTCAGATGTGTAGGCTCCAAACAGTGATTATCCTACTTTTGAGCGGCTAAATCAGAGAAATTCAAATTCGGGTTTTGATTGTCTTCTTGGCTCGGCACTACAAGCACCCAGCCGCTCCAAGCGAAAGAATTGCCTGATTGTTCCGCATCTCCGGCTAACAAATGCGTCGGGATCGTGATTCTTTTTTCTTCTCTTATTTTTTTAAAGTTCATATCTCCATCTCCTTCAGTTTATAGAATTATTTGGAACCTACATAAATATATTAATCAAATAAGGTATATAATGTAAACTAGTTTTGGTATAACACTTCTTTTTCACTATAACTAAATAGTATATAATTACCAAAAACAAAAAAAGCCCGGACTTAGTCCAAGCTTTCCTGCGTGCCGAACACCTTCTCATTCCGTTCCAGCATTCGGGTCAGATTTTTTTCAAATACCATTTCTTCTTCCGGCGATAATCCGGCTGCATACAGGCGGCCGCTGAGTTCCTTCAGTTCGGTCAAAAGCGCCAGCATTAAGTCTTGCACGGTAATGTCCGTTTGCAGCAATTCGCTTAATGAAGCCATCGTTTCGGGCCGGATATCGGGATATACGCCTTTTGTATCGTTGCTTTTGTCTTTTAAAGCGGCTTGATAGAAACGTCTGATCAGATCGGCGCGTTCGCTTCCGCTTTTATCGGCGCAGAGGTAAATCTGAACCGCGGTTCCGCCCCGCAGGCGTCTTTGTGAGATTCCCGCGAATTTTCGGCCGCCGATGCTGAGATCATAGCTGCCCGGACAGTACGATCCTTTAATTTCATATGCTTCAATTTCAGCATGGTACGGACGCAGCATCCGCCGCACCAGCTCTGTCATCGCCTCGTAGCCTCTGTCGATGTCGATGCCTTTTTTCTCGTCTTCAAAAATAAGCGAGATATTCAATACGCCTTCGTCCAGTACGACGGCGAGGCCTCCGGAATTGCGGACAATAACACGGTAGCCTTCGTCCTCCAGCAATTTCACGCCGTCCTCTAAAAACGGCAGGCGCGTGTCCTGAATGCCGAGCACGATCGTCCGGTGGTGCACCCAAGAGCGTGCCGTCGCAGGCGATTCCCCTTTGCCTACGGAGGCGCACAGCGTATCATCCATTGCGAATGACTGCTTCGCATCAAAATAAGGCCCGAGGCTGGATTGGTCAATGATTCTCCAGCTCGGCTGCATCAGTAAATCAATCGGTTGCTTTCCCATCTATATTAAATCCCTTTCGTCATAGGCTTTCCATGCATTTATTATATCACTCCGCTTGTGATGATTGAAATTGGCTTTTCAAAAGAGCGATGAAGATTTCTTTGTTTTTTGTGTTCTCCATAATGGAAGATTGGATGATAGACAGTTTCCGTTTTAAGGAGAATCCTTTTATCTCAAGCACGGAAATGCTGCCGTGAAGCAGATCCTTTTGCAGCACGCTTTTTGACAGTACGGAAAGACCCATTCCGCTGATCACGGCTTCCTTGACGCCCTGGTTGCTGCTGATCGTCATCATGGATTTCGGCCGCAGTCCGTTTGATTGAAGGACGTGGTCTAAATATTCCCTCGTTCCCGAACCCTTCTCCCTCGTCACCCACGCTTGATTTTGCAATTCGGCAGCCGGGATGTTTTTTCTGCCGGCGAGCGGGTGTCCGTTCGGTGCGGCAATGCACAATTCATCCTCCATAAACGGCTGAATGTCGAGCTCGTTTTTCCCCGTATGCCCTTCAATTAATCCGATATCGGCTTGAAGCATCCGAACCGCTTCGCTGACCTCCTCCGTGTTTCCGATCATGACGTCCAGGTTCAGCTCGGGATACTCGTTATGAAGCTTTGCGAGAAGCGGCGGCAGAATATATTCGCCGATGGTAAAGCTCGCGGCGATTTTGAGCTTCCCTTTGACATAATGATGATGGGCGTAAATTTCGGATTTCGCCTGTTCGTACAAAAAGACCATCTGCTTGGCGCGCTGATAGAGAATGTCCCCCGTCGGCGTAGTCGTAAAGTGCTTCGGAGAGCGGTTCAGCAAGGCGGTTTGAAATTCTTTCTCCAGGTTTTTAATGTGAAGGCTGACGCTCGGCTGAGAAATCATCAGCTTCTGCGCCGCCTTTGTAAAGTTTTTTTCTTCCACGACGGCAATGAATGTTTTCAGTTCCCCATAATACAAAAAGCATCGCCCCTAATCATTATTTTTCCTAATCGTTTAGATCATATAAATATATTTTACTAATGATTAAGACCGCAGTAAAGTGGAGTTATCAAGATAATGGGAAGTGACTGAGATGAAGATGGTAAAAGGTGTTTCAGTTACCGCAGGAATTGCGTTTGCGGCTTTCTATGTCAGCCGCCTGCCGTTTTTGCAAATGCTCGGAATGCTTGTCCTTGCAATGCTGATCGGCATGCTCTGGCGCGCCGTATTCGGACAGCGGGCGGCATTAGAGCCGGGGATCGCGTTCTCAAGCAAATACTTGCTGAAAGCAGGCATCATCCTGCTTGGCATGAGACTGAATCTGGCGGATATCTATCATGCGGGCTGGCACGTATTTGCAATTGCCGTCTGCTGTATGATGTTTGCGGGTGCCGTTGTATACGGACTGTCCCGGCTGTTCCGTATAGATCAGACACTCAGCACGCTGACAGCCTGCGGCACAGCGATCTGCGGGGCGGCTGCCATTGCCGCGATCGCGCCGCAGATCAGATCAAATGAAAATGCAGCCGCCATCAGCGCGGCCGCCGTTTCGTTATTAGGAACCGTTTTTACTGTTGTATATTCTCTTGCTTATCATGGATTGGGCTTTTCTCCTGCGGCTTACGGAGCCTTTTGCGGGGCAACGCTTCACGAGGTGGCGCATGCGGCGGCGGCCGGCAGCGCCGGAGGAAAAGCAGCCGTCGAGATGGCGGTGATCGTCAAACTGACCCGGGTCGCGCTGCTCGTCCCGGCCGCATTCATGCTCGGAATGCGGGCGCGCCGCAGCGGAAAGTCAAAGACGGCTTCTGCCGCTTCGCTCCCCATCCCTTGGTTTATCTTCGGATTTCTCGGAATGAGCGCCATCCATACATCAGGCGTTATTTCAGCTTCGTTTTCCGCGTTTCTTGTTCAAGTGTCTTATGTTTTAATCGGCATGGCGATGGCGGGTCTCGGTTTGAAAGTCCATATATCGGCGTTTCGCCATAACGGCTGGCGAGCTCTCGCAGCAGGCTTGATCGGTTCTCTCTGTTTGTCCCTGTTCGGCTGGGCCGCAGTGACGTTCTTTCTATAAAAAAATGCCGGCCCTCGTAAAGGCCGGCTTTTGCGGATTACAGCGCTTGAGCAGCCGTAATTAACGCAAGATTGTAGACGTCTTCCGCATTACATCCTCTGGAAAGATCGTTTACAGGCATATTTAATCCTTGCAGAATCGGTCCGACCGCTTCAAAGCCGCCTAAGCGCTGAGCGATTTTGTAGCCGATGTTTCCTGCTTCAAGGCTTGGGAATACAAATACATTCGCGTCTCCTTTAATGTCGGAGTCCGGCGCTTTTTTCTCAGCGACAGACGGCACAAATGCAGCGTCGAATTGGAATTCGCCGTCAAGCGTAAGCTCAGGCGCTTTTTCCTTCGCAATTTTCACGGCTTCAGCCACTTTGTCCGTCTCGTCTGATTTCGCCGATCCTTTTGTAGAGAAGCTGAGCATGGCAACGCGCGGGTCAATGTCAAACATTTGAGCCGTATTGGCGCTTTCAATGGCGATTTCGGCAAGGTCCTGGCTGTCAGGAGAAATGTTGATCGCGCAATCAGCGAACACATACTGCTCGTCACCGCGGGCCATGATGAAGACGCCTGATGTTTTTTTCACGCCTTCTTTTGTTTTGATGATTTGCAGTGCAGGGCGCACCGTATCAGCAGTAGAATGTGCAGCTCCGCTGACAAGTCCGTCTGCGAGACCTTTGTACACAAGCATCGTGCCGAAATAGTTTTCGTCCAGCAAAGCTTTGCGGGCCTGTTCTTCCGTCGCTTTGCCTTTGCGGCGTTCTACGAAAGCCTGAACGAGTTCTTCCATGCCTTCATATGTATGCGGGTCAAAAATGTCCACGCCGTCAAGCGTAAGATTTAATTCTTTCGCTTTTGCTTGAATGTCTTCTTTATTGCCGACTACGATCGGCTTTAATACCTTGTTGCCCGCCAAGTTGTTGACCGCAACCAGGATACGTTCGTCCAACCCTTCAGGAAATACGATTTTCACATCTTTTCCTGCGACTTTTTCTTGTACTTTTGTAAATAAATCTGCCACGATATACCCTCCTCTATGTTGACAAAAAACGCTTACTTTTACAGCATACTCTTCTTCCAGCTAAATTCAAATAACCAACTTCTATTATAGCGCTTTCAAAAAGAAATCTTATTTTTCTAACTAATTTAATTGACCGTTTGTTCACGGCATAGTTTCTGACACAAGGCTTCGGATTATTCAAGGTTTCTCCACAGCCGAAACGGTTAAACTGTGATATAGTGAAGGCATCAATGTAATGAAAAGATATAGGAGTGAAGATACATGAGTGAGCAGCAAAAAACGAACGAAGCCGCCCAAACGCTTGACGGCTGGTACGCGCTTCACGATTTCCGCACAATGGACTGGACGTCATGGAAGATGTTATCCAGCGATGAGCGCCTGTCGATTATTCACGAATTTACGGGACTGCTTGAAAAATGGGGTGTCGCCCAAAAAGAAGGCAAAGGCTCGCAAACCATCTACAGCATCGTCGGACAGAAAGCTGATTTTATGCTGATGATTCTTCGCCCGACAATGGAAGAGCTGAACGAAATCGAGCTTGAATTTAACAAATCAAAGCTTGCTGAATTTACAATCCCGGCTTATTCTTACGTGTCCGTGGTTGAGCTGAGCAACTACCTCGCAAGCGGAGAAGGCGATCCGTATGAAAATCCGCATGTCCGCGCCCGCCTGTATCCTGAGCTGCCCGAAGCGAAATACGTCTGCTTCTATCCGATGGATAAAAGAAGAAGCGGCAATGACAACTGGTACATGCTTTCTATGGATGAACGCAGAAACCTGATGAGAAGCCACGGCTTGATCGGACGGAGCTATGCCGGCAAAGTCAAACAGATTATCACGGGATCTGTCGGTTTTGACGATTACGAATGGGGCGTTACGCTCTTCAGCGATGATGTGCTTCAGTTCAAAAAACTTGTTTATGAAATGCGCTTTGACGAAGTCAGCGCGCGCTACGGCGAATTTGGTTCATTTTTTGTCGGAAACCGCTTGTCTCTCGACACGCTTCCGAAGTTTTTGCACGTGTAACCCCCCCCCGCCTGTCCGGCGGGTTTTTATTTGTCAGAATTTAAATAAAATTTGCTATTTTTATCATTTTTTTTTACGATGTAAAGGAGATTCCATTTTGGTAAAGGGGTGCAGACAGTTGTCAAAACGAACCGCGTTTATTATGGGAGCCAGTCAGGGGATCGGCAAAGCGATCGCTCTGAAACTGGCGGACAATGGCTTTCATACCGTCATTAATTCACGAGTTCCCGAAAATATCGAATCGGTAAAAGAAGAGATCCTCGCCAAACATCCGGATGCGGGCGTCACCGTTCTGGCCGGGGATATGTCGGACCAGAAGACAAGAGCCGGCATTTTTGAAGAGATCAGATCACAATGCGGACGGCTTGATGTATTGATCAACAACATTCCGGGCGGCTCGCCGGATACCTTTGAAAACTGCGATATAGAAGATATGACAAATACCTTTACGAATAAAACGATCGCTTATATCGACTCTATGAAAACGGCCGCAGCAATCATGAAGCAGCACGAATTCGGCAGAATCATTAATATCGTCGGAAACCTATGGAAAGAACCCGGCGCCAATATGTTTACCAACAGCATGATGAACGCCGCTTTAATTAATGCCAGCAAAAACATCGCCATTCAGCTTGCGCCTTTTCACATTACTGTCAACTGTCTGAATCCCGGGTTTATCGCCACAGACCGTTATCACCAATTCGTGAAGAATGTCATGAAGCAAAACGGCATTTCTAAAGCGGAAGCGGAAGAACGGATTGCCTCAGGCGTCCCGATGAAGCGTGTCGGAACTGCGGAAGAAACCGCGGCGCTGGCTGCCTTTCTTGCCTCTGAAGAAGCCTCCTATATTACCGGACAGCAAGTATCAGCCGACGGCGGCAGCATGAAAAGCATATAATAAAAACATCCCGCTCTCAGCGGGATGTTTCTTGTAATGAAGGAAAGGACAAACCGAGCTTTTGAATCCGCAGCACGAATTCCCTCAAATCGCCCTTCTTGGCCACCATTGATATTCTGACATAACGCTTTCCGCCGTTGCCGAAAATCTCGCCGGGCGTCACGACAACATGGGCATGCTCCAGCAGATAGTCCGAAAACTGGTGTGAAGACTCGAATTCATTCGGAATTTCAGCCCAGACATAAAAAGTCCCTTTCGGTTTTTCAATGCTCCAGCCTAATTCCTTTTCACATAACGCCGTGAAAAAGTCAATCCGTTCTTTATATGTGCGCTTCAGACGCTCGGTATGCTCAGGATTTCCTGACAGCGCCGCCGCTGCCGCCTGCTGAAGGCCGCCGAACATGCCGACGAAGACGTGATCCTGAAACTCATTGACCGCCTGAATGATTTTCTCATTCCCCACAGCAAATGCCATTCTCCAGCCTGCCATATTGAAGGTTTTCGAAAATGAATAAAGCTCCGCGCCGACCGTTTTCGCTTCTTTCGCCTGAAGAAAGCTGGCCGGGTTCTGATCAAATTCGAACGCGCCGTATGCAAAATCGTGAATAAGATGGATGTCATGTTTTTTTGCAAACGCTGCCGCTTTTTCATAAAACGCCTGATCCGCAGTCGCGCCCGTCGGGTTATTCGGGTAATTCAAAAACATCAGCTTGGCTTTTTTCAGGACGGCGGGATCAATCCGCTCAAAATCCGGCAGATAGCCGTTTTCCGGATGAAGCGGCATCTCATGCAGCTCCGCTCTGGCCATTGTAATTCCCGATAAATACTCAGGGTAGCCGGGGTTCGGGACTAAGGCGATATCGCCGGGATTCAGCAGGCATTGCGTCAAAACGTACAAACCAGCTTTCCCTCCGCCGAACAGCGCGACTTCTGTCTCCGGATTGACCGATACCCCGTACTCTCTCTCATAAAATTCCGCGATGGCTTCTTTCAGAAACGGATAGCCTCTGAACGGGCCGTATCCGTGATACGAAGGATTCAGCGCAGCCTCCCGCAATGTTTCAACGATATGCGACGGTGTGGGGAGATCGGGATTCCCCTGCCCGAGATTAATGATCTGGGCTCCCGTTTTCTCCATCTCTTTTACCTTTTGAAAAACGAGCGAAAATTCCTGTTTCGGAAGTGTCTTGATGACGTCGGACGGTATGATTTCCATCTGAAAGGCTCCTTATAAATGAATTTGCTCTGATTCGTTATTCCGTTCTGAAAAGGATTTATTGACCAGTTTTGTATGCAGAAACAGCCCGCTGACCAAAAGGACGATAAACGCCATGATGACTGCCGCGTCTACAATGTTGATCAGCATGGAACCGACGGCGATGCACAATCCGATGGAGGCCTCCGCCACCGAAAAAATCCGGCCCTGAATCTGGTTCGCCGCGTTCTCCTGAACTTTGACCTTCGCCAGCACCTCACCGTATTCCATTGCGATAAAGAAAAGAATGGCGGCAATGACTGACACGGCGAAAATCGGGGTAAACAAAAACAGCGCAAGCGAGATGATCGATAACACTGTAAAATACATCAGCCCTTTATTGTTGTTAAAGCCCCATTTGCTGACAAGAGCGGCGCCGATAAAGCCGCCGAAGCCGATACAGAACGTCAGGATGAAATTGCCGATTTCTCCGTCGCCTAAAAAGCGGCTGACAATCGGGAAATAGCTGTAGACGACACCCCACAAAAGCGCCATCGTAATCATCGTGAACATGGCGTTTAACACAAAAGCATTTGTTTTGATTTCCTTCAGGCCTTCTTTAAACGACTGAAAAGCTTCCCTAACGTTTTCTGACTGAATCGGCACGTATTGAAGCTTAATGCGGCTGATGAAAAACGCGGAGACAAGATAGGTCACCCCGTTAAACGCGACGGCAAGCTCCACAGAACCGCCTAACAGAAAAAGTCCGCCGGCTGCAGCGCCGACAATAATCGAAATCGTCGTGGCTTTTGCAAACAAAGTGTTGATATTTTTAATATCCGCTTCTAAAGACGACATGACCGCGAGACGTGCCGGGTTAAAAAACACGCCGCTTCCGTAAGAAACAAACAGCAGCGCCAGAAAAAGCAGCGGATATTCGCCTTTCGGGAGAAATGTCAGCCCCAAAAAGATGACGCCTCTGATCACATCCGTCCACAGCATGATTTTCACCCTGTCGAGCCGGTCCACGAGCACGCCTAAAAACGGCTGAAACACCATCGGAATACTGCGGACCGCGATGACGCCGGACGTCACCCAGTAGTCGTGATAGTATGTAGACAAAATGAGCAGAGCCGGGAGAACGCAATAGTCTCCCATAAACGAAAGCGCCTGCCCGAAAAGCAAATACTTAGAGTTCGGTTTCAGCTGTTTCATACCGGTAACGCATACTTTGCAGTCAGCTTCGCCTGCTGCTGAATTTGTTTGATTGATTCGGCCACGTCACCCGAATTGCTTCCTTTCAGCTCGAACGCCGCAATGCTGTTGAACGCTTCGAACAGCCGCAGATCCACGGATGTACCCGCCTCGGCCGCCGAGAAAGAAACGATTTCGGTGTCTCCCTTTAAGACGCCGCCGGGAATGTCAATGCTTTCAATGACGAAATCGACAGCCGTCTCAGGCAGCTGGCCGTTTTCTTTGAAATGCTGAGGATACAAGTGGCAGTCGGCGACATAGCATGGCTCCTGCTCCAATAATCCTTTCGGCAGATCGGCTTCTTTTCCGAAACAGAGAACATCCAATAACAGCTGCGCCATATCGACGCCGAAGACCTTTTTAATATTCGGAATCATGTTCCAGCCCGCAAATCGTGCCGCTGATTCAATCAGTCCGGCTTCCCGGTTTTTCATTAATTTAATCTCTGTATGTGTTGCGCAGTTTTCGAGGCCGAGTCCTTCATTCGCCTTTTTGGCTGCTTCGACGATTTTCCGCTTCGCGTCATCATCCAGGATGGACGGCGTAATATGCGATGTCTCCGTGAATCCGATTTGCGGTGTTTTATCATGAATTGCGACAGGGAAGTATTCTCCGTCGGCCATGATGCCTTCTATGCTGATATAGTCGGAATAACCGCTTGTTTCGTACCAGTCGTCATACTCGCCCTGCAAAAATTCTTCCGCGATAAACGGCGCTTCAAACGTGACCGCTTTCGGTACGTTAATCGACTTCAGGTATTCATTGACTCTGTTAAATTCGGCTTCTGCCGTTTCCCTCTCTTTGATGAGCGTCACGCCGATGGAGCTCGCCAGATATGTAGGCTTTAGAATGAGCGGCGTTCCGATTTCCTGAAGCGCGGCGCGGAAATCTTCCAGCGTCGTCACCCGTTTGTTTTTGATAGACTTGACGCCGGCCCGGTTGAAAGCGGCTCTCATTTTGTTTTTATCTCTGGCATTTTCAGCGGCCTGTACGCCCGCTCCCCGCAGGCCGAGACGTTCACACGCTTTTGCCATCGGAGCGATAAACAGTTCATTGTTGGTCGTAATGGCGTCAACCGCGAACATGCCGGCCACCTTGACGATTTCTTCGACTACTTCTTCCTCAGGTTTGTCATGATCTTCATGAGCCCAGTAAATCGAATCGGGATGCTCAAAATCAGCCAGACTCTTAAAATAGTCTTTATCTTTTATGACCGCGACCGAGTATTTTTCAATTAATGCCGCATGAGAGGCTGTAATTGCAAAAGGCCTTGGAATAAAGCTGACGAGGTTGTATTTTTCGGCTGCGCTTTTGTAAAACATATGCGGCGGGCATCCCCCAAGGTCAGCGATAACCAATACTGTTTTTCTCTCCATATGTAAACACTCCTTCTCTATTGTGCGGTGTATCCACCGTCTGCGGTGATCGCGCTTCCGGTCATATAGCTTGATAAATCCGACGCGAGAAACAGCATGACGTTCGCTATTTCTTCAGGCTTGCCGAGTCTCAGCAGCGGATTGACTTTCGCTTTTTCTTTTTTGATTTCTTCAAGCGTGCCTTCGTTGTTTTCAAGGAACGACTTTTCATTCAAAGGTGTGTCAATGATTCCCGGGCACACGCAATTGACGCGGATGTTGTGTTTGGCGTAATCGACAGCCATCGAACGCGTCAGCTGCAATACGCCGCCTTTAGAGGCGTTATATGCGGGAATGTCGGGCCATGCAACGACTCCTCCGACGGAGCACGTGTTAATGATATTGCCCTTGCCGCTTTTGAGCATATACTTGAGCGCGTGCTTGCTCATAAGAAACATGCCCGTCAGATTGACGTTGAGCACCTTGTTCCAATCGCTCAGCTCCATCTCATGAATCGGGGCGACAATTTCGATGCCGGCGTTATTGATTAACACGTCCAATCCGCCGAACTTGTCCGCCGCTGACTGGATGGCGTTTTGACATGCCGGCTCATCTGTAATATCCGTCTGCACAAAATGCAGCCTGTCATTGTTTTCTTTCCTGATCATCGCTTCTCCCTGCGCCTCATCAATATCCGCGACGACCACATTCGCCTGCTGATTCAGAAACGCCTGAACCGCGGCATAACCGATGCCTGATGCGCCCCCTGTGATGAGGACGGTTTTATCCGTCAGGTTCATGACTCTTCCGCCTCTAATTTTTTCGCTTTTGCTCTGTTATAGCGCGGAGGGAAAAAGATATTGACTGATTTTGAATCTTTTTCAAATCTGTTGATGGCGCCGTGATCTTCTCTCGGATCGCAGAAATAAGCTGTGCCGAATGTCATATCCACTTTGCAGCCTTCAATGGTCATATCATAGCCGCCGCCGATGCAGATGCCGATCTGTTCATTGCGGTGTTTATGGAACGGCATTTCTCCCCCGTTGCCCGGAATGTTGGCAAGCATGATTTCCACCCAGTCTTCCACGAAGAACGTGACTTCCATACCGGGCAATAAGTCTCTCGTTTTAAAAATATTCAAAAAATAATCTTCAGGGCTTGTGTAGGTTTCACCGGCTTTCAGGCGTTTAATATCAATGGCGATCACTTCTTGATCCGTCTCATTTCTTGCGCCGTGAGGCACATTAGGAGGCGCGATATAGGCTGATTCCAGCGCTGTCATCTTTCTTGTGACATCTCCGACAGTCATGGACAGCTCGCCGGAAACGACAAGGCCGATTTGGACTTCCTTATGCTGATGCGGTTCCACGTTTGTATGCGGCGGAACGTAAGAAAGCAGAACTTCCGTATCTCCTCTGACGGACGAATATTGTCTTACTCCGTTATCCCATTCTATTAATTTAGGCGTCGGGAAATAAAGTTCCTGCAAATCTTGTTCAGTTTTCATCATGAATCTCTCCTTTTCCGAATAATGACCAGCTCATGGGAATGCTTTTAAATGTTTTGACAAAGTGAAGGCCGTACTTTTGTCTGGCCAGCTCATTTGTCAGCGCGATGTCGGACAAACCGTCCTTCACTCTTTTCGCGGCTGCGCTCGTTGAGTTCACCAGATCAAACGTGACATCTTTACGGGTAAAATACTTAATCAAATTGATAGGAGACGGGTGGGATACGATGACAGTCTGATCAAGCATGTCATCCGTATATTCAAAACCGGGCCGGACAGCCAGGCCGTACATCGGGGTGTCGCACCTGAAAATTTGCAGAAGCTGCAGATCCGGTCTCATGTAGAAGTGCTTAATGCCGTCATACGCGTGAGGCACAATTGTGTATTCCAGCGGACTTTGAAGCGTTTTTTCAATGCACGATTCAAATGTATCATGCAGTGATAATTTACTGTTCACCCCTTGGAGAAGGGTAAAATTGGTGATAAAGTTTTTTGCTGCGTACTCACTGCTTGTCCCTTCAGGACCGAGCGTGTTGATCGTAATCAGTTTAGATATTGAATAAGCCTTGCTTTTCGTTTGAATGCTATTATCCAATATAATCATGAGCACCAACCAATCTGTTAAATTTTAAGTAAATATTATCCATAGATGTTCAAGCTGTCAATATTATTTGAAAATATTGATAATTATTCCTATATATTAGAAAACACCCTATGAAATAGGGTGCTAAAAATTAACATTTACAAAATTATAGAAACTTTATTTTACCGATACAATGATTGGTCGGCCTGATGCTCATATTTCTCATACCTTCTGTATGCGAAAACGCTGAGGACAAAGCCGATGAGGGTGACGGCCGCACAGATAAATCCAACAGCTGCATATCCGTATCCGACATAGACCGGACCCATGACAGCAGAACCCAAGGTGACGGCCAAATTGGACGCCAGGCTGTAAAATGCCATGATTTTGCCCCGGCGGCTCTGTGAGCAATCACTTAAAATGGTGCTGAGCAAGGTCACCGTCAGGCTTTGCATCAATCCCCAGACGAATAACCCGATGACCAAAAACGGCATTGATGACGGCGCATAGGCGAGACAGGAAAGCCATATGCTGATCACGGCCAATGCCGCGATCAAAGAGCGCATTTTCCCCGCCTTATCTGCGATTTTTCCGGTGAACACGCTCATGGAAAAACCGACTCCGTACACCATGATCAGCAGCCCTGAAGCTGTATTCCCCCCCGGCAGCACGCGGTGAAGATATGTGCCGAGAAAGGAATACATGCCGTAAAAACCGATCATGTTGCAAAAAGTGATCGTGAGGTATACAGGGACACGGGGCACCTTCAGCGCATCCCGGAAAGTGCCTGCCTGCCGGCCGTTTTCCTCTTCTGTTTTATCCCCATCCGCCGTGCTGCGGCGCGCCTCAATGAAAATGAGCGAAGCAACGAGGACAGACATGAGGGCGAAAATCCAAAACGTCCACCGCCAATTTAAAACGCCGCCGATAAAAGAGCCGATCGGAACGCCGAAAATCAAAGCGAGCGACCAGCTTGACACGATCAGACCCATCACCTTGCCGCGGTACGCATAAGGCACACGGTCGCCGACCACCGCATAAGCTGTCGGCACAAACGCACCCGCCGCAAGCCCGGAAAGCGCCCTGCCCAGAAAGAAGAAAAAGAGATTGTGCGCCAGCGCGCAGATCACCGTGCCGGCCGTAAATATAAGCAGCCCCGCCATCAGGCTGAGTTCCCGGGAATATTTATCGCCCAGCGGAACGAGAAGCGGCGCACCGATAAAAATCATCACTCCGTAAATACTGATGGAAAGCGCCAGCACACTGACATCCGAGCTGAATGCCCGCGCTAAATCCGGAAGCAGCGGAGAAATCACCAGCTCTTCAGAACCGGCGGCAAATACGCCTAATGTCAAAGCAAGCGCGAGACAGATCGGAAATCGGCGTTTCGTTTCGATGTGATCGGTTTGTTTGCTGTTCATGCTCTTTGAACACCTCTTCCGTAAAACTTTTCTACCTTTTGTTGTTTTATAGTTTAGCATCCTTATGTTTCATTTTACATTTCACATGAAAACTAATTCTGTTTTTTTATTTACATTCAGATTTTAAATAAAATATTTAGTTTGTATTCAATAAATGATATAAAATACGCCGTCCGGTTATGCTATAGTGATAGAATCATTTGTTAAGGTGGGGGTCATGAAATGAATAACGCTGATTCAAAGGCCGCCCGCGCAGGCCTCGGCATGGTACTGATTCTCGGGACGCTCGCTTCATTCGGGCCGCTTTCGCTCGATATGTATCTGCCCGCTTTGCCTGAAGTGGCGGCCGATCTTCATACGACAGCGTCACTTGCGCAGCTGAGCCTGACGTTTTGTCTTTTGGGGCTGGCGGTCGGGCAGATCGTTGTCGGGCCGCTCAGTGATATGATCGGGCGCCGGAAGCCGCTCATTCTGTCATTGCTGCTTTATACGCTGTCTTCTTTATTATGCGCCTTCAGCCCTTCTGTTTCGTTTTTAATTGTCATGAGGTTTATTCAAGGATTCACCGGGGCGGCCGGAATCGTCATCGCACGGGCGTCCGCACGCGATATGTATTCCGGAAAAGAATTGACGGCTTTTTTCTCATTACTGATGCTCGTCAATGGGGCGGCACCGATTTTAGCGCCGATTACAGGGGGATTTATCCTTCAGTTTGCCGGCTGGAAAATCGTATTTGTCGTGCTGGCGGTGATCGGCTGTATCATTACTGCCGCCGTGCTTACGGCGTTGCCTGAATCACTCCCGCCGGAAAAGCGGACAAGCGGCGGACTCCGGGAGACGCTGATGACGTTTCGCGGCCTGCTTGGCGACCGGATGTTTATGGGATTTGCGCTCAGCCAGGCATTTGTGATGACCGGCATGTTCGCATATATTGCCGGGTCGCCGTTTGTACTGCAAAACATCTACGGCGTATCGGCGCAAATGTTCAGCCTGCTGTTCGCCGTAAACGGTGCGGGAATCATATGCGCAACCCAAATCACCGGACGGATGGCCAAAACACATGATGAACGGAAGCTGTTTGTCTCCGGGCTTTTGATCGCCGTCATCGGAAGCATCGCTTTGCTTTTATCACTTGCGTTTGGTTTAGGCCTGACGGCGGTCTGCATTTCTTTATTCATCATTGTTTCTTCTGTCGGGATCGTCACGACGACAGGGTTTTCTCTGGCTATGCAGAAACAGGAGAAAGGCGCGGGAAGCGCTGCGGCTCTTCTCGGACTCCTGCCCTTTATCGGCGGTGCGGCTGCCGCTCCCCTTGTCGGGATTGCCGGAGAAGAAAATGCCTGGCCGATGGCCGTCAGCATTTTCGGTTTTGAGTTCTTTGCCGTTCTATCCTATGTGCTGTCGGCCAAACGAAAAACAAAGTAAAGCCCGCCGCTTTTTGCGGAGGGCTTTTTTTCTTATCCGGCAGCGCCTTTTTCCGAAGAAGCCGGCTCACCCTTCAGGCGTTTTTTAATACCGAAGTGATAATACGCGTAACAGATGATCATCAGCGGGACGCCGCAGTACAGACCGATACGCTGGTCGGGGATAAAGATGAGACTGATTAAGATAAGGCCGTAAACCGAAAATCCGAGAATCGGCACGATCGGATAAAGAGGCGTTTTAAATGCCAGGTCTTTCAGATTTCCTCCTTCAGCGAGAAAGCGTCTCCGGAAAACGAATTGTGAAGCGCAGATTGACATCCACGCGACGACGGTAATCATACCGGAGATGGAAATGAGCCACACATACACCGTTTCAGCCGCGAATACACTTGTCAGCAGGGATAAACCGGAGATAGCGATGGTGATGGAAAGAGCTTTCAGAGGCACGCCTTTTTTCGTCAGTTTCGTTAAAGAAGCGGGGCCCATCTTAGTTTTTGATAGGGACCACATCATTCTGGACGAAGCGTACAGCCCGGAATTCGCCACCGACAGCATGGCGGTCAGAATGACAAAGTTCATGATATCAGCCGCATAAGGAACGCCGATTTTATCCAGCACAGCCACAAACGGACTTTCGATGACGCCTGCCGTTTGGTACGGCAAAATGGACACGAGAACAAACATTGCCAGCACGAAGAAAAACAGCGTCCGCCATATGACGTTTCGGATTGAGCGGGGAAGCGTCTTTTCCGGATTTTCGCTTTCTCCCGAGGCGATTCCGACCAGTTCGGTGCCCTGGAATGAAAAATTCACCATGACAAGGGTAAACAGCACGGCTTGGGCACCGTTCGGGAAAAGCCCTTTGTCCGTCGTAAAGTTTGACAGATACGGAGCCGTCTGCCCGCCGTTAAAACCGACAAAGCCGAATACCGCAGCGCAGCCGAGAATAATAAACAATACAATGGCCATGACCTTAATGCTGGAAAACCAAAATTCCATTTCCGCAAAACTCCGCGCAGACAGCGCGTTAATGGAAAAAATGACGACGCCGAATACCAGGCACCACACCCAAATCGGAACGGCCGGAAACCACCGCTGCATTAAAATCCCCGCCGACGTCAGTTCAAGCCCCACTGTATTGGCCCAGCTGAATGCGTACATCCACCCGATCGTAAAACCCGTCGACGGCCCGAGAAACTTTGCGGCATACGCCTGAAATGATCCTGCGACCGGCATGGCGACCGCGAGCTCCCCCAAACAAAGCATCACCAGATACATTAAAAATCCGCCGATCACATAAGCCAATATCGCGCCGATCGGTCCCGCTTCACTGATCGTAAAACCGGAGCCCAGAAAAAGCCCCGTCCCGATCACGCCGCCGAGGGCGATCATAAACAAATGCCGGCCCTTCATCGTGCGCTGCAATTCAGTTTGATTGGTATCTCCCTGCATATACATCCCCCTTATTCCGTTATGTCAGCCATTTGTGCGTATGTCTAATCGGTAGCTGTGCAAAAGGTGCATTGTCGTCTGCTGAATGAGTTCCGGCAGCACATGGAATGTGTACGGCTTGTACACGCGTTCCGTCCATTTATGGCCGTCCTTTCCGTATACCCCTATATTGACCGACGGAATATTCAATTCCCTGATTTCTTTAAAAGGAATCGTCCCGATGACATCCCAGCCCGGAAAATTATCGGTAAAGGCGGAGACCTCCTCGTCTGTTTCATGCAGCGATAAAAAGCTTCCGTCCGCTAAATAAGGGAAAAACTTTTTAAAGGCGAATGTTTCTCCGGTTGACGCCGCTGTTTTATCGACCGCTTCTTGAATGACATGCTGCAAAAGCCGGTCCCGTGTGCTCTCTTCTTTCAGATAATTGTGCGGAAGGTAAGGCGGCGCATAGAAAATAATGACCTTGGCTCCCTGCTCAGGATCGAGTTTTTGCAGTTCCTCGACGGCTTTAAAGCATCTCATCCGCAGTTCAAGATGTTCATATGTTTTAAATGCCTGCCCGATACACTGTGCAGGGTCTATTCCGCGGCTTCTCAGCCTTTTCAGGTAATCTTCCAGACTGTACACTTGAACGTTCCATGACATCTCTTTTTTCGGCAAGCTCGTTCTCTCACAGTATTCGTCGTAATAATCAGATAATTTTCGTTCTGTCTCTTTGCAGGCTTCGTCAGCCACGGCGGTCAGCTGATCCATGACTTCTTTGGCGGTTTTCTCGTAAATAAAATAATTAAAATAGACATAGCTGCTGACGGCGGTCTGCACGTTATACGCTTCCTTGTTGTCACGCTGGTACAGGCAGGTCGGCGGAAGCACAAGCTCCCCTTCAATGTTTTCCGCCATATGAATATTGTTGTGAATTCTTCTGGTGATTTCTGACGCGATCAAATTCGGGTCGATGCCGGACAGCGTATCACCGACATGCACCTCCCGCCCGTAAATCGCAAAGCAAGGCAAAAGCTTCCCTGCCGCGCCCGTGTAGATGTACCTTGTCGTGTCACCCTCATACAGCGGGGTGATAAAATCGTTATTAATCGCTGCTAAATAACGAAGCTGCTTTTCTTGTTTCAGCCGTTTTAATTCAGAAATGCTGGTTAAAATGCCGGAATGCTGGCTTTCTTCATCCGGGTTTGCCATGAACAGAATATGGCCCGGCAGCTGATCGCGCCGTTCAGAAAAGTGAAGCAGATTGGCGAGATGAACGGCAATACCGCTCTGCATATCAACCGAACCCCTTCCGAACATCCACTCGCCTGAGCGGGCGTCCCGCTGCACATCCCGATCAAATTCATAGTTTGAGAAATACTCCGCGAGACGGCCGGAATCAAAAGCGATATCTTTTAAAGGGCCGAAATCCTCGATGCCGACCGTATCAAGATGAGCGTGATAAATGACCGTATTCAGGCTTTCGCCGTTACCCTCAATAAATGCGAAAATATTTTTGCGGCCGTAAGGGTCCTCAGGAATCGCCTGCTCCCACACATGTGACGGATTCTCCTGAAAGTAGGGAAAGCTCTTGATCATATCTTTGATATAGTCGGCTTTTTTTCCTTCTCCCAATGTGCCGTTGATGCTGTTTAACGCCACCAGTGATTTTGTAATGGCTTCTATTTTCTCCTCCGGAAGCATTTTGCTGAGCTGCTGATACATATTCCATCCTCCTTACCCTCATATAGAGAAAATAGCGCGACTCTCTTTTTCATCGCGCTATTTCCGAAAGATTAATAGGCTTCAGACGTTGTTTTTGCCTGCATATGAAGAATCAGATAGTCAGGTCCTCCGGCTTTTGAATCGGTTCCTGACATATTGAAGCCGCCGAACGGCTGGTATCCGACAATCGCTCCCGTACATCCGCGGTTGAAGTATAGATTCCCGACGTGAAAATCTTCGCGGGCGCGTTCAATGTGCGCGCGGGTTTTCGATAACAGAGCGCCCGTCAGTCCGTAATCGGTATTATTGGCAATCTCAAGCATATGGTCGAAATCACGGGCTTTTGAGATCGCGACGACCGGCCCGAAAATTTCCTCCTTCATCAGGCGGGCGTTTTCATCAACATCCGCAAAAATGGTCGGCTGAATAAAGTATCCTTTTGAATCATCACCTTCGCCTCCCGTCAGGAGTTTTCCTTCTGTTTTGCCGATTTCGATATAACTCATGACTTTATTATAAGATGCTTCGTGGATGACTGGCCCCATGTATGTATCAAAATCTTCCGGACTTCCGACGGTGAGTGATTTTGTTAAAGCGACGGCTTTTTCAACAACTTCATCATAGACGTCCTGATGGATGACCGCACGGGAACCGGCTGAACATTTTTGGCCTGAGAATCCGAAGGCGGAATACACGATTGAGGAAGCGGCAAGATCAAGATCAGCATCTCTGTCTACAAGCACCGTATCTTTCCCTCCCATTTCGGCAATGACCCGTTTCAGCCACTTTTGGCCCGGCTGTACTTTTGCGGCGCGTTCATAGATGCGGCATCCGACCGCGCGGGAACCTGTAAACGACACAAATCTCGTCTTCGGATGCTCAACCAGATAGTCGCCGATTTCTCCTCCGTCGCCCGGTATGAATTGGAGCACGCCGTCCGGCAGGCCCGCTTCTTTCATCACTTCAACGAATTTCGCCGCCACGACAGGCGCCGCATCCGCCGGTTTCAGCAGTATCGTGTTGCCTGTTACGATGGCTGCCGCCGCCGTTCCCGCCATAATCGCAAGCGGGAAGTTGAATGGAGAGATGACGATCCCCACCCCAAGCGGCTCATAGTGATACTGATTATATTCTCCGTCACGGCTCTTTACAGGGGAACCGTCTTTCAGTTTCAGCATCTGACGGGCGTAATACTCTAAAAAGTCGATCGCTTCCGCCGTATCCGCATCCGCTTCCTTCCACGGTTTTCCCGCTTCTTTCACTAGATATGCGGAGAATTCGTGCTTTCTTCTGCGGATGATCGCCGCCGCTTTAAACAGCACATTCGCGCGGTGTTCCGGCCGTACTTTTTTCCATGTTTGAAATGCCTGCAGCGCAGCCTGCATGGCCTTTTCCGCAAGTTCTTTTCCGGCGGCCGATACAGAACCGATCACTTCTTTTTTATCTGCCGGATTGACGGAAATGATCTTTTTATCCGTTTCAATCGCTTCACCGTTGATGATAAGCGGATAATGCTTGCCGAGCTGTGAATTCACATAAGCCAGCGCTTCCTGAAACGATTGTTTATTTGTCTCTTCCTGAAAATTTGTAAATGGTTCGTGTGCGTATGAAACTGTCATTAGAATTCCTCCCCGTATTTTGTAATGTGTGCTCACGCTTTATGAAGATGCAAGAAGCATACCAGCATAGCAATTTGTGATAAAAATAAGAAAATCTTTGCCGAAAGCGGACGAAGCTTGTCCGAATCTGTCAGCTGTAATCTGAAAACGCAAAGAAATTTTGCGATCCGCTATATAACTGATGCAAAATCTCTTTGCGGATAACACTTATACCCAGCCGCGGAACCGGGCCGCTTCAGCCGACTTTCTGATGCCCGTCATATAGGCGGCCAAACGCATATCGACTTTGTGGATATGCGCTGTCTGATAAATGGATTCAAACGAATTCACCATGACGCTGCGCAGTTTTCCGGCGACTTCCTCCTCAGACCAGTAAAAGCCTTGATTATTTTGCACCCATTCAAAATAAGACACCGTCACGCCGCCGGCGCTTGCCAAAATATCCGGCACGAGAAGCACGCCTCTTTCATTCAGAATTTTCGTGGCATCTATCGTTGTCGGGCCGTTTGCCGCCTCCACAATGATTGAAGCTTTAATGTGATGGGCGTTTTCAGCCGTAATCTGATTGGAGATTGCAGCGGGCACGAGAATATCACAGTCCTTTTCCAGCAGCTCCCTGTTCGTTATGACATCCGAGAAGAGATTCGTCACCGTGCCAAAGCTGTCCCGCTTATCCAGCAGGTAATCAATGTCAAGGCCGTCAGGGTCATACAAAGCGCCGTGGGCGTCTGAGATGCCGATCACCTTGGCGCCGGCGTCATGCATAAATTTAGCGAGAAAGCTCCCCGCATTTCCGAACCCCTGAATGATGATCCGCGCATTTTCCAATGGAATCCCTTTTTTCTTAACGGCTTCCTCAATACAAATCGTGACGCCTTGCGCGGTCGCCGTTTCCCGCCCCTGTGAACCGCCGAGAACAATCGGTTTGCCCGTAATGAATCCCGGTGAATCAAATTCTCTCAGGCGGCTGTATTCGTCCATCATCCATGCCATAATCTGCGAGTTGGTATATACGTCGGGAGCCGGAATATCCTTTGTCGGACCGACGATCTGGCTGATCGCACGCACATATCCGCGGCTCAGCCGTTCCAGCTCTCCGAATGACATCGTCCGAGGATCACAGATGATGCCGCCTTTTCCGCCCCCGTAAGGAAGATTTGTGATGCCGCATTTTAAAGTCATCCAGATGGAAAGCGCCTTAACCTCTTCTTCACTGACTTCCGGATGAAACCGCACGCCCCCTTTTGTCGGGCCGACTGCGTCATTATGCTGTGAGCGGTAGCCCGTGAAAACCTGTACTGAGCCATTGTCCATTTTGACAGGGATGCGGACGGTCAAAAGCCGCATCGGCTCTTTCATCAGTTCATACATATTGTCAGGGTACCCCAGTTTTCGCAGGGCCTCTTTTATGATCGATTGTGTTGACAAGAACAAATTAAGAACTTCTTTTTCTTCATCTTTCTGATTGCTTTTAGAAATCGGGTTGGCTGACATGTTTTATCACCTCATCGTATTTTACGTGTAAGCTTCAATTACCGGCAGAACAAAATGTAAGCGCTTTTACACCAAAACCCATCAATCCCTTTCACATTGTCGTTACGCCCTTTTTTATATGCAAGATTCATGCCAGGTTTTTTGCGCATAAAAAAAAGAGGCTGTTGTCAGCCTCTTTCATCCCCGATTAACGCGGGTCAATAACCAGCTTTGTTTCGGCATAAAGACTGCCGGCCCCCAAACCGTTTACGTAATCGCCTTTAATTGTATACGCGCCCGCGCGCGGAAGGTTTTTACGCACTAGGACGAGATTGTATTCAGACGCGCCCAATAAGTCAAGGGTAAGCGGAAGTCTGACCGTTTTTCCGTAGTTGAGAATTTGCGTTTCTTTCAGTGTTCTTCCGTTTACAGAGTCCCTCACAGTGGCGTTGAACCCGTCAGGAAATTGAAATTCAACGGCGCCGACGGCAAGCAGCGCATTCGGCTTGTATGTGACTTCAATATCAGACGTCGCGTATTCTTTCGTACTATTGACGGTTTTCGCTTCAATAACGGCAGATTGGGCGTTCGCATGAAAAGATGGCAAGAACACAGATGAAAATACCGCAGCACTGATGAGAAAGGCCGAAAATGATTTTCTTTTTAACATCATGAATTCCTCCAGATCATATGGGATTCAGAGCGTCCTCTGCCGGAAAAGCGTGTCTGATGGTTCCATTCGCGAATTGGGTTTCTCTTTTCCTGAGAATAATCTACCACCTTTATCCATGGAAGTAAATTATTTTTTAGAATATTCAATCATTTATTTTTCACGAGATGAATCAGCACAAAAAACGAAGACATCCGCTGTCTTCGTCTTGTGCGCTATCGGTGAGCCGTCTGCCAGTCAAATCCGATGGTGTCATCATTCCACGGAATTCTTTTTTCGTCAGGCTGATCCGGATTGTAGGACATTGTCGTGAAATAAATAATGGTCAGCGGGGTTTCACCCAGCACTCTGTACCCGTGTGCGACGCCCCTAGGAATGAGAAGGAGCATCGGATTGTCTTCTCCCATGTAGTAGACATCCGTTTCTCCCTTGGTTGCCGACTCTTCGCGAAGGTCATGCAGCACGACCTGGGCGTGGCCCGTCGGAAAAAACCACAGGTCATCCTGTTTCTCATGATAGTGAAATGCTTTAATGACGCCGGGGTAGCTTTTGGACCAGGAAGCCTGCCCGAAACGCTCTAAGAGATGTTCATCGTCACGGACGAGTTCTGAGAAAAAACCCCGGTCATCGCTGTGTTTGATCAGCTTTTTGATTTTTACGCCTTCGATCACTTGCACTGTCCCTCCCTTTGTAAATAATCATGCAGCGCTTCCCGCCAATGCCTCATGCCGAGCCCCTGCCGTTCAATCGACTCAAGACTCAACACCGAGTAAGCGGGGCGCGGCGTCTCATTTCCGTATTCCTCCGTCGTGACGGGCAGCACGGAGGCGGTTCTGCCGCTTTCTTCAAAAATAGCCTTGGCAAATTCATACCAGCTGCACACTCCGCTGTTTGCGGCGTGGTATAAGCCCGGCGGCCTGTCAAACAGACCGATCACCGTTTCGGCTAAATCCTTTGTGTACGTCGGCGCTCCGACTTGATCGTTAACGACACGCACCTGATCATGTGTATCCGCAAGTTTCAGCATCGTATTGACAAAGTTGTGCCCGCCGCTGCCGTACACCCACGACGTTCTGATAATGGTGTGGTTTTTTCCCGTTAACCGGATCAGTTCTTCGCCGAGTTTTTTGCTTTTTCCGTAAATCGTGCCCGGATCTGCGGGATCATCGGTCTGGTATGGCCGTGTTCCTTTGCCGCTGAAGACGTAATCGGTGCTGATGTGAATGAATTTCGCGCCGGTGTTTTCAGCCTCAAGCGCGGCATAATAAGCGCCGATTCCGTTTATTAAATACGCTTTGTCGAGCTCCGTTTCACATTTGTCAACGGAGGTGTATGCCGCCGTATTGACGACGATATCCGGCTTGTAATGGCTGAACGAGTGCCGCACCGAACGCTGGTCGGATATGTTCATCATCGCTTTTGTCAAGGCGATCACTTCATACCCTTCCCGCTTCAGCTGGCGGCATAACTCCCGCCCCAGCTGGCCGGCCGCTCCGGTTACTAATACCTTCGTCAATCGGATCCCCTTCTTTCCGATTAGTCTTGGCTGTTTGTATACCAGCGAATGGTTCTTCTCATTCCTTCTTCAAATGTGACGTCCTGCCGCCATCCCAGCTCATTTTTCAGCTTTGAAGCATTGATGGCGTAACGGCGGTCATGCCCTTTTCTGTCTTCGACATGAGCAAACCGTTCCTCGACACCGAGCTCCTTCATGATAAATGACGCAAGCTCTTTATTCGTCCGTTCATTTCCTCCGCCGATATTGTAAATGTCACCGAGTGTTCCTTTTTCCAGCACGAGCTTAATGGCGCGGCAATGATCTTCGGCGAACAGCCAGTCTCTGATCTGCATCCCGTCGCCGTACAGCGGAACCGGCGTGCCGTTTACGGCATGCCTGATAATGGTCGGAATCATTTTCTCGTGATGCTGGTACGGCCCGTAATTGTTGCTGCATCTTGTAATGATGGCAGGAAGCTTATGGGTTCTCACGTAAGACATGACGAGCAGGTCTGAGCTTGCCTTGCTGGCGGAATACGGATTGTTCGGAGAAAGCGGCGTCGTCTCCGTAAAAGCGGGATCATCCGGCGCCAAATCTCCGTACACCTCATCTGTGGAAATGTGAATCAGCCTGCCGGCTTTTCCCTGTAACACCGCGTCCGCCAGTCGGTATGTGCCCATCACATTTGTTGTGATAAACGGCTCTGCCTGATTTATGCTTCTGTCCACATGGGATTCAGCCGCAAAATGAATGACAGCGTCATACATTTGGGAAAAGACTTTGTCAATGTCCTCTTTTTCAGAAATGTCACCTTTGATAAAACGGAAACGGCCGTTCTTTTTTAAGGCTTCTATTTCAAGCGGCCTGCTTGCATACGTGAGATTATCCAGGACGGTAATCTGCGCGTCCGTTTCTTTCAGCATCATCTTTGTAAAGGTAAGGCCGATAAATCCGGCGCCCCCTGTAATTAAATATGATTTTGGCATGATTAATGCTCCTGTCCTTTCTGTAATGCCTGATGCGCCAGGCTTCCGGCAAGGTGGAGCGATTCATGCGTGCCCGCATCCACCCACCAGCCCGTTAACACATCATACGTCAGCTCACTGTGTTCAATGTATAAATTATTGACATCCGTAATTTCCAGTTCGCCGCGTTTTGAAGGGGAAATTTGTTCAATATAAGAAAACACTTCTGCGTCGTACATGTAGATCCCTGTGACGCATAGTCTGGTCGGCGGCTGCTCCGGCTTTTCAATGATCGACTTGATCCGTTTGTTTTCCTCATCAATCTCGGCGATGCCGAAGCGCTCCGGATCGTCCACTTCTTTCAGCAGCACTTTCGCTCCTTTTCCCTGCTTTGCGAAACGCTCCGTATAAGGTTTTAATGAATCTTCAAAAATATTATCTCCCAAAAGCAGAACGAACGGATCGCGCCCGGTAAACCGCTTTGCGTATGATAAACCGTCGGATATGCCGGATGCGGCTGGCTGAACCTGATATGTGATTGAGACGCCGAGCTCTTCTCCGGTTTCGAGAAGTTTATGAAATTGCGGAATATATTCTTTTTGCGTAATCAGCAAGATATCTGTAATCCCCGCTTCTTCCAGCTTCATGACCGACCAGTAAATCATCGGATATGGACCGACAGGGAGTAAATGCTTATTGACCGCTTTTGTCAGCGGCATAAGGCGTGAGCCGGTGCCTCCGGCTAAGATAACACCTTTCACATGAACACTTCCTTACGTGTGGTTTTATCACAAATCATAAAGAATCGCCGCCGCCCGTTTGATGCCCCTGCCGTCAACCAGCGGCTTTCCGTATTGATGAAGTCCGGTCCGCATCGGATAATCAGCGGCCATGTCAGACATATGCCGAGCGAGAACGTCCGGTGATATGCATTCACCAAGGCCGAGATGAATGGCGGCCCCCCGTGCGGCGAATTTTTCCGCCGTCTCAGTTTGATGCTCCACTTGAGAAAGTACGATGCAGGGCACACCTGTACAAATGGTTTCATATAAAGTGATCCCGCCGGACACGACGGCCATATCAGCCCTCGAAAGAAGCGCGGCCATGTCATTTGTCTGCCTTACCATCTCGGCATAAGGCATTTGTGTAAGATGCGCGCGCACGTCGTCAGCATGAGGCGCGGCGCCGCCCATGATGATGATCACTCGTTTTCGATGAATGTCGGGGATGCGGCGGCATGCTTCCATCACTTTAAAGACAAGCTTCTTCGGGTCGCTTCCTCCTAATGAGACCAATATGGTCCCGCATTCTTTTCTCAGCTGATAGAGCTGTTTGGCTTTTTCAAAACCCGGATGAAGAATCATATATTCCGGGCCTTCATATACAGCGGCGCTGCCCATTTGGACCGTCCGGCTTTTCAGCCCGCCGTAAATGCCGTTTATAACGGCATCGCATAAATGAATGACATGTTCCCGTTTTTCTTCAAATAAGACGATGCGTGCCGATGAATGCTTTTTGACTTCCTCTAACCAGTCACACGGCATATCGAGCAGATCGAATATAAGAAGGTCAGGAGCCTGCCTGTTTATTTCCCGGACAATAAATTCCTTCTGTTCCTTGTCAGGCTTGATGATCACTTCCCATTGATCAGAAGACAGATAAGAAGAAGCCTCTTTATTTGTGCAGAACGTTATTGAGCAATTGTTCTTAATGGCACCGGCAAGCAGCTTCATCCGGACCGCGTGCCCCATGCCGATGTCACGGCCCCCGTCAGCGAAAATCAGAACCCGCATGCTAATCAGCCTCTTTTTGCCGGATCATTTGATTAATGGCCCTGAGCTCCGGATCACGATTCAGCAGATGGATCAATTCTTTTGCCGGAATATCAGGACGCGAGCCCGCTTTTACGTACAGCTCGCGGGCCAGCCTGTAGTCCTCTTCTGTATCGACGGTCATCCGCAAGTGAGGAGCCCGGAGTTCCTGCGGGGGCTCAGGAAAGAGAAGCCGGTACCTCTCAGGAGATTCTCTTATTAAAAGCGTGACATGTTCCTGGTATTTGTCCGCCAGCGTTTTGTCGGCATTGATCTCCGTTAAAAGTCGCGCGTTTACCGCCTCGCCGCCGATGCCGAGCGGTGTACCGCAGATATACGTGTAGTCTGCGTGCTGATCTAAATGCGATTGAATCAGAAAATCAAGCAGCGAAGGGTCGACAAACGGGTTATCCCCCGTCAGTCTGACTGCGATGTCCGGTTTAACTTGTTCGATGACTTGTGCAAACCGGTCAAGCACGCGCTGCTCGCTGCCGCGGTGCACACGGTAGTTCTTGCTGAGGCAGTGCGCAGACAGAATGTCGTCGGTCTTGCTGTCAGACGAGGCGACGATCAGATTATCCCGCGATTGATCATAATACGCGCTTTGCCGAACCCTTTTGACAATCATATCGAGGATCGTATACCCGCCGATCGGTTTCAGCACTTTACCGGGAAGACGCCCGCTTCCCATCCGCGCCTGAATGATAAACAAAATGTCAGTCATCATATGAGCTGCCTTTCGTCAAAAGGTCATCCCAAGTGATGCCCGTGTCGGCGGGAATATCCCTGACCGCACGCGCGCCGTCAGTTAAAAGCTCAAAATATCTCGGGTGGAGCCCCTGCGGTTTTTGGCCGGGACGAAGGACGGCAAGGTTTTCCGCCGTAAAACATTCGCCTTTTTGAATCGGCGCTGTTGAAAAAATGCCTCTGTAAGCGAACCTTCTGATATCCCCTTCAATCGGTGTCGTGGTTTTATGGGAGCTTCCCGACAGCACTTCCGGCACCGGAGCGTGATGCCCCTGCCGCAGCTCCGCTTCAACTGAGCGGATTGCCGCAACCATTTCTTTTAATTCATCCGGATTGAGGGCGAAGGAGTGATCAGCACCGGGCAGGTTTTTATCGATCGTAAAATGCTTTTCAATCAGTTTCGCTCCGAGCCTGACAGCCGCGCACGGCACATCATACGGATGGGCGCTGTGATCGGAGAAACCGATCACAGCATCCGGGAATGCAGCGGCAAGCATGGGAATGACGCTCAGATTGCTGTATTCAGGCGGCGCGGGATATTTCGCCACACAATGCATGATCGCAATTTCTGTGTTCCCCTCGCCGGTAATGGTTTGATAAGCCTCCTGAATATCTGAAATATCAGCGCCCGCGGTGGAAAAGATAATCGGGGTCTTCAGCCCCGCAACATATTTCAATAACGGCAGATGGTTCAGCTCGTAGGAGGCGATTTTAAAGGCTGAAGGCGAAGTCGCATACAGTAAGTCGGCAGAGCCTTCGTCACAGACCGTGCTTAAAAACAGCACGCCTTTTTTCTTACAATATTCAAGCAGCGGTTCGATCCACTCGGCGGGCATTTCCATTGATTGCACCAAAGAAAAAATAGAGACGTTTTTTCCCGCAGCGGTTTTGTACAAGCCGGGGTCTTTCTGATACATTTTGTCAGCCTGAAACATTTGGAACTTGACCGCGTCCGCGCCGGCCTCACTGGCCGCATCTATCAATTCAAACGCCTGGCTCAGTTTTCCGTCATGATTAATTCCGGCTTCGGCGATGATGAATACGGGTGAACCTTCGCCGATTGACTTCGTTCCGATTTGGCATGATGCCATCAGTCCGCCTCCTTCCCGGGCCACACATGATAGTAGTAATAGGACGCATCCGCTTTAAATCCCATTCTTTCATACAGGCGGATGGCTCTTACATTGTGGAGCTGCGTTCCCGCTGATACAGTCTTATGCTGAAAGCGCAATGATTGTTCAATCACATGCGCCGCTAAATGGAATCCCGCTCCTTTTCCTTCAAATCCCGGCTTTACCGCCATCAGATCAAGGACGAATTCATCGCCTTTAGACAGCCCCTGAACAAAGCCCACGGTCTCTCCCTTATATGTGGCGGCGAATTGTAACGAAGCTCTGCCTTCCGCGTTATTCCGCGCCCACTCTTCAAACAGGCGGTTTGCACTTTCATAGCTGAGGCGGGGGTCTTGATAATACCTGCTTTTTGTAAAGGCGTCGCGGGCCAGCCGGCTGATCGCTTCCGTGTCGCCGGGTCCGGCTTCTGTAATCTCAAATGGCGGCGTGCTGTTATAAACACGCACCGGACTGACGAGCTTGAGAAGACTCCCTACAAAATAAGCGTTCGGAAGCTGCTGAACGACCTGCATCGCGCCGATATCTTCAGCCGGTATTTTAATAAATATAAAATCAGTGCCTGCCGCCCGCCTTGCCGCGTAAAATTCCTGAAACAGCCTTTTGAGCTGTCCGGCGCTGTTTGCGGCTGCAAGCTTCACATTGATGATATTTTTTCGAAACAATTGACTTTCCCACGAAGAGTTTTCATATAAAATCACGCCTTGAAGGCTGTTTTCTTCCAATAAACAGAGCGACGATTCATAGGCTTCCGGCTGAATGCCCTTCTGATGCAGGAAGGTATGAATCATGTCCTGCGCAAGATTTTCCCTCAGTCTGTACACCTAATCAGCCCCTTTGACGATATCCGTAACGGCTGCAATGACGTATTCAACGTCGTCATCTGTCATTGACGGATAAAGAGGGAGTGACACGGTGCGGTGATAATACGCTGCAGCGGCCGGAAAGTCAGTTTCCTTATACCCGTACGTTTTTTGATAATACGGATGGAACGGAACCGGAATAAAATGAACACTTGTGCCGATATTATATTGGTCTTTTAAAGCGGAAATCAGATCGTTCCGGCTGACCCCGGCCTCCTGCTCCTCTATTTGAAGAACATACAGATGCCATGCATGCCGTCCGTCATCACTGACATGCGGGATGGTCAGCCCTTTCATGTGTCTGAAGGCGTCCTGGTAGCGGCTCGCAATGTCGGCTCTTCTTTGCTGCATGCTGTCAATCCGTTTCAGCTGATGAAGCCCAAGCGCTGCCTGAAGATCAAACATATTCATTTTATAGCCGGGCGTTTCGACCTCGTAGTACCAGCTTCCGTTTGAAGAATAGCGGTTCCACGCGCCTTTGCTCATGCCGTGAAGGCTGAGCACCCTGATCTGATCGGCGAGCCCGTCATCGTCCGTCGTCAGCATGCCGCCTTCACCGGTTGCCAGGTTTTTTGTCGCGTAGAAGCTGAATGCCGTCGCATCGCCGATTGATCCGATCATTTTCTGTTTATACGTGGTATACACGGCATGTGCGGCATCCTCTAAGACAAATAACTGATGCTTTTCGGCAATGGCCAGAATCTGATCCATATCACACGACTGGCCGGCGAAATGAACGGGTACAATCGCTTTTGTCCGCGGGGTGACGGCCGCCTCAATTTTTTTAGGGTCCGCATTCAGCGAAAGCGGATCGATGTCAACAAACACCGGAACGGCGCCTGTGTGCACGATTGTATTGGCCGTTGAACTGAACGTCACGGCAGACGTGATGACCTCGTCGCCGGGACCGATCCCTTTCGCTTTCAGGGCCAAAAACAAAGCGGCGGTACATGAGTTCAGCGCGATCGCGTGCTTTGCCCCCGTCCAGGCGGCAAAGGCTTTTTCAAACGCCTCTACTTTCGGTCCCTTTGAAAGCCAGCCCGATTCAAGCGTATCAATAACCTCCTGAATTTCGTCCTTCCCGATCATGGGCAATGAATAGGGAAGAAAAGCTGATCTTTTTTGCACCATTTTCTTTGCGCTCCTATCTTTTTTATGAAGGGTCAACCCGTCTGAAGCTGACTCCGGTTTTTTCCTGAAGCACTTGGCATAAAGCGGCAAGCGAATCCTGAACCGGGTAGTTCGCGGCGACAAAAGCACGGCGCGCCTGTTCCGCTTTTTGATATTCTGCGGGGCTTTCGCATATCCGGATTAATTCCTGAGCGAGTGCCTGCGGGTCCTCAAAGACAAATTCTCCAAGTGAGTGATAATAAGGGTATCTGCGGGTTCCCGCTGATTTTCCGATCAGCACGGGCTTTTGAAACAGCATCGCTTCAAGACCGACCGTTGATGTCTGTGTCACCGCAGCGTCAACATACGGGAGAATATCATACAGCTCCATCTCTTTTTTGATGATTTTGCCTGCTTTATATTTCCGCAGCACCTGATTGTAAGCATCCAGCTTGTTTTTGCCGATTTCCCACGGATGCGGTTTAATAATGAGCTGCATGTTCTTTTGGCCGGCAAGCTCTTCAAGCACGCCCGTATAAAATTCATCAGAAAACGGCTGCGTGGCGATCAGCACCGTCCGCTGTGACGGGAAAAAAGAAAGTTTGCGGTAAAACGTGTCCTGATCTATCGGCTCTCTTGAGAAAATCTCGTCGAAACGGGGATGCCCCGTGATGATGATTTGTTCATCCCTGCAGCCTTTTGCTTTATACCACTCCGCTTCATAAGCCCCGAATACGGCCTGATAGTCCGTAAACACGGGCAGAAACGCTTCATCTCCCATGAGCGCTCCGTGCTGAAGACAGATGCTGACGGCGTTTTTTTTCGCGGACATCAGCGCCAGCACACGGCTGTAAATATCCTCCGTCGTGCCGACTACAACGGCGGAAATCTTTTCGGCCGTAAACAAAATATCAATGGCGTCAATCGCTTCAATAAATAAGGGAATGTCTTTATACAAACGTTCCTGAAATTCTCTGTTTCCGAAAGCGGGATGGCTGTGAAGCTCTTTCAAAATGGAATGGGCTTTTTCAATATAAGGGACGGGGTTCCCTTTTTGCCCCATTCCCGTCAGCTCCAATTTGCAGATAACGGGCAGCCCGTAATGGTCAGGCAGACTCCATCTGGCCAGTACCGCTGTTTTTGCCGGATCAAACTGCCGGTAGTTTCCCTCGGTGAACCGAAGATGATCGAAATGCAGAATGACTTTTCCGTTTACCGGTTTCTCATCTGTTTTCTTAATGTTTTGCCTTTTTTGATCATAATATGGCTGTATACCGGCTTCAGGAATATGCTGATCAGCCGGACCGAAAAGCTCTGGGTTCTGCTCCATGCTCTCCCGAAGCGCCGGACTGATATATTGATAAAAATTACTGATCAATGCGAGCGGGATGTCTTTGTAGCGAAGTGACTGAAAAAGGTCAATATACTGCCGGTACAGCACCCAATAATTCGCTAAGTATGCCGACAAGCCCTCACCCCTTTCCAAGCTTTTTTAATGATTCCCTCAGCTCCCGGCACGTGGTCTGCTGCGGAAGGCTGTTCACAAACTCGTTTTTCTCCGCCGCGAAAAGCTGATAATGGATGGATTGATCGGTAATATAATTGATATCAAGCTCCTCAGAAATCGGGTAAAACGGATAAAAATGATTCACTCTCCAGAAGAAACGGGCGTCACCGATCCGGTAAAACGCCGGGCTTTCATCCCAATAGGAACCGAATGCCGATTTGACCTGTTCCAGCACGGAAAACCGGTGCATGACCGAACAATGGTCAATGGCGCACGGCGCGTTCCACACGATCCGTTCGGCGGGCCTGGCCGTCTCCTTCACCGTCTCTTTCCGCTGATTCAGATGATAGGTTTTGGAACTTGAATACACGACGGCTTTTTCCGGGTCTTCATCAAGCTCTTTCACCATTTTCTCAAGCCGTTCCGGCACATACGTGTTGTCGTCGGTCGCATACGTCACGTACTCGCCCTCCGCCATTTCTATTGCCTGATTAATCAAGGCGGCGTAGCGTGTTTTTTCCGTTCTTTCTTTGACGCCCGATACATCGCTTTGATAAAACCGGACGCGGTCATCCGTGAGAAAAGGACGTATTTCCGCCAATGTCGCTTCATTTGAGTTGTCATCCATAATGAACAGCTCAAAGTCCGTAAACGTTTGAGACAGAATACTTTTAATAGAGCGGGCCACATAGTCACTTTTGTTATAGCTCGTCATGATCACTGACACTTTAGGCAACTCGTCACCCCCTTTTCGCACCTGAAACTACCGCTATCATATGTTCCTTATGCGGAAGATGCGCTAGGAATACAGACTATTATGTGAAAAGTCAGCATTGCGCGCACAAAAAAAGCCGGCTCTGATGTCCGGACTCATTGGAGCGTATTTTCTTTTTTCGCATAAATCTTTCTTTGGGCTCATATGGTGGAATAGATAAAAACAGCAGCCGCTCTGTCGGCTGTCTGATACTTGTCAGGAGGTTTCAGCATCAAGAGGTTTTCATCAAAGGAGGAACAATATGAAACCGAAAAAGAATCAATATCAGCAAATGCAGGGGATGGGGATGGGAATGGGAATGGATATGCAAGGATACCAGCCGCAGCTCGGGCCTAATCCTTATCCGCAGCCTCAGGGCCAAGGATCACAAATGATGCCGATGCAGCAGCAAATGACAATGCCGATGCAGCAAGGCCAGCAGAGCTTCGGCGGGGGGTTCCCCGGCCAGCCGCAGCAGCAGGGCGGCGGCAGCTTTCAGATTCCGTCAGGTCCATCATCGTCACAAAACGTTCCCGGCATGCTGCCGATTGAAGAGTCATACATTGAAAATATTCTGCGGTTGAACCGGGGCAAAACAGCGACGATTTATATGACATTTGAAAACAGCAAAGAATGGAATTCAAAGATTTTCCGCGGTGTGATTCAGGCGGCGGGACGTGACCATATCATCATCAGCGATCCGAAAACGGGCACCCGCTATCTGCTTCTGACCATTTACCTTGATTACATCACGTTTGATGAGGAAATCGCTTATACTTATCCGTACTCCATGTCTTCTTATTCTCCGAGATAAATCAAAAAGCCAATCGCTCACTTGACAGAGGATTGGCTTTTTTTCTTTATAAATATTTGACGGCCGCGACGATAATCATAATCCAAGAGATGATAAACGCCACGCCGCCGAGCGGTGTAATCGCGCCGAGAATGGAAATCTGCGTCACGCTCAATACGTACAGGCTTCCTGAAAACAGAACGATGCCCGCAAACATCAGCCAGCCCGCAACAGAAACACTGCCTGCGCCAGAAAGCTTTTCGGCCAAAAACGCGACAGCCAGAAGACCGAGCGCGTGATACATATGATATTGCACGCCTGTGTGCCACACCTGCAAATATTTATCGGGGATTTTCCCTTCAAGCCCATGCGCGCCGAAAGCGCCCAGCGCCACGGCCAATAAAGCGTTAATCGCACCAAGAATAATAAACACTTTCATCTATTTTTCTCCCGCCTTTTCGTTAAAGTTTCCAATTCAATCATAACCCAACATCGGCAAAATTCAACGTCCGCCGTCCGATGACACGAGATTGTCGGATTTTTTCTTTTTGATAAGCTGGATTCGGTCAATCGCTATCGCCAGCAGCGTCCCGAGCACAAGACCGTTGCTTAAGAGCGAAATCAGTATCGGATGCATTCCCGATAACGCGCTCTCCGGCACAAACATCACACCGACTCCCGTCAGGAGCGCCAGACCGATAATGGAACGGATTCGTTTTTGCTCCGCTTTCTCATAAGAGTCAAACTCCGTAAAGGCAAGACCCGCCATCGTGGAGAAAACGACGAAGTTTACCGCAAAGCCGACCGGTGAGGGCAGACTCGCAAACGCATTCATAAATAGCGGGATCATACTGATGATCATGACAAATACACTTCCCAAAAGAAACGGCTTTTTCGAAGGAAGCTTCGTCGTCTCAATAAAACCGGCCGCCCCTGAAATCGGCACAGGCGCAATGCCCCCTGACAGTCCGCTCAAAAGGTGGCTGATCGAAGCCGCAAACCCAGCCGGACGCTCACGCCGTTTCCCGACGGTGCCGCCGAATTTTTTCACCGCCGCTTCTACAACCCGGATGCTCGCGAGCATATTGACAATCAAAAGCACGGTAATGAAAAGTGACGTAATGATCAGGCCGCTGTCAAACACGGGTTTTCCAAACGGAAAAAGAGCCGGCAGCTGAATCACGCGGTCCGGTATTTGAATCGGTTTGGCAGCGCCGAAGACGGCGAATAAGATCCATCCGCCCGCAAGCGAAAGGAGAATCGCATACTGTCTTAAGAACGTAACATTCGATCGGGACATGATGAACATCGCCGCCGTCACAACCATGGCGAGCCCGAATACAAGGCCGTCGACGCTGTTTTTTAAATAGCCGATGCCCAAAAGGCCTTTCACAATCGGCTGACTCAGCTGCATGACCAACAGCAGCAGATACACACCGGTCACAACCGGCGTAAACAGCACGGCCAGCCGTTCAATCACTTTAAAAAGGCTGAACAAAAAGAAAAAGACAGCGCTTAATAACAGCGCCCCCTGCAGCGCCCGCAGCGTCTCGCCGAATGTCGCAAACACCGTGCCAGTCAGTCCGCCGTAAATCGTGTATACGCCCCACCATAAGCCTGCCGGGCTTTCATTAATCGGCAGACGATGTCCCTGGAGACATTGGATGACCGCGGCGACGCCAAGCACAAAAAATGTGCTCTGAATCAATGCGGCAGAATCGGCATGGTTCAAGTGAAATGATTGTGCGATGGCGACAGGAACTACAATCGCAGCCGCAATCATAAATGCCGTCCATTGCAAACCCCCGAGTATCAGTTTCAAGTCAATCAACCTCTCCTGTTAAAAATCGAAAATGGAATCCCCGTTTCCGTCTTCCTCACGTTCGTCTTTCGCTTTTTTCTGATATTGGTTCAGCCCGGCGCTGCCCATCATTTTTTCAAGCAGCAGCGGGTCTGTCGAAGGAGACGCGGAAGGTTTCGGCGCCGCTTTCGGAATCGAATTCTGCACAGGCGCCGGAGCGGTGTGCGTCTGAGTGCCGAGCACGACATCACACAGAGAGCGGATGGCGGCCGCGTGCATTTTGACCTCCTCGGTGCGGGTCGCCGTTTTCGCCTGCCTCAGTTCTTCTTCCATCTTCTGAATCAAAGCAGAGATATGTATGTTCATGAGTAAATCCTCCAGCAGTAATTTGTCTTCTTCCTGCATTTTATCAAATTTCTGAGCGAATCGCAGAATTGAGTTTGTTATTTTTTCTGACGGCATACCGCCCTGAACGCCAAAAAAGGCGCTTTCCGCCAGGCGGAAGCGCCTCAAAAAAAACCGTTTATTGCGGCAGGTCGGGGATGCACCAATCGATCGGCTGCTCCCCCATTTTTTCAAGGGCGGCGTTTGTACGGGAAAACGGTCTGCTCCCGAAAAAACCGTTCCTTGCCGAAAACGGGCTCGGATGAGTCGATTCAATAATAATGTGTTTCGATGTGTCAATGCGCTCTTTTTTCATCTGCGCGTGACGCCCCCATAGGATAAAGACAATCGGCTTCTCTCTTTCATTCACCACATCAATGATGCGGTCAGTGAGCCGCTCCCATCCCTTGCCTTTGTGGGAATTGGCCTGACCGCGGCGAACCGTAAGCACTGTGTTTAACAAAAGCACTCCCTGCTTCGCCCAGCTGACGAGCGATCCATGGTTCGGTACGGAGCAGCCGATATCGTCCTGAAGCTCTATGAAAATATTTTTCAAAGACGGCGGCTGCCTGACCCCGGGCTGAACGGAAAAACTAAGCCCGTGCGCCTGTCCTGGCCCGTGATATGGATCCTGTCCGAGAATGACCGCTTTTACATCCTCATAGGGCGTATAATGCAAGGCGTTAAAAATATCATGGCTGTCAGGATAAATCGTTTGGCTGCTGTATTCTTGTTTCAGCATTTCTCTCAGCTCTTGATAATACGGTTTGTCAAATTCATCTTTCAGCTGATTCCACCAGCTGTCTTTTAAAAGCTGTTTCAAACTGTCCGTCCCCCTTATGAACTGTGCAGTCTTGAATGGACGGGCTTTCCGTCCCACACAATGTCAGTCGGCGCCTCCCGCCTCTTCATGTCCGGCTCTTCAAGAAGAACCGCAAAGTTTTTCGTCGGGAGTTCTCCAAGCCCGTGCTTTTCGCTTAACCGGTCTAAGTACCGCTTCCTTTTGCCGCCGAGATCCGCGGACTGATTGCCGCCTCCCTCAAAAAACGCATATATGACGCTCGCGCAAGGAACACGCTTCACACGGTGCTGTTTCGCGGCGCGCAAATAAAAGTCCCAGTCCCAATAATTATGGACATCCGGATCAAAATACCCCAACGTGTCATGCAGAGAACGCCTGTACATGCTGCCTGACGGAACGTACGTGGAAAATACCCGCATATCCGCATAATCCGCCGTATAGGCGAACGGCTTTCGTGACACCGGGTATCTCGTGCCGCCCCGTTCTTCAAATGACACAATTTCCGCGTCAGAATGGACAAAATCCGCATCAGCAAGTGCAGCCGCCATTCTTTCCAAATGGCCCGGCGTAATGAAATCATCATCATCGCACAGCATGATACAATCACCCGACGCTTTTTTCACACCTGCGTTCCGAGCTTCCACATGTCCGGCATTCTGTTCTAAATCAATAATCTGAATCGGCAGATCGCTGTACAGCTGCTTCGCTTGTTCGACCGATTCCCCGGCATCATTTACAATGATCACTTCATAAGGCTTTATGGTCTGCATGGAAATCGACTCCAGCAGCTCACACAAAGCCGGAATCCGATTATACGTGACTATGACAATTGATATATTCATGATCCGCTCCTTCTGCTTTTTCTCATGTTCTATTAAAACATAAAGCGGCGGAGAGATCAGGGGGGATTTTTGATTTCGGCCCATTCAGAAACAAATCCAGGTCATGCCCGCCAGCAAAACGAGAATGATCAGAAGGTCTCCCCAAACAGTGCATACCGCCTTGGCATTAAGTCTGCCCGCCTCCATGGCGTTCCAAAGTTTTGATTGATAAACAGGCACCAACACCATCGCATAGCTTGTGCACAAGCAGACAAAAGCCGGCGGGACAAGCGCACATCCATCCTCATGCCAATCATGAATCAGTTCCGGTATACTCACCCCGCTGTCAATGTACAAGTATAATATACCCGCCAGCGGAATGAGCGAACTGATCTGCAGCTCGAAAAGTTTCACCTTCCACTCACGCGCAAACGAAACGGCCCAAATCCATCCCAGCGCATAAAATAATAGAAGAAGCAAAATACTGAAAACAACAAAAACAGCGTCTTGCATCCCATTCAGAACCATAATAAAAAGACTCACAACGGGCAATGCAAGAACCAAGCTGCAGACGGTAAATACGGTTACGGCTATTTGGGCGCACGCGCCGTACATCCACGAACCTAATCTCATTTTAACACCCCTATATAGATCCCCTATGTATATAGTGAAAAAGATCAGGCAAGTCTCTGCCTGCCTGCGTAAAAACCTATTTTTCCGCAAAACGGAAAACATACCGTCACAACGGCGCATACTGCCGCAAAACTCGGTGTGACCGCCGAAGGAAACAGCCCAGCCGGAACCAGATTGAACAAGAAGACAAACATAAAACATAGATTCGGCACCATTGAAGCCCATACCGTCCGCTCAGCAAGCTTTTTGCCGCCAGCCCCGAACTCTTTGCCAGCTTGATAGCCGATTTGGAACCATACAGCACATAACCGATCATAATCAGCCACACTGACACGGAAATCCCTTTCCACAGCGCGTCAACAGCGGGATGAATCCTCCACGCGTGCATCATCGTAATCATCGCCCCCATCACAAAAAGACCGCAGTTGCAGAACAGATAAAAGAGCATAAAAGTCCGCGCGGGCACCGCCGAAGCTTTTTGAAAAGCAGAGATAATCTCAGACGGAGTCCCCACTTCCCGCAGAATAAGCTCCATCGCTTCGCTTTCGGTTTTGCCTTTTTCCAGATGATCACAAATGGCATGATGAATATGGCTTTCGATTTCTTTTAATAATTCACGGCTTCCGGACTTGCCCTCGAGCCCTTTTCTGATTTCCTGCACATAAAGGTCCTTATCCATTCTGCCCGCCCCGCTTCAGCATCCGGTCCATCAGAGCAGAGAACAGATTCCATTCCTTCGTCCGTTCGGCTAGAATGTTTTTTCCTTCATCGGTGATCCGGTAATATTTTCGGTCCGGCCCTTTGGTCTGCTTTTCCCAGTAAGAAGAAATATAGCTTTGGCGTTCAAGCTTATGAAGCGATGGGTACAGCGTGCCTTCCTTCATTTGCAGTTCATTCCCGCTTCTTTTCTCCATTTCTTTCACAAGTTCATACCCGTACATGGGCCGTTCATTCAGCAGCGTCAGCACCAGAATGACCGTGCTTCCCTTTACAAGCTCCCTGTTGAGCATTTATTTTCTCACCCTTACCTAGTATTCTTATGTAGGTATTGTACGCACATCCCCCGCGGCTGTCAAATCATTCCTCCAAGCCTTCCGTATTGTGATCGGAAGAAAATCTAACTATAATGAGATATAAAACACTGATGGAGGCCATTGATATGTCAATGCACAAAGCACTTACTATTGCCGGTTCTGATTCCAGCGGCGGCGCGGGAATTCAGGCCGATTTAAAAACATTTCAAGAAAAAAACGTATACGGAATGACGGCTTTGACCGTGATCGTAGCGATGGACCCGGAGAACAGCTGGGATCATCAAGTATTTCCGATCGATGCCGATACGATTCGCGCACAGCTGGCGACGATTGTTGACGGAATCGGCGTAGACGCCATGAAAACGGGAATGCTCCCTACCGTGGAGATCATAGAGCTTGCGGCGAAAACGATTAAAGAAAAACAGCTGAAGAATGTCGTTATCGATCCTGTCATGGTCTGCAAAGGAGCGAACGAAGTACTGTATCCGGAGCATGCCGAAGCGCTTCGCACCCAATTGGCGCCTCTGGCAACCGTCATCACGCCAAACCTGTTTGAAGCAAGCCAGCTGAGCGGTATGGATGAATTAAAAACGGTGGAAGACATGAAAGAAGCGGCCAAGAAAATTCACGAACTCGGCGCGAAATATGTATTGATTACAGGCGGAGGCAAATTGAAACATGAAAAAGCGATCGACGTGCTGTATGACGGAGAAACCGCGGAAGTATTAGAAAGCGAAATGATTGATACACCTTACACGCACGGAGCCGGATGCACATTCTCCGCCGCCGTGACGGCAGAACTGGCCAAAGGCTCTGAAGTGAAGGAAGCCATCTATGCGGCAAAAGAATTTATCACCGCGGCAATCAAAGAATCCTTCCCGCTGAACCAATACATCGGACCGACTAAACATTCGGCGATGCGTCTTAGCGGAAAATAAAATAAATATCCCCCTCATTACCCGAGGGGGATTATTTCATTTTTTTCGCGGATGACCGCAAAAACATCTCAATAGACTGCACAAACAGCGCATATTCCTTCATCTGTTCATATGTATGCATCAGCCGATCACTCCATTCATTGTGCGGCTCAGCTCTCTTGAGCATGCGATTCAGCTGAAGCAATACTTCTTTATATTCTTCCCGCTTATCTTCCACTTGCTCTGCGGCTTTGACAAGTAAACATTTCGGCGTCATCTTCTGATTTTTCAAAACTGAGAAAACAACTCCTTTTATTCCTGGAATCATAGGCTTTCGTTTGAAGAATAGCACAGATGGCATAGGTTTCACATAAGAAAAAAGAACGATTTTCTACAAAAGTGTCCAAATCGAGCCATTTATTTCCGTTTTTCCTGCCGAAGTGACGGTTACGTCATCATTTCCCGGGAAAGGAAAATATCTGGCGCTGAATACCTCTTCTCCATCATTCAAAAACAATTCAATCGAGGATGCATCCAGAAAGAGCTGCACGGAATGCACCTCGCTGATGGCGCAGCTTCTCTTTTCTTTTTCTTCTCCGCTGAAAGCGGTGCGCTCCAGCACAGCCAGCCCCTCTTCCTGATGAAATATAAACCGGGCCGCGCCCCGAATTGAGATTTCAAAACCGGATTCGCAAGTGATGTCCTCCAGCAGCACTTCAGCCCGGGACGCATCTTTCACCGGGAGGCTTACAGACGAGCAATTCAATTGAAGACGGCGCTTTTGTTCATCCGTGCGGCGTGATTTCATTTCCGAAAGCGGGCGCTGTATGATTCTGCCGTTGGACAGTGACAGCTGTCTCGGCATCGTTAAGCAGTGAATCCAGTGATACGCATGTGTCGGATGTTTGTCCTCATGCTGATCCGGAACGCCCATCCACGCGAACAGAATTCTCCGTCCCTTATCATCTTCCAGCGTCTGCGCCGCGTAAAAATCAAATCCTCTGTCAAGCTCCGTAAATTCACCGTGCTTAAATTCTGGCGGCTCTGTATGCAGCCTGCCGAGGAAATAGCCCGCCTGGTGGCTGTTATGATATTCTATCCCGTCGGCTTCAAGCCCCTGCGGACATACGAGCAGCACGTCGGTTCCGTCAAGGGAAAACAGGTCGGGACATTCCCACATATAACCGAATGACCCGAGACCGCCGGAGTCCGCCCCCGCAATCGCACCGAGAAACGTCCAATCCATCAAGTTCTCTGATGTGAACAATACAGCGCTTCCGGTGAGCTTTTCTGTCTGCGCGCCGAGCACCATGTAATACGCTCCGTCTTTCTTCCAAACCTTCGGATCACGGAAATGAGCGGTATAGCCTTCCGGGAGACGCGCGACGACTCCTTTTTTTTCAAATACGATCCCGTCTTCGGATACGGCGAGGCATTGATACGTTTCCCGATTGCCTTCTCCGTCACGGACATTGCCTGTGTACATCAGGCAGAGCCGCCCGTCTTTTTCGATGGCGCTTCCGGAATAGCAGCCGTTTTTGTCATACCACTCACCCGGCGCAAGCGCAATTTCTTCCTCTTTCCACTCAACGAAATCCTTCGTCGTCACATGCGCCCAAAATTTCGCGCCGTGCCCCGTATGAAATGGCTGCCATTGAAAAAACAAGTGATATACGCCGTTCCATTGGATCACGCCGTTCGGATCATTTAAAAGCCCGACCGGCGGCATAATATGATAGTTCTGGCGGTATGGATCTGACGCGGCTGTTTCTCCCCGCTTCTTTTTTGCTTCCTCAGCCTGCAGGCGCAGCTCTTGATCCGGTGTCCTCATTTGACGGCCTCCTTTTCTTTAGCTCCCATAATGTAAGCGGCAATAAACGCCGAGACAGAGGCGATGCCCATTCCGATCAGATAGTTTATAAGATTTCCTAAACCGAGCGGAGCCGTGATGGCAATCATCGGAATTCCGGTCAGACCGTAGGCATTGGCGGCGACACCGGTCACCACGACATAGGCTCCTCCCAGCGCTCCGCCGATCATTCCCGCGATAAACGGCTTGCGGTATCTTAGGTTCACACCGAAAATGACTGGTTCGGTTACACCGAGAAAAGCGGAAAAGGCGGCCGGCAGAGCGATTTCTTTCATTTTCGCTTTTTTCGTCAGGAAAAATACAGCCAGTCCCGCCGCGCCCTGAGCGACATTCGCCATCGACCAGATAGGAAGGATATAGTTTCTGCCCAAATCAGCGATGAGACCGGCCTCAATCGCATGAAAGCTGTGATGCACACCGGTAAGCACAATAAGCGGATAAAGACCGCCGAAAAGCAGTCCGGCAACAATGCCCGCATGATCATACACATATGTCAGCGAGACGGTAATGCCTGATCCGATCGCCCTGCCAAGCGGACCGATTGCGATAAAGGTGATAAATCCTGTGACAATCACCGTGACAAAGGGCGTGACCAATAAATCGAATGCGTGAGGCACAATTTTTCTCGTGCCCTTTTCCACTTTGCTCATAATGTAAACGGCTAACAGTACGGGGATGACCGTCCCTTGGTAGCCGAGCAGCGCAATGTCGAAGCCGAAGAGCTGCATAAAATCAGGCGATGCATCCGCAAGCCCCCACGGATTCAAAAGCGCCGGATGGATCATAATTCCCCCGAGCACGGCACCGAGATAGGCATTACCGCCAAATTCCTTCGCCGCGCTGAACCCGATGAATACGGGCAGGAAGATAAACGCCGCGCTTGAAAACATGTCTAAAAGCTTAAACAGCGATGATTGTTCAGACACCCAGTGAAAAGCCTTCATCATGCCGAGCAGCCCCATTAAAAGTCCGCTTGCCACGATAGCCGGAATGATGGGAACGAATATGTTAGACAGTGTCTTCGCAAATCTTGCGGCCGGATTCAGCTTTTTTTTCGCTGCGTCCTGATGTGTCTCACGATCCTCCCGCCCCAAATCGGCTTCTTTTGAAAAAGCGTCATACACTTTATTCACGAGGCCGGTGCCGAATATAATCTGATATTGCCCCGAGCTGCTGAAAGCCCCTTTTACGCCTTCTATTTCTTCAATGCCGGCCTGGCTGATCTTCTGTTCATCTTGAATGACGAGCCTGAGCCGCGTCGCGCAATGTGTCGCGCTGATGATATTTGATTCCCCTCCGATATGTTTGATAAGCTGTTTTGCCGTTTCTTGATAATTCATGATGTATCCCCCTTTCTAAAATCAAAAAAGACCTAAAATTCGCCAACGAAAAAGGTCAGCATAATCCCTTTTTCATGTACGCAAATTTTAGGTCTTGCCTGCATTACCAGTCACAATCCCGCCGGATTCAGTTTTTTAATGCGCTTTCATTCTATTCCATGATAGCGCTTTCGTCAATATGTTTTCAAAAAAAAAGTCTGTTTCTCGAAACAGACGCGTTATTCCGGGTTTTTTTGCAGACGCTGGACATGCAGCGTGATATAGCCGGCCTCGGATTCCGGCAGCTCCAAATCATATTCAGTTTTTAAAAACGCCGCCAGTTCAAGCGCACACCGATAAGCAAACGGATACTTTTTTTGGATGAAATAAAGCATCTCCTCGTCCATGGAATGGAGTGCTTCATTTGAGTCCAACCGGCTGACCGCATACCGTAAGTGCGTGACGAGGCGCTGATAGGAAATACTGTCTTCATCCACCTTCTGTTCGAAAAAGGATTCGATCTTTTCGATCATTTCTTTGATCATGGTTGTATGCTTCATCGCCGAATACATGCTTTTGGCATCCGCCTTGGCAGTGTGGATATGAAGCGCGATATACCCCGCCTCATCATCAGGCAATGATATACCGAGGGTTTGTTTCACGTGTTCAACCGCCCAGCGGCCGATCTCATATTCTTTTTTATAAAGCGCCTTAATTTCATGAAGCAATCGGTTATGCACCTGAAGGCCGTTTTGAATCCTTTCGATCGCAAAGGATAAATGGTCCGCCAGCGCAATGTGGATGTGATCGCTCAAAGGTGCCGCAAGCTCTCCCTCCGCATGGCTGATGATATCTTCAGCCGCCTCTATATGCTCTTCGGGAAGCGTTTCTAACACTTGTTTGAACTTTTCATTTTCGTCGTGCACGACAAATATTTTTTCAATTTTATGTTTTTGAATCACATCATTTTTTCTCTTTTGAAAAGCGATTCCGGGACCCATTACGATCTTTTCCCGTCCGTCTTCTTTTATTAACGCCGCATTGTTATTTAATACTTTGTCTATTCTCAAGAGGTTCGCTCCCGTTCATATGTTTAGTGGGATTGTACCCTCTTTTTCATATGATGTAAAGGTGCCGGACCCGCGCGCTCCCGTTTCGGCAATTCTTTGCGGACAGGCATCCATCGGTTTTTATCCAGCCTGCCGCGGGCCGATTTCGTTTCATCGGTCAAATCCACCGATCGGACACGGCTCACAAACGAAAAAGCCCCAGCCGTCCGCTTCGCTTTCTTATGATAAGCCACTTGGTTTCCGTACACGGCGGCTAATGGATATCTTCCGTTACCCGGCGCCATCCAGTTCATCAGAAAGACCATCCACACCCGTAAAGATACTAGCAAACGTTTCATTGCAAATCATCCCTCCGCTTCTTTTTGACAGACAGCTTGTTCGCAGGCCTGTTTTTCTCTCCGCTTTAACGGAAAAGGCGGCCGATCCTTCTCCGCTAAAAACTAGCGGGTCTAGCAACCCTATGACTCTATGATAGACGCGGCCGGGCGAATTGTTTGTCACAATATGAGTGAAAAAACAAACTAGTTTTCAGAAGTTTTGTTGAAAGCTGATGGAAATGACCTGAAAAATGGAAAAGCCGATAAAAAAAATTATACACACCTTATCCCTTGGTTAAGCACAGCTTAAACACAGGGCATATCCACATATCCACAAACTCGATCTATATTTTGTATAGGAACACTCGTTCCCAACAATATATATACACAAATTTATTCAGTTATACACAGGATTCTGTGTATAACTCCCTCCTTATTCACAGACCAATTTCCATAAATGAGTCATATGACACAAGGATTATTTTGAATTTTCAAGAAATATATACTAGATTTCTAATTTAGATAAAGAAAAAGGGGGAAACACGATTGAAAAAAGGAATCATCCGTTATCTGCTTCCGGCTTTTGTCTTATCCTTTACCTTATCCACAAGTTCACAGGCTGCGCCGGCTTCAAAACCGCAAACTCCTGATCTTGAGAAGGCTGAGGTGTTCGGTGACATTGATATGACCACCGGCAAACAAACGACAGTCATCGTGGAGCTGAAGGAAAAGTCACTGGCGGAAGCAAAGGAACTCGGCAAAGCACAGACAAAAAGCAAGCTGAAAAGCGAACGCGCAAAAGTGAAAAAGAAAGCGCTCAAAACCATTAAACACGGAAAAATCAACAGGGAATATGAGCAAGTGTTTTCCGGCTTCTCCATGAAACTCCCGGCAAATGAAATCCCCAAACTGCTGAGTGATCAGGATGTCAAAGCGGTTTATCCGAATGTCACCTATCATACCGATCAGCTCAAAGATAAAGACATCACCCTATCTAAGGATGCCGTGTCTCCGCAGATGGATGACAGCGCGCCTTATATAGGGGCAAATGACGCGTGGAAGCTCGGCTATACGGGTAAAGGCGTCAAGGTTGCCATTATTGACACCGGTGTCGAATATAAACACCCTGACTTAAAGAAAAATTTCGGACAATATAAAGGATACGATTTTGTGGATAACGATTACGATCCTGAAGAAACGCCGTCCGGTGATCCGAGAGGCGCGTCGACTGACCACGGAACCCATGTCGCGGGCACGGTAGCGGCAAACGGAACGATTAAAGGCGTTGCGCCGGATGCTACACTCCTTGCCTACCGTGTGCTCGGTCCGGGCGGAAGCGGAACAACGGAGAACGTCATCGCCGGCATCGAACGCGCGGTACAGGACGGAGCGGATGTCATGAACCTTTCTCTCGGCAATTCTGTGAATAACCCAGACTGGGCGACAAGCACGGCGCTTGACTGGGCGATGTCAGAAGGCGTCACGGCCGTTACATCAAACGGAAACAGCGGACCGAACAATTGGACCGTCGGCTCTCCGGGAACGTCCAGAGAAGCCATCTCCGTCGGAGCGACCCAGCTGCCGCTGAACGAGTACGCCGTGTCCTTCGGTTCCTATTCCTCAGCGAAAGTAATGGGCTACAACAAAGAAGATGACATAAAAGCACTGAATAAAAAAGAAACAGAGCTCATAGAGGCGGGGATCGGCGAGCAAAAGGATTTTGAAGGCAAAGATCTGAAAGGAAAAGTCGCGGTCGTCAAACGGGGCAGCATCGCCTTTGTGGATAAAGCAGACAACGCCAAAAAAGCGGGCGCGATCGGTATGGTTGTGTATAACAATGCCCCGGGAGAAATTGAAGCCAACGTACCGGGCATGTCCGTGCCGACGATTAAGCTTTCATCAGAAGACGGCGAAAAACTCGTCAGCCAATTAAAAGCGGGCGGCACAAAAGCGACATTCAATTTATCCGTGGCTAAATCGCTCACTGAACAAATGGCAGACTTTTCGTCACGCGGTCCGGTTATGGACACGTGGATGATTAAACCTGACGTCTCCGCTCCCGGCGTAAACATCGTCAGCACCATTCCGACCCATGATCCGGCCGACCCGTACGGCTACGGATCGAAGCAGGGAACGAGCATGGCTTCCCCGCATGTAGCCGGCGCAGCTGCCGTCATCAAGCAGGCCAAACCGAAATGGAGCCCGGAACAAATAAAAGCCGCTCTCATGAACACGGCGGAAACCTTAACGGACGCGGACGGTGACGTATACCCGCATAATGCGCAAGGTGCCGGAAGCATCAGAATCATGAAGGCGATCAAAGCAGACTCCCTTGTCGCCCCGGGAAGTTATTCTTACGGAACGTTTATGAAAGACAAAGGCAATGAAACGAAAAAAGAAACCTTTACGATTGAAAATCAATCGTCCATCAGAAAATCATATCAGCTCGAGTACTCTTTCAACGGCACGGGCATTACCGTTTCGGGCACAGACCGGGTCGTGATCCCCGCTCATCAAACCGGAAAGGTCAATGCGAAAGTAAAGGTCAATGCCAAAAAAGTAAAGGCAGGCACCTATGAGGGAACCGTCACAGTGCGTGAAGGCGGAAAAACAGTCGCAAAAGTGCCGACGCTGCTGATTGTAAAAGAGCCGGACTATCCGCGCGTGACGTCAATCGACGTGCAGGACGGCACAACGCAGGGAACCTACCAAATTGAAACCTATCTTCCGGCGGGAGCCGAAGAGCTTGCCTTCCTTGTATATGACAGCAATCTTGACTTTGTCGGCCAAGCCGGCATCTACAAAAAGCAGGATAAAGGCTATCAATATTTCGACTGGAACGGCAAAGTCAATGGTGACACCGCACTGCCGGCAGGAGAATATTATATGCTGGCCTATGCCGCGAACAAAGGGAAATCAAGCCAGGTGCTGACTGAAAAACCTTTTATCATTGAATAACCGAACAACCCTGCTGGAGCATCAGCAGGGTTTCTTTCTGATCATTCGGCAAAAGCTTCACGAAGCAGCCGGTATGACTGAAGTTTATCTTCAAAATGATGAGTAATGGTTACAGCCATCACTTCTTCCGTTCCGTATGCTTTACTGAGAGCCAGAATCTGTTCTTTCACTTGTTGCTTCGTTCCGATGATCATTCGATTCCGATTATCGGCAATTCGTCTTTGCTCATACGGTGTGTACGTATTGCCGCGGACGGTTTCGTAAGACGGTACGCCGTGAAGCGGAATCCCCTGTTCACCCGCAAGCAGCGTATAATCCATGACGGCCGCGAGTTCCTCCGCTTTCTCCTCCGTGTCCGCGCACAGCACAAACACCGCCACGGCTGTGTTTGGTTCTTTTCCTAATACAGAAGGTTTAAATCTGCGCTTATATTGTGCTGTCGTGCTTTCTCCGCCTTCTCCATTAATAAAGTGAGCAAACATATAGCCTGCTCCCATTTCTGCGCTCAGAAGCGCGCTTTCCCCCGAAGAACCGAGAAGCCAGACTTCCGGCGCCGTCTTAATAAGGGGTGATGCGGTCAGATTCGGAAAACGGTGATTGTCGTCGGCTGCATCATGCAAATACATCGCCAGCTCACGAAGCTGCTGCGGATATTGATCAGCGTTACGCTTCCCGCCGTCATTCAGCGCCCATGATGCGATCGGCATTCCGCCCGGCGCTCTCCCTAATCCGAGATCGATTCTGCCCGGCGTCAACCCTTCAAGCACGCGGAAATTCTCCGCCACCTTATATGCGCTGTAATGCGGAAGCATGACACCGCCCGAGCCTACACGAATCTCATTCGTTTTCGCCGCAATATGGCTGATCAGCACTTCAGGGCTTGAACCCGCCAACCGCTCTGAAAAATGATGCTCTGACACCCAAAACCTCTTATATCCGAGCTTTTCCGCCTCCTGCGCCAGTCTTACTGTATTCCGCAGAGCACTTTCCGCGGAACTCCCTTCTGATACAGGAGATTGATCTAATATGCTTAATGAAATCATCACTGTCACCTCATCAACATCGTACCACTGCTAAGCCGTTTTTTCTTTCTGCATGCTTATAAGCATCCCTGATGATAAACATTTATATACCTTGTTCCATTTTGTCGAAATATGTTACACGTGAAACATAAAAACCTCTCCCGGTCAGGAGAGGTTTTTTCTTAATTCTTTTGAAAACCTTTATCTTTTACATATTGATTTAAATAGGTTCTCGGTTTTTGTTTCATGAACTGCAGGATTTGATCAGACCACGTTTCAACCCGCTTGCCGTTTGTCCGTTTATCATAATAAGCGGAAATGGTTTCATCATATTCCTTCATATAACTGCGGAAGTGTTCTTCATTCGTATCGTACGTGTTTTCATGATATACGGCTTGTTTCGGCAGGCGCGGCTTTTGACCGGACGGATGAGCGGGATGACCGACTACCAAGCCGAACAGCGGCAGCACATGGTCAGGCGTTCCAAGCACTTCCGTCACCTGATCAAGTTCATTTCGAATGCCTCCGATATAACAAATGCCAAGTCCCATTGATTCCGCGGCAACACTTACGTTTTGTGCGGCAAGTGCGGCATCAATGACGCTGACCATAAACATTTCTGTATTCTCAAGAAGCTCGGTAATGTTTTCGCCTTTTTCCTCAGCAAGTTTTTTATGACGGTACAAATCAGCGCAAAACACAAACAAGTGCCCATTATTCTCGACGTAAGGCTGGTTTCCGGCCAGTGCCGCCAGCTTCCGCTTTTTCTCCTTATCGGTTACGCCGATGATGGAGTAAGCCTGCACGTAACTGGACGTTGACGCCGCCTGGGCGCTTTTCACTAATGTATCTATCTCTTCTGCTGTCAGAAGCTCGTCAGTAAATGATCGGATCGACCGATGATTAAGTATGGTTTCGATGGTATTGTTCATATAAAAGCCTCCTTCTTTCTATATCATATCCGAAAGGGAATCATGTCAAAAGCGAAATGCTCTAAACAAAAAAAGACAGCCCGAAAAACGAGCCGTCTCACATTAAGAATTGAACAAGTAGCTTTTATATTTCGTCAGCTGCACACTTGCGTTATATACGATCCCGAAGCTGATTAATGTAGAAAGCACCGAGCTCCCCCCATAGCTGACAAACAGCAGCGGAATACCGGTAACCGGCATAATGCCGATATTCATCCCGATGTTCTGGAAGGTGTGAATCACGATAAGTGCAGTAAATCCTACGCAAAAAAACGCGCCAAATCGGTTAAACGCATGCAAGCGGTCAATCAGCACCACAAGTCTGTAAATTAAAAAGAAAAACATGACAACCGCAATGGCGCAGCCTAAAAATCCAAAACTTTCACCCAAAATCGCAAAGATAAAGTCGGTCTGTCCCTCAGGTACGTACACCTTCAGATTATGAACGCCGTTTCCGGTAATGCCGCCCGATCCGATCGCCATAACGGCCTGATCCACCTGCCAGCTTTTATCGCTCTCTGCCTGAGTCGTTGCCGCACTGGAGTCAGACATCCACGATGTAATCCGGTTAATTTGATAATCCGCAATGCCGATTGAATTCGCCACATGGGGAAATTCAATCACCAGCACTAAGAAAAGGCCAAGCACAAGCGCGGCCGAACCGCCGATGATGGTGATCAGCTTCCAGTTCACACCCGACATAAACACCATCACCATAACGATGAACAGACAGATCGCACCCGTTCCGGCATCCTGCAAAACGATCATCCCGATCGGAATAACCGTCCATGCCGCAATTTTCAAAAGCAGATTCACATCTTCCCGAAGTGACCTTTGATCCTTCGGGCCCGCCTTCGATATAATGGACGCGACCATCATCATAATTCCTATTTTCGTGAACTCAGAGGGCTGGAGGGTAAAGCTGCCGATTTTAAACCAGCTCTTCGCTCCGTTTTTAATCGGCGCGATGGATTCCGGCGCCACACGTAAAAGGAGCAGCGACAGCACGCCGGCAATTAACACGTACAGACTCAGTTTTTCAAGCTGCTCTAAATCAAAATACATGATACTGACCATGAGACCGGCTCCGATGACATAAAAGACGATCTGTCTCATCCAGGCATCACTTCCGTACTGCCCGAACTGTCCGGCCGCATAAATCGCCGCAACACTAATTATTAAAAACACACCAAATATAAAAATCAAATCCCCCTGATAATAGGGATTTTGCTGTTTCTTATATCGACTCATTCTATCCCGCCTTACATTTTCATCGGAAGTCACTATTGTTTATTATACATGAACACCGTTCAAGAAAACATGATGAGGTTGCTTCCTTTTTATTTTTTACGGTTTGGGGACTACACGACATATGACGTGTCAGAAAAGGAAATGTTTCGGTCATGATGAAACTTTTCCGATAAAAAACCCCTTCTCGTCAGAAAAGGGGTTTCAGCCTATGTTTAACGTCATAAACAAGCTGTTCGGGTCCTCTTTATAATGTGCAAACGGATCACAATATTGAAACCCGGCTTTTTCATACAGGCGTCTGGCGGGGAGAAAAGCCTCCATAGAACTGGTTTCTAAGCTGATCCGCTGATAGCCCCGCCGCCTTGCTTCTTCAAGCATATGGCGGAGGATCCGGTTGGCAACGCCTTTTCTGACATGATGCGGAGAGGTTTTCATTGATTTGATCTCACCGTGCCGGCTGTTTAGCTCCTTTAAGGCACCGCAGCCGAGCAGGATGCCGTTTTCCCTCGCACTCCAAAACGTAACGTCAGGCTGACGCAGCCGGTCCGCATTGAGCGCATGTATACTTTCCGGAGGAGAATGCATGGTCATGCTCTTCAGATGATCCTGCAAAAGCGCAAAGACATCCGGCGCTGTGACATCTTCTTTCCTTACGTCCACTTCAAACCACCCTTGCTGTGCATATTTTCTTTGACCATAGCAAAGGTTCACAGCCTGCGCCATTCCATTGTCCGGAAATGTGACAGGGTATTTGGCCTTTCCGGTTTCTTGTACCTATCCAAAAATGAGGCAATAGTTGCAATACATTTCTCGAAAAAGCGGTATCAAAAATTGGAAAACATGGTATAATAATTGTAACAAAATGTTCAAAAAACGACCACAAAACAGACACATTTTATTCTCTGTATTTCATTTTGGAAACGCTCCCATAAAATGAAAGGAGACATGTAAGATGGACATGTTTTTTGCTTATTTACTGGTCGCAAGCGCAACACCCCTCTTTATCTGGCTGGATAACAAAAAAGTCGCTCTTTCGGCCATACCGCCAATTATTCTCATGTGGGTTTTCTTCTACTTTTACGCAACCAGCAGCCTATCCCCTCTCGGCCACACACTTATGATCATCCTGTTTGCCGTCAACGTCATCGTTGCCCATATCGCCGCCTTTATCATTTACGGCCTTCCGCGACTGCGCCGGAGAAGAAGCCAATAAAGGCACAAAAAACCCTCTTCGCATAAACGAAGAGGGTTTCTTTTTATTCCTGATGTTCGGAATGATGCTTCGCACCGCCAGGAGGGTTTCCATCCATATGGTCACCGTGATGGTAGTGCGCCGCAAAGATCCAGATGGAACCAAGGATGATAACAATCGCTCCGAAAAATCCGAAGAGCGTGTTTCCGACTTGAATTCCGCCGTTTTCGCTTTCTGTCATGTGCATGAACATGAGAAGCTGAAGACCGGCTTGGATAAATGCGAATCCGAAAATGATCCAGAGTTTTGCTGATGAGCTTAAATCCGTATATACCGCAACCCAAAGGGCCAGCAGGGTCAGAATAATAGACAACGCAAAACCTACGATATGCTTCCACGGAAAGTGGCTGTGTTCAGCAGATTTGTTTGCCATATTATAGTCCCCCCAATCCGATGAGATAGACGCCTGTAAAGATGAAGATCCAAACAACGTCTAAGAAGTGCCAGTATAAACTTGAGATAAAGATTTTTGAAGACGTCTGCGGCGTTAATCCGCGTTTCTTCAATTGCAGTAAGATGCCGGCAATCCAGAAGATACCGATCGTTACGTGCGTTCCGTGCGTTCCCAGAAGGACGAAGAATCCAGACCAGAAAGCACTTGTACCGAGAGATGCTCCTTCATGTACATAGTGGATGAACTCGTTAAGCTCACATCCGACGAAGCCCGCGCCAAGAAGAAGCGTAATGATCGTCCAAATGACGACGCCTTTTAAACTTCCGCGACGCATTTCATGAACAGCGATCCCGCAGGTGAAACTGCTGATCAGAAGCAGGAATGTCATGATCATGACAAGCTTCACTTCAAATAATTCAGCCGGTAAGACTCCTCCTGCTGTTCTTCTTTGAAGAACGAAGAAGGTTGCAAATAGTGTTGAGAACAACACAATCTCTGCCCCTAAAAAGATCCAAAACCCGAGAATATTGAGTCTGCCGGTTTCAGATTGATATTCCATAGGCGCGTTAGAATTGCCGTGTTCTGCATGTTCCATAAATCACGCCTCCTTTATTCGGAAATCTTTCTTTCCGTCTCTTTTATTTCTTCAACAGGTATATAGTAGCCATTGTCATATTCAAATGAACGAAGCACCATGCAAAGCAGAATGCCGATCAAGCCGACAATGCCCATCCAGAACCATTCAAATACAAGTCCGAAGCCTGCAATACCGAACGCCACTGACATAATAAGCGGTCTTCCGGAGTTGTGCGGCATATGGATTTTCTTGAACTTGCTTTCCGGATGAATATCCGTTTTGTCTTCTTTCAATTGCAGGTACGCATCTTGAGATTTCACTTCAGGAAGCACCGCAAAGTTGTAATGCGGCGGAATCGCAGATGAAGTCGCCCACTCAAGCGTACGTCCCACGCCCCATGAATCTCCGCTGATCTCGCGAGTAGAGTAGCGGAAGCTGTAGTAGATGTTGTAACAAAGGATTAAGAATCCGACACCCATCATGAAGGCTCCGACAGTTGAAATAAAGTTCAATGCAGTCCATCCGTCATTCGGTCCGTATGTGTAAATACGGCGAGGCATACCTTGCAGCCCCAAGAAGTATTGAGGGAAGAAACATACATTAAATCCGATCATAAAGATCCAGAAGAACCATTTTCCGATTCTTTCGTTCAGCTTGTGACCGAACATTTTCGGATACCAGAAAATAAATCCTGCGAAACATGCAAATACCGTACCCGCGATCAGCACATAGTGGAAGTGAGATACGAGGAAGTACGTATTATGGTATTGATAATCCGCTGCAGCCATCGCAAGCATAACCCCTGTTACCCCGCCGACAACGAAGTTCGGGATGAACGCGAGCGCCCACAGCATCGGTGTTGTAAAACTGATTCGGCCTTTATACATCGTAAAGAGCCAGTTAAAGATTTTAACCCCGGTCGGAACCGAAATCGCCATCGTTGTAATCGAGAAGAAAGAGTTAACAGACGCACTGTTCCCCATTGTGAAGAAGTGGTGAGTCCATACAAGGAAACTCAGGACGGAAATGGCGATAATTGAGCCGACCATCGCTTTGTAACCGAATAACTGCTTTCTTGCAAACGCTGAAATAATTTCAGAGAAAATACCGAATGCCGGTAAGATAACGATATATACTTCAGGGTGTCCCCAAATCCAGAACAAGTTAGCCCAAAGCATCGGCATACCGCCGGCTTCCAGCGTGAAAAAGTGAGCGCCGAACAAACGGTCAAATGATAACAGCGCCAATGCCACTGTCAAAACAGGGAAGGCGAATACGATAATAACCATTGTAATCAGCGTCGTCCATGTGAACATCGGCATACGCATCAGCGTCATGCCTTTCGTACGCATTTTCAGGATCGTCACCATAAAGTTGATACCCGTCATCAGCGTACCGATACCGGCAATCTGAAGACCGAGCAGGTAGAAGTTCTCACCAGGCCCGGGACTCATGTCGTTGCTTGCCAGCGGCATGTAACTCGTCCAGCCTGCGTTCGGAGAACCTCCGATAACGAAAGAAATATTGAATAGCATCGCACCTACGAAGAACGTCCAGAAACTCAGGTTGTTCAAGTAAGGGAATGCTACGTCGCGCGCACCGATCTGCAAAGGTACGACAACGTTAATCAGACCGATTAAAAACGGCATCGCCATGAAGATAATCATGATCGTACCGTGAGTCGTAAAGATCTCATTATAGTGGTTTGAGTCTAAAAAACTGTTATTAGGAAGCGCTAACTGGGCGCGCATCATCAAGCCGTCGACCCCGCCGCGGAACAGCATGATAACAGCAGAGATAATGTACATGATTCCAAGTTTCTTATGGTCTACAGACGTCAGCCATTCAGACCAGAGCCATTTCCACTTTTTGAAGTATGTGAGTACAACGATGATAGCGATAGTGGAAAGCGCAATGGAAACTTGTGCGCCCAGAATTAATGGGTCACCTGTTACAAAAAATTCATCCCATCTCAATTTCATTCGGGCTTCCTCCTTTCTTGTTCAATTTCAATCTTGTTTATCGTCGGATACTTTAAATTCGTTTTTCTTTACATTTTCCCACGGATCTGTTTTAGAGTGCGGTGATACGGCTTTGTAGCCAAGGCGTTTTCGCGCCTCCATCGCATATTCGGCATCTTGGCCGTGGTCAACGTATTTTAAGTGTGTAGAAGAGAACGTTAATTTACCGACATTCTCCGGAAGCATCAGTTCGTCATACTTCTCTTTCGTCAGCTTTGGAGAATCGCTTTGGGCTTTTTTCACCCAGCTGTTAAAGTCTTTTTGCGTAACAGCTTTTACGTTGAATTTCTGGTCGGCAAAGTGTTCGCCGGTGAAGTTCGCGTTGCGGCCTTCATATGTTCCCACTTTGTCAGCCTGTAAGTATTGATCCATCAGCATTCCCGCCATCGCGTATTTTTGTCCCCCAAGCTGAGGAATCCATAGCGATGCCATTGAATCGGCTGAAGAAATTTTAAATAAAACCGGACGGTCTACAGGAATGTTCAGGTAGTTAACCGTCTCAATATCCTGCTCTGGGTAGCTGAATACCCATTTCCAGTCTACCGAAGTAGCATAAACAACAAGAGGCTCTTTATCCTTTGTCGCTTCAGGCGCTTTTTCTAACGAATATATCGTCTGTACGGTAGGCACAGAAAGTGCAATAACAATTAAAATTGGGATCACTGTCCAGACTACTTCTAAGAACGTGTTGCCGTGCATCTCGGGCTTGTAATTTCCGCTGTCTTTGCCTTTGCGGTCGCGGTATTTCACTAAAATGATTGTAAATAGTACGAATACGACGCCGACAATGAACAGCATAAATCCGATTGACAAGAGAATCAGATCTTTCTGCTGGTCTGCTACAGGTCCTTTCGGATCTAAAACGGAAATGTCGCTGCATCCGCCCAGTACGAAAACAACAGCCAACATCGCTATTAAAAGTAACGGTTTAAATGCTCTGAACAAGAAGATCACCATCCTTCCTATTGATGTAGTGAATCTGAAATGTACTTTCTCAAAATCTTTTCTCTATCTACCTTGTTATGCTATCAAAATCTGCCCTTATTAGCTTTATTTTTTTCTAAAGTTCATCTTTTTTTCGACCTAATGTCACAAAATCGTCAAAAAATGCATGAACTTTTTCCACTTGCGCAAACCAAACATAAAAAGTTTTAGATCATTTAGCATATATAGAGAAAAAAGATAGTGAGAACGAATAATACCAAATAAAGGTTTACCATAATAAAAAACGCTGGTCAACAAAAAGATTCATTTTGTTAAACATTCTACAAAAGAAATATTTTTTCCTTTGTTCACACCTTTTCACACGGTTTCCATTTTAACGCAACGCATTATGAAAAAAAAGACCGGAACGCGCCTTGATATGTTCATTATAAAAAACACATTTATATGTTTAATATGGACAAAACGAAGGAAACATATAGGCATAAATAATAAAAAATAGGAAGTGATATTTATGGGTTTTATCGTATCTCTGATTGTCGCTATTATTATCGGCTGGATCGGAAGTTTATTTGTAAAAGGCAGTATGCCCGGGGGAATCATCGGGTCAATGATCGCCGGTCTGATCGGCGCATGGATCGGGCACGGACTGCTCGGCACATGGGGTCCTCACCTTGCCGGCTTTGCCATTATTCCGGCAATCATCGGAGCTGCGATCGTGGTGTTCTTATTCAGCCTGATCGCCAGAAGCAGAGGATAAAAAAAAAGCCTCGTCCCTTATGGGATGGGGCTTTTTTCCGGTAGAGCGCCCAAATGGCGGATAAACCGCCGGAAAGCCGCTCTGCCTTCTTCTGTTTGTTTAAAGACGCCGGCATGCTCCAGTATCCGCGCAAAGGCATGGCCGATTTCCTCTTTCAGAATCTGTTCCGCGTTTTCTTTCGTTACCTTCCGCTTATGCAGCACACTGAGCGCCCAATCTTTATGCGCTGCCGCAGAAGGGTCTGCCGTTAAGACCGCTTCCGGGTCCGGTGAGCACAGCGCTTCAGCCGTGTATTTCATTTCTTGTTCAAGGCGGCCCGGCAGAATCGCAAGCCCCATTACCTCAATCAGTCCGATATTTTCTTTTTTCAGGTGATGAACTTCCTGATGGGGATGAAAAATTCCCAGCGGATGCTCATCAGAGGTGCGGTTATTTCTGAGGACGAGATCTAATTCGAATAAACCGTTTCTCCGCCGGGCAATCGGCGTAATTGTATTGTGCGGTGTTTCTCCTGAATGGGCGAGGAGATCAGCCGCCTCATCGGAATAACCGCGCCACGCCCGCAGGATGGCATCCGCCGCGCCGGAAAGCTCAGACGCACTCTCGCTTTGCAGGCGGATGACCGACATCGGCCACTTCACAATTCCCAACACCGTTTTCGGATAGTCAGGCAGCCTGTACCGGCTTTCTGTCTCCGCCCGCGCCATCGGGAATTCATAATTGCCCCCCTGAAAATGGTCGTGGCTTAAAATACTGCCGCCGACAATCGGCAGATCAGCATTGGAACCGAGAAAATAATGAGGATACTGGCTGACGAACGACAGCAGCCGGTCAAACGTTTTTTTGCTGATCTTCATCGGTTCGTGCCGGTCTTTCAAAACGATGCAATGCTCCCGGTAATACACATACGGAGAAAATTGCAGAAACCACTGCTCATCGCCGAGAATTACCGGAATGACACGAAGGTTTTGACGCGCCGGGTGATCCGGTCTCCCCTCGTACCCGACATTTTCTTTACAAAGAACACATCTCGGATAATCGGATTGAGGCTGCTCTTTGGCAGCGGCAATTGCTTTCGGATCTTTTTCCGGTTTTGAAAGGTTGATCGTGATGTCCAGCTTTCCGTAAGCCGTCTCAGCCGTCCACCCGACATTCCGCTGTATTCTGTCCGAACGGATATAATACACATCCTCTGAAAATCGGTAAAACGCCTTTGTCGCCTGCTCCGGCCCGTGCACCGCCTTTGTTTCTTCAAAACGACGGACAATCTCGGACGGCTGCAGGGCAAAGCAGCCCATGATCTTCGCGCTCAGCAGGTCGCGATAGGTGTCTGTATCTGCTGCAATCCGGCCCGTTTCTGCCGCCCATTCATAAATCGGGGCCAATATGTCCGGCAATGATGCCGCCGATACATTTTCTTTCTGTTCTGGAACCTCCGGATGGGTGATATGCAAAGCTTCATACAAACGGTTTCTCGTATATTCAATATCAAGAAATGAAATCAGCTCTTTTTGCAATCCGTACCGGATTAAACGTTCCACGTGCCGCTCAATTGCCATCGTCATCCCCCTTTAGTTCTCTCGCTCCGGCTCCGACATCCGCCGTGTAAAAGTCAGCTTTTCTCCCTGTCTTCTCCTCATAGCGGGCCCCTGCCGTTTCAATAAAATCCGAAACCGCATCGTCCTTGACGATACTGACTGTACAGCCGCCGAAACCGGCTCCCGTCATCCTTGATCCGATCACCCCGCCGTGGCGCCAGGCCGCTTCAGCCAGTGTATCCAGCTCATGACTCGTCACCTCGTAGTCATCGCGTAAAGAGAGATGCGAATCCCTCATTAATTCACCGATATGATGAAGCTGATTGTTACTGAACATGTCGGCGGCCTCTATTGTGCGGTGATTTTCATAGACGGCGTGTTTCGCCCGGCGTCTGTTCACTTCATTCTGAATCAGCTCCGCATGAGCGTCAAAAGCGGAAGGGGTCAGCTCTCCCAGTGATTGAACGGAAAGATGCTTCTGAAGATCACATAGCGCTTCCCCGCACTCCTTGAGCCTCGTATTATAGCCTGAGTCTGCAAGCGTTCGTTTTTTATTGGTATTTGCAATAACGATCGACAGCCCCGACAGCCCGAGTTTTGTATATTCAAAGCTGAGCGTCCCACAATTCAGCAGAATCGCATGATGTTTCTTTCCCATTCCGATGGCGAATTGATCCATTATTCCGCAGCTGACGCCGATAAAGGAATGTTCCGCCGTCTGAGCGAGCTTCACCAAGTCGAGCATATCCGCCTCAAGCTGATGGCATTCCTTGAGAATGACCGCCGTAACAAGTTCAATCGAAGCCGAAGATGACAGCCCCGCGCCGTTCGGGATGTTTCCCCAGAACACAATATCGAAGCCGTGCGGAAGGGAAAAACCGCTGCCGAGACATTCTGCCATGACCCCTTTCGGATAGTTGGCCCACCCGTCCTCTTTTTGATAACGGATATTATCGAGACTGCATTCCTTTATGCCCGCTTCCTGAAAATGATGAGAGTACATTCTGACGAGCCTGTCCCCTCTCCCCCGGACGGCTGCATATGTACCGATCGTCAGCGCGCAAGGAAAGACGTGGCCCCCGTTATAATCCGTATGCTCTCCGATGAGATTCACTCTGCCGGGCGCAAAGAAAATGCGCAGGTCCTCCGATTCCCCGAATACATCAGCAAACGCTTTCTTTATTTTGTGCTTCATACGCATCCCCTTTCACTATTACACTTTCCCCCGGGGCGCGGAAAGAAACCGTTATGACACGCCCTCTTCTTTCGCTTTTCTGAAGACAATCCACTTGCTGGCCGCATAGTTGACGACTACGATAATGACGTTATCGGCGATTTTCGCCAACGTTTCGTTCATATGAAATTGACTGACCAGAAGAATCATCATGGCGAGATCGATGGCGAGGGACAATACCCGCACGCTGAAAAAGGCCGTCAATTCTTTCATCAGACTCCGCATCCCCGCGGTCTTTTGCTGAAATACATACAGTTTATTCGTGACATATGCAAATAGAACGGACAGAACCCAAGCAGCGACGGTCGCCGCCTTGTAATCCATCTCAAATGCCGACGTCAGAAAGTAAAAACTGGCGATATTCACGATGGTCGTGAATATCCCCATAATGATATACATCATAATTTCTCTGTAGCGCATGGCAGTTCCTCGCTTTCTGAAAGACTTTTCTAAACCTTTTGTCAAATCAAGAAGAACGTTACCCTGATTTTCTGCCGCTGACAAAAACATAGAGCGCGTCAAACATGCTGCGGAAAGTAACCGGCCTTCCCAGCACATTGGATTGCTTAATCATCCCGTCGATGAGCGCGCACATCATTTTAGCGGTATGCTCGGTATCTATATGGTCTTCTATTAAATTTCTCGATTTGAGCCAATTTATGTACATGGTGCTTTCTTCTATCCATAACTTATAAAGACGGATATAAGCTTCATATTCACTGACGACTTTGTAAGTAGGCATATGAACGGCAAAAGACACAACATTCCAGGCAGGCTTGCTGTTTACAAACCGCATCAACAGACTGGCCGCGCTTGCCGCAGCTTCACAAAGCGTCAACGGCCGCGCTGTTTGCTTTTCTAATTCATCGAGATAGCCGGTGATGATCCTTTTTTTAATCTGACGCCTGTCTAATAAATGCTTCAGAAAATCTTCCTTGCTTTCAAAATGAACGTAAAACGCGCCTTTGCTGAAACCCGCCGCTTTACTGATGTCATCGATTGAGACTGAATCGTAAGCTCTTTCAATCAGGAGATGAAGGCCTGCGTCAATAAAACTTTCAAATGTTTCTTCTCTCTTAATTTGAAATTTGTTTTTTTTCATTTTTTACCCCAGCTGTTTGATCATTCACTTTATCTTACACCGAATCATTCTTTTGCGGTATTTTTTATGCAAAAAGAATATGCTAGTCGACGCTTTGAGGGTAAATATTAATAGGTCATATGATTTATTTTTATTTGCATACTATCCAGTCAGTATTTATTTGTTTATTATTATACGTAAGAATTCTTGAAGGATTTTGGTTATTTCAGTCATTTTCTTAGGGAATAGGTAGGTGAATTCATCTTCAATTTGGGATTACCGGCCAACTATGTGTGATATTTGTTATACATTGGCTGCTGTAGCTGGGCAAATCAATTTTTCAATTGGAGGTTCTTATGAAAACTCATGTAATGAAAGATATAGATCAAGATTGGCAATTGTTAATTCAAGAGGCTAGAATCATGGGTTTGCACATTGACGATGTGAGGCGCTTCTTAAATACTGAAAAAGCGGTGAAGAAAAAAACACCAATGAAAAACACCATCCGCCAGCGGTAAGATTACAGGCGGATCCTTTTACTATATGACCTGCCACAGTCCGCCCGCACCCGAGTTTTCAAAGGAACAGCCGCAATAAGAGGGGAATCAGAGAACAAACCGTATACCGGACAACCATTCCCGTCCGCATTCCGCAATTGAACAGCCAAACATGGTGATATGAGATCCCCCCGCTGCATATCTTGTGTATATGCCCATTTATGAGGTGATACACAGATGGATACGAATCCCTATTATGATGAAAAACAACAGAACTACTACGAAGGCCTGAATCCTTATTTATTGAACAAAATAGACGAAAACTGGCGGACAGTGCTTGATGTCGGCTGCGGCACAGGCAATTTAGGAGAGGCGATCGAAGACCGCGGAATAACGGTTTACGGCATTGAAGCGTATCCCGAAGCCGCAAAAAAGGCGGAAAGCAAATTGAGCCACGTGCTTTGCGGCGACATTGAATCCGCCATTCTTCCGTACGAATCAGAACAATTCGACTGCATGCTGTTCGGAGACGTTCTTGAGCATCTTATCGACCCGTGGTCCGTGCTGAAAAAGCTTCGTCCTTATGTAAAAAAAGACGGCACGGTGCTTGCATGCATACCGAATGTCGGCCACATCTCAGTGGTGCTGGAGCTTTTAGCCGGCAAATGGACTTACAGTGACGCCGGATTAATGGATCAGACCCACCTGCGTTTTTTTACCCGTGAAGAGACGCTTTCATTATTTAAAGCCGCCGGCTATGAGGTGAAACGCATTGAGGCGATCCGCGTTGATCACCCCTCTTACCACAAAGCCATCGCAGCATTGCACGAAGTATGCGTACAGCTTGGCATAAGGCATGACTTTATGACAGAAGCATCGGCGTATCAATATGTGATTGAGGCCGAGAGGAGCATGTAATGGATTCACATTCATTTCTGTTTGTCGTCTGTGTGAATGACGAGCCGCTCTACTCCCGGTGCAAGAGCCATATCATGCAGCTTACCGTCCCCCCTTCATACTCCGTTGATATCATGCCGATATACGATTCAGCAAGCATGGCCTCGTCCTACAACAAAGCGCTGAGACACCCCTCCAAATATAAAATTTATCTGCATCAGGATACCTTTATCATTCATCAGCATTTCCTACATGACATGCTTCATATCTTTCAATCTCATCAGGAGCTCGGCCTTCTCGGTGTCGCCGGCTGCAAAACCCTGCCGCCGAACGGCATTTGGTGGGAAAGCGGAGAGCGGATGGGAAAAGTGATTGAATACCGGGGGAATGCTTATCACCCGCTGGACTTTGAGCACGGCAATGAAGACGGCCTGTTTACGCCCGCTGACGCCATTGACGGCTTGTTAATGGCGGCTCAATATGACGTGGAGTGGCGGGAGGATTTGTTTCGCGGCTTTCATTTTTACGACACATCACAGTCGCTTGAATTTCAAAAACACGGCTATCAAGTCGGCGTCGCCTGCCAGAAAGACCCTTGGTGCCTTCATTTTTGCGGCGACTCATTTGACGCCGCGGCATATGAAGCGGACAGACAAACATTTGTCAAACACTATATGGCAAAGCCCTCTCGCTGATCGAGAGGGCTTTTTTCGGGTTAACGTTTATTCAGTTCCCGCTCAATGATTTGTTCAAAGGTTTCCTTTCCCGCCGCGCCAGAGATTCTCTCATCGCCGATGATAAACGTCGGCACTGCCGTAATGCCGGCTTCTTCATAAGCATGGCGGAGCGCTTCCTGCTGTACGTGTCTGTATGCTCTTGTCTCAAGCGCCTCTTTGAAGGCAGCGCCGTCAAGTCCTGCTTCTTCCGCAAGCTTTGTCAGCACGCCAACGTCACCGATATTTTGCTCTTCCTGAAAGAACGCCTGAAAAACGCGTGTATGGTATTCGCTTCCTTTCCCATGTTCCTTTGCGAAATGAAAGCCTTCAAATGCCAAATCCGTGTAAGGATGCGGTGACACGCGGGGGAACGTGATTTCAACGCCTAACGACTGCGCCATCGGCTCAATGGAGTTTTTCCACATCTGCCGCTTGGCGGGATCATTCACCGGATCAAGTTTCGGCGAGGGGCTCGGACGCAATTCAAACGGCATCCATTCCACCTGTACGTCCTTGTCCTTGATTGCTTCTTCAAACGCCGCTTTGCCGACAAAGCAAAACGGACATACATAATCAGAATATACTTTAATCTGCAGTGTCATTGTAAGTCTCCTTTCCTTTTTATTTTAAGTTGTAACATATGTAGTTACAAGTGTTTTTTTTAAAAACACCCTCCATATGGAAGGTGTCACGATTCCAGCAGCCTTTGGGCGATATATTCTCCTTTTTTACAGCCGCCGGGACAGGCGAATAAGGAAGAGCCGATCGTTTGTGTGTATTCATTCAGCGCATCCTTTGCCGCCAAAGCCTTCAGCATCGGGACAAATTGGCGGTCCGGGTCTTTTTGAAAGCAGATAAACAGCAGGCCTGCGTCAACATAACCCGTCTTCGGATCAATTCCGTCCGTATAGGAAAATGCCCGGCGCAGAATCTGTCTGCCGGTTGATTTTGCCACGCTGACATGCGAGTCGGCGGGAATTTGATTCAGCTTCACGGGATCGGTTTCCTTTTTTTGTCCGAAAGGCGCGCCCGAGCTTTTCACCCGCCCGAACGTGTCCTCTTGTTCCTTCAAGGATGAACGGTCCCATATATCTAAAAACATCTTAATTTTCCTAAACGCCATGTACGTGCCGCCCGTCATCCAGTCAGGCTCTCCTGATTGAACCCAAACGATCGAATTCATCAGGTTTTCATCCTTTGTGCTTTGGTTGCCGGTGCCGTCTTTAAATCCGAAGAGGTTGCGCGGTGTTTCTCCGTTTTTCCCGCCGCTTAAGAAACCTTTATTGAGAAAGCGGACTTCGCACACCCCCGATGCCTGTTTCATCAGGTTGCGCACCGCGTGAAACGCCGTTTGTTCATTATCCGCGCAGACTTGTATGACGATATCACCGCCGCCTTGTTTCTTATCGAGCTTGTCGTTAGGCATCGGCGGAATATCGGCGAGGTGCTTCGGTTTTTTATCTTTCAGTCCGAAGCGGTCCTTCCCGTCTTTCTCGAAAAACCCGGGGCCGAAGCCGAAGGTAACGGTCAAATTCGCCGGTGCCAGATCCTGCGACTCCCCGGTATCCTGCGGAGGCATATATTTATTTTTCTGTTCGCCCGACGGGACGGCGCCTGAAGTCAGCAGCTGCGTCAGGCTTGTCCATTGTTTGAAAAGGGAGATGACATCGGCTTTGTCGCTTGACATGACATCAAGCGCCGCAAAATACACATACGTCTGATGCGCCGTTGTGATTCCCGCTTGGTGCTTTCCGTAAAAAGGAACGATTTGATCACGATCACGTTTTTCATCATTCTTCTTTGAAGCGGTGGCCGCCGGTTTGAAGAGCGGCGCGAGTCCTCCGAGGCCGCTCGCTCCGACAGCAACGGCGGCGCCCGCGACGGCGCCCCACTTCAGGACATCCCGTCTGTGGATCTGTTTTTCCTTGTTTTGTTCATCGCTCATGCTGCGTCTTAACTCCTTTTAAAGCACATCGGCAATCTTCGACATGGTTTCAGAAAGGGCCGTCAGCTTCGTGCTTATCTCTCTGATTTGATCTGTACTTAATGTATCACAAGACATATACGATTGATCGCACGTTTGTATTTCGACATCAAACCTTCAAATTCGCTGAATTCCGCATCAAGTTTTTCCGTGACCTCGAAATGATCTCTCACTGCGCGCTTTTCACTGTTTCATAGAGGGCTTTTAAGCCTTCGGCGCCGGCAATGATTGGTTCAGGCATCACTTTGAGCGAAGCGATAGAGCCGTCAAACACTTCGGTCGATATTGCAAGCTGATTGCCCTGTTCTTGACATACGGCTTATATTCTCCAAGTCCGTCACTGCCTTTTTGCGCACACAGAAAAAGGGCCGTCCTATCGGGACAGCCCTGCTTTGGAGCGCTGAATTTCCTCTGAAAACTTCCGCGCCGCCGCTTTTGGATCTTCGGCTTGGCTGATGGCGCTGATCATGCTGACGCCGTCTGCACCCGCTTCAATGACGGGCGCCGCGTTGTCAGCCGTAATGCCGCCGATTCCTACAATCGGAATGGTGATGCCCTGACGCCGCACCTCTTCAATCAATGTAACGCCCTGCACGGCTTCAGCATCTTTTTTTGTTTCGGTCGGATAGACCGGGCCCATTCCGACGTAATCGGCTCCGGCTTCTTCCGCCCGCTTCACCTCGGAGACGTTATGTGCTGACACACCGAGTATCATATCGCCGATTGCCGCTCTCGTTTCTTCGGCGTCTGCGTCATCCTGCCCGATATGCACTCCGTCCGCCTCAAGGCGCAAGGCCAATTCGACATCATCATTAATGATGAAAGGAATCCCGGCCTGCCTGCAGACATCCTGTACCTGCTTCGCGAACAGGACACGTTCCTCCCCTGTTAAAGAACCGCTCCCCTTTTCCCGAAATTGAAAAAGCGTAGCGCCGCCCTCAATGGCTTTTTTCACCACGGAAACGGGGTCTGAGCTTGTATTGTTTGATCCCATAATAAAATAAACCGATAACATATCCTTCATCATTTCCCGAGAAATACGCGTCATTTTTCTGTCACCCTTTCAATTGCGGCAAGCTCGGCCGCTTCTTGTTCTGAGATGCTTGCCAGCTTGTTTAAAAGCTCAATCTGGAAGCTGCCCGGCCCCTTATGGGAGGTGTCCAGAGCGGCAAGCTGAGCGGCGCTTCCGTATACAGAAACGGCTGAAACGGCCGCTTGCAGAACGTCCTGCCCCGCTGCGCAGAAGGCTCCGATTACAGACGTCAGCAAGCATCCCGCCCCCGTCACCTTCGTCAGCAGTTTATCACCGTTATGTACGGCGTATGTGTCGGTGCCGTCGGAGATGACGTCGGTTTTTCCGGTAATCGCAATGACCGTCTTCAGCCCGCTTGCAGCCGTCTTAGCGAGCTGAACCACATCTCCTCCGGCTTCCCCCGCATCCACGCCTTTTATCTTCCAATCAGGGGCGCCGGCAATATTGGCGATTTCCGCGGCATTTCCGCGAATGACGGACAAGCGGACCTCCTGTATGATCTTGCGGGCTGATGCCGTCCGAAACGGCGTGGCGCCGGCGCCTACCGGATCAAAAATGACCGGAACGCCGTTTTCATTGGCCGATTTTCCGGCCGCGATCATAGCTTCAACCGACGCCGAACTGAGGGTTCCTATATTCAGGACGAGCGCTCCTGCGATTTTCGCCATGTCGGCTGCCTCCTCAATTGCATAAGCCATAACGGGCGATGCGCCGAGCGCGAGCAGTCCGTTAGCGGTGAAGTTCGTGACGACATTATTGGTGATACTGTGAACGAGCGGGTTTTGATCCCGTACTTTACTCAAGTGTTGAGCTGCGGTTTGTGCGTCCATGCTTAATCATCCTTTTTTCTCTTTTTCGGATTCCATAAATACGATTTCGTATGCTCCAGCCAGGCTCTGGCGGCAAAGGACATATAGCGGTCTTTCCGCCAAATGATGGCTAAATGCCACGGAATGACCGGATGAACGAGCGGAATGGTTCTGACTTTGTCAGGATCAAGACCGCGGCAGATTCTTTCCGGCAGCAGGCCGATACCGAGGTTGGCCGATACCATTTCGCTGATAAAGTCCCACTGTGACGTTTCATAAATGACGTGAGGCCTGAATCCGGCTTTCACGCATTCCGTCATAATTCGATTATGAAGGACAAAATCCTCCCTGAAAAATATGAACGGCTCTTCTTTCAATTCGTGGAGACTGCATTCTTTCTCGTCAGCGAGCCGATGTGACGGATGGACGACGAGCATAAGGGTTTCCTTGACGATTGTGAACGTATGAAAAATCTCTTCATTCGCGGGAAGTACGACGACCCCGATATCAAGCGAGCCGTCCTCCACCCCTTGCTGCACTTTAATAGAGCCGTCCTCAACAAGCTGAAACGTCACATCGGGATATGTGACGCGGAAGTCACCGAGCACTCTCGGGAAAAAGCCGGACCCGATCATCGGCGGAAGACCGATGCGGACGTGCCCTTTCTTCACTTCCATAATATCGTTCAGCTCTGACGTCAGGTTTTGGAAGGACTTTGTGATTTCCTGCGCCTGCACATACATGCTCTGCCCGGCGTCAGTCAGTTCAACTTGCCGGCCATTGCGGTAAAACAGCTTAATGCCGAGCTCCGTCTCCAGGTTTTTAATCATTTTTGAGATTGTCGGCTGTGAAACATACAGAGACTGTGAAGCCTTCGTAAAGCTTTTCAAACGGGCCACTTCCAAAAAATACGTTAAGTGCCGGATATCCATTACATTTCATCCTTTCTATAGACAAAAGGAATACACATTATTCTTTATATGTATTTTACCTATAGCAAAACCTTCTGTACAATATAAATATAAGGGAGGCATCATTATGAAAAAATTGCTGCTTACCGTTATTCAAATCGCTCTGCTGTTTATATTTGCGCGTCTGATCAATTGGGTCACGGCGGCTCTTCATATAAATATTCCCGGCAGTATAATCGGGATTGTGATTCTTTTCACATTATTGCATTTCAAGATTATCAAACTTGAATGGATTGAGCTTGGCGCAGCATGGCTCCTCGGTGAGCTGCTGCTGTTTTTCATCCCGTCTGCCGTCGGAGTGATTGAATACGGAGATATTATGTCTAAATTCGGCGTAAGCATTTTACTTGTCGTCGTCATCAGCACATTTGTCGTGATGGTTTCAACAGGTACGCTTACACAGCTGATAGCAAAAAGAAAGGAGAAAAAACAAACGTGTTCATCGGAATCATAAGTTTATTCTTAACTGTCTTAGTATATTTGGGCGCGAAAAAACTCTACACTCGTTTTCCGCGGGTGTATACGTCGCCGCTTCTGATTACGCCCGCTGTTTTGGTCGTACTGCTGCTTCTTGTCAATGTCCCGTATCAGACATACAATCTCGGCGGCGGACTGCTGACCGATATGCTTCAGCCGGCAACAGTGGCGTTCGCTATCCCGCTTTATAAATATTTCCCGATTTTAAAGAAATACGCCGTGGAAATTATTTTGAACGTAGCGGTCGGTTCATGTATCGCCATTCTGTCAACGGCCTTTATCGCGAAATGGTTCCATCTCGGCAGCAGCTTAGTCGACAGTCTCGTGCCGCGATCCGTGACGACGCCGATTGCCATGAACGTTTCAGAAATGATCGGCGGGATGCCGGCCGTTACAGCGGTTTTCGTCATTTTAACGGCTTTATTGGGAACGATCATCGGGCCGATGGTCATCCGCTATTTCCGCATTGATAACGAAATTGCCCGGGGCGTGCTGCTCGGAACTAGCGCGCACGGAGCGGGAACATCTAAAGCATTTGAGCTCAGCTCCGTATCAGGAACGATCTCAAGCGTGTCCATGATTCTCGCCGCAATTATGACGCTGGGCGCGGCCCCGATTTTGCTTTCGTTTATGTCATAAAAGACTGCTCCTTACAGAGCGGTCTTTTTTTATTTGCTATGAAGGATTGATTCGTCTGTCCTTCATAAAATGGCGAAAACACGATATGATAAGATATGAAGTGAAAAGACTGAAGAACGGATGTGTCATATGAACGGCCAGCAGCGAAGCAGCATCAGAAAAGGACTTGAAGTCGATATCGTCCTGAAAGCCGATCAGCGTTCAGGAAAGCTGACAAGAGGAATCGTGAAGGATATTTTGACGAACTCAAGCTTCCACCCGCGCGGCATTAAGGTCCGCCTTGAAGACGGGCGAATCGGCCGGGTGCAGCACATTATTGAATAGAAAAGAGCCGGAGCTTCACGCCCGGCTTTTTTGTTTATTTTTTCCGCAAGAAAACAACCTTCAAATAGTTCCCTTCTTTAAACGCGGGAATCGTTTTGAAATCTTCCGGAAGCGTGTATTCTTCCAAAATGTCGTAACGCTCATTTGTTTCTTTAAAGGCGGTCTCTATAAAGCCTTTAAATTTCTTCATATTGAAGGCGCTGCTGTTTGTCGAAGCGACGATGATGCCGTTTTTTGCGGTGATGGCGATCGTTTCCTTCAGCAGATTTTTATAATCTTTCGCCGCGCTGAACGTCCGTTTTTTTGTGCGGGCGAAAGAAGGCGGATCAAGGATGATGAGGTCAAACTCCAGCCCTTTTTTCTCCGCATAGCCGAAGTATTTGAAAACATCCATGACTTTAATGTCATGCGCCTCATAATCAATTCCGTTGGCGCTGAACTGTTCAATTGTTTTTGCGAGACTGCGGTTGGCGACATCGACGCTGGTCGTTTTCTCAGCTCCGCCAAGCGCCGCCGCAACGGAAAATGCCCCCGTATAAGAGAACGTATTCAGCACCCGTCTGCCGTTTGCATACTTGTCCCGAATCGCTTTGCGTACATGACGCTGGTCTAAGAAAATGCCCGTCATCGCCCCGTCGTTTAGATCCACCGCGTATCGGATGCCGTTTTCTTGAACAATGACCGGAAAATCTCCTCTTTCGCCTTTGACAAAATCGTCGTCTTCCACGTATTGCCCGGCCGTATCGAATCGTTTCTTTTCGTAGATCGCTTTATGAGAAAGCTCCAGTCCGTCAATCGCCTCAATCATGCTGTCCTTATAAGCGTAAATGCCTTTACTGTACCATTGAATCAGCAGATAACCGTCATAAAAGTCAATCGTGACGCCGCCGATGCCGTCGCCCTCACCGTTGAACAGCCGGAACGCCGTCGTATCGGGCGCCTTAAACAGATGGGCTCTTGCTTCAGCCGCTTTTTTCAGCTTGTCCAGAAAGAAACGTCCGTCGATCCGTTCATCTCTCTCGCGGGACAGCACCCAGCCGACTCCTTTATTCTGCAAACCGTAATAGCCTTTTCCGATAAACTCACCCTTCTCGGATGTCACATCAAAAAGATCGCCCTCTGTTAAATGAGCCGAGCTTCCGGACAGAGCGTCTTTTTCAATCAGGGGGAATCCTTTTTTCAGCTTTCCGGCAAATGTATCTTTCACTGTAAGTAGCTTCATTGTGCATTCCTCTTTCGTTTTGCTTTCTCTTATCGTACCATAAAACATGATCAACACCGCATTGTCCCGAAAAATTCAAAACAGGGGGAAAACCATGACAGCCAAAAGAATCGACCATACAGGCATTATGGTCAAAGATATTGAAACATCCATCGCCTTTTATCAAGACGTTCTCGGTATGCAGTTAAAGGATCGTATCACTCATACGAACGGCATTATTGAACTTGCCTTTCTCGGCTTTCAGGAAGGGCCGGAGACAGAAATTGAGCTGATCCAGGGCTACAGCAGCGAGCTTCCCGCAGAAGGAAAAGTGCATCATGTCGCTTTATTGACAGAAGATATCGCGTCGGAGTTCACGCATGCGAAGCGTCAGGGCGCCGTATTTATTGATGAAGAAATCACGACGCTTCCGAACGGGTACCGCTACTTTTACATTGAAGGACCTGACGGCGAATGGATCGAATTTTTCCAGCGTTAAAAAAACGGGCGAAAGCGCCCGTTTTTTTATGTTTCTTCAGTGACGTTTTGTTCCGCCGCCCGTTCCTCTCTCCATTTTTGAAGATCCCAAATTCGGAAAAACGGATAATAGATGATAAATGTAATCAGGAGATTGATCAGCTGCATGACCGAACCGGAGATTTTCCCGCCCGTCGCCAAATAACCGGAAATCAGCGGCGGCATCGTCCACGGCACGGCGATTCCCGCCGGTTTTGCCACCATCCCCGTGCTCATCCCGATGTACGTCGCCGTAATGGTCAAGAGCGGCGCAATGATAAAGGGCACGATTAACAGCGGATTCATGACGAGCGGCATCCCGAAAATAATCGGTTCGTTAATGTTAAAAATCGCGGGCCCGATGCCGAGACGGCCGAGCTGTTTCATCTGTTTGCTTCTGGAGCGCACAAGCATGGTCAGCACAAGGGCAAGCGTCGCTCCGCTTCCGCCGACATTAATCCATATTTGAAAGAACTGTGTCGTAAAAATGCTCGGCAGCGCTTCTCCCGCCTGAAAAGCCAAACGGTTGGCATCCATCGCCCCATACCAGATCGGCGACATGACGCCGCCGATAATGGACGCGCCGTGTATGCCGCACGACCAAAGCAGCATTTGCACGAATTCGGCGATAAGACTTCCGCCGAGACTCCCGCCCAGAATAGACAGCGGGGTGCCCAGCAGATCGCCTACGACATTGTGGAGGCTTTTAAAAGGAGTTATTTCAATAAACAGACGGGCCAGCCATACAAGCGTAATAATAATGAAACCGGGGATGAGCGCAACAAACGATTTGCTGACCGCAGGCGGCACTCCGTCAGGCATTTTAATGACGATATTTCTTTGTATGATAAACCGGTACACTTCCGTAGACAGCATTGCAATGATCATCGCGACAAACAGACCTTTGCTTCCGAGCAGCGAAATCGGAATGCCGCCTCCCACCATAATCTCTGTTGCCGAGCCGTCAGGAATAAACGGAATCTGATACGGCGTCGCCAATAAAAAGGCGGCAAGGGCAATGGCTCCCGACGACAGGGCATCCACCTCATAGCTTTCCGCAAGCCGGTAGGCAATCCCAAAGGCGGCGACAAGCGCCATAATGTCAAAGGACGCATTCACGGGATACCCGAGCTTTTCAACCCAATTTTCACCGAAAAGACCAGCCATAAAATCGGCATAACCGGGAATCGGAAGACTCGTCAGAATCAGAAAAACCGATCCGATGATGATAAGCGGCATAGTCAAAATAATGCCGTCCCGCAAAGCTCTTAAGTGCCTTTGGCCGGCGACTTTTCCGGCGACAGGCATGATTTTTTCTTCCATGACCCGATTGAACGTACTCATTTATCAAAAACCCCCTTTTTGAGTTCATTGCGCAGATGTCTTAAAGCATTTTCTCCATCATATTTTGGAAACGCTTACATTTGCATACAGAAATTTTCCTTATCCCTCAGGAAAAAAAGAATTCCGCACTGCCGATATATAAAGAAAAAGGGGGAATTGCAATGTATCACACCCTGAAACCGATAATGGCCGCGGCCTTGTGCGCCGGCCTGTTCTCCGCCGCGGCGCCCGCGCACGCCGAGACGCACGACCGGGACGTTATCGTGGTGTACAAAAATCAAAACGGCAAGGAATCCGCCATAGACAGCGGAGCGGATGTGGAACAGACCTATCAGCATCTCCCGGCAGTCGCCGTGTCAGCCGATTCACAAACGGTGAAAGACCTGAAACAGGACCCTGACATCTTATATGTAGAAGACAATGTATCCTTTCAGGCAGCAGGCGGTTCTGATATCCGCCCGTTATCAGCGGCCCAAAGCAGCAGTTACGCGCTGCCGCAATGGGATATAGAACCGACTCAGGTCAAGCAGGCGTGGAAAGAAGGCTTGACGGGAAAAAAGGTGAAAGTGGCTGTCATTGACAGCGGCATTTACCCTCATGATGACCTTTCCATTGCCGGAGGCTATTCCGCAGTCAGCTATACTTCCTCATACAAAGATGACAACGGACACGGGACGCATGTCGCCGGAATCATTGCGGCCAAACATGACGGATACGGCATTGACGGCATCGCGCCGGATGTCCGGTTATATGCAGTTAAGGCATTAGACAGAAAGGGTGCAGGGGATCTTAAAAGCCTTCTTAAAGCGATCGACTGGTCGATCGCCAATAAAATGGACATCATCAATATGAGCCTCGGAACTAACGCAGACAGCAAAATTCTTCACGACGCCGTAGACAAAGCATACAAAAAAGGAATCGTGATCGTAGCCGCCGCAGGAAACGACGGCAACAAAAAACCCGTCAATTATCCGGGCGCCTACAGCAGCGTAACGGCAGTCTCAGCGTCAACTGAAAAAAACGGGCTCGCGGCTTTTTCCACGACCGGAAAACAAATTGAGTTTGCCGCACCCGGCACCAATATTACGAGCACGTATCTGAATCAAATGTACGCCACGGCTGACGGCACATCTCAAGCCGCGCCCCACGTCACCGGCATGTTCGCGCTGCTCAGGCAGAAATATCCCGAGGAAACAAATACACAGCTCCGGCAGCAGATGCAGCAAAACGTCAAAGATCTGGGCGCTCCCGGACGTGACAGCCGATTCGGGTACGGCCTGGTGCAATATCATGTAAAGCAAAAGAGCTATGCCGAACGGACCGTAATAAAAGCGGAAAAGACGAAAAAACAGGCAGATATCAATCAAGCAAAAACGGCCGTCAGCAAGCTGTCCAAGTCAAAGGGAAAAACCGCTCTCGAGTCCCGGATCAATAAAGTTCAGACGGCAAGAAATGTGACGGACGCAAGAGACAAAGTCCGGACTGCCGAAAAACAAAAGAAAAAAACCGCCGTCAATGCCGCACAAAGCGCCATTCGCAAATTACCGGCCGGTTCAGAGAAAAAAGGGCTGCAAAAGCGGCTGAACGCTGTCAACTCAAGCCTTTTGAAAACAGCTGAGGCCAGCGTCAAGCAGGCGGAAAAAAAGACCTCTGAGGCCAGCACCGCAAAAGCCCAAAAAGCAGTCAGCGAAATCCAGCCGGGAAAAGAAAAAACCGCTCTGGAAAAACGGCTTGACCGGATAAAAGATAAACTCAACCGGCAGCAGGCTAGAGACAAAGTAAAAACGGCTGAAAAAACAAAGACGAAAAAAGCAAAATCAGCGGCGCAAACGGCAGTCAGCCGATTGAAGCCGTCTGCCGAAAAGACCAGCCTGCAAAAACGCGTGCGTGCGATTCGGGTGAAATAGCAAAAAACGCTTATGAGCCGGATAACGGCTTCACAAGCGTTTCATCACACCTGCCTATTGGTTCATGGCCGGGCGGTCGATCGTGTTCCATTTCGTAAAGGACATATATCGGAAATAATGATCACGATACGGGTGCGAGGTGCCTGTATTCCAAGGCTTGTCGCTGCCGCAGAAATGGACGATGGCCGGTTCGGCACGTGTTTCTCTGTAACGTATACGGTCGATCAGTTCAGGAGGCGTTTTCTCGTTCATGATAATATGCGTCTGCGCATTCCAGCGCGGATGCAGTTCATGCCATTGATCATATAAGATCGCGTTAAGCGCGTCCTGATCATGAAACACGAGAAAATCCTCCGAGCTGTTTTCGTTAATAAAATCAATCACCTTTTCGGAAATATTTTGTTTTCTCCAAGGTTCGAAATCTATAATCATAATACCGGAATTAAAATACTTGGCAGTGTCGCTGATATTCATTTTTTTCAGCCTTTCATGCTGTCCGGCGTCTTCTACCGCCGCAACTATTGCCGGGGAAATATCCAAGTCCCATAAAACCGAAATATCTTCCATCACAATTGCATCGCAATCAATGTAAATCATTCGCTTTACGGACTCATCCTTAATTAAATCAGGGATGGAAATGCGGTAATAAGCCGCTTTTGTAATGTGGCTGCTTTCGACTGCATGCTTGTATTGATCAGCGTCTACTTCTAAAAATTCAAGCGGCGTCCCGAATGACATCGCGGTCTGTTCAAGCTTGTCCTTGTTTTCGGCAGTAATTCCGCCGTCGATCACATATAATTTCGCATCCCTTGTTTTATCCATATTCATCAATAAAGAAGCGAACATCCCACCCAAATGACGAGCATAATGATCATCGGCACATGATACGATATGCATTGTTTCATTCTTTCCCACTGATATTCATCTCCCTTTTTGTTGTACAAATGTCTTTCCCTTTTTAAAAAAAGTAAACCTCGATCTTACACATTTTTTCTGCGGGAATGTGCTGTTTGCGATTTGATATCTTTTGCATTCTCTGTTCAAATTCAATCAGGATTTCAGCCTGAATCATCGTCAGAATATATCGCGCAGGAAAGCGAAAACACGTAAACATAAAAACAACCAGCCGGACTGCACATAAAAGCGGTCCGGCTGGTTGTGATGCATCAATTGTTTAATCGACTTCTTTCTTAATCCCAAGCATCTTTTCGTCTAAATAATGGGCAATGTCCGCCGCTTCCTTCAGCTCGTCGGTCAGATGCTTTGGGACTTCGTTATTTAATTTGTAATAAATTTTATGTTCAAGACTCGCCCAAAAATCCATGGCGATGGTGCGGATTTGAATTTCCGCCTTCACATATTCCACACGATTCGTCAAATAAACGGGAATTTCAATAATCAAATGCAGGCTGCGGTAGCCGTTCGGCTTCGGATGTTTGATATAATCCTTCACCTTTACGATCTTCAGGTCCTTATGCTGCTTCAAAACCTCAGCGACATTATAAATATCGGAAATAAAGGAACAGATAATCCTGACACCCGCAATATCATGAATATGCTCTTTCATTTCCTGCGTCGTCACATCGCAGCCTTTGCGCATCAGTTTATTGACGATACTCTCAAAACTTTTCACGCGTGATTTTGTATGCTCGATCGGGTTATGCCCGTGAATCAGATTATATTCCTGGCTGATGATAGAAAACTTCGTATCCAGCTCATCTAAAGCGAATTTATAAACTAATAATTCATTTTTCCAATCTTCCATGACCGTTTTCAAATCATCCATATGGGCTGTTGACAAGTCCATTTTTTTCATCTCCTTGCTTTGCTGTCCATATATGAGACGTGTCAGTCCGCGGTCAGGTTCTTTACAATATCGTGAAGATTATGTCATAAAAAAAAGCAAATGCCGGTTATGGCATTTGCCCTTTCATTTGATCAGCGGAAATAACTGATCAGGAGTCCGATGGAAAGCAGGAATCCGAAGAATGTATTGGTTTGCGCCGTTGATTTCATCGCAATAATCATGTTCATCGGCATTTCGTTTTTCACAAAGCCTTTCACGGCCTGAACGGGTTTCGGCACGCTCAGGAAGACCAGGAACAGCCACGGGCTTGTGTAACCCATGATGACAAGACCGATGATCCAGATGTAAGCGATGGCAAAAGATGCGGCCAGTATCATAACGGCCCCTCTATGCCCCATCAAAATGGCCAGGGTTTTACGTCCGCCCTTTTTATCTTCCTCAATATCACGGATATTGTTGGACAGATTAATGGCTCCGACCAAGATGGCGATCGGGATGGAAATCAAAATGCTTTGTTCATTAATTCTGCCTGTCTGAATGAAGAAAGAAATAAGGACAAATACAGAGCCCATGCAAATGCCGGAGAACAGTTCCCCGAACGGTGTATACGCAATCGGCAGCGGGCCGCCCGTATACAGATAGCCGATCAGCATGCCGGCAAGGCCGATAGCCGCAAGCCACCAGCTGCTGCTCATGCAGATATAAACACCGAGCACGAGGGCAATCGCATAAGAGCCGAGCGCCAGCTGCAGAATTGTTTTCGGCTTCATGCCGTGGCGGACGATCGCTCCGCCGATACCGACGGAATCCTCCGTATCTAAACCGCGTTTAAAATCGTAATATTCATTGAATAAGTTCGTGGCGATCTGGATCCAAAGGCAGGAAAACAGCATGGCCAAAAACAGCAGGAAATCAACCTTTACGTAAAACATCGCCAATACGGTGCCGAGAAGTACGGGCACAAACGATGCCGTCAATGTATGAGGGCGGGTTAGCTGCCACAAAATGCGGCCCATGCTTTCTTTCTCGGGCGTCTTTTGGCTGCCCCCCATATTGTTTTGATTCATTTTCCTCTTCCTTTCTATTAAAAGGCTTTCACAGTCAGCCGATAACAGTAGTGTTGAATTGGGGTTTTCACGTTTTCTGCTACCTTATCTATCATAATAATTTCTTCCTCATTTCACAAGATGCGGCGCTTTATCGGCTATCCTGCCGGAAACGGCTTTTCGCCCTTCTCCATTGGGATTCGGCACAAGCCTGCTTAAGAAAAAGCCGCCAAATTTTTTTTACCTCGTTTATATTTACGATAAGTTAAAAATCCCGCCTGAACAGCGCCTTTTTAGTATGATCATTTGCCAATTTATACATGCGTGTTTTCCATCCTTTTGTTTCTCATTCATTTTTAAGGAAATTTTAAGCTTAGGATATTAGACATATTTTGAAACTTTTTGTTAATCTAATCGTCATATACTGGTGTAATTATTGAATACGCGGGGAAGGAATTTTGAATATGATGCAAAAATTAAAACGTGCTTATGAAAATACATTGATCAAATGGACGTTTCATACGGGCTTTTATTTTCTGATATTAGTATTGCTCTTTTGGATGTATGGATTTCATACAGCGAATACCGGCACTTATATTTACAACGATTTCTAATCGGGGAGGATAACTATGAAACTACTTGATGCTATAAAAACATACGCAGACGCCAAGCCGCAGGCCGAAGCGTTTCGTTCCTTAGATCATTCCCTCACTTACGGGGAATTATGGGATTTGTCGGAGCGGGTTGCGTCCGGCATTCAAAAACATACAGCTGACGGTTCGAAAGCGCCTGTCCTGGTTTACGGACATATGGAGCCGAATATGATCGTTTCTTTCTTAGGAAGCGTCAAAGCGGGCCGCCCTTACATCCCTGTCGATGTTTCCATTCCGGCGGAGCGGATCGTCAAAATCATTGAAAGCTCAGGCGCAGAGCTGCTTATCAGCGTATCGGGCGATGCAGTCGATACAGGAAGCAATCTGATTAAAACCGTTACGCCCGAAGAGCTTGCAGCTGACGGAGATGCAGACCTCAGCCGTGAGAACTGGGTAAAAGAGCTGGACACGTTTTACATTATTTACACGTCCGGCAGCACGGGAAATCCGAAGGGCGTGCAGATATCGGCTGATAACCTGCAAAGCTTTACTGACTGGATCTGCAGGGATTTTCCTGTGGGCGAGGGTAAGACATTCTTAAACCAAGCTCCGTTTTCTTTTGATTTATCTGTCATGGACATTTTCCCGTCGCTTCAAACGGGAGGTACGCTGCACTGCGTAACGAAAGACAAAATCAATAAACCGAAAGTACTATTTGAAGAGCTGGAGAAATCCAAACTGAACGTCTGGACATCGACGCCGTCTTTCGTCCAAATGTGTCTGATGGACCCCGGCTTTACGCAGGAGCTCCTGCCTGAGGCAGAAGTATTTATGTTTTGCGGAGAAGCGCTTCCGGCTGCCGTGGCACAGGAGCTGTTAAACCGTTTTCCGAAGGCCCGCGTATTCAATACATACGGCCCGACTGAAACAACGGTTGCCGTCACCTCCGTTGAAATTACGCAGCAGATCATTGATGAAAATGAATCTCTGCCTGTCGGTTTTGCAAAACCCGATATGGATATCTTCATCATGGATGAAAACGGGAATAAGCTTCCGGACGGAGAAAAAGGGGAAATCATCATCGCGGGCCCGAGCGTAAGCAAAGGCTATCTCGGAGAACCTTCTCTGACGGAAAAAGCGTTTTTCCCGATCGACGGCCAGTGGGCATATCACACGGGTGATGCCGGTTATGTTCAGGATGGTCAGATTTTCTGCCAAGGACGCCTTGATTTCCAGATTAAGCTTCACGGCTACCGCATGGAGCTGGAGGAAATCGAAGTACATGTAAGGCAGTCTCAATATGTGCGCACGGCGGTTGTCATCCCGTATCAGCCTAACGGACCTGTCGAATATTTAATTGCCGCCATCGTGCCTGAAAAACATGATTTTGAAAAAGAATTCCAGCTGACAAGCGCCATTAAGAAAGAACTGGCCGCTTCGCTTCCGGCCTACATGATTCCGAGAAAATTCATTTATCAGGACCACATTCAAATGACTGCGAACGGAAAAATCGACCGTAAACGCATTGGCGAAGAGGTTCTTGTATGACGCCTTACAGCTCGTTTTTCTTCTTTATCTTACTTGGAATCCTTCTTTTGCCGACGATTATTTTAGGGCTGAACGGCAAGAGATTCCAAGGATACAACATGTTTATATCCATCATCGTATTGGCTTTGATTTTCGCGCATGATCTGCACGGCGTGATCGCACTATGTATCTTTACGCTGTGGCAGGTGCTTTTAATCAGGGGTTATCTCGCTTACAGACTGAAAGCCAACAGCGGCTTTGTCTTCAGTATGGCCGTGATCGCGTCCATTTTACCCCTGTTTTTATCTAAATTATGGCCGTTTTTCTTTCCGCCGGCGCCTCATCACCCGGTTCATAACCTGATCAGTTTCTTAGGAATTTCTTATTTGACATTTAAAGGCGTCCAGCTGATCATGGAAACGAGAGACGGACTGATTAAAGAAAAAATGCCGCTTCACCGCCTTTTGTACTTTATTATGTTTTTCCCGACCATTTCTTCCGGTCCGATCGACAGATACCGCAGATTTGCCAAGGACGAACAGAAAGTATGGACAAAGGGAGAATACGCTGATTTACTGTATACCGGCATTCATAAAATTTTTATCGGTTTCTTATACAAATTCATTATCGGATATGCGATTAACACGTATTTCATTATGAATCTGTCTCATATCACCCACAGCAAACTGTGGGGTAATGTGCTGTACATGTACGGATACAGCTTGTACCTGTTTTTTGATTTTGCGGGTTACACGATGTTTGCCGTCGGTGTAAGCTATATCATGGGTATCAAATCTCCGGAAAACTTTAATAAGCCGTTTATCAGCAAAAACATTAAAGACTTCTGGAACCGCTGGCACATGTCCTTATCCTTCTGGTTCAGAGACTACGTATTTATGCGCTTTGTATTCTGGATGACAAAGAAAAAATGGATAAAGAACCGGATGGCCGTCTCAAACATCGGGTATTTCCTGCTGTTCATGCTGATGGGCGTCTGGCACGGACTCGCCCTGCAATATATTGTATACGGCCTGTACCACGCCGTATTAATGACCGGGTATAATTTTTTTGAGAAATGGAATAAGAAATACAAGTGGCTGCCCGCCAATCGTTTTACGGCCTTTTTAGCCATCGTCATCACATTCCATTTCGTATGTTTCGGATTTTATATTTTCTCAGGAAAACCATTTCATCACTAAAGGAGATTGAAAACACATGGAATTTAAACAGGAAGTATTAGACGTATTAGCTGAAGTTTGTCAGGAGGACGCTGTGAAAGAAAATCCTGATATTGAAATCTTTGAAGAAGGACTGCTTGATTCTTTCGGAACTGTAGAACTGCTGGTCGCCATCGAAAACCGCTTCGGCATTACAGTGCCGATCACTGAATTTGACCGTGACGAGTGGAATACGCCAAACAACATTGTAAACAAACTGACTGAGTTGAAGTAAATGAAAAAGCGTTTCTTTGGACCAATTATTTTAGCGTTCGTCCTGTTTGTCGGAGCTATCGCAGTTCCGGCTTCATGGCTTACGCGCTTCATTCCTGAAAAACGTGTCGAAGAGTCGGCGGCAGCCTTAAATCCGAATATGTTCCAGGGACTCTATCTTCAAAACAAAATGTTCGAAGACTCGAAGTATCTGCCGATTTTCGGTTCTTCCGAGCTTTCAAGACTGGATGAGTTTCACCCGTCCAACTATTTCCAAGTGAACAACCAAGGCTTTACGCCTTATCTTGTCGGAAAAGGCGGTTCGCAATCTTTAATTCATGCCATAAATTTTGCCGCTCATGCTGATCAGCTTAAAGGCAGAAAGATGGTATTTATTGTATCACCGCAATGGTTTACAAAACATGGTTCAAATGAGCAGCATTTTGCTCCTAATTTCTCATCATTGCAAGCTCTTGACTTGGCTTTTAATCACAACATTGAGCCAAAACTGAAAAAACAAATGATGAAGCGTATGCTGCACTACAAAGTTGTACAGAATGATGCAGTCCTGTCTGAACTGTATAAAGCGGCTGTAAAAGGTCAGACATGGAAAGTAAACGCATTAACACCGGCTGCGAAGCTTTATTATAATATCTTAGAAAAGAAGGACCTTTATTATTCGATAGAAGAGCCGCAAGGACCAAAACGTTTCGTTAATAATAACCTAAAGGGAAAGTCCTGGTCCCAGCTTGAAAAACTGGCTGCTCAATATGGTAAAGATCACACGCGTTCTAATCCGTTTTTTATAGACGATTCTGTTTATAAAAAAATCAAGAATAAAGTGCCTAAAGCCAAAGGTTCAAACAAAGGCAGAACATACGCCTATAAAAAGTCACTGGAGTTCAGAGATTTTGAAGATATGCTTACTATTCTGAAGGATTCCGGGGCTAAGCCGATGTTTGTCGTCATTCCCGTAAATGGGAAGTTTTACGACTACACCGAATTCCCGAAAAAAGGCCGGACTGATTACTACAAAAAAGTCACTAAGCAAATTAAAGCGAAGGGCTTTCAGGTTGCCGACTTATCCGGGCACGAATATGATCCGTACTTTATGAAAGACACCATCCATATCGCCTGGAAGGGCTGGGTGTACGTCGATAAAGCAATGGAGCAGTTTTACAAAACCGGCAAGGTGACGGTTCACTGAGCACGGTGATGACAGAATACGTAAAAACGAACACGCAGGGGGCATTCTCTCCCCTGCTTTTTATGTGATTTGATTTTTTCACAAATTTGAGGAAAACTATTGCGAATATTTGTTGAAGGTATACAATAGAATATAAATTATTTTCAAATAAGTTTGACAATAACACCAATAGGGAGACAGAACAATATGAAACAAGACATTCGTGTTGAATTGACTTCAGCCAAAAAACCGAAACCGGACCCCCATGACCTTGCGTTCGGCAGAATTTTCACCGACCATATGTTTGTTATGGATTACGACGCCGATCAAGGCTGGTATGATCCGAGGATTATCCCTTATCAGTCCATCTCAATGGATCCTGCGGCCATGGTTTATCATTACGGCCAAACCGTTTTTGAAGGGCTTAAAGCGTATGTAACGAAGGATCAGGAAGTGCTTCTGTTCAGACCGGAGAAAAATATGGAGCGCCTGAACCAGTCAAATGACCGCCTTTGCATCCCGCTCATTGATGAAGAGCTTGTTCTTGAAGGCCTGAAACAGCTCGTAGCCATCGACAAAGACTGGATTCCGAAAGCGGAAGGCACTTCCCTTTATATCCGTCCGTTTATCATTGCGACTGAGCCTTTCCTCGGTGTAGCGGCATCCCATACGTACAAGCTGTTTATCATTCTTTCCCCGGTCGGCTCTTATTACAAAGAAGGCATTAAACCGGTAAAAATCGCCGTGGAAAACGAATTCGTGCGCGCCGTCAAAGGCGGCACCGGAAACGCGAAAACCGCCGGCAACTATGCATCAAGCCTGAAGGCGCAGCAGGTTGCGGAAGAGAAGGGATTTTCCCAGGTTTTATGGCTTGACGGCATTGAGAAAAAATACATCGAAGAAGTCGGCAGCATGAACATCTTCTTCAAAATCAGCGGCGAAATCGTGACGCCGGAGCTGAACGGAAGCATTCTTGAAGGAATTACGAGAAATTCCGTCATCACCCTTCTCAAACATTGGGGACTGACTGTGTCTGAGCGGAAGATTTCGATCGATGAAATCATCCAGGCGCATCGTGACGGCCGATTGGAAGAAACATTCGGAACCGGTACGGCTGCGGTCATTTCTCCGGTCGGCGAACTGATCTGGAATGATGAAAGTCTTGTCATCGGCAGCGGTGAAACCGGAGAGATCTCGAAGAAATTGTATGATACCATTACAGGCATTCAAAAAGGCGCGGAAGCCGACGTGTTCGGCTGGACGACGGAAGTCGCCTCACTAAGCGAATCAAAATAAGCAAAAAACCCGGAATCGAATCCGGGTTTTTTTACTGCTCTTATGCTTCAATCGACTTAAAGAAATGAGGCAGATGTTCTTTGTGGGCCTCAAGCATTTCATCCAGAATGGCCTTTGCCACGGAGTCTGACGGGACGAGAGGGTTGATCGTCATCGCAAGTAGCGCCGTTTGATAATCTCCCGTGACGGCTGCTTCAGCGGCGACGCGCTCAAATGATTTGATTTGCTGGACGAGTCCGCGGACAGACACCGGCAGATCACCGACGGCGATCGGTTTCGGACCGTCTTTCGTCATAACACAGTTTACTTCGACCGCTGAGTCATTCGGAATGCTGGCGATCGCGCCGTTGTTTATCGTATTGACGGGCTGGATATCATGTTTGTCGTTATAGATGGAGCTGATCAGGTTGCAGGCCGCGTCACTGTAGTACGCTCCGCCCCGTTTTTCAAGCTGCGGCGGTTTGATGGCGAGATTCGGATCTTTGTACAGTTCGAACAGTTCTTTCTCAACCTTCTGCACGACCTCGGCGCGTGTGCCCTCCGTCTGTGACGCTTCTATTTCATGCTCGAGCATTTCTTTCGTTTTGAAATAATAGCGGTGGTAGCCGCAAGGAATCAGATCGAGCGCCTTCAGGAATTCAGGCTCCCATTCCGCGCCTGAGATATTTTTCATCGTCATGGCGTTTTTCGGGTCTCCCATGGCTTCAATGACTTGATCTTTCACGCTGACGCCGTCTAAGAAAACATCTAATCCGAAGACCATGTGATTCAGCCCGGCAAATTGCACTTCGATCCGGCTGACATCCACGTCCAATGCTTTTGCGACGCCCATTTTAATGCCGATCGGCACATTGCAGAGACCGACGACTTTTGTGAGATTCGAGTAGCGGAGCAAGGCCTCGGTAACCATGCCGGCAGGGTTTGTGAAATTCACGAGCCATGCATTCGGACAAAGCTCTTCGATGTCTTTCGCGATTTCCAGAATAACCGGGATGGTGCGCAGCCCTTTGAATAAACCGCCCGGACCGTTTGTCTCCTGGCCGATTACGCCGTATTTTAACGGAATCCGTTCATCTTTGGCGCGGGCCTCAAGAAGGCCGACGCGGAATTGAGTCGTTACGAAATCCGCATCCTTCAAGGCTTCTCTCCGGTCAAGCGTCAGGTGAATCTCTATCGGAACACCCGCTTTTTCGACCATGCGTTTTGCAAGCGTGCCGACAATATTGAGTTTTTTCTCGCCTTCGGGAATGTCGACGAGCCATAATTCTCTGACAGGCAGTTCCTCATAGCGTTTAATGATGCCTTCCACAAGCTCCGGTGTATAGCTTGAACCTCCGCCGATCGTTACAATTTTAATTCCTTTTGTCATATTTTTGCTCCCCCTTGCAGACTCACTTTTTCGTAAATCTCGACTAACTCAGCGGCCAAGTCTTTCACGGTCATGGCATTCATTAAATGATCTTGCGCATGCACCATCAAAAGCGTCATGTCTGTTTTTTCTCCGCCGGCTTCATTTTGGATCAGTTCTGTCTGATAATGATGGGCTTCGGTCAGTTCCCTTGCGGCTTCCTGAAGCTTTTCTTCCGCCATGGCTCTGTCCCCCCGCTTTGCGGCGGCAATGGCTTCCATTGATGCGCTTCTGCCGTTGCCGCCATGCAGGATGATCTGAAAAATGGTCTGTTCCATTTTTTCATTCATGTGTTTCACTCCCTTTCTCTACAGCACGGCTTTTTCGTCTCTTTGTACGGCTGGCGCCTGCGATTGTTCAAGTTCGTTTTCTTCTTTCAGCTTTTGCGAATCCCACATTCTGAAGAACGGATAGTACACGATAAAGGCTGTGATGATGTTAATCGCCTGCATGACAGCCCCTGATATTTTTCCGCCCGTGGCAAGATAGCCGGAGAAAATCGGCGGCATCGTCCATGGGACGGCAATGCCGGCAGGTTTGGCGACGAGGCCAGTGCTCATGCCGATATAGGTAAGGACCAGTGTGACAAGCGGTGTGATAATGAACGGAATGAGAAGCATCGGGTTCATGACGATCGGCATTCCGAAAATAATCGGCTCATTAATATTAAAGACGGCCGGCCCGATGGCGAGTTTCCCAAGCTGCTTCATCTGCTTGCTTCGCGAACGGAGAAACATGGTGACCACGAGCGCCAGTGTCGCGCCGCTTCCGCCGATGTTGATCCAGATTTCAAAAAACTGCTGGGTGAAAATATTCGGAAGCGCATCGCCCGCCTGAAACGCAATCCGGTTGGCATCCATCGCTCCGAACCAGATCGGCGCCATGACGCCGCCGACTATGTTCGCCCCGTGTAATCCGCACGCCCACAAGAGCATTTGAACCGCTTCGGCTATCAAGCTTCCGCCGAGACTTCCCCCAAGAATCGAGAGCGGCGTCCCCAGTACAACGCTTACAATATTATGAAGGCTTTCAAACGGCGTCGCTTCGACAATTAAACGCGCACCCCAGATCAGAAAGATGACGGCAAAGCCGGGAATTAAAGCGACAAATGATTTGCTGACCGCCGGAGGCACGCCGTCCGGCATTTTGAAGACGAAATTCCGCTGGATGATCAGGCGGTAAATTTCCGTCGACAGCATGGCGATGATCATCGCGACAAACAGCCCTTTGCTTCCCATGAGAGACAGCGGGATGCCGCCGCCGACCATGATTTCCTCTTTGGCGCCGGAAGGCAGAAACGGAACTTTGTACGGCGTTGCCAAGAGAAACGCCGCCAAAGATATCGCACCGGCCGATAAAGCGTCCACCCCGTATTTTTCGGCCAGGCGGTAGGCGATTCCGAAAGCGGCGACAAGACCCATGATTTCAAAGGTCGCATCAACCGGATATTGCAGTTTTTGAGACCAGGCGCTTCCGAACGTCTTTGCCATGAAATCCGCATATCCCGGAATCGGCAGGTTGCCGATGATCAGAAAAAATGAACCGATGATAATAAGCGGCATGGTGAGGATGATCCCGTCACGCAATGCTTGCAGATGCCGCTGGGAGGCAATTTTTCCGGCAATGGGCATGACTTTCTCTTCTAAAAACTGGTTCACCTTATTCACACGGCCCGCCCCTTTCTACGATGCGTTTCCGAGCTGTTCCGCTGATTTCAGAACCTCCGCTCCGTTGCATGTGCCGTAATGGACGGTATTGATGACTTCAACCGGCACTCCTTTTGATTCACCCAATTTTTTCAGCTGCGGAAGCAAATAACGGACTTGAGGCCCAAGCAGCAATACGTCCGCTTTATCAATATGCTGGTTGACTGAATCGCCTGACACCGCCCAGATTTTATATTCTTTTCCTTGTTCCTGCGCGCTTTTTTCCATCTTGGTGACGAGTAAGCTTGTTGACATCCCTGCTGCACAAACGAGTAATATATTCATGTAAAAGACCTCCTGAAAGTTTGATATTTTGTATGTCTCGATGTTAGTACCATCATATTATGAAATCGCTTTCATAACTACTCAGGCTTTTTCCGCTGTTAACGGAAAAAAGGTGTATCCCGGTCTTTCTCTGATCGTTTGTCTCTGAATACTCGTAAAACCTCCTGATAGGTTGTGCATTTTAAGAGACGGCTTACCGCGGCCGGATCATCTAACATGCCGCCGAGCCATTTGTACATATGCTGGAGGTCGGCTTTGCTTTCTTTCTCGACGCAGAGCAGGCAGACAAATTGGACACGCTTATCCGCCCAGTCAATCGGCTTCTTCAGCGTGCATACCGCCCAAAACGTCGTGTCTGTCTGCGGAACGAGCGGGTGCGGAATCGCCGTAAGATTGCCGAAACTCGTAGGAGAAATCGTTTCCCTTTCAAAAATAGAATCGGTCAGAGAATCAGAAGCGAGGCCGGCTTCTGCAACCTGCTGTCCGAGAAAACGGATGACGTCCTCCTTCGTCTCCAGATCCTGCTGCAAAAATACCAGCTCCGGTTTCAGAAAGTTCAATTGTTCCCGCTTTTCTTCCAGCATGGCGTCGATTTTTGTAAAATCCCCGCCGCCCAACAGCGTATGAACCTTTAATACGGGAACGGGCAGGTCTTTTTTGATCGGAACTGTGCTGACCACAAAATCAATCGACTCAAAGGAAAGCTGGTCAAGGCTGCAGTAATCAGCCGTTCCGACGATTTCAAGACGCTTTGCGAACCGGGAACGGAGCTTTTCTCTTAAAAGCTGTGCGCTGCCGGCGCCGGACGCACAGACAATCAAGCAGCGTTTAGGCGGCCGTTCCGTCTTTCTCCTTTCAATGGCGGCTCCGAAATGAAGCGCCAAATATCCGATCTCATTCTCATGAATATCAATGCCGGTTTGCTCCTTGATCACGATTCCCGCAATCACTCCCGCTTCAAATGCGAGCGGATAATTTTCCTTTATGGCGGAGAGCATCGGGTTTCTCAGGTTCATTCCGTACCGGTTTCGGTTAATCGCCGGCTTGATGTGGAGCGCAAGACCCGCTTTCAGCTCATTGTCGTCCGTGATTCCGAGCTTCAGCTCCCGCTCAATGGCTTCGATCATGGCCTCCGTCAAACGGCTGGTTTCCCCGTCTATCAGCCTTGTAAGCTCTTTTCCTTCCAGTTGTGACTGGGTCATGCGCTTTGTCCCGAGCAGGTGAATGGCGATATAGGCGGTTTCCTGTTCGGGAAAGGTGACCGAAAGCGCAGATTCAAGCTCTTTTACGATGGCTTCCGCTGACTGATATTCTGTTTCAAGCTTAATATCATGAAGATCTTCCGGGATGAGAGATACATAGTTTTCTGTCCGGATTCGTTTGCAGGCAATGGCGATATGGATGATGAGATTGTTCAGGCCGAAGAAAGAAAGCGGGATCTTATGGTTTCGAACCTGCTTCATAATGGCTGTGCGGATCACATGAATGTCGTCTTTCGGCAGAATACCGGCCTTTTCACTCAGGAGATCAGGCTCAGGCTCGCGGTCGTCCACTAAGTATTCCGCCATACAATAACGGAGGCGGAGCTCTTCGCCGCGCAGCTTAAAGCCGTAGTTCGGCCTTGTTTCCAAAATGATGTCATAGGGGCGGAGCCGTTTTTTGACTTCTTTTAAATCAGATTGAAGTGTGGATTTACTGATGAACAGTTCTTCCGCCAAGTCATCCAGCTTGAGGTAGCCGTCGGCCAGAAGCATTCTTTTCATAAGGTAATCTATCCGTTCATCGGGAAAAATCGGCACGGTGCTGTTCTGCTGGAAATTGTCCTGAAGCCAGTTTTTAAACGGCTGTTCATTCCGGATCAGCAGCTTATAGCCGCTCCCTCTGACAGATTGAATGGATGCGCCGTGTTTTTCTACAATGGTTTGCAGTTCCTTTATGTCATTGCGGACCGTCCGCGTCGTTACCTTTACATTTGCAGCGATGACTGAGCTTGTAACCGGTGTTTCAGCAGCTAAAAGCAAGCGCAAAAGTTCACGAAGCCGCCCATGAAGCATGAGAAAAACCTCCTATCAGATCAGATGCAGACGTGAAAAATGGGCAAAAAGAATGAGGAAGGGGTAAATGTATGTAAATTCTATAATGGGGAGGATTTCAAGTCAATGCGGCAATCCGATGCCAAGCCCGTAAAAAAACAGCCGGATCAGCCGGCTGTTCGGGATGCGGACATGCGGTTCCGCTTAGATGCCTTCCGTTCTTTTATGATTTTTCTGATGATCGGATAGATGACGGGCGCCCATTTGATAATCGTTTTGAAAAATTTTTTCAATGTCTGAATCCCCTTTCTTTTACCTTGTCTTTCCCCTGTTATCAGCGTTTGTAAACATGGTCAGCGTGAGACATACCGGTTCCCCGTCACCCAATAGCGCCACGGATAATCCCGGGCTTCTCCGCTGTTGTCAATCCCGATTCTCGGGCCTGTTGATATATGCTCAGGCGTAAAACCCTCTGTAATATACAGCGGCGGTTCCGTGATCATGCCGCCGTAGTCGTTCATTGAAATGCCCATCGCCTTCGTCAGTTTTCCCGGGCCGTTTGTCCACTCTCTCGGGGGTCTGCCCGGTCTCCTGCTCTCCATCAGGAACTGTCCTTCATGAGGCTCCGCCGCCCTGATTAACACGGCCTGCGGAATGCCGATGTCCGCGGCTACGACGTTCATTAATGTATGAGTGTGCATGACGTATGTATAAATGCGGCCCGCCTCATGGAACATAATTTCCGTCCGTTTCGTGCGCCGGTTGCCGAAGCTGTGCGCCGCCCGGTCTTCCGCTCCCATATAAGCTTCCGTTTCCACGATAAAACCTGAAGCCGTTCCCTCATCCGTCTCCTTCACCAAGAGACAGCCGAGCAATAAAGGGGCAAGCTCCACTGACGGTCTCTGGTAAAATTCAATCGGCAAAGGCTTTCGTTCTCCCGCCATTTGCCTCCCTCCTTTCTGAATATAGCGATTTCCTCTTTCACGTTTTTCACTTCTTTTTTACAATATAAACATGAGAGAAAAAAAGGACATTATTGTTGAACGCTCTATTGCGTTTTGAAAATCGGCTCGGTATAATATGATGGTTCAAATGAAAATGATTCTCATGTTCAATAAATACCGGACAATGATCATAAAAGTAGGTGAATTGATTTTTGAGCGATTCTGTCAGGTCCGCAAACCGTCTGATCAGCATCTTAAAAAACGGGGTTTTCTTCCTGATCGCTGTGATCGGGCTGCTTGTATCTATTTTTTTCGCCGTCTCATTCGGTGCGAAAGACATTACTTTACATACGGTTTGGTCGGCTGTTGCTGATTACAATCCGAATATAACGGGCCAGCAGATCATTCATGAATTGCGTCTTCCGAGGGTGCTCGGGGCGGCCGTTACAGGAGCCGCTTTTGCCGCAGCCGGCGCCCTCATGCAGGGTGTCACGAGAAACCCGCTTGCCGATTCGGGTGTCTTAGGCGTAAACGCGGGCGCCATGTTTGTTGTTGCGCTCAGTTTTGCTTTTTTCCCTCATTTATCATACGCCCTGCTGATGGTGATGTCATTTTTGGGAGCACTGGCAAGCACCGGCTTGATTTTCTTTATCAGTGCGGCGGGAAAAGGCAGCATGACACCTTTAAAAGTAACGCTTGCCGGGGCGGTCGTAGCCGCTCTTTTACATTCACTCAGTACCGGTGTGGCGATTTATTACGATTTAAGCCAGGATTTGGCCTTCTGGTACGCCGGCGGGGTGTCAGGGATCAAGTGGGCTCATTTACAAGTCCTTGTTCCCGTGATTGCGGTCTTCATCATTCTCGCGACATTCATGGGCCGGTCCGTCACCCTTCTCTCAATGGGAAATGACGTGGCGGCGAATTTAGGGGTGAACACGGCGCTGACGCGTGCCGCCGGATTAATGATCGCCGTCGTTCTTGCCGGTGTGTCTGTTTCCGCTGCCGGCGCGATCGGCTTCGTCGGGCTGGTCATTCCCCATATCGCGCGAAAGATCGTCGGCGTTACGTACAGGCTGATTATTCCGATGTCCGCGTTACTCGGCGCGATTCTTTTGATTTTGGCCGACTTGGCCTCACGCACGGTCAGTCCCCCGAGAGAATTGGCGATAGGCATCATGGTCGCACTTGTCGGTGTCCCTTTCTTTCTTTATATTGCCCGCAAGGAAGGGAGAGACTTATAAATGAAAGTGCAGAAAGAAACAAAAAAAGCGGCGGCGGCAGGACTCATTCTGCTGGTCATCGCCGTTTGCATTATTCTGATCGGGCTGCATACGGGCTCATTCCGGCTTTCTCCTCTCACGGTGGGAAAAACGCTGTTCGGATACGGCACGTTTCAAAGCACAACCGTTTTATTCGATTACCGGCTTCCCCGGATTCTGGTGACGATGCTGGCCGGCATCGGTTTAGGAGTGTCGGGCGCTATTTTGCAGGGTGTATCCCGAAATCCGCTTGCCGATCCGGGCATTCTCGGACTGCATGCCGGCGCTTCCTTCGGTTTGATGATGTATATCACATTCTTTCATTCCCTGGAGGCGCAAGCGTCGATGTTCATCCCGCTGTTTACGTTTGCGGGCGGAACACTCGCCGCCCTGCTGATCGTAGTGCTTACGTACGACAGGCTGAACGGTTTTTTAACGATCCGCATGCTGTTAGTCGGGATCGCCGTTTCCGCGGGCTTCAGCGCCGTTACATTGTTTATGTCGCTGCGCCTGAATGAAGAAACTTATACATTCGCTTCCCGCTGGCTGGTGGGAAACGTCTGGGGCAGGGATTGGATTCACGTGTGGTCGCTATTGCCCTGGATCGGCATTCTCGCACCGCTTGCATGGCTTAACGCCCGCTCTTTGAATATTTTAATGCTCGGTGACCAGGCAGCCGCGGGGCTCGGCGCACACGTGCAGAGAAAAAGGATCATGCTGATCGCCATAGCGGTCGGCTTGTCCTGCGCGAGCGTTGCGATGGCCGGGGGAATCGGCTTTATCGGCTTTGCCGCCCCTCACTTGGCAAGACGGCTCGTCGGCACCATGCATCAGCATATTATTCCGATTGCAGGATTAATCGGACTTGTCATTCTTGTCGCGGCAGACACCATCGGCCGGTCTTTGTTTCAGCCGAACGCCATTCCGGCCGGCGTGGTTGCTGCAGCCATCGGCGCGCCGTATTTTCTCTATCTCGTCATGAAAATCAAATCATAAAACAAGGAGTATTCCCATGAAAAAAATAATTGCGCTCGTCAGTTTCATGTGTATTTTCTTATTGGCTGCCTGCCAATCCGATTCAACACAGCCGGAGTCAAAAAAGAAATCCGGCGATCATAAAATCGCTTCGATGTCCATTCACCTGACAAATGATCTGCTGGCTCTCGGCGTTACACCTGCCGGTTCCGTCGTGGGCGGAGAATTAAAAGATTTTCTCCCTCATGTGAAAAATCAGCTGAAAGACACGAAAAAACTCGGACCTGCCTCAGACCCGGATATGGAAGCTTTACTTGAGCTGAATCCAGACAACATTTATCTTGATAAAGAATTTGCGGGAAAAGATGTGTCAAAATACAAGAAAATCGGAAACACACACGTTTTCGACCTTGATAAAGGCACATGGCGCGATCATTTAAAAGACATCGGAAAAATCGTCAACCGTGAAAAAGAAGCGAAAACATTTATTCAAGATTACGAAGATGAAACAAAACAAGTCAGATCCATGATGAATAAGGAATTAGGGAAAAACGCCAAAGTCATGGCGATCCGCGTGAACGCAAAAGAGCTTCGCGTCTTCAGCACACGCCGTCCGATGGGACCGATTCTGTTTGACGATCTGAAGCTGAAACCGGCTGACGGCATTAAAGAAATGAACACCTCCCGCCCTTATGAAGTCATTTCTCAAGAAGTGCTGCCTGATTACAACGCAGATGCGATTTTCGTCGTCGTTAACAGAGACGACAAGTCACAGCAAGCCTATAAAGAATTGCAAAAAAGCGCTGTATGGAAAGGGCTGAAGGCCGTGAAAGCAAACCACGTCTATAAAATTGCCGATCAGCCTTGGCTTGATTATTCAGCACTGGGAAATAAATTAGCAATGGATGAAGCGAAAAAACTGTTCCAAAAATAAACACGAGCCGGTTTTGCAAAAAGTGCAAGGCCGGCTTTTTTATATTGTCGTTTACTTATATAAACATCTGCTTATATAATAGTGTAAAAAAGGAGTGAGCGCATGGAACGGAGGCATCATGCTTTAAGTTCCGAAGGGATCAGCCAGTGCCTCAAACTTCTAAGCGACCCGACGAGGCTTTTGATGCTGAAGCTTCTGAAGGATAAGGAATATTGTGTCTGCGAGCTGACAGCTATTTTTCATATAAGTCAGCCCGGCATCAGCCAGCACTTGCGGAAATTAAAGAACGCCGGCCTTGTGCGGGAAAGACGCGAGGGTCAGTGGCGGTACTATGCCATTCATCCGTCCGGTCCGGAATACGCGCTGGTTTGCTCGATTCTGCAGCAGATAGATGAAAAGGACGAAGTTTTACAGACATTGCGGCAAAAAGAAGTCACTGTTACATGCCGGTAAGGGGGATATATTCTTGGGAGTTGCGGTTTTATCAGCGCTGATTTTTGTGCTGACACTTGTGTTTGTCATATGGCAGCCGAAACATGTATCAATCGGCTGGTCTGCCTGCGGCGGAGCGGTCCTCGCTTTGATCGCCGGAGCAGTCAGCCTGCACGATATCGCGGAAGTGACGGGAATCGTCTGGAATGCGACACTTGCCTTTATCGCCATTATTATCATTTCATTGATTCTTGACAGTATCGGTTTTTTTGAGTGGGCCGCGCTGCATATGGCCATGGCGGCCAAAGGCAGCGGGCTGCGGATGTTTCTCTATGTGTCGGTCTTAGGGGCTGTTGTCTCCGCCCTGTTTGCCAATGACGGAGCGGCGCTCATTTTGACCCCGATCGTACTGGCGATGGTGCGGGCTTTGAATTTACCTGAAAAGCTGGTTTTTCCTTTTATTATCGCCGGAGGATTCATCGCCGACACCACCTCGCTTCCGCTCGTTGTAAGCAATTTGGTCAATATTGTATCCGCCGATTACTTTCATATCGGATACATTGAATATGCATCACGCATGCTGGTGCCCAACCTTTTTTCTCTGGCGGCAAGCATTTTGGTGCTGTATCTCTATTTCAGAAAAAACATTCCGAAACGGTATGACACCGGTCTTGTGAAACATCCGGCATCCGCGATTAAGGATGAACGCCTTTTCCGGTTATCGTGGGCTGTGCTGGCCGTTTTATTGATCGGATATTTCGTCAGCGAACTGCTGTCGATACCCGTTTCCTTCGTTGCCGGCTCCATCGCGGTCATTTTTCTCATTCTGGCGCAGCGAAGCCCCGCCGTCCCTGCGAAACAAGTCATCAAGGACGCCCCGTGGGCCATCGTGTTTTTTTCTGTCGGCATGTATGTTGTCGTGTACAGCTTGCGGAATGCCGGACTGACGGATCTTCTTTCTCAGCTTATTCAGAAAGCGGCGGATCACGGATTGTTTGCGGGCACACTCGGAATGGGTTTTATCGCTGCGATCCTCTCCTCCGTTATGAATAACCTGCCGACGGTGATGATTGACGCCATAGCCATCAGCGGAACGGACACTCACGGGCTGATGAGAGAAGCATTGATTTACGCGAATGTTATCGGTTCTGACCTCGGGCCGAAGATCACGCCGATCGGATCGCTGGCGACGTTGTTATGGCTCCACGTGCTGAGCCGGAAAAACGTGAAAATTTCCTGGGGAATGTATTTCAAGACAGGTCTGATATTAACCATTCCGACGTTATTCATCACCTTGATCGGACTTTATTTATGGCTGTTATGGCTCGCTTGAGATGAAAAACCTTTTAAGTTGAATCTTAAAAGGTTTTTTTGTGTCAAAAATCCGAAAAGTAAAACTTTATATTTTAAAAGTATAGACATTTAATTTCAAAAGATTATAATATTCATGAAAACGTTTTAACTTTATGAAAGAAGGGATTCCTCATGAAAAGAATTTTATTAGCCTGCAGCTCAGGCATGTCCACCAGCCTTCTTGTTACGAAAATGCAGAATTACGCCCGCTCCATCGGTGAGGAAGCCGAGATTTGGGCAGTCGGACAGGATAAAGCAAAAGAAGCGATGAAAGACGCAGACGTCGTACTGATCGGCCCGCAGATGAGTTTTTTAAAAGGTGAGCTTCAAAAAGATGCGGACCCGCTTCACATCACCGTTGATGTGATTGACATGATGGCTTACGGCATGGGAGACGGCAAAAAAGCATACGAACAGGCCGTTGCCTTGATAGAGAACAAATAAAGGAGGCGATAAGCATGAAAACGTACACGGATGAACAGATCAGTTTTCAGCTGATTCTTCACAGCGGCAATGCCCGCAGCAATATTATTCAATCGATACGCGCTTATAAAGACGGCCGGACAGATGAGTCAGACACCTTTCTGACAAAGGCTGAAGAAGAACTGGGGAAAGCGCACGACATCCATTTTCAGATGATTCAAAAAGAAGCCGGCGGCGCCAAAACGGATGTCTCTCTGCTTTTTATGCATGCTGAAGATCACTTAATGTCAGCGCTTTCAATGAAAGAGCTCGTCAAAGAAATGCTCGACTTATTTCAATCAAAGAATTTATAAAAAGCCGGGGGTGAAGACGTGTTTGAGAAAATCAGCCAATTCCTTGTTCCGATCGCGGGCAAATTAAACAATAACCGCTACTTGCAAGTCTTACGGGATGCTTTTATGCTGGCGTTTCCGCTGACCATTTTCGGTTCGGTGTTCGTCGTGCTGACGAACCTGCCGTTTTTAAACAAAATCATGAGCAGCTCCGCCCTGTCTGTCTTTCAATCCGGATTTGGCGGCGCTTCGACGGCGACGATGGGGATTATGTCCATTTTTGTCGTCTTCGGGATCGGCTATTACCTTTCCAAAAGCTACGAAGTGGAGGCCGTATTCGGCGGAGCGATCGCATTGGTTTCTTTTCTGCTGCTCACCCCGTTCGTTTCAGAGCCGGAAACGGGCAAAGCGGTCGCAGGCGTCATTCCGGTTGACCGGCTTGGAGCAAAAGGGATGTTTCTCGGCATGATGACCGCGTTTTTGTCAGGTGAAATCTACAGAAGAATCGTTCAGAGAAACTTAACGATTAAGATGCCTGCCGGTGTTCCTCCGGCTGTTGCTAAATCGTTCGCCGCATTGATTCCGGCTTTTATCACGCTTACCGTCTTCCTCTTGATCAATGCGGCTGTCACCCAGATCTTTCACACCAATCTGCATGATGTCATTTATCATACGGTTCAAGCACCGCTTGTCGGACTTGGAAGCGGCATCATTCCTACATTAATCGCTGTTTTCTTTATTCAGATTTTATGGTTTTTCGGACTTCACGGACAAATCATTATCAATTCCGTGATGGACCCGATTTGGAATACATTACAGGTCGAAAATTTGGCAGCGTATACAGCGGGAAAAGAGATTCCCCATATTATTTCTAAGCCGTTTATGGAGATTTACACCGTCGGAATGGGCGGAACCGGAATGACATTGGCCATAGTGATCGCCATCTTGCTTTTTATGAAAAGCAAACAGATGAAACAGATATCCAAACTCGGTCTCGCGCCGGGCATCTTCAACGTCAATGAGCCGGTTATTTTCGGTTTGCCGATCGTGATGAACCCGATCATTATCATTCCGTGGGTCATCGCGCCGATGGTTGTCACCCTTGTCACCTACCTGGCCATGTCGGCGGGGATCGTGCCCCCTCCTACCGGCGTGACCGTGCCTTGGACCGTCCCCCTTTTCATTAACGGGATTATGGCGACCAATTCCGTCATGGGCGGCATTATGCAGCTGGTCAACCTCTGTATTGTGTTTGTCATCTGGTTCCCGTTTCTTAAAGCGCTGGACAAATTAAACATGGCAAAGGAAAAAGAAGCTGAGACCGAGCAGCATGCCCGGGATGACAGCATGAGTATGTAATCAAAATCGCAGTAAGGGAGAGAAATCAATTGACTGAATCAAATATTCAATATCGTTTTCCGGAAGGATTCTGGTGGGGGTCTTCCGCCTCCGCCACCCAAACAGAAGGCGCCGCTGACAAAGACGGAAAAAGCCAAAACATATGGGATTACTGGTATGAAAAAGAGCCGAGCCGTTTTTTTAACGGCGTCGGCCCCGGCGACACGTCACGTTTTTACGATCAATACAAGGAGGATATCCGGCTGATGAAAGAAATCGGCCATAACTCCTTCCGGCTGTCTATTTCCTGGTCAAGATTGATTCCGGACGGAACTGGCGAGGTCAATCAGAAAGCGGTCGCGTTTTATCAGGACGTCATCGATGAAATGCTTGCCCATCGCATTGAGCCGTTTGTCAATTTGTTTCACTTTGACATGCCGCTCGCCCTTCAACGTAAGGGGGGCTGGGTCAGCCGGAACACCGTTGACGCATTTGAACATTACGCCAAAACATGCTTTTCGCTATTCGGTGACAAGGTGAAAAAATGGTTCACTCACAACGAGCCGATTGTGCCGATTGAAGGCGGCTATTTATATGATTTTCATTACCCGAATCACGTTAATTTTCAAGAAGCGGTGCAGGCCGGCTTCCATACCCTGCTGTCGAATGCAAGGGCTGTCAAAGCCTACAGAGAATTGAAACAGGATGGACAAATCGGAATCATTCTGAATCTGACGCCTTCTTATCCGAGAAGCTCACATCCTGAAGATATCAAAGCGTCCCGGATTGCCGACGCCTTTTTCAACCGTTCATTTTTAGATCCCGCCGTAAAGGGCGAATTTCCTGAGGAGCTTGTCGAGATTCTCAAGGCGGAAGGCTTTCTGCCGCATTATGAGAAAGAAGATCTCCGCCTCATTCAGGAGCATACGGTCGACCTGTTAGGCGTGAACTACTACCAGCCGAGGCGCGTCAAGGCAAAAGAACATGTTCCGAATCCGCATGCCCCTTTCCTGCCTGAGCGTTTCTTCGACCCGTATGTCATGCCCGGCCGGAAAATGAACCCTCACCGCGGGTGGGAAATTTATGAAAAAGGAATCTACGACATTCTCACCAATCTCAGAGAACATTACGGAAATATCGAGTGTTTTATTTCTGAGAACGGCATGGGGGTAGAAGGCGAGGAACGCTTCCGCGATGAAAACGGCATCATTCAGGATGATTACAGGATTGAATTTATCCAGGAACATCTCAAATGGGTGCATCGGGCCATCGGAGAAGGTTCAAATGTAAAAGGCTATCACCTGTGGACTTTCATGGACAACTGGTCTTGGACAAATGCTTATAAAAACCGCTACGGCTTTGTATCTGTCAATCTGGAAAACGGGGGCGAACGGACCGTCAAAAAAAGCGGCCGCTGGTTCAAATCCGTTTCCGATCAAAACGGATTTTAACAGATGAGGAGGGACGGCCATGCTTGGAGGTATTGAAGCCGGCGGCACGAAATTTGTCTGTGCCGCCGGACAAAGAGACGGCACCATTCTGGACAGAGTAGAGTTTCCGACGGGAGAACCGGATGACACACTCAGACAGGTCATCCGTTACTTTAAAGATTTCCCGATAGAAGCCATCGGCATCGGGTCGTTCGGACCGATTGATATCCGTCCTGACAGTCAAACATACGGGTGCATCACCGCGACGCCAAAGACAGCCTGGCGGAACTGCCCTATTCTTCAAACGATCAAAAGCGCTCTGGGTATTCCCGCAGGCTTCACCACCGACGTTAATGCGGCGGCGCTCGGAGAAGCTTCTTTCGGCGCGGCCAAAAACGCGGACAGCTGCCTCTATTTGACGGTCGGCACAGGCATCGGCGCGGGCGCCATCATGAACGGCAGATTTGTTCAAGGGCTGTCTCATCCTGAAATGGGCCACATTTATGTCAGAAGACATCCGGACGACGGCTACAAAGGCAATTGCCCATACCATACAGATTGTCTGGAAGGCCTCGCGGCAGGCCCCGCCATTGAGAAACGCTGGGGGAAAAAAGCATTTTTGCTCACGGATCAGCAGGAAGTGTGGGAGCTTGAGGGCTATTATATTGCCGAAGCGCTTGTGCAGTATATTCTCATACTTTCGCCGGAAAAGATCATTCTCGGCGGGGGCGTCATGAAGCAGCGGCAGCTGTTCTCTTCTATCCGTCAGCACGTGAAAAAGCGGCTGAATCAATATATTGATCTGCCCGACATTGAACACTTCATCGTTCCCCCTCAATTAGGGATTCACTCCGGCGCGGCCGGTTCGCTCGTATTGGCGGAGCGCGCATTAAAGGCGGCAAACCGGGAGGCGGAAAAATGACGAAACTCTTATTTTTGGAACCGGTTTTTAAAGAAAGATTATGGGGCGGGACGAAGCTGCGCGATACATTCGGGTATGAGATTCCTTCTGAGCGGACGGGAGAGTGCTGGGCGATTTCAGCTCATCCGCACGGCACATCCATTGTGCGGAACGGGCCTTTTTCCGGAACATCATTACAGCGTCTCTGGAGTGAACACCCTGACCTGTTCGGACATCCGAAAGAAGAGGCTTTTCCCCTGCTCACAAAAATTCTTGACGCAAATATGGACTTATCCGTACAGGTTCATCCGGATGACGCATATGCACATCGGCATGAAAACGGAGAACTCGGAAAAACGGAATGCTGGTACGTGTTGGACTGCAAAAAAGACGCGGAGCTCATTTTAGGGCACCGCGCCCAAACGAGAGAAGACTTCGTTCGGCTCATTGAACAAAACGAGTGGGATCACCTGCTCCGCCGCATCCCCATTAAGCCCGGCGATTTTTTCTATGTCCCGAGCGGCACACTGCACGCTTTATGTGAAGGTACGCTCGTTCTTGAAATCCAGCAAAGCTCTGATGCCACCTACCGGCTTTACGACTATGACCGGACGGATGGGAACGGGAATAAACGCGAGCTTCATCTTCAGAAAGCAATTGACGTAACAGACATTCCGCATACCGTTGAAACTGTAAAAAGCACTAAGCATCGGATCGGAGATGCTCTTATTACAACACTCGCAGAAACACCTTTCTTTTCAGTTTATCAATGGGATGTGAGCGGAAAAGCATCATTTCCCGCACCCGGCCGGTATTTACTCGCAAGCGTCATGAAAGGACGCGGAGAACTGGATGGATGCCCCATTCACAAAGGCGATCACTTTATCGTGCCGGCGGATTCCGGAGAGTTTGTTATAGAAGGAGATTGTGAGGTTATCGTTTCACATCCTTCATCATCTTAAAAATCAGGAGGTCTTTTATATGCTCAAAAAGTTAGCAGTCTGCCTGTCTATCGTTTTATTACTCTTAGGAGCCGCCAGTCCGATATCGGCTCACACCGTTTATCCCGTCAACCCAAATGCCCAGCAGACGACAAAAGATATCATGAACTGGCTGGCGCACCTGCCCAACCGTTCAGAAAACAGGGTCATGTCCGGGGCGTTCGGCGGGTACAGCGATGTCACTTTTTCAATGACAGAGGAAAACCGCTTGAAAAACGCGACGGGACAGTCTCCCGCCATCTACGGCTGTGACTATGGGAGAGGATGGCTTGAAACAGCGGATATCACCGATTCTATCGATTACAGCTGCAACAGCAGCTTAATCTCATACTGGAAAAGCGGCGGCCTCCCTCAGGTCAGCCTGCATCTCGCAAATCCGGCTTTTCCATCCGGAAACTATAAAACGGCCATCTCAAACAGCCAGTACAAAAACATCCTGGACCCTTCAACTGTTGAAGGAAAACGGCTTGAGGCGCTGCTCAGCAAAATCGCCGACGGCCTTACTCAGCTGAAAAATCAAGGCGTCACCGTTCTGTTCAGGCCGCTGCATGAAATGAACGGCGAGTGGTTCTGGTGGGGGCTGACAGGCTACAACCAAAAAGACAATGAGAGAATCTCGCTGTACAAAGAGCTTTACAAGAAGATATACCGCTATATGACAGAGACAAGAGGATTGGATAACCTTTTGTGGGTGTATTCGCCGGATGCCAACAGAGACTTTAAAACAGACTTTTACCCAGGCTCATCTTATGTGGATATTACCGGTCTGGACGCTTACTTCACTGATCCGTATGCGATATCAGGCTATGATGAAATGCTGTCTCTGAAAAAACCGTTTGCCTTTGCCGAAACCGGTCCGTCCGGCAATATCGGAAGCTTTGATTATGCTGCTTTTATCAATGCGATCAGGCAAAAGTATCCTGAGACCACGTACTTTTTGACATGGGATGAACAATTAAGTCCGGCGGCCAACCAAGGCGCGCAGGCCCTTTATCAAAACAGCTGGACGCTGAACAAGGGCGAAATATGGAACGGCGGGTCCTTGACGCCGATCGCGGAATAACTGCTTCTTTTGAAAATCGGTTTTAAGAAACGGCTCTGCTGGGCATATTGTTACCGTTCAAAAAGGAGGGTTCAACAATGGAAAATAACAAAAACAGCGAAGAAACGCTTTCCAGTAAGACGACCGGTAAAGGCGAGTCAGAAGACACGCTGACAAACCGGCAGGGCCATCCGGTCACTGACAACCAGAATGTCAGGACAGTCGGCAATAGAGGACCGACGACATTGGAGAATTATGATTTTTTGGAGAAAATCAGCCACTTTGACCGTGAACGGATTCCCGAGCGCGTCGTTCACGCGCGCGGCGCCGGCGCACACGGATACTTTGAGGCGTACGGAAGTTTTGGAGACGAGGAGATTTCTACATACACAAGAGCGAAAGTGTTTCAAAAGAAAGGAATGAAAACTCCGGCGTTTGTGCGGTTTTCTACCGTCAACCACGGAAAGCATTCCCCGGAAACATTGCGTGACCCCCGGGGGTTTGCCGTTAAGCTTTATACCGAAGACGGCAACTGGGATCTGGTCGGCAACAACTTGAAAATCTTTTTTATCCGTGATCCGCTGAAGTTCCCGGATCTTGTGCACGCATTTCAGCCTGATCCTGTTACGAACATTCAGGACGGCGAGCGTATTTTCGACTTCATTTCCCAATCACCGGAAGCGACTCATATGATCACTTTCTTGTTTTCGCCGTGGGGCATCCCGGCCAACTACCGGCAGATGCAGGGCTCAGGCGTCCATGCCTACAAATGGGTCAATGAAGAAGGAAAAGCCGTGCTCGTCAAATATCACTTTGAACCGAAACAGGGCATCCGCAACCTGACACAGAAGGAAGCGGAAGAGATTCAGGGGAAAAACTTTAACCATGCGACACAGGATTTGTATGAAGCGATTGAAAAAGGCGATTACCCTGAATGGGAAGTGTATGCGCAAATCATGACTGATGACGAACACCCCGAGCTGGATTTTGATCCGCTTGATCCGACCAAGCTGTGGTATAAAGACGATTTCCCTTGGAAGCCGATCGGTAAATTGGTTCTGAACAAAAACCCGGAAAACTACCATGCCGAGGTGGAACAAGCGTCATTCGGAACGGGCGTGCTTGTGGACGGCCTTGATTTTTCGGATGACAAATTACTTCAGGGACGGACATTCTCCTATTCAGATACCCAGCGGTACCGCGTCGGCGCAAACTACCTGCAGCTTCCGATCAACTCGCCGAAAAAGCATGTCGCCACCAACCAGGAAGGCGGGCAAATGCAGTATCGGGTCGATCGGGCAGAAGGACAAAACCCGCACGTCAACTATGAGCCGTCCGTTATGGGAGGACTCAACGAAGCAAAGCAGGATGGGAAAGACCATACACCTCATGTCGAAGGCGATGTGAAGCGGGAAGCGATCGACCGGCCGAATAATTTCGGCCAGGCCGGAGAAACATACCGCCGATTTTCGGAATTTGAACGGAACGAATTGATCACAAACCTGGTCAATACGCTTTCTTCCTGCCGGAAAGACATTCAGGATCAAATGATTGAGAATTTCACAAAAGCAGATCCGGACTACGGAAAACGTGTGGCGGAAGGGCTGAAAAAAGCCGCCGAAAGCAACAGCGGCGGGCCGATCGGCACTACTGATACAGCACAAGCCGCAAAACAGGCTGAACAGGAAAGCCATCCGTCTGATCCGTATTAAATAAAAAAACAGGACAATCGCGTCCTGTTTTTTTTTGAGCTAATTCAGCTCCTGTATATTCTGCTCCGCCGCGGCCGCAAATACTTTCGGCTCCGGACAGTCAAGATCTTCATGGAATAAACTTACTTTGTGAATCTGCCGGTTGTCGTACAGATGAAAGTAGTAGTTCCCGGTGTCACAGCACATGACCGACGTATACTGCGTATAATCAATTTCATTCTCCTCTGTGATCACCGCGCCTTTTGGAATATTCACATTGGACAGCACGTGAAAAGCGGCCGTAACGCCATCCGTTTCATGAGCGGCAGGCTCTAAATGCTCTTTCAGATAAGCGGCTCTGATGAATCGGGATGGCGGCGTGTAATCACCGGGAAGCCCGATCGTTCCAGATCCTTGGCCGAAAGCGGTTAATGTCATTCCGCCCAATGTTTTGCTTTCTGACTGCTGCGGCCTGATTCCGATATAATGGCGCAGATTGGTCACATGCCAAGGAAATTCCGGACTGTTGGTCATCACTCCGGGTTTGTTGTCATATACTTTCATTCCCTCCGGTGTCGGCTCGATGACAATGCAGCCGCCCGTGCGGTCTGATAAAATCCAATGAAGAGGCAGCACCGTATCCAATAACATTAACTTCTTCTCTACAATCGTCAGCATTGAGAGCTTTTCCTTTATGTCTTCAAGAGATTCACAGTTTGATAAGGCCCAGGTGACAAACTCATGAGGAGCGATGTGACAGGTGCCCTCCCGTTCCGCTTTCTCGTATCCCGCAAAGCCCGGAAAATACAGCGTCGCACACGACAGCCCTTTTTCATTTACGCCGTCGGCAAACAGAACATTGCCGAGATTTCTCCCCATGCCGATAAATGCGTATTTCGTCTTATGCATCCTGCCGTCAGCTTCGCTTTTCCAGCTGTACTGACGAGGGTAAAGCACGACGTCCGTACCGAGCTGAAATGCAAAATCCATCGTTCGTGCCAATAGGTGATTACCGTCTGTCGTTTTCAATGTAAGACTTGTACACATATCATCAATCCCCTTTTCATTAATGAAATTTACACAAAGTAAACTATTCTTCCAGCTTAACGAATAATGGCTCCATTCGTCAAAAGATTGACACATTTCTCCTTAATACATATTAGTCCGTAAGCATATCCATGCCTTTTAAACCCTGGCAAATCGTTTTGGCGGCAGTGTTTGTTCCGTTTTTCAAAAAAACTTTTGAACGGCTGTCAACGAGGCTTTACAATGTTTTTCCTGCATGCTGGAATTTGTAAACGGCAGGTCAATCTGTTAAGCTATGTCTTTATGTTAAAGAAGAACATACGGAGGAGATTATCTATTGAAAGTAGAAAGGCGAACGATTGAACATATTCCGCATGACGAAAGACACGGAAAGGCTAAAGATTTATTCCCCGTCTGGTTCGGGGCGAATATGCATATTACGACGTTAGTCACAGGCACACTGCCCGTTACAATGGGGCTCGATCTCTTTTGGAGTATCGCCGCCATTATTATCGGAACCTTTATCGGCGCAATCTTTATGGCGTCTCATTCCGCACAAGGACCTCAGCTCGGAATTCCGCAAATGATTCAAAGCCGCGCGCAATTCGGCGTGATCGGAGCGATTCTGCCCCTCTTTTTGGTCATGTTTATCTACCTGGGCTTCTTTGCGAGCAGTACGATTCTCGCAGCCGGTACACTGAGCAGCTTTGTACCGATTCCGGCTTCATGGTGTATTATCGGCTTAAGCGCCATCTGTTTTTTACTCACGATCTACGGTCATGATCTGATTCACAAAATGCAGAAAATCCTCTCTTGGACCTCCTTTGCCGTTTTTTTTGCTGCAACGATTCTTATTTTTCAACTGCCGATTCCTTCAGGAAGCTGGGTGCCCGGCTCATTAGACCTGCCTGTTTTTCTAGTGGCGGTCAGCGCGGTGGCCACATGGCAGCTGGCATACGCACCATATGTCGCAGATTATTCCCGTTATCTGCCGGTCAAAACACCGGCATCGCATACCTTTTGGTACAGCTACGCAGGTACGTCAGTCAGTTCCATCTGGATGATGCTTCTCGGCGCCATTTTGACGACGGCGCTCCCGGAATTTACCGCTAATGCGGGAAATGAGATTGTCCGATTGTTCGGTCCGTTTTCCTTTATTATGCTGATCATCGTCCTGTTCGGGCAAATGGCGATCAACGTCTTTAATTTATACGGAGCCTTTATGTCAACCACGACTACCTTGGAGCCGTTTTTAAAACTGAAGGTGACGCCGAAAACGAGAGTGGTAATGATCCTTTGTGTGACGGCAGCAGGTACTGTATTAAGTCTCTTGGGCCAAAGCAATTTCATGGAACTGTTTTTAAATTTCATCTTTTTCATCAGTTATTTCTTAATTCCATGGACGGCGATCAACCTCGTGGATTACTATTTTATCCGCCGCGGAAAATACCACGTCAAATCGATGTTTGACGTCAACGGGCAATACGGCAGGGTCAATTGGATTACAGCGGCCGCCTTCGTTTTGTCGATTATATTAGAAATCCCGTTCATCAATACATCCTTTTACATTGGGCCGCTCGCTGAAATATTCGGCGGAGGCGACATTGCCTGGGTCATCGGCCTGGCCGTTCCGTCGCTGCTGTATTATGTCCTGATGAAATCAAGGGTAAAACAACAAGAGGCGCCTTCTCTATGAAGACGCCTTTTCTTTATTCATATTCCTTCCATACACGCGGCAGCAGTTCAGAAAGTTCGTGCGCCAATAAGGTATGGGCGGAGCGCTCTTTCGTCCATACCTCCGCACATTCACCGTGAAGGCGGACGGCGTTCAATACGGCATGCTTCGGGTCTTGATGACAGCACAGCATGCCGAGAATCATTCCCGTCAGCGTGTCGCCGGTCCCGCCTTTTGCAAGCGCGCCGTTTCCGGTTGTATTCCTGCGGCATTCCCCGTCGGGAAAAGCGATAATGGTTTCGTTTCCTTTCAAGACAATCGTGACGTGAAGCCGCTCCGCCCATTCTGTGGCATATCCCGCTCTGTTCTGCTGAATCTCTTGAATCGGAAGGCCTGTCATTCTGGAAAATTCGCCGGGATGAGGCGTCAAGATCACGGGGGCTTTCCTCTTTGGATAGGTTCTTTTCGTAATGGCGCCCGCGTCCAGTATGACGGGATAATCGGCAGAAAGCAGCTGATCAGCCGCCTGCTGCACTTCGTCTGTTTGGGGAAGGCCCGGTCCGATGGCAGCGGCCCGGATGGTTTCCCCGGGCTGGCCCGCCGCGGCTTTTTTCCAGCCGTCACGCCAGTACGTCGCTTCCGGCAGCACCGGGACGATAAGCGGAATGACGCCTGCCGATGTACCGATGACGAGCTTGCCGACACCGCTTCTCATCGCGCCCAATCCGGCCAGAAGGGCGGCTCCCGGCATGTCATCGCTCCCGGCCAGCAATAACGCCGTCCCGAACGTCCCCTTATGGCTGTCTGCCTCCCGCTTCGGCAGCGTATCTTTCACATCCTGTTCCGTCCAATCCATTATATTCATCTCTGTACCTCCTCTTCTGTCTCCTATTTATATTCCAAACAAGAAGAGATTTTAAACCGCACAAAAAAAACAGCCGCTTGTTTGCGGCTGTTTATGTTCTGATCGGAACATCAAGACGGTAAAGCTTCCGGTACCGTTCGTTTTCTGCAAGAAGCTCTTGATGGGTTCCTTCCATTTCTGCTTTTCCATTTTCTAAAAAGACGATTTTATCAGCTGTTTCCACACCCGCTAAATGGTGTGTAATCCAGAGGATCGTTTTCTCTTTAAAGACATCAAAAATCGTATCAAGCAATTCGCGTTCAGTGACCGCATCAAGGCCGACCGTCGGTTCATCAAGGATAATGACCGGCGTGTCTTGGAGCAGAATACGGGCAAGCGCGATCCGCTGCCGTTCCCCGCCTGAGAAACGAATCCCCGTCTCCTGCACGGACGTTTCATATCCGTCAGGCAGTGATTCAATATAATCATGCAGCTTCACTTGCCGAGCCGCACGCTTAACATCTTCATCACTCGCCTTGCCGTTTCCGAGCCGGATATTGTTCATAATGCTCGTGTTAAAGAGATGAGGTTTCTGATTCAAAACGGCCACCGCTGAGGAAATCTGCTCCTGCACGGCCGCAGTTTCCAGCCCGTTCAGCATCACTTTGCCCGAATCGGGAACTAAGGCGCCTTCAATTAAAGCGAGAGAGGTCGACTTACCGGAGCCGCTCCTGCCGAGCAGCGCCATTTTTTCACCTTGGCGGAGAGTGAAGGAAAAACGGTCAAGCACATGACTGTGCTGATCATAAGAAAACGTCACGTTATCAAATGTAAGTGTCACATCAGATACATCCAGTTTCTCATCTGTCTGCTTCACCTCACGACTTCGCAGCTCCGGAGCCGCCTGACTCATTCTATTGATGGAATCCTGATAAGAAGGCACTTCCGTCAGCGCATCCGAAAGGGGCAGAAACGCCTCCGTCAATGGAAATACGACGAGCACAAAGGCCGCGATCATCGTGTTGGCAATGCTGCCGTCCGCATACTGACCCGCCGTCCAGAACAGCATGATCAATATGAAGCCGCCGACAAGGCATTGCGCGGCGAGATCACGCCATCTCGTAAACCGCTGACGTTTGCTTTCAAGATCAAACCATGCCTTCTCTTTCTCTTCATAAGAGGAAATAAAGGCCGCCTGGCGTCCCGAGAACATCCAGTCGCTCACGCCGAGCACGGCATCTGTAAGCCGGCTGTAGAGCGTATTCCGGCCGCTTTTCAGCCTCATGTTTTTCGCTCTCGTCACAAGAAGCGACACAACCGGAAACAATACAACCAATATAAACAGATAAATCGCCGCAAAAGCGGCAAACGGCCAGGAAAAAAAGCCGAGTCCGATAACGGATGCCGCATACAGCAGCAAAGCGGAAACCGCAGGGAAAATCGTTTTTAAAAACGCATCCTGCAAATGCTCAATATCCTCAGCCAAAATGCCGAGCATGTCGCCCGTCCGAAAACGGGATGAAAGCATGAGCGAGGCCGGCTCCAGCATATTGTAAAGCCGCACCCTCATGTCGGACACGATTTTCAAAATGATATGGTGCCCCGTCAGACGCTCGGCGTACCGTGAGACTGAACGGGCAATCCCGAAGGTCCGCACGGCTACAATCGGAACGTACACCAGCAGGATATTCTCAGGCCTAGCCGCCGACTTAGAGATCAAAAAACCGGAAGTGAACATGAGAAAGGCCGCCGAAAAAATCGTCACCGCGCCTAAAAAAATCACAAGAACAAACAAACGGGCATTTTGCTTCATATACGGCAGAATCCATTCTTCTTTTCTCATGTTCTTTCCCCCAGTTGCGCCTTTACAAGTTTGGCGTATACGCCTTGTTTCGCCATCAATTCGTCGTGGGTGCCGATTTCCGCCACCGCGCCGTCATCAAGCACGATAATTTCGTCCATCTCAAGCATCCAGTGAAGACGGTGAGTGGCCAGAAAAACAAGTTTGTTTTCAAACAGGTCTTTCATCGTTTCTTTTATTTCATATTCTGTTTCAATATCAAGGTGAGCGGTCGGCTCATCCAACAGGAGAATCGGCCGGTTTCCTAAAAAGGCTCTGGCCAGCGCGACACGCTGAGCCTGCCCTCCGCTGAGCGCCCGTCCGCCCTCGCCGATCCGGCCGTCAAGACCGCCGGGCAGATCACGGATCAGTTCGGAAAGACCCGCCGATCTAGCGGCCTGCGCCGTGTCCTCACGCGAAGCATCAGGATGATAAAACCGGATATTATTCAAAAGCGTGTCATCAAAAATGTATGGGTGCTGCGGAATATAAAGCAGCTGCTTCTGCCAGCCGTCCGACTGCAGATGCGAGCGGGATTCACCGTTTACCTTGATCTCACCGGACGCAGGCTCTAAAAAGCCGCCCAGCACATCAATGAGTGTCGATTTTCCCGCACCGCTTTCCCCGATAATTCCGATTTTCTTCTTCCCTTTAAAGGACAGATGAAATTCAGACATCGATTCCCGGACGGACAAACGCGTAAGCTGTAATTCATCCCGGTCAGTCCACGTATCAAGTTCGAGCGGCTTTTCTTCTTTAAAACCGGGCTGCGCCAAAATCGCTTGAATGGTTTTCCCCGCCTCCTGCCCGTTTAACGTCGCGTGGTAATCATTTCCCACTTCGCGGACCGGGAGAAAATATTCAGGCGCGAGAATGAGCGCGGTCAATGCCGGCCCGAGCAGAATTTGTCCGTCTATCAGCCGCAAGCCGAGAAACACCGCCACTGTCGCCACCGACAGCATCGTAAAGAAATCCAGGGCGAATGAAGATAAAAACGCGACCCGGAGCGTGCTCATCGTCGCCTTGCGGTATCTCTCACTGACATGAAAGATGTTTTCACTGTGTGATTTGCTTAATCCTAAAAACCGCAATGTCTCCAGTCCGCGGAGCGAATCCACGAAATGATTGGAAAGCGTCTGATAGGACTTCCATTGGCGATCGGCTTTTTTCTGTGCGACAAGTCCGAGCAGAATCATAAATACAATCAAAATCGGAAGCGCAAGAATCAGAATCAATGCCGATGTTTTATCCTGAAAAAACACGTAAATAACAACGGCCGCCGGCACAATCGCCATGCTGACCATTTTCGGCAGAAACAGCTCTAAATAACGGCGGAACTGGCTGATGCCTTCCATCGCCAGCGTCACCATCCGGCCTGTCCCCTCTTTTTTCACAAAGCGGGGGCCGAGACGGAACAATTGCTCAAGAAATCTTTTTCTTAAGTCCGCGCCGGTTTGCGCGGCATATTGGTACACGATTTTCTGCCGGACCGCTGTCACCGCATGCCGGATCAAAAACGCAAGCAGGAAAAAGCCGATAACCGGATAAAGAGAAGCAATCCGCTTCCCGTTAAATAATCCGGTTACCGCCTGGCTCAGCCATTCCGCCTGCAAGATGATGGCGGCCGTTTGTATAATCGTTAATCCCGTAATGATCGCAAGAATCCGCTTCATTCCTTTATAAAGAAACAGGTCTTTTCCCATTAATAAGTCATAGGCTCCTTATGGCTGACGCGTTTCCGGAAGACATAATAGCTCCAGATCTGACTGCCGATGACAAACGGCAGCAGAGTCAGTGCGGCAATTGTCATGACCTTAAGTGAATAATCACCGGAAGACGCGTTAGCTACTGTTAAGTCATACGCGCTTTTCAGCGAGCTGACCATGACGCGCGGGAACAGAGAGATAAAAATCATCGCAACTGTCAAAGCAAGACCCGCGCCGGTCATACCGAATGCCCAGCCGTCTTTTTTCTTGCTCATGAACACAACAGCAAGAACGTTGCAGATGACAATCAGCACGAATACCGGAATCGTGATGTTTGCCCGGCGTGTAAACATGTCCGTATCGTATGCAGACATCGCAAAGAAAGCAAGTACAACAAGAAAGATAACACCGATTACGCGTTTTGCCATTTTTCTCGCACGCTCTTGTAAATCACCGATCGTGCGCAGGGTGATAAACATTAAACCGTGCAGGAATGAAAGAAGGGTGACGGCTGCTCCGCCAAGGACGGAATACACGTTCACAATATCTGAAAAACCCGCATGCATATTCATATGGCCGTCAATCGGCATGCCGCGGAACAAGCTTGTGAAGATAAGGCCGAATACAAACGGCGGGATAAGGCTGCCGAAGAAAATCACCCAGTCCCATGTTTTGACCCATTTTAAATGATTCACTTTTCCGCGGAATTCAAACGCCACGCCGCGTCCCATTAAAGCAAGAAGGATGATGATAAACGGAATATAATATCCGCTCAGCATCGTCGCATACCAGTTCGGGAATGCCGCGAAGATCGCTCCCGTACCTGTCAGCAGCCATACCTCATTCGCATCCCAGAACGGGCCGATGGTGTTAATCAGCACTCTGCGTTCTAATTCATTATGGCCAAGAAATCGGGTCGAAATGCCGACACCGAAATCAAAACCTTCTAAAAAGAAAAATCCGACAAACAAAACTGAAACGAGTATAAACCAAAGATCATGAAGTGACCCCATGGTAGACCTCCTGACTGAACGGATCCGTTGATACAGGAACATCCTTGTGATCATCATGGTCCGCACCTTTTTTAATTTCACGAACGAATAGGAAGACAAGCAGCGCGCCTAAAATCAAGTACATGACGCCGAAGCCGATAATTGAAAACAGCAGAGATCCCGTCGTTACGTTAGGCGAAACGGATTGTGCGGTCGTCATTTGCCCCATGACCGTCCACGGCTGGCGGCCGATTTCAGTCATAATCCAACCGGCAGAGTTCGCAATGAACGGGAATGCGATCAGCGCGATCATGCCCCGTAAATACCACTTGCTCGTATGAAGCTTTTTGCGGCGGTTCAGAATAAAGCCGGCAATCGCGGCAAAAATCATAAGCGCGCCCGCTCCCGCCATAATGCGGAAACTCCAGAACGTCGTTTTGACAGGCGGGATATAGTCGCCTTTTCCGTACGTTTTTTCATATTCTTTTTGAAGTGTTTTCATCCCTTTCACACTGCCGCTGAACTTCTGGTAAGCCAAGTAGCTGAGTGCGTAAGGAATTGAAATTTCTGATGTGTTTTTTTCTTTATTCGTATCAATGTTCGCAAAAGCCGTCCACGCGGCAGGATCACCGCTGTCATCCCAAAGCGCTTCACTGGCAGCCATTTTCATCGGCTGCGATTCCATTAAATGCTCAGCCTGCATATGTCCGCTGAACGCAACGCCGATACCGGCGATCAGACCGACAATCATCGAAAGCTTGAAAGATTTATGGAAGAAAGGCACTTCTTTTTTCTTCAATAATTTAAATGCGCTGACACCGGCGATAAAGAAAGCACCCGTCGCAAGCGCCCCGAAAATGACGTGAGGGAATTCAACCCAAAGCTGAGGGTTTGTCAAAAGCGCCCCGAAATCATTCATTTCCGCTCGGCCGTTTTTAATCGTAAAGCCGACCGGCTCCTGCATGAATGAGTTTGCCGTCAAAATCCAGAAAGATGACATAATCGTTCCGAAAGATACAAGCCAAATGCAAAGCAAATGCACTTTTTTAGATAAACGGTCCCAGCCGAAAATCCATAATCCGATAAAAATAGACTCCATAAAAAACGCCAAAAGCGCTTCAATCGCAAGCGGAGCCCCAAATACGTCTCCGACAAAACGGGAATAATCAGACCAGTTCAATCCGAACTGGAATTCCTGAAGAATCCCTGTGACGACGCCGACAGCGAAGTTAATTAAAAAGAGATGCCCCCAAAATTTAGCCATTTTGAGATAGGTCTCTTGTTTTTTGACAACATAAAGCGTCTCCATCAAAGCAACCATAAACACAAGCCCGATAGACAAAGGCACAAACAAGAAGTGAAACAATGTTGTAGATGCAAATTGAATGCGGGCTAATACCAACTCACTCATGATGTTTTTCCTCCAATCTGGTAAATTGCTCAACATTTCACAAACATAGCGAAATCATTGCTCGGTATTTCACAAAAAATGATATATTTGCTCAATGTTTCACAAATTCGTCAAAACTATTGAAATATCAGCCTGTACACCCTGGGGGACAGCGGCTGTCATAGAAATGATTCAATATCATTACTTTACAACGATTCAGCCTAAAAAAAAAGATCAATATACCTAAAATAAGGCTGAAATTGTGACCGATTATTGTCGGATTTGTAGAGATTTTATGTCAGCACCTAGGATATTTGTCCCTTTGATATCGTACCTCTTTTTTATTCGTGTGGCGAACAAAATGCTTTTCTCGGTGAAAAAGCCCGCCAAATCGCCATTTTGAGAAAGAAAATGTGAAGAAAGCATGCCCCCTAGTAAATTCATAATATATGAACAATTTAAATTTTTTAGTATACTTTAAATGGGGATATTTTTTCACTACATAACGACTGGGGGAACAAGCATGGGAGAACTTCAACCAAAATTGCAAACGGATTCAATCCAAAAACAGGAACGGACTGATAACTGGTTTGCCAGAGCAATGAATATAAGAATCGGCATTATTCCTCTTCCTATCTATATCCTGCTTTTCTTGCTTATTACGGTGTTTGTCATGAGCCGTGATGTAAAAAGCGACATTCTGACATCAATTGCCGTCATGAGTTTTTTCGGATTTACCTTCGGCCAGATCGGAAAATCCATTCCGATCGTGCGTTCCATCGGCGGCCCTGCGATTCTCGCAACCTTTATTCCATCCGCTGTCGTCTACTACCACCTGCTTCCGAAAGACATTATTACTTCAACAACAAAATTCACAGAAAGCTCCAACTTTCTCTATCTATTTATTGCCGGTATCGTCGTCGGCAGTATTCTCGGGATGAAAAGAGAGACGCTCGTCAAAGCTTTCGTTAAGATTTTTATTCCGCTGATCGCCGGCTCGATCGCGGCCGCCATCGTCGGCTTATGCGTCGGGACGCTGCTCGGGCTCGGCTTTCAGCACACACTGCTTTATATTGTCGTTCCGATTATGGCGGGGGGTGTCGGTGAAGGCGCGATTCCTTTATCCATCGGCTACTCCGATATTATGCCGATGTCCCAGGGAGACGCCTTTGCGCTTGTGCTGCCGTCCATCATGCTCGGCAGCCTGTGCGCCATTATGTTATCGGGTTTGCTGAATGTCATCGGGAAACGCAAACCGGAATGGACGGGCAACGGGAAGGTTGATAAGTCTGATCATTCCGCTCCCGCATTGGAACAGCCGGCCAATGATAAAACGTTTGATTTGTCCTTTTTCGCTTCAGGCGGTATTTTAGCGGTTTCCCTCTATTTGGTCGGCATGCTGGCGCATGATTTCTTTCAGCTTCCGGCTCCTGTCGTGATGCTCGTCCTTGCCGTTCTCATTAAGCTGTTCAGGCTGGCGCCGGCTTCGATTGAAAACGGAGCCTTCGGCGTCTCGCGCTTTTTCTCGACAGCCGTGACCTATCCGCTCTTATTTGCGATCGGCGTTTCAATGACACCGTGGGACAAGCTGATTGCGGCGTTTACGATCAGCAACATCATTACCATTTTATCAATCGTCGTCACGATGATGGCCGTCGGTTTTCTGACCGGAAAATGGCTGAATCTGTACCCGATTGAGACGGCGATTATTAATGCCTGCCATTCCGGCCAGGGCGGCACCGGCGACGTCGCGATCTTGAGCGCCGCTGAACGGCTTGAGCTTATGCCGTTCGCCCAAGTGTCGACCAGAATCGGCGGAGCGATTACCGTGAGTGTCACCCTTCTGCTGCTTCATCAATTCTATTAAACTGAAAAAAGCCTCCGCATATGCGGAGGCTCTGTTATTTCATCACATTTTGAATATAAGAGCCGAATGCCGCGCCGGACATGCCCGGCGACACACGGACGCGGTGAAGCCCGTAAAGCCCCTGATCTCTTGACGCCGCTCCCGGCTCCGTCGTAACCGCCATACGGTAGCCTGACGCGGCGGCGGCTTTTAATGTTTCCTTATTATATCGTCCGACTGGGTAGCTGATCATAGACGTCCGCTGCCCGAACATTTGATCAAATAAACGCTTAGAGTCCTTCATTTCACGTCGCTGCTGCTGCGGTGTGAGCCCGTTCAATTCGAGATGGTTCATCGTATGGCTCTGAATGGAAATGCCGTGGGCGGCCATCTCCTTCATCTGCTTCTCAGTCAGATGATTCTTATGCCCGATAAAGTTTCCGATCATAAAGATTGTCGCTTTCATCTTGTATTTCTTTAAAATGGGATAGGCCGCTTTCACATTGTCGGTATAGCCGTCATCAAATGTGATCAGAACACATTTTTCACGCGGCTCCTTATCCTCCGTCAGCATCAGATAGGCTTCTTCAGGAGTCATCGTATAATAGCCGTGATCATGAAGCCACTTCATATGCTGCCGGAATTCTTCCTTCGGCACACGCAGGCTGTTTCCCTCTGAAATGCTGTGGTACATCAGAATCGGCAGTCTTGCCGTTCCTTTCGTTTGAACCCAGGCGGACGTATCCGGCTCTTTTTTGATTTGCCTCTTTACAGACTTTTTATCGTGGTGCGCTTCTGCCTTCGAAATCCTTTGTTCGGCGCTTGCCTCATGACCCGAGCAGGCGGCAAGCGTAAACACGGCAGCCAAAAGGCACATGCACATGATCATGCGTTTCATCGTTTTCCTGCTTTCTGTCTTCTATTTACTTTTTATATCGGTTATGCGTCATAAATTGTTACATCAAAAAAGCCGGACATCCAGCTGTCCGGCTTTGCGTTATGAGCGGATTCTGATTTCTGTTTCACTGTCAAAAAAGTGAGCTTTATTCATGTCGAAAGCGACGGTCAATTCTTCACCGGCATGAATGTCATGGCGGGCGTCAATCCGGGCGATAAAATCCTGATCCCCGATCCGGGAATAAACCATAATTTCTGACCCGAGCAATTCCGCGACATTGATTTTAGCTGTGATGGATGAATTCTTATAGGATTCTACCACAATCAGCTCATCATGTATGTCTTCCGGACGGATGCCGAAGATAACATCTTTGCCGGCATACCCTTTTTCCCGGAGCATTTTCATTTTCCCTTCCGGCACGCTGAGAGCGGCTGAACCGATCTGAATGGCGCCGTCCGTCAGCTTTCCTTTGAAAAAGTTCATCGCTGGGGAGCCGATAAACCCGCCGACAAATACGTTTTCGGGATGTTCATACACGTCTTTCGGTGTGCCGATCTGCTGAATTTTTCCGTCCTTCATGACGACGATGCGTGTCGCCATCGTCAGTGCTTCTGTTTGGTCGTGCGTCACATAGATTGTGGTTGTTTGCAGCCTTTGATGCAGCTTAATAATTTCTGCCCGCATCTGCACCCGAAGCTTTGCGTCCAGATTTGACAGCGGCTCATCCATTAAAAACACTTTGGCGTCCCTGACAATCGCCCGGCCTAATGCAACCCGCTGCCGCTGCCCGCCGGAGAGCGCCTTCGGTTTGCGGTGCAGATACTCTGTGAGCCCAAGCATTTTCGCCGCTTCTTCGACCCGTTTTTTTATCTCAGGTTTCGGCATCTTCCTCAGCTTCAGACCGAAAGCGATATTATCATAGACCGTCATGTGCGGATATAACGCATAGTTTTGAAACACCATGGCGATATCCCTGTCTTTAGGAGCGATGTCATTCACTCTCGTGTCACCGATATAGAAATCGCCCTTCGTAATGTCTTCCAGCCCGGCAACCATCCGTAATGTTGTCGACTTGCCGCACCCCGACGGACCGACAAACACAATAAACTCTTTATCTTTAATATGAAGGTTAAAATCATCGACAGCCGCTTCTTTTTGATCGTAATACTTATAAATATGCTCCAGCCGAAGTTCCGCCATGTCATCTCCCCCTTTTTGTAAACGCTTTCTTTAATAGGATTGTAACAGCGTCAGACGGCGGCGGATATAGGCAATGTTCATAAAAAAAGTCCGCTGCCTTCGTGCACATTTCCCATTTAATGTGATTTTTCATACTGCAGACAAATGAAATAAGCCAGCAGGGCGCCCCGATATGTCTTAATATCAATACCCGAGCGTTCCGCAAATTTATCAATCCGATATTGAAGACTGTTGCGGTGCAAATGCAGTCTTTTCGATGTGAGCGACATGTTCGAGTTATGTTCAATAAAAGTCTGAATCGTATGCTTCAGCTCCGGTTCTTTCTGAAACAGCAGCACCGCTTCTTCGTGAAGCAAGGCTGAGAGCTTTTCTCTGCTTTCTTCCATGAGCATAGCCGGAAATACCGTTTCCGCGGTCAGCGTGCTCAGCTGCGGGAGATGACGCCGGCCAATCTGACAATATTGCTGTTCTCTCCGATAATGAAGGCGCAGACGTTCTCCCGCGCCGTAATACCTTCCGATGAAAAAACGGACACTGAAATAAAAATCGCCTTCGAGAATCTTCACAAAAGATGCGATGTCATCCGAATCTGGCGCTTCCAGCTTTTCTTCCTCCACAATCACGCCCTGATCCCTTCCCGTCCGGACAACTGTATATGAAACCGGCCAGAAATGGCGCAGCGCTTCCGTAAATGCCCCCCAGTCCCGTTCTCCCAATAAGTCATAATGGATAAAACGGACACGCGGCTCCTTGACATCAGGCACCGGGCCTTCTTCCAGCAGAAAACGCCGCCACCTCTTTGCTGCCGCCGTCTCCGGAAAAAAATCGCCTTTTTCTTCAGCGGGCGTCAAAAGTGATTCCAGAAGCAGTTTCTCCTTCGGGGTGATATCCTCCTTCGGAATGGCGACATAGACCCGCCTTTTCTCATCATAAAAGCAAAAGACATCCTCCGCCGTACAGCACTTATCAGACAACACAGCCCTCGGGTAAATTGCCAATAACGGGTTCATATGCGCTCCTCTCTATCGCTCTATCATATTTTCAGTATAAAACGTCCGGCCGATTGTATCCACTTCGTTTTAAGAAACAGCTTTCAGGCTATTTCCCGGGAAACGGATCATAACAGCTTCTGCCGGCATAAGAAAAAAACCCTCCGCGCCGGCAGAGGGATCCTTTTTATTTAGAGATATCGACGAAGCCTTCACCAAAGACGTCACGCACATCATGAACAATGACAAACGCTTTTGTATCACAGCTTTTAATAATTTTTTTGAGCATGGAAAGCTCTTGTTTCTGGATGACGATATATAAAATTTCCTTCGACTGCCCCGTGTAATTTCCTTTACCCGACAGCAGCGTGACCCCTCTGTCCATAAGCGTGTTGACCTGTTCAGCGATTTCGTGCTTATGCTCAGATATAATCGTCACCGCTTTTTTCGTATTCAGGCCTTCAATGATAAAGTCCATCACCTTCGTTCCGATGTACAGCATGACAATGGTAAACATCATTTTTTCTGCACCGATGATGAAATAAGAACTGAAGACGACAATCAGATCAAAGAACAAAAGCGCATAGCTGATATTCCAATCGAGATATTTGTTCGCAATCCTCGCCAAAATGGCAGAACCCGCAGTCGTGCCTCCGACTCGAATAATGATCCCGATTCCGACACCGGCAAACACACCCGCAAAAATAGTATTAATAATGAGTTCATGTGAAGGCGAGTGCCAATCATGCGTCAGATGCAGAAACAGTGAATTGGCGACAACGGTAATGATCGTATAAAGCGTTGTTTTTCCGTCTAAAAATTTATATCCGATAATCAATAAGATTCCGTTCAAAATGATATTCGTCACCCCGGGCGACCATTCAAACACATAGTACAAGATCAGGGTGATTCCCGTTACCCCGCCCTCTCCAAGATCATTCGGAATGGCGAATAAATTAACGGCCAAAGCAAAGATAAAAGCCCCAATAATCAGCATCAGCACATCCAGCAATCTCTTTTTCATCCCAGACACTCCCTTTATATAAAATCAAAAAAGCCCGGGAGAGCACTCTTCATTAAAAGAGCAGAAACTCCCGGGCTTTTATCCCAACGTGTCACAGCAGGACCTGCTGTGTGTTTTCTCTCGGTCCAGACCAATTCAGCATTGCGGAACCCTAGAAAACCACTGTTTTTTATGTTCAGTTTTTGTATATCTTTCAAGATTATACGGGAAATCACGAACATGTTCAACCACTCTTTTTTCCATAAACGTATAAAAAATTCGAACGATCTGCCGATACTAAAAAAGGCCCTTAAAATACGTGACTAAAAAATCATTAAAATACTTTTTTTCTCAAAATATCATTGACTATAGGTTATTTTACAGGCATTATAGTATGTAGTTTTCAAGAAATAGTTTACATAGGAGGAAATATTATGGCAGGCAACCTGGTGTCTTGTAAGGCATGCGGCAAAGAAATCGCTAAAGGCGTTAAAAAATGCCCAAACTGCGGTAAAGATCAGAGAAACTTTTTTATGAGACATAAAATTATCACATTGCTTCTGGCAGTAGTGGTTATTATCATTCTCGTAAACATCGGCGGCGGAGGCGGATCTTCATCATCTAAAACCGCGTCTTCAAAAGCTGCGGAATCCAAGGAAAAACTGTATAACATCGGTGACACTGTTAAGACTGAAAAAACAGAAGTTACTGTTACCAAAGTGGAAAAAAGAGATTCAGTAGGCTCTCAATTTGTCGAGAAAAAAGCATCTGACGGCGGCGTTATCGTAGCTGTTCAATACACAGTTAAAAATGTTTCAAACAAGCCGTTAAGCTCTTTCTCCATTCCAAGAGCGAAATTAGTAGATTCTAAAGGAACATCCTATGATTCAGATATTGATGCTTCTTCAAGCTATGCAACAGAAACAAAAGTAGACAACAGTAAAATTTTAAGTGACTTGAACCCGAACATTAAAGTTACTGACGTAAAAGCCTTTGAAGTTGATAAAAACGCATACTCTAAAGGTACTTGGAAAATTAAATTCAGCAACGATGTTGAAGTGAAAATTAAATAATGACCGTATAAAAGAGACCTTCACCATTTGAAGGTCTCTTTCTTTTTACACCTTTTGGTACCCGTTCACATTGGAGGACTGCCACTTCCAAGAGTCGGCGCACATTTCTTCAAGCCCGCGCTTTGCTTCCCAGCCTAATTCAGCCTTCGCTTTTGCCGGGTCTGCGAAGCATGCGGCGATGTCTCCCGGGCGCCGGGCGGCAAAACGGTACGGCACTTCTTTTCCTGATACTTTTTCAAACGCCTTGACCATCTCAAGAACGCTGTAGCCTCTTCCCGTGCCGAGATTATAGGCGTCGGCGCCCGTTGTGTCCAGCACCTTTTCAAGCGCTCTGACGTGGCCCTCGGCAAGGTCAACGACATGGATGTAATCCCGCACGCCGGTGCCGTCCTTTGTCGGATAATCATTGCCGAACACCTGCAATTGCTCAAGCTTGCCGACAGCGACTTGTGCGACGTACGGCATTAAATTATTCGGGATGCCGTTCGGGTCTTCTCCGATCCGCCCGCTCGGGTGCGCGCCGAACGGATTAAAGTAGCGGAGCAGCGCAATGCTCCATTCAGAGTCCGCTTTATGCAGATCGCGTAAAATCTGTTCCAGCATCAGCTTTGTCTGCCCGTAAGGATTCGTGGCGCTTAAAGGAAAATCCTCAGTGATCGGCGTTGTTTCCGGAACGCCGTAAACCGTCGCTGAAGAACTGAAGACGATTTTTTTCACGCCGTGTGCCTGCATGGCTTCACATAAAATAAACGTTCCCGTCAGATTATTATGATAATAACGGAGCGGAACAGCCACAGACTCACCGACGGCTTTTAATCCCGCAAAATGAATGACGGCTTCAATCTCATTTTCAGCAAACACCCGGTGAACGGCGTCACGGTCAAGGAGATCCGCTTCATAAAACACAAGCCCTTTTCCGGTAATGTCTTTCACACGCTCCAATGCTTCCGGTGAACTATTTGACAGATTATCCAGAACCACGATGTCATAGCCGCCGTTTAACAGCTCGACACATGTGTGGCTTCCGATATAACCCGCTCCGCCTGTCACTAAAATCGCCATGAAGAAAGCCTCCCCTATTGAATGAATTGACCATATTATATCGGTTTTTTCTTCCTCAATCATCCATTTCCAAAAAGTTTAATCGTTTAGTCATCGTTTCTTCATAATTTGTTTTCATTCGCGTAATACACAGAGCCCTCGATTCAAACGGGTTGTGAAATAGAAATCCCTCCCCCGCGCATGGTAAGATAAGACAAAGGAGATGACGGTATGAAAAAAGAAATCATTGAACGCTTTACCTCTTACGTAAAAGTCGATACACAGTCTGACGAAAACAATGAAAACTGCCCTTCAACCCCCGGCCAGCTGACATTGGCCAACATGCTGGCAGATGAATTAAAGTCGATCGGCATGACAGAAATCACAGTCGATGACAATGGGTACGTCATGGCGACTCTGCCGGCAAATACGGATAAAGACGTGCCGACTGTCGGTTTTCTGGCTCACGTGGACACCGCGACTGATTTTACCGGAAAAAATGTGAATCCTCAGATTATTGAGAGCTACGACGGACATGATATCGTTTTAAATGACAAACTCAATGTCGTCCTGTCGCCTGAGCAATTCCCGGAGCTCTCCCGCTATAAAGGCCAGACGCTGATCACAACAGACGGCACGACGCTGCTCGGAGCCGACAACAAAGCGGGCATTGCCGAAATCATGACGGCAATGGCGTACTTGATCAAACATCCGGACATCAAACACGGAACGATCCGGGTCGCGTTCACGCCCGATGAAGAAATTGGCAGAGGCCCTCACAAATTCGATGTCGGCCGCTTCAACGCGGCATTCGCCTACACGATAGACGGAGGCCCCCTCGGCGAACTGCAATATGAAAGCTTTAACGCAGCCGCCGCAAAGCTTACTTGTTACGGAAAAAGCGTCCACCCGGGAACGGCGAAAGACAAAATGGTCAACGCTTCAAAAATCGCGATGGAATTTCATCACGCGCTGCCGAAAGAAGAAGCGCCGGAATATACGGAAGGGTATGAAGGCTTCTATCATTTACTTTCCATGAACGGAGACGTTTCTGAAGCCGCCCTGTCGTACATCATCAGAGACTTTGACAGAGACCGCTTTGCAGAACGAAAAGAATATATGCAGAAAACCGCCGATGCGCTGGCGGCCAAATACGGCAACGAAAGCATCAAGCTTGAACTGCGTGATCAATATTACAACATGAGAGAAAAAATCGAACCGGTCAAAGAGATAGTCGATGTCGCCTATCAAGCCATGAAAAACCTCGATATCGAACCGATTATCGAACCGATCCGGGGCGGAACCGACGGATCACAGCTCTCTTACATGGGGCTGCCGACACCGAACATTTTCACGGGCGGCCAAAACTTCCACGGAAAATATGAATACATTTCCGTCGATCATATGGAAAAGGCGGTAAACGTCATTGTTGAAATCGCCAGGCTCTTTGAAGAGCGCGCTTAAAACCAAAGCCCCCTGCTTTGGTTTTTTTCTTTCACATGAAACCTTTCCTTCTTTCTTTCCGTATATAAGGTATGAAATGGAAAGAAGGAGTGAAGACTATGGCAAGAGGGACTGTAGCGAAAGAATTGAAAAAAACTTTAAAAGACCCGCGTGTTCTGGAGACGAAATCAAACCCTTTTAAAAAGCTGCGGAAAATGTTCAAACGATTTTTTTAAGATAACATCTCGTTTTCTTTAAAAAAATAAAGAAAGCGCTGTCATCCTGCAGTCATCTGTTAGAAGCAGTTATTTTGCATATTATAAGATTTTTTAGGGTACTGAATAACACAGGGCAAACGAAAACAACGAAGTAGTTAATTTGATGCTTACAAAAAATAGTGAAAAAGTTATATAAACGATCATCATTCATCAGCCGATACAATCTATAGAACCACAACAAGAGCAAAATTTCTTCAACCCATAGTCATTTTTACGGAAAATGACGTTATTTTTTAAAAAAGTGACAATTGTTTGAATACTTTTCGTTTGTTTTTTCGTACAATAATAATACCAAAACTTTTTTTGGGAGGTATGTAAAATGATGCTACTTATTTTTGCTGCTTTGACAGGGTATCTTGTTTTCTCTTTCAGTAAGGACAACCGCCGGAAAACGCCAAAGACAAGCCCGCTGGTGACAGCTGCCGACACGAATAACATCATTGATTTAAATGCGATCCGTCAAAAACGCCGGATGCCGATATCATAAAAACGACAGCTGCCGCAAAATCGGCAGCCTTTTTTTAATGCACCCGGCCGATATGAAACCAACCGCCTCCTTTTTTCGTACAACATAAAAAAGGAGTTTTTTTATGTACCATTTTTACATCAAAGAGCGAATGTTTACGTTTAAGAATCGTTTTCAAGTGTTTCTTGAAAGCGGAAAAGAAGTCTACAATGTTGAAGGAAAGCTGTTTTCATTCGGTGATGAACTGAAACTCACTGATTTGGACGGCCGCACGCTCGCCAGCGTCAACCAGAAACTGATGTCGCTCGTTCCCCGTTACGAGATTTCCGTCAGCGGCAAACCCGTCTGCCAAGTCATCAAGAAAGTCACGCTTTTCAAACCGAAATTTGAAATTTCCGGACTCGGCTGGGATCTTACCGGCGATGTGTGGGGCCGGAATTTTCAAGTGACAGACGGAAAATCAAACCGGATGACTGTCACCAAATCATGGATGAGCTGGGGCGATTCCTATCATTTGCAGATTGAAAAGGAAGAGGATATCGTTCTTTGTCTCGCGATCGCCATTGTGATAGATATGATTCTATTTGAGGGTGACAAATAAAAATATTTATCGAAATATATTGACAATATGAGAAAACATACTAAGATTAATAGTATTACAGTTTATTCTGAAAAATAGCATATTTCCTTATCAAGAGAGGTGGAGGGACTGGCCCTATGATACCCGGCAACCGCTGTTCAGCAGAATGGTGCTAAATCCTGAAGATAAGGTTGAGATTTGCGGACGCAAGCTCTTCCCTATCCGAGGGAAGAGTTTTTTTATATTTCATCAGGAAAGAAGGAATCGTTCATGTCACAGCAAAACACAGAACAACCATTGCATACGCTTCTAAGAAAAAACCCGCCGTTTCGCGCGGATCAGGTCGGAAGCCTGCTGCGGCCGGCGGCTGTGAAGCAAGCCCGCCTGCAAAGAGCGGCGGGTGAGATTTCGGCAGAACAGCTGCGCGAAATCGAAAACAAAGAAATCATCCGCAGTGTGAAAAAGCAGAAAGAAACCGGCCTCAATGTCGTGACTGACGGCGAATTCCGACGGGCCTGGTGGCATTTTGATTTTCTCGAAAATTTAGACGGCGTCGAAGCGTTTACGCCTGAAAGCGGCATTCAGTTTCACAACGTACAGACGAAAGCGCGCGGCATTAAAGTAACGGGAGACATTGATTTTTCTCAGCATCCGATGCTCGAAGATTATAAATTCCTGCACAGCATTGCCGGCGATGCTGTTCCGAAAATGACCATCCCAAGTCCGAATATGCTGTTTTTCCGCGGAAAATTGGAAAAAGCGTCCTACCAGAATGATTACAAACAATTTCAGCACGATGTGTCAAAAGCGTATAAAAAAGCGATTCAAGCTTTCTATGACGCCGGGTGCCGCTACCTTCAGCTCGATGACACCGCATGGGCCGTTTTCTTATCAGAAGCGGGGCTTCGTCAGATTGAAGCTTTCGGCACGACGCCGGATGAGCTGCGTAAGCTGTTTGCCGCTTCCATTAATGACGCCATCAAGGATCGCCCTGACGATTTGAAGGTTACGATGCATATCTGCCGCGGCAACTTCCAATCCACATGGACGGCTGAAGGCGGCTATGATGCAGCGGCTGAAACGATTTTTGACGGGCTTGACCTTGACGGATTGTTCCTGGAATATGATGATTCCCGCTCCGGCGGCTTTGAACCGCTCCGTTATGTCAAACGCTCTGATCTTCAGCTTGTGCTTGGTTTGATTACGTCGAAACACGGCGAACTTGAAGACAAGGACGCGATTAAACGCCGGATTGAAGAAGCTTCACAATATGTCAGCCTGGACCAGCTTTGCCTCAGCCCGCAATGCGGATTCGCCTCCACTGAGGAAGGAAACCTGATCACAGAAGAACAGCAATGGGCGAAACTGCGCCATGTCGTCAACATTGCCGGAGAAGTCTGGAAATAAAAAAAAGACACGCGATTAGCGTGTCTTTTCCGTTTTACAGCAGACCGGTTCCGATTAAAATATCGATATCTATCGTGACAGCAGCCTCTTTCCGGCTGATAAACCGCTGGATGCTGTCATCAGTACATTTCCATGTTAAGGGCGTCATTTTCACAAGCCGCTCGAGGTCAGGCTGCGCTAAGGTCTTTGTGTAACACAGCCGTTTGCGCTCAAAGGTTTGAAAGCCCGCTTGGAATCGTCCGGCCGCAGAATCGGCGGTGTCATTCAGCCGAGGGCTGTCTCCGAAGAAGAATTCCCTTACTTCCTTCAAATAATCACGCCGCGGCACCGCTTTAATGACTGTGCCGCCCTTTCGTAAAAGCCTGCTGCATTCCTTGTAATTCCAAGGTGATAAAACAGACATCACGACATCAAAACAGCTGTCGGCAAACGGCGCATCCGCCACATCAGCGACGGCAAAAACCATATGATTCCCGAAGGCCTTTGCGGCATGCAGCACACCTTCTTTCGAGAGATCAATGCCGATTCCCGTCACGGAAAAAGCAGGCTGAAGCCATTTGCATACGGCGGCTAAATGAGACCCTTCTCCGCACCCCGCATCCAATATCGCCGCTGATGTTTGCGGAGATTGAATATGGGTGATGATGGCGGCAATCTCCTTTTGAACCGGCGCAAAAAATTCCCGGCTGTCAAAAAGCTCGCGTCTCGCTTCGAACAGTTGCCTGTCATAGCGGGTTTTGACCGATTTATTGAGGAAATTCACATATCCTTGTTTTGATATATCAAATGTATGCCCCTGTCCGCAAATCAAGCTTCGGTATTGTGAGACCGCCATGGCCGACCGGCATAGCGGACACCTGAACACGGACTGGCATGATTGCAGTAATTCCGCGCGTTTTCTTTTTATAGACGTCAAAAAAACACCTCATTCATTCGTTATTCCGATGAAATGAAAAAGGCATAGACAAATAAACCTCGCCAAATCGGAAGGTTTAACCTATTCATCTATACCTCTCATTATCTGTAACGAATGAACTGGATGATCACGAAAATGACCCCTTTTCTGCCGTCTTTTGAAGGCTGTGCCCTCAGATCCATTTTATCAGCTGCATCCCGTCTTTACAATGAATCGGAACGGTTTTCAGGGGTTTTTTATACCTTTATTATCCAATTACTTATGCACATCCTTTATTTTCTTTATTTATAATATAAATTTATTATTTTGAAAATATCTAAAAAGGTTGATTTTCAAAAATTGAAACGATAAAATACTGCTATCTCATGTAATATCGTTATTCTTGTATATGATCAGTAATATGGTCTGATTGTTTCTACCTAGTGCCGTAAAAGACTAGACTACAAGAAAGTTTGCATAAATTTGAACGAGTGAAAAGCATATGATGCTGTCAGTCTATTCTTTTCTTTTGGCTCTTATTTATCACACTTTCTGGCTTTCAGGAATTTGTGACGAATAAGAGCTTTTTTTATTTCCATAATACCCTTATAGGAGTTGCTCACATGTACTTTTTATTGAACATTGTCGGTCTCATTGTTGTCATGGCTGTTGTTTTCTTATGTTCTCCCAACAAGAAGAAGATTAAATGGCGTCCGATTGTCATGCTCCTCGTCTTTGAGTTTCTGATTACTTGGTTTATGTTAGGGACAAAAGTCGGCGGCTTTGTCATCGGGAAGATCGGCGCGTTCTTTACATGGCTGATTTCCTGCGCCAGTCAAGGGATTGCGTTCGCTTTTCCGTCTGTCATGGCGAACCCGACGGTTGATTTTTTCTTCAGCGCATTGCTGCCGATTATCTTCGTCGTGACCTTCTTTGATATGCTGTCGTATTTCGGTATTCTGCCGTGGCTCATTGATAAAATCGGCTGGCTGATTTCTAAAATATCCCGTCTGCCGAAGCTGGAGAGCTTTTTCTCCATCCAGATGATGTTTTTAGGAAATACGGAAGCTTTAGCCGTCATCCGCCAGCAGCTTGCCGCCGTCAGCAACAATCGGCTTTTGACATTCGGGCTGATGAGCATGAGCAGCATCAGCGGCTCGATCATCGGATCATACTTGACGATGGTTCCGTCCACTTATGTGTTTACAGCCATCCCGCTGAATTGCTTAAACGCGCTTTTAATCGCCAATATGCTGAATCCCGTGGACGTTTCTAAAGAGGATGATATTATTTACGTTCCTTCAAAAGCGGAGAAAAAAGACTTCTTCTCCACGATTTCTAACAGTATGCTTGTCGGCATGAACATGGTCATTGTCATTTTAGCGATGGTAATCGGCTATGTGGCGTTAACGGCCGCGTTAAACGGCGTACTCGGGCTGTTCATGCACGGGTTGACCATTCAAAAGATTTTCTCATACATCTTCAGTCCGTTTGCCTTCCTTCTCGGATTAGGCGTACATGACGCGATGTATGTCGCACAGCTGATGGGCATCAAGCTCGCGACGAATGAATTTGTGGCAATGGCCGATCTGAAAGGGCAGCTGAATTCACTTCCGCCGCACACGATTGCCGTGGCTACGACATTCCTGACATCATTCGCAAACTTCAGCACCATCGGTATGATCTACGGATCTTATCAATCTCTGCTTGATGGTGAAAAATCAGCCATCATCGGAAAAAACGTCTGGAAGCTGCTTGTCAGCGGAATTGCCGTTTCCTTATTGAGCGCGGCGATTGTCGGATTGTTTGTCTGGTAATAGAAAAAGCGATACCGCTCCGTTTTGGAGTGATATCGCTTTTTTTTATTGATAGACGGATGCAGGTACGAAAACGTCCCGGATTCCTGCCGCGTACGGCCCGAGATCATATTGTCCGAACACAACGGCAATGCCGTTTTTCGTAAAGAAAAAAGGTCTTTCATTATTCAGGATGATCTCTTGTTTTTTGACGTCCTGATCGAACAGATCGTCATGTTTCTTGATGTAGCCGTAAAGATAGTCTCTCGTTTTGTTAGCTTTCGTTTTTGTATTCAGCACATTATCGAGTGTGACCCGTTTTTTCGCGGCCAGGTCGTAATTAAAGGTCTGAACGGATGTCAGCCCGTGTGCGCCGCCTGTGTAACTGTAGTCTTCCGTCTGAATGCTGAGCTTGCCGTCTTGATTATACTTCACCTTAAAATCTGTTTGGTATTCCGCTTTGTAGCCTTGTTTTTCACCGTCTTTTTTGTTTTTCACATATTCTTTGTACGATTGTTCAATATAGCGCTTGAAGTCCTGATTGACTTTCTTTTCAAAAGATGCGTTTCCCGTATTTGTGACCTCGGGGTATGTCAGCTGTTTTACATGCTTATACGTATGGCTTTTGACAACGGGCTTTGCAGTTTGCGCGGCCTCGGCTGAAGGCGCGAAACCTCCGAACGGCGCGGCTGTCAGCACGGTTAAGAGCACAGCCGCCATCATTTTGAATGCCTTTTTCATCACAACTCCTCCTTTTCATTACCGTTCCCTTTTTGAAAACGGGTTACACTCTATAGACAGCGCGGATCAGCAAATTGTTTCTGGGCCTTCTTTCACATTTTCTCCATGAAAAAAAGAGACATGGAAAATCCACGCCTCTTTTACCGTGAAGGTCTTTGCGCAATGGCTTCATAAACGGCTTCCGCCAAATCGGAGTTGCCGAACATCTCCAAAACGCCGATAACGGTTTGATCAGGAATCGGTTCTGATTCCTCCTTCGGCACGACAAGCTCTTCAGCCGTTTTTCGCAGCTCTTCGTTTAAAGGCTGTCCGGGATAAGCCTTGCTGTAAATGGCCATCGGATCAAGGTCATGATTGACGCACCACTGGGCAAACACCAAAATCATCATGTTTTCGTCACGCCGGTAATATTCTTCAAGTTGTTTTTCGGTAAACGGCTTCACTATCATTCGCTCCTCCAGAAAATCTACCCCTAAGATACACAAACACAGAGCGGAAGTAAACCAAAGATCATTTCACCATCAGTCAGAACCCTTTAAATAATGCAATGCCCTGACTCTCTAAAACTGTTGTCTGAATGTCCCGGACAGCGGAAGATACGGATTTGCACGGAAGCCATTTTCGTTTTCTCCCAATATTAATGCTTCGTTCAGATATTTCACTTTCACAAGAAAAAAGCGCCCCTCTCATAAAAGGCGCTTTTTCATTCTTATATGTTTCTGTCCCAATGCCGATGCTCAGCCACGGCGTTCAGAAATTGTTCATGGTTTCCGTCCGGAACAAGGCCGGGGCCGTTTTCGGTTCCGGCGGCGAGGGCGAGAAGTTCTTTTCCTTCACCGGAGGCGCCGATCGCTTTGTAATGGCTGAAAGCTTCGCTGACGAAGTCTCTGGCCGATTTTTGGGCTTTGAGGCTGTCTGTGCTTTGTTTTCCGCCCGGAATGAAAACAGCGTCGTACAGGACGGAATCCGCTGTCAGGAAAGTGGCTGACGCTTCGAGCTCCGTGCCGTTTTCCCCCTTGACGGTTCCCAGCGCGGGGCTGATGATATCGGCTCTGACTCCCGCCTGTTTGCATGCGTCAAGCACTTGTTTGACTTTCTCATCAGAAAACCCGTGGTCGGTTAAAACCGCGACCTGCCTTGTCGCTGCCGTCTTCACCGTGTTTTCCTGGCTTAAGGCCGGGGAAGTGAACGTTTCATCAGATTCACGGTCCTTCGGCGGCGGGTTCACGCCGATTCCTTTCGCAACACGCTCGGCAAGCCCGGCGTCGACGTGACTGAAGACATCAACCACCTGCTGCTGCACGTCCTTGCTGTTCACTTTTCCGACTTCAAAACAGAAAGCGGAGATGATATGTTCTTTCTCGGCGGGAGACATGCTGTTCCAGAACATCTTGGCCTGAGAAAAATAGTCATTGAAGCTCTCGCTGCGCTGGCGGATTTTTCTGCCTTCTACTTTTTCCTGGTAATGAACGTATCCGCCTTCTTCTTCTGAAGCCGGCGACGGATCATTGTTCTGCAGGGAATTTTTATGATAGGCGACGGGACCCTTATTAATCGTCATCCGGTGGTAGCCGTCGTATTGGTTGTTATGGAACGGGCAGACCGGCCGGTTGATCGGAATCTCGTGAAAATTCGGCCCGCCAAGACGGATGAGCTGTGTATCCGTATAAGAGAAAAGCCGGCCTTGAAGAAGCGGATCATTGGTGAAATCAATGCCCGGCACGACATTTCCCGGGTGAAAGGCGACCTGTTCCGTTTCCGCAAAGACATTGTCCTGATTGCGGTCAAGGGTCATTTTTCCGATCAGCTTGACGGGAACCAACTCCTCCGGCCACAGCTTCGTCGGATCAAGGATATCGAAATCAAACTTAAATTCATCTTCTTCGTCAATCATCTGAACACCGAGCTCATACTCGACTTTGCCGCCGTTTTCAATCGTTTCCCACAGGTCGCGGCGGTTGAAATCGGCATCTTTCCCGGCAATTTTCTGCGCTTCATCCCATACGAGGGAATGAACGCCGAGCACGGGTTTCCAGTGGAATTTTACAAAGCGCGCTTTTCCTTTCTCGTTGATGAAACGGAACGTATGCACGCCGAAGCCCTCCATCATCCGATAGCTTCGCGGGATGCCGCGGTCAGACATCGTCCACATGACCATGTGAGCCGACTCAGGGTTATTAGCGACAAAATCCCAGAACGTATCATGAGCCGTCGCAGCCTGCGGCATTTCATTGTGCGGTTCCGGTTTTATGGCGTGAACGAGATCCGGGAATTTGATCGCGTCCTGAATGAAGAACACCGGAATATTGTTTCCGACGAGGTCATAGTTCCCTTCTTCAGTATAAAACTTCGTCGCAAATCCCCTGGCGTCACGGACGGTGTCGGCTGACCCCTTGGAACCCGCCACTGTTGAGAAACGGACGAAAACAGGCGTTTTGACGGACGGGTCTTGCAAAAATTTCGCCCGTGTATATTCCGTCATCGGTTCGTACACCTGAAAATGCCCATGAACGCCGTACCCGCGCGCATGAACGACCCGTTCCGGAATCCGCTCGTGGTCAAAGTGCGTCATTTTTTCACGAAAATGAAAATCCTCCATCAGCGTGGGGCCGCGGACGCCCGCTTTTAAAGAATGTTCATCCTCAGACACGCGAAGCCCCTGATTGGTCGTCATTTTTTTGCCGCTGTTATCAGACCGGTACTGCTCCAGCTGTTCGTCCTTTGAGTGTTCATTTACTCGTTTGTTTTGATCATCACTCATGTCAGTTCCCCCTTTTAAAACGAAACATTCTACAGCACATTTACCCGCGGCGTTCTTCATATAAACTGCTGATCCGCTCATTAGGATTTTAGGTCTGTATTTACATATGCGGTCATACACATTTTGAAATAAGCCATTTTCACAGAAATAAATTGTGAAAGCGCTTACCAATACAGCTGTTGAACAGGGGAGGTCATATCGTGCTTGCCATACTCGGTTTTGTGATGATGATTGTCTTTATGTATCTTATTATGTCTAATCGGCTTTCCGCTCTTATTGCTTTGATTGTCGTTCCTGTTGTGTTTGCCCTGATCAGCGGATTTGGCAAAGATCTCGGCGAGATGATGATTCAAGGCGTTACAGACCTCGCTCCTACCGGGATTATGCTGTTATTCGCCATCCTGTATTTCGGCATTATGATTGACTCAGGTCTGTTTGATCCCCTCATTGCCAAAATTCTATCGCTTGTCAAAGGGGATCCGTTAAAAATCGCCATCGGCACGGCGGTTCTGACGATGACCATTTCGCTGGACGGAGATGGGACAACAACGTATATGATTACGATTGCGGCAATGCTGCCCCTTTACAAACGGCTCGGCATGAACCGTTTGGTGCTGGCGGGGATCGCGATGCTCGGTTCAGGAGTCATGAATATTATTCCGTGGGGCGGGCCGACGGCGAGGGTTTTGGCTTCCTTGAAATTGGACACGTCGGAAGTCTTTACGCCGCTGATTCCCGCTATGATTGCCGGCGTTCTCTGGGTGATCGCCGTTGCTTATCTCCTCGGAAAAAAAGAACGGAAGCGGCTCGGTGTCATTTCAATTGAACACGCGCCGTCCTCTGATCCGGAGGCGGCGCCGCTCAAGCGTCCTGCTCTCCAATGGTTTAACCTGCTGCTCACTGTCGCCCTGATGGCCGCGCTGATCACCAGCCTGCTGCCAATCCCTGTTCTTTTTATGATCGCGTTCGCCATCGCCTTGATGATCAACTATCCAAATGTCAAAGAGCAGCAGAAACGGATTTCAGCGCATGCGGGTAATGCGTTAAACGTTGTCTCAATGGTGTTTGCGGCAGGCATATTCACAGGCATTCTCTCCGGCACAAAAATGGTGGATGCGATGGCGCATTCTCTCGTTTCCCTCATCCCTGATGCCATGGGCCCGCATCTGCCGTTGATCACTGCGATTGCCAGCATGCCTTTCACTTTTTTCATGTCAAATGACGCCTTTTACTTCGGTGTGCTTCCCATCATCGCCGAAGCCGCTTCCGCTTACGGAATAGACGCCGCTGAAATCGGAAGAGCCTCCTTGCTGGGCCAGCCGGTGCATCTGCTCAGCCCGCTTGTGCCATCCACCTATCTATTGGTCGGAATGGCGGGCGTCAGCTTTGGCGATCATCAAAAATCCACCATCAAATGGGCCGTGGGAACAACGATTGTGATGACGATTGCGGCGCTTTTGATTGGGATTATTTCGTTTTAATTAAAAAAGGATTTCCGCCAGCGGAAATCCTTTTCTGTACATTATTTTTTTGTATAGCGCACCCAGTCATAATGAGCGTATAGCGGATTTACACCATTGTAGGAACCGAGCCAGTCATCGACACCTATCCCATTCCACAAGTTCATCATGATCTTTCCCGGGTTTGTCGGGATTTGGCTTGTCGCAGTATGTTTTAATTGCCCATCGACATACCATTTAATAGAGTTTGGCTGCCAATCGAACGCATACGTATGATAGGCATTGGCCGCGTCAAATCCGAGATCCGCAACCTTCTCATGGTTTCCCGCGCCATTTGTATAATAGTTAAATTGAACCTTTGTCGTGTCTTTTCCTAAAAATTCGATATCAATCTCATCCCAAGGAGTGCCATCCGTTGGACCTGTATAAGTGAAGAACGATGAAACGATCCCTGTGTTTTTAGCCGGTTTCATTCTGACTTCATAAAGTCCATAGCCATAGGTTTGAACGGAGCGGTTCTCCCCGCAGTCAAACTTGTTATAAGACGGGCTTGTCAGCGCCAAACGCATTTCACCTGATGACGTCATTGATACATTATTTGCACGCCACGTGCAGTTGAACATATCTCCATTGGAATAACCATTTGCTTTTTGCCATAATCCGGAGTTATAGCTGTTAAAAGGTTCAAAAAACGATCCGCCTGTTTGAGCTGATGCAGTAGAAGTGATCGCACACAAACTCAAAAACAATCCAGTGACAAGAAGCAGCAGCACTCGTTTCATACGATAAAACATGTCGGCATTCCCCTTTCTTTGAAAGCGATTTCTTTATTGATCATACATGATTCTGTTAAAAGGGGACATCGGTCAGAATAATGATAATAATGAATCTTAAAAAAACCTAAATTACCATCAGCACAAACAGAAATGATCAGCGCTCATTGTAATTTAGGTTTTGCCTGCTTATCAGTAACAATCCTAACAAGATCATATGTGAATGAAAGAAAAAATGAATACAAGGACAAAAATGCCAACGCTTTCATTATGCTTATTTGACTACCCTTTCTATGTGAATCGTTAAATACAGCAGCTCGTCACTGGTGAGCTTGTGTTCATACGCCCGCTCAATGCATGTTTGGATTTTCTTCGTGCATTCATACGCCCGATGGTACTTTTCTTTCACTGTCTTCAGCAAAAAATCGTCCTGGCTTTCCATATGTGTGCCGTTAAAAAGACGCTGCGCGAAAAACTTTAAGTGAGTGACAAACCGATAATAGTGAAGTGATTCCTCGTTGAAGTCAATCTTAAAATGGTATTTTACGATACTCAAAATCTCTTGCATGACTTTTGTAATGTTGATGATATTGGGCATCTCTTCATTCAGCTCGGCATTGACAATATGCAGCGCAATAAAGCCTGCTTCATCCTCCGGCAGAGACACGCCAGTCTTGTTTTTTACCATGGCCAACGCTTGTTTGCCGATTGCAAATTCGTCTTTGTACAGCCGTTTCGTTTCCCACAGTAAGGCGTTTTTGATATCCAGCCCTTTCTTATTGCGCTGGATCGCAAAGTTAATATGGTCGGTCAGCGACACATAGATGCTGTCATTGAGCTTTTTGCCGAGCTGTAATTTCGCATAGCTGATAATCTCTTCGGATACTTCCATACATTCGATCGGGATATCATACAAAAGGGTTTTGAACTTTTCGGATACATCTTTGTTATCGAGCGTGAACACTTTCTCAATGCGGGCTTCATCTACCGGGTCTCCCGTTTTCTTTTGAAAAGCAATGCCCCGGCCCATGATGACCAATTCCTGATTGCCTTCTTTGAGCACACTGACGACATTATTATTAATGACTTTCGCAATCTTCAATTCTGTCTCCCTCCCGCCTGACCATTTACCTGCTACACCTTGATTTTACATCCTTTTTGAACTAGGTCAATATCTCCAGGTCAATCAGAAAACGCCGTTCAGAAATCATTGTCCAACGATGAGGCAGCGGCGCATATAATGCAGAGAACCGGTTTTTGGGAAGGAGCGTGTGTGATGAAACGGTTTTCGAAAGAAGAAAGCAGCTGGATGCTGTATGATTGGGCCAATTCAGCTTACTCGGTCATTATTATGACGGCGGTATTCCCCTTGTTTTTTAAAGCCGCGGCGACGGAAAACGGTGTCAGCGCGGCTGATTCTACCGCTTATTTGGGCTATACGATTGCCGCCGCGACTTTTATTTTGGCGATGCTCGGCCCCGTCTTAGGAACGATTGCCGACTACAAAGGATGCAAGAAACGGTTTTTTGCCTTCTTTTTTCTGATCGGTGTGGCGGGCACCGCCGCGCTGGCTTTGATTCCCGGCGAATCTTGGATGCTGTTATTAATTTGTTATACGATTTCCACGATCGGCTTTGCCGGGTCTAATGTGTTTTATGATGCGTTTCTCGTTGATGTGGCCGCAAAGGAGCGGATGAATATGGTGTCCGCCAGAGGGTTTGGGCTGGGCTATATCGGCAGTACGATCCCTTTTCTCCTCAGCATTGCCGTGATTCTTTCAGCACAAGCGGAGGTGATTCCGCTGTCCGCCCAGGCTGCCGGCCGCATTGCCTTTTTGATTACGGCGGCATGGTGGGGGCTGTTTTCGATCCCGCTCCTTCTCCGCGTCCGCCAGCGCTATTATATCGAGAGGGAGCCGCGGCTTGTAATCAGCAGTTTTAAACGGCTGGCCGGCACGCTGAAGCAGATCAGGAAGCACCGGGCGCTGTTTTTGTTTCTGCTCGCCTATTTCTTCTATATCGACGGGGTCGGCACCATCATTACGATGTCCACGTCATACGGGGCTGACCTCGGCATCAGCGCGGCAAATCTGCTGATTGTTTTATTTGTCACTCAGGTCGTCGCCGCGCCTTTTTCGATTTTGTACGGACGGCTGGCCGAACGGTTTAAAGGAAAAACGATGCTTTATGCCGGAATCGGCGTGTATATGATTGTCTGCACGTATGCTTATTTTATGGATTCCGCTTTTGATTTCTGGGTTTTGGCTATGCTTGTCGCCACTTCCCAAGGCGGTATTCAGGCGCTGAGCCGCTCTTACTTTGCAAAGCTTGTCCCCAAACAGAACGCCAATGAGTTTTTCGGCTTTTATAATATCTTCGGCAAGTTCGCTTCGATTATCGGCCCTCTTTTGATTGCCGTCACCGCCCAGCTGACCGGGAATTCGTCAGCCGCCGTGTTCAGCCTGATCATTTTGTTTGTAATCGGGATTGGCATCCTTGCGTTTGTCCCCGAGGAGACGGCGTAAAAAAAGCCTGCGCGCGGCAGGCTTTTTTTTTTATTTCTTAGCTTTATGGACTTTCAGTTTTTTGCCTTTGACCGTCGTATTTTTCATGATGTCAAGAACGTGCGGGCCTTTGCCGTTCAGAATCTCGACGTACGATGCGTTGTCCAGAATCGTGATAATCCCGATATCATCGGCTGAAACGCCGTCGATTTTCGCAATCGTTCCGACAAAATCGACCGCTCTGAGTTTTTTCTTTTTCCCGCCGTTAAAGTACAGCTTCATGATGTCTTTGTTTAACTGTTCGCTTTTGTCTGTTTTGACATCGGGGCGGGCGTTCAGTTTTTCCGCAAAAGCCGCTTTCCGTTCCGCTGTTTCTTTCTCGGACGGCGCCTCCCGCTTTTGGATGCGGAAACCGATATATGTCTCAATGTCATTCAGGAACCGCGATTCAGACGGCGTCACAAACGTAACGGCCAGTCCGCGGTGTCCGGCGCGCCCCGTTCTGCCGGTGCGGTGCACATAGCTTTCTTTTTCAAGCGGAATATCATAATTGATGACGAGGCTGATGTTTTCAATATCAATTCCTCTGGCGGCAACGTCGGTCGCAATGAGATAGCGGAACTCGCCGCGCTTGAACTCGTTCATAACGTCAAAGCGGTCTTCCTGCACCATGCCGCCGTGAATTTTATCGCAAGGATAGCCCAGCCTGTCCAGCTCATCGGTTAACTGGATGACTCTTTCTTTTGTCCGGCAGAATATAATGCAGCTGTCCGGGTTTTCGGTGATCAGGACATCACGCAGCAAAGATGTTTTGTCCTCTTCTTCTGTTCTGGTGACAAAATGCTCGATGTCTTTTGTCGTCAGGCCTTCCGCTTTTACTTCAATCAATTCAGGGTCTTTCATATATGTGCGGCTCAGCTTCTCGACGTCATCCGGCAGCGTCGCTGAAAACAGCATGGTGACTCTGTTTTTCGGCAGATGCTGAATGATGGCTTCCACCTGTTCAATAAATCCCATATTCAGCATTTCATCCGCTTCGTCAATCACCACATACGCCAGCCGTTCAAGCGGCAGCGTCCCTTTTTCTATATGATCAAGCACACGCCCCGGCGTTCCGGCAACGACGTGGCTTTTTTGCTTCAATTCGGTTTTCTGTTTGTCAAAAGAAGCTTTTCCGAAAACCGCCGTGGCTTTTATCCGTTTGAAACGGCCGATATTCGTGATATCTTCTTTAATCTGCGCCGCAAGCTCGCGGGTCGGCGTTAAAATCAGCGCCTGCGGTTTGTTTTCCTCCCATTCCGCAAGCTCGCAGATCGGAATGCCGAAAGCCGCGGTTTTGCCGCTGCCCGTCTGCGATTTGACGACGAGGTCTTTTTTTTGCAGCGCGGCGGGGATGACGCGCCGCTGCACTTCAGTCGGCTCGGTGTATTGCAAGCCATTCAGCGCCCGTCGGATTTCGGGGCTGATCGCATATTCATTAAACTCATTCATGACTAAACTCCTTCTCTGTCCGGCTCCCCTCATTATACGCGAAATGCCGCCGCTTTACCCTGACGTTTTGCCGGGCCATTCGGGGGATTGCTTTTTCTTCATGTCAAGCACGACCCATTTGGCGCAATAAAAGCTCATGCTTCCTTCCCCGTCATCGACATAGTAGCGGATCGATTCCCAGCCGCCGTCGACCGGGCTGATATCCAGATGGATGTCGGTGATGCTCTCCAGATCATCCAGCCGGGCAGCACTCACACCTTCAAACCGCAGCACAGCATCATACTGTCCATCAGCCAGCTTCAGCTCAAACACCGGGATTTTATCATAATACTCGTTATACCCGTTATAGAACATAAACTCCGTCAATTCAAAACAACCCGGCGAATCCGGCCCCAGCAGAACTGCTTTCTCATGTTTGTGCCACTCCATTTTGTGCCTCCTTCTTTTCAGCTGTTTCATATTGACGGCAATAAAAGCGGAACGTTTGGTTCTCCCACTCCTCCACGAGAAAATGCTGTCCCTCATCTCCGTCAGCAGCAGGATCAATTGTTACAATGCCTGAACCAGCAGCATGACTCTCCATTTCTTTTATTTGAACGGAAGAAACGTCTTTGCATATGAGCCTCAAACAAATGAGCTGATGTTCATACTCGAAGGAAAACACCAACTCAATTGCAGAAATCTCTCGTTCCCGGAAAAGGCGGAATTCTAAAAGCTCTTGAATCAGCCACTTATTCTTTTTCATTTTCTATAAATTCTCCTATAGAAGCGGCATACAACTCAACATCGGCAGTCTCATGATCCCACAAATAAACAGTCTCCTCCATTACACCGTCCTTCTTTTTCAAGCACAGCTTATCTCCGGTTCCGTTGTCAGCAATTACGATCATATCGTCGGGCATGCTCTCTTCTCTGCACACACTGTTTTGCCTGATCACATCATCCCAAGTTTTCTGTAAGCGGCTTTGTTCACGGATAGGAAAAAAAATCCATTCTCCGATTTCCGCAGGGTTCTTTTTATGAAGCAGCCGTTTATACGCTTTCGGAAAAGACGCTCTCAAGCTTTGTTCCGCAGCTCCGAACTCTTCTTCTGTCATCCTGTTATTCCTCCTCCCGTAAAAGCATGAGATTCATTCACAAGCTGTCTTCACTTTTGAAATAAGACAGGAGCGTTTCTTTCTATCGCCCTTATTAGCGGTGAGCCAAATATCGTAATGGTTTGCTGCCGCGGATCCCCCAACAGCCCCCACTGAAACTCCTGGTGAATAAAGAAACCATAGTCTCCGTTTGGAATAACGGGGACAAGCCATTCACCGAATTCATCTTTATCAATTGGCACATGAGGATTAAATAGATAACATTCATGCTGCCAGTCCAGCGCATACATAAACTCATGCTTTAACGTACAAGATTGAAATGCCTTTAGAATCTGCATCTCTGCATCTTCCAGAAAACCGATACCATTGAATCCTTGAGATACATCAAAGACCTGAAACGGCTTTGGAGGTTTCATTGAAGCAAATATACTGCCCGGTTTCCATTTCACTGCGCGATTCACCCTGCGCCACAAGCGCTCTGTCTCCTCTTCACTCAAACCATGCCAATTCATGTATTCTGCCTCCCGCAGTTTCAAACGTTTCACCTCTGCCCTTCCTTTTTTAAAAGCCGCCTGTCAGCTCAGCAAGTAAAGCCTGTTGCTCTCATCAATCCCCGCAGCCTTATCTTGATAAGCAGCCACTTGCGTAAAACGGAGAGGTTTTCTTGAGATTTTATCAGTGAGCTGATATTCCCCAGCCTGTTTTGTCATGTTATGAAATTTTAGCGCTTTGTCAATTTGGCACGAAGCTTGATTCCGAATCAAAAAATAATATGATGAATCTTTCTTGAATTGTGCACTAAAGTCAAAGTCCGCCCTATGAAAGCTTAACGTTTCGCCTTGCAAATCGACCTTCCGAATATAATCTTCACCAAGCGTACGATAATGAAGATACATGGCATCTTTTTTTGCATACGCTCCGTAAAAATGATCAATAAGGTGCGGAGCCGTACGGAAAGTATCACTGCAAGATTTCCAAGTTCCGTCTTCAAAGGGAAAGCGGGCCACGCCTTTTGAACTGATATCGTCGTCCAGGCAAGAAAATATTCCCGCTTCATCGTAGCCCAGCCACAAATTATTCGCAGAATCGACTGTCATTGACCGGATATAACGTCCCCCGTAGAGCGAATGATAAAACCCTTTGAGCGGGTGCCATATATAAATATTCGGATCTTCCTGAATCACCCCATCTTCATAGTCCTTATGAATAAGAAACAAAAATAAATCCCCCGATTTTTGAACTCCGATTATATTCATTGATGTTTGAATTTGATAGCGATGACGTAAATGTCCATCACTGTTCCGGAATATGAAAATGCGGTTGATATATTCATCTTGCCGCTTTTCCTGAGCCAGTACGATGAGCTCCGTTGCATTCATGGACAAAATGATTGGGCCGCTTGAGTTGATTTTTGTATGAATTCTTGTAAAGACTAATTCCGACATGAACGCACCCTTTCTTCATGCATTTTCATATATGTCTGCATCCAATCTCTTAATTCTTCTATCGTATGCAGATAAGAATCAGGCGAATCTTTCAGATCAAACCCGCTCAAATATACGAGCATCTCCCAAACGGTTTCGTCCTCAACCGCGGATCATCTGCAGCCACATACTCAGACGCCCAATCCGACACTTCTTCCCTCGCCGCTTGACCGTTCAGGATCAGACCAGCCTTTTTCAGACATTCTGCTCTTGTGGGTTCTGTCACGTCAGAATCCTGCCTTTCATTTCTTGTTTAAAATGCTGACTAACAGCCTCCGGGCCCGTTCATGCCTCCCGATTTCCCGGCTGAGCTCCGGATAATCCGTTAAAGCATTTTTCAGCTGCGCATATTGCGGATAAAGCTCAAAAAAGGATTTATATAAAGCTTTACGCTGCCGCGCAGGCATTTGTTTATCTGCCAACACAAAATCTAAGCTGCCGCAGATAAGCGCGAAATACTCATAAAAATCCCCCGCGCAGTCAGCCCCCTCAAAGTCTTCTTCAAATCTCCCAGCATCTGAAGGCAGCGGACCCTCTAATTCTTTTTTGTGTAATTTCAGGTTTTGGATGACGTCATCATTTAAAGAATATCTGTTGGATTTCATCATCTCATTTTGACGCTTTCCAATTACTGATATCCCGCTTATAAATCCCCGAATTCGAGACCGCGTAAATGGCATTGCCAGTCAGCTTTAGCTGATGCCCGGAAAGCTCATGACCATCCGCATCACAGCACATTACCTCTTGCATCGGCAGACTGACATCGGCCGGAATGAGAGACAGTGAATGATCATCTTTGCATACCCAAAACCCGTCATCAGAAATCGCTAGCTGGTCGTAAACCCCGGAATATGTTTTATCAGAAATAATCCAAACTCGTTTCACGTCGGTTTCATCAAACGCAGCAATGACTGTATAAGAGTAATACAGCATGTAGATCAGTCCGTCTTTTTCTGCAAGTGCATAGCAGTCATCTGCCGCGGGCGCGTATATTTCTGAAAGCTGCTGATCAATGTGAGTTTTCTTTAGCTGCCCGTCTAAAGTGAAGCACAGCACACTGTGCCCTTCAGGATTTTCATCACTATAAATACCTTCATCACTTAAACCGATCCACAGGTTTTGTTTTTCATCCAAAAGACTGCATGAAACCCCTGAAGGCAGAGAAAATGCACTTTGTTCTGTTCCTTCTGCTGAAAATACTTTCACTTTATACTCATGCGATTCAAAGAAAATCAACACATACCAGTCAGCCGAACTCTGTTGAAACAGCATAATATCCTCATACGGGATTTGTTCATCGATATGAATCACTCGCGTATCGCCCGATTTGTCGATGATCGTAAACGAAAGACCTCCATTCTGATGCCGTCCGAGATACAAACGCCCGCAGTTGTCAAAATGGAAGAAACGTCCTTTTATTGATTCGTCATGTATCTTATTCATTTTTATTTTCATGTCATTGCCCTTTGTATTTATAATGCGCCGCGAGCTTTTTTTGAAATTCATCCGAAACAATCTGATCCGGGAATACAACAGATACCCAGTCTAAAACACGGTCGTCTAAGGGCCTCCATGATCCTAACGTTTTTCCCGCAATCTCCTGATCAATACCTAGAATACAGATTTCAAAATCTCTCTCTCCGTAAATCGCCCACTTTAAAGTCGGTGAAGCCCATACGACACGGGATGCAATATTCATTATGCTGTCATTTTTACTGTGCTTTGGATAATCAGTTAAGATTGAAAGATATTCATCTTCGGTTATATTTAAAGGAATATTTAACCAGTTAAAATATCCGAATTCCTCGTAAAACCGATTCATATCATCCGGCTGTGTCAGAACAGCCATTAAGATAAATTCATCGTGATGATGATGCGCCAAACTTTTGAGCATTTCCCAGCCTTCTTCAGACAAGACCCAGTGGAATTCTTCGAATAGATAATAATGTTTTCGTTGTTTAAAAACTTGTTCGGGCAACGCTTTGTCTTCATGAAATAAGGAATATATTTGAAATTGAAAGACTACCGATTCCTTTGTGTTCTTTATAAAAAAGGGATGCATCTTGTACCTCTTTTCGGCGGTTTACACACAAGCTCACAGCCGTATTCTGTGTGAAATAAACAGACAGAAAATGAGAAGGACGGCTCCACTAAAATAAAGCTGTTAGAAAGCAGCCGGCCTTCAAAATCTATAAAATCCATGAGACAGTGCAGATGACTTGCACAATCCTTCAGCGCACATTTGATAGCACCGACTTCATTACTATACGGATGAAACAGATAAACAATATCATTCATCCGTTCAACCCCCGTATCCGCAATGTTTTCTAAAATAAGCGATATGGCTGTCTCCTTGTCGCTTATATCAACTTCACGCACTGCACTTGGGAAAGAATTCGATAATATAGTCTCAAATATCTGCCTGCTTTGTTCTGCCTCAGCTAATTGATAAACAAACCCTGATTCTTCACAAGATCTTAGCGAGGCACGCACCTGTTTCATTAAAAAATGCCTCTTGTTTTCCTCAAGCTTGTCAATTAACTTTTCTCTCATCACTGAACACTTCCTTACAGGATATTTTCATTCTGCCGGCATGTATGCTACATAGAAGTAATTAATACTTCACCAGATATAAATCGTTATCACTAAAGATAAACATGCGGTCCTGTACGGCTCTGTACGTTGTTTCTCCTTTTCTATCAATACCGTGTATCATGACGTCAGTCTCTGATAAGCCTTTGTTCTCTTCATGAAATGCAAATAGGGTATCCTCGTGACTCTGAATCAGCAGCACCCTTTTTTTCGAAACGGATAGCTGATCACAATAGGAGTATTGATCGCCGTCCAGCACATATTCTGCAACAGTACGAATTCTGTCCCGTCCAATCTGATAATGCCCGATGATACAGCAATCCTCTCCCTCGAAACATACATACAAATCAGATTTGATCGATTGTACGGCATAGCATTCATGCATCATTTCTTTAAAATCGTCTTCAAAATAAAACGTTCTGTCTTCTGCATGAAAAGCAAATATCGCTTTTCCTTGAGGATTTCTCTCATCATACATACCCTCGTCCGTTAATCCGATCCATAGTAATCCATCCTCACCCAGAAGAAATACATTAGCGCTTAATAGAAAAGAACAAATCGGATTGATTTTATTACTGTTTACGCAGTATGCAGCCAATTGACACGTATGATTTTCCAGGTAAACGATCACGATAGTGTCATCATACGAATCAACCAGATAGAAATGGGCATCTTCAGAAAATCCGTGTAACTCTTTTTTGATTAAAAGAGAGCTGCCTTTCATAACCTCCAATATTACTTTGTGATCGTGCACCGACACAATAAATACTTGATCATCCCGACCCGCATTGAAATAAATGATGTGCTCTCTTTTATATGACCCAACCCGCTCCGCGATAAGTTCTAACATCAGCAACACTCCATAGATTAAGAATCTGGAATTTATATTAAATTAATCAATGATATATAAATCTGCTGCATCGTATTCAAACCAAATGATTTTTTCATTATTTTCAGTAGTTACATCAACCTTTTGAGTGTTCAGGTTCATGTAGGACTTATTTTTGGCAGGGTTTGCTATTATAACTACAAAGTCATTGATCGATGCTAAAAAATATAATTCATCTAATAAGTGATCTGCCATCAATTGTTCTTTGGTTAGGGCACATTCAATATGAATGAACTTCTTCGAAACAGTATTCATATGTATCATTTTCTTTTCAACCTTCTTCTTCCATTCTTCAATAAAAGAAGGGAATGCCATTACTTCTATTAGAGCTGTTTCGAACTCTAAGTCATTCATTAATTGAGAAAAAGTATCTTTACTCACTAGATCACATGAATAAATCGAATTGTATTTAAGCGGATTAATCACATTCAGATTCCCTATAGCCCTCAATGATTCTTTTTGTAAATTTAAAGGAGTGTTCATGTTTACCTCCGTAAACGGTTTCGTTATGTAAGAAAAGAGAGGCTGGGAACCTCTCTTATTTGTTTATTTATGATTTCGGATGATACGCATAAAATGATTGGTCGTCAAAGCGAACTGTTTCAGCTTCTACAGCAATCAGCATGCTGTTCATGCCAATGAGAAAATTAGCATTTGATTGATACTCCGGAATTACAGCATTTGATAGATTACCGATTCCTTCCGGGTGGTAACTCATCTCAAATACTTGCCAATTGTATTCTTCCGGATCTATTTTTTCTAATCTCATATCACCAATATCTGCACTAAAATAAACAGATGCTGCATTTTGAAAAAGAATGTTATGCGTACATTCGGCTTTATTTTCAACGACCTGAATCTTCAGTGAAAGCTCTTTTTTAAACACATGAAAGTCAAAATGAAGGACAGCGCACCCTCCGTCTATATAATCTACCCATTCATTAATTGTCTTGTACACCGTTTATCTCCCTAATAAAGTTTTGGAGTCTTTGAGATCTGATTTTAAAGTCTTCACGAAAATTTCTAGCTTTTCTTCATTACAGTTCAATTTATAGAAGGTTGTATTTGAATGATTTTCCATAAATCTAATGATAAATCTGTAATGTTCGTTTTCTTTATCAATACTTAGGATAAAAAATGGTTCAATTGTTTCTAAACGTATCCTGTCTTGATTGCCTGCTGATAATGCTTCAATATCTGATATCAGCATTTTATATTCACTTTCTAATAAAACGGCAGAGTAATCGCGGGCGATTGCTTTATTATGTTCCAACAGTTCAAACGTTGTTGAGATAAATGGATCATCCTTCGCCTCATGATACCTTCTCGGTGTTATTTCAAGTTCCAGACAACCGTCTCCGATTTTGGCCATGCTGTCTCCTCGTTCTCTACTTAATAGCTTTAATTTAGTAGTAAATGATTTGAATGACGCTCTGGAATTCAAGCTAAGTTTAAATCGATTGTCACCTTTTACTGTCTCAGTTCTAATCACCTACCCACTTATTATCTATAATTTTTTTTAAAAAGCCTGTTAACCAAAAGATGATCAACAGGCTCATCTATTTTTTATTTAATGCCATTATTTAATAATGTTTATAATATTTTCCTTATGTCTAGATCCTATTCTGATTGTCTCGGAATCTGTTATTTCTATATGATAAAGAACATAATCCAGTAAATCTTTAATAATTGTTTTCTCTGCTAAAGGGGCTCCATTTAATATATCTTTTAACTCAACATCTTTTTCCAATAAGATTATATTTTCATGCGCAATTATTGTATTTTTGTACTCTTCTGCTGAGGTTTTTATAAATGAGATTTTTTTATTAAACAAAGTATTTGTTTTTAAGCTCGCTGAGAATATACAAGTATCACTATCTTTATTTGAAACAGAGTAAGAATACATTGCGTATTGTTTATTTTCCATATTTTTTAATATAACAAATATTAAATCCTCTATTGTTTTATACTCTTTTTCAACCGAATCATAGTCATTGAGAGTTGATATTTCATAAAAATAGTACATTTAATTCTCTCCTTCTATCTTTTATACACTGTAAATCGCCATTGTGCACTGCCTCTTTTCCATTTCCCTTTATATATAGAAAACTTATTACTTTGTAAATGATAACCATGATTATTATGTGGTGTATGCCACTCTAGAGATCTATATATAGACCTCCCAGTCTTTTTCTTTCTCGAATAGATTATTCCCCAATAACCTCTTCCTTTTTCTCTATCCCCTTTTATACGGCCTACTTTATGAATTCTATATGGAATCCTTTTCGCGATTTTTTTTGCGCCTTTTTTAATAACTGATTTAGTCCATTTCTTTGATGCATTATATGCCTTACCAACATTCCTCTTTGCCCACTTTCCTGGAGCACCATTCCATGACCTTTTTATTACTTCCCATAGAATTCTGGCCCAGTGCCCATCTGGGTCGACCTTCATCACCGGATTGTTATTGGCATAAGTATATCCATTCTGATCCAATGAATCCCCGTCACTGCCCGGGTCTGGGTCTAGTGATAAGAACACGCCGTTTCTTGGTTCGTAGTAGCGGGCCATGAGATAGTATAGACCGGTTTCTTCATCGTACTGGTAGCCTGCGTAGCGGTAGCGGTTGTCTTTTACTTCGTCGCTTGCTTCGGTTTTTGTCGGATTTCCCCATGCATCGTATTGATATTTGGCAACGGTTTTTCCGGTGCTGTCTGAGATGGCGATGACGTCGCCGTGTGCGTTGTAGTGATAGAAATATTTCTTGCCGTTCTTTGTATAGGATAACAGCTGGCCGCTGTCACCGTACGTGTATGATTTTGTGACGTTGTTGTCTGCGTCTGTTTCATACAGGACATTCAAGCTGTCTCCGTCGTAGAAGTAGTTTGTGACGTTTCCGTTGACGTTTTTTTGGATTCTGTTTCCTTTTTCATCGTATTTGTATGTTGCGAACGGCTTGTCTTCGCCTTTTTTTGTTACGGCGGTCAGGTTGTCTTCCGCGTCCCACGTATATGTGAATTTGCCGTCGGATGTGCGGTTGCCGTTTTTATCGTAGGACAGGTCTTCGTCATTCACCTTCGTCAGCTGGTTCATGATGTTGAAGGAAGCGTTGACTGATTTGCTTGCGCCGTCCTTTGTGGTGGTAACATTTGTCCGGTTGCCGAAGCCGTCGTACGTATATTGAATGACAGTGCCGTCTTCATGAGTTTCTTTGACGAGCTGGTTGAGCTTGCCGTATTCGTACTGCACCTTTCCGCCCGCTGAGCTGTCGATGACCGTGCGGTTGCCGTTGGCGTCGTATTCATAGCTTTCCCGGAAGATGCTGCCGCCGTTTTTCGCTCCGATATGAAGAGAGCTGACAAGATTCCGCTCATCATATGAGAAGCTCGTGCCGACTTCATTTCCGCTGATGAATGTCTGGACATTGCCGTTTTCATCATAATCAAATGTATAGGCTGAAGTGCCGTCTTTCATTTCAATCATTTGATCAAGTTTGTTGTACGTAAAGCTGTTTGTTCCTTTTTGGCCGCCGTGGCTCCATGAGAAAGTTTTCAGCTTATCCGAATCAGCCGGATACGTCCAGCTTTGGCTGCCGCCGCGGTCGGTTAATTCGGTCAGGCGGTTTTTGTTGTCAAAGGTGCGTTTTTTCGTTGTATTTTGTTCTTTGTTTGTGACCGACGTTTCATTGCCGTTTTTGTCATAGGTAAAGTTGTATTTTTCAGTGCCGTTATACGCTTTTGACTTAACCCGGTCGGTGCCGTCATAGGTCAGCGACACTTCATTGCCGTTGGCGGAAACGGTTTTCGTCAAGTTACTGTTGGCGTCATATTCACTCTTCAGTACATTGCCGAGCGGGTCGGTTGTTTTGACGAGCTTGCCCATGACGTCATATTCATATTGATAGGTCTGGTCTGCGCTGGCCCGAATCGTTTTTGTCAGCTCATTTCCTTCCTTGTCATAGCTGTGAAGGATGGATGTGCCGTTTGACAGGGTCAGCTTTGTCAGCTGGTCGGCCTGATCGTATTCGTAGGCGGTTGTTTCGCCTTTCGCGTCGGTTTCAGACATTTTCTTTCCAGTCTCGTCATATGAAGCAGTGCTTGCATACCCTAGTTCGTCTTCTTCTTTTGTGACGTAGTTTCCTTTTTCGTCATAGGTGTTTTTCGTCAGGATGCTTCCTTCGATTAAACGGATATCATCAAACCACGCCGTTCCTGTGGCGCTTTTTTGGAACAGAATGCTGAGTTCGATTTTATTGATCGGCTTTGTTTTCGGAATGACTGCCGCCGCCCGGTTCCATTCCTGTGTCCCCTGCGGGAATTTGGCGGTGTAGACGCTCGTCGTGCCGTCCGCATAAGTGACGTCAGCCTGAAGAGCGTAATCATTGTCGTTCGTTAATTTTACGCCGTCAGCCTTGGACATCCCTGTCAGCGTGATATATACCGGCTTATCGTCCGCGCTTTGGCCTAGCGTAACGGTTTGTTTTGCGGCCGCATTGGCTTGTGATGCATTTGTGCGGGACGCTTTTAATGAGCTGTCATCATCGAAGCCTTCATCAAGGTCAGCGGCGGCTCCGCTTGTGCTCCAGCCATCTGTTTTGGCCGTGAAACTGCTGTTTTGCACCGGGTTATAGCTTGAAGAGACTTCGCCTTTTTCCAGCTGAACCTGATCAAACCACGCTTTTCCTTTGCCGTCCTTGTCGTTATGATCCACTTCCATATAGACGATGGCTTTTCCTGCATTGGCCGGTGTTGTAAAGGTGATCTGCCGTTTCGTCCAGTCATTCTTTCCGGCTAATGCGCCTGATTCATTGTGAATCCATTGAATGCGTTTTTGGTCTTTGTCACGCAGATCAATGTTGAAATACGCTCTTGCCTTCGTCAGATCCGTTTTGATCTGGCCGCTGAGTGTATACGTCGTATTCGGCTCTAGCTGCACTTCCTGCGTTGCGGACGCATGGCCGTGCTCTGTTCCGGCTGAAGCGGATTGTGACGAGATCTCCAATGCTTTTTGTCCGGACAGCGCGCCGCTTCTTCCTTTGACAGACGCGATGCTTCCGCTGTCTCTCGTAGCGGTGAGATTCCAGCCCAGCTTTGTTCCTTCAAAGCTGCCGTCTTTCAGCAGACTTGCCGAAGCTGCCAGCTCTTTGCTTGATTGAATGAGATTTCCGTACTTGTCATACACGGCGGCTGATGAGGATTTTCCGCTTTGATCCGTTTCAGAAACGGCATCAAGTCCGTCGTACGCAATGTCAGTGACGTTCCCCTCGGTGTCCTTCATTTTCGTTACGTCATTGTTTTTGTTGTACTGATACGTTTCGGTGCCGTAGTTGTCTTTTACGGCTGTGACGTTGCCGTCTTTATCATATTGATAGCTTTCTGTCGCTTTGCCCGCATCCGCGTCGTTCGGATCGGTGTCCTGAATGACGTTGTTGCCTTCGTATACGGTGTTGGTCGTGATTTTCAGCCCTTCGGCATCATCGATCATCTGAATCGGGTTGCCCGCTTCGTTATAGCCGTACTGCACTTTGCGGCCGTTCGGCTGCGTCATGAGCAGCGTTTTTTTGTCCGCGTCATAGCTGTAGTCGTACGTTTCTTTTTTCGCATTGACGGCTTTGGCCAGACGGTGGCCGCTGTATTGGTATTCAGTGAACAGCGGTTTATCATCCGTGCTGTTTGCGGAATACTGCTTGACGAGGCGCCCTTCGGCATCATAGTCGTAGCTTGTGACGCTGCCGTCAGTATCCGTCACCTTTTTGAGAAGGTCTTTGTCATATGAATATGAAATCTTTTTGTTTTTCGGCCCTGTAAGAGATGTGACATGGCCGTTTTCATCATAGGTAAATGTCAGCTTGCGCCCTGATGCGTCTGTTATGGCGGTCAGCTGATTGCTGTCGTTATATTCGTATACGGTTGTGTTGTTGTGTCCGTCAACGATTTTTTGGAGCTTGCCGCCTTTTTTGCTGAAATAAGCGTTCGTCTGATCTTTTGTTTTTAATACAAATTGATCGCTTGTTTCCGTAAGTTCGAGATAAACGCCCGTCGGCGGCTGATACGTGCCGTCAGATTTTTTCGTGAAGACATGTGTTGTCGCGTCCTCATCAATATAAACGGCTCTGCCGTCTTCAGAAAGGATCGACGTTTCCGCATCGGCATACCAGCCTTGGCCGAACATATGGTCAGAGCTGTCAAGGCTGTTGAAGGTCCGGGAGAGTCCGAGCCCCGGTCCGCGTCCGTCGATTGACATATCTTCCTCATTGACGATGACATTTCCCGTCGCGCCGTTCAGCTGTCCGTCCGGAATGTCGATAATAGACCAGAATTCTTCCGTTCCGAGGAATTCCGCCCCTTCATGGAAAACAGGGTTAAAAGGTGCCGTCGGTATGCTGTCACCGTTTGCGTCATAGGCGGTCAGCGTGAAGGAATAGTTCTTCTTCCCTTTGTAATTGCCGTTTGCGTTTTCGTAAACAGGTGAAGGGTCAAGCGCCAGTTCGCCGCCCTTTCCGTCCGTGTGAAGCTGGAATCTTCCCGCTTTCACTTCATCGGCTGAAGGCCAGATGTGTTTGTTTTGGGTCGTCCAATGATCGGTATCCCCGACATCGAATGATTGATAGTCTTTTCCGTTGTAGATGTTGATTTTGTAGCCTTTGGCGTTTTTGACTTTATCCCATATGAGATTGACATAACCCGTTTGGCTCGATTTCGTGTTCGTATAGACATAGCCTGTCAGGTTTTTCGGCTTTGCGATATCAGGCAGCGCCGGACTCGCTTCCGGTGAGGCGATCGCTTCTCCGTCTTTGTTATAAGCAATGACTTTAAATCCGTAGGTTTTCCGGTTCGCATCTCCGCCGGCGTTTTTATAAACGGGGCCCGGGTTGATCGGCAATTCCGCGCCTTTTTTGTCTTTCAGGTGAAGCGCATATTTTCCGGCGCTGATTTCCGCCTTTGTCGGCCAGATGTTTTGATCTTTTGTGGACCAGGATGTTTTATTTCCGAGGTCAAGCGTTTCAAAGCCTTTGCCGTTAAAGACTTGCATTTTATACCCGGCTGCGCCTGATACGGCTTTCCAGGAAAGATCAAACCAGCCTGTGGCGTTGTTGTTATTAAAGCCTTTCGTGCTCGGTTTCTGAACTCTTCCGATATTCGGAATGACGGGCTTGGCGGCCGCAGACATGGCGCCCTCTCCCTGGTCAAACACCGCGCTGACCGCGACCCAGTAATTTTTACTTGCCGGATAGCTGCCGCCGGCGTTTTTATAGACCGGCGAAGGATTAAGCGCTAATTCAGTTCCGCCTTTTCCGTCTGTATGCAGCTTATATTTGCCGGAGTCGATTTCCGCTTTTGTCGGCCAGATGTTTTTTCCTTTTGTGCTCCAAGAGGTTGCATTGCCGACCGGAATGGCCTGGTATTCTTTCCCGTTATAGAGCCAGACTTTATAGCTTTTGGCGCCTTCAGCTTTTTTCCAGCTGATATTGAAAAATCCTGTCGAATCTCCGTTATGATACGCTTTGACAGACGGCGTGTCCGCCTTCGGAATTGTGTATGTCACTTCAATGTATGGTTTTTTAGCAGAGTTTGCTGATGACATCAGCTTCTTCCAATATTCTTTTCCGTTGCCGTTTGCGTGAAGCTTAAAGCCGTAATTGGCGCCGCCGCTGTTCCACGACTTGACTGCGGAGGTGACATCGAAGCTTGCCCATTGGCCTTTATAGACCTCGGCTTTGCCGATGTTTTTGGAGCCCGGCTTGTTCTTCCACGTAATCTTGGCATTGTCGTAATTGCTGTTAACGGTGTCGAGCCAAAGCCCCGTCGCTTTTGATCCGTAATAGGAGTGGGCTGTGTACGCTTTGAGCGTCGCTTTCGTCACCGTCATGTTTTTGATCGGCTTTAGATTATCAAACTTCATAAAAGCGTAGTTCGTTCCGGTTGTGCCGTCATAATATCCAGTTTTCAGCACGTACGCTTTCAATCCGGCATCCCATTTCTGCGATGCGGCAGAGTAGTTTGTCGTCGGGTACGCGCTCATGACAAAGGTATCGGATGACACAGATACTGATGTTGAAGGGTCAATAGATACCGGATAAACCCGCTTGGGATCTTTCAGCCATTTTTCATCGGCCGTTACATGGAGCAAGTAGCCTTCACTGTTTTTTTCAAGCTTGAAGCTGACATCTTCTGACCTGCTGACTTCACCTGACTTTTCGTCGAGATCTGAGTCGGTCATAAAGGGCTTCGGCACGGTGTAGACGACATTGTCTTTATCATCAGAAAACGCGATCGAGCCGTCTTCCTGTTCTTTAGCCTGAAGGTCGGTTTTGATTTGAAAGGTGAAGGAATTGTAGCCTTCATATTTGTGAAGCACAAGGTCTTCTTTTATGTTTTCGTTAAATGTGTAGGTTTGTAAATCAATAGCAGGAAACACTTGCTGATACGTAAGCTCGTTGCTGTCTTCCTTGACTTTTGCTGAGGCATCTGTCGGAGTGATTGCAGCCTGATCGGGGCCTTTTGCGCCGGTTAATGAGTATGTGAGCTTATAATCATCATGTTCAAATGTAGCGTATAATCCGTTTTTCATTTGCTTCAGAAAATCGGAGTTCAGCACTGTATTTTCCGTCCCGACTTCCTTTGATCCGGTTTTCAATTCAGGGGAAACGTCTTCCCAGTCCGCATTGGCGGTTTCTTTCGTATGAATGGGGTCTGTGTAGATTTCCTGTTTGTACACACCCTCGCCTTCATAGTAAAGCTTTGAATTCTCAGTTCTTTCAGACGTGATCTCACCGTCTTGATTGATATCTTTTTGATCAAAAGGCATCTGCTCAGATGCTTTTTCCGCCGGAAGATCTTTTTCCGGGTCTGCGGCCGGAATGGCGGCGGTTTTCGCTTGATCTTGTTTTTCACGCGTTTCTGCCGCAAACACATCGGCAGGCGCAATGGAAATCATCAGCGTTGCCGCAAGAGTGCCGGCCAGCCATTTTTTCCACTTGTTCTTTTTTCCTATTTTCATAGGTTCTCCTCCTTCTTTTGTAATATAGGCTTAACAATAGTAATATTATTGAAATTGTTTATCAATATTTTCCTAGGTATTTAAGGTTATTTTAAGGATTATAGGGATTTTGAACCTTTTATTCATATAAAAAAACCGCCGGCTGCCGGCGGTTTTTCGTATTATGGATAGCGGAGATTTGTATTTTGCGCTCCCGCGTAAGATTGGGCGAAGTTTTTGGCGTCCTGGGCTGAAAGGGTGCCATAGCTGTAATTTGATCTCGGATTCCAGCCGGTGCGCGGTGATTTCGGGGCTTTGAGCGACGGGAATGAACCGGTGTCGGTGAATTGGGCCGTCCCGTAGTCGTCTATCATTCCGCCTTTTTCATTTCCGTTACCGAAATAGTTGGCTTCTGAGAAGACAGTCGCGTTTGTATGAATGGTGAATCCTAAATTGAAATTGGTCACATAGTTGTTTTTCGCGTGAAAATAGCCGTATCTCATCAGGCCCGGTGAACGCACATAGACGTTATTAAAATAGTTGTTGGTGATCGTCATATGCGGATAGCCGATATAATTGCGTCCTTCGTTATCATCATTCGGATAACCGAGAATCAGGCCGTACAGATGGTCTGTGAATTTAGAGTTAGACAGCGTCACAAAATCCGCTTTGGCGCCGACATACAGAAGCTTTCCCAAATCACTGTGGCTGTTCGGATTGTAGCTGTGTCCTTCAAACCACACGTGGTCAATCCAGTAATTCTGTCCGTTCGCTATGTACATCGGAATGTCATTGTTGCCTGTAATGGCGGCACTATGGCTGATAATGAGATTTTTGAAAATCACATTGTTTGAGCCGGATCCGGTGGTCAGATAGATGTTGGTCAGCCTGTGGCTGGTATAAGAGCCGACGATGGTTTTATTGGCGCCGACTGTCACAACGGCTTTACCCGGGGAAGAAATATCACTTGTGATGACGATGGTTTTGCGGTCCGTTCCGCCCGCATTGTTTTTCAGATCATTAAGATTGCTGACGTAGACGACGGGGCCGCCCTGGCCTCCCGTTACGGCGGATTTTGCTTTTCCGTTATGATCCTTCGCATTGCCCGCGAATCCGGTAAGTCCCTGCATCACATCCGGATAAGCCGCTGCCGCTTCTGCCTGTTTTGATACGGAACATACGATGGCCAGACAAAGCGCAAATCCGAGTGCAGCCAAGAAAGCGAGATGACGCGTCTTCTTTATCATTCCCTTCACTCCTTTAATTTCTTAAATTGTAAACACAAGAAGTATTATACAACTGCTATCCTCTTTTTCCATGATCTGTTTGTCTGCTTTTTCGTTATGGCTGAAAAGCCCCAAAATAAAAAAAGCAGCCGGTACGGCCGCCTATATACGGGTGCTGTCTGCCTGAGTTTCCGCCGGCACGGCTTTTTGCTTTCGAATCAGGGACAGTGCCATTCCCGCAAAAATCAACACAATCCCCAAAGATTGATAAAGGTCGGGGCGAAATCCCGTAAATACGGTGTCAAGCACAATCGCCACCGCCGGATCAAGAAATACGATGATTGAAATAAACCGGGTGGATAAAAACCGCAAGCTGTCAAAAAAGAGCAAATACACAATTCCCGTATGAATGATACCGGTCGACACAATCATGATCCAGTTCACATGCGACAAATCAGAAAAAGCGCCGAAACGGACGAACGGGAGAAGAATGATAACGCCCAATCCGGTCTGCAAACAGGTGACGGCGTATGGGCTGAGGCTGTTGATGCCTTTCCCGGCCAGTGTCGTAAAAGCATAAAAAAGGGCGGCCAGCACGGCCCAAATAATACCCGATCCCATCAGCTGAGAAAATGATGTACTCCCTTTAATGCCGGAAATCAGGGCGGTGCCCAGAAAACAAATCACGATGGAAGTGACGGACACAATATGCAGTTTCTCCCGGTATATAAGGCTCCCCAGGAGAAGGACGAGAACCGGAGCCAGATGATAAACGGAAATCGCTATCGTCACTGATGTCTCCTCAAACGATTTAAATAAAAACACCCAGTTTAACACGAGAAAAAATCCGCAGGCCAGTGTCTGCAGCACCTCCCGCCGGTTCCATTGTTCGGTGCGGTACCGTCCGGAACCAAACCAGCAAACGCCCAGAAACAATGAGGCGCACAGACATCTCACAAAGACCAGTTCAATTGAAGGCACATTCGTATGTTCTGAGAAAAAGCCGATTGATCCGAAAATGACCATGGAAATGACCATTTTGATGACGGCATTTGATGTTTGTTCAGCTTGCATTGATTTGCTTCCCCCATATCATTGACTGTTTATTCAGACAAATACTAACAGCCATTTTACTTGATTCAGAGGAAGATTTCATCCTATTTTTCGAAAGACGGCGGTCTTTTCTCATGAAAAAACCCCGCATCAGCAGGGTCTTCTGTTTAATGAACGATCAGTACAGGACAAGGAGACAATTGTGAGACCTTATGGCTCACGCTTCCGAGCATCATTTCTTTAAATCCGCTGATTCCGCGGCTTCCGACGACAATCAGATTGAAATGCTGTTCTTTCGCTATGTTTAAAATTTGATGCGCAGGTTCGCCTTGGACGTACAGGCTTTCCGCGTTTACTCCGCTTTCTGCCGCTTTCTGCTTGGCATCTTCCAGAATGGCCGCTCCTTTTTGCTCGACTTCATGTTTGATGTCTTCAATGAAGTTTTCCGGAACATAGACAATCCCTGTTAAGGCTGATGTGGAGACAACGGCTTCACGTCCCGCATAGAGAATGGTGAGTTCAGCCTGCTGTTCTTTCGCCAGATGGATCGCTGCGTCCAGGGCTTTATTGCTCATGTCTGAACCGTCTACTGCTGCAAGAATTTTTTTAAACATATGAATCCCGCCTTTCTGCTTTTATTGTCCTCCTCTCTTTGCTGAATGTCAATTTTGCCGGCTTTCTCCGGAACATTGCGCTTACAGACTTTCTCCGTTTGTGGCGATGACGTCTTTATACCAATAAAAACTTTTCTTTTTCTTTCTTTCAAACGTGCCTTTTCCGTCATTGCCGCGGTCGACATAGATATAGCCGTAGCGTTTTTTCATTTCTGCCGTTGAGGCGCTGACGAGGTCAATCGGCCCCCACGACGTGTAGCCGATCAGGTCGACGCCGTCTTCAATCGCCTTTCTTGCCTCTATTAAATGATCACGCAGATAATTGATGCGGTAGTCATCCTGAATGGTTCCGTCCTCCTCCGGCTGATCAACCGCGCCGAGTCCGTTTTCGACGATGAAGAGCGGTTTCTGATAACGGTCGTACAGCGTGTTTAAGGTGATGCGCAAGCCCTTCGGATCAATCTGCCAGCCCCATTCGGAAGATTTCAGGTACGGGTTTTTCACGCCGCCGAGAAGATTTCCCTTAGATTGCGCCAAATCCTCCGGCGCCGTGCTGGCCGTCATCGACATGTAGTAGCTGAAGCCGATGTAATCCACCGTATGTTCTTTCAGGAGCGCCTCGTCTCCTTCCTTCATCTCGATCGTAATTCCGTTTTCTTTAAAGAAGCGCTTCATGTAGCCCGGGTAGCTGCCCCTTGCCTGCACATCAGAAAAGAACAGCGTGCTCCGCTCTTTTTGCAAAGCCGCATATACATCCTCCGGCTTCGGCGTCATCGGATACGTCGTCGTCGCGGCGATCATGCAGCCGATCTGTGAATCCGGAATGATCTCATGACCGGCTTTTACCGCCAGCGCGCTCGCCACAAATTGATGGTGGGCCGCTTGGTACATCGTGTTTTGTTTATTTTCGCCTTCCCGGAATATAAGACCGCCGCCTGTAAACGGAGCGTGAAGAACGACGTTGATCTCATTGAAGGTCATCCAATATTTCACCTTGTCTTTATAACGGGTGAAAACCGTGCGGGCGTACCGCTCATAGAAATCGACCGTTTGGCGGTTTCTCCAGCCGCCGTAGTTTTTCACAAGACCGAGCGGCATCTCATAGTGAGAAATCGTGACGACCGGTTCGATCTGATGTTTTCTCAATTCGTCAAACAAACGGTCGTAAAATTGCAGCCCTTCTTCATTCGGCTCTGTTTCATCGCCGTTCGGAAAGATTCTCGTCCACGCAATGGAGGTGCGGAACGCTTTAAAGCCCATCTCCGCAAACAGGGCGATATCCTCTTGATAGCGGTGATAAAAATCAATCGCGTCGTGATACAAATTCAGCGCATCGTCTGTCTCATGAAACGGAGACATAATGCCATCCGGGGAGACATCCGCCGTAGAAAGTCCTTTGCCTCCTTCTTTATAAGCTCCTTCAATCTGATTGGCAGCCGTTGCGCCGCCCCATAAAAAACCTTCCGGAAATCTCTTCATGTTTTCTCCACCTCTTTTTCAGGATAACGCCAGAAGCGCTTCGTTCGGTTTGACCATTCCGCTTTTTTTCACGTCTGTAAATGAATATTGATCCGTATTCGTAATGATGACCGGCGTGATCACGTCAAAACCGGCAGCCTTTATCTCGTCGATATCAAAAGTAATCAGCAGATCTCCCGGCGCGACAGTATCGCCTTCTTTGACGTGCATCTCAAAATGCCTGCCATCCAGCCGGACGGTATCAAGCCCGATATGAATGAGAACCTCGGCTCCCCGGGTGCTCGTAATGCCGATGGCGTGCTTTGTTTTAAATACGGCTGTCACCCTCCCTTCTACGGGAGAAACCGCTGCGCCCTCTTCAGGCAGAATCGCAAAACCTTTTCCCATCATTCCACCGGAAAAGACGCTGTCGTTCACTTCGCTTAATGCTTTCACTTCGCCTTTAATCGGGCTGTGAATGATTTCTCCGCCTGCCGTCACACCCGGCGTTTCAGATGCTTTGTCCCGTTCAGACTGTACATCCTCAAACCCGATCAGAAGTGCCGCCGCCATACCCGCCGCAAACGAGATAAAAAGCCCGATCAGCGCGTAAAGAAACGTCGGCCCGATAAAGACCGGAATGCTCGGCAGACCGGCGTTTCCGCCCACAATGTAAGAAGCGACGCCCGTTATACCGTAAAAAGCTCCGCCTGCCGCGCCGCCGATTAAAGCAGCCGCGAACGGTTTTTTCAATCTCATGTTGACGCCGTACATCGCGGGTTCGGTAATGCCCATCAATGCCGTAATGCCCGTCGTAAATGCCAGCGATTTGAAGGTTTTGTTTTTTGATTTTAAGAAAACCGCAAATGACGCGCCGGCCTGCCCCATATTCGCCAAAAACATCGCAGGCAGAATGTAATCATGTCCGTTTTGGGCGATGTTATTGATCATGATCGGCACAAGCGCATAATGCATGCCGGTCATAATGATAAGAGAAAATGTGCCGGCAAGCAGAATCATCGCGGCAATGCCCGCATGATTGAACAAATCATTGACGCCGACAGACAGATAATTCCCGAGAATCGCGCCGAGCGGGCCGACTGTGATCAGGGTGACAGGCACGACGATCACGAGCGTAAGCATCGGAACGGCAATCAATTTCAAAGATGAAGGCGTGATTCGGTCAATTCCTTTCTCTACATAGGACATCAGCCATATCGCCAGCAAAATCGGGATAACTGTCGATGAATACGTGGCAGCGGTTACAGGAAGACCGATAAAGGAGATGCTTTTCCCTGCTCCAAGCAGGGCCGTTAAATCCGGATGCAGAATCGCACCCGCCACAGCGGCCGCCACGTACGGATTACATCCGAATTTTCTCGCCGCGCTTACCGCAAGCAAAAGCGGCAGAAAATAAAACGCACCGTCACCGACAGCCGTGAGAATGCTGTGAGTCTGGCTCTTCTCCGACATCCAGCCGAATGTCACCGCTAACGCGACAAGTCCTTTTATCATGCCGGCTCCGGCAATGGCCGGCAGAATCGGTGTAAACACGCCGGAAATCACGTCAAATACGGCACTCAGCACATTTTTCTTCTGCTTCGAAGTTTTGTTTGCGCTTTCATCACTGAGCCCGCTGCTCTCCATCAAAGCCTGATACACCTTCGGCACATCATTGCCGACAATGATCTGAAATTGCCCCCCGCTGATATTTGTCCCCATCACGCCTTCCGTCTGTTCCAGCCCGTCCCGATCTGCTTTCGCATTGTCATACAGATTAAAACGAAGCCGCGTCATGCAATGGATGACACTCTGAACATTCTCCTCCCCGCCGACAAGTTGTAAAATCTCTTTTGATATTTTATGATAGTCCATGAGTATACCTCCTTAAAAATGGGGGAACCGCCGGACGAAAGGTGCCCGCCTTTCTCCGGCTTTTTTTGTTATGAAATCAGCATCACCTCCGAAAAAAGGGTATAAAAAAAACCCAAACTGCACAGAACACGGGGGTCTCCCCCTGTCTGACGCAATTTAGGTTTTGCCTGCGGTTTGCAGTAACAATCCTGGGTGAATGATATTGGGTTGATATGTATACTTTAGCACTGGATTTATTGGGTGTCAACGCTTACATTTCAAAAGATGTACTAATTAAATATATAAACTACTATATTAACTAAAAGAACCCTCATGTTAAGTACCTCTGATAAAGTAGTTTTAAGTTAAATTGCGCCCTAATTCCTCTTCTCTACTTTAATTTCACACTTCTCTAGTTTGTCCACAACGGTTAAAGTAGTACCTGCTTCCAGTTGATAAGAGCAAATACTAGATCATGCAGTCAATTCAAGCCCATTACCTCAACAGTAACCCCATTTTCAATGTAAGAATACTCCATACTCCACCAAACTACCTCAGCGTTATTTTTTAAACGCTTAATAAATAGGACTTTATTCTCTTCTTTTTTAGTATTACCTATTGGTAAGAGTAGTGATAAAATGGAATTATTGATATAAAAAAGGAGATTATGATGAGAAATCATAGAGGCTTCCATGAGGAAATTCAGCAACAACAAAAACTTTATCCAACATCACATCGCATTCAACCGGTTAGCCCTAAAGAATATGCAGAGGTTTTGACTTTACATACGGCAAAACAACTGAGCGAGACATTTCAAACACTTGTGGATCAAGATCAATATGAACAAGCGATTCAGCTGAGCGAGAAAGTTGCCTCTCAGCTTGGACAACATACGAATTTTTCATTACCACTTTCCACAGTGCTTTATAGTTTAAACGAAATGGAACTTCCTATTTCAGAGGAATTCTCTCTACATCGTCTGAAACTGCTAGGAAATCATCAAACTCATGATAACTTTTTCAAAGCATTAAAACACGAGATGTTAACGGCGGATCGGGTAGACTTTATGGTTAGTTTTACAAGGTGGTCTGGTGTTCAGCTTTTGATCCCTCCGCTTCAGGAGCTTGCTAAAAGACATGTCCCTGTACGCATCATTACATCTACCTATATGGGTATTACAGAACCGAAAGCGTTAAGACATCTTCTTCAATTTGAAAATGTTGAGTTGAAAATTGTAAATGAATATAAAAAATCTTTCCATACGAAAGCATACTTATTTGAACGCTGTTCTGGACAGCATAGTGTCATTGTAGGATCTTCAAATCTATCACAAGCTGCACTTACGACCGGGTATGAGTTAAATGTTAGACTACCTGAAACCAGATATCTCCCCGTTTATCAACAAACAAAAGATTTGTTTGACACTGTTTGGAATGAAAAGACACAGCCTGTTGACGAACAATTTTTACAAGCCTATGAGGAATTCCAAGCAGGAAGCCAAAAGGTAAGTGCTTCCTTTGCTGCTCAAAACTCTCTTTACAAAACGAAAATGTCCCCGAATGCCATGCAAAAGGAAGCGTTACGAAACCTTAAAAAAACAAGAAACGAAGGGGAGACAAAAGCAGTCATCATCGCCGCCACTGGAACCGGAAAAACATTTTTAGCAGCATTTGATTTTGAGCAATTTAAACCAAATAAATATCTTTTTCTTGCCCACCGGGAAGAGTTACTTACAAAAGCAATCGAAACATTCCAGAAAGTCACCAATAATCATGAAGATTTTGGTTTATTGACTGGAACGAAAAAAGAAAGAGATAAGCGTTTTTTATTTAGCACTGTACAAACGCTACATAAAAAAGAAACATTGGAATCCTTTTCACCAGATGAATTTGACTACATTGTGATTGATGAATTCCATCATGCAGAAGCATCTACCTATCAAGCTGTATTAAACTACTTTACACCAAAGTTTTTATTAGGTTTAACTGCAACACCAGAGCGTCTTGACGGTAAAGATGTGCTTCAGATTTGTGATCATAATGTTGTTTACGAAATTAGACTCCGCGATGCTCTAAAGGCAGAGCTACTTGCACCATTTCACTATTTTGGAATTTCAGATCATACTGTAGATTATGAAAAAGTAAAAGTGAAAAATGGACTGTACGAAGAGAAATCGCTAGTAGATCATTTAAAAACTCATAAACGAGTAGAATATATCATCAAGATGATCAACATGTATGGATTCCACGGCGAGAAAATGGTTGGCTTAGGTTTCTGTACAAACGTCGAACACGCAATATACATGAGTGATGAATTTAATAAATTGGGATTTTATACAACTTACTTAACAGGAAATGATTCTCCTGCAAAAAGACAAGAGGTCATTCGTCATTTGGAGGACCCGCACCACAGTTTAGAACTTATATTTACAGTAGATATTTTCAACGAAGGAATAGATATTCCAAAACTCAATCTACTATTGTTCCTTAGACCAACAGAATCACCAACGATTTTCATTCAGCAATTAGGACGGGGACTTAGAAAAACTGACGACAAAGAGTTTGTAACGATACTGGATTTTATCGGAAACTATCAAAAGTCATTCGTTATTCCACTCGCACTATCTGGACAAACAAGCCAAAAATCGTTTGATAAAGATTCCCTCCGAGTGGCCGTGACGCATGAGTTTTCAGATTTACCTGGGGGATCTTATGTTGACCTTTCAGCCGTAACGAAGAAAGAAATTTTAAATAAGATCGATCATATTAAACTAAATTCAGATGCCATGCTGAAAACGTTATACAAGCAATTTAAACAAGAGCTAGGACGCTCTCCAGAATTAATTGATTTTCTATACTCTGAACAGGCACCTGGGCTTACCTTTTTTATAAAGAAATACAAATCGTGGGTACAGACCAAAAAGAAAATGGACGATTTGAATGTTACAGATGAAGGAATTCTCAATAACCCCTTGGTTGTAGGGATAGTAGCAAAATTAGAACAGCAATTACCTATTAAATGGCCTTATGAATGGTTAATTTTACAGAGCGGTTTTCACAAAAATATCATCACAATAGAAGATGTAAAAGAATCGTTAGAAAAACAGTTTCATATTCAAATCACAACAGATACACATGATGACCTCATTCAGCGAGCAATGGAGCGTTTAACGAAATCAGATCAAAAACAGAATTGGCGCTTTGGTACATTACAAGGTGATACATTCAAGTTAGATCCAGAAGTGAGCGAGATATTAAACGATCCATTATTCGGACCGTATATTAAGGAGCGCGTCCACTATGGACTGATTGAATTTAGACGTATGAACAATATAGAAGCTCTTGCTTCAAAAGAGATTAAGCTTACAATGTATCAAACCTATACAAGAAATGAACTCATTTATCTTTTTCAGTCAACTGATCAGGAAGGGACTTGGCGAGAGGGTGTACGTAGAGTTAAAAATCACTATTTAATCTTTATCAATTTGAATAAGTCAGAAAAAGTAGAAGATCATTTGCTATATAAAGATTATTTTATTGATGCTAGCCATTTTCACTGGCAAAGTCAAAACCAAACCTCACATACATCAAGCGTAGGGCAAAACTTTATTCACCATAAGGAAAAAGGATACCATATTCATTTATTTGTGAGGAAATTCACTGAAATGCACAACATCACTTTACCATTTATTTATGTAGGAGAAGCGGATTACGTATCAAGCCACGGAGACAAGCCAATGAATGTCAAATGGAAGCTCCATCAGCCTGTCCCAGAAAACTTGTATGTGGATTTAACGAATTAAGGCAGATACGGTCGGAAGATCAGCGGGTGCCCACTCTAGTGATTCTAGCTCACGTATAGGCACCCATCTGAATTCCGCATGCTCTTTTGCTACCGGCTCCCCTGATACAATCTTCGCTTTTATTGAAATTAAATTGACGATGACCTTCTCATATTCATGATGAATATCGGCTATTACATCGCCCGCAACAATTTTACAGTCAAGTTCCTCTTCAATTTCTCTTACAAGTGCTTCTCGTGCATTCTCCCCTTCTTCAAGCTTTCCACCAGGAAACTCCCACAGATTAGGCAGAGACATTGTTGGAGAACGTAGAGCACATAGAATTTCATTGTTTTCATTTTGTATGACTGCGGCGGCTACTTTTATTGTTTCTTTCAAAATTAAACTTCCTTTCGTTTTTTCTTAGGTATGTATTCAAATTTTTCAATTTTATACTGTTCACTGTAAACGATAGAGGTTGAATCCATCATAATTCAAATGGTTTATTAAAAGCAATAGAAGGTCATTCTCCTAATTAGCAAGAAAAAAGCACCCTCCAAAATGGAGTAGGTGCTAATTTACTTCACTCCCCAAACAGCCTCCCCATCACCGCTCAGCACACTAAACGTCACAACTTCTTTCTCTCTCGCTGAGTCCCATTCTTTCAGGAAGACGCCGTCATAATTTGTGCCGTTCAGGTTGATTCGGGCTTTGTTGCTGTCCGTTATTGTCCAGGTTCCGGTCATTTCCCCGGAAATGGTGCCGTCGTTGTTAAGCCGGATATTTTTTGGGGTTTTGATCGTAGCTGTAATGTCTTTTCCGTGCTGGATGAGTTTGTAGGTTCCGGATGCGGCGGATGCCGATATGTGTGTATCCGGTTCTCCCGCGTAGCGGTATGGCGCTGCAACGGGCCATCCGTCTTTGTTCATGTACAGCCGATGTACTCTGACTTCGTGCTCTTCGCCTCTGTTCGGGAAACGGGTGTGGAAAATGAGGTATGATCGTTTCGTTTTCCCGTCGTAAAACACGGAGTTGTGTCCCGGCGATACGTAGCCCGTGCCTTTTTCAGATTGTGAGGCGAAGCTGTAGCCGCCCATGAGTTTGACCCCGTACGGTTCAATTGCTTTGTCGTCGAAGAAACTGCCGTCTTTTCCTTTGGCATCAAGCATGTTATGGCCTGCGGCGTCATAGTACGGACCGTCCGGATTTTTAGAGCGCGCCACACGCATATGATAACCGCCGGCTGCGTCAAGTCCGCCGAATGACAGATACAGATAGTAATATTTCGTTTCCGGATTGTAGCTGATGTACGGGCCTTCGATTCTGCTGTGATTTCCGCCGAGAAGTTTTTTTCCGTAGCCTTGGTTCGGGAGCGGGAAACCGGTTTTCGGATTCATTTCCAGTATGAAAATTCCGCCGGAGTAAGAGCCGTACACCATCCAGAGCTTGCCTTTATGGTCAAAAAACGTTTGCGGATCTACGACGTTCGGGTGAACGTTTGCATTATACGTCGTGCCGTCTTCGCTTTTTCCTTCCATGCCTGATTTCAAAAAGATGCCTTTGTTCTTGTAGGGTCCTTCGATTTTGTCACTCACGGCGACACCGAGAGCGGATCGCGGCGAGTCTCCTTTACAGGCGTTATAGTACATGTAATATTTCCCGTCAGCCAGCTGGGCGACATCCGGCGCCCACAACGTATCAGACTGGGCCCAGTCGAATGTCTCTTTTAATTCGGTGTAGACGTTCGGGATCAGGGGATTATTGGAATTGACGCTTGAAGACATCTGCTGCCACTGCATCAGGTTTTTCGACTTGGCGGAAGCCAAATGTGAGCCGAATACATAATATGTATCGCCTGTTTTAATGACGGACGGATCATGCACGCTGACCTCTGAAAAAACCGGATGCTGGGCTTTTGCCTGCGGCAGAGTGAATCCGATGACCGCTGCTGAGACCAGGCACACACGAAAGAAACTGGTTTTCATTTTCTGAAATCTCCTCGCTCTCTTCTTTTCTTAAAACGCTTTCAAGACAACGCTCCATTTTATGATGCGGATGGCGGAAATATGTGATCAACAGCGCCGGCTTCGCGATGTACCGCTTTACTTCGATAACAATCTGATTTGTGAAAGACTGGAAAAAAAGTTTTGACTTCTGATTCGCAAACACTTAATATAAAAAACAGTTACTAGTTATCAGAATATTTAAGAATTGAGTGAAGCATATATGACCTTACACAAAGACCGCCGCATCGGGCGCTTATCCGTCCTTCTTCTGCTTCATGAGACTGAAGAAAACCAGCAGATCAGACGGCTGGAACGGGACGGCTGGAAAGTCTGTCTCGGCAGGGTGGGTTCAATGGATGCGCATAAGGTGGTAGCTGCAATTGAAACCGCTTCCAAAAAGAGCGGCGTCATTCAATCTGAGGGTTATCGCGAATCACATGCGCTGTATCACGCTACAATGGAAGCTTTGCACGGAGTGACGAGGGGCGAAATGCTGCTTGGCTCGCTGCTTCGTACCGTGGGCCTGAAGTTTGCCGTCTTGCGGGGAAATCCGTATGAAAGCGAGGCGGAAGGCGATTGGATCGCCGTTTCACTTTACGGCACGATCGGAGCTCCGATTAAGGGGCTTGAGCACGAAACATTCGGAGTCGGAATTAATCACATATGAATCAGCCCATAGATTTCAGATGATAGGGGGCTATGCGTGAAATATCATTTTCATGGCATAGCTCCTTTTTGTATGGGCGCTTTACCAAAGTAAAGGAAAAGGGGTTGAAATGATGGTGACGTTAGACGGTTCCTCACTGACAACCGCAGATGCCCAGCGTGTGCTGTTTGATTTTGAAGAGGTTCAAGCATCTGCCGAAAGCATGGAACGTGTGAAAAAAAGCAGGGCGGCGGTTGAACGGATCGTTCAAGAGGAGAAGACCATTTACGGGATTACGACGGGATTCGGCAAGTTCAGCGATGTGCTGATTCAAAAAGAAGACGCCGCGGATCTGCAGCTGAATCTGATTCTTTCTCACGCGTGCGGCGTCGGTGATCCGTTTCCGGAATCTGTATCGCGGGCCATGCTGCTTTTGCGCGCCAATGCCCTGCTGAAAGGCTTTTCCGGCGTGCGGACTGAGCTGATTGATCAACTGCTCGCGTATCTCAATCATCGCATTCACCCGGTCATCCCGCAGCAAGGGTCACTGGGGGCGAGCGGGGATTTGGCGCCGCTTTCTCATCTCGCACTGGCGCTTATCGGTCAAGGCGAAGTCTTTTACGAAGGGGCCCGGATGCCGACAGCTCATGCTTTAGAACAGACAACCCTTCAGCCGGCCGTCCTGACCTCTAAGGAAGGACTCGCGCTGATCAACGGAACGCAGGCCATGACCGCGATGGGGCTGATCGCTTACCTCGAAGCCGAAAAGCTGGCCTATCAGTCGGAACGGATTGCGAGCTTAACGATCGAAGGCCTTCAGGGTATTATCGATGCGTTTGACGAGGACATTCATGCCGCCCGCGGTTATCAGGAACAGATGGATGTCGCAGAGCGAATCCGCTATTACTTGTCAGACAGCAAGCTGACGACCGTCCAAGGGGAGCTGCGTGTCCAGGACGCCTATTCGATCCGCTGTATTCCTCAAGTCCACGGCGCATCATGGCAGACATTAGCGTATGTAAAAGAAAAATTAGAAATTGAGATGAATGCCGCGACAGATAACCCGCTCATTTTCGAAGACGGCGCCAAAATCATCTCAGGCGGAAACTTTCACGGACAGCCGATCGCCTTTGCCATGGATTTTCTCAAAGTGGCGGCGGCCGAGCTTGCGAATATTTCTGAACGCCGGATCGAACGGCTTGTGAATCCGCAGCTGAATGACCTGCCGCCCTTTCTGAGCCCGCAGCCCGGCTTACAATCCGGAGCGATGATCATGCAATATGCGGCGGCCTCCCTCGTGTCAGAAAATAAAACCCTGGCCCATCCCGCCAGTGTCGATTCCATTCCTTCATCGGCAAACCAGGAGGATCACGTCAGCATGGGAACCATCGCCTCAAGGCACGCCTACCAGATCATTGCGAATACGAGACGGGTGCTTGCCGTTGAAGCCATTTGCGCGCTGCAGGCCGTGGAGTACCGGGGTGCGGAACATTGCGCCTCGTACACAAAACAGCTCTATCACGAAATGAGAAACATCGTGCCGTCCATACAAGAAGACCGCGTGTTTTCTTATGACATCGAGCATCTGAGTGACTGGCTGAAGAAGGAGTCTTTTCTGCCGAATGAGCATCACCAAAAACTGATGACCAATGAAGGGGGACTTACAAGATGACTGATGTAAAGAAATCAATCCGCGCCGGCCGCGGCACCGAACTTGAATGCTTAGGATGGGAGCAGGAAGCCGTGCTCCGCATGCTCCGAAACAACCTTGACCCGGAGGTTGCCGAAAAGCCGGAGGATTTAATCGTATACGGCGGCATAGGCAAGGCCGCACGAAACTGGGATGCTTTTCACGCGATTGAGCGTTCCCTCAAAATGTTAAAAGATGATGAAACACTGCTGATCCAATCCGGAAAACCTGTCGGATTGTTCCGCACGCACAGCCGCGCGCCCCGCGTCCTGCTGGCTAATTCGGTTCTCGTGCCGAAATGGGCGGATTGGGAGCATTTCCATAACCTTGGGAAAAAAGGGCTGATGATGTACGGGCAGATGACGGCCGGCAGCTGGATTTATATCGGCTCACAAGGTATTTTGCAAGGCACCTATGAAACCTTTGCGGAGCTTGCGAGACAGCATTTCGGCGGCAGTCTGAAAGGAACCCTTACGCTGACGGCCGGACTTGGCGGAATGGGAGGCGCCCAGCCGCTGTCCGTCACAATGAATGATGGCGTCGTCATCGCCGTTGAAGCGGATGAAACACGGATTGATAAACGCATTGAAACAAACTATTGCGACCGTAAAACCGCATCAATTGACGAAGCGCTGCGCTGGGCCGAAGCAGCCAGACAAGCCGGAGAGCCTTTATCGATCGGCCTTCTCGGCAATGCGGCTGAGGTGCATCATGAGCTTTTGAACCGCGGGGTCCATATTGACATCGTGACCGATCAGACTTCCGCTCACGACCCGCTGATCGGCTATATTCCGGCAGGATACTCACTTGAAGAGGCCGACCGCCTGCGCCGGGATCAGCCTGAATTATACGTAAGGCTTTCCAAGCAGAGTATGAAAAAGCATGTGGAAGCCATGCTTGCCTTCAAGAAAAAAGGTGCCGTCGTCTTTGATTACGGCAACAATATCCGCCAGGCTGCCAAAGATGAGGGGCTCGCCGATGCTTTTGATTTCCCGGGATTCGTTCCCGCCTACATCCGGCCTTTATTTTGTGAAGGAAAAGGGCCGTTCCGCTGGACTGCGCTGTCGGGAGACCCTGAAGATATATACCGCACGGACGCTTTATTAAAAGAGCTGTTTCCAGAAAATCAAGCCCTTCACCGCTGGATTGACATGGCACAGAAAAAAGTCACATTCCAAGGCCTGCCGTCCCGTATTTGCTGGCTCGGCTACGGTGAACGGGAAAAGATGGGGCTCGCCATCAATGAATTGGTCAGAAACGGCGAGCTGAAAGCCCCGATCGTCATCGGAAGAGACCATTTAGACTGCGGATCTGTCGCCTCTCCGAATCGGGAAACAGAAGCGATGAAAGACGGAAGCGACGCGGTCGGCGATTGGGCGGTGCTGAACGCGCTGATCAACACGGCCTCAGGCGCAAGCTGGGTTTCTTTTCACCACGGCGGGGGCGTCGGCATGGGGTATTCCCTTCACGCGGGAATGGTCGCGGTCGCTGACGGCAGCATCCTTGCGGAACAACGGCTTTCCCGCGTTCTGACAAGCGATCCGGGAATGGGCATCATCCGCCATGCGGACGCAGGTTATGAAAAAGCGGCTCAAGTCGCCGAGGAACAAGACATTATGATACCGATGAAAAAGGAGCGGTAACATGCCGAAACAAATAGATACCATACTCACCAACATCGGCCAGCTGCTGACGATGGAATCCGGCTGCCCCCGATCAGGCGGAAGCATGCAGGATCTTCATGTCACGGAAGATGCCGTCATCGGCATTTCCGACGGGCGCATTGTTTTTGCCGGACATCAAGGAGCGGAGGATGGATACGAGGCAAGTGACATCATCGACTGCGGGGGACGGCTCGTCACCCCCGGCCTCGTCGATCCCCATACCCATCTTGTATTCGGAGGGTCCCGGGAAAAAGAACTGAATTTAAAAATTCAGGGCATGTCCTATTTGGATATTCTGGCGCAAGGCGGCGGCATTTTGTCAACGGTCAAAGACACGAAAGCCGCTTCCGAAGAAGAACTGATTGAAAAAGGGCTTTTTCACCTCGGACGCATGCTGTCATACGGCATCACGACGGCAGAAGTAAAAAGCGGGTACGGACTCGACAAAGACACGGAGCTGAAACAGCTGACCGCGGCGAAGAAACTGGGCGAACGCCAGCCGGTCGACCTTGTCACGACCTTTATGGGGGCACACGCCATTCCGCCTGAGTACCGGAACAGCCCTGACGAATTTCTGAATCGCATGCTGCAGCTTTTGCCTGAAATAAAAGAAAAAGGCCTCGCGCAATTTGCCGATATATTCACAGAAACAGGCGTCTTTACCGTCAGCCAGTCACGGGACTACCTGAAAAAGGCGTCTGAAGCTGGTTTCGGCCTGAAAATCCATGCTGATGAGATTGACCCGCTCGGCGGCGCGGAATTGGCGGCAGAGCTGCATGCTGTTTCTGCCGATCATTTGGTGGGGGCGTCTGACGAAGGCATCGAAAAGCTAGCGGCGTCCGGAACGATCGCCGTCCTGCTGCCGGGCACGACTTTCTATCTCGGCAAACACACTTATGCGAGAGCCCGGGAGATGATTGATGCGGGCGTACGGGTCAGTTTGGCGACTGACTTCAACCCGGGCAGCTCACCGACGGAAAATCTCCAGCTCATTATGTCGATTGCCGCGCTTCATTTAAAAATGACCGCGGAAGAAATCTGGCACGCTGTCACCGTTAATGCCGCGTATGCGATCGGAAAAGGCGAAGAGGCCGGACAAATTAAAGCCGGACGGGCGGCTGACATTGTCATTTGGGAAGCGCCGAATTACATGTATATCCCGTATCATTACGGCGTCAATCATGTCCGCCGTGTCATCAAGAATGGAAAGACGGTTGTCTCAAGGGAGGGAGCCGCTCTTGGATAAGTATCCGTTTCTGCAAAAAGCCGGCTCCCTCTTCAACGACCGCCATGTGACAAGGATCGGCGATGTGACGGAAGCGTGGGCGGGACAAACGATCAAGGGGCCGGCTTTGATCGGCGTTCCGCTTTCTAAGTCGTCAATCAGCCATTCCGGCGCCTGCTTTGCACCCGGTGCGATCCGCCGGGCGCTCGGCGGGATTTCCGCTTATTCCGCGGAGCTGCGGGAGCATGTCATTGACCATCTTTACGATATCGGTGATATTCAGATTCACGTCACGGATGTCGTCACATCTCACGAACACATTTATCGGACCATTCATGACATTCTGACGGACCAGCCTGACTGGGTGCCCGTCATTCTCGGCGGCGACAACTCCATCAGTTATTCCACCATTAAAGCCATTGCGGAAACGAAAGGAACAACGGCCGTCTTTCAATTCGACGCCCACCACGACGTCCGCAACACAGAAGACGGAGGACCGACAAACGGCACGCCATTCCGCCGGCTGTTAGATGAAAATATCATAAGCGGACAAAATCTGATTCAGCTTGGAATCAGGGAGTTCAGCAACAGCTTGGCATATGAACAATATGTAAAAGAACGTCAGGCAGACGTGCATACAATGGAGATGATCCGTGAGAAAGGGCTCCTCCGAACGATACAAGAGGTCTTGCCGGCCGTTCAAAAAAGAGCTGACGCCATTTTTATTTCGGTTGATATGGATGTGCTGGATCAAGCTCATGCGCCCGGCTGCCCCGCGATCGGCCCCGGAGGCCTGTATACCGAGGAACTGCTTCAGGCGGTCAGGTTTTTAGCCCAGGAGGCTGACATCTCGGGTATTGAGATCGTTGAGGTTGATCCGACACTTGATTTTCGCGATATGACAAGCCGGGCAGCCGCACACGTCATTTTACATGCATTAAAGGGATTTAAATTGTCACGTTAAAGTCAAATCCGGCACGCGTGCTCTCGGCTGCCGGAAGATTCTCACGCCACGCAAAAAGGGGGAGATCACGATGGATGTTGATCAAGGCGGCAATCAACTAAAGCGCACGATGAAAAGCAGGCACTTATTTATGATTTCATTGGGAGGGGTCATCGGCACGGGGCTGTTTTTGAGCACAGGGTATACATTGAGCCAGGCCGGGCCGGGCGGGACGATCGCCGCTTACCTGATCGGCGGCTTGATGATGTATCTTGTCATGCAGTGTCTCGGAGAATTGTCAGTAGCCATGCCTGTGACCGGTTCATTTCAAACGTATGCGACAACGTTTATCGGGCCGTCCACGGGCTTTATGGTCGGTATCATGTATTGGGTGAATTGGGTGGTGACGGTAGGATCGGAGTTTACAGCTTCCGGTATCCTCATGCAGCGCTGGTTTCCCCACAGCAGCGTCTGGATGTGGAGCGCGATTTTCGCGGCTCTCCTTTTTGCGGCCAATGCATTCTCCGTTAAATTGTTTGCAGAAACAGAGTTTTGGTTTTCCAGCGTCAAAATCGTTACCATCCTTTTATTTATCATCTTAGGCGGCGCCGCGATGTTCGGTTTGATTTCATTGCACGGTTCGGGTGAAGCTCCGATGCTGTCGAATTTCACCTCGCACGGCGGACTGTTTCCGAACGGCTTTCTTGCGGTTTTCATCGCAATGATTTCCGTAAGCTTCGCCTTTTCAGGGACGGAGCTGATCGGAATTACCGCTGGCGAAACCGCCAATCCGGCAAAAGATATTCCGCGTTCGATCCGGAATGTCGCCTGGAGAACAGTCATCTTTTTTATCGGCGCCATTTTTGTGCTGTCCGGACTGATCTCCTGGAAGGAAGCCGGTGTGATTGAAAGTCCGTTTGTCGCGGTCTTTTCCCAAATCGGTATCCCATACGCCGCAGATATCATGAATTTCGTGATTTTAACGGCTTTGCTTTCGGTCGCCAACTCCGGACTGTACGCTTCCACCCGGATGCTGTGGTCTCTTGCGAATGAAAACATGATCAGCGCCCGGTTCAAAAAAGTCACGCCAAAAGGCATTCCGCTGAATGCTCTGCTCGCCAGCATGGCCGTTTCCTGCATATCCTTGATCTCAAGCATCGCCGCCCCGGGCACGGTCTACGTGGTGCTCGTGGCAATAGCCGGATTTGCCGGCGTCGTGGTGTGGATGAGCATCGCCCTGTCTCAGCTGTTATTTCGAAAACATTATGTGAAAAACGGCGGACGCGTCTCGGATCTGACCTTCCGCACACCGTTATACCCTCTCGTTCCGATCGCCGCTGTGATCTTATGTTTCGCTTCATGCGTAGGCCTTGCATTTGATCCCAATCAAAGAATCGCCCTCTTCTGCGGAATTCCTTGTATGATCCTGTGCTATCTCATTCGTTTTTTGAGAAAGAAACAGCCGAAACAATCCGTCCGTGACATTCATTTGGATAAAACCATGCCATAAAAAAAGGCACATACTGATGAGGTATGTGCCTTTCTTCTCTTATTCCGTAATCAGCGTATGAATCAGTTTCGGCGCTTCCGCTTTTTCTGAGATGCGGATGTTGTCATAGACTTTGGCGGTCACGTCGTCAACGTTTTCGCGGTTGGCGTAAAGGGTGACGAGCGGTTCGCCTTTTTCGACGTTGTCACCGACTTTTTTGCGGAGCATAATGCCGACGGCAAGATCGATTTCGTCCTCTTTTGTCGCACGTCCCGCGCCCAACAGCATCGCTGCGACGCCGATTTCGTCAGCGACGATTTCTGAAACGACACCCGCTTCTTTCGCCGGAACGTCAATTTTGTACGCTGCCTGCGGAAGTTTGGACGGATCGTCAACGACAGAAGCGTCTCCTCCCTGATTGCTCAGGAACTCTTTGAACTTTTCAAGCGCTTTGCCGTTTTTCATGACTTCCTGAAGCTTTGTTCTCGCTTCTTTCAATGTCTCAGCTTTTTTCGCCAATACGACCATTTGGCTGCCGAGCGTGAGGACGAGTTCGTTTAAGTCTTCAGGCCCTTCCCCTCTTAATGTATCAATGGCTTCTTGTACTTCCAGAGCATTCCCGATCGCAAAACCGAGCGGCTGCGACATGTCAGAAATCACGGCCATCGTCTGGCGGCCGACGTTGTTTCCGATGCGCACCATTGCTTTGGCGAGGTTCACGGCGTCTTCATCCGTTTTCATAAACGCCCCGGCTCCCGTTTTGACGTCAAGCACGATGGCATCTGCTCCGGCGGCGATTTTTTTACTCATAATTGAGCTTGCGATCAGCGGGATGGAGTTCACCGTACCCGTTACATCACGCAGCGCATACAGCTTTTTATCGGCAGGCGTCAAATTGCCGCTTTGTCCGATGACGGCTACCTTGTCGCGGTTCACAAGCTTGATGAATTCATCTTTTGACAATTCCACGTGGAAGCCTTCGATCGCTTCCAGCTTATCAATGGTTCCCCCCGTATGGCCGAGACCGCGGCCGGACATTTTAGCGACGGGAACGCCGAGCGCCGCGACGAGCGGTGCGAGTACGAGAGTTGTCGTGTCGCCGACCCCGCCCGTAGAGTGCTTGTCGACCTTAATGCCTTCAATGGCGGAGAGATCAATCGTTTCCCCTGAATTCACCATCGCCATTGTCAGATCGGCGCGCTCCTGATCTGTCATATCCTGAAAGTAAATCGCCATAGCCAGCGCGCTTGCCTGATAATCAGGGATGCTTCCGTCCGTGTATCCTTTTACGAAAAATTGAATTTCTTCTGTTGTCAGTTCTTTTCCATTTTGTTTTTTTACAATAAGATCTACCATTCTCATGATCTATCACCTGTCCTTCATTTATGTTCAGTGAATCAATCCGACGATCGCCGCTGTCAGGAAGCTGACGAGCGTTGCGCCGTACAGCAGCTTCAGCCCGAACCGCGCGACGACGTTTCCTTGTTTTTCATGCAGCCCTTTCACCGCACCGGTAATGATTCCGATAGAGGAGAAATTCGCGAATGAGACAAGGAATACAGATACCACTGCCTGTGTATGCGCACTGAAATGGAAATCGCCGGATGAGAGTGTCTGCATCGCCACAAATTCATTCGATACCATTTTCGTCGCCATAATGCTTCCGGCGCTCACCGCTTCATTCCACGGAATACCGGTTAAAAACGCAAACGGCGCGAAGACATATCCGAGCAGCGCCTGGAATGTAATGCCGAAGACCGCATTAAAAACGCCGTTGACCAGAGCAATGAGTGCGACAAATCCGATCAGCATCGCCGCTACGACGACGGCGACTCTGAATCCATCCATTATATACTCACCGAGCACTTCAAAAAAGGATTGCTTTTCTTCTTCAGGAACGACGATCAAATCCTCTTCTTTGCTGACGGTGTACGGGTTGATGATAGAAGCGATGATAAATCCGCCGAATAAGTTCAGCACAAGCGCCGTCACGACGTATTCAGGCTTCAGCATCATCATGTAAGAACCGACGATCGACATTGAGACCGTCGACATTGCGGACGCACAAAGCGTATATAAGCGCTGTTCAGTAAGATAACCGAGCTGTTTTTTCAAACTGATAAAGACTTCTGATTGCCCTAAAATCGCGGATGCGACAGCGTTGTAAGATTCGATTTTCCCCATTCCGTTCACCTTGCTTAACGCAAGACCGATATACTTCGTGATGAAGGGGAGGACCTTCCAATGCTGCAGAATTCCGATTAAAGCGGATATAAAGACGATCGGCAGAAGCACGCTCATGAAGAACGTCGTCTGTTTCGCATTCACAAGCCCGCCGAATACAAAGTTAATCCCTTCTGATGCATATTCCAGCAAGTAGTTAAATCCTTTTGCAAAACCGCCGACAAGAAAATTCCCGATACCGGTGTTGAGGAGAATATAACCGAGAATCAGCTGCAGCACGAGCATGACGGCGATCGGCCGGATTCTGATTCTTTTTTTGCCGTTGCTGGCAAGCCAGGCAAGACCTAAAAACACAATGATTCCGATAATTCCGATGAGATACTTCATATGTGTTCTCCTTTTATTTGTATTCGCTTACAATTTTTTATGCATCAACAAAGAAAGAGGATGGCGGAAGCTTTCAGCTTCCGCACTGCTGATTAATAGTCGCTGCTGCCGCTGTCTCCGCCGCTCACGATAGAGACGCCCGCACTTGCGCCGATCCGGCTCGCGCCCGCAGCGATCATGCTGTCAACATCAGCTTTTGTTCTGATGCCGCCTGATGCTTTGACCCCGATGTCCGGTCCGACTGTTTTTCTCATAAGAGCGATATCTTCAGCCGTTGCCCCGCCTGTAGAAAAACCGGTAGACGTTTTGACGAAATCTGCGCCTGCGGATACCGCCAAGCGGCACGCGCGCTCTTTTTCTTCATCTGTCAAAAGGCATGTTTCGATGATCACTTTGACGAGCGCTTTTTTATCAGCTGCTTCAACTACCGCACGGATATCAGCTTCAACCGCTTCATCATCGCCGTCTTTTAATGCGCCGATATTGATGACCATGTCAACCTCAGTTGCCCCTTTTGAGATGGCATCCTTCGTTTCAAATGCTTTTGTTTCCGATGTCGTTGCGCCGAGAGGAAAGCCGATAACGGTGCAAACGTCAACTCCAGTGCCTTTCAGTTCCTCCGCTGCGAGTTTGACCCAAGTCGGGTTTACACAAACGGAAGCGAATTTATATTCTTTTGCTTCTTTTATCAGTTGTAAAATATCCGCTTTTTGTGTATGCGGTTTCAAAGCAGTATGGTCTATTTGACTTGCAATTGACATTGTATGCACTTCCTTTTTCCTAGGATACGTTTAGAATAACCGAATTTTGAACATATGTAAATTGGTAATTGAAATTATGTTCATGAATTGTCACAATCTTGAATGAGTTTTTTGGCCGTATGCTGATCGGTAATCAAAACGTTGGCGTACTTTCCTTTCAGGGCACCGTGAATGGCCTTGCATTTTCTGCTGCCGCCCGCCACCAGAATCGAACGCTCTTTCATTTTCAAGTCGCTGAGCTCGACTCCGATCGTCCTGCCGTTAATGCTGCTGCTGCAAATCCTGCCTTCCTCGTCAAAAAAGCGCGAACAAATATCGCCGACTCCGCGTGCTTTCAGCAATTGTTTCTCTTCTTCCCGGAAATAGCCGAGTCTGAAAAGCAGCGCCTCATCCCGGACGGTTCCGACCGTAAACAGGGCGATATTGGCTTGTCTGCCCATTTCAATGATCCGCTTAATATGTCTGTCCCGTTCGACCATCTGTTTCACATCGGCGCTGTCAAATATAACCGGCAGCGGTAAATACCTCGGCATGGTCTGAAATGCTTCGGCGAACAGCTGAATCGTTTCTGACGAGTACGTATTGACATTGGAATGACTGATGCCGCCTTTCAGCTGCACGACTTCAACGCTCTTTACCTGCTTCGGCTCCATGCGGCTTGCGATCTGGTACATCGTCGTCCCCCAGCTTACGCCGAGTATATCGCCGTCCTTTACGGTTTTATGCATATAGTCTGCGCCATAGCGGCTTAAGTAATGTGTAATGGCCTGGTAATCGTCGCTTGGAGAAAAGACGACGTGCGCCTCAAGCAGCCCGTATTTTTCTTCCAGCTTCGCGCCGAGTTCGTCCAGATCCTCAAACGGGTCCATGACGCGAATTTGAACATACCCTTTTTCCTTTGCGTACTGAAGCAGCCTTGAAACGGTGGGGCGTGACAGATCAAGCCGTTCGGCGATCTGCTGCTGGCTGTAATCTGATTGATAATATAGTTTTGCCGCTTCTATGCTGAGCTGCTGTTTTTCACGATCCATGTCGCGCCTCCCCTCTCCGCTTATCATATCACCAAAACACGCGGTAAAAAAGCACCCTCTGATGGGGTGCCTATTTTTTCAGCACAAGCTCCTGAATCGCATGCGCCACGCCGTGTTCGTTATTTGATTTCGTTTCAAAATCAGCTATCTCCCTTACTTCCGGGATGGCATTGGCCATTGCCACACCGCAGCCGGCCCACTGAATCATGGACATGTCGTTGCCGTTATCGCCGATTGCCATGACGTCTTTCTGTTCAATGCCGAGTTTTTCGGCCAGCAGCTTGACTGCGTTTCCTTTACTGACTTTCGGGTGAAGAATCTCATGGAAGAATGGCGCGCTTTTGACCATTGTGTATGTTTCCTTGAATGATTCCGGAATGGAAGCGATCGCTTTCTCCAGCTTGTCCGGATCGTCAATGAACATGACTTTCGGAATCAGAATATCCTTCGGCACTTCATCGATCGTGCGGAAATGAAGCGGCACTTTCGTAATGTATGATTCGTATACCGTGTATTCACTGATATCCCGGTTCGGCGTGTACAGATTGGCTGTGTCAAAGTAATGCATCGGAGTATCCAGCTGTAAGCTCAGCTCGTAAAGCGACTTCAAATCCTCATAACCTAATGACTGCTCGGCCACGACACCGTTTGTATACGTATTTTGGACGAGTGCGCCGTTATAGGCAATCACAAAGTCGCCTTCTTCCTGTAAGTTCAGCTCTTCCAAATACCGACGCACGCCGCCGATCGGCCGGCCCGTGCACAGGACGATATTGACCCCTTCCGCTTTGGCGGCATCAAGCGCCCCGCGGACTTCAGCCGTCACTTCATGATGATCGTTTAGTAGTGTTCCGTCCATATCTATTGCGATTAACTTGTACATCCTGCATCTCCTTTGTATCCTTTTCTTCTTATGCTTTCATCATATCGTTTTTTCGTTTCAATGAAAAATCAAACGGACGAGTTTCTCCGCCTTCTCTTCGTAAACCGGGCCTGCCTCCGGATGCGGGGCCGTCTTTTCCCCTTGTCAGCTTGTTCGCCGCCGTCATCTGTTTTCTGCTTCAAGAGCATCAGCCCCGCCGCAAAGAAAGGGACGGCCGCTATGTCCAGAAGGGCAAGCTTTATTCCCATCGCTGCGGGAAAGTATGCCCATAATGAACGGCTGTTCCGCCTGATCATGATATAAGAAACGATTTCCAGCAGGATAAACAGAGCGTTCACCCACAAGTAAATGAGCATTGCCGCAAACAGAAACAGCAGGAGCGTATTCCGCAGCGTGCCGGAAAACAGAAGAGCGCGCATCATATCAAAGAATGAAAAAGACTGCATGCTTCCGTTGACGACATTGGGATTGTAAATGGTAAAACGCCCGAACTGATCAAAAAGCATAAAAAATAACCATAACAGTGAAAACCATTGAATGATATGTACGATGACACCCGTCAAAACGAGTCTGTCGGCAGCCTTATTTCTCATGTGCATCCTCCCCGCCGGTTTTTATTCTTGTCATTGTTTTTGTTTCTCCGTATATCTTCCAAATGAGCGTACCGTTTTTTCCTCTTTTCAACGTGCTTTTGACGGGGTGCGGATGTCCGAGGTATTCAATCTCGATCGTCCCGTCCGTGTTTTGTGAGATCACCTTGTACACATCTGAGGGCATGGCAACCTCGCCGCGGCCTTGAATGACCTGCTTTGTCAGCACGCTGTCTTTCGTAAACGTGACGGTTTCAGATCTGACCCCGTCCATCGGGCCCGGCTTCAGCCCTGCATCCCATGTCCCGTAATAAAAAGGGGTATCGTCTGCTTTCTTTTGCGAGCAGCCTGTTATCATGACGCATCCGAAAACAAGAACCGTCATGATGAAAATCCGTATGTTCCGCAACATGATCACCTTCCTTTGAAGCTTTTTTACGCCTGTAACTTAGGCGGATGCCGTGGCACTGTGCAATTGACTACATAGTGTATAAAGACTTCACTAGATAAGGAGAATGATGAATGAACCCATATCAGTACTACACCCCGCCTGCCTATTTCCCTCAGCAGCAGGAATACGAAGTGAACCGCGTTGAGTATGAGCCGTATCAGCAGCAGGAAAGCTATTATTATGCGCCCCCTCAGTCCGAAGAGCGGCAGCCGACAGGTTTAGAACGGAGAGTCGCCCAGCTTGAAAGACAAAACGCCGAGCAAACGAGAGAGCTCACCCGCCTCTCACAAGAAGACCAGCGCCAAAACCGGGAAATCACGCGTATGAATGAGCAGATCAGACGGCTGAGCCAGTCCATTGAAATCCATACCCGCCGCTTAAACCGTTTGAATCAGCGCCTGCGCGCAGTCGAAAACAGACTCAATATTCCTTTTCACGCTACAGAAGGCGGCTTCTGAGAAAAAGGGCCGGAATACAAAGCTCGACAGGCCATCCCGAGCCTTGTATTCCGCTCTGTACATAACAGGTAAATATTTGAATCCTTTTCTTGCATGAATGCCTCTCCTATTCTTTCACATGATAAATGTGTAAAATCAATCACTCCAGGAGGTTTTCATGATGTATCAAAACCAATACAGCGGAAATCAGCTGCAGCAATGCCGCCAAACAGCACAGCAGCTTATTCAGCAGACACAGCAAAGCAGTCAGCAGTACAAGCAAATGCTCCAGCAGGAACAGCAAAACATTCAAATGCTTCAGCAGATGCTTAACCATGAACAGCATGCCGTTCATACCATTCAGCAAGCGCTGCAGGGGCATGAAGCGGCCATTCAAAAATGCCAGCAAATCGTGAATGTGTGCAATCAGCTTCAGCAGGAAGTAAGCGGACACATGCCTGCACCGATGGCAAACGCTAATGTTTCTTCATTCCCGCAAACACAGCATCACACACCGTTTCAGCAGCATTCATACCAGCAATAGGCCGGTCATGCAAATGACAAAGCGCGAGATACCGGCTTTGTCATTTGTTTTTATCTCTGTTTTGTCAGATCAATGCGATGAGCGGGTTGTCCGCCGAATTTTGCTTCCACCTCATGCCTTACCGCTTCATACGCTCTTGCTTCGACGTTTTGTTTAAACACATCAAGCTGTATCAAATAAGCCGCCCGCACTTTCAGCCCGTGAATGATGGAGATGACCCATAAAGGCAGCACGATATACACGCCCGGCGTGCTCGGCAGCACAAAAGCAATTGCTAAAATAATAAAATAATAAGTCCGTATTTCAGCCATTTTTTGTTCTTAGCCCGGTAGCCGATATAGAAAAAGGCCAAGAAAGCGGTCAGCGCAAACGGCGCAAAAGTCAGCAGCAGCCACCAGCTGTGCAGCACTTCCCACCAAGTCCCTCTTTTCGTAATCAACATTCATTCCTCTTCCTTTACTACTATAACATGGATAATCAAGGAAGGTTTTCTATAAAAAACATAGACGGAATGACGTCTTCCTGCTATATTAATAATGATAATCATTATCACTGAAATAGGGGGATCATTATGAAGAAACAATCATGGCTGATCGGCCTGGCACTTCTGCTTGTTTTCGCATTAAGCGCTTGCAGCGGCGCGAAGGAAAACAATGGATCGGCATCAGGCAAAGGAAAGACAGACATGCGTACATATGAATCAACAAAAGGAAATATTGACATACCCGCACATCCGAAACGGATCGTCACTGACTTTTATGCAGGTGAGCTGCTGTCCGTTGACGCAAATGTCGTCGGGGCGGGCTCATGGGCTTTCAAAAATCCGTTTATCAAAAAACAGCTGAAAAACACCACGGACATCGGCAATCCCGTCAATGTGGAGAAAGTGATGCAGCTGAAGCCTGATTTAATCGTGCTGATGAAGGATGACCAATACGAGAAACTATCGAAAATCGCACCGACGATTGTCATTCCTTTTAACACCGCAAAGAATACGAAAGATACGGTCAGCCTATTCGGCGACATTGCCGGGGCGAAGGATAAAGCCAAAAGCTTTATGGCAGACTTCAACAAAAAAGCCGAAGCGAATCAAAAGCGCCTCAAAAACGTGATCGGCAAAGACGAGACAGTCGGCCTTTATGAAACGACGGATAAAGGCGAAATCTGGATTTTCAATGACAATTCCGGCCGCGGCGGCCAAGCCGTTTATAACGCGCTCGGATTGAAAGCGCCGGCCAAAATTGAAAAAGACATCATGAAAACGGGCGCCATGAAACAGGTTTCCCAAGAGGTCATCCCTCAATATGCGGCTGATTATATGTTCATTACCGATTACAATCCGAATGGAGAAAGCAAAACATTTGAGCGTCTGAAAGATTCATCCGTTTGGAAAAATCTCGATGCCGTAAAAAACAATCGTGTCTTTATCAACGATTTCAACACCTTCTATCCTTATGACCCGATTGCCGTCAGCAAACAGATGGATATCATCACCGACATGCTGATCAAACGGGCTGAAGAAAATAAAAAATAAAAAAAACGGCACAGTCATGACACTGTGCCGTTTTTCCTGTTCACTTTAATTTTGACTGTACGGAGCCCGGCATATCTTCAAACCTGACTTCTTCCCAGGTCTCGACATACTTTCCTTTCGCCTTCACCTTCAAATACGCGTTCTTCCGAAGGTCTTTCGCGGCGTAAAAGGTCACTTCTTCTTTTTTCCCGGATGCGTTGTATCCGTCTAATGTATACTCAGTACCGCCCGGGCTAAGATGTTTGCCATCTCGATCAATCTGCACATAGACATCTTGCTGGTGAATAAACGGATTAAATCTGTCTGTAACATCGTTATGAAAAAAGAGAAGTCCGTATATGACGGCAGCGGCCGCCAAGACGGCCAGGATTGCCAATGCTTTTTTCATCTTTGCACTCCCCTTACTTGTTCATTTTTTTCAAATAGCTTGACCGCACTGTGAGGAAGAACAGAAGCTGAAAAATGAAAAACCCTCCGATGGTCAGACTGAGCGGCCCCGCTACATCGGAATAGCCTTCCACGGCCAATGTTCTCAAGGCAAACAGGGTATGCATGACGGCAATGACGAAAGGAAAGAAAAAGAGAATCGCCAATTGTATCGTCACGCTTTGTGCCATTTCACGCTCACTCAGACCGATTTTGGCCAATGAACGGTAGCGCTCCCGGTCCTCATCTAAATCAGTGAACAGCCTGAAATATAAGAAACTTGCTGCCGCGACAAAGAATACAATTGCGATAAACAGGCCGATAAATAAACTCAGGCTCGGCAGCTGCACCGTATCATAGTACGTCCCGGCTTTTGCCATAAAATCAGAATGCACGTCGATATAGTTGCCGTAAATCTCATTTTTCAAGGATTGGCTGATCCCAAGACTGTCTTTCCAATGATCATAGCTGTAGCCGTATAATGACGCTTTTTCACCGAGTGATTTAAGCTGATCAAAGGTTTGATCGTTCACCGCAATGACGGCATTTAATGAAATCAGCGGTTTTTCGACTTCTTTTACCGTCAGTTTTTGGTCAGACGGCTTGCCTTTTTGGTTCAGCAGCTTCAGCTGATCCGGCGCTTCGTTTTTGAAATTGCGGTCATACGTGCCCGGGAAATAGACAGCCTCATCATGTTTCAGGCCGTTCAGCTTGACATGGAAGTATGTTGACACATCCGATTTGCTGATCATGTAAACAGGGGGAACAGTTTCTCCTTCCTGATAGCGGACATAGGAAACATTTATTTTGTCTTTCTTATACGTAAAGCCGTGTGTTTTCAGTTCATGGTCAATTTTTTTCAAATGAGTCTGTTCTTTTGGGTTGCCGCTGTAAGATAAATACTCCATCTCATAACCGGACTCTTCCGCCCCGACAGTCGATTTGTACATCGCGAGCACGCCCGTCGCCGTAAACGCTACCGCGGAAATAATGCTGACGATAAAGAACAGGCGGGCGTTGTCTTTTAATCGATAGACAAGGTCAGAAACCCAAATGACATTTTTCCCGCGCAGATAAAAGGTTTTCCACTTCTTCAGCGCGCGCAGAATCCAGATGCTGCTTTGGCTGAAAAAGAAATACGTGCCGATGACGGTAAGCAGTAAAATGATGAACGGTTGAGTCCCGTGGACATTGCCTTTCAGAACCATGCCGTACCCGCCGCACAGGCAGGCGATGCCGAATATAGACAGAAGCACGGACGGCTTCGGCTCCGGCTTGATCTTGTCAGTGCCCTTTATTAATTTGATCACCGTATTTGATCTGACAAAAAGGATCGTGAACTGCGATAAAAGGAAAAATAAGAGCAGAAATCCGCCGGCCGTAATGCCGAGCGCTTTCCAAGGCATGTACAGAGGCAGCGCGTCCATTTCTAAAATATAAGCGCCGACCGTAAAGAACGTTTTCGAAAAAATGAAGCCTCCGATAATCCCGGCTGCGATCGACATGACGCCGATGATCATGTTTTCCGCCGTAATGAGCTTTCTCAGCTGCACCGGCGTAATACCCTGCATCAGCAGGATGCCGAATTCTTTATTTCTCGATTTCAAAAATGCGTTAACCGAATACAGAACAAATAAGAAAGAAAAAACAAAGATCATCCATTCCGCAGCGGTTAAGCCTTTTCTGGCGATGTTATTCAGGTAGCCTTCCTTTAGTGCCGGATGAAACAGGAACATCGCAAAGGTAAAGAAAATCAAAACGGAAAAAGCGCTGCTTAAAAAGAAAGCAAGATAGGCCCTTTTGTTTCTCGTGACGTTTTTATAAGCGAACTGAAGAAAGGTCATTTGCGTTTCCCCCCAGCATAGACAGCACATCAAGAATCTGCTCATAAAAGACTTGGCGGTTTTCCCCGCGGTAAATCTCATTAAACAGTTCGCCGTCTTTTATAAAGATGACGCGGCGGCAGTAGCTTGCCGCAACCGGATCATGGGTCACCATCAAAGCCGTGATATGATCATCCTGATTCAGGCTCTGCATCGTTTCCATGACGTCTTTTGACGCTTTGGAATCAAGGTTTCCCGTCGGTTCATCGGCCAGAATGAGTGACGGCTTATGAATGACCGCTCTTGCGATGGCGGCCCGCTGGCGCTGTCCGCCGGATACTTCAAACGTCCGTTTGTTGAGCAGGTCTTCAATTCCGAGCTTTGCCGCGATGCCGTGCAGTTTTTCTTCCATGACAGACGGCGCTTCTTTTTCAAGCGTTAACGGCAGCATGATATTTTCACCGATTGTCAGTGTGTCCAGAAGGTTGAAATCCTGAAACACAAATCCGAGCTGCTTGCGGCGGAAATGAGCGAGCTTTGTCCGCTTCAGCCGGTGCGGGTTTTCTCCGTGAATCAGGATATCGCCTGAATCCGGCCGGTCGATCGTTGAAATGATATTCAAAAGCGTTGTTTTTCCGGAGCCGGACGGTCCCATCACCGCCGTGAACCCGCCTTCTTCTATTGAAAACGAAATTTGTTTTAAAGCTTGATAGGACACTTGTCCTTTATAGGTTTTATTTATATGTTTGACTTCAAGCATATTCGCCATGAAAATCCTCCTTATGGTTTTATTCTTGTTGGTCTGGGCTGCTTTCATGTAGTGCCGGGGCATTTAACATAAAAATCCCCTTGACATAAATCCATGTTATCAAGGGGAAACAAAACGAGCTATGTTGTTTTCTTAACGCAGCCTTACATTTTTGTAAGAAATGAAAATCGGACCGATGTCCCTTCACCGGAGGACGAAGTGATGTCCACCGTATGATTAAGCTTGCCCGTAATTTCTTTGACGAGATGAAGGCCGATTCCCGTAGATTCTTGGAAACGCCGTCCGTTTTCGCCGGTGTAATAAGGGTCAAACACCCGCTTGATATCTTGCGAGGGAATGCCGACACCGTAATCTTTGACTTCAAGCACCGTCCTGTCTTCATCGCGGAAGACATTCAGCTCAAGTCTGTCACTCTTGCCTGCCGAATACTTGACCGCATTTGTGACCACTTGGCCGATCGCAAATTTGAGCCATTTCGCATCGGTGTAAATCTGATGATCATCGCGAATATCCATTTTCGGATAGACGCGGTATTGAATAAAAAATCGTTTATAGCTTTGAATGACCGATTGGAGAAGCTCTGATAAGGAAACCGCTTCAACTTTAAAATCCCGCTCAAACAGGTCGAGCCTTGAAGAATAAAGAAGCGTCTCCAGCCCGAATTCAATCTGCCGGACCTCTTTTTTGATTTGTTCAAAGACGGGCTCATCCTCTTCCTGAATGATTAAATTAATGACCGACAGCGGCGTTTTTACTTGGTGCACCCATTGGTTCATATACGTCACCCGCGCGTCAAGCTTGGCTTCGGTCTCATGGAGCTTCTGGTGCTGCATCCGGGTCAGCTCCATCTGCTTTTCATACAGCTCTGAACAAAACACTGAAGAACCGAGATACGGGATGTCCGTCCCTTCCTGCTCCGAGCTGAGCCAATGATACACACCGCGGTCTTTGTACCAGCGATAGGCAAGATATCCCGCCAAAATAAGAAGCTGCACGCCCAATATGTAAAACAGGTGGGAAAAAGAATGAAGACCCGCAAACCAGTAATAAAAGAAAACAAACAGCCCTTGAAGGAGAAAAAGCAGAATCAGCACGGCATGAGACCGGAGAAACAGCTTCATGACAGCGCCCTCAGCTGGTAGCCTTCGCCCCGCACCGATTCAATGGAAACAGGCGCATTCAGCTCCCGCAGTTTTTTTCTGAGCCGCGTGATATACACGTTAAGCGTATTATCATCGACGAAAATGTCGGTGTCCCACGTTTTTTCCATGAGCCGGTCTCTTCCCGTCACCTTTTCTCCCCGCTCCAGCAGCACTTCCAAAAGCTTGCTTTCTTTTTTAGAAAGCTCGCTTTTTTCGTCCTGAAAGCGCAGTTCAAACCGTTCCACAAAGAGCTGCACACCGGCATATTCAACCACTTTCTCTCCCTGCTTGGCGGCGTACTCTCCGTATGCCCTGCGGATCTGGCTTTTGATTTTCGCCAGCACAATATCGTAGGAAAACGGTTTTTCGATATAATCATCTCCGCCGTTTTCAATCGCCATCACTTGATCCATTTCCCCGCTTCTGGCTGAGATGAAAATGATCGGGCTTGTAGAATGCTGGCGGATCTGGCGGCACCAATAATAGCCGTCATAAGACGGCAGATTGATATCAAGCAGCACCACATCAGGCTTTTCCCGCAAAAAAACATCAAGAACAGCCGTGAAATCCGCAGCGGCCACGGTTTGATATCCGTATTTTTCAAGGTAATTCTGCAATAGTCCGCGAATGTCTTCACTATCTTCCACAATCATGATTTTATTCAAACTGAACCACTCCCGTTTCTTACACTGCTGCCATCATCATAATCGTTTCGGGCGTACGGGCGCAACACCGCACAAAAAAACCGCCATCTTGGCGGTTTCCGTTCTCATCAGCCGACCTGCTGTTTTACGGCTTTACCGGCTGATCCGAACTCTCTCATTTTGCTTCGCACCGTCTCTTCCACGGCTTCAATGCCGGGTGTCATGTAGCCGCGCGGTTCGTACAGATCACCGTTTTTCTGAAACATGCGGCGTGTTTCGTCTGTCCAGGCTACCATACATTCCGTGTTGATATTGATTTTCGCGTGGCCGAGCGTGATGGCTTTTTTGATCTGATCCTGCGGAATCCCGGATGCTCCGTGGAGAACGAGGGGAATATCAGTCATGCGGGAGATAGCCTCCATTTCTTTAAATCCGAGATTCGGTTCACCTTGATATTTGCCGTGGACGGAGCCGAGGGCGGCGGCCAGCGCGTCAATATTGGTTTCTTTGACGATCAGCTCACATTCGGCGACATCGGCATAGCGGACCCCGCCGACCAGCCCGTCTTCCATACCGCCGACCGTGCCGACTTCTGCTTCTACTGAGGCGCCGTGCTTAGCTGCATAATCGGCGACTTCTTTTGTCATCGCGATGTTCTCATCAATCGGATGATGGGAGCCGTCAATCATCACTGAGCTGAATCCGGCGTCAATGGCCTGTCTGCAGCGTTCCGCACTGCTTCCGTGATCAAGATGGAGCACGACGGGAACGGTAATCGCCATTTCTTCCATTAACGCGCCGACCATGGCGGAAATCGTTTTAAATCCGCCTAAATAGTCGACCAGACGATCGGAAGCCGCGGCGATGACCGGCGATTGCTCCTTTTGCGCCGCTTGCAGAATCGCCTTCGTCCATTGGAGGCCGTTGATATTAAATTGGCCGACTGCATAATGCTCCCGTTTCGCTTCTGCAAGAAGATGTTTCATGGTGACAAAAGCCATGTTCACGCCTCCTTCATGAAGTATTTTGATACGACGGCTTCCGTTGTTTCCTTTGCCGTTTTGATCGTTTCCTCCGCAGTCAGCTTATAATATTCAGGTCTGAACAGCTCTACGGAGACAACATCATTGAATCCGATTTCTTTTAACGCTGACAGATGGGCGTCTAAGTCAATCGCACCCTGTCCAGGCCAGACGCGGTCTTCATCTGTTAAAAAGCCGATCGGAAAGTCTTCTGTATCGTCGATATGATAGATGAAAATTTTCTTTCCGTCCGCCTGCTTCAAGCTCTCAATATTGGAGCCCATCGCGTGGAAATGGAAGCTGTCAAACACCAGTCCGACATTATCGCGGCCGACAGCGTTCACGATGTCATACGCCTGTTCAAATGTATTGACCGTACATTGCGGGTGGCCGACAAATTCAAGGGCAATGTTTACGCCGTACGGCTCCGCGATGTCCGAAAGCTCAGTCAGCACCTCTATGCTGCTCTTTTTGATCTCTTCTTTCAAGATCTTCCGCTCTGTCACAAGCGGCACGGCCACCACATATTTCACGCCGAGCGTCCTGCAGGTTTCCATCATGCTTTTGAATTCCGAAATGATCTCCCTATAGCCCTTCTCATCACGGTTGTTGAAGAAAACCAGTGCGTTCAGGGCAAGCGGTTTAATGTGATGGGTGCGAAAATATTCCGCCAGATCGGCCAGTGAATGGTCTTTTAAGTATTCCGGCAGTTTATCCATTGTGCGGATTTCAATATAATCATAGCCGTGCTTTTCGCACAGTTCTAAATCCTGTTTCAGGTTTGAATTCTCCAGCGTAGTCGCTTCATTAAAGCAAAGTTTCATGTCAGCCTCTCCCATCCGCGTTTTCGATATGAAGGGAGTCCGGCTGGAGGGCTTTTTTGCCCCGCTCCGCCGAACTCCATACTCAGCTTATGCCATACCTAATTCTTCCTTTAATTTCTTAAGCGTGGTCCGGCTTGATTCATCCGCTCTTTCGCCGACCCAAGCAAAAACGGCGTTCGTCGCAATTCCGTCGAATTTCATCTCTCTCATCTTTCTGAAAATCGTTTCAAAATCAACCTCGCCTTGCCCGATGTCCAAATGCTGGTGAACCGTTACTTTCGCGTCAGGCGGGTTGACGATGTAGCGCAGGCCATGCGCCGCTTTATGATTAAAAGTATCTGCAAATAAAACATGTGTGAGGCGGTCGCCGGCTTCATCAAACATGGTCGCAATATCGCCTTTTCCGTCATCATAGAAGAACGTATGCGCAGTCGAGTAGACAAGATTGATCCAATCCTTGTCAAGCGCGCGGATCATATCCATCGCCCCTTTGTGCGTTTCGATAAAATCGTATGGATGAGCCTGCAGATTGAGTTTAACGCCTTCTTTTTCAAAGACGGGCAGCAGTTCATCCATGGATTTGATGAATTTTTCTTCACTTGTCAAAGGATCATATTTTGAACCGCTGAATTCACTGTTCATCAAATCCACTTCAAGTTCAACCGCAATTTCGATCGCCCGTTTCCAGTTGCGCACGGCGGCCTGACGACGGTCTTCATCAGGACCCGCCCAGTGGTAAAGCGGAAGAAGAGAAGACAGCTTCACACCTGTATCCTTTAAAAGGCGCTTCAATTGTTTGATTTTTGCTGAATCGACTTTCGGATATTTATAGAAAGGACAAAAATCCTCGCGCGGGGACAGTTCGATATATTCGTATCCGAGTTCCGCCGTTTTATAGACCATTTCTTCTAACGTTAAATCATCGCGGTACATGGAGGGATCTAAGGCCAGTTTCATTTCTTTCACTCCCGATCTATTATTTGTTCACAGTCGTAAATGATTGGTAGAATGCCGGTTTCTCTTGCAGCGCCACAGGCTCTTTCTGTCCGGATTCCTGAGCTTTTACGCACGCGTCAGTTGTCACCGCGGCAATATAACCGTCCCATGCCGTCGGACCGCTGACTTCGCCTTTATTCCGGATCGAATCAATGAAGTCTTGAATTTCCACATCATACGCAGCCACAAATCGGCGCTGCCAATCCATCAGGATATCGGTGCTGAATTTCCCTTCTTTTCTCAAGCTGATGCTTGACGGTTCCGGAAGCTTGATAATGCCGTCTTCCCCGACGATTTCACATTGAATGTCATAGCCGTATTTACAGTTCACGTAGATTTCGGCATTGATGACGATGCCGCCTTTTGTTTCGATGATGACCATCTGCGGATCTTTCAGATGCGGCAGCGCATTTTTTGATTTCTTCGGATAGATCACCTGTACGGATTCATAGTCGTCATTGACGAGCCAGTGGAGGACATCAATTTCATGAACGAGCGTATCGACGACGGCCATGTCCGTTGAATAATTCGATGCGACTGTCGGGTTGCGGTGCGCACAGTGAATCATGAGCGGCTCGCCGACCACGCGGTTGTCAATCGCTTCTTTCAGCTGAACGTAACCGCTGTCATACCTGCGCATGAAACCTACCTGCACCAATCGTTTTCCCGTCTTCATTTCTTCCTCGACAATGCGCATACAGCCTTCTGCCGTTGTCGCAAGCGGCTTTTCACAAAACACGTGCTTGCCGTGCTGAATCGCTTTCAAAACGCTGGACTCGTGAGCCGGGCCCCAGCTTGTCACTAAGACGGCATCCACATTTTCAGCAGCGAGGAGGCTGTCGTCATCAGGATAAACGGAGGCGTTCAAATTGAAATCCTGAACGGTCTGCTGCGCGGCCTCCTGATTCACATCTGTGACAGCGGTAATTTCCGCGCCGGACAGCTTATTTGTGATGCGGTTGATGTGCTCTTTTCCGATAGCACCGGTTCCGATAACACCTATACGTAAATTCATTGATCGCCACTCCTTCTGATAATCAAATAATGGTTCTCGTCTTTCTTTTCCCGCTGCCGTCCTGAGGAGCACCGTACAGTTCCTCCTGTATTTGTTCAAGCGACTTGCCGGACGTATTCGGCGCGAAGACAAGCCCGATGATCATACTGGCCGTCACACATATGAGCAGAATACCGGCCATAAAACCGATGCCGAATTGTGACATGATGACCGGCACAAATAAACTCCAAATTCCGATTGAAATACGGACGAGAAAGAACATGAGCCCTTGTGCTGACGCTCTGTGTTCTGTCGGGAACAGCTCGCTTGCCCACAGCTGGTAGTTCGCCTGCTGGCCGGCTCCGTTATTGATGCCGATCGCTAAGACAAACAAAAGCAGCATCGGGAGCCCCTGAAACGGCAGTAAAAACAGCGACCAGCCGACAACGGCCATACATGCGCAGATTCCGAACACCGTTTTCCGATATTTATCTGCAAAAGGCATGAAGATACAGGCGACGCCGAGCCCGGTGAATATAAACAGGCCCATCTGAAGAATGTTGGCCGTATTTGCGGATACGCCGCCGACCTGCTGGTAGATGTACGGCATGAAGAATCCCATGACGCCCGCTGCGAGATTCCATACGAGAAACACACCCATTAAAAACAAAATGTTCTTGAAAAATTTCGGCTGAAGCAGGTCAAAATAAGATGTTTTTTTCACGGCGGCAGGCCGCTCTTCACTGTTTTTCCAGGCATCCGACTCAGGTAAACGCTTTCTTATCACATATGTGATCAGGGCAATCACCAATAGATGCGCAAAGACAATTTTATTTCCTAAAAGCCCGAGGTCACCGACCAAAACGGATAACAGCAGAACCACAACGGCTCCTGCGGCCCACGCCACCTGCGCCACTCCGCAATGCCTCGCCCGGTTTTTCTCGGGGGCGTTTTCCGCGATAATGGTCCATGAAGCCGTAATATCCGCGCCTACAGAAATCCCGATAATCATGTATCCGCATAACAGCATGGGAAAGTTAAATCCAAACAAAACCAAACAAATTCCTAAGGCGTAGACGAGCATACTGTTTGTGTATACAGCTTTTCGGCCGACCTTATCAGCAAAATACCCGCCGAGCAGCGCTCCGATGGCCGCTGATATCGCATTTGCGCTGAAAGCGCCGAGCAATCCGATCTGGCTGTCGGACAGCTTCAAATAGCTGACCCACATAGATAAACCCGCTGATCCTGCCACAATGGAACCCGCATCAATGTAATTTGCTAATGCTGCGGCGATGGTCCTTTTGCTGAAAGCTGATTCCGCCTTGGCACTATTCATATAAGTCCCCCTCTAATTTGCAGGATCAAGCAGTTCACTGTCGATGTACTTTCTCGCAATCAGCGCGTACTCAAGCGGATTGGCGACTGCCGGGTCTTGTTCGGCTTCGATGACGATCCAGCCTGAATAATCATGACGGACGAGCGTTCGGTATACTTCGGTAAAATCGATGCATCCGTCTCCGGGAACCGTAAAAATGCCCTGTAAAAACGACTGCCTGAATGACTTGCCTTCCTGTCTGCACCGCTCCATAATGTCAAACCGGGCGTCCTTGAAATGAACGTGTCTGATCCGATCCATATGCTTGTTGAGAATCGTCATATAGTCTCCGTCCGAGATATAGGCATGGCCGGTATCATAAAGTAAATGGACATACCGCGGGTCCGTTCCATCCATCAGCCGGTCAACTTCTTCCGCCGTCTGGACGCCTGTGCCGAGATGATGATGAAACGTGAGGTCCAGCCCGTATTCGTCAGCGATTTTCCCGAGACGGTTCAAGCCTTGGCACAGCGTATCCCATTCTTCATCTGAGAAATGCGGTTTTTCCTTAAATACATCAATGTCCAAGCCCTGAACGCTGTACGTCTGTTCAGAAACGATGGCGACATCCGCTCCGACTTTCTGCAAATAATCACAGTGTTCTGTAAATTGTTCAGCCGTTTTTTCAATACCGTCTTGTATGATAAAGCTGCTGAACCATTTCCCCGCAATCCGCAAGTTCCGGAGAGCCAGCTCCTTATTGAGGACGGAGGGTTCAGGGAAAAACCCTCCCACTTCCGTACCTTGAAAGCCGGCGACAACAATATCGCTTAACAAATGCTGCAGCGTATTCCCGGCTCCGATTTCCGGCATATCGTCATTGCGCCACCCAATGGGAGCGATGCCCCACAGAATATCTTGTTTGCCCATCGTGATGCCTCCCCTCTAGTACTGCTTTGCAGACTTCAGCTTCGTCTCTTTCGCTTCGTATGCCCGCTGAACGCTTTCCTGCTCCGACACTTCCGCCACGCCGACATGCCACCAGCTGTCATAGCCGTCCGTCATCGTTTTCGGCAGAACCTTCATTTCAATTAAAGTGGATACGTCTTGCGTTTTCGCATCTTCAAGCGCCGCTTTCAGTTCTTCAACCGTATTGGCTCTGTATGTTTTAGCGCCGTAGCCCTCTGCCACCTTCGCGTAATCAACGTTTAAAATCTGATTGTCCTCTGTGCGGAACTCGCAGAAATAACTGCCGCTCCCGTGATCCATCTGCAGGTTGTTGATACAGCCGAATCCGGAGTTGTCAAAAAGCAGGACATTGATTTTTTTGTTATATTGAAGCGCGGTAATCAGCTCTGAGTGCAGCATCAGAAAGCTTCCGTCGCCGACGAGTGAATAGACTTCTTTGTCGGGATGGGCCAGCTTGAGGCCGAGCGTGCCTGATACTTCATACCCCATGCAGGAATAGCCGTACTCGAGGTGGTACGTATTCGGGACATTGGAATGCCACAGCCGCTGCAGATCCCCCGGAAGAGATCCCGCCGAACTGATGACGACGCTGTCTTCAGGAATCGTGTCATTGATGGTCAACAGCGCCGTTGTCTGCGGCAGCTCAGTCCCGAGCGCGTCGGCATACTCGTTTAACACGTCCTGTGAGAAATGGTTTTTTATTTCCGGTTTGAACGCGTCACGTGTAAAAGTGACCTTTCCGAGCCGGTCCCGTTCAGCAAGCCATTCATCTTTCCAGTCTTTAATCGCCGTGCCGAATGCACTTTTATATCCGTCTAATAAGCCGTGCAGCCTGCCGAGCGTCACTTTCGCATCGGCTACGACCTGAAACGCGTCAAGCTTGTAAGCCTGCATGCGGCTGACGTTGATATTCAAAAATTTTGCTTTGTCAAAATCAAACGCCGTTTTCGAGGATGTCGCAAAGTCCGTGTACCGTGTGCCGACACCGATGATCAGATCAGCCTGACGGGCGGCTTTGTTTGCGGCGAGGGTGCCCGTGATGCCCATGCCGCCCAGATTGTTGGCAAAATCGGCTTCAACCGTTGACTTGCCGGCCTGCGTTTCGACAAGCGGAATGCCGTATGTTTCAGAAAGCGCGATTAATTCCTCACGCGCGCCGGAGTACTTTGCGCCTCCGCCCACTAAAATGACGGGACGGCTGCTCTCCTTAATTCTCTCCGCGGCGCCTTTCAGTTCACGCTCGCTCGGCTGCATCCGGTCAATGTAATGAACGCGTTTTTCAAAGAAGCTTTCATCAAAATCAAATGCTTCTCCCTCTACATCCTGAGAAATGCAGATGGTCGCCGGACCCGCTTTTGCCGGATCTGTCATCACTTCAAACGCCCGGATTAAGCTGCTCATCAGCTGCTCGGGGCGGGTGATGCGGTCCCAATAGCGGGACACGGGCTTTAACGCATCGTTTGTTGTGACGGCGGCACTGTATTCCTGCTCCACCTGCTGAAGCACCGGGTCAGGCTGCCTCGTCGCAAAGGTATCGGCCGGAAGCAGCAGCACCGGGATATGATTGGCCAGCGCCGTACCCGCGGCAGCCGTCAAGTTAGCGGCACCCGGACCGACCGATGTCGATACCGCGTAAATTTTTCTTCTCAGCATCTGCTTGCTGTATGCCATCGCGGCATGCGCCATGCCTTGTTCGTTTTTGCCTTGATAGACTTTCAGGTGCCCGGCGTCCTGCTCAAGCGCCTGCCCGATCCCCAACACATTTCCGTGGCCGAAAATCGTGAAGATGCCCTCAACGAACGGCTCTTCTTTTCCGTCAACATGAATGTACTGCCGGTTCAAGAATTGAATCAGCGCTTGTGCTGTCGTTAAGCGAATTGTCTTACCCACAAACGATCCCACCTTTTATACGTTCTATTTACCGTTAAGACTGTGCTGCGCTTCAATCAGTTCGATGATTTCACCGGCAGCCGGCATTGCTTCTGAGGAGCTGTGTTTGCTGACGACGATGGAAGCGGAAGCGCTCCCGTATTTTAAAGCCGTTTCAATATCCCGGCCGCTGACAAGTCCGTAGATGAAGGCTGACGCATAGGAATCACCCGCTCCGAAGGTCTTCAGCACCTTTGTTTTATAGGCATGCGCCCGGAAAACTTCTCCCGATCTGCTGTATGCGTATGATCCGTCAACGCCGTGCTTAATGACGACAAGATCGGCGGAATGCGCAAACAAATGGCGGACGGTTTCATCGTTATTTCCGCCGCTGCGGTTTTCCATTACGTCAAATTCGTCACGCGTACCGATGACGATATCGGATTGTTCCGCCACCAGCGTGTAGTACACGGCTGTTTCTTCTGCCGATTGCCATGTATACGGACGGTAGTCGAGCTCAAACACGACTTTTACGTCATGTTTTTTTGCGATATGCACCGCTTTTAAGACGGCTTCGCGCGACGGGCTTTTCGCAAGCGCCGTACCTGATACGAGCAGCATTTTCGCGTTTGCGATGTAGCCTTCATTGACTTCGGACGGCTCAAGATACAAATCCGCCACGTCATCCCGGTACATCAGAATGCTGCACTCTTCGGGACTGAGAATTTCGGTAAAAGCGAGCCCGGCTTTGCGTCCTTCTCTGTCAACGGTCATTTGTGACGTATCAACGCCCTTTCCCTGCATATAAGAAACGATGAATCTGCCGTGCTGATCGTCCGGGATTTTGCCGATAAAACCGGCTTTTAATCCGAGCTTGGCGCTGCCGATCGCAATATTTGCCGGGGAACCGCCGACATATTTAGAAAACGTCATCGTTTCTTCCATCGGCCGGTTGTATTCCGCCGCGTTCAAATCAATACACGCGCGTCCGATCGCGACAATATCAAACTCTTTTTCTTCATTAAACGTATATTTCATCGTTGTCTGCCACTCCTCACTTGTTAGCGTTCCAGGATCCATTCATGGGCCGGATCATTATGAAACTTCCATTTTCGTGTCGGTCCCGCCATTACATTCAGGTAGTAAGAGGTATACCCGTCCGGAACACCAACCGGGTGATAGCCCGCCGGTACGATGACAACGTTTTCATTTTCTGCGGTCATCGTCTCGTCAATCGAGCGGTCGTCCGTGTACACACGCTGGAAGACAAACCCCTGCGGCGGGTCCGTTTCATGGTAATAGGTTTCTTCTAAAAAGGATTCAGCCGGCAGATTGTCTTGGTCATGTTTATGAGGCGGGTAGCTCGACCAGTTGCCGCTGTCCGTGTAAACTTCAACAACGAGAAGGCTGTTTGCCGATGGATCTGAATCGGGGAGAATATTATGAACGGTTCGTTTGTTTGCCAGCTTGCCGCGATGTTCCACACCGTTGTCTTCCGCTTTAATCAGCTTTGTCGGAAGCTGGTGTTCGGACGGAGAATAGCACAGCGCGACCCTCGCCCCGCTGACCGCTGTGATTTCAAAAGAGCGGTCATTGGACACATAAACGCTGTCCGTCGGTTTTCTTTCAAATACGCTTTCACGGGTGCCGATGCTTTCAAATGTCTGATCATAATCAGTGACGGTGATTTTTCCCGTTACCGCAACGATGCAGCACTCCGTCTTTTTCAAATCCTCTGTATATGCGGAACCGGGAGTGAGGTCAACGACTTTAAATCCGACGTATTTGAGGTCTGAATTGGCTGAAGTGACGTCATGTATGATGTTCACGCCTTGAGAAATCTCATCGGCCTGCGGTTTGCGCAGCAAATGACTCATGTTTATTCCTCCTTAATGGATGGTAAAAGAAAACCCGGACGGAATCACAAAGCCGTCCGGGCCGGCTGTCAGATCAATTGAAGTCAGGAGACGGGTATCGTGCCGTCACGACTTTTTTACGTGTATAGAAGTCGACGCTGTCTTTTCCGTTTGCGTGCAATGTGCCGAAGAAAGAAGACTTCCAGCCAGAGAACGGGAAGAATGCCATCGGCGCCGGGACGCCAAGGTTGATGCCGAGCATTCCCGCGTCAATATTCTCACGGAAGTAGCGGATCGCGTTCGCATTTGAAGTGAACAGACACGCGCCGTTCGCAAATTCAGACTGGTTGGCGATGTCCACCGCTTCTTTTAAGTTTTTCACGCGGATGACCGACAGAACGGGCGCAAAGATTTCATCTTTCCAGATCGTCATATCCGTCGTCACGTTGTCAAAAATCGTCGGTCCGACGAAATAGCCGTCTTCCGTTGCGTTTTCACGCCCGTCACAAAGAAGTCTCGCTCCTTCTTCGATGCCTTTTTCAATATAGCTGTGCGTGCGTTTTTTGTTGTCCTCGCGGATGACCGGGCCTAAGAACACGCCGTCATCCAGTCCGTTTCCGATCTTGATGTCCGCTGCTTTTTCCTGTAATTTCGAAATAAACTCATCGGCGATTCCTTCTTCAACCGTCACAACCGCGCATGCCATGCAGCGCTCTCCTGCCGAACCGAATGCCGCGCCGATAATGTTTGCGACCGTATCTTCAAGGTGGGCGTCATTCAGCACGATCGTATGGTTTTTCGCGCCCGTTAACGCCTGCACGCGTTTCAAATGTTCGCTGCCTTTTTTGAAAACATACTCGCCGACAGGTTTTGAACCGACGAATGAGATGGCTTTAATATCCGGATGTTCAAGAACGCCGTTTACGACGTCATGCGCGCCGTGCACGACATTGAAGACGCCCTTCGGCAGACCGGCCTGTTCAAACAGCTCTGCCAGTTTTTCCGTTAACAGCGGCGTGCGCTCAGACGGCTTCAGAATGAACGTATTTCCTAACGAAATTGCCATCGGGAACATCCAGCACGGGACCATCATCGGGAAGTTGAACGGTGCGATACCTCCGACCACCCCGATCGGATAGCGGTAGTTCGCCGCCTCTACATCCGTCGCAATAGAGGCAAGTGAATCGCCCATCATGAGTGACGGCGCGCCCGCTGCGAATTCGACGTTTTCAATTCCGCGACCCACTTCACCGAGTGCCTCCGTCGTGTTTTTACCGTTTTCCAAAGTAATCAGACGGGCAAGCTCTTCTTTGTTCTGCTGGAGAAGCTGCTGATAGTTAAATAGAATTCTCGCACGGCGCGGCACTGCCGTCTTTGACCATGTTTGAAATGCCTCTGACGCTGAGCGGACGGCGTATTCCACATCCTCCCGCGTAGAAATCGGAACCTGGCACATCACTTCTTTTGTAGCCGGATTGACAACGTCTTCATATTGATCTGTCTTACTTTCAACCCATTCACCATTGATGTAGTTTTTCAGTTTTCTGATCTCTGCCATTCTCATTGCCTCCTTAAATAGTAAACATCCTGTTCAGCTGGATAATAACGGATGAATATATTCATCTTTTACATATAAAAGACATGAATTAAACGCTTACAAATGCTAAAATGATGGTGACTCCCAATCTTTCCATGTAAAAGTTGGTCATGTACCGGAAAAAGCAAACGGTTACATCTTTCACTTTTGATTTTACAGGTTATGTTTTGGTCATTTCTTGGTTACATTGTAAGCCCAACACATCTTCAAGTCAATCTAAAAAATCAAAATTTTTTCATTATTTTTATCATACTTTTTTTGATCGGGAAAACAGGAACTTGGAGAACCGTGTCGAATCGTACGGCGTGAACCCTCTTTTTTATCATTTGTTAAGTAACTATTGATTAACTCTTGGTGTTTATTATATATTTTAATTACTTTAAGAATTCTAGAAGGAGTTTTTTTATGAAACTGATGCGGATTCAGGAGATGGAAGATTACATTCTCAAACACGGAGCCACTTCGCTGGATGAGCTGTGCGAGGTATTCAACGTCTCTAAAAACACGGTCAGACGCGATATTAATAAGCTTGCGGAAAAAGGGGTTATCAAAAAGGTGTACGGCGGCGTGACATCAGCCGAAAAATCTGTGCTCGTCCCTTTTGAGAACCGCACCATTCAACATCAGGACGAAAAAATCAAAATCGCCCGCTATGCGTCACGGTTTATCGAGGATCACGATCTTGTATTTATTGATTCCGGCACGACGACCAAATCGATGCTGGAGACGCTTGATCCCGATAAGAATGTGACGGTTTTGACGAACAGCCTTGATATTATTAACGCTGCTTCATCCATGAAAAATATCGACCTGATCATCATCGGCAATAATTACAAGCGGAAGACAAGGTCGTTTGTCGGCATTGATGATCCGAGCACACTCAATAAATACAACATTAACAAGGCGTTCATGTCCGCTACCGGGACAACGATCACCCACGGCCTGACGAATTCCGACTTACTGGAATACGAGGTGAAAAAGAGAATTTCCGAAAAGGCGAACGAAGTGTATCTGCTCGCGGATCATTCCAAATTCGGCAAATCCACGCTTTTGACATACGCGCCTTTCGACCGGCTTCACAGCATTGTCACTTCTCAGCAGCTCGATGAGGAATATACGAAGTATTGCCAAGAGCATCAAATCGACATTCACTTGGCATAGCGTTATAGTTAATAGAGAACGCTGCCGTATTTTTCCGGCAGCCGCTATGATATCCAATTTTTTCAGGGGGCGAAAACATGAGCAAAGTAACAATCGGCAAAACTGACCTAAAGGTATTTCCGATCGGTTTGGGAACAAATGCGGTCGGCGGACACAATCTCTACCCGAATCTGAATGAAGAGACGGGAAAAGAATTGGTCCGGGAAGCGATTAAAAGCGGCGTTACCATGTTAGATACTGCCTATATTTACGGTGTGGGCCGTTCTGAAGAATTAATCGGCGAGGTGCTGAAAGAATGCAAACGCGAGGATGTCTTCATCGCCACAAAAGCCGCTCACAGAAAAGAAGGCGATGACTTTGTTTTCGACAACTCACCGGCCTTTTTGAAACAATCGGTCGAAGACAGCCTGAAACGCCTGCAGACTGATTACATCGATTTATTCTACATCCATTTCCCGGATGAGCACACGCCGAAGGACGAAGCCGTTCAAGCATTGAATGAGCTGAAAAAAGAAGGAAAAATCCGTTCCATCGGCGTATCCAATTTCTCTTTGGAACAGCTGAAAGAAGCCAATAAAGACGGCTTAGTCGACGTGATTCAAGGAGAATACAACCTGCTGAACCGTGAGGCGGAAAAGACTTTCTTCCCTTATACGACAGAACACGGCATCTCATTCATTCCGTACTTCCCGCTCGTATCCGGACTGCTGGCCGGCAAATACGACGAGAACACAACCTTCCCTGAAGGCGACCTGCGCAATGACCAGGCGCATTTCCAAGGGGAGCAGTTTAAAGAAAACATCAAAAAAGTCAACCAGCTCAAACCGATTGCCGAAAAGCACAATGCCGATACGGCGCATATCGTGCTTGCCTGGTACTTGGCGAGACCTGAAATCGATATCCTGATTCCGGGCGCCAAACGCGCGGATCAATTAAAAGACAACATGAAAGCAGCCTCCATTACGCTATCTGCTGAAGAAATCGCGTTTATCGACAAGCTGTTTTCCTAAGAAAAAAAACACGCCTTTTAAAAGGGGCGTGTTTTTTTTATGTTTATATTTTTCTCTTCGGGGAATGAAATAGTTATCTAAATAAACTATTATGCGTTCCAAAAGATGAGGAGGATCATCTGTGAAGAAAAACACCAAAAAATACCTGATTTACTTTTTCGGAGCATTAGGCGGGCTGCTTTACGGCTATGACACCGGTGTGATTTCAGGGGCTTTGTTATTTATTAACAATGATATTCCTTTAAACACGCTGACCGAGGGATTGGTCGTCAGCATGCTGCTGCTCGGTGCGATTTTCGGGTCCGCATTAAGCGGGACATGCTCTGACCGATGGGGCCGGAGAAAAGTGGTTTTCGTCCTTTCACTCATTTTTATTATCGGCGCGCTTGCCTGTGCGGCTTCGCAAACCGTCACCATGCTGATTATCTCCCGTGTCATACTCGGGTTAGCCGTCGGGGGCTCAACGGCGCTTGTTCCCGTTTATCTATCTGAGATGGCGCCGACGAAAATACGCGGAACGCTCGGCACATTGAATAACTTAATGATTGTAACCGGAATTTTACTCGCATATATCGTGAATTACATATTCACCCCGTTTGAAGCTTGGCGCTGGATGGTCGGTCTCGCCGCAGTACCGGCGGCGCTTTTATTAATCGGAATCGCGTTTATGCCGGAATCTCCGAGATGGCTCGTCAAACGCGGCCGTGAGAAGGAAGCCAGACAAGTCATGGAAATGACCCACGACAAAGAGGATATCGCCGTTGAATTGGCGGAAATGAAACAAGGAGAAGCCGAGAAAAAAGAATCTACGCTCGGCTTGCTGAAAGCCAAATGGATCCGTCCTATGCTGCTGATCGGGATCGGCCTTGCCATCTTCCAGCAGGCGGTCGGTATCAACACGGTGATTTACTATGCGCCGACCATCTTTACAAAGGCCGGACTCGGCACTTCGGCGTCCGTTCTCGGCACGATGGGCATCGGTGTCTTAAACGTCATCATGTGTATCACCGCCATGATCTTAATTGACCGGATCGGCCGGAAAAAACTGCTGATGTGGGGAAGCGTCGGCATTACCTTGAGCCTGGCGTCACTATCAGCCATTCTCCTTCTGGCCGGCCTGTCAGCTTCAACAGCATGGCTGACCGTGCTGTTTCTCGGCATCTATATCGTCTTCTACCAGGCGACCTGGGGTCCCGTCGTATGGGTTCTGATGCCGGAGCTGTTCCCGTCAAACGCACGCGGAGCCGCAACCGGATTTACGACATTGATCCTGTCGGCAACCAACCTGATCGTTTCACTGGTATTCCCGCTTATGCTGAGCGCTATGGGCATCGGCTGGGTATTCGGAATATTCTCAGTCATTTGCCTCTCATCCTTCTTCTTCGCCGCTTACATCGTTCCTGAAACGAAGGGCAGAAGTTTAGAAGAAATCGAAACGCACTTGAAAAAACGGTTCTCCTTAAAGAAGCGCAGCAAACAAAATCAAATTCTTAAACAGCGCACACTGTAATAAAAAAAGGAATCGCCCCCGCTGGGCGATTCCTTTTTGGCGTCATACCATAACTTTGCAGATGTCATTCGTAAATTCGACCGGATCATGGATCGGCAGCCCTTCAATCAGAAGCGCCTGATTGTAGAGAAGATTTGTGTATAATGCCAGCTTTTCCCGATCTTGTCCGTGCGCGTTCTTTAACGCCTCAAACACTTCGTGATTCGGGTTGATTTCCAGCACTTTTTCCGCTTTGACCTGCTGGCTGTCAGGCATGGCGTTTAATACTTTTTCCATTTCGATCGTCACTTCGCCGTCTGTCGCAAAGCATACCGGATGGGATTTTAAACGTTTCGACGCTCTGACGTTCTTTACTTTATCCGCAAGAATCTCTTTCATGCTTTCGAACAGGTCTTTATATTCGTTCTCTTCGGCTTCAGTCTGCTTTTCATCCTCATCACTGTCGATGCCTAAGTCGGCGCTTGATACGGATTTGAATTCTTTTTCCTCATAGCTTGTCAGCATTTTGATCGCGAATTCATCAATATCTTCCGTGAAGTATAAAATTTCGTAGCCTTTGTCCGCCACCATTTCAGTTTGCGGCAGCTTTTCAATCCGCTCATATGAATCGCCGGACGCGTAATAGATATATTTTTGATCCTCAGGCATTCTGGACACATATTCGTCCAGAGTGACGAGCTTTTTCTCCTTAGATGAATAGAAGAGAAGCAGATCTTTTAAGACATCTTTATTCGCGCCGAAATCATTATAGACGCCGAATTTGAGCTGTCTGCCGAAAGATTCATAGAAAGATTCATATTTTTCTCTTTTGTTCTTCAGCAGGCTCTTCAGCTCGGCTTTGATTTTTTTATTGATGTTTTTCGCAATCAGCTTCAGCTGGCGGTCGTGCTGCAGCATCTCTCTGGAAATGTTCAGCGACAGATCCTCAGAATCGACCATGCCTTTTACAAAACTGAAATGGTCCGGAAGCAGGTCGGCGCATTTGTTCATGATCAGCACGCCGTTGGAATACAGCTCCAATCCTTTTTCGAATTCCTTCGTATAATAGTCAAACGGCATGTTTTCCGGAATAAACAAAATCGAATTGTAGCGCACCGCTCCATCGACGCTGATATGCACATGGGTCAGCGGTTTATCAAAGCCGTAATGCTTCTCGGCGTAAAAAGCCTCGTAATCTTCATCCGTCAGCTCGCTTTTATTTTTTCTCCAGATCGGCACCATGCTGTTGACCGTCTGTTCTTCCTGAACTTCTTCAAATTCGTTCTCGCTGCCCTCTTTCGGCTTGTTGACCGTCTCTTCCATTTTGATCGGGTAGCGGATAAAATCAGAGTACTTTTTCACGATCGCTTTGATGCGGTAGTTTTCTAAAAACTCATCATAGCTTTCATCTTCTGTGTTTTCTTTTATTTTCAAGGTGATTTCCGTACCGACGGTTTCCTTGTCACACGGCGCGATCGTGTAGCCGGCAGCCCCTTCCGACTCCCATACATACGCCTCGTCACTGCCGAGCGCCTTACTTTTCACCGTGACTTTATCAGCCACCATAAACGCCGCATAAAATCCGACGCCGAACTGGCCGATAATGTCATGGCCATCTTTCGTGTCATTTTCTTGCTTGAAAGCGAGTGAACCGCTTTTCGCAATCGTGCCGAGATGCTGTTCAAGCTCGTCTTTTGTCATCCCGATACCGGTATCTGTGACGGTGAGCGTTCTCGCTTCTTTGTCCGCCGTCACTTTTATGTAGTAATTGTCTTGATCAAACGTTAATGAATCATCGGTTAACGCCTTGTAATAGATTTTGTCAATCGCATCGCTCGCGTTGGAAATTAACTCGCGGAGAAAAATTTCCTTCTGCGTGTAAATGGAGTTAATCATCATGTCCAGCAATCGCTTGGATTCTGCTTTAAACTTTTTTTTCCGCACTTCAGATCTCTCCTTTAATTATGCTTTGATGTTATGTAAAATCTTTTCAGCATCTATTTATCATATACAGTGACAATTGTCAACTAGGATTAGCAGATGCATATATTGTAAATTTAACATGTTAATGGATTCATTTCACCCATTTTATCAATAAAAAAGAGAGAATGTTGATCATCCTCTCCTCTCTGCTTCTTTCCGGCTGCCGAATTCCTTCTTCATCCATATGTATGACGGGTAGAAAAACAAACTAAATAAGATAAGAGATCCCAAGTTTCGCAAAGACTCATGAAGAACATTTCTTACAGTGAGAGGAAATGTGATGTCCTGAAATAGAATAGAGATAACGGTGTAAATCACAAATCCCATAGGAACAATGGCATAACAATAAAACGCTATCTCCTTCTTATGCTGTATCTTCAAAATATGTAAACCTCCCAATGATGTATATACATAATATTAACATATTTAATAGGTATTTAGAAACAGACCTCCGTATGTTTATCCCCCTATTCAGCGGGAACAGATATAAAAAAAGGAGGAATCGCAATATGGGAAGATTAACAGACAAAACCGCAATCATCACAGGGGCCGCGACAGGCATCGGACAAGCGACGGCACGGGTTTTCGCCGATGAAGGCGCCCGCGTGATCTGCGGTGACATCAATGAAAGCGAACTGAATGAAACCGTCAGCGCCATCAGAAAAAACGGCGGAGAAGCAGAAGCCTTTCACCTTGATGTATCAGACGAAGAAAACGTAAAGTCTTTTGCGGATGGCATTCAGCAAAAGTACGGAACAATTGATATTCTGTTTAACAATGCTGGTGTTGACCAAGAGGGCGGAAAAGTCCATGAATACCCGGTCGACCTGTTTGACCGGATCATCGCCGTCGATCTGCGCGGCACATTTCTTTGCAGCAAATACCTGATTCCGCTCATGCTCGAAAAAGGAGGCTCCATCATCAACACCTCCTCCATGTCCGGCCGGGCCGCAGACCTTGACCGCTCAGGCTATAACGCCGCAAAAGGCGGAATCACGAACCTGACGAGAGCGATGGCCATTGATTACGCCAGAAGCGGAATCCGCGTCAATTCCTTATCGCCGGGGACGATTGAAACGCCGCTCATTGATAAATTGGCAGGCACGACAGAAGACGAAATGGGCGAAGCGTTCCGTGAAGCCAACAAATGGATCACGCCGCTCGGCCGGCTCGGAAAACCGGAAGAAATGGCAGCCGTCGCGCTCTTCCTCGCTTCAGACGACAGCTCTTACGTCACGGGAGAAGACATCACCGCAGACGGCGGCATCATGGCATACACTTGGCCGGGAAAAATGCTGATTGATAAGAAGTGGAAGGAAGAGACGGAGTGACGGCGAAAAAGAAACAAGCCAGTGCAAAAACACTGGCTGAACAAGCTGAGGGCGGGTTACTTAAACCAGCCCTTTTCTTTTGATCGGGTAATGGCTTCAATTCGATTTTTCACTTCTAATTTATCCAGGATCATCGAAACGTAATTGCGGACTGTGCCGCTTTTGATGCTGAGGGCGTTTGCGATTTCTTTCGTGTTTTTCCCGTCTGCGACAAGCTCGAGCACCTCTTTTTCCCGTTCGGTCAGCGGGTTTTCTTCACTATAGATGTCCTCCATTAATTCAGGGGCGTAGACGCGTCTTCCTTTCATGACGCTGCGGATGGCGCTGACGAGCTCATCGCTCGGGCTGTCCTTGAGCATGTACCCGCTGACGCCTGCTTTTAGCGCCCGCTGAAAATAGCCGGAGCGGGCAAAGGTCGTCAAAATGATGATTTTCACACCGCTGTCCTTGAGTTCTTCTGCCGCTTCAAGACCTGATTTCCCGGGCATTTCGATATCCATCAGACAGATGTCGGGCGCATGTTTTTCCACGAAATCGATGGCATCCTGGCCGCTTGTGCCTTTGCCGACAACCGTCATATCCTCTTCTAAATTCAACAGTGAACCGAGTGCGCCGAGCAGCATTTGCTGATCCTCGGCAATGAAGATGTTGATCATCTGCTACCATCCTTTTCTTTTGATTTTGAATCATTCGGGATTCTCATGGTCAGCTTTGTTCCGGCGGCTGTATCGATGGCTAAACTGCCGTTTGCGAATTCAAGACGTTCCCTCATTCCAAGCAGGCCGTGCCCCTTTGAAAAAAAGCGATCTTCTTTGCATTGAAAGCTGCCGTCATCTTCCACCGTAATGACAACCTCTTTCCAAAGCTGCTGAATGGTGATGCGGCATACTTTGGCGCCGCTGTGCTTCACGACATTGGTGACGGCTTCTTTTATGCACATGCTGACGATGTTTTCGTTCAGCAGAGAGATATGTTTTGGCGCTTCTTTTTCTTCATACACAAATTCAATTCCTGCCGCTTCAAGAATTTGCCGAACATTGCCGAGCTCATCCTTCAATCGGATGCCTTTCATCGATGAAACGATTTTTCTGACCTCATTTAAGGAGGTGCGGGCCGTCTGCTGCACGCTTTTCAGCTCAGTGCGGGCCTGTTCGGGGTCCTTGTAAATCAGCTTTCGGGCGAGGTCGCTTTTCAGTCCGATTAAGGAGAGCTTTTGTCCAAGTGTATCGTGAAGGTCCCGGGCGATTCGCTGCCTTTCTTCCAGCTTCACAAGATCGGCGATTCGCTCATTTGCATATTCTAATTTCTCTTCAAGGCGCTCCCGTGCCTTTCTGCTTCGAATGCTGAGCGGGAGCAGGATGGCACTGATCAATGTAATGACGATAAACGGTATTTGTGTCAAAAACCACTCTTTTTTCAGAACAAGGCTGAAGTTGACGGCAACCGCCGCACTGATGATATGAATGTAATATAAGATGTAAAAAGGAACTTTGTCTCGGATATGGCCGATGAAGTAGGCGATAAAGAAGGCGAAGTAAATATAGCTGAACAGCATAACTGAGCCGGTCGAAATGCCGATCAGAAGAAGCGCCCATAAGTAAAGCGGCCAGCCTTTTGCAACAAATGCGAAGCGGTATGCGCCAAAGAAAACAAGTGTGAAAATGATGCCGGCCACGATGACAAAGGTAGAAGAGCTTTTAAAAATAAAATAAAAAGGCAAGATGAAAAAAATCATCCATATATAAGGAGAAATCCCGTTCAGTTTTTGAAATTTAAAATATTTCTTCATCCTTATTCCACCTTCTGCTGCTTGTGTCTACCATCACTTTATCAAAACACCGCCTTCATTGCATCCTCACGCATGAAGAGAAGGCCCTTTCTGATAAGAGAAAGAGCCGCGCGCCATATCAGGCATTTTTCTTCAAAGGTTCTTTCGGCACCGGATGGGGCGCCGGTTTTTTCCGCGCCTCCCGAAAGGTGACAAATTGCTTTTCGTCCTCATCCCACAGACGGAATTTCATGGATTCAAGACTTGTTTTAAGCGTAATGGTCGGCACGTTTTTTAAAGGCTCGTGCCCCTCATGAGCGGCTTCCAGCTTGTAGTTCGGCACTTTCGGGCTTAAGTGGTGAACATGATGGTAGCCGATATTGCCTGTCAGCCATTGCAAAAGCTTCGGAAGCTTGTAAAAGGAGCTTCCTTCTACCGCGGCCTGCACATAATCCCAATGCTCATCGGCTTCAAAATAAGAATCCTCAAACGTGTGCTGAACATAAAAGAGCCAGACGCCGATTGACCCCGAAATAAGGAAAATCGGACCCTGAACAAGCAAAAAGTTTTCCCAGCCGACAAGCAGGCACGTCGCAGCAGCCAATAAGACAATCGCCGCGTTCGTGAAATAGGTGTTCCAGCGCTCCTTGCGGCGGGCGCCTTTTACATTGAAACGGTTTTTAATCAGAAATACGTAAATCGGGCCGAGAATAAACATAATAAACGGATTGCGATAAAGTCTGTAGCGTACTTTTGTCCAAGCTGACGCTTCGTTGTATTCCTTGACGGTCATCATCCAAATATCGCCGGTGCCCCGTTTATCTAAGTTGCTGCTCGTCGCATGATGAATGGAGTGGCTGCGCTGCCATTGAAGGAACGGAAACAGTGTCAGTACACCTGAAATAAACCCGAACAGCCGGTTCAGCTTCTTTTGTTTGAAAAAGGATTGATGGCAGCAGTCGTGGAAAATAATAAAGATTCTTGTCAAAAATCCCGCTGCTATAACAGTAAAAGCGAGGGTCAGAAGATAGGAGACATTGAGGCTGAAGTAAGCAAGAAACCAAAGGGCAAAAAACGGCACAAACGTGTTGAAAAGCTGATTGACACTATGCTTTGTATCGGCACCGGAAAATGCGGCAACCTGCTTTTTTAAAGATGCTTGTTTTTGAGTTGCGGTGTGATTGGTCATGAATGTCATGTCCCTTCTTTTTCATTATGATCCCAAGTATAACGGGGCGCCAGACGCTTTTGTAGTAGCAGCCATCATGCCCCGAATATGACATTTGTCATGTTTGGCGGCAGAATGCTGATCAGGCGTCATATGGAAGGTATCTTTTTTATAAGGGATAAAGCCGGACACTTCATATCGGCGCTTCTCAAAGAGAAAACAGCAAAAAAGAACCCGGCCTGTTTTCGGCTGAGTTCTTTTTCATCATCCTCACAGCAAAATCACCCGATACTTCTTTACATCCAAAAACTGCAGAAACTCCCGGGCCAGCATATCCGGCGCGTGGTCTTTTCCTTCATGAAGACGATATTGAATCAAACCGGCGAGCATGGACGCGACATAATATGCATAGAGTTTTTTGCCCGCCTGAATGTGCAGGGGCTGATGAAGATAAAACGATTGCAGCGCTCTGAACATTTCCGGGATGACGTCAGGCACTCCCGAACCCTCTCTCAGAAAATGAACGAGCGGCAGGCCGTCCGACAGCGCCGAAAAGAGACCGACGAGCGCGGATTCCGCTTCTTCCATGGAACAGTCGGCAGGCTCTCCTTTTACCGTCAATAATCCGATCAGATCCCGGCATGATTGATGGATGATCGTTTTCAGCAATGCTTCTTTGTTGGCGTAATGGTCATAAAAAGTGGCACGGCGGAGGTTGCTTTGACGGGCAATATCGGAAATCGTGATTGCCGCGTACTCTTTTTTTTCCGCCATTAAGCCGATCATGGCTTCTTGCAAGGCCTGCCTCGTCCTTGTCACCCGGCGGTCGGCGGGCTTTTTTTCTTCTTGTTCCGGCACCCGGCGGCCGAACAGCCAGTAAAACCGTTTTTGAGAAATCAAATCCCACACCTGTCCGCTGATCGCTTCCGGGGATGCCCCGGGCTCCTCATTCAGCCAGTACAACACAATGGCATACGTGTATAAAGCGCGGTAATGAATGTACATATCCTGTTCAGTCGGTGAGAAATCCGAATTGACCGGTGACAGCAGCACATCATGCCGGAACACATCTTTTAAAAAAGCATGAAAGTGAAAATAGGGCATTTTATTGCGATCCATCATCGTTTGGAAAAACACCCGATGCCGGTCAACAAAAGACAGGGTCGGATGCACTTTTTGCCATCCGCCATGTAAATGAAGCACATCTTTATTCTTCAGTGAATCATACAGCGCTTCGCTCAGCCCGTCTTTCATTTCTTCCTCTATATCCTCTAAAATCGCATATTTATCTTCGTAATAAAGGTACAGTGTCCCCCGGCTCACACGCGCCCGTTCGGCGATGTCCTTCATGGTCACACGGCGGATATCCCGCTCTCCAAGCATGGCCAAAAGCGCTTGTTTGATGTCAGTTGTCACAGAATCCGGCATAAGAGACACTCCTTTCATTAGACAGATCACCGCAATTTGTACGGTAACGTATAGATGTGTTTACGCTGTCTTTGCCGCAAAAACACACCACATTATAATAGGCCCTGAAGAAACAAAAAAGCAACCAGAGGAGGAAGACCGATGGATCAGCATATAAAAGCAGACATCAAACGCGTCTTTGAGCTTCAGAAAAAAAATCAAAAAACGCTGCGTGCTTCAACAGCCGGGCAGCGCAGAGAAAAGCTTCAGCGCTTTTTAGATGCCGTCACCGCACATGAAGAAGAAATCATCGAGGCGATCAGACGGGACGTCCGCAAGCCTTATCATGAGGTAAAAAGAGCGGAAACGCAGGGAACGATTAAGGCGATTAAACATAATATGAACAATCTCGACACCTGGATGGCGCCGAAACGCGTCGGCTCATCCGTCAGTCCCGACGCTGACGGCGTATTAATGTACGAGCCAAAAGGCCTTACCTTAATTCTCGGCCCGTGGAATTATCCGTTTATGCTGACGATGGCTCCGCTTGCAGCTGCCATTGCGGCCGGCAACAGCGCGATTGTGAAGCTGTCCGATTTTACAATGGAGACGAGCCATATCGCCGCGACAGTTATTCGCGAGGCATTTCACGAAGAAGAAGTCGCCATTTTTGAAGGTGAGGTCGATGTCGCCACAGAACTGCTCGACCAGCCGTTTGACCACATTTTCTTCACCGGAAGCACGAATGTCGGTAAAATCGTCATGACGGCAGCAGCGAAGCACTTGTCGTCCGTCACGCTTGAGCTTGGCGGAAAAAGCCCGACGATCATCGACAGCGACTATGATTTGATGGACGCGGCGAAAAAAATCGCCGTCGGCAAATTTGTCAATGCGGGGCAAACATGTATCGCACCTGACTATCTCCTTATGAAGAAAGAAGTGCAGAGCACCTTTACAGATCTCCTGCAAACCATTGTCAATGCAGGTTTTATGGAGGATGATCATACGGTTGACCGCAACAAATTCACGCAGATTGTCAACGACCGCAACTTTAACCGTGTCAAAGCCCTGTATGATGACGCCATTGAAAAAGGGGCGAAAACGGCGTTCGGCGGCGTATTCGATGCGCATGACCGCACGATTTCTCCGACCGTACTGACAAACGTCACGCCTGATATGAAGATCATGCAGGAAGAAATCTTCGCACCGATTCTGCCGATTATGAATTACGAAGATATCAGTGAAGCCGTTGATTACATCACTGAACGGGACAAGCCGCTTGCCTTGTATGTATTCAGCCATAATCAGGAGCTGATCGATTATGTGCTGCAGCATACGACATCCGGCAATGCTTCTGTCAATGATGTCGTCGTTCATTTCACTGACGTCAACCTTCCGTTCGGCGGTGTCAATACGAGCGGGATCGGTTCATATCACGGTGTGTACGGCTTTAAAGAATTTTCTCATGAAAAAGGCGTATTTATTCAAGCCTCTAAATAAAAAAAGAATCCGCGCAGATGACGCGGATTCTTTTTTATTATTTTTTTGCCCCGAATGCGAGCAGTTTCGTATAAGTGCCGACATAGAGCGTGCCGTCTTCAGCCAGAACCGGGGAGGAAATGACATTGCTGTCTGTTTGATAGCGCCATTTTTCATTACCGTCAGCGTCAACCGCATAGACATTTTTATCGTCAGAACCGAAGTACACATTGCCGTCCGCATCAATCAGCGGCGCCGTTCTCACAGGCCCGTCCGTATAGAAAGACCAGTTCATATTGCCGGTTTTGCTGATGGAAAACAGCTCGCCGCTTCCGGAACCGATATACACATTGCCGTTATGGTCGATCGCTAATGAAGAGCTGGAGAAACCGTTTAACGGGAACGTCCACTTTACAGCACCCGTTGATGTATAGGCGTATAAGTTGCCGTCCTGGTTTCCGGCGTAAACGGTGCCGTCTCTATCAATAACCGGATAACCTTTAAACCCGTTGGACGTCGTTTTTGACCATTTCACTTGGCCCGTTCCGGAATTGATCGCGTAAAAGATATTATTGTACGTTGCCGTATACAGCGTTCCGTTTGATGCTAACACGGGAGCGGAACCGACCACGCCGTTTGTTTTAAACTTCCACTTTTGCGTCCATGTCGAAGGCGACGTCGGTTTAATCGCATAGATATAGTTATCCAGCGTCGACACATACAGCGTGCCGTCAGAGCCGATAGCCGCATCGGAACTAGGCGCTCCGCTCAGCGGAACCGATGTTAAAATGTTTCCGGTTTCTTTGTCGATGAAATATAGTTTTTTATCGTGAGAAGGAAGATAAATGACACCGTTTGTTCCGAGCACCGGAGTCAGCGTATAGGTCGTCCCGAGGTTTTCCGTCACCCATTTCACAGTACCGTCCGGATGATACGCCGTCAGCTTCCCGTCTTTTGATTGAATAAATACGGTGCCGTCCCTGTCAACCGCGGCTCCCGCACCGTTTTGAGGATTGGCCGGAACATTCTTTTCCCATTTTAACGCGCCATCGGCAGTGCTTGTAAACCGGCTTTCTCTTGACCAGTTGAACATCGTCGGAGACATCGCCTGCGCGTCATACCGTCCCGCCAAGAAACCGGATGCCGCATGATTTTGTTTAAATACCGTTTCCGCAGCTTGAGCAGCCGCCGGATGCAGCCATTTTGCCCCCGGCAGATCAGAAACCGCTCCCACAGATAAAGCCGCAGCAACCGCAGCGCCGGCCGCCAATGTTTTCATTCGCAATGAAGCTGTCTTTTTTTTCAATGTCAGTTCCTCCCGTTTCTATTAAAAGCTGCTATATCACTTCGATCATACCATAATTAACCTATGAAATATTTGTATTTTCGGCAGATTTATAGAACAAATGTCACATAGCCTGCTGATGCTTCGGGGATGATCGAAACGCGGCAATATACCACACCACATTGACGATAAAAGCCGCGCCTGACCAAACGAGAAGGCCGTAATAAAGAGACAGCTCCTGTTCCAAAGAAGTTACGACCAATAACGTTACCAAAAAGACAGCCGCGCAAATGAGAAGCCCGATTCCGCAAAAAACGGCCATGATGATTTTCATGACACGAACACCGAGAATATACATAATGAGCGGGACCGCATATATAAAAAGGATCTGACCGACGGCGGCCCACATGCCCGCGGAATTAAAACGATTCGCGTTCGGCCCCGTTTCTGCAAACGGAGAAAGCGAGCCGATGACCGGCAATAAACAAAACAGCAGAGCGGAAAGCAAGGTCATCGCAACCGCACCTTTTTTCTTTTGATTCATGTGAATATCCTCCTGACAATAACCCGGCTTTTTTACCGGTAATCTGATAATATGTTATATTTTAGCACGATATTTAGTTACTTTGAGAATGTTTTGTTAAAAACGAATTTACAAATCCAGAAAAATAGATATAATAAACGTTATGGAACCGATATTGATTCATAAAGCGCTATCTAACAAAACACGAAGTGATATTATGACGTGGCTTAAACACCCGGAAGACCATTTTGATGAAAGACCTTATCTTGATCAGGGACTCAGTTTCCGCACCGGAATTTGCGTCGGTGATATTCAGGCAAAGTCGGGGCTTGCGCAGTCCGTCATCTCCAGCTACCTGCTGACGATGCAAAAAGCCGGCCTGCTGGAATCCGAACGAATCGGAAAGTGGACCTATTACAGAAGGAATGAAAAACAAATTAAAGCCTTTGCTGACTATGTTCAGCACCAGCTATAACCATGAAAGGAGGGATTTTTTTGTTATAACATATCTATTTTTCTGTATATGTAGTTATAAAAGGAGGCATACATAACAATGAAAAAAAGCAGTTCCGTCTTCATTCTATTTTTGGCATTAGGGGTTTTCGGGATTATTACGACCGAGATGGGCATTATCGGGGTTCTTCCGCAAGTGGCGGACAGATTTCATATTTCTGCTTCAAAAGCGGGGTGGCTTGTCAGTATTTTCGCGTTCATCGTCGCTGTGTCGGGACCGTTTTTGACCTTGCTTGCTTCAGGCATAAACCGGAAAGTCATTCTGCTTTTGGCGGTGCTGATGTTTGCCGTTTCAAATGCGGTCTACGCGTATACGGCGCATTTCAGTGTCATGCTGGCGTTTCGGATCATTCCGGCTTTATGCCACCCGGTGTTCTTTTCTGTAGCGCTTGCGGCCGCGGCCCGGCTTGTCCCCGCCGGCCAATCCGGAAAAGCCGTAACGAAAGTCTTTTCAGGCATCACCGCCGGCTTTGCGTTCGGCGTGCCTTTCACGTCTTATCTGGCGGAGCGTCTCTCCCTTGAAGCCGCCTTCTTATTCGGCGCTATCATCAGTCTCATCGCATTCACGGGCATTCTTCTCTTTTTGCCATCCATGCCGGTCACAGAAAAAATGTCTTTCAGAAGTCAGCTCGGCATCCTTCGCAAACCGGCTTTGTGGCTCAATATCGCTGCCGTCACCTGTCTCTTTGCGGCCATGTTTTCTGTCTACAGCTATTTTGCGGAGTACCTCGGACGAGTGTCCCATATGAACGGCACATGGGTCAGCTTTATGCTGATGAGCTTCGGAGTGATTATGATAGCCGGTAATTTCGTCTTCGGCGCTTTGTTATATAAAAATATGAAAAAGACCGTCATCCTGTTTCCGCTTCTTTATACAGCCGCCTACTTGCTCATATACGGGTTTGGGACGTCTTTCGCGCCGATGGCCGCCCTCGTCTTCGTATGGGGCGCCGTTCATTCCGGCGGTCTCATTGTCAGCCAGACATGGCTTACTGCGGAAGCAAAGGAGGCGCCCGAATTCGGCAACAGCCTGTTTGTCTCTTTTTCCAACCTCGGCATCACCATCGGAACGGCGGCGGGCGGCTGGTTTATTTCACATTTGGGAATCCATCAGCTGATGTGGTGCGGCATCATGTTTGCCCTTCTGGCTTTCGGGCTGATCATGGGACGCTTGGCATTGGGAAAGAGGCTGCTCGCAGAAGCTTAAGCTCCGTTGCAAAATCCGGAATGATTACGTATAATATTCCAGATTAAAGCAAGGGAGAGAAAAAGATACATGGAAAGACCGGCAGGATTTTGGATTCGGTTTCTGGCTTACGTCATTGATCAAATCATCATAGGAATTCCGATTTTTATCATTCAATTTATGGTCTCTTTTTTATTTGCGGCAGGCGTTGCGGCGGCTGACCCCTTCATGACCGAAAATCAGTTTAACATCTCTTTTCTGGTGTTCGGCGTCATCCCGATTCTTGTGAGCTCTTTTGTGATCAGTATCTTATATTTCAGCCTGCTCACGACCTCAAAGATGCAGGGGACACTGGGAAAAGCATTGCTCGGCCTTAAGGTCGTCAATGAGGATGGCGGACGGATTTCCATCGGCCAGGCCTTCGGACGCGCTTTCGCATATATCATATCTAAGCTCATTCTTTATATCGGATTCATCATGGGCGCCTTCGGAGAGAAAAAAACGCTGCACGACATCATGTGCAGCACCCGTGTTGTCTATAAATAATGTCCCCAAGTCCGGGCCTTTTGAGCCCGGGCTTTTTTATGACGGCTGTGCCCGCCTGATGTCAATGCCGCCCTTTCCGTCAGCCTCAATGCGGATCGTCCCGTTCACAATAACAGACAGCGGATGGAACTCCGCATGCTGATCAGAAAAAATCCAGCGGCGGCCGCTCGGCCCTAAAAGCAAAAACGCCCCATCATTGTAATCACCCATAAAATGAAACCCATTTTCCCTAAGAGGCGCATGCTTTCTCACCGGAATGCCGAAACGCTGCAGCTCCCTCCCGGTTGATACGACTTCGGCAGCCGTCAGATTCACCTCGCCGATATTCAGAACGGACTCAATCGAAAAATGTTCCGCGCTTGGCGGCGATGTTTCTCTCGCGATGAATTCCGCCAGATTGTTGGACGGATCTTTGAAATAAAAGGAACGCGCCTGAATATGAGAGAAATACACCTCATCCTCCCCATCTTCCGTTTGAAAAACGACTTTATCCTTCATCCACGCCTTCGCCTCATCAAAACGATTATTCGGAATGTTAAACGCGAAATGATACGTCGGATGAGAGTGAGAATCGGCGCGCCTGAATTCCAACTCACTTTCTCCCGCCTTGATGGTAAACGAATCACCGGACTCATCAATTAAAGGAAAACCTAACACCCGTTCATAGAAGTGTTTCGTCTCCTCCAACGCACAACTGTACAAAGTAATGTTATTTATTTGCATGATCATACCCCCTTTGGTTATAAAGACAATGAATATATCAATATTCTTGTCTGACTCCGTTCAAAAATGTTTCAATATTCTCAATTCGGTAAGCGGTATAGGGGTGAGTGGAAGCTAATATAGCGATAAAACCTTTTCTAACGTCAATATTTTCACGTTCAATCCGATAGAAAAATTCTAACAGCTCATCTCCGAAACCCGCTTTCGCAGCTACTTCATCTGCCCGATATTCAAAATCTCTGCTTCCGATATTCACAAAATAAAACCCCAAACGGCAGTACGTTATGTAACACCATCCGACCAGCCTGAAGAATATGTTTAATAATCCCCCAGACACAGAAGGATTTGATCCGCCGTTCAGAAGCCCTTCAATACACCCCAGAATAAAACATATAAAGAATCCCATCACATACAGCGGCAACAGTGCGATACTCAAAATAGTAAAACTGGAATTAAACATCACAAGGTGTAATGTGTCTTTAAAAGCAAGATGCGCATACTCATGGGCCAGTACCGCTTTTAGCTCACCATCACTTAAATTTCTCATAGCCGCCGAAGTCAATCCTATCGTTTTAAACCCCAGTGCAAATGCATTAATACCCTCATCATCTATTAAAAAAAGATCCGCTTTTTTCACATGAGGATAATGTCTTTGTACGCTTACAAAAACTTCATCGTTTAACCTTTCAAGGTACTCCTTTTCTCCAATGGTTGCCGGGCGCCTTAACCCAGCCCTTATTCTATTTCTCCAGTCTCCAAAAAGTCCATAATTCATAAAGAACAACAATCCGTAAACGGATAAAAAAAGAAGAACCGTTGGAAAAAGCGCCAAAGGAAATAATTTTCTGAAGATCATAATAGAAATCAAAACTGTCAGCCCGGACCAAACAATGTATAAATAATTGAACTTTGTTTTTCTAACTTCCATTTTTGATCACCCTTTTTTTATTATGTTTGAATGGTTTACCACTACTTAAACTGTCTTTTTATTATCGGTTTCGAAAATAGCATTGTAAAGATGATCATCCATTTTTTTCCGAAAAAGAGGTGCTGTTTTTAACAGCACCTCTTTTTAATCACTCTTCAAAATAATCCAGGTCAACTCTCTTGATAACAAAAGTATTCTCTAAACTAACGCCGACATTATAGTTGAACATTAAATCCGTTAGCCTCTCTCCATCAATTAATATAATTTTTTTATCGATCACTTTAACATATTCTTTTGCGCCATCAGTAAATACAGATGTAGTAATAAACACACCCTTTTTCGCTTTTTTCCCATCCAGGCTGCCCGCAAATTTTTGTATTTCCGGCCTTGAAACAGAATCTTTCCACCTCTTGGCTTGAAGATAAATCATATCCAGCCCTAAAATGTCTTCTTTGATAACTCCATCTATGCCGCCATCTCCAGATCTCCCTATAGCCGTGCCTGCATCTGTTAATGAACCGCCATATCCAAGAGCAACAAGCAATTCTACGACTAGTTTTTCAAAAAAGGCAGGAGAACATTTGTATATTTGGTTCAGTAACTCTTCTTTAATCTCATTTTTAACAGCATTATAATTCTGTTCAATAATTTCATTGGGAGTTCTGGGCTCTGAAGTAATCGACGGCTCACTTTCCTGTTGATTGCTGTCTTTATCCGTCTGCTTGAATCTCTGAAAACTCTTATACTTCATTAGAAATCTATTATCTATACTGGCGACACTCGGGTCATTAATTATTTCTAAGCCTTCGCTGGTGATCTGAAAAACACCCCGTCTAACAATGTCGATTAAACCGGCTTTACTTAAATATGTTCTTACCCAACCGATTCGATTATGAAGTACTTTTTGGTTTCCGCTGGGTAATAATTTTTCTGCATCTTCCTCTGACAGGTTTAACTCTTCTGCTAATTTCACGTATAAGTCTTGTAATCTGTGCTCCTTTTTATCTGAAAGAATTTTTAAAAAAGGGTACATAAATTCTTGATATCCTGGTATGGTCAACTTCTACACTCCTATTTAACGTCTTTGTTAAAACTGGCTTGATATTTATATTATTTTTGCGTTCCTAACACCCCTGCGTAAAACCATCTTCATTTCACACTTAAATCTCATGATGATATATGAGGTAAAGCTAATATAAGAACATCCGCTATCCATAATTGAATAAGTTCAAAACAAATATATATCTTTAAATTCTGAACACCGGACTGATCATTTTTTTAAAAAACCTAACACCCGTTCATAAAAGTGTTCCTGAACAAAGTTACTTTATTTGCATGACCGTCCCCTCTTTGGTTTATACTACCATATAGAGGGTGGATTCTTGATATTATTCTGCACCAATTGAGAATCCCCCTTTCGCCCGGCGCTAATCATGACAAACAGCGCCAAACCGCTTAAACCAGGCGTTTTTAAATGTCTAAAGCAAAAAAAGCAGAAAATAATACCCCATATAGCTTGACAAAAAATAAATGTTATTTAATAATCTATATATAATTAGAATTATTATTGAAAGATAAAGTGAATGCTTTGTCTTTTTAATATATTTCAAATCACATTTCAGGAGGAAGATATTATGTCTTTAATCGGAAAAGAAGTACTGCCATTCGAAGCAAAAGCTTTCAAAAACGGTGAATTCATCGATGTAACAAACGAAGATTTGAAAGGTCAATGGAGCGTTTTCTGCTTCTACCCAGCGGATTTCTCTTTCGTTTGCCCGACTGAACTTGAAGATCTTCAAGGACAATACGCTGCACTGAAAGAATTAGGTGTTGAAGTATACTCTGTTTCTACAGATACTCACTTCGTACACAAAGGCTGGCATGACAGCTCTGAAAAAATCGGCAAAATCACTTACGCAATGATCGGTGACCCATCTCAAACGATCTCCCGCAACTTCGACGTTCTTGACGAAGAAACTGGTCTTGCTGACCGCGGAACATTCATCATCGATCCTGATGGCGTCATCCAAACAGTTGAAATCAATGCAGGCGGTATCGGCCGTGACGCAAGCAACCTTGTAAACAAAGTAAAAGCAGCTCAATATGTTCGTCAAAACCCAGGTGAAGTCTGCCCGGCTAAATGGGAAGAAGGCGGCGAAACACTTACACCTAGCCTTGATTTGGTAGGTAAAATCTAAGGAGTGCATTCCATTGGTACTTGATGCAAATATCAAAGCACAATTAAATCAATACATGCAGCTAATTGAGAACGACATTGTTCTCAAAGTAAGCGCCGGTGACGATGACACTTCTAAGGACATGCTGGCTCTCGTTGACGAGCTGGCTTCCATGTCATCTAAAATTTCAGTTGAAAAAACTGAATTAAACAGAACACCGAGCTTCAGCGTTAATCGTACCGGAGAAGACACAGGCGTTACATTCGCCGGTGTTCCTCTCGGCCACGAATTTACATCATTAGTGCTGGCATTGCTTCAAGTCAGCGGCAGAGCGCCTAAGGCTGATCAAAAGGTCATTGACCAGATTAAGAACATTAGCGGAGAATACCGCTTTGAGTCTTATATCAGCCTGACGTGCCACAACTGCCCTGATGTCGTCCAAGCATTAAACATGATGAGCGTGCTCAACCCGAATATCACTCATACAATGATTGACGGCGCGGCATTCAAAGAAGAAGTGGAAAGCAAAAACATTATGGCTGTTCCGACTGTATTCTTAAACGGTGAATCTTTCGGAAGCGGCCGTATGACCATCGAAGAGATTCTCGCAAAAATGGGCAGCGGCGCAGATGCGTCTGAGTTTGCCGACAAAGAGCCGTTTGACGTTCTTGTTGTCGGCGGCGGACCTGCCGGCGCAAGCGCGGCGATCTACACGGCGCGTAAAGGCATCCGCACCGGTGTCGTCGCTGAACGCTTCGGCGGCCAGGTACTCGACACCATGAGCATCGAAAACTTCATCAGCGTCAAAGCGACTGAAGGACCGAAGCTCGCTGCAAGCCTTGAAGAGCACGTGAAAGATTATGATATTGACGTCATGAACCTTCAGCGCGCGAAACGCCTTGAGAAAAAAGACCTCTTCGAACTTGAACTTGAAAACGGCGCTGTACTGAAAAGTAAAACAGTGATCCTTTCAACAGGTGCCCGCTGGCGCAATGTCAACGTACCTGGTGAGCAAGAGTTCAAAAACAAAGGTGTCGCTTACTGCCCGCACTGTGACGGACCATTGTTTGAAGGCAAAGACGTAGCCGTTATCGGCGGCGGAAACTCCGGAATCGAAGCGGCGATTGACCTTGCAGGTATCGTCAATCACGTGACTGTGCTGGAATTCGCGCCTGAACTGAAAGCAGACGAAGTCCTGCAAAAACGTCTTTACAGCCTGCCAAACGTCACTGTGCACAAAAATGCACAAACGAAAGAAATCACAGGCGACCAAAACGTAAACGGTATTACGTTCGTTGACCGTGAAACAGGCGAAGAAAAACACGTTGAACTCCAAGGTGTATTCGTCCAAATCGGCCTCGTGCCTAATACAGAATGGTTAGACGAAACGGTCGAACGCAACCGCATCGGCGAAATCATCGTCGATAAGAGCGGCGCGACAAGCATTCCCGGCCTATTCGCCGCAGGGGACTGCACAGACGGCCCGTACAACCAAATCATTATCTCCATGGGATCAGGTGCAACTGCCGCTTTAGGCGCATTTGATTATTTGATCCGGAATTAATGTGAAAGCCGCCATATGAATGGCGGCTTTTTTAAATATACTAATTAAGAAGGCAGTATTTCCTCTAAACAATCCTCGCTGATTTTATAAGATTTTGGCCTTCTGCTTACCAGCTCAACAAATCCTTGCTGTTCTAAATAATCCATTACTCTGTTAATTTTATGTCTCGATTTATTTGAGAGCTCCATTAAATCTTGCACCGACAGCGTAACCTGATCATTTACAAATACATTAATCGTGATAATGATATTAAAAATATCACGTTCATCTTTATAATCAGCCCATTGATCGCTATCAATATAGTTCCTAATTCGTTTCAGTTTCATTAAATTAAATTCAAGATCCTCAATAATTCCTTTTTGTCCTGACAGAAGCAATTCCAGCATATCCATTAAATAAAAAGTCAGCTCTCCCCGGTTTAAAGGTGCGGGAATTTCCTCTAATGCCTTATAATACTTATCTTTGTTCTTATTAACTGCGTAAGAAAAAGTGATGGCTGAATATTTTTCTAAGTATCGGGACAAATAACTCCCAACGATAAGGCGTCCTGTTCTTCCATTGCCGTCATAAAAAGGATGAATGTATTCATAGTAGTAATGAGCTGTCATGTAACGATACAGCTGGGGATGTGTTTCATCATGAAGATAAGCAATTAAAGCCTCAAGCGCTTCTGTTATCTTCTGTTCAGAATTAACGCCGATATGGGTGGTCATGTTCCCATCGTTCACTTCAACATAGCCTTTTCTGAATAGCTCACCATCCGGCGCATCTTCTGTTCCGATTTCATCTGCGACCAGCTCGTCATATAATTCCCTAAAGTCATGAATGCTTGTAAACGACGGAATTCGGTCTATAAATTGATATGTTTTCATCAATCCGACAAACCGCTTATGTGAGGGCTCGGATTGTTCTAACGCTTTAAGAGCCTCTTTCAATTCTTTTTTTGTACTGCGGATTCCTTCAATTTCATTATTACTCTGTGCTTCATTAATAATTAATTTATCAAAATAAGGTTTGACAGCAAATTCAGGGAGCTGACTGATAAGGGATGAAATTTTGGAACTGTTTAACAACACTTCATTATTCAGCTTCATGAGTTTATGTGTATTCACATAAAATAGCTCAAATGAATCTTCCGTGGGTCGGCCTTTTCGGAACCCCCGTATGTTTAATGATGTTGAATAACTGCCATAGCTGCTTGTTCTCTTTTTAAATTCTTTCTCATATGAATCAGCATCCATTTTATAAAAAAGCTTAGATAACTTCTCATACTTCATATTATCACCTCGCTTAATTTAAAATTACACACTTTTTTTAAATTATACAATCATTATAGCCTGATTTCTAACAAATATTCTCGCTTTCCAATCAAAACAAAAAACGGCATACTGCATGGCAGTACACCGTCTGAAGCAATTCAATCTGTCTTTCTCCCTCTCGCCCGATAGATAAGAAATAATACAATAAACCACAGTGGCGTCAGCAGCAAAGCCGGGCGCGTTGCATCCGCAAACAGCATAATCACCAGAATGACGGCAAACAGCGTCAGCACGGCGTAATTGATAAACGGCGCAAACGGCGCCTTGAAAGACGAGCTTGCATGTAAGTCCGGACGGGTTTTCCTGTATCTGATATGACAGACCAGAATCACGCCCCACACCCAAATGAAACAAATCGCGCTGATGGTGGTCACGATGCCAAAGGCCGCTTCCGGTATCAATTTGCTTAAAAGAGCGCCAGCTGACAGCACAATAACCGATATCCATAATGCGCGGCTCGGCACATGATTTTTATTCAGCTTCGCAAAACTTGCAGGCGCTTGTTTCGTTTTGCTTAAGTTATACAAAATCCGGCTTGTTGAAAACATCCCGCTGTTACAAGCAGAAGCGGCAGACGTTAATACGACAAAATTAATGATTCCCGCGGCTAACGGAATGCCGACCAGACTGAAGGTCTTTACAAAAGGACTTTCCGCCGCATTCAGCTGCATCCACGGATTAATACATAAAAGAATGAGCAATGCCCCGACGTAGAAAAATAAAATCCGCAATGGAATTTTATTGATAGCGGACGGAATATTTTTTTTCGGGTTTGACGTTTCCGCCGCCGACACACCCACTAATTCCACACCGACATAGGCGAAGATCACCATCTGGAACGAAAGCAAAAAGCCTGAAAATCCGTTCGGAAACAAGCCGCCGTGCTCCCACAGATTCGCCGCTGAGACCGTTCCGGTATGCGTTTTGAACCCAATCACCAGCAGAACCACACCGATGACAATTAACGCGAGAATCGTGACTACCTTAATTAAGGCGAACCAAAACTCCAATTCTCCAAAAATCTTAACCGTTAACAGATTAAGCCCTAATAAAATGAGCAAACAGATAAGTGCCGGAATCCACTGCGGAATATCAAACCAATATTTCACATACACACCGACGGCGATCACATCCGCCATAGCCGTCATCATCCAGCAAAACCAGTAGGTCCAGCCGGTGACAAACGCTGCACGCGGCCCTAAATACGCCTCGGCAATATCCGTTAATGATTGGTAGCCCGCTTTAGATAACAGCAGTTCTCCCAGCGCCCGCATGACGAAAAAAAGCGCAATACCTACAATAAAATACGCAAAGATGATAGAAGGACCCGCCAGCTGAATCGCCTTACCAGACCCTAAAAACAATCCGGTGCCGATCGTGCCGCCAATGGCGATCAGCTGCACGTGCCGATTCGATAAGTCCCTCTTTAGCTCTCGCTGCTCCACATCTGACTCCTCCTTACCTCTCTAGTGAACGACGAGCAAAAAAAGCCAATAAAAAAAGAGATTGGATGCCCTCCAATCTCATGGTCATAAGAATATCAAATTATATCTGCGCCGCTGACAATCAACAGCATGACAAATACATATTCGGTACTCTTCTGTCCTTTTGCCTGAGATTGTGAACCCTTCGGCGCCGCGGAAAACCCGCGGTCTCTCCAGAAGCCGCTCCTGCTGTAGTTCGACCCACAGCAATCATAGCCTGCTACGTATTGAGTTTCTGATAGAAATACCTATCAGCTAACTTTTTATTTTAATGGAACTTGAATGCATTGTCAATAGAGGGATGAGCTGCACGGCGTTATCCCGGTCCAATTTTTGATGCCTGAAGCGCCGTATTTTCCGTTTTCATTGTCTCAAAAAGGCGTTATGCGGTACTATCATATAAGGTCTAATCATTTAAACATTATGTCATACTTTAAATTCACTTTATCATACAATTGCTCGTAAATAAAAAGGGGATGGACGAGATTGGAAACGAAATATTTAGATCTGCTCGCACAAAAATACGATTGTGAAGAAAAAGTGGTCACGGAAATCATTAATCTGAAAGCGATACTGAACCTGCCGAAAGGAACCGAGCATTTCGTCAGTGATCTGCACGGGGAGTATCAGGCATTCCAGCACGTGCTGCGGAACGGTTCAGGAAGGGTAAAAGAGAAGATCCGCGATATTTTCAGCGGCGTCATTTACGATAGAGAAATTGATGAACTGACGGCTTTAGTCTATTATCCTGAGGACAAACTGCAGCTGATCAAACATGACTTTGATACGAAAGAGGCATTAAACGAGTGGTATAAAGAAACGATTCACCGGATGATTAAGCTCGTTTCTTATTGTTCTTCCAAGTACACCCGCTCCAAATTGCGCAAAGCGCTGCCCGCCCAATTTGCTTATATTTCTGAAGAGCTGCTGTACAAAACAGAACAAGCCGCCAACAAGGAACAATACTACTCCGAAATCATAGAACAGATCATTGCGCTCGGCCAGGCCGATCAGCTGATCACCGGCCTTGCCTACAGCACGCAGCGTTTGGTGGTCGACCATCTGCATGTTGTCGGCGATATTTACGACCGCGGACCGCAGCCGGATAAGATCATGGAAGAACTGATCAACTATCATTCAGTGGATATTCAATGGGGGAATCATGATGTTCTCTGGATAGGCGCTTATTCCGGCTCAAAAGTATGCCTGGCAAACATTATCCGCATCTGTGCCCGCTATGACAATCTGGATATTATTGAAGACGTTTACGGCATCAATCTGAGACCGCTATTGAACCTTGCTGAAAAATATTACGATGATAACCCGTCTTTCCGCCCGAAAGCGGACGAAAACAGACCGGAAGATGAGATTAAACAAATCACAAAAATTCATCAGGCGATTGCGATGATCCAATTTAAGCTTGAGAGCCCGATTATTAAGAGACGGCCGAACTTTAATATGGAGGAACGGCTGTTACTGGAAAAGATCGATTATGACCGCAATGAAATCACGCTGAACGGAAAAACATATCAACTGGAAAACACCTGCTTTGCGACGGTGAATCCCAAACAGCCTGACGAGCTGTTAGAGGAAGAAGCAGAAGTCATGGACAAGCTGCTGTTCTCTGTTCAGAACTCCGAAAAACTGGGCCGCCATATGAATTTTATGATGAAAAAAGGCAGCCTTTATTTAAAATATAACGGCAACCTGCTGATTCACGGCTGTATTCCCGTCGATGAAAACGGCAGCATGGAAACGATGATGATAGAGGATAAAGCTTATGCGGGCCGTGAGCTGCTAGATGTTTTTGAACGGTTCTTACGGGAAGCGTTTGCCCATCCGGAAGAAACCGATGATCTGGCGACAGATATGACTTGGTACTTATGGACAGGCGAATACTCCTCCCTCTTTGGAAAACGCGCCATGACAACCTTTGAGCGGTATTTCATTAAAGAGAAGGAAACGCATAAAGAAAAGAAAAACCCGTATTACTATTTGCGTGAAGACGAGGCAGCCTGCCGAAACATCCTGAAGGAATTCGGCCTCAACCCGGATCACGGCCATATCATCAACGGCCATACACCGGTAAAAGAAATCGAAGGCGAAGATCCGATCAAGGCAAACGGAAAAATGATCGTCATCGACGGCGGCTTCTCCAAAGCCTACCAATCCACAACAGGCATCGCCGGCTACACGCTTTTATACAACTCCTACGGCATGCAGCTCGTCGCCCATAAACACTTTAACTCCAAGGCCGAAGTGCTGAGCACCGGAACCGACGTCTTAACAGTGAAACGATTAGTCGACAAAGAGCTGGAGCGGAAGAAAGTGAAAGAAACAAACGTCGGTGAAGAACTGATGAAAGAAGTGGCGATTTTGGAGAAACTGCGGGAGTATCGGTATATGAAGTGAAGAATATGGAGTTCAGGGATGATTCTCTGGGCTCTTTTTTTACGGTTTCCCTGTATGTAAAATCGATTTAACCGCTTCTTCAATCTCCCTATAACCCGTACATCTGCAAATATTGGACTCCAGCCAATTTTTTATCGTGTCATCACTTGCATTCGGCTCAGTATTCACTAAAGCATGACAATTCATGAGAAAACCCGGTGTGCAATAACCGCATTGAAACGCGAATTTTTCAATAAAAGCCTTTTGAATCGGCGTATTGATCAGTCCTTCAATTGTCGTAATGTCCTTTCCTTCCCCTTCTGCCGCAAGCATTAAGCAAGATTTCATCGGCACCCCGTCCGTTAATACCGTACAGGCGCCGCAATCCCCATTTAAGCAGCCCGGCTTTGCACCAGTTAATCCGAGACGAAGACGAAGAGCAAATAACAAAGTATCAGCCGGCCTGACCGTAATCTGTCTTTCCTCGCCATTTACTTTCAACGTAATAGGATCAGACATTTGGACCTCCTTCTAATTCCCGTAAGGCATCTAAAATTGTATTTTGCAAGACAAATATTCGGTATTCACTTGAGCCTTCCGCGTCATCAAGAACGGGTTTGGGTACATACTGTAAAGATCTGCGCACTCTTTCTTCTGCTGATCGGTTTTTATCGTTAAGCACAGCCTCCATTTCAGCAGAACGAAACGGAAATGGACTTACGCCGCTGAAGGCCATTCTGATCTCATCATCTTTTTTCAGCGTACAGACTGTCACCAATGGATATCCGACATTCCACTGCTGTCTTCTTTTGATACTGACAAATGGCAGATCAACGTACGCTCGATCGACAACGACATGAAATAAAAAATCACCTTTTTGCAATTGTATTTCCTTGTTAAATACTTTATTTATGGGACGGTAATGAATCCCCGCTCTCCCTGCAATCCCTATCAAACTATCAGAAATCAGCAACGGCAGCACGGCCTCACGGTAATAGATGCCCCCGCAAATGTTTCCGCCCAGGCTGATCTTATTTCGAGTCGTCCGATCGGCTATTTCACTGACTGTTTTACTTAATAGCGGAAATGGATTTTCTTCCTCCAGTTTCGTTAATGACACGCCCGCTCCGATCACCAAATCATTTTCATAAAAGCGGATGGTTTGAAATCCCGGAAGCGCGTTCATATCTATCACCGCATCCGTATAGATGATATTCAGCCTTCCTAACGTGATAATTTCCGTGCCGCCGGAATAATACATTGGTGTTTTCTTTTCGGCCGCAAGCGAGTGAAACAGGCGGGTTGTTTCTTGAATGGTCTTCGGTTTAAAATAGTCGAAATCAAACGGTATCATCTTTCCACCCCTCTTGCGTTCTCCATAATCGTTCGGGAATGAGAGGAAGTTGATTCAATTGGACACCTAAAGCGGCGGAAAGGCAATTTCCCAATGCTGCCGGCATCCCCAACAGTCCGTGTTCCCCGCCGCCGCGCGCTCCATAAGGCGCAATCACATGCGGGGTTTCAACAAATTCAATGATATATTCAGGCTGCTCTCCATAATGAAGGGGGCGGTATGTTCTAAGCTGAGGATTTAATACTCTTCCATATGGATCAAATACAAAGGTTTCTCTTCCTCCGAATGCGATTCCCATACTCATCCCCCCCATCACTTGACCCCTTGCAGCTTTTTCATTCAATACTGTTCCTATATCCACAACAGAATAGGCTTTTGTAATTCGATACGTATAATCCCGTTTATCCAACTCAACTTCAATTCCCTGAGCACCGACAGCCCACTCGGGTCCCGGCTTCCCTCTTCCCGTTTCCCGGTCTAAATTCGTCATTCGGGTTAATGTGTAATTGCCGCTCGCAATGATTTGGCCGCCAATGGTATTTCCATTTGGAAACGTATATCCGTAAGCAATGTCTTTTATTTCAACATGTACAGAAGGATGATCTATAAAATAAACCTTTCCGTCGGCCACTTCCAATTCCCCGACAGGAACCCGCAATACACATGATGCCACGTCTTTCAGCTTTCGAATGGCTTCCTCCGCTGCATTCAGTACGGCTCTTCCGGCCATTAACGTCCCTCTGCTCCCCACGGTTTTCCAATGCTCGGGTGTTGTTTGTGTATCTATAAGCATTTTTACGTGAATTTTGCTTATATCCATTTTCATTCGTTCCGCTAAGATTTGGGCTAACACTGTTTTTGTCCCTGTTCCAATTTCCACTACCCCTGACATCAAATTAATGCTTCCATCGGGATTAAAGGTTAAAATCACCCCGGACGTTGCATTTGTATCAAATGTTGAGGTTTTCCAAATGCAGCTGATTCCCTTTGCCCGTATCTTCCGGCCATCGATTTCAATTCGCTGTCCCTCGGACCAATTCATTAATTCCTTCAATCTTTCAATGCATTTCGGCACATTTCCGACCGTGCTTGAATTGAGAAGAACTTGAGTCGGTGTGGTGTCACCGGGGCCAATGGCATTTTTATAGCGGAGTTCTAATGGGTCCATGTTCAGCTTTTCCGCCAATACATCCATCGTCCGCTCAAAGGCAAATAACACTTCAGCATGGCTGTAGCCCCTGAATGCGCTTGGATATGGATGATTCGTATACATACAATATGAATCACACCGTATATGATCGATAGCGTACGGACCCGTACAATCAACCACCGCAGCCCGGCTGATGTCCACTCCTTTATCAGAATACGCTCCGCCATCAAATAAAAGCTGAATGTCCGCCGCCTTTAAGATTCCATCCTTTGTAGCCCCTAATTTGACAATGGCATCCAATCCTACATGAACGGGAGATGTGATCATATCCTCTTCTCTCGTATTAAACAATTTGACGGGCCGGCCTCCAACCGCTTTTGATGCCAAATAGGCAATCACCTCTAACTGAACGGCCGCTTTTCCCCCGTACGCCCCGCCTACTAAAGGCGTTTTGACGATCACCTTTCCGGGTTCAATTCCAAAATACCACTGCATTAATTTTTTAATGGCAAAAGGAGCTTGAGAGGATGTGGTAATGATAATCTCCTCATCCGCCCGAATTTCAACAATCGAGCATCTTGTTTCCATCGCAGCGTGATCAGAAGGGTTAAAGGAAATCTGGAATTCTGCTGTCACATCACTTTCCCTAAACCCGTCTTCAATATTTCCTTTTCTAACCTTATCCACGTTTGCGATATTTGTCTTCGGAACCGGGAATACACCTTTTGTCTTCTCATAGCGGTCCGCATGTTCATGGACGAGCGGCGCATCCTTTTGAAAGGCCTCACGGGGGGAATTGACGACGGGAAGAGGTTTATAGGATACTTTGATGGCATCCGCTGCCTTTTTAGCTGTAATTGGATTTTCCGCTACAACAACAGCAACCGGCTCACCATGGTATCTGACCCTTTTATAAGCAATCGGCGATCTGTCTTTAATTTCTTCACCTGCAAGCGGAAAAGGTTCATCACCCAATATCGCTCTCACGCCGGGAATCTTCCAAGCCTCTGAAAAGTCCATAGACACAATATCGGCATGAGCATATGGACTGACCAGCATTTTTGCGTGTAATCTGCCTGTTTCTTGAAAATCATCCGTATATTTCGCTTTACCCGTCACTTTTTCAAGGGCCTCTTTTCGAATGACACTCTTCCCGATATACTCCAACTCATTCACTCCCCGAATTTATTCAGCAGCAGCGTATAATCTTCAACTGTATCGACGTCATAAAAAAGCAAAGGGTCTTGAAAGCTGATCATTTTTCCCGTATTGATCATACTTTCACGGATGACATGCCGGGCGCCCTGATCTCCCTTTAACTGATGCAATACCGGAAAACATTGATTTGAGAATAAAATGGGGGGCATAGGAAGATTATGATTTTCAGCGGCGATAAATGAATAACAGGGCTCCTTTTGATAGGAATCAATTAACGTATTGATGATATCTGCGGTGACAAACGGCTGATCTGCAAGGAGAATGATAACGGCGTCAGCCTCATACTCTGCCGCTTTTTGTAAACCGCATTGTATAGAATGGCCTTGGCCCTTATCCGCTTGCTCACATTCTGCCTGACTCCACTTATTTGATATGGGATCTAAAAAGAAAACATCCGAAAGCCAATGCAGCGGATCTCCCTTTCCCGTAATAACGAAAATATGATCTAATTCAGATAACAAGGCATTTTTAAGAGCCATACTTCCAAGGGAAACTCCATTGAGAACTAAACTTCGCTTATCCGTCCCCATGCGTCTGCTTGTACCGGCTGCCAGGTAAATGGCTGCTGTTTTCATAAGAGAGACCTTTGTTTTCGCATTTTTTTTATCATCTCGCCGACAATGCTTACAGCAATCTCTTCAGGGCCCTGTGCCCCGATGGGAAGTCCGATAGGGGAATGAATATCCTCCGGAATCTCAGCTCCTCCTAATAGCCGTTCAGTGCGCCTTCTGGGGCCTAATACACCTTTATAAAACACATTCTCGTTTTTTAATGTATGTAAAATGATCTGATCTTTTTGAAAGCTGTGTGTCATAATGACAACAAAATCTCTTTGGGTCATGCTCAGGCCTTCCATGACTTCTTCCGGTGCTCCTGTTATCAAATGGCCGGCTTCAGGAAAATGGCCGTGATGACATAAAGCGGGACGCCAGTCAATCACCGTCACATGAAAGCCAGTGCCAGCTGCCAAAGAAACTAACGGCTTCGCATCTTCCCCTGCTCCGAAGACATATAAACAAGGTTTTGGCACCATCTGATGGATAAAAAATAAATCAGAGGTATGTTCATCCCTCTTGATTCCCTTTTCCGTCTGTCTCAGTTTTTGAATACGGCCTTGTTCCATCACATCCCCGGTTCCAAACACGCTGCCGTCTTCAGCTATATACAGATCTTCCTTGGGCTCTAACGTTCCCGTGAATCGTTTCATTCGGGTCACAGACTTTTTTTCATCTAAGCATGTCTTGACTGTCATCAGATGTCTTTCCAATTCCCCTTTTACAGGCTCAAGTAAAACCGTCAAAACACCATTACAGCCAATGCCCTGTCCCCAGGATAAATCGTCTTCCGCGCTCATATCAAAGCGGACAATCAACGGCTCCCCTGCAGCCCAGACCTGTTCTGACCGTTCAACGAGATCTTCTTCCAGACAACCGGCGGATAACATTCCGACTCTTGTTTTATCCCCTAAAATCAACATCGAAGCCCCTTCTTTCTTATAAGCGGACCCCTCTGTTTTAATAATGGTAGCCAGTACCTTAGCTTTTTTAGAAGTGGCGATGACATCCAAAATCCGGTGTATATCATCCATTTCATGTCCCCCGTTTTACCTGATCATATCTGCATCTGTAAATCCATATTCTTTTTTTCCAGAAAACATTACAAACGCTTCAGCAATTTTTTCGTTTCTAAAAAAAAAGAGTCTTTATAGACCTTATGACCGGGCGGCGGGTGCGACAGCATGTCGGAACGGAGAGATTCCAATAACACGCTCTGTTCCTTCTGTTTCCAATTGTCTGTTTCACCCTGCTGTATTCCTTTAAAACCCGCAAAGTATTCACTTAGCACTTGTAAATCATTGGCCAGCTCTATTTTGTCACTTGAAGATAACTCCCCCTCTTTTTCCCATTCTTTTAACGTTTTCACTATATTTGATAGATACTCAAATCCGGCGTTCAACTTTTGCATCTCTATTTGATAGCTTGAAATGATGTTTTTATGTTTTTTTCTGACGGGGTTGAATTTTAAGCTGTCAGAGGCTGTTTGCAGCATCTCTTTTGCCGTATGCAGCTCTTGCAGAAGATTGTTCATTCTATACGCCATGAGGTTTCCTTTTCCTTGTCCCCACTCTGATTGAACCCATTTGGAAAGGTCTGAAAGTGTGCCGGAAAGCTGACGAGCCAATGTTTGAAAAGAGTCCGCTGCCTTTTTTGTGTAGTCCGGCGGAAAAAGGAACATGTGAACCAGAATGGCAATGATGACGCCGATTACCGTATCGATGATTCGGTCGAATGCATAATCTTTAGCGTTTCGTTCAAACGTAAAGACCAACAAAATGGTGAGCGCTACCTGATGTAAAACCGTTACATCTATTCGCAACCACTTCGCAATGTAAGTACCGCCTAATAGGAACAGCCCCAGCATCCAGCCATTCATTGGCAAGTGACCGAAAAGATAGGACGTTAACATGATCCCAATCGCAGTTCCCGCAATACGATGAAAAGAAAAGCGAATCGACTGATCTATCGTTGGCTGCAAACATAAAATAACAGAAAGAGGCGCTAAATAGGGGTGATCAGAGCCCGCCAGTTTTGCCGCTTCCCAAGAAACCGCAGAGGCAATCGCCATCTTCCAAACCAAGGATGTTTTATTTTGATTTTTTTTACTTTTCTTCATCATACGCCCCTCCTTTCAGAAACCTTTTCCACTAGGTTTCCGTGACGCAAAGGGATTTATACTGACATGTGGGAAATGCGAAAAGAAGCTGTGATTCAGGGGGGGGATTCTTGAATCACAGCTTCTTTTTAGGGTTATCAAATATTGGAAAATGATGCATTATTGACGACTCTTTGCAGCAAAGGGGCTTTAGGAAACTTGAGGCTGCAAGTTTGGCGGGATGGGAGCTATAATCAATTCTATTTTTGGTGTTCAAGACTTAATTACATAAAAAAGGTTTATTCTAGACGTTTTATATATTTATTCTAATTAAATTTTAAGTATTTATTTATGATACGGCCTACCGCTGTGTATCTAAATGAGGTTTTATTAAATAACTTGTTAAAGTGACGACTTTAACAAGTCATTTATTCTCTCTTTACTAAATTTCCAACTATCAGGAATTTTATCGACATGTCCTACTGCTATTCCACTTTTCCAAGTATGTTTTTCTTTTAAAATTGTTTCTCCAACCCCTCGCCGACTTTCTTTAAGTCGTATCCCAATTTCATGAGGAGTAGCCAAATATACTCTAGGTAGTTCTCCTCGGACAATATCAACATTTTTAAATTGTACAAGGCTTACTATAGTTTTGGCAGTATGTTTATTAACCCACATATCCGCAGCTTCATGATATGTTCTACCTTTTTTATAACTTTGTGTAAGCCCCCAACCACCGTCCCGACTACCTTTTACAGATACTTTAAGCATTTGTGAGCCATTGACAACTACTAAATCATACTCTGGTTGGTTGGGACCATACTGAACAGAAATATCGAATCCAGCCCAGGCAAATAGTGCGGCAGTAAACGACTCTGCAGCAACGCTAACTTGATGGTGATTCATTCCTTATTATCTCCCTTATGTGGTAGAAACCTCTTCCTTTGCCTTAATTTTGGTTTCTCTGACATCTTTAGCAATTAAAATCTCAGGGATATATCCTAATATTCTCATTTTTGTTAGCCACTCGATGATTTCTATCTTGAGGTAAATTGATTTGTTAATTGAGAAATCGATTGTTCCATCTTCTAAAATGATATTTTCAGACTGCAACACTAAAAGCATTGATACTTTTTTAACTTTATCTATACCATGAACTTCTAATGCATCACTTTGCGTATTAAATATTTCAGCACTATGAACCGACTGCTGGATACAGTAACGAATATCAGGGGTACTTCCAATTTTGACATGAATCAGAGCATTTTCTTTAACATCATAAAGGTCAGCAAACTCAACGCTTTTATAAAAATGTTGACCTTTCTTTCTATCAAGTAAAATATAATTAAAAACATCTTTTAAATAAATGTTAAAAGGATATTCCGCATACGCTACTTGGTCATATTCTTCAATATTTGATGCTTGAATTTCCCTTCCTTTCTCTAATGCATCATCAGTAAGGTTATAACCTGGAATAAAGATTGCACACTCATTAACCTTAACTATTTCTCGCTCAATAAAATCCATATAAGATTTATTGAAACTTGCCCATTTCCCTCTATATAAACAATAATCTTTCCTCCGGTATTCAGTGCTGTAGTCTAAGATTTTCAGTAAGCTAATTTGGCTACCTTTGTCAGACATCGGTCTTATTGAAACCTTAGATACATCAGTACAATCAATCTCATCAATTTTTTGACCTATAGATTCAATTGAGTAAGAATCAAGCAGATGAGTTCTTCTATCATAAATAATTTCTACACTGTCATCTTTTGCTGGTTCTATTAATATACCCCCATCATCTTCCATAAAATATGATAGGCTTACACTTGGCTCTCTCGACTTAATTGCTTCTAATAACATACGATTTAAATCAGAAATCATAGGTTGGTTATCTTCATTATTTTTTAGAAAATTCATTCTTGGCAAACTTCCTGACTTTTCTTCATATAAATATATATAGTGCAACTCATGGACAATATCGATAATATTCCCTGGAGTATAATCACTTATTTCTAATTTTACAGCTGAACCAAACCGCATTTTATCCTCATACGAATATAACAGGAAGCTTGAATATTTGTCGTCCATATTAATCTTACTTACTAGCAATTCATGACTTTCTCCAATCTCTGATGTCACGTATGAATTTGTATTGTACTGAGTAAGAGATTTATTCTTTGATTGTTTAAAGAACTTAGCAGACTTAACCTCAATAGAAGTTTCATCATGAATTATCTCTGCTATATCGAAGCCAAAGTCCATATCAGCAAAGTTACTAGCATAGCTATGACCTCTTCCTAAGGAAATAGCATATAAATGATTATCCAACTCAAGAATAATCATTCCAAAAGCCGATTCAACAGTTTTTGTCTTTTTAGACTCATCTCCAAAAAAACCACTCCAATAGTTAGCCCACTCTATTTCAACTGTCTGCTCAGAATCTAACTTAAAGAAAAAATCGATAACAACTTGTTCTACTTTTTCCTCCTTATTTATCATGACTCTACTTGTATATGTTTTACTTTCACCAATTCTATGCATTTCTTTTTCTCGTAAATATTGGATAAAATCATCCCTTGCAGCTACCTGCTTATAGATACTTAGTTCCATTCCTCTTCCCCCTACCTCTGATATTAAGCTTCTAGCAGGTTACACATAATAAGGGTATCGTCCTTGTTCAACGTTTCCGACTGAAGCTCATATTGTTCTTTGGATGCTCTTCAAACAATAATGAAGCTAAATATCATGTTCATGTCTGAGACCAATCCTAAGAGTAACTAAGTCTTGTAAATTCTCCTCATCCACAAATCTATATCCCAATTTCTTTTTTAAAATTTACAATTCTCTTTCATTCTCTAATATTACCATATTCTCGGTGTTATAGAGGGTAAAATTGTCTGTTTATTCGCCAATATTTTGATATTCTATAAATTTCTCTTGATAATTACCTTGTATTTTTTGAAAATTATCCAATATCTTAATTAATACTATTATCGATGGCTCCTATTTGTTTTTTGTGATAACTCCGTTAATTCAGTGTTTTTCTCCACATATATGTAAATAGACAGGTCAAACACCACTCCTGCTTTAAACAAGTCAATTGGTGTCATGAGGGTCACCTCCTTTACCGTAAAATCAAACACGAAGAAAGAGACGAACACTCTTTTATAGCAAACCTCTCTGACATGTAAACACATATTTGATTGTGCTACTGTTCCTAATTCCACTTATTCCCATAAAGCTAATAGGCTTAGAAAGATAGCCATCTCTCAATAGACCAATTCCGATATCCTTCTGACCTTGTTTAACCTTAATAAGTATACAACGTTCGATGCACTGCCATCATAGAAGAATCCCAACAAGTTAGTTCTTGTTTGTGCTCTTGTGGGATAAGTAGCCTTAACCTCTTCGTTTCTTATGTCATCCACTGAAAGAGTTCTAACGTATGCTTCCCAGTCCTTCCATATTAAATGTGGGTAATGCTCCTCCATATAATTCCTGAAAACATTAATAAACCTCATAATTGATTTGCTTCTTTTCATAGGTCCATTAAAATAGAAAAAGGGGGAGAAAACTCATCCCTAATAGATGAATCCTCTCCCCTTTAAGGTGAAGTGTTTGCAACTTCTTTATTGAGTTGTATTTGCATTGTATTAATCTGTCGGTTCTCATTGCTGTTAGTTTGACGGACGAGTAGATGCTTAGCCTTTTCCTTTGCTCCCCAGCCAATGATTCTTGATAGCACCTTTGAAGTTCTGCATGACCTGTTTCATCATTAAAAATATCAGGTACCGCCTTTCCCCCCTTTGAAATTCAATAGGAGAGAGTCTCTCTTCAAGACGTTCTTTTTCTTCATTCCAAGTAGATAAACGTTGTACAAGGTCTTCTTTTTGAAACAAATTATCTTCGTACAAAAGGACTTTTTCTCTTCTTTGCTGATTGGCTTCCAGTTCCTTTTTCAACGTCTCGTATTCATGTTGAAGTGGTGAGAAACCTCTCTCCTTCTCTTTCAACAGTTTAATTTGTGAGAACATCATTGTTAGCTATATTGAATAACTTTTTTATTACATACTTATCTGCATAGTCAGTTCTTACACGATTTGAGCGACAATCGGTTGAACTTTTGTTTCTCCCAAGTCCCACAAATATAATACTCTAAAAATTTTTTATCCCGTCTTTCAGTTTATTTTTATTCGCCCAATGACCATTCCTGTACCACGTGCCGGACACTTCATGAGGTCCGTGAGTGGGAATTCGCTATCTCTTTATGAATAGTTGTTTCCATCACCAACACTCTTTCATTTCTTGTTCTACTCGTAAGTTAATGGCTACTTTCGACATATTTGAAACCTCTAAATCCTATATATAAAGAGGCCTACATGACCCTCATAAAATATTAATCATGCTCATAAGCATACAATCCGAGTGATACTCCTTTTTCTTTGTGTTTCACTTGAAGTAGTTCAATACCAGCTGTATTGTAATAGCGATTGCTCATAACACATTCAAAGCGAGAACGAATGTCTTCGTTGTTATGAGCCGTTAAACAAAACAGTTGTATTTTACTCTTTCTAGCTAGTTCCATTATTGGTTTTACTACGTGTTCTGATGAAGCTTTACCAAAGGGATTATCTGCAATAATGACTTTCCAGGAATCGTCTTTAGCGTTTACCTTTTTACGTAAATACGTTACAAGTATCATAAACATAGACATATAAGAACTAAATTCTTCTCCACCAGACCATTTAGAAACTTCATCCCAAGGTTTCCAGTTTTCTGCACTGGTTGTCATAAGAGATTTTTTTCGTGGTTTATAGATACTTACAAAGCACTTCTTGATAGGAGCAATTTTATCTAAAAGTACCACGTTGTCCAGTCTTTCTACTAGGTACTCATTCATTTCATTTTCTGGTTTGTTCTCTCGTTTCATTCTTTGTAAAGTTTCAAGTGTTATTTGAACATGATAATGTAAATTACCTAGAGTGGTTTCATCATTTAAACGTTCCCATCTCATTTTAATCAATTGCAATTCATGGCCAAATACTTCCACTTTGGAAAACTTAGGTATTTCGGTTACATTTTTATAAATGGATTCTACACGTTGGAAACATAATTCTACTATTTTCACTTTATCCTTTTCACATTCTGCAATCTTTCGATATAAGTCTTCTTCAAAAGCATTAATGGTGTCAAAGATGCGATTAAACGATTCTAAAATAAAATCAAAATCAAATAATTGGTCGCTTGTTTTCAATTTTGAAAAACCATTCGCAAATTGTTCGGTCTTCGGGTTATTAGATTCTTGAATCTTATTTACATAAGTTTCAAATGATAGATATACACCTTTTTTGCTCTTTTCTAACTTTTCCAACTTTGTTGAGTACTCATTAGAATGAGTTTGTGCATATTTTTGATAGGTTTTTGACTTAGCAATGATTTCTTCTTCAGATATTAATCCAAATCTTTCAAGATACAAAGGAAGATTTTCACTCTGCATGTGTACCATAGCTTTTTCAGCATCTATTACAGAATTCTCCAATAGTGTCTTCTTATATCCAAGTTCCTTATTGATTGTCCCCAGTTGTTCTTTTGACTGATTGTAGCGATGGAATTCCTCTTTGTGCTGCCACTCATCATAAAGAAATACTTCTTTTTCATACTTGTCTTCAATTTCTTTCTTATTGGAATCTAATTGTTCTGTTTTCAGTCTAATATTTTCTTTTACTTCTCTCTGTTTAAACTCACTTTCCTTTACGGAGATAGATAGTGTGTTTGCTATATCTTTTTGTTTAATAATGGATTCTTCTAGGTTAACTTCTTCAGCATAAAACCCTTTTACTTCTTCTAGAGTAAATCCGATATTATTGATTCGTCTTTCGGATTTACCAAGTTCATTAATTTTGTCTAAATGATTTTGTTCAAGAAGACTTTTCGCTTGGTCTTTATTAGAGTATTCTTTTTGAACTGCATTAAAACGGGCCACGTACTCATCTTTTTCTTCACTGGTATAGCAATCAGAAGGTTCGAGATTCTCGTTTAATTGGTGTTGTTTTCTTTCTTTTTCAAATCCACTCATAACAGATTCAATGTTCCGCTTCTTATCCTTCTGTCTATCTAATGTATCACGTAGCTGTATTAATTCTTCTTCACAAAGATTTATTTTTGTCTCACATTGGTCATGTTGGTCTTTTAGATTTTTTGCTTTTTCAACTAACTCTTCGGGATTTGGATAAAGCTCCATAAAGCTTTGAAGATGCTTTATATGAGACCTTCTTGTTGTCAGTTTTACTTTTTCATCTAAGATAAACTCACTAATTAATTTGTTCTCATTTTCTAATACCTTAATTTGTTCGTTTGTATCTTTAATTCGTTGATGAGAATCTTTTATATCGCCCAATAATTCCTGGACAGCTTGCATGGTGGATTCTAGGAATGTACTAGGATAACTAGTATGGAATGTTTCTAATGTGGTTAATATTTTATTGGAATTATCAAGAGTGGATTTTGCAAAAGTTAATTGTTCTTTATATTGAGAAAGCTCTCTTTTTAATCCTTCAATAATTTCTTGGATTTTAGCTCTGGATGCGAACCACTGAACATCTAACTGATGATAGAGATATAACTCATTATATAGCGGGAAAAGTTTATTTTTATTTGCAACTACAGCTTTCGTTTGAAGTTGAAGTTTACTCTTTACATAAAACAGTAATGGTAAGTTTAACAGTTCGTTATTCAAACTTTTCAAGGCTTTTTTGACCTCAGATAAGTTTGCTTCTTCGACCAATAACGTATAAGGAAGCAATGGATAGGAATCAAGGTACTGATTTTTCATTTCTTCATTAGAAATTTCCGATAGCCATTCACTACCTAACATGGTAATGACACCTCTTTGTTCCAGATGTTGTTGAACCTCTAATAAGGTTTCATTCGGAACAAAGAAATTGTGTGATTCCCATAGGTTAAGTTTCTTGGTTAAGTCATGAATATTCTGTTTGATTTTATCTATTTTTTGTTCTGCTTCCACTCTCGAATACTTATAATAACGAAGAAACTTCTCGATATCTTCAAAGGTGTTTTCTGTACTTTTCCCATCCTCTAAAATAAGTGAGAGTAAAATTTTTTTCTCCCTTTCGAATTTTTCTTGTTCAGATTCTAATAAAGAGATTTGGTTTTTCTTGCTTTCGATTATTACACTTTGACTCGTTACAAACCCCCTTTTTTCAGCCATTTCTTGTTCGTTTAATTTGCCTTCCTCTTCTTTTTTAATAATGGTAGCTGAAGATAGTTTTTGTTGTTCATCTAGTGACTTCAACACGATTGATGGATGATTCCCAGCTTCTTCTCCTAATTCATCTACCAGTGTTTTTTTTTCTTTTTTATAGTTATTTAGGTGATTGTTTGCATCCTTTAACTCACTAAATAAATCTTGTTTATCCTTTCCTAATTGTTTTCGTTCTTTATCTTTAAGATTAATTTCTTCTTCGTTATATTTAATGTTTTTGTTCTGCTTAACTAAAGCAAATTGTTGTTCTTCAATGAGGAAATTTAGCGCTTCTGTTAAGAGTTTTTTAGATTCATTTCTTCTTTTTTCCAATTCAGGATCGCTTGCTGCTAAAGCAGACAATTTTTCTGTTAGTTGTAGTACCTTCTTATGAATACCCAGATAATCCGCATATTCTTTCTTTGCTTCCAGTTGTCTTAATAATGATTCCGCTTGCTTTAGTTGAGCTGTTTTCATTTTGAGTTTATTTTCAACCGTAGTGAGTTCTGTTTCTTTTACTTCGATCTGTTGCTTTAAGGTATGAGATTTATAACTATCAATTTTCCAATCCGTCTCATTCATTAAAGATTGGTTTTTCTTAATATCCTTAATTAAGGAAATGATTTTTTCTTCCTTGTCAAAAATTTGAAGTTCAATGCTTTTCTTAAGCGTAACTACATGCTTTTGTGTTTCCATAAAGGATTTCTTTTTCACTTGAAAATCTTCCACTGCTTTTATCATATCTTCTGCAGAATATTTTATCCTTTGGAAATCCTCTAAGTCTCTTTTCATATCCGGAATACTTAATAAGTTCTTACTGTATTCTTTAAAGTACGTTTGGATTTCTTTTTTCTTTTCTTCGCTGTCAAAGATGGTGTTTTCCACTTCTGGGATAAGAAGTTTTACTAATAAGTCATACGTGCTGGATGCAGTTTTGAAGTAATTATCTACCCCACCTTCATCCCCGTTAATCTTTTGTATCATCTTCCATTCTTCTTCAAGAAGGTGGAATCGTTTTAATTCCTTTTTATAATCACGATTTACTTCAAAAATACGAATATCGTGTTGTCTTAAAAATTTCCGGTACTCATTTAATCTTGTTACCTTCCCGTCTTCTGTGGTAGGAAGGGTATTGATGTTTAAAGTGTCTCCTCTGTTATAGGTGAACAGATACGTGAAATAGTTTAATTCTTCTGTTTTGGTTTCCCCATTCATATAGGTAAACCCCAAACATAAATATTCATACGGAAGATTTTCTCCATCCAATTTCCACTCCGTCATAATATAACCAGTTGTTCCTTTATACACCACTTCTTTTAACAAGCGTTTACTTAAATTGGAGTTAGGAAGGATGGTTTGAGTAATTAGTTGAATAAAGCTCGTTTTTCCTCCACCGTTTTCTAAGATAAATAGAGCATCTTTAGCGTTTGGTTCCCACAAGCTGTTTGAGATGATTTTCTTCCCTTCATCTAATTGGATATTGGTCATTCTTACTTTCGTTAGTCGTGGCATTTTATCATTCCTCCTCTTCTCCAACAGTGCCTTCTTTTGTTACAAGCAATAGGTCATGAATTTTGCTTTTGTTCGCGACATTGTGATAATAATGACTAATAATATTTTTCATTTTATTGGTAACAGAAATATTGGTATGTTCTCTTATTCTGATAAGTTTTTCTTTTTCTAAGAAGCTCAATGTCTTTTCAATATACATCCGTCGATTATCTTTTGTTTTGATATGGCTTGTAGCCCCTTCTTTAAAGTCGGCCATTCTGCCCCAAGCTTCTATAATCCCAGCCACGTCTACATCATATTTATCACTTAATTCCTCTAATTTATCTTCGCCCAATCGTTTATACTGCTCGATGTATCCATTCATTTTATCCAATAGTTCTTCCATTGGGAGATACATCCGGTCAGCAAACTCCATATCATATGGTTGCTCTAACTCTGATATTAAAATGAACAAAATAAAGTAGAATAGATGAATTTCTTTGTTGTTCTTAAAGACTAATTCTTTCTTTAAATCCTCATTCGTATAAGACATGGTTTCGTTCTCGATCTCCGGCACCATTTGAATAACGCCATCTTGTTCATCCAGAAAAATCATAACTTTCCCTGTAGGTTCAATTACTTTCCGTATAAGATCTTGAACGACTCTTTCCTCATACCACTGAAAATATTCATCTTCTTTGCTTGTAAGAAACCCTTTTTTACTCAAGGCCACATACAAACCGAACCCTTTACTCACGGTATCTTGTGTCCACTCCATAAAAGTCACCTCTTGTAATTAACATATCTTTATATTTCATAGTTCCGATATAGTGGGATTTATCTGTTTCTAATAAACTAAAGGACCCTATTTCTTGCAAAGTTGATAGTTCACTTGACAATCTTATTAGCATTCGATTAATCTTTTTATCATCAGGGAGGTTTTTCCACACATCTGAAGTCACTTTTTCAAAACGATTGTATTCGGACTGATGTAGTTCTGCAATTAACCCTAACAGTGGATCTGGATTGTATAGAATATCCTCATAAAGACTTTCATCTTGGGTTTCAATCATTTGGAATACATCACTTAGTAAATACTTATCCTTTTCCACCAAGTGTTTCAATAAAGCGGTTATACATCGATATTCTTTGTTTTCAATTTCTTCTTTTTTCCTCGTCTCTTCTTGCTCTTGCATTCTCTTTGTTTCTTCGTCTACTTCCACAATTTCTTCCTCTTTTAGTTGTTTTTGTTTGTATCTTTTTTGAGGAGATATTGCGAGTAATGGGTTAAAAATTTTATGATGTCTCAATGGAAGAAATGGTTTAGAAATTGCATTTAACACTTCTACTGTAGTAGGAGTTTCTATTAGTTCTCTTAGAATTTCTTGTTCAAAATCTAAATGAACCGAAAACGCATGGATAATGGAAGATTCGAGTGATTCGCTCATAATATTTTGAGTTTTTTGTTTTTCGGTAAATAAGGATTCGTGTAGGCTGATTGCCTGAAGTAATTTCCCTTCAATTTCTTGGATGATATGAATTCCTTTTTGTTCTTTTTCTGTTAATCGGCCTTCATGATATTCATCAATTTTTTCTTCAACCAAATTTTGCAGATCCTTGAATTGCTCTCTTTCTGTTTTTAAGGTTTCATCTATTCTTTTTATCATAGCTTCAAGTTCAGAACGTTGAGAAACACCAAGAGCATCTTTGATGATAGTAGACTGTAACTTTCTAATCCGCTTTTTCTCATCCTCTATCAAAGTGTGCATTTCGTGAATTCTTCTTAAAGCATCGGTGAAAAGGCCTTTTTCAAATTGTCGTTTGAAGAATAATTGAGAAATAGTAATTCGAAGCTCTCCAAATACTTCTTTGGTTTTGAAAAGCAGCTCCAACCCCATTGAAGTTAGTGTGAAATCGTCTAGGCTATCTTCTCTATCACTAAAGACGTTCGTGCCTTCTCCATATTCAATCAGATGAAAATAATGAGTTTTCTCTTCTCTTTTATCGAAATCGTAATACGTAAATGTGTGAGCTTTTCCTCTGTTTCGAAGGTTTTTAGAAACCAACCAATCTTCGAGCTCGTCCGCTTCTGCTTTGGTAAAATCTTCATTCCAGTATCGTCGGACCACTTCTAAAATGACATATTGCAATTCTTCTTTTGTCGTGTTTTTATTAAATGCTAGTTTGTTTTCGAGCATATAAAGAAGTACATAGAGAGCAACCGTAGGAATAGGTAATTCTTTAAACTTCATTGGTTGTTCCAATCGTAGGATGGGTGAAAACATAGCTATATGCTTCATCCGCTCGTTAAAACCTTCTAGCATGGATTCAATGTTTATGTTCAAAAAGAATCCTACCTCCTTTCCCCTAATTCACGGAGAATCGCTAAATTCAATCCTTCTTGCGGAATATAAGTTTGAACATTTTGAATAATTTTGGTATATTTTTTGAGTTCATCTATATAGGCCCCTTCAAAAAAAACTGAAAATAATCTTAATGAATCGTCAATAATGGTTTGTTTCAATTTTCTTTCGATGGTTCTCGTTAAAGGTTCATGACCGTAACAATTTAACAGTTCGATATAAAAAGGAGTAAATGGTTTTATTCTGTTGTCTATTTTGATCAATTCGGAACAAATATGAATCCCTCTTGCATCTAAATCCCCAAAGTAATAGACTTCGTAATCTTCTAGCTGGTATTCTTCTAAGAAATAGTAGCTTCTTTGTATCTTATCCCCTTCCCCGTATATCACCATATCAAAGGTAATTCCGCTCCATGTGTTAATACCATCCATCATTAACTCTTTTACAGAATCGAAGGTATCTCTATTTTCAATAATCAAAATGATTTTTGGCTTTCTGGAGGGGTATGGTTGGTACTCTACAAAAGGTTCATAAGTTCTTCGACAGTTTAAATCCGATAGAGTGAGTCCTAAATTGGCTAAAAATTTTATTCCTTCTTTATCTAAAAGGAATTTTTCATTTCTGAATAGTTCAAAGGAACGTTCATTTGCTTTAAACATCTCCTTTTTGGTATCACTGTTGTTTGTAAGAAATGCATGAACTCGATCTATATAGAACTTCCATTTTTCAAATTCTGCTTCATCATAAAAAGCAGTCATATTGAACAATGGATAGTTGGTCATTAACTTTTTAATATGAGTGGGATTCGTTCTTCTTTCTTGTTTCACTAATCTATATTCATTAAATACAGGTGGGGTCTGATGATTATGCCCTCTTGCTTTTACTGGTTGAATTTTCTCTTCTTCTACCATATCCTTCAACGTAGAAGAAAATCTAAAATATCCACCACCGTCATCATATTCTTGTTTGAGTATTGTTTTAAGATATTGTTCAATATCCACCGTTTTCACAAAGGTCTTTCTATATGTATTCATATATTCCATGATAAATGTTTCCCATCTTCTCATTCAAACACCTCAATTAGCAGTATTAAATATTATTTATTTAAGAATTCTAAATAACACTTATAAAAAACAACCTTAATATCCCATTGAGATTGTTTTACTATAAATGACTAATTCGCAAACAGTTTTTCGGTTCCATTATGGAGAGTTTTCTAAATAACAATTACTAACACGGGAGTTAATCACCTATTTATTTACCACCAAATTTATTTAGAATGTTAATACATAACCTCACTCACTTATGATAAGGCTCCCCACGATTAATCCGAAAAGCCCGATAAATCTGCTCTACAAGTATGAGACGCATCAACTGATGAGGAAACGTCATCTTTGAGAATGACAGTTTGTCGTCTGCGCGCTTCATAACGGCGTCGCTTAGGCCGAGTGAGCCGCCGATGACGAAGGTGATTTTGCTTTTTCCATAAGTCGCCAGCTTATCTATTGTATCGGCCAGTTCTTCGGATGTTTTCATTTTTCCTTCGATGGCGAGGGCGATGACGTGGGTGTCCGGGCTGATTTTGGCCAGGATGCGTTCGCCTTCTTTGTCTTTGACGATTTTCATGTCTTGGTCGCTCAGGTTTTCCGGAGCTTTTTCGTCCGGGAGTTCGATGATGTCGATTTTTGCGTAGGCTGAGAGTCGTTTTTTGTATTCTTCAATGCCTTGCTTGAGGTATTTTTCTTTTAGTTTTCCGATGGTCACAATATTGATATTCACAGGTCATCCCCACTTTAGAAACAAGTTATTCATATATATTGTCCACAATTGTGGATATCTTTTCTGTATTTTGTGTAGGATCATTCGTTCCCTACTAGATATGTTGCAGTGTCCCCACATAATTCACAGGCTGTGGATAAACTGTTAGTATGTTCGATTTTTCTGATTTCGGGCGGAAGCTCATGATCATCTATGTACATGTCCAGCACGGTTTCGATATGTTCTTCACAAGAATAATAAGCGGTTTTCATTGTTACATCCTCCGATTTTCTTTTGCACGCGGCAATTGTTCTCTTTTCAATATAACCTATTTATACACATGTTAGTAGTGCTTCGGGCTGAGTTTTATCCACAATTCGGCAAATCACGCGCAAAAAGAGCCGGCGTTTGCAGCATCCGGCTCTTTACGTGTTTTCTCTTTTTTCTAAGCGAAGGACGAACAGAATTCCTAATAGACACGCCAGCAGCGTACAGCATACATCAATCCAGTCCGGCTTTCCGCCGTTTAAAAAAGAGTTGGTTATCACGGAAACCAGGAGAATGGTTACGGTCACCGCGGCAAGCTTTTTCTTCATCGGCTCCCTCCTTCATCTGACTGTCTTCTGCTTTTACGGTTCAAATTCCTCTATCTCTACGTTCGGTCGGCTTTTTTCTTGCTATATAGCCTTATCATGAGGGTCACAACGATATATACAATCATAAACAATGCCCCGTTACTCACATCAGGGTATCCAATCAACATATTCATTATGACAAAAACAATGGTTATACAAATGACGGACAACAATAAGAAGATACTGAATGATTTCAAATGAACACCTTCTTTCTTGCGATAACGTTTCATTATAAAAAGCTTACCGAAAGCGGTAAGCTCTTCCGAAATGTTTATACTCTTCAAAACCCACCCATCACCTGCACATCATACAGCTTGAGATGGCTTTTCGGCGTCACGATATCTTTCAGGTTCGGGATGGTCAGGTCGTTCAGCCTTTTGCCCGTTTTCAGGTCGAAGGATTCGATTTTGGCGGGCTTTTTGTAGCTGTACGTAAACAGATACAGCTTTCCGTTTTGATGCGTCAGCTCTTTGAAGTCGGCTTTCATTCGTGATGCGGGGAGCTTGAAGGCTTTTTTGCTTTTTCCGGTCTCAGGGTTGATGCGGTACACGTTTCCGAAGCCGTCAACGAAATAGAAGCTGCGCTGCTCCATGAAAAAGCTTTTTTTGAAGCTGAACGGCATGGAGTCATAGATCGTCTGTTCGTCATTTTTATAAGCGGCGATGTCATACGTTTTGATGGCGCCGCTGTTTTTCATGACTTTCACCATTTGATAGATGTGATCTGCTTTTTCCCCTCTGGTGACAAAGCAGATGGCGCTGTCGTCGGCGGCGAGCTGGGATTCGACAGACGTGCCTTCTTTATATGTCCATGTCGCGATTGATGTTGTATGGAGCTTTTCTTTATCGGCCTGAATGTCTTGGATGTGATAGCCTTTTTCGTCATCTGTCGGCGTGAGCGCGAAAAGATGATCTTTAAAAAAGCCTGAAGCGCGGATGTAGTGCGGGATGACGTTTTGCTTCCACTTGCCGTCAATCTGGCGGTACAGCTCTGAGCGATAGCTGCCGCCGCTCTTGTCGTAGCCCGAATTATACAGCGTGTAAAAGCCTTTCGCCCGTTCGATATATCCCGCGCTGTCTCCCGTATGCTGGTACGCTCTTTTATACGTGTGAAGGCCGTCCTGAACGGTATAGATTCCTTTTTTGTCCTCCAGCAGCACGCTGCCGTCATGCACTTTGGCCGATCCGAGCTCAAGCCCCTTCATGTGATAAGAAGAGAGCCGTCCTTTGTCATCGGCGAAGAGGGCGTAGCTTTTTCCGCCGCCGAACGTGTCTTGGTCAGCCGCCGTGGAGAAATACAGCAGCGCCTCTTTATCTTTCAGAAAATCAGGGTCATTTAATGTGTCTCTCGCAACCTCCGCAGGATCTTCCGTGCGGAAATAGAAGAAGCATAAGACCGCTGCGGCGGCGATGATCACTAAGGGTATCCAGATGATTTTTTTCACGTTGTTCTCCTTAGTGAATGGTCAGAATCGTGGTTGTGTAGGACGAGCTTGTGATGTCGCGCGGATATACGCCTAAGCCGCCGTTAGAGTCGATATCAATCCCGGCTTTTAAGAGGAATGCCGACCACAGCAGTTTTGAGCAGTTTTTGGCGCCTTCATGGCCCGTATTTCTGTTATTGACGAAGTTGAAGGAGTACTCATCACCCACTCTTGATACAGCCCAGTCAGCGGCGGCTTGTTTTTGGGCATCGGTAACTTTCACGGTCTGAACGATTGAATTGTCTTCGACTTCTCTGCCGTTATAAGCAATCTGGCGGACGCCGTCTCCCGGCACGGATTCAACAATTTTATCAGCGGATGAATACATGCCGACATGCCCGTGGTTGTAATAAGCGGTGTATGAGTTCGTGTAATAAATATTGCCTTTTGTGCTTTTCGGAAGTTTTTTGGTTCCTGACGATCCGCCCATCGCAGAGAGCCCTTCTTTGGAAGCGATTACATTTCCCTGCACCTTGTCTGCCGTGATTTCTTGATGAAACTGCTTGAGAATTGCTTCTGTTGAAACGTGCTTCTGTTTGGCAAGCTCTTTTGCGGATTGGAGAACGTCTTGAGGGGTCGTGCCCTGCTGAAGGTCTGCGATTTCTTTTGCGTAGCGGGCTGTTTCTGTTTCTTTCGCTTTTACATTCAAACCGGAGAACGACAGAACCATGGTGAATGACAGGGCAAACGGGAGGACGGCTTTGAACAGCTTTTTACACATATTACTTCGCCTCTTTTCTTTGAGTATAATTTTTCCACATTTGTATTATATGACGGAATTGCGATAAAAAAATAGATAATTTACAGATTTTTAAAAATTTTATAACAATATGTAAATCATATGCATAAACCATTTTCAAATATCAGGAAATCCGGTTATCATACAAGAAAGGGGGAGGACATATGAAGGACAGAACGATCGGTTCGATGCGGGTTTCCGCAATGGGGTTAGGGTGCATGGGCATGTCGGAATACTACGGCAGCCAGAGTGAGGTTGAGTCGATTTCCACCCTGCATCATGCCGTTCATCTCGGCGTGAATTTGTTTGATACGGCTGATCAATATGGATTGGGTGCAAATGAAGAGCTTGTCGGCAGAGCACTCGCCCCATTCAGAAAGGAGCTGTGCCTCGCGACGAAATTCGGTTATGTCCGAAGCGAAAAGGGTGAGTTTATCGAAATTAACGGACGGCCCGATTATGTGAAAAAAGCGTGTGACGCCAGTCTGAAACGCCTTGGGACGGATTATATCGACCTTTATTATCTGCACCGGGTTGATCCGCGGGTGCCGATTGAAGAAACCGTCGGCGCCATGAAGGAGCTGATAGACGAAGGAAAGGTGAGATATATCGGATTGTCAGAGGCTTCCGCAGAAACGATCAGGCGCGCCGTCCGCATTCACCCGATTGCCGCGCTTCAATCGGAATATTCTTTATGGAGCAGGGAAGCAGAGGAGCATGTGCTGCCCGCCTGCCGTGAGCTCGGCATCTCTTTTGTGCCTTACAGTCCGCTCGGCAGAGGTTTTCTTTCCGGAAAGATGACGTCGGCCGATCAGCTGGATGCCGATGATTACAGAAGAAGAACGCCGAGATTCCAGGGAGACAATTTGGCGGTGAATATAGGGCTCGTCCAAAAACTTACCGCCATTGCCCGGGAAATGAATATCACTGCTCCTCAGCTTGCGCTCGCATGGGTTCTCGCAAACGGCGATGATCTCATTCCGATCCCGGGTACAAAAAAGAAACACTACTTGGAAGAGAACCTCGCCGCTCTCGACATTGTGCTTCCCGAGGATGTGAAGGCGCGGTTGGATGAGATGTTTCCGATCGGCACCGCGGCCGGCGAGCGTTATCCGGAACACATGATGACATTGTTAGATGAATAACAAAAGAGGCCCATCGTGCGGGCCTCTTTTCATGACAGCTTTTTGCTCATGATGACATCCGTCTCCAGAAATCCGGTCTTCTCATACAGCTTCCGCGCCGTTTCGTTATGAGCGAACACATGGAGAGAAATCTTGCGGACACCCAGGTCTTTGGCTTTGTCCTCCAGCCTTGCGAGCGCCTCTTTTGCATAGCCTTTGCCGCGGAAAGGCGGATGAAGGCCGAAATCATAAATAAATGCGTCCTGCTGCGGGTGGTCCGGATCGGCGTGCAGCCACAGCCAGCCGGCATTTTCCTTTCCGTCCAATGTCAGCGTCCATAAATAGTGATCGGCCGTCTCCAAGCCGTCAGGAAGCAGGTCTTCAAACGCCAGCTCCGCTAACTCCGGCGCTTCGTCAGGCAGCCACGTTCCCGCTTTTACCTTTTCTTCAGCGTAATGCTTGGCTGAATGAGCGAGATAGGACTGAAATTCTTGTCCTGTCATCGGCTGCAGCGTGATAGCCATTGAATCACTCCTTACAAAACACAGACTGAAAGCGGTATCATGAAGTATTATCCGAAGGCTCCGTTTTCCGCCGGTTTTATGATTTGTTCGGCTTGTGCCGTTGAACCAGTTTGCGCAAATAATCCAATCGAAATGAGACTTGCCAAGGCTGCTGAGAGTACAATGAATTTACATGTTTTCATTACGAATCCCCTCCGTTAATCTCAAAATTTGGTCATTGGCATCAATTGATTCTTGAAAATACTTCGCCGCCAGTTTGTAATTCTCCTGTTTTTTAAAATGCGCCGCGGCCTGATACGACAAGTCGGAAACGTCACTCCACAGCTCTTTCCTTCTTAACTCGGCGAAAGCTGATTCAAGCGCTTCTTCATTGCGGTCAATAAAGACATGCTGTAAGATGCGCAGCTTTTGGGTGTATACGGGTTCGTTTTTTTCTTCAGCGGCATTCAGCGCTTTATGCAGCCAAAACCGGCCCTCATCCGTCTTTTCCTGCTTCAACAATACTCTGGCCAGCATGTACAGACTCCGCACCGAATACGCTGATCGCAAATGCTCCTTTTGATCGAGAGCCGTTTCAAACTCGACCCGCGCCTCCTCAAGCTTTTCCTGTCTTTCATAACAAATGCCTGCGTTAAAGTGGGCGAGCGCCTCAATATGCGGATCACCCGCTTTGGCGGCTTGATGAACCGCCGTCTGCAGGAGCTCTTCGGCTTTCTGATAGTGAAACAAGTCCATTCTGTTACAGCCGATCACCATTAAACACTGTGCTTCTCTGACCGCGTACATTTCATTGGCTTTGTAGATCTCCAACGCTTTTTCCGCGTGGTTCATCGCAAAGTAGTTTTGGCGGATTTCATAGTAGGCAATCGCCACTTGATAATTAAACTCGGCTCTTTCAATCTCATTCGGTATGTGCCGGAGCCTGCTTTCAGCAATCCGGTAAAAATTAATGGCGTTCATAAACCGTTTACGGTAAAACTCGTGCATTCCGGAAAAGAAATAATAATAGTATTGAATCATCTGGTCTGTTTTTTCTTTATCGGCGTTCAGCTGGATCGTTTTTAAAATGCCGTCTGTTTTCTCATACTCTTCCATCAAAAGCTTATAGCGGGAATCAATTAAATTAAAATAAAGGAGCACCGTTTGATTTTGTGTCATATTTTGCAGATCCGTAAGCAGTTGTTCTCTTAACGCCTCAGCCGATTCAGTGTTGTGCTTTTTGATTTCCTCATACCAGTCACTGATTTTTTTCGCAACTGTTTCGTGGGCCATCACCTCAGCCATCTGTCAGGACACCTCCCTTTCCCATTTTGTGTAATAAATATATCATATTTACAGGTTCAAAAAGAGGGTGGCAGCCCGCTAGTTTCCTCGTGGCAACAAAAAACCTCCGCAGGTGCGGAGGCGCATATTTTATAACAGTTTTTTTCCCAACAAAGATTCTACCAGCTCGACCGCTGTTTTGCCGGTTTTGTTTTTGTGATCGAGGATCGGGTTGACTTCGACAAATTCAGCTGAAGTGATGATGTCGGCATCATACAGCATTTCCATTGCCAAGTGGCTTTCACGGTAGCTGATGCCGCCGACGACAGGTGTGCCTACGCCGGGTGCGTCGCTCGGATCAAGGCCGTCGAGGTCAAGGCTGAGGTGAACGCCGTCACAGTCTGACAAGTAGTCAATGGTTTCTTCAATGACCTTTGTCATGCCGAGGCGGTCAATCTCATGCATCGTATAGACCTTCATGCCTGTTTCCTTAATGTATTCACGCTCGCCTTCATCAAGCGATCTCGCGCCGATGATGACGACGTTCTCCGGCTTGATTTTCGGGGCATACCCGCCCAGGTTCACCAGCGTGTCGTGCCCGACGCCGAGGCTGACGGCCAGCGGCATTCCGTGAATATTGCCTGACGGCGATGTTTCCAGGGTGTTTAAGTCGCCGTGCGCGTCGTACCAGATGACGCCGAGCTGTTTATAGTGCTTTGCCGTTCCTGTCAGCGTTCCGATCGCGATGCTGTGATCGCCGCCCAAGACGAGAGGGAACCGCTCATTCTCAATGACGCTGTCCACCTTTTGGGCGAGCTGCTCGTTCCCCGAGAGCACAGAGTTCAGATTTTTCAGCTCTTCATCATTTTTGAGTTTTTCACGATTGACGGGGATGTCGCCTAAGTCTTCCACCGCATACCCCATGTCAGATAACCGTTCAATGAGATGCGCGTAGCGGATGGCGCTCGGGCCCATGTCCACTCCGCGTCGTGCTTGTCCTAAATCCATCGGCATTCCAATAACTGAGATATTCTTGTTCATCCGTTTTTCCACCTCAACATGTTGTATGTTGTCCTGTGCGGGTTTCTCAAAGATGACTTGGACACGAAAAGATTTAAAGCTCTATCTGTTTTTCTGACTGCTTATGCTTTTTTACATACAGATGATAGACGATAACGCACACCGCCATGAACGGGATGCCGCAATAAAGGGCGAGCCGCTGTTCTGAATCAAATGCGAGGCTGATCAGAACAACCGTGTTTAACGTCAGCCCGATAATAGGCAGCACCGGGTACAGCGGTGTTTTAAACTTCAGGTCTTCCACTTTGCCGCCTTCGCGGATGTATTTCCGTCTGAACATCAGCTGTGACAGGGAAATCGTAATCCAGCCGACCTGCGCGCTTAGTCCGGCTAATGATAAGAGAAACATATAAACGGTTTCCGGCGCTGCCACTTTAGACAGCAGTGACAGGCAGGCGACGGCCAGCGTCACGATCAGAGCGTTCATCGGCACGCCGCGTTTATTTATTTTGCCGAGCGATTTAAAGGCTTGTCCTTCGTTCGCCATAGCATATAAGATACGCGTCGATGCAAACAGGCCTGAGTTGGCCACTGAGAGCAGCGCAATTAAGATAACAAAGTTCATAATATCGGCGGCATATGGAATACCGATTTGTTCAAACACCACGACAAACGGGCTTTCGACCACTCCCGCCTGCCTCCACGGAATCATCCCGGCAATGACGATGATGGAGAGAACGAAAAAGACAAGCGTTCTCCATACCGTCTGCCGGATAGAGCGCGGAATCGTTTTCTCAGGATTTTCACTTTCTCCCGCGGCAACCCCGATCAGCTCCGTTCCCTGGAACGCGAAGTTTACGGTAATCATCGTAATAAGCATAGCCTTAATGCCGTTCGGAAACAATCCATCCTCATAAAAATGAGAGAAGAAAGGAGCCTGCTCGCCGTGTTTCATGTCAATCAGGCCGAACATGGCGGCGCCGCCCAAAATAATAAACAGCAGAATGACTAAAATTTTAATACCGGAAAACCAAAATTCCGACTCAGCGAACGCTTTTGTGGTAATGGCGTTCAACAGAAACATCAGGCCGACAAACACGAGGCACCACACCCATACGGGAACATGCGGAAACCAGCGGAGCATCAATTGTCCCGCAGATAAAAACTCAATGGCGCATGTCACCGCCCAGCCGAGCCAGTACAGCCAGCCGAATGCGAAACCGAAAGCGGGGCTGATGAATTTGGTTGCGTACGTCTGAAACGACCCTGATACGGGAAGGGCAACCGCAAGCTCGCCTAAGCAGAGCATTGTCAAAAACATTATAAAACCGCCGACCAGATAAGACAGAACCGCGCCCAGCGGTCCCGCCTGGTTAATTGTAAATCCGGTACTCAGGAAAAACCCGGTGCCGATCACTCCGCCCAAAGAAATCATAAACAAATGGCGTGATTTCATTGTGCGCTGAAGCTGATTCTCTTTTTGATTTGTATTCACTATTCTGCACCCCTTCAGCAACTTGTATTGGAACCAAGCCGGTGCTTTGAAACCGATTTGCTGTCCAAAGAGCCTCTATTTGTATATGAATGTTATATGAAATTCATTTTCGTACATAAAGATACATTATACTAAAATACTGTCGCCGCGCAAATAGAGTGTGCTGAATTTTTTATTTGTAAATTCCATACAAGCCGAGGGAAAGCATTGCCGCATCAAAGTTTTACGCGTTTTGAAGCACGTTTGTGATCTTTTGGATCGCCCAGTCCAAGTCTTCCTTGGAAATCATTAACGGCGGTGCAAAACGGATCACGGTATCATGTGTTTCTTTGCATAAAAGCCCTTCGCCTTTCAGCTTTTCACAGTACGGGCGGGCCGCTTCTGTCAGTTCAACGCCGATAAACAGGCCGCGTCCGCGCACGTCTTTTATGATCGGGTTATCGATTTTCTCAAGCTCTTCTTTAAAATAACGGCCAAGCTGAAGGGAACGCTCTGCCAGCCCTTCTTCCTCAAGGACTTCAAGAGATGCGAGCGATACCGCGCAAGCGAGCGGGTTTCCGCCGAATGTCGAGCCGTGGGAACCCGGGTTAAACACGCCGAGAATGTCACGGTTCGCCGCGATGCACGAAATCGGGAAGACGCCCCCGCCGAGCGCTTTGCCTAAGATGAACATATCCGGTACGATATTTTCCCAGTCAACCGCGAATGTTTTCCCTGTGCGGCCGAGTCCCGTCTGAATTTCATCAGCGATCAGAAGCACATTTTCTTCCTTACAAATGGCGGCCGCTTCTTGTAAAAATCCTTCCGGCGGAATGACGATGCCCGCTTCTCCCTGAATCGGTTCGAATAAGAAAGCGGCTGTGTTCGGCGTGATCGCCCTGCGCAGCGCTTCTGCGTCTCCGTATGGAATTAATTTTATACCCGGAAGCATAGGTCCGAAACCGCGTTTATACTCATCTTCTGAAGAAAGGGATACCGCAAGCATCGTTCTGCCGTGGAAGTTGCCGATACACGCAATGATTTCCGCCTGATTATCCGCTACTCCTTTGACCTCATATGCCCAGCGTCTCGCCGCTTTGACAGCGGATTCAACGGCTTCCGCCCCCGTATTCATCGGCAGAATCATATCTTTTCCGGTCAGCTTGGCTGTTTTCTCATAAAACGGACCGAGCTGATCATTATGGAACGCGCGTGACGTCAGAGTGATTTTATCCGCCTGATCCTTCAGCGCCTGAATGATCTTCGGATGTCTGTGCCCCTGGTTCACCGCAGAATAAGCACTCAGCATATCCATATATTGATTGCCTTCAGGGTCTTTTACCCAAACACCCTGCGCTTCAGAAATAACAATCGGCAGAGGATGATAGTTGTTCGCGCCGTAATGTGAAGTTTGGCTGATAATTTCTTGAGATTTTGTGAAAGCTGACATAATCTGATTCCCCCTTGTTTTGTAATCATTCAACATTAGATCTTGCTTTCCCTTTTTATAAAGCAAGTTCCGTGCCAATCCGAAAAAACGGGATGTTTCGCCAACATTCTTTCTTTTCCCGCAAAATTTTCCGGCAGTTTGTGTGCAAACTTCAGCCAAGCGCAAAATTTTTTTGCGTTTCCCGCTGACAAAATAGGAGCAATCCAATTAGATTGCTCCTACTCAACAGTTATTTATTCAATTGTCTCTGATATACAATGTAAGAATATAGTAAAGATAATATGATACAGCCGATTGCAGCCATGAAAATGACTGACACTCTATACACCGGCGGCAAAAAAGCTGCAAGCATCATGAGCATGCCCGCTAAGACAAAAAGTTTCGAACTAACCCTGTGTGTATCCTTCCAAACGCTTTCACTGCTCAGCGTCCAAGGTGTTCTTATCCCTAAAAAGAAATTAGGCTTAACGATCTGAATGAAGTTTCCAAACACCATGAAAATGACTCCCACTATAAAGTTTCCTAAATAAGATATAGGGAGATCATATCCCAGACCGGTCAAGATGGTAATCAGATTAATGACAAACAGAACCGCAAACATTGTATTAAATATAGCCATATATGGCCGGATAAATGTTTTGTAGTTATTTTTAGGATCAATCTTAGGGATGATAACCATTAAAATATATAGAATAATCATGATGCCAATAAGCATCATCATCGCATTAGCTTTCGTTTGGTAATCATTTGCACTTCCGTTTAATCCCCAGTGTGTCGCCAAATTGTCCGGTAAAGATGAATATGTGCAAACCCATGTGAAAACAGTTAAAACTATGATTCCTGCCGAAAAGAGATATTTTTTCATGATTCCCCGCCTTTCTTATTATCATGTTCTGAATCAGTCAGAGAAAAGAACCAGCCTATAAGATCCTGTAATACAGTGGTATTTAATGAATACATAATAAATTGGCCTTTCCTCTCATCGTGAACCAAATCAGTATTTTTCAATATGGTAAGGTGATGAGAAATACTGGGTTTTGACATGTCGAAGTGTTCCGCAATTTCACCAGCCGTCATGTCTTGTTTCTTTAATAAATCCAAAATTCTTCTCCTTGTAGGATCGGCCAGTGCTTTAAAAGCTTTATTCAAAAACTTTCCCCCTCTCATACATACATAATTTAGATATTTAAGTATATATCTAAATATCAACCATTTCCCTAAAAAAGTCAATGGTTTTATTACCTTAATTTCCATTTATTTTTAAACATCGTCCAAGCGCAAAATTTTTTTGCGTTTCCCGTTCGATTTATTTTAAAATAATGAATGTTAAGACGATTGAGAGGGGGAATTGACCTGCACACAACCAGCGAATTTTACACACTCGTGTTACAAAGCATTCTGGAAGAGATTGATGTCGGGCTGCATGTGGTGGACGAAAAGGGCAGCACCGTCATTTACAATAAGAAAATGATGCAGATTGAAGATATGGATGAACGGGACGTCCTGCATAAAAACCTGACTGATGTATTTATGTTTTCCAATCAGCAGGACAGCACGCTCGTTCAGGCCCTTCAAGAAGGCAAAACGATTAAAAACGTGAAGCAAAGCTATTTCAATAACAAAGGCCAGGAAATCACGACGATCAACCACACCTTCCCGATTGTGCAAAACGGCGAGATCAAGGGAGCCGTGGAAATCGCCAAGGACGTCACCAAGCTCGAACGGCTGATCAGGGAGAACATGCACAGGAAAGAACAGAACAGCTACACGTTTGACAGTATTCTCGGCAACAGCCCGGTCATTCGGGAAGTCATCGAAAACGCGAAACGGGCAACCCGCACATCATCATCGGTGCTTTTGGCCGGCGAGACGGGAACGGGCAAGGAACTGTTCGCCCAAAGCATTCACAACGGCAGCCAGCGCTCAGGCGCCCCGTTCATCTCACAAAACTGCGCCGCCCTGCCGGATAGCCTGGTCGAAAGTATTTTATTCGGCACGAAAAAAGGCGCTTTTACCGGAGCCATCGACCAGCCCGGCTTATTTGAGCAGGCGCAGGGAGGAACCCTGCTCCTTGATGAGATCAACTCGCTCAATCTCAGCCTGCAGGCAAAACTGCTCCGCGCCCTTCAGGAAAAGAAAATCAGGCGCATCGGATCAGCGCAGGACAAACCGATTGACGTCCGCATCATCGCCACGATGAATGAAGACCCGATCACCGCCATTTCGGAAGAGCGGCTGCGCAAAGATTTATACTACCGTTTAAGCGTTGTCACGCTGATCATTCCCCCGCTCCGGGAGCGCAAGGAGGATATTCTGCCTCTGGCCGAAGTCTTTATCCAGAAAAACAATCACCTGTTTCAAATGCATGTCGATTCGATCAGTGACGATGTGCAGCGATTCTTCCTGGAATATGACTGGCCGGGCAACATTCGCGAGCTTGAACATATGATTGAAGGCGCCATGAACTTTATGACGGATGAAACGACGATTACGGCGGCCCACCTGCCTTACCAATACCGGATGAAAATCAAACCGGCTGACACGGAAACCAAAGCCGCCGCAAGCACCCAGCCCGGCACCGATTTAAAAGACAAAATGGAAAACTTCGAAAAATACATGATCGAAAAGATCCTGAGAAAACACGGCAATAACATATCCAAAACGGCAAACGAGCTCGGAATCAGCAGACAGAGCCTGCAATACCGCCTGAAAAAATTCGGTCTGGACCGGATGAAATGAATCCATACAAAAAAAGGCTGAGATGCTCCTCAGCCTTTCGTTTATATCTGATTGGCAAGCCGCTCTCCGGTAAACCAAAAGTTCTCACTCACTGCCAATGTATGTTCCGTATTCTCGACTTGATGCCACCAATGGCGCGGCGCGTAAATGATTTCTCCCGCCTTTTGTCTGAAGCGGATCGGAGACGCCTTTTGCACCAGCGGTTTTTGCTCAATGTCTTTTTCATCAAAGACATTGATATTTCCTTCGTACAAATACGGAGAGTCGTCCGGATGATAGAAGATCCATTCCTTCTCCCCGAAAATGACGCCGTTCCACGCGTGCGTGTTGTTAAAATCCTGATGCAGCGGTGTGCCTGTCTGCTTAGAACCGAGAAAGAACCATTTCCAGTCCCGTCCCGTTTCTTCATCCGCTCTCAATGTGTCTTTTGTAAAATACTCGGGTGCGGAATAGACAAGGTCTAAGTCATTTTGGTTCAGCTGCGTAAAATTCCAGTCACAGTACCATTTGTCATCATTCTGATCAATGTACTCGATATAGTTGGAAAGCTTTACTTGTTTAAAGGTTTTGACCCCTTCGATATCTGATTTCCGGATGGTGACCATTCTGTCTCCATAGTGTTCGTCAATGTATTCAAGCGTCCACGGCCTGCATTCCCAGTGATCCATTGCCCCCGTCAAAATAAAAGGTTTCTTATCAGCATACTCGCTTACAAAAAGATCGTACGATAACTCATTGATTGTCAGTCTGTCAATGGTCATATCCATTCCCCTTTTATTCGGCAATCTGCCGTTTTTTTTGTTTGGCGTAACTGTATGGACCTGAAAAGATGGTGACGTTTTGATTCTCAAGCCAGAAAATCTTGTTGAACTTCTCCAGCAGGTTTCTGTCATGAGAAACGCAGATGATGGTGCCTTGAAACTGCATCAGGCTGTTTTCGAGAATTTCCTGAGATTCAATATCCAAGTGGTTGGTCGGCTCATCCAGGATCAGGACATTCAGCTTTTTTTCCATTAAGATGGACAGCTTCAGCCTGATTCTCTCACCGCCCGACAGGACGGAAAGTTTTTTAAAGACTGACGACCCGTAAAATCCGTACTTGGCCAGCATATTCCGGGCCATGCCCTCTTCAGTCAGCAGATTTTCTTTAAAAAATTGCAGAATCGTCTGACTCGAATCTCCGACATGGCTCTTTTGATCAATGTAGCCTATCTTAAGATTTTCTCCCACTTTAATGGTGCCGTCCGACAGTTCTCTTTCCCCGATGATACAGCGGATCAGCGTTGTTTTGCCGACGCCGTTTCTGCCGACGATGCCGATTCTGTCTTTATGCTTTATGCGCAGATTCACATTTTGATATAAAAGGGAAGATCCGTTGGTCACCTTTCCGTTTTCAATGAACACAATATCTTTTGAACCGGCGCCCGCTTCCTGAAATGCGTTTTTTAATTTTTGCTCCGTCCGGACCGGCTTATTGATCAGCTCGATCCTTTTCAGCGCCTTTTCCATATTATTCGCGCGTCTGTGCAGGCCGACAGACGGCGGATTTGAGCGGTTGGCCCAATCTCTCAGCTGGGCGATGGATTCCTTCATCTTCTGTATTTTTCTCTGCTGTTCTTCATATTTCTCAAACTGGGCGATGATGAATTCTTCCCGCTTTTTCAAGTATTCGCTGAATCCGTAAGGCCAAATCTTCACCTCGGTATCGTCAATCTCGAGCACCTTCATCGCCGTTTGGTCGGCAAACGTTTTATCGTGGGTCGTAAACAGAATGGTTTTGTTCGATTTTTTAATAAACCCTTCAAGCCACTCAATCGCATGGACATCCAAATGGTTGGTCGGCTCGTCCAGCAGTATAACGTCGTCGTTGCGGATTAAAATTTCGGCAAGGCCGGCTTTTGTTTTTTCGCCGCCGCTCAGCTTTGAAAACGGCTGATCCTTTAATTCGCTGAGGCTGAGCCCGTTGCATACCTCGTCAATCATCGCATGCATCTGGTAGCCGTTGTTCCGCTCAAATGTTTCCGTGTATTGACTGTATTTTTCCAATAAAGCAGTCAGCTCGTCATCACTCATCGGTTCCGAAAGCTTCAGCTCAATGGCCTTCATTTCATTCTGGATCGCCGCGAGAACTTCAAATGATTTTTCCAGATATTGATACAACGTCAGATCTTCATGGGGATCAGCGATCTGCTTCAGCAAACCGACCTTCGCCCCTTTGTTGATCGCAATCGTTCCTTCATCTGCCTCAAGCTCTCCGGAAAGCACCCTGAACAGCGTGCTTTTGCCGGAACCGTTCGGCCCGGCCACAAGCACTTTTTCGCCTTCATTGATGAAAAAAGAAACTTGTTTGAAAATGGTATCTCCCGCTAAATTTACCGTAAGATTATGAATATTCAGCAACTCACATCATCCCTTTGTCATTCTGGTTCAAAGCTCGACTTTATTCTGGATGGCGACGCTCGCTTTCAGTTTGTAAAAGCTGAGCATCATAAACAGCGACAATAAGATGGATAATACCCCGATTGCGGTCAGCAGCAAAGCTGAATCAAAATAGTCCGTTAAGAATCCGATAAACGGAAAGGCAATGAACATGAAGAGCGAGGTCATCAAACTGATAATGGACAGCAGCGTGGCTCTCGTTCTGGACGGAATCTCATTATTCACCACCTGACTGGATACGGGTTCTATCACATCATAGAGCGCGTTAATGACGACAAAAGCTGCAATCGTCACGTACAGACTGCCCGAAGGTATAAACAGGTAGGCCGCCCCGATGATGCAGAATGTCAGCAGAAGCACGCGCCTCGGCGTGAATTTTTCCGCCGGCTTGGAAGAAAAGATGGAGCACAGCGCCTGCAAGATGGACAGTCCCGCAAAAATAATGGATATATTGCGCACGGACAGCCCTTCCTGACTTAACAAATCTTGTCCGTACATATAAAAAACCGATGTAATCGCAAAGAAAACGGAGAGTGACAGCACCAGATATTTAAAGGCTTTGTTCAGCCTGAAGAAATCTTTGACTTCTTTTAAGATGTCACCGACCGTCTGCGTTTCGTGTTCACTGTTTTCAAATTTGATTTCCGTCAGCTGTGTAATGACCGCCATTGCAATCAGCTGAGTGACAATCCCGGCGATAAACACATACGACCATGATATTTCCTGCAAGTAGCCGCCGATGCCCATGGCGATCGCAAGACCGAGTATGACAAGTCCGTTATAGTTTCCGATGGATTTGCCGTACCACTTTTCTTTCCCTTGTTCTTTCAGTGAATCAAACAAAAAGGCGTGATCCGTTCCTGATATAAACGTCAGCCCGATACCGTATATAATATGGGCGATGAAGAGGGCGATGAAGTTATGGAAGCTCAGGAACATCACCAAATAGACAATGACCATAAAATGGCCGAGCAAGAGCGATTTTTTTCTCCCGATTCTGTCCGAGATGACGCCGCTCGGCACTTCCGCCAGAAACATCGCCAAATTCAGGACCGATTGCAGGATGCCCACTAGAAACAATGAATAATTCATACTTGTTAAATATAAAATCCAAATTCCCCGTTCGAAAAAGAAGTTTCCGAAAAAACCGGAGAAGTAAAGCAAATTTCGATTCCGCAAATGAATACCCCTTTCCAGCTATCTGCATTTAACATCATGAACAGAAAGGAGCCCGTCAGTCTTTACACTAAAACCCTCTATACATGGATCTTGCAGATACAGACTTTTCCCAAAACAAATTGGGCAATAATGAGTTGTATTCTCGAATAACCCAAAAAGTTCCTTCTTTTTTTCAGATCCTATGGCATCAATGATCGTTTTTTTCTTCTCTGGATCGCTGATGTCGCGGATGAAATATTTGATATAGCTCAGCTCATGCATGTAAGCCGGCAGGAACAAATGGAGCTCAATATCAAACCCGCTTTTATCCATATGGTAATAATCATTGAAATGACTGACGCGGGAGACGGACACGTCCGCTCCGGCCCGCCGAAACAAATCAGCCAGCCTTTCAATGATCTCTCCGTTGGGATAATAATCGGCATAAACGATTCGGATCGGTTCTTCTCTTGTCAAAAGGGGCGGATCTTTCTGCGGTGTCCTCCCGCTTTCCCATATACCGATCAGTGAATCAGTCGGTGTGATGATATGCCCCAAATCCCCGGCCAGCTTTTGTTTATCAAAATAATGCTGAATGAAAGTTCTCCGCATGTCGTCCTTTACCTTGAAGGTAAATAACATCGGCAAATGATTTTCTTTAAAATCAGCATACTGCCGATACCTCATGTTTGAATGATGAAACTGGGTGTGGCAGGTCACGTCCGTTTGATTCGCTTCGTACAGCCCGATGCTTTTTTCCAGATCATCATTCAAAATAAATTGGATGGTCTGAACCGTGCGGTGATCCGCGGGCGTCATTTTATATTGCGGATTCCGCTCAAATTCCAGCCCCTTCTCAAACGTGCGCTTGAATCGGTACGGGCCGTTTTCCGGCACATCGCCCCCGGCGGTCCCAGGAATCAGAAAGCTGCTCTGCAAAACGGCTTCTATTTCATCAGACGGCTCGTCCAAGGTGACTTCAAAGCGTTTTTCGCCTGTTACGTTCACCCCGAGCTGATCGGAAGAGACGAGGCCTTTTACATACGGAACGGCCTGTTTTATGTTCAGGAAACTGCCGAGATGGGGGCTTTGATTTTCTTTCGTCAGATGATAGATGATCGTTTGAACCACACCCTCGGCGTCGCCTAAATAGTCCGGGTGAATGTCCACCTGACAGGTGCGGGGATCTTTGCGGATGATCCGGCAGTTATAGCCGTCCTGCAGACTTTCATACATAATGCTGCAAATCATCTTGCTTGTGTAATCCTGCGTATCTAATGGGTTCAAGCGTATCGGGCTTGTGTCGATTTCTATTTTTAGAGGGTCGCCCGGTTTTCTCGCCGTACGATGCATCGTCTTCATAAAGCGCTTTCCTTTTGAGAAAGCTTCGTTTCTGTAATATGAAGGCCGTCAAAGTCCAGGCCGATGCGGGTATTCAGGGATTTCGGGCTTCCGCCTGCAAGGTATGTGATAATGTCATGAGACATAAACGAGGATATAATACCGTTTGTCGCTCCTAAGGAACCTTTGATCGGTTCATCGGGGTAACAGTTCAGAAGTCCGGCCGGCATGTTTTTTTCATAGGTGACGCCGGATTGATAGGATTCAGGCGTGAGCAGAGGCCCCCATTGGCCGCTGAAGCTGCCGACACCCCCGGTCATAAACGCGATATTCCGCTCCTTACAATACCGGTAAACCCATTCAGAAATGTTATGGGGTTTGTCAGCGGCATTTATGACGATATCAATTTCATACGGATCTAACACACGCAGGTCCTGCGGCTGTGTAATTTCCTGATGGTAAAGTGCTGCGTCCGCATGGGGATTGATACCCGCAATATAATCTCTGCATTCTGAGATCTTTAATTTGCCTACAGAAGATTTATTATAGACGAATTGTCTGTTCAGGTTATGTACTGATACGGCATCGAAATCAATGAGAATAAAATGCTGCATGCCCGCCGCCAAAAGGTTTTGAAGAATGATCGTTCCGACGCCCCCCAGACCCACGATCGCTGCCCTGCTGCCGTCTAATCTGTTTTGGATCAGATTGGGGTTTTGGTTGTATTTCTCAAAATGGTACAGCTGCTTTTCAGTGATGCGGCCTTCACGGCCGTTTTGCCATGGCTCTATTAAAGCATCCAATTTCATTAAAGCATCGAAAAACTGGTTTCCCGCTTCCTCTCCCAGAAGATCAGAGAGCTCTTGTTTTTCACAGCCGATGGTCAGCCGTTCAACCGCCTCTTTGATCTCACTCGTATGCGCAAGCTTAATCGCCTTTCGATATTGAATGATAATATGCGCCGTGTAGGTCAGCACCTGCACGCTGTCTTTAAACTTCCAGCGCTTACAGTCCGTTGACATCATGACATACCCCCTGAAAGATAATAACTCCCCAATGAGGGGAGTCACGGCTTTACTAGCAACGATGCACCAAGCTTGCTGTTTCTGTATCAAGATCAAGTTCTTCAATCTTCATCAGTACACACCCCCTTTACCAATAACTAGATATTATCACCAATATTGGAAAAGGACAAGTTATTTTTTGAAAATTTAGAATTTATATATAAACTGTGATTTTTCTTCCTTCTGCCCGGTTTATCCCGGCAGCCGGATGATGAACACGGAGCCTTTTCCCTGCTCACTTTTCACTTCAATTGTTCCGTTATGGCTGTCGATAATGGTTTTTGTAATGGCAAGACCCAGCCCCGCGCCGCCGGATTGACGGGATCGGGAGGTTTCCGCCCTGTAAAACCGGTCAAACAAATGAGGCACATGCTCCGGAGCGATTCCCGTTCCGTTATCCGCAATCATAAGCATGATTCCTCCGTCTTTCTGCAGGGAGACGGTGATGACACCCGTGTCTTCATCCGTATGCTGCACCGCATTGTAAAAGAGGTTGAGAATGGCCTGCTTCATTTTGTCTTTGTCAAAAACGGCTTCTATCTTTTGATCAACAAAGAACTCGAGCTTCCGGTTTCTCGCGAGCAGCTTCAGCTGAGCCTCCATTTCCAAAATGACGTCTCCCAATGCGCCTTTTTTCATTTCAAAGCTCGGCACCCGGTCAATCTGCGCGAGAAACAGAAGATCCTCTATCAGCTTATTCGCCCTGGCGGATTCCGCGTACATGCTTTGAAGCGCTTTTTCTTTCTGCTCCGGCTTCTCCGCCGCTCCGCGCATTAAAATTTCGATACAGCCGTGAATGGAGGTAAGCGGCGTTCTCAGCTCATGTGATGCGTCTGATACAAACTGCCGGATGCGCTCCTTCGCTTCTTTTTCCGCCTGAAAAGAGGTTTCAATCCGTTCCAGCATCTGATTGATGGAGATACCCAATGACTCAATTTCGGCCTGCTTCCTATCGATCGGCAGCCGTTTATCGAGACTGCCGGCATGAATGTCACCCATCATGCGCACAATGCGGGACAGCGGCTTGAGTGTGAGCCGGATCACCGGCAAAAAAACAAACAGGCCGATGACCAAAGCCGCAAAGGAAAGCACCGCGAAAATGCTGATCTGGCGGAAAAGCGAATCATTCAGAGGCTGGGTCAGCGTGCTCATCTGCACAACTCCCGCCGGCCTTCCGTCAACGGAAATCGCCTGAAACACGACGATGATTTCCTCACCCGCCTTATTGTGAGCCACCTGATAGTGAAGCGCCATTGTATCTGTCAGCGCATCCCGGTACACTTTTTTCGGGAAAGAAGGAGCGGCCCCCGCGTGCGGGTCTTCTGATAAAACAGACATCTTGTATGATTGATTGATAAAAGCAACCGTCACCCCGGGGTAAATCAAATTCGGATGAGCCGGTGTTTCGGAACGGGCAAGGGTTTTGATTGACCTCCATACGCTTTGATCCATTGAATTGATATCACTCTGAATGCTGATCGCCTGATTTTCATACATCGCCCGTGTCAAAAACATGTACTGAGTGCCGCCGATGAAACATAACAGCAAAGCCAAAATCGCCAGTGACCTGAACAGGAGCTGGAACCACAGGGTTCTGTACAGCCGTTTCATGCCAGATCCACCATGTACCCGGCGCCCCGAACCGTGCGTATCACCTTGTGTTCTTTGTCCTTCAGCTTTTCGCGCAAAGAACGGATGTACACCTCGACGATATTGTCTTCCCCGAGGACCGTTCCGTAATGAAGCCCCATCGTTAAAGAATCAATGAGTGCAGACTCGCCGTCTGCACTCAGCTTGATGCCTTTCAACTTTTCCATGATGCAGTCTCTCCTTAGATGTATCAGCCTGTGTTTATTTTTTTCGCTTCCCCTTCTATTATTCGCTTTTATCTGAAACAAAACGGAATCTAAGCTGAATTGGTGAAAGGAAACGCTGAAAACGGAGCAATCTGCAAATAAAAATCATTATCTGCCGCTTCAATTCAGCAGCACCAGTTCTAAATTCATGTCTGCCTTTTTCTAAATATACCCATTTTTAACTGAACGTGTTGTGACCCGCGTTCAGTTCTTTTTTTATGGCTTCTGAAAAAAGGCATAAAAAAAGCGCCCTGAAAAAGGACGTTTGATATGACATGTTTCATGTTCTTAAATTCTGCATTCTAAAATAATTCTTCCTTCACATTCACCTTCAATTTCATTCAATACGATGATCACATCAGCCGTTTTCATGTGTGTCACCTCCCTGCTTCACAATAGTATAATATTAACAAATAAATCAATAAAAAACAGCCCGGATGTCCGGGCTGTTTTTTATTTCTGTAATCGATCCGCTTCTGTCAGTTTGACTTCCGCTGTTTTTTTCTTTCCCGAACGGTAGAACGTGATGTTCACACGGTCACCGATCTTTTTGCGATACAGGCGCTCACGGAGATCCACAACGTCATTGACCTTATGTCCGTCGAACCCGGTAATCACGTCGAGCTTTTTCAAACCCGCTTTTCCGGCCGGTGAAAACGCGTCGACACCCATAATGACCGCCCCGGTTTTAATGCCTTTCGGAAGTTTCAGCGTCTGGCTCCAATGGTAGCTCGCAATATCCGTTAAGGATTTCATCTCAATACCGAGGAAAGGCCGTCTGACTTCTCCGTATTTTTCTAAATCCTGAATAACGGGAATGACAAGCTTTGACGGGATGGACAGGCCGATGCCTTCAACGGCGGATTCAGCGATCTTCATTGAGTTGATGCCGACCACCTTGCCCGATATATCCATCAAAGCGCCGCCGCTGTTGCCGGGGTTAATCGCGGCATCGGTCTGCAGCACTTCCGCATTCCAATCCGGCTGTCCGTCGCCGTTTGAGTCAACAGGCACCGCCCTTTCCGTGCCTGAAATGATCCCCTGTGTCACTGATCCCGCAAATTCAAGCCCGAGCGGATTTCCGATCGCAATGACCGGTTCTCCGACTTTGACCTGATCAGAATTGCCGAACTGGGCGGCCGATTTGATTTTATCAGACTTCACCTTCAGCACGGCGAGATCCATCAAACGGTCGCTCCCGATTAGTTCAGCAGGCACGCGTGAGCCATCCTTCAGGCTGATCTCAATCTCAGTCGCACCTTCAATGACATGGTGATTGGTTACGATATAAGAAGTGTTTCCGTTCTTTTTGTAAATGACGCCCGACCCGCTTCCCGCTTCGCCGCCCTCTCCCCAAATATCGGTCTTTTGAATATTGAGAACACCGACTACCGAATCTGATACACGGCTGACCATATTCGTGACAGCGTCATTGACATTTACGTTGACTGTTTTCACCTGTTCGCTGCCGAGACGCTGGCTGGTGCTTTTGCTGCTTTCTCCATGGTCTCCGCCTGTCCAGTACGGCAGCAGGAAAGCCATGAGCGCGGCCCCGACGATGACGCCGATCAGACTTGATAGAAAGTACCCTCTCTTGCTGCGGCGGGGCTGTTCGGAGGCGTACTGTTCATCATCGCGATTATAATCCACCCTATCTCAAATCCTTTCAAGAGTACTCGATTTGCTTATAGTGTGGGTCAGATCGCGGATTAATAATCATGATTCATTTGGAAAAATTACACGGCGCACAGCGGCGTCGGGATTTTCGGATCGGTATCAAATAACTGAAACGTTTCCCCGGCGACAAATCCTTTCGCAGCCAATGTCTGCTGCACGGACATTCTCGCCAGTTCCTTCATATTGTTGTCTTGGCTCAGATGCGCCAAATAGATGCGCGATGTGCCGTCGCCGATGACATCAGTCATGGCGAGCGCCGCATCTTCATTGGAGACGTGGCCGACATCGCTTAAAATCCGCCGCTTAATGCTCCATGGGTATCTGCCCATTTGCAGCATGCCGACATCATGGTTGCTTTCAAACACAAACACATTGGCCGAACGGATAATGCCTTTCATTCTGTCGCTCACATACCCTGTGTCCGTCATCAGTGCGAGCTTTCTGCCTTGGTAGTGGAAAACATAAAACATCGGCTCGGCCGCGTCATGAGAGACGCCGAATGACTCAACATCAAGCCCGCCGAAGGATTTTACGCTTTCCATCGGGAACAGAAACTTTTGTCCGGTATCCAGCTTGCCGATCTGATTCTCCATCGCTTTCCACGTCTTTTCATTGGCGTAGACGGGAAGACCGTACTTTCTCGCAATGACGCCGAGCCCTTTAATATGGTCGCTGTGCTCGTGAGTGACAAAGATGCCGTCCACGTCGTCTATCTTGCGGCCGATTTTCTCCATCAGCCCGTCCATCGCTTTACCGCTCAGGCCGGCATCCACCAGAAAAGAGTGCTCCTCTGTCTCCAGATAAAACGCGTTTCCGGTACTCCCGCTCGCAAGCACGCTAAATTGCAAGCCCATTGTGTCTCACTCCATTATTTATTTTGATTGTTATCAATGACTGTGCTTTCCAATGCATTCACAGTGTACGTTTGCTGTGTCTTTTTCTTCGTCCCTTTTGACTTATCTTCAATTGTAATTCTCCATACCGGCGCCAGCACCTGCGTACTTGTCAGCGGGTATTGGGCAATATAGCCGAACTTGACGCTTTTAACGGCGCAATTCGCTTTTAAGTAATTTTGAGAATACAATAATTCGACCGCATCCAGCTCAGGAATCAGGCTCTCCGTCTGGATCCGCTTGAATGACTCCAGCATGGTCTGCTCGTAAGATACGACCTCGTTTTTATCGTTCAGATGCAGAATCACCTGTCCGATCGCATCCGTGGACGAGTCAAAATCCTGATAAATAAACTGTCCGTCATACGTCTGGTAAAAAATGATCTGTTTTTGATCCTTGTCGACTTTCCACAGTTTATATTTTTCACCGCCGGTTACTTTAGAGCTGACGAGCGATTCCGCATCCTCCTGCGGTTTTTGCTTCGATAAACCGACCGGATCGGTAAATTTCATTTTCAGCGTTGTGACCTTGTGATCATCCGCCGGCATCTCCATTAACGGCTTTTGATCCTTCAAAGCATCAATATCTTCAGCGGTAAATACCTTTTGGCCCGCCGTCAGCCGGTAGCCCGTCGCGGAATCAGAAGACAGGTTTCCGAATGTGATGTGATCCATCTCCATGTCTTTTTCCACATTTGAATTTTTAATCACTTCGTATTCACTGCTCGAGCGTTTTTCAAAAAACTGATAGCCTAGAAAAATATCGAGGATGAGGAAGGCAATGATGAAGATCGTTTTTGTCTTATTCCACTCCATTATCGTCCTCCTCCTTCCCCAGCAGATCTTTCGTAATCGGGACGATCTTCCCGTTGATTTTCATACTCCAGACGGGTTCCAGTTCAACAAGATCATTCGTTGACGAAGATACCATTTGATAGGACAGGAAGATCTGGTCGATTTTATTCACGTCGTATTTAACCTGCTGCTCCAGCAAAGACACAACCTCATTGCCGCTCATCATTTTCACGTCTTTTGTTTTAATCGGATTCGGTCCGAGAACATAGTTCGGCCGCTTGTAGCTGAGAACCTCGTCATTGGCCCATTGCAGGGTCAAAACAGGTCCGGATCCGAAAGGCTTAGACGTGCTGTTGATCACAGGCATTTGGTCTTTAAACATGTAGAAACTCAGCTGCTGGTTATCACTCACATTGAAAAATTGATAATGATCCGTCCAGCTTCCCGTATCCTCTAAATATTTATAGCTTTTCTTAATCAGCTCACCCGTTTGGTAAGAAGCGCTTTGTGCCAGGTTCCGATGCTGGAATTGAATCTGCCGCTGTGTCGAATTGATTTCCAGACGGCTGATTCCGTCAGTCAGCACATTCCGATTGTAATTCGGGTCTTCTCTGACCGTGCTCGGATCATTAAAAAGCGTCTGCTTAAACAGGTTCGTCTTAATGGTTTCAGTGATAAATTCTTTTTCCTTCATATTAAACCGCGCATTCGGCATGAGAAATTCTTTGCTTTTTCCGACCGAATAGAGGTGGTATAACGGCATACTCGACTTTTTGCTGTACAGCTCATTCATCAGATTGCGGTAATTCGCCGATTCCACAGTCACTTCCAAAATCAGCTGCTTGCTGTATGAGACCATGTAAATCTTCTTATTCGTCTTATTCTCATTAAACGGAATGACAATATGGTCAAATGAGCTGTATTCCATTGACGGATTCGACCATTTAAACATCGATTGGAAGAAATCAATCGGAATGGTGTCATTGAATTGCAGATCGAGCTTTGCCGAATTGCCGTTTCTGCCGTAAAGCCAATTTTTAAAACCGAGCTTGTCGTATTGATCGGAAATATCCTTCATCCCTTTTACTTCCCATTGCGGCAAATCCGCCCACAGGTCATTAAAGAGCGTCTCATCATCCACTTTGTAATGAGAGCCGTTTGTATGAATAAACATATCCCGGGGTTTTACCGTTTGCGACACTTTTTGGCTCGTTTTATCAATTTTATGCTTTTCCCGGACAGTCGATTTGGTTGAGGCCGTGCCTTCTGAAAAATTGGGCTGGAATGTCCAAATTCCCCATGTTAAAACAAGACTAATGACGACCAGCACTGACAGTATGACTGTTTTTATATTTTCACGCCTCATCCCAATCATCCTCTTGCTCTTCTTTATATGGAAGAGTAAATGTAATCTTCGTTCCTTTGCCTTCTACACTGTCGGCCCAAATGTCTCCGCCGTGCGCCTGAACCATCTCTTTTGCAATCGCAAGGCCGAGTCCGGTGCCGCCGAGTTTTCTCGTGCGCGCTTTATCCACTCTGTAGAAACGGTCAAAGACTTTTTCCACATCTTTTTTCGGAATGCCGATACCTTCATCTTTTACGCTGATATAAAGCAGCTCTTCTTTCTCATTCACATCGACTGAGAAAGTGACATGTCCGCCTTCCGGTGAGTATTTCAGTGCGTTAGAAATGATATTATCGAGAACCTGCGTCACTTTATCCTGATCAATCTCCACGTACAGATTTCTGTCCGGCAGCTCGCGGATAAATTCGACATGCTGTTCTTTTGTCATTTCAAAACGATCGATAATCAGTGACATAAAGCGGATCACATGAATCCACTCTCGATTAAACTGATAATCTTTGCTGTCGAATTTAGAAAGCTGAAGCAGGTCGTTCACCAATCTGATCATGCGCTCAGTCTCATTTTGAGTCACCATTAGGAAACGCGGAGCGATATCTTTATTTTCCCACGCGCCTTCTGCAAGCGCCTCTAAATAGCTTCGCATGGTCGTCAGCGGTGTCCGCAGCTCATGAGACACGTTGGCAACGAACTCTCTGCGTTCCCGATCGAGTTTTTCCTGTTCGGTGACATCATAAAGAACCGCGATTAAACCGTCGATTTTTCCGTGCTCTCTCTGAATAACGGAAAAATTCACCCGCAGTACAGTCGTTTCATCGTCACGTTCGATCTCCAGCAGCATGGAATCCTGCTGTTCTACTAAATCCTCAAATGTAAAGTTCTCTTTTATGCCCAATAAAGACGTAATCGGCATCTCTAACGCCGTTTCACGTGAAACATTCAGCAGCTCAAGCGCAGGGCTGTTTAAAAGAATAATAGCCCCGTTGCGATTCGTAGCGATGACACCGTCCGTCATATACGCGATAACGGAAGACAGCTTTCTTCTCTCCCCTTCCGTCATGGCTTGGGCATCTTCAAGCTCTCTCGTCAGATGGTTGAACGTCGTTGCGAGCTGACCGATTTCATCATGCCCGTATTTCCGCACCTTTCTGGAGAAATTCCCTTTTGCCAGTTCCATCGCCTGCTTACGCATATCCGACAGCGGATGGGTAATGGTGCGGGCGAGAAATATACCGAGAAGAGCCGTCAGAACAAGGGCTAAGCCTGTTCCTGAAGCAAGAATCGAGTTGACGGTTTTCATCTGGTTAAAGGTATCTTCCATACTGGCTACGACATAAATCGCGCCGACAACTTCCTGATTCTCTGTGACGACAGGTTTTGCTGAAATCAGCACTCTGTTTTTACTTTTAGGATCATAATATTTTTTTGAATAGGCCTGTTTTGTTGAGAAAATCCGTTTAAAAATCGGGTCAGTCGTCTGTTTCCCCGCTATTTCCTCGCCATAAGGCCTCGAGGAACCGACGACCTCATAGCTTTTATCAACAAATGTAATCTCCCGTATTTCATTATTCTTCGTAAAATCATTCAAAATCCGTTTGACGTCATCTTTAATGACGGTGCTGTCATTATCTCCTTTATATTCCTGCTCAATATAATAGGATAGATTGTCAATCCGCTGATTTAACGATAATTCATAGGACTTGAGAAGAGAATTCTCCACCTGTTTCACAAAGTACACGCCGATAATCTGCATGGCGATGATAATGAGAAGCACATAGATCAGCGTGATCTTAAACTGAATCGACCGAAAAAAACCAACCTTATTCATCGCCGGTTAGTCCTGTTCAGGGTTTCTCAAGTAATAACCGACACCCCGTCTTGTGACGATCCAGTTCGGATGGCTCGGATTATCCTCGATTTTCTCACGGAGACGGCGCACTGTTACATCCACCGTTCTCACATCACCGAAATAGTCATAGCCCCACACAGTCTGCAGCAGATGCTCACGCGTCATAACCTGTCCGATATGTTTGGCTAAGTAATGAAGCAATTCAAACTCACGATGAGTCAGCTCGATCGTTTCTTCTCTTTTTGATACGACATAAGCGTCAGGGAAGATGACGAGAGAACCGATATGAATGTCATTAGAAGCTGATTCTTCCTCAGCCGGCGCAACCGTAAGCTGGCGGCGCAGGTTCGCTTTGACGCGGGCCAGAAGCTCACGCGTGCTGAAAGGCTTCGTGACATAGTCATCCGCTCCGATTTCAAGCCCGATGACCTTGTCAATCTCCGAGTCTTTTGCCGTCAGCATAATAATCGGCATATCATATTTTTTCCGGACTTCCCGGCACACTTCAACTCCGTCTTTATTCGGAAGCATAATATCTAAAAGAATTAAATCAGGCTGAAGCTCCTCCACCATTTCCACGGCTTCGTTTCCGTCGTACGCACAATGCACGTCATAGCCTTCTTTTCTTAAATTAAACTCTAATATATCTGCAATCGGTTTTTCATCATCGACTACAAGGATTTTCTTATCCATCATCTTGATTTTCCTCCTGCCAGAATGACTTCATTTCATCTATTGATGTTTCATGATGATCACAATTCGGATCGTGAAAAACGTTCCCCATCTATTATAACGGTTTCAGGTCAAAAGATAAAAAAATTAAAGAGAACAGCGCAAAAACGTATTGAACTGCCATCCTTTTGTCATGTTTTTTATTTTCTTTTAAAAAATAATATTTTTTTGAAACCTCACGAAAAAAAACGCCGTCTAGTGTTTGACGTCTTCTTCTGGGCCGGCTGAAAAGCCGGCTCTCCCTTTTTTATAACAAAAGAAAAAACGCACCTACTATTGCAGATGCGTTTGGGTAAGTGGCTCGGGACGGAATCGAACCGCCGACACACGGATTTTCAGTCCGTTGCTCTACCAACTGAGCTACCGAGCCAGATGTTTCTTTTCTATACTATAAAGTAAAGTAAAATGGCGGTCCGGACGGGACTCGAACCCGCGACCTCCTGCGTGACAGGCAGGCATTCTAACCAACTGAACTACCGGACCTTACAGTAATTTGTCCGGAGAGCCGTATCGTGGCGGCCCTCCGAGGACAAATAAGGAGTTAGCAATAACGCTAAAGTAAATCAATGACCCGTACGGGATTCGAACCCGTGTTACCGCCGTGAAAGGGCGGTGTCTTAACCGCTTGACCAACGGGCCATAAAAAGTGGTGAGCCATGAAGGACTCGAACCTTCGACCCTCTGATTAAAAGTCAGATGCTCTACCAACTGAGCTAATGGCTCCTGATGTGTCGGATTATGTATCATAGAGCATTCAGACAAAAGCTTTCTTGCAGTACTCTATTGAAGCTGTTCCGTAACAACGAGATTTATAATATCATAGAACATTCGAAAGTGGCAACTACTTTTTTGAAAAAAATCTATTATTTTTTTCCTACATAAAAAAACAAGCCTCCGTGACCGGAGGCTTGTTTGCTGCAAATTCTTAGTTAGCGCGGTATACACTGCGGATGACGTTCGTTTGTGAACGGTCGGGACCGACAGAGAAAATAGAAAGCGGAATACCTGTCAGCTGAGATACGCGTTCCAGATAATGGCGCGCATTTTCAGGAAGATCGCTTAATGTTTTTGCGCCTGTGATATCTTCCGTCCAGCCAGGCATTTCTTCATATACCGGTTCACACTCTGCGAGAGCTTTCAGACTTGCCGGGAATTCTTCAATCACTTCACCTTTGTAGCGGTAAGCGACACAGATTTTCAATGTTTCAATGCCAGTCAGCACATCGATTGAGTTCAGAGAAAGATCTGTGATTCCGCTGACGCGGCGGGCGTGGCGGACAACAACGCTGTCAAACCAGCCGACACGGCGCGGACGGCCTGTCGTTGTGCCGTATTCGCGTCCGACTTCACGGATTTGATCCCCGATTTCATCTTTCAGCTCAGTCGGGAAAGGACCGTCACCGACACGGGTTGTGTACGCTTTAGATACACCGACGACGTGCTGGATTTTTGTCGGGCCTACGCCTGAACCGATCGTCACCCCTCCGGCGACCGGGTTGGATGAAGTGACAAACGGGTATGTCCCTTGGTCGATATCAAGCATAACCCCTTGAGCGCCTTCAAATAAAACGCGGCGGCCTTCATCCAGCGCGTCATTTAAGACGACGGATGTATCGCATACATACTTTTTAATCTGCTGGCCGTATTCATAATACTCATCCAGAATATCTTCAATTTTGAAGCCTTCCGTTTCATACATTTTTTCAAGCAGACGGTTTTTCTCTTCAAGGTTCCGTTCAAGCTTTTCTGCAAACACGTCACGATCTAGCAGGTCTGCGATCCGGATGCCGATCCGCGCCGCTTTGTCCATATAAGCAGGTCCGATGCCTTTTTTCGTTGTGCCGATCTTATTGGCCCCTTTGCGTTCTTCCTCTACTTCATCCAGTTTCAGATGGTATGGAAGAATGACGTGGGCTCTGTTGCTGATTCTCAAGTTATCCGTGCTCACATTGCGTTCATGAAGATACGCAAGCTCCGTTACGAGCGCTTTCGGATCAACAACCATTCCGTTCCCGATGACACACGCTTTTTCTTTATAAAAAATTCCTGATGGGATTAAATGAAGCTTGTACGTGACGCCATCAAACTTGATGGTATGTCCTGCATTGTTTCCGCCTTGATAACGTGCGATCACTTCTGCATTTTCTGATAGGAAATCTGTAATTTTACCTTTTCCTTCATCGCCCCACTGCGTACCTACTACGACTACTGAAGACATATATCCGTGCACCTCCGTTAACCTTTCAAAACGATATCTCATTCAAACAAATTAAGTGTATCAGTGCCGAAACAGAAAGTCAATCGTAAATCCGAACATTTAAATCTTATCAATCTATATTTGTTCGCCTTAAACATGATTAAAAGCGTTTTCTCTTTCATTTGCTATCTATTACTCCCGAAACTTTCATGCTTTAACAAGAAAAAGAACCCGTAATCAGGGTTCTTCAGACAGTCATTTATATGCCGCTTGTATTCATCAGGACGACCCGCCAGCCGTCAGGATCTTCGATGGTCACGCCTTTTTCTTCCCAGTACGGGTTTTCGGGTGCTTTCTCCTCATATCCCATCTGCTTTAATTTCGTGCTGATGCGGATGACCTCCTGCTGATCCTGGATGTAAAAGACAAGCAGGCTGTCGCCGTGCGGAACGGGCGCCGGCTGAGACGCGCCGGTTTCTTCGGTGAATTCTAAGTGATATTGCGTATGGGGCAGGCCGAACATGACGCCGCTGTAGCCCTCATGTCCGGAAAAACTGCCGACCCTCTTCAGCCCGAGGCCCTCTTCATAAAACCTGATGATTTCTTTGAGCTGTCCGGTCGGCCGGGCAATCCGGATTTGCGCCGCTTGAAATTGCGGAAATTCAATTGTCATCATCATCCCTCCCTTAATGCCATTATATAAAAGCGCCTTCTTTTTTTCGTCTGCCGAACGGACGGCATTCTCTCATTCTTTCGGATGAAAAAAAGCCTCAAGACATTGCTTGAGGCTTTACGCACCTGCCGGAACACCGCCGTCATCAAAGCGCCTTTCCAGGTTTACGAACTTATTGTATTCTTTCACAAAAGCCAGTGAGACGGTGCCCACCGGGCCGTTACGCTGTTTGGCAATAATGATTTCGATGATGTTTTTGTTTTCGGATTCTTTATCATAGTAATCATCACGATACAGGAAGGCGACGATGTCGGCATCCTGCTCAATACTTCCCGACTCACGGATATCTGACATCATCGGACGTTTATCCTGCCGCTGCTCAACACCCCGGGAGAGCTGAGACAGGGCGATGACCGGGACTTCAAGCTCCCGCGCCAGCGCTTTTAGCGCCCGTGAAATTTCCGATACCTCTTGCTGGCGGTTGTCGCTTGAACGGCCGCTTCCCTGAATGAGCTGCAAGTAGTCAATTAAAATCATGCCCAATCCGTTCTCCTGCTTCAGTCTGCGGCATTTTGAACGGATTTCGCTGACGCGGATGCCGGGGGTGTCATCTATAAAGATACCGCTGTTTGACAGGCTTCCCATCGCCATCGTCAGCTTGCCCCAATCTTCTTCCGTCAGATTTCCCGTTCTGAGATTTTGGGCATTAATATTCCCTTCAGCGCAGAGCATACGCATGACAAGCTGCTCGGCACCCATCTCAAGACTGAATATCGCGACGCTCTCATCCGTTTTGGTGGCCACGTTTTGCGCAATATTTAAGGCGAATGCCGTTTTCCCCACAGACGGACGGGCCGCGACAATGATCAAATCATTCCGCTGAAACCCCGCCGTCATCCGGTCAAGCTCGATAAAACCAGTCGGAATCCCGGTTATATCGCCTTTCCGGTTGTGAAGCTGCTCAATGTTGTCGTATGTTTGCACAAGCACGTCTTTAATATTTTGGAAGGCGCCCGAATTTTTTCGCTGCGCGACCTCCATAATCGTTTTTTCCGCATCGCTTAATAAATCCTCAACTTCATCCTCGCGCGTATACCCGTCTTGAGCGATCGAGGTCGCCGTTCTGATTAAACGGCGGAGAATGGATTTTTCCTCAACGATTTTCGCGTAATATTCTATATTAGCCGCTGTCGGAACGGAATTCGCGATGTCCGTCAGGTAAGAGACGCCTCCCACCTCTTCTAACAAATCGGTATTCGCAAGCTCTGACGTTACCGTGACCAAATCAACCGGTTCACCGCGGTCTCCGAGCACGAGCATGGCATTGTAAATTTTTTGGTGTGACATTCTGTAGAAATCATCCGGAATCAACACTTCAGAAGCCAGTGTTAACGCAGACGGCTGTAAAAAAACAGCACCTAACACGGCCTGCTCAGCTTCTATGTTTTGCGGCGGCAGCCGATCATTCAGAAGGTCTGTCATGCTAAGCACCGTCCTCTCCTTAAAAAATATCCAAACTTCATTTTACCATTTCTCAAGAAAAAGAATAGAAAAACATCTCTTTCCCTGTATTTGTCAAACAGCGGCTGCGTGTTTCGCCATTCCGAATGCCGGGAAACAAATAAATAAATCGAAACCAGGAGGTAAGAAGGATGAAAACATATGCAGTAACACCCAGTGTTGATGCGGACGGATGGTTTGTGAAGGTGGAAAATGTGGCGCCGACAGCTCTTTATACATCAAAGGACGCGGCGATCGAGAAAGCGGAGCAGACGGCTAAAGAGAACAGCCCGTCTAAGCTTGTCATTTATGATCAGCATAAAAACATTGAAGAAGAACGGTCCTTTTAAGAAAAGCCTTCGCCCGAGCGAGGGCTTTTCTTATTCGATGAAACGGATGTGCAGCACCGTCTGCGACATGAGATCGGCCGTTTTTTGATACAGCTCCCATTCTTCACAGGCGGCGAATACTTTCATCATGTCCTGCAATGTCTGTTTCAGTATAATAAATTCGTCAATTGTCCGCAGTTCTGCGGCTTTTTTCTGATAATCAGCCAGCTTCAGCTGTAATAACATCAATGGTGATTGCATAAAAAACCTCCCCCATTCTGTTATAAAGCCCCGCTTTTCAAACCTCCATTCCTTTGTCATATCCTCTTACGATAGATTTCTGATTTTAGTACAATAAAGAAACGGAAGGAGTGATCACATGAAACCGCTGCAAATTTCCGCCGAAACGGCGCAAAAGCTCGCAGAATCACTGAATATGCCGCTTGAGAGAATCATGCACATGCCTCAGCACATTCTGCTTGCCAAATTAGCTGAAGTCCAAAAAGAGAACGATCACAAATAAAGGCTGCTCTCTCATATATATGTGCGGGAGGCGGAAGCGATGGCTTTCCGCCTCTTTTTTTCGCGAAGAAAATTTTGGTAAAACATTCTTTGAACGGAACCGATCCGATTTTAACCGTCTCACAGCTGAAAAAACTTGTTGACGAAGGAAAAGTGAAATATTTCTTATTATCCGGAAACAATTCAGGCAACACAAAGCTTGTCTCATGGAGGAAAAAGAACGGCACAAAAATCTCAGCTGACCAATACAGCACCGGAAAAACAAGCTCAGCCCGGAAAGGAATGACGGGCGGCCCGGGCGGACAAAGTCAGCAGACTCTGTATGAGATGAAAAAATAGTTCGGAAAGAGGCTGGATAGTTAAACGCCGGCCTCTTTATTTTGCTCTTGAAGCACCTGCCATGCGGCGCCGGTATCATTCAGAAAAATGATTGATAAATCCTTTCTATTTTTGAAACCATCAGTTCCTGACGCAGATGCCGGCCGGCATAGGAGCGCGCTTCTTTTCCAAGCCGTTCCCTGAGAGACTGATCCGTAATCAGCATTACGAGAGCATCAGCAAGTTCGCGGCTGTTGCCGGGCTGACAAATAAGCCCTGTGGCCTCATGCCGGATCATCTCAGGGATTCCTCCGCAGTCAGTTGCGACAATGGCTTGACCTGAGAACATCGCTTCGATGATCGCTATAGGGAAATTATCATTCAATGTCGGCAGGACAAATATAGATGATTCAGCCAAAAGCGCCGGCACATCACGTCGTTTTCCGAGGAAAAACACATTTGAGAGGCCCAGTTTCCGTCTCTTCTCTTCCAGAAACCCTCTCATGTTTCCGTCTCCGATGATCCATATATCAACTCCGGATAAATGGTGCCGGATGCGGGCGAGAGCGTCCAGCATCACATCATGTCCTTTTCGCTCGGTCAGACGGGAAACGCACGCGATCACGAGCTTTTCAGCACGTTTTGACTCAGGGGCATCCTGAATGTGAATACCGGTATGAACAGTCTTCAGCTGGGCCTCCTTCGCTCCGTACTCCAGCAAGGGCTCGTGAAAGGAGTCGCTGATTGTAATGATTTTATCCGAAGCCCGAATACCCTGCCTTTCTATTTCACTGAAATATGCCTCTTCTATTGAACCCTTTTGGATTTTATGAAACTTCATCCGGCTTTTCGTAAAATGTCCGTGCGGCGTGAAAAAAAGAGGACGCTGGTACGTTTGATTAAGGTATCCCAGCAAAAATACCGCAAATAAATCCTGCGCGTGAAACAGGTCATATTGTTCTAAGTCTTTCTCCTTCAAAAATCTTTGAAAGACATGTAAATAGCTGAGATTCTTCACAAACTTTTCGTTTGCGGCGCCGTATCTGCCAACAAGAAACGCTCTGATCTCGTCAGCGGCCCGCGGGATATCTTCCTGAAAAAAAGATGGCGGCATTTGGAGCGGCGAGATGACATCCGCTTGATGACCGATGCGCTCAAAACCCGTCTTAATTGATGTGATATAACTCGCCAACCCTCCGACATTCGGGTAACGGAGAAAAGTTGCGTACAGAATACGCAATGGCTTTTTTCGTTTAGGGGAGCTTTTTCCTTCCGCACAGAACGAATACAGCATCTCTGGCTCACTTTGATGTTCGATCCCGTAAAATTGATCCATGACGCGCAATAAGGCTAGAGGCACCAGACCGTTCGGCTTGCCGATCTCTTCTTTCAAATCCGCTCCCCCTCTCTCAAACTTATAATCCTAATTCCCGTCCCCATTTTGACACTTTGTCAACATGATACGGCAGCAGTTCTCCTCCCCGATTGTCGAAGATTCTCCGCAATTGGGTATGAAGCCCTTTTTCAAGTGTTCTCTGCAAATAAGCCATTTTATAAAGCGTCATAGGAGGGGTCTGAAAATGAATGCCCCGCTTTTTCATTTCTTTCGTATACACTTTTACGCAATACGTCCGAATATCTTCTGCGTGCCGGCTCCAATCTTTTCTGAAGCCAAGCAGAATTTCAACCAGCACCGTCATATCAAACCAAACCGGCGCGTATTTTGCGGATTCCCAATCGATGAATTGAATATCCCACGGTTCATGCCCGGACGCATCGTGGGTGCAGATATTCTGCATATGAAGATCACCGTGTGTGATGGCTGAGCCGTTTTGTATCAATTCAGGGAAAAAATCCGGCTCCTCCTGCTCAAGCAAGTTTGTGATTTGCCGATAATGAGGCTTCACGATATCTTTTGTGCGCTCATCTTTAAGAGCTCTATCCAATAATTCCGCTGTCTTTTTGATCTGCTTTTTACGCCCTTTTCTCATGGTTTCCGATTCATATACCGGCAGCCACGACCGCCATTTACCGTCAGAAATATTCTTATTTTCAAAGGTGCGGCTGTGCAATTCTGCGACAGACGGAATAATATACTTGAAATGCTTCGGGTGAAATGTAAGCTGTCCCCTGATCTGGCTGACAAACTCCATAAATATCCACGTTTCATGGTCACTTTCTTCTATAAGATAGATGTCCGGCAGCAAATCCCCTAAAACGGAACGGGCTTTCCCGTATATATTAATCTCGACCTTATTTTTTTCACGGGAAGATTTATATACCTTCAATATCAGCGGAACAGTTCCGGATTTTTTCTTTACAAACAGTTTATAAATGGCGCTTCTGTCCGTCGATTTCAGGCATGTGATGTCATCCGGATTCACCGCAGCCCTTTCACCGAACGAATACGACAGTTTTTCGTCAATTCTCAGTTTTTGAAATGCGCCATACAAAAGATCCTTTTCATACATGCCGATCTTCCTTCCGCTTCCGTTTCCAGCTGTTTTTGAGATGAGACCAAGTGTTTCTGATAAATGGCATCGGGTCATTCCAAGCAAAAAGAGCGTACTCTTTTTTTCCTTTACACCCTTTCCAAAAATCCCGGAACGTCATTTCTCCTCTTTTTCGTTTCTTCAAAAACGTTAAGAAATAACGCACCTCATAAATCCAGTTGATTCCGTCTTTTTGTTCGAGCTGGGGCTTCACATGTTGTCCGGTCAAATACAGATAGTACATGTAAACGAAATGAACGCCTGCCGGTTCTGTCAGGCTATGGCTGAGCCAAAAGCGCGGATTAATTTCGATAAACTTGTAAACATTGTCCCGGGGATCCTTTTTAAATTCCGCCATGCCTACTCCCTTCAGCTGAATCGCTTCAAAAAACGGCAGGGTCTTCTTGATTAAATCAGGAAGCCGTTTGCTGACGACGTGGGCCCCCGCGCCAAAATCTGCAGGGAATTGATGGTTCTTTTGCAGAGAGAATAAGCCCATTAATTTCATTTGGTCATCATAAAAAGTGGCGACTTTATAAAAACACTGGTTGTCTCCGGGGATGATCTCCTGCACGAGCAGTTCTCCATTTTCTCTGTAGGAGCTGAACTCCTTGCGCAATTGTGCGGCATCCTTCATTACAATTGCTTTTTTGTTTACTTTTTTTCTGTATTCATGGCCGGCCACCGGTTTTAAAATACACGGGAAGTCAATATTGGCGATGGCCTCTTCCAGCTCATCCCGGTTGTTCGGAAAAAAGGTTTTCGGGCAGGGGATGTGATGCTTGACCGCTAATTCATATGCTTTGCTTTTATCTAAGACCGTTTCTAACAGAGAGCGGCTCGGGAGCAAAAACAAAAAAAAGCCGGCTAATGTCTCGCGGAATTTAGATATAAATCCCGCATAATCATCAGATCCTGCGTACAGAACCGGCTTTGCTTGGAATCGCTTCCCGAAATCAGTCAGAAATGTCAGCAGTTCTTCCTCTTGTGTTAAAGGGCTGGGACATATCCCGCAATCTGCCAACCTTGATTTTCCGATACGATAAGGTCCCTCCGTGTCAAACGCGTAAACATCGATTCCTCTTCGGGCCAGGCTGCGAATGATCCCAATCCCGTTTGCACTGAAATCAAGTACAACGGCTGCATGTTCATGTTTCATGATCTCCCTCCGAGCTGTTGGTATTTTGATAAATCGATTCGATATTTTTTATCATCGTCTCACTGCTTAAATATTTCTCTGCGTAGGCCTTTGCGTTTGAAGCAGCTATCTTCCGCGCAGATTTGTTAGTGATAAAAAACGCTAAAGCCCGGGCAAGAACCTTTGCATTTCCCGGCTCGACAATAAGCCCCGTTTTGTTATGGCGGATCAGATCCGGAATACCCCCGCAATCGGTCGCGATGATAGCCGAGCCGCTGAACATCGCTTCAATAATCGAAATAGGCAGACTATCATTAATGGTCGGCAGTACGAATATGTCCGTCACATTCAAAATAGCGGGAACATCATCTCTTTTTCCTAAAAAGGAAACCATAGATAGATTCAGTTTTCGAGCCTGTTCCTCTAAGGCGCTCCTCATCTCTCCGTCGCCCGCGATCAGCACTTCAACATGCTCAAGTACATCAGATGGAATTCTCGAAAGTGCGTCCAGTAAATATTTGTGACCTTTTCTCGGGCCTAATCTTGCAATACACGAGATGATGATCTTATTTTTCGGTAACGGGGTTTTTCTTTTCCCGCCTGTTTTTGCATCGTAATCGATTCCTGTGACCACCGTTGTCATGTCTTCCTGTTCGGCTCCGAGCTTCATGAGCGGGCTGCGGAACGTATCGCTGATAATAATCAGGCGATCTGCGTATTCAATGGCTTTCATCTCTAATTTTTTATAATAAATCTCTTCTACCGAGCCTTTTTTAAAGATGTGAAATTTAAGTCTGTTGAAAGTAAACATGCCATGCGGTGTGAAAAATAAAGGTTTTTTATAGATTTGATTGAACCTGCCTAACATATTGGCTGTAAATAAATCTTGAGCGTGGAACACATCATATCTTTCCAAATGAATCTTTTGAAGCATTTGCTCGTATATAAACATCAGCCGATTATTTTTCAAAATATGATCGTTATAAACCCCATATCTGTCTTTAAAGAAATCTTTTAATTTCGGAACAACAGCCGCCCGCAGTTCTTTTACCTGTGCGGACGGAAACAGATTAGGGGATATGACATCCACCTTATGACCTCTTTTTTTCAGTCCTTCACTAAGCGTTTTAATATAGTTTGATAAACCGCCCGTGTGCGGGTAGTCCCAAAACGTGGCAATCAAAATGGATAACTTCTTTTTTTTCCTGTATAACCGCGGAATATGATGTTCATGTTTCAACTGTGTCTTTACTGCCGCCTTTTTTCGCGGGCGCGTTTTGACCCCGTAGTAGCGGTCAAGCGTCTGGACCATATACGGATAGGGGACGGAAAATGTCTTGATCATTTCCAGATCCTCCGCACGACTTCAAAAGCTTCGGCGTATTCCACACCCGCCGTCATCCCCCTGACTCTTCCTAAATGTTTTACGCCTTCATATGAACGGGGATGAGGGTAATCCCTCATTTCTACGTCATAGTGGTGAAGCGCCGCGAGTTTGGCATCCATTGTGTCTGTGATATTGACGAAGTAATTAGGCTTGAAAAGTTTATCAGCCGTATTCCTCTCCCACTCGCTTGAAGATAGCGTTTCAAACGTAAGCAGTTCGATAGGCTTTTGATTCGGAAGCGGTCTGGCGGCTGTTAAAACTGCTTGGAATGTTCTCTGGTGGTCCATATTGATATCGCCGTAATGATGTGTAAAGATTTTATCAGGCTGATAGACGCGAATGAGCTGCTCTAATTCTTTGACAAGCTTATGAAGAGGGATACATTCCAGCTCTAAATTCGTGTGCTCCAAAAAGATGACTTTCTCAATTCCAAGCTCTTGATTCGCGCGTTCGCCTAATTGTTTAATATGATGAGCTTCTTCTTTTCTTCCTAATGCCGTAATAACGGAAATTACTTTATATCCTTCATTGATCAGCCGTTTTATGGTGCCCGCTGATCCCAATAGTTCATCATCGGGATGAGCGCCGATAACCATAATGTATTCTGCCATTTTTTCCACACTCCACCAAACAAATGTTACAAATATCATATGACGACCCTACAAAAAGGAAACTTACATGTGCGGATTTTCAGAAACTTACATGTGCGGCTGCCATTCCAGGTAACGTGACGGATTTAATTTTTTTATAGTGTTCAAAAACTCATCCGCCAAGCCGTATTTGTCCAGTCCTTTTAATAGTTTTACGGGAAACCGGGTAATGGCGGAAAAAGCTCTTTTATGGTCGATGACCTTAAGATTTCCGTGTTCGTTGATCAGAATGTGCCTGATTTCGGCATCCCATCTGGTAAAACCGATTCTTTTTAATTCATCCAGCATATTTAAAATATCAGCAGTCAGTTTGACGGACAGGGATTTTTCTTTTCTGATATGGCGGGCAAGAGAGGTGCCTTGGACATATTCCATCACAATATAACGATCTCCGTATTCATACAGTCTTGGAATCACCGGGGAACCTTGTCCGGTCTTTAAAGCTGCCAATTCCTTTTTGCATGTCCCTTTTTCAAAGAAGTATTTTACGCATTTGTTGTGTGTTAAGCGATAGACTTCCCCGTCTTTTCCATCACCGATCAGCGGATAGTGCTCCAGCGCCTTTTTATTCTCCGGATTATTAAAATATGTTTCAGAAAAAAATCGTTTCATACCGACACATCCTTCGTTATGATGTAATATAATATGCAATCTGGTGATGATCGGAAATGAAACAATCTCATCATTTTCTTGCGCTGCGCCGTCTGCTGACATGAAAAAAACCCGCCGGATCGGCGGGTTTTTCATTGTGTATTACGCTTCTTCTTTTACGTGAACCTTCAGCACAGCCTGAACTTCAGGGTGCAGCTTTACAGGAACGTTTGTATATCCCAGTGTGCGGATACCGTCTTGGAGCTCCAATTTCCGTTTATCCACTTTAATCTTATGCGTTTTTTGCAGCGCTTCTGCAATCTGTTTGCTTGTGACAGATCCGAATAGACGGCCGCCTTCACCGGATTTGGCACTCAGCTCAACAGTCAGCTGTTCAAGCGTTTCTTTCAAATCTTTGGCTCTTTCAAGCTCGGCAATCGCTTCTTTTTTCTCTTTTTCTTTCTGTCCTTTCAATGCGCTGATGTTTGTCGCATTTGCTTCGACAGCGAGGCCTTTTTTAATGAGAAAGTTATGTGCATAACCGTCTGCTACGTTTTTCACTTCGCCTTTTTTTCCTTTACCTTTTACATCTTGTAAGAAAATAACCTTCATCTCTGAACGCCTCCCTCAAAATATTCATCAATGGCTTCCTTCAGCCGGACGAGCGCTTCTGAGACAGAAATGCCCGATAACTGGGTTGCCGCATTGGTTAAATGCCCTCCGCCATCCAGCGCCTCCATAATAATCTGCACATTGACCTCGCCCAGCGATCTCGCACTGATGCACACCGTATGCTCATCCCGTCTGGCTACCGCAAATGAAGCTTCCACTTCACTCATCGATAAGAGGGAATCAGCCGCCTGCGCAATCAGCACCTGGTCAAAGTACTCCTCTTCGTTCTCAGGAAGAGAAGCAATCGCGATATGTTCTTTATAAAGAGACGTATGCTGGATCAGCTTCGCCCGCTTGATATAAGAACCGACCGATTCTTTGAGAACTTTCTGCACCAGAACCGTATCTGCGCCTTTCGCTCTCAAATAAGAAGCGGCGTCGAACGTCCGCGAGCCCGTGCGAAGGGAAAAACTCTTCGTATCCACTATTATACCAGCTAACAGGGCCGTCGCTTCAATCATATTGATTTTGAGCCGCTTCGGCTGGTATTCAAGCAGCTCCGTCACGAGTTCTGCGGTGGATGAAGCGTATGGCTCCATATAAACGAGCAGCGGGTCTTTAATAAATTCCTCGCCTCTGCGGTGGTGGTCAATCACAACGATGTGCTCGATTTTGTTCACGAGACGCTCTTCCATCACAAGGGATGGTTTATGTGTATCAACGACGACAAGCAGCGTGTCGTCATTTGAAATTTCCATCGCCTCTTCCGGCGTGATGAACCGCGACCACAGCTCTTCATATTTTTTAATTTCTTCAATCAGACGCTGAACGCTTGATCCGATCTGGTTCGGATCAATGACGATGTAGCCTTCTTTGCCGTTGGCCTGCGCCACCTTCAATATTCCGATTGCGGCTCCGACTGCGTCCATATCAGGAAATTTGTGCCCCATGATAATGACATTGCTGCTTTCTGAGACAATCTCCTTGAGCGCGTGAGAAATCACCCGGGCGCGCACCCTTGTGCGCTTCTCCATCGGATTCGTTTTGCCGCCGTAAAATTTCACCTTGCCGTTCGGCATTTTGATCGCCACTTGGTCGCCTCCGCGGCCGAGAGCCAAATCGAGGCTGGACTGCGCCAGATCTCCAAGCTCCTTCAAGGAAGAAACCGATGCGCCGATCCCGATACTGAGGGTCAAAGATACAGTGTGAACGGATGTTTTTTCTCGGATTTCATCCAAAATCGAAAATTTCGCGTTTTCAAGCTCCGTTAAAATGTGTTCATTTAACACCGCGATAAACCGCTCCGAGGACGTCCGTTTCAGAAAAATGCCGTACTCCTGCGCCCACGCATTTAATAATGAGGTGACCTGGCTGTTCATCGTGCTTCTCGTTTGGTCATCCAGCCCCTGTGTGACGTCATCATAGTTATCTAAGAAGATATATGCCAGCACGGTTCTCTCATTTTCGTACTGCTTTTCAATCTGAATCTGTTCTGTCACATCAAAGAAATAAAGCAGGCGCTCATCTCTTTTAATCACTACTTTAAACTTCCGCTCATTCAAGGTGATCGTTTCCGAATCGACCTCCTGCTTGATCAGCGGCACGACGGCCTCGCATGTGTCATACAGCGAGCGTCCGACGAGCGTGCTTTCATTAAAACAGGAAGACAAAAACGGATTCGCCCACTCAATGTAATATTGATCATTAAACAGCATAATCCCGATAGGCATTTCCATTAATGCCTCTTCGCCTACTTTTTTCAATCTATACGATAACGTGGAGATATAATCGTCAATTTCTTTTCTGATCAGAGAATCCGCACGCTTAATGAAAAACAAGATCACGGCGAGCAGCACAACGCCGATGGCTCCTATCAGCCAGTTAAAGTAAATGCTGATGAGAATTATGATGATTGACAATGCAATCAATGCATAGATGGGATACCGAAACAACGGTTTTTCATAAAAACTAGGCATTTCTATCAACCCCCCACCTGTAAGTCACACTCAATTTCGCGTCACCTTATTTCTTATGTTAAAGCCTATGTCAATGATGCCTAAGAGGAGATACACGGACAAGATGAGCGGAAAAAGCACCCCCAGCACAATTGCTAATACAGGAACGGCTTTCGGCATCTCCATTTCGCGGCAATAGAAAAAAATAAACGCTAATCCTTGAATACAAATCAGCAAGCTGAGAATAAATCCCCCATTCAATGAAACCGAATACAGCATATGCCCTTTTTCTAAAGGCAGAAACCCTAATATCGTCACAATAAAATACAGAATGACAACGCTTTGCGGGAGTTTGAGCTCTCTAAAAGGCTTCATCTTCGGAAGATCAGGGGAAAATCGCCGTAAAAGCGGCCTTGCCATAGCATAACTGAGGAAAGAAAAAACGATGCCGGTCAATACGAGCACTGTAGGAAAAAGATATTGAACCGTGCTCAGCTGACTTTCCATCAGCTTGATCTGCTTCCCGAACTGGTCTCCGTAACCCAGCTGTTTTGACATGGTATCAGCCACAGACAGCGACTCCCGAAGCTGGGACATGGTGGTATCAACCACATTCATGTTAAGGAACACGATGCTGACCACAAAAAAAACGACGCCGCACAGCACATACGCCATAGCGCCGGCAGCAACCGCATAGCCGGACTGTTTCTTTTTAAAATAATATCCCATGGCGATTCCCGTACAGGCCGCCGTAAAAGCGCCTGTAAGCCCGGTAAACGAACTTACAATAAAGCTGACAGGAAGGCTGGCAAGCCCCATCCATACCCCGGGCTTCAGACCGTGCCGAATGGTGTAAAGAATGATCGGCAGCGGCAAAGCAAAGAGAAGAATTGCCCCCAGTAAAGGGAGGTACACGACCAAAAGGGAAATGATTGCAAAAATACTGATCAAAATGGCGCCTTCTATTAGAGCCCTTGTATTTTTCACTTACTCACCTCAAACCTTGTATCATTCGAACATACGAATAGAAAAGAGCAGCTTAGACGACTGCTCTTTTGACGCCGCAATGTCTCTTTCAAGACCTGAATTTTCCATAAACTCTCCAAAATACACGTATATATTTTAACATAAGTCGAAATCGCAAGTAAAATGAGCGCGGACAGCCGCAATGTTCCATGTGAAACATGAAAACAGACAAACGGACATCCCAGTGAAAGAATGCCCGTTGTATCAGTGATCCTGATCATCCATGAAACCAGAAGTATCTCTGTTTTTCTTTTTGGTTTTTCGTACATATAACAAGACGATAACGATAAGTAAGAGAGTGGTCGCCTGCAAAACACCGCTGCTGAAAAGGAAGAAGTTCTTTATCATGTCCCACATATATTTTCACCTCTATTTCGTATTTCCTTTACATTGATTTTCCCTTTCTGGAAACTTCAAAACATCAGGAACAACATCGGAACCGGGGCATATGCTGATAGTGAAAATGAAGGATAAAGGAGATTCTTACACCATGACTGAGCGGAGAACATTAGCATGGCATGAAACGTTAGAACTGCATGAGTTAGTGGCTTTCCAGGCAAACGGACTTGTGAAATTAAAAAGAACAGAGCGGGACGTAAGCGACGCCAGATTAAAACAGCTTTACAGATTTTCCATCCATTCGCTGGAACAAAATCTGCGTGAACTGCTTCCTTTCTTCCCTGAAGCTCCCGCTTTTCGTGAGGATGAAACAGAAGAGCGCGCTGATTCCTCCTTTTACAGCGGCGGCCTGCTGAGCATGGCCAAAACGTCTGTGCGCAATTACGCCGGAGCCATTACAGAGACGGCCACACCTCAATTAAGACACGTTTTCGTCAAGCACTTAAATGCGGCCATCAAGTGGCATCAAATGGTCTTTGAGTATATGGAAGAACGCGGTCAATATCCGGCTTACAACCTGAGCGAATTGCTGAAAAATGACGTGCGCAACGCCAGAAAGGCCATCGCGATGAAATAAAAAAAAAGCAGCAAGGAATTTAATCCTTTGCTGCTTCTTATTTTTGAGCGGACTGATCTTGAGGAGACGTTTTATCCCGGTATGTCTCGAGAAACTCCCGGTTGGCATCTCCCCATTTCTTCATTTGCAAAACGATCGGTTCCAGCGACCTGCCGAATTCGGTAAGAGAATACTCCACCTTTGGAGGCACCTGCTGATATACCTCGCGATGCACGATGCCGTCCGCCTCAAGCTCGCGAAGCTGAAGCGTCAGCATACGCTGCGTAATGCTGGGGCAAATGCGCCGAAACTCATTAAACCGCTTTTTTCCGCCGATCATATGATAAAACAAAATACCCTTCCACTTTCCGCCGATAACGGAAAGCGTCAGTTCAACCGGACAACCTTCTTTATTCGGATATATGTTCATTTTTCATCCTCCATAGTACCTTTTTTGATACTATATGCTGATTAGCATCTGACTTACCCAGTATTTTACTCGCAATCCTCTCCACCTCTCAACAAAAATGCTTCTTTTTCACATCAATTTTTAAGGTTTTGAAGATTACACCCTCCTCAAGACGTGTTAAACTATAAAAAGATTGTTTACACTACAAAAAAGGACAAGGAGTTATTATGGAAAAAATTCTTATTTTCGGACATCAAAACCCAGACACAGATACCATTTGCTCTGCCATTGCCTACGCTGATCTAAAAAATAAACTCGGCTTCAATGCTGAGCCCGTCCGCCTTGGACAAGTCAACGGCGAAACACAATACGCGCTTGATTATTTCAAGCAGGAAAGCCCGCGTTTGGTGGAAACAGCCGCAAACGAAGTAAACGGCGTCATCCTTGTTGACCACAATGAACGCCAGCAAAGCATCAAGGATATCGAAGATGTTCAGGTTCTTGAAGTTATCGACCACCACCGTATCGCCAACTTCGAAACAGCGGAACCTCTTTACTACCGTGCTGAGCCGGTCGGCTGTACGGCTACGATCTTAAACAAAATGTACAAAGAAAATAACGTGAAAATCGAGAAAGAAATTGCGGGCCTCATGCTGTCAGCAATCATTTCCGACTCTCTGTTATTTAAATCTCCGACTTGCACGGAGCAAGATATCGCAGCGGCAAAAGAGCTTGCTGAAATTGCCGGCGTAGATGCGGAAGAGTACGGCTTAAACATGCTGAAAGCGGGCGCCGACTTAAGCAAAAAAACTGTGGAAGAACTGATTTCTCTTGATGCGAAAGAGTTCACGCTCGGCAGCAAAAAAGTCGAAATCGCCCAAGTCAACACAGTTGATATTGAAGATGTTAAAAAGCGGCAGCCGGAATTAGAAGCGGCTCTTTCAAAAGTAATTGCTGAGAAGAACCTTGACCTGTTCCTTCTCGTGATTACGGATATTCTGGAAAACGATTCCCTTGCGCTTGCCATCGGTGATCAAGCGTCAAAAGTGGAAAAAGCATTCAACGTGACTTTAGAAAACAACACGGCTCTTTTAAAAGGCGTCGTATCCAGAAAGAAACAAGTCGTTCCTGTTTTAACAGACGCGATTGCAGAATAACAAAAACACCCCGGAAACCGGGACTGCCCCCCGTTTTTGAGACAGGGGTCAAAACACCTTTTAAACAGCCAATTGCCGATAGTTTATCGGTGATTGGTTGTTTAGTTTGGTTTGAATACGAATATTGTTATAATAATGAATGTATTCTATGACAGTGCGTTCTACGATGGCAGTCGTAGTTCGATCAATGCTGTTAAGATAGAACGTTTCAGACTTTAGCGAGGAATGAAACGATTCGATGGAGGCATTATCAGCGGGCGTCCCTTTGCGGGACATGCTCATGGTAATG